>NZ_JACJJC010000009.1 GCF_016899755.1 Sutterella massiliensis | reverse complement strand
CGGAACGGGTGCGATTCGCGTGCAGCTTGCCCTCCGCATCCCATCGCCGAAGGGTCGAAATGGAGACCCCAAGAGTTTTCGCAGCTTCTCCGATGCTTATATACCTACTCATTTTGGCAATAAATAGTTATATTCGAGTAGATTTATTTTAACTGATTCAAGCCCTTTTCGATCGCAGTGCCGCTCGGCACAGCGAACATGGCCTTCCCGTCTTCGATTCGGATTTCCTTGACGATCCTTTGCTGTTCGTCGTAGAGGTGCTTAAAGAACGGGCTACGCGCGGCTTCGGCGGGCGTAATGACGCAGGGAAAGTATGGCGGCGGCAGTTTTGCGCCTGAAATTTCGTGCCACTCCAGCGGCTCCGCTTTCCCCTCGTTCTCGTCTTCGTTCCCCGTCAAAAGGGAACGAACTTCGTGAATCCGCTCCGATTGCTTGACCCTGTCGGCCTCATTCGCTTCAGGGGCCGTATTGTGAAGCGCCGTCAGTTCGGCAACGAGCTTCAATCTTTCGATAGGCGTCATGCTCACGGCTCCTTACACGAGGTTTTCCGTCACCTTAAGCGCGTAATTCGCCCAGGCGTCGATTGCCTGATTGACAACGGCCGTCTTTTGTTCATCCCCTTCCCAACGGCCATAAATCTGCGTGAGGATGTCCGAGAGCGCAGGATCATCCATCTGCGGATGCGTTCCGTCAATGACCTGCTGCAGAACTGCTTTGTCGGCGTCCCACTGCGGGTCACCGCCTTCAGTGCTCGATGCGGGCTCCGGCATGATGTCGACACGCTTGCTGGAGGGCTTGGAAAGCTCCTGCGGATCCATCATTGGGACAGCCGTTTCATCTACCGGCGAGGGTGGCACTTCGTTCTCTGATAACGAGGTTTGCGGCTTTTCGTCCGAAGCGGGCGCAGGAGCTGCGTCATTAGGCGATTCGTTGACCTTCGCCGCGGCTTCCTCAGCAGCCTTTCGTTCGGCTTCGGCCTCTTCCGCAGCTTTGCGAGCCGCCTCCTTTTCGGCCTCCTGTCGGGCTCGCTCTTCCTCGAACGCCTTCTTTTCGGCTTCAAGTTTGCTTCGCCCCTCCTCGACCTTTTCGTTAGCCGCCTTAAGGGCGGTTTCAGAGTCAGACAGCTTGATCTTGGCATCGGAAAGCGAGGTCTCAAGCGCCGCAAGCGTGGCCTGAGCATCCGAAAGCTCCTTTTCGAGCGATCCGGACTCGCTCTTCATGTCCGCGATTTTCTGCATGCGCTCCGCTCGTCGTGCATTCGCGCGCTGGAACGCCGCCGAGTTTTTCTCCGCGAGCTTCATGACTCGGCGGGCGACTTCACGAACGTTCAGGTCTTCTCCGTGTTCCGGCGCGACGACGATCGTGATGTCCTTCTTATTGAGGAGCCACTTCCACGAAATCATCTCGCCCTTCGGCGCGAGTTTCGAGGGCTGAGAATCGGGGTTGTGGAAGTAGATCGAAATCGTCTGCCCGTCAGAGAGCTCGAAGATGGCGGCAACGTTCGCGACGCCTCGGTTCTTGAAGGGCTTCGAGAGCTGCATGTTGACGGGCTTGTCCGTCCCGGAGGAGCGCTCCATCACCTGAAGCATGATTTGCATCTTGCGTTCAAGCTTGCTGTAGGGAGACGTGAGCGCATCGAGCGAGAGAATCGCCTCCGTCTCGGGATTTTCCAGAATGTCCGATTCCGTCACGGCATCAAAGATGAGCCCATCAGCCGCGTCGTCGCGTCGAATGTCATAAAGAAGTCGGTCGAGCGAGACGTTCTTCGGCTCCGCCGCTTCGTTCCAATACACGGTTCCAAGCATTGCTATCACTCCTTAAGCGGCGTCTCGCAGTTTTTCAAAAGCCGCAATATCGGCATTCAGGCCATTCAGCATTTGCTGAGCCTGCAGGTTGTTCTCTTGCGTCTGCTGTTCAACCTTGGCGATCTCACCGCGCAGTTCGTCGCAACGCTTATTCACTTCGGCGATAGCCTCCTTAAGAGAGGTCACCTTCTCCGTGAGAACCGCCTCAATGCGAGGCGCGGCCGTCTTGATCCCAGCCGGAACCTTGACCTGAACGCGCGCGAGCTTGCGCTGGAATGCGGCTCGGCCAGAATCCATGGCGTCTACGATTTCTTTAATCGCCTTCTTCGGGTCGTCCTGATTGCGGATGGGCAACGCCTTTCCGTTGAGCTTCACCTGAAAGATGTCGCCCGTCTTTTTGACGCATAGCGTGACCGTCTGCGAGTCTGCGAAAGTGAGATTGACTTCCTTGTACGAAATTCCGGCCGTTCGCTTGATGCGCTGAGGGACTTCCGTCTGAACGACGTTTGCCCCCTGTCGGCCGAAAGCCCGCGTGAAAGTCCGAAGGGCCTTGTCATTCGACGACAAGTCTTCAAAACCGAAAGTTCCAATTGGCATGAGAGGTACCTCAAAGTTGACCTCTCAATTTTCGGATTAGGCCCATGCCCGAAATCGCGCCGTTTTCCCTGATGGGCGATCTACGGTAATACGGAAGTTAGAAAACGAAAGCTCAAGGCAACTGAGGGCTACTGGATTAAGGGCGAGACACCGTTAAAGTAGTACCGACTTGAGCCATAGGACGCCATTCCAAAATCTGAGGTTGCTCGCGGCCAAGTGAGGAGTGGCGTCTTCTTTGATCCCAATGTGGGGCGTCACTCTGTTTCCTCAAGAACTGCAAGCCGTTGAACACGCTTTGGAAAGAAAATTCCGAGCCTATTGAGCCCCACCACCCCGTGATGTAAAATCGCCTATAGAAACGAAAGTTCGAGGGTAATGAAGGCCGCAATCCCCCGGATTTCATCTGGGAGCCCGCGATTGCCAAATGTGGTGCTGACTCGAACCGTAGGGCGTCAACTCAAAAACTGGACCGCGCGGGGAAAAGGTGAGGGTTGGCGCTATTTTTTTATCCTTCGGCCATTCGGATAATAACTGCATCTGGCGAGACTGAAAACGCCCCTTTAAGGCGCTTAACTCGGCCGTTGAATGTACCGCTACCTTTTACATTGAGCTGATATACCTCATTGGCTCCTGATGTTGGCAAAAGGATCTCAGCTAATGCGGGAAACTTTTTCCCCGATTCTTCGTCTTTCACGGGGTGAAGCGAATATACAAATTTCGCACCCGCATGTTTTTTATGATTCGGATCTCGTTCAACCATCCTGGTTTTACGTCCATGCATCAGAATTTCATCAAGTTGCGATAAAGCTATAAGAATGTATTTCGCAACAGCGTACATTTCTTCAGCCGAGAGCATGCTGATCGTACTGAATGGTTCCGTTCGGAGTGAACCCTTTACATCAAAGGAAATGATCTCTTCGCTCCCATCATCATTTTTCATCTGCAGCGTGTATGATCGCCCATAAAGTCGATCATTTACGAAATCCTTCAAGACACTGGAAATTTTCTCTCTGCGTTTAAGTCAGTCAAAATAAGGCTGCAACTCAGCATACGTTGCCACCGAATCAAGTGCACATGTATTCAGAAAGAGGCGCCGAAGCAACATGTACGAATCCATCGAATCCCTCCGTTCTGGCTCTATGGAGAAATTCTGCGGATTCCGTGCGCCTACCCATCAAGGCGTTTTCCAAAAACAGAATTAGATCGTTCAAATATGCCGAAGCCCCGACTTGCGGGGCTTTTTTTGATCAGTAGGCCATCTGGAGCCACGGCTCGAACGGGAGATTCTTTCGAATGTAGACCTCCATTTCAGCCACCTGCTCGGGCGTTGCCTTCACGGACTTCAGCCACTCGCGAATCTCTTGGCGCTGACGCTCCACCCACTCAATCTCGGGGCATTCTTCGATCAACTCCGGAGGCCGTCCAGATTGTCTTTTATATTCTTCCTTAGCTTCTTCGTAGCTCAAAATGCCGATACAGTCATTAGCTAGGAAGGCCTTGTAGGCGTCCGTAAAGCTCTTCGCCATGGGGGAGTCTTTGTCTTCGAGCCAGTCCTGCCGAGTCCCGTACTCTTCCTCCCACCGTTCGTCTTCGGTCATTTCCGGATCGCCATCGTCCATCAGATCGTCAAAATCGTCTTCCATCTCATTCCCCAAAACGGCGGGCGCATTCATTATCGATGATTTGCCCAATCTTCTGCGCTAACGGCCTCGGGGCCTTGCTCAGCATGTATTCACTGAACGCCTCGGCAATCATTTCCTTGACGTTAGTTCCCGCATACCTGCTCAAATCATCACGCATCGTCTTTTTGTGAGTTTTCCACAAATCCAAAATCTCAGCGTTGTATTGCAAATTCAGCATGGCATCCATGGAATGGCCCAGTTCGTGAGCGATAACGCTGCGCGCCGCATCGGATTGGCTATCCGGTCCCAAAGTTCCTTGAGGGTGAAAGCTCTCCGATTCATCACGTTTGACGCTATTGGTCAAATTCTTCCTGAAGTGGCTCGTCATTATGACGCCATAACCATAAGCACAATAGGCATATGCGCGTTCTGATTTATCCATCCCCCTGAACTTTGGAATGGAAACTTCTGGTTTGAGAATTTTTGGATTCGTGTATTTGAGCTCGTTAAAGTACTGCGATTTTGCATATGCGCGCACGTAAACTTCTCGGAGAATTGTTAGAAATTCAGGCGTGACCTCACTACTGTCCTTTACATAAGCCTTGATTCTTTTGTCGTTTTGGACGCCGTAATTTTTCGCCAACTCCATAGTCAAGTTGTAATTTCCGTAACACCTCCACCTGCGATACTGAATGGCGTCATGAATTGTGCCATCGAATTTGGCCGCTGCGAAGCGTTGATAACGGCTGACATCCGCAGTCTTCATCATTTCATCGACTCTCCTCTCGATTTCGTCGAACTGCTTTTTTCTTTCTGCCAGGAGCTCTGCTCCGGTCCCAAGCAATTTCATTTCCGAAGAGTTTGCCAACTCCGGATAACGCCCTAGAACTTCGGCGAGCGCATGCGCAATTCCCTTGGCGTTTCCGGCTTCCGCCTTCTTAAAGCAGATCAGTGAATCGGGAAGCCACGCCTTCACCTGTTCGACGTATTCGGCGGGCTTCAGGTTTTTGCTTTCGTCGAATGGATTGGCCGCCAGCCGATCCAAAACAGCTTGTACCCGCTTCCATGCGCCGAGTTTTTTGCGCAGTTCAAGGATGGTTCCCGTAATGGCGATGCGCGTGACGGCTCCGGCCGTCTGCAGTTCGCGCTTGGCCTCAAAGAGCCTCTTGGTCAGTCCTGCCGCCTCTACCGCGTTCATCGTGAAGGATTCCCCGTGATTTCGTTTCAATGAAATCCATTCTGATGATCCGAGGCTGACGGCTTCGGGCGCATTTTCCGCATTCAACCCGCAAAAACGTTTTGAGACCCCTTCGACACTGCACTTCCGCAGGAAATCATGTCGCCGATGCGTGCGACGGGCTTTCCGTTCGCGTACACCGTTCCCGATCCGCCTGCGAGCGTCCCGTCGTGGCTCGAGTCGCCGTTCGAGTGCGTAACCCAGTGGTCGCCCTGCCGCGTAACGGCAATGCCGTTCACAAAAACGTTTGAAGATCCTGAATCGCAGGTTCTAGGCGGGAAATTGCCGTGTCCCGTGCACGTGTCTCCTACTCAAGACGGGCGACAAGGGCGCGCTCGAAATGGAGCTCGTCTGGTTCGGCGATCGTCCTGCTGGTGTTCGAAAGAACCTCAACGACCCGATCATTCAGGCGCATTGGGAAACGGCGAAGCTTCTCGGCATTGACGAGCGCAAAGACTTGCCGCTCGAAGCGCAGTCCTTGAACGACAACGTTCCGGCCGCGATCGGGATCCCGACCATCAACATCGCCGTCGGCACCACGGCAACATCGCAGGGCGGACACACCTGGTACGAATGGGGCATTCCCGGCAACGGCGAAGCCGAAAGCAAGCGCGTCTACCGCCTCATCATGATGGGACTCCTCGCTGCAGGCTACAACACGGCCGACGGCAAGACGGTCGAACCCGCCCTCGGACCGATCGGTCCGCGCACGACGGAAGAAATGTACAAGTAAGGAGTTCGCCATGAAGTTTCATCATTCGCTTGCTTTCTGTGCCCTCCTTGCTGCGGGCACGGCCTTTGCCGGCACCCACACCGTTTCGATCTCGGCGCCGGGCGGCCACTCTTACGGTTCTTACGGCAACACGAACGCCGTGCACGCCGCTGCCAACGCCATCCGTGAAATCGAAAAGGCGCTCCCCGAAGCGGTCGTGAGCGACTTTAATGGCGGGAGCACCGTGAACGCCATCGCAACCGACGCCGCGTTCAAGGTGACAATCAAAAACGAAGACGCTGCCGCGCTCGAGAAGCTCAAAAAAGCGATCGACGCGGGCGTCGCACGCGAAAACGCTTTCCGCGGCGTCAAAGCGGGCGACCTCACGGCTAGCGGTGCCCCGGCGCATGTTCGCTGGAAGATGGAATGACAAAGCCTGACGCCTTTTCATTCCGTCCGTCTAAACGCCCGATTTCGTTCTTCTGCGCAGCCTGAGCGTTTTCGCGCACCATAAAAGAACCGGCAGAGAGGCAAATGCGTCCCTGCCGGTTTTTCATGCGTCGGACTTCAGCCGCCGGGCTACATCAGAGGCTCGTCTTGAAGATTTCGACGATTTCTTCGCGGGTCAGTACCTTGTAGCCGCCCTTCAGAACGATCGTGTAGTCTGCGGCCTTTTCGACCATGTCGGCTGTGAAGCCGAGTTCGGACGTCTTCATGGCGAGGCCCAGTTCGCGCATCCACGCTTCCATTGCCGCGAGACCCGCCTTCCCGGCTTCTTCGTCGGTCATCCCTTCAACGTTGATGTCCCAGACGTTTGCGGCAAATCGGCGGAATTTCGGGAGCCCGTACGGCATGATGTGGCTGTAGTAGGCGTGGGAGACCGCCGCGAGCGTCATCCCGTGCGTCGCGTCCGTGAGGCCGCCCACGGCGTGGCCGAGCATATGCACCATCCAGTCCGTGGTCTTGCCGCGGGAGATGAGCGTATTGAGGGCCCAGGTGGCCGTCCACATGATGTTCGAGCGCGCTTCGTAATTGTTGGGGTCGGCGTTCGCGATGCGGCTCGAGTGGATGAGCGAGCGCATGAGGCCTTCGCTCAGGTAGTCGCTCGTCGAATCGTCTTCGCCCGAGAAGTACTGCTCGCAGATATGATTGAAGATGTCGTAGATGCCCGCAACCATCTGGCGCTTCGGGAGCGTGAGCGTATAGAGCGGATTGAGAATCGCAAAGCGCGGCATCACGGCTTCGTCCGCAAAGACGTGACCGATCTTCTGGCGCGTGACGTCGTGCGTGATGACTGCACCCGCGTTCATTTCGGAACCGGTGCCTGGCATCGTGAGGATGCAGCCCACCGGGACGATTTCGCAGGTGGGTTCCTCAAAGCGGACGTAATACTTCTCCCAGGGATCGTCGTCGCAATTGACGGAAACGGCGAGCGCCTTCGAGTAGTCGCAGACCGAGCCGCCGCCAACGGCGAGAATAAAGTCAACCTTCGCAGCGCGGGCGATTTCGATGCCTTCGCGCAGTTTCTTGAGCGTCGGATTGGGCATCACGCCCTCGATTTCGGCGACGTTCTTGCCGCAGCGCTTCAGAATTTCGATCACCTGATCGTAGAGGCCCGACTTCTTGACGGATCCGCCGCCGTATACAAGCGCCACGTTGGGGCCGTATTTGGCGAGTTCGGCGTCAAGGTTCTCGAGGGACTTGTCGCCGAAATAGAGTTTCGTCGGGTTGCAGTATGTAAAGTTGCCGAGCATGTTTGTTTTCCTCGCGTTTTTAAATGAATCGGTGATGTTTGGGGTGTTGTCGTTTGTCGGCTCCGGCCGCAGATGCCGAGCGCCCGATGCTTGCCGTCAATAGTGCACTGGCTCTTCGTCAGGCATTTGCTCGATAGCGCCGCATCCTTGCGCATTTCGTCTCATGCGGGAAGCCGCCCGGAAACGAAAGACGCAGCTCTCTTTTCGCGAGAAAGCCGACACAGTCCCCCTTTTGCCGCACAGCCTTCTTCGCTTACTTGAGAAGCGTGCGCTCAAGGAACTTCCCGAGAAGCCGGTAGTGCTTGCGCGTTTCGGGCGCTTTTTCATTCAAGTAGTACTGCGCGTGCGAGATCGCCTCGTAGACGATGAGCTCCGCGTGGGCGTCGGCGAGAAGAAGCCGCTCGTGCATGCGCACGGTGTTGCTCAGAAAAAGGTCGCGCGTACCCGAAACGAGGAGCGTCGGCGGGAATTTCGCGAGGATCTTTTCGTCGGCATAAACGGGCGAAATGTGCGGGTCTCTGAGGTCGTTCTTCCCTGCATAAGCTTCAACAGCACTCTTGATGAGGCCGTCGTAGGTTACGAGGATGTTGTCGACATGCTCGTTCGTATAGTACGTGTCGCCGACCTTGTCCATATCCGACCAGGGCGTTCCCGAAATGAGCGCAGCGGGCATGTCGACACCCGCCTCGGCCGCCTGTATCCCGAGAATGAGCGTCATGGCGCCCCCCGTCGACGTCCCGAAAACCGCGATGTTCTTCGCGGGCACCTTTTCGAGAAGCGCGCGGTAGGCCTTGAAGGCGTCGTCGATCGCGGCCGGGTACGGGTGCTCGGGCGCCATGCGGTAGTCGACAGAGACGATCTTGTAGCCTTCGTGCGCGGCCATCAGAATCGCTTCGCCCGTGCCGGCCGCACCGTGGCCAAGAATGTAGCCGCCGCCGTGAATGTGAAAGATGATCTTGTCGGCCTTTTCAGACGAGAGATTCGCGGGCGTGAGAACCCATGCGGGGACGCCACCGAGCGTCGTCTCTTCGAGCTTCACGCCGTAGCGCGCCGCCATGTCGATCGCTGCCTTCGCGGCGCTCTCGGCATAGGCCTTTGCGATCGGCGTGATGTCGGCGGGTTTGGCGACCCCGTTCAACCAAAGGGGCGGCGGCGCGGCCGTGACGGAGGCAGACATTTCCGGGCTCAGCGTCGTCGGCGCCGGGAAGTGCTTTTCTTCGGCTGCGCCCGCCATGCTCACCCAGCCGATGGCCAGCGAGAGCCCGAGGACGATCGAAAGTGCGCTTTTTTTCATCTCGTTCTATCCGTTCTGATGTTTTTCCTTGTTTGCCGCTCAAGCCGAAACCGGCGCGGTTTGTTTCACTCGCAGCCGGTCGGTGCTTCGGTCAAGCGTTATTGTGGCCTGAATCTCACCAGGCGTACGCTTCGGGCGCTTCGCCGCCCGGGCCCGGGAAAATTTCGTCGAGCTTCGCCATCAGGTCGGCCGAAAGCTTGACTTCCATCCCCTTGATGGAGCTCTCGAGCTGCTCGATCGTGCGCGGTCCCACGATCGGGCACGTGACGTCCGGATTCGCAAGCACCCAAGCCTGCGCCACATCGGCGGGCGCGAGACCCGCTTCGTCGCAAAGCGCTTCATAAGCGGCGACGCGCTCGTAAAACTTCGGGTCGCGAATGGGAAGGGAAGGCTTCGCTCGACGCGAACCCGCGACAGCTTTTTTGAGTGCGCCCGCCAGTAGGCCGCCGTCCAAGGGACTGTAAGTCATGACGCCGAGTCCGTGCCAGCGTGCCGAAGGCAAGACCTCGAGCTCGATCGCCCGGCACGCAAGGCTGTAGCGGCTCTGTTCGCTCACGAGTCCCATGAAGTTGCGCCGACGGGCCTCGCCCTGCGCGGCGGCGATGCCCCAGCCCGGGAAATTGCAGCTCCCCGTGTAAATGACTTTGCCCTGGCGCACGAGCACCTCCATCGCTTCCCAAATTTCCTCCCACGGCGTCAGGCGGTCGAAGTGATGCATCTGGTAGAGATCGATGTGGTCTGTTTTAAGGCGCCGGAGGCTGTCTTCGCACGCTTTTCGGATGTGATAAGCCGAAAGCCGGCCGCCGTTCGGGCCGGGAATCATGGGCTGATAGAGCTTCGTTGCAAGGACGATTTCGTCGCGCTTGCCGCTTCTCTGCAGCCACTCGCCGATGATTTCTTCCGAGATGCCGTAGCCGAGCGGAATGTCCGGGCGCTGCGGGCCGCCGTAGACATCGGCCGTATCGAAGAAGTTGATGCCGCTCTCGAAAGCGCGGTCCATGATCTCAAACGCGGCGGCTTTATCGGTGCCGCAGCCGAAATTCATGGTGCCGAGACAAAGGCGGCTCACAAGGAGGCCGGTGCGGCCGAGTTTCTTGTATTCCATGGTCAACGCTCCCTATCGAACGTACGTTTGCTGCCATCCATTTTGCAGGTGCGGCACCGGCCGCGATTGTCGAATCCGACTTTCGTTTTGCCGGTGCCGATCGTTTGATCGGCGCAATGCGCACTTTTGATTCACTTTTGACGCGCGATTGCGCCCTTCCCCGCCCAATTCTCAAGCCGCATCGGGCTTCATCACGATCTTCAGAACCGGATCGGTGTGCGACGTGAGGCGCTCAAACGCATGCTGCATGTCCTCGATCGGGACAACATCGGTGACATAACGCTTCGGATCAATCATTCCGGAGGCAATGAGATCGATCGTCTCTTCGAATTCCTTGCGGGTGCAGGAGACGCTGCCGATCAAATGCGTTTCGCGAAGCACAAGGCGGTTGATGTCGATCGGAATTGTCGCGTCGATCGTGTTGCCCACCGTGACAACCGTGCCGCCCGGCTTCACGGCGTCAAGCGATGCAGCCAGAGCCGAAGCCGATCCGACGGCTTCGAATACGACGTCAAAGCCCCCGCCCGAAGCTTCGTCGTAGATCTCACGGCGATTCTCGGCCTTGCCGTCAAGGTAAGCGTCAAAGGCCCCGACTTCGCGCGCTTTGGCAAGTTTGCGGTCGTTCGTCTTCACATGGCGACATAAGACGCACCGGCGCGTTTGGCGAGTTCACCCATCATCTGCGCGATGATGCCCGAACCCACGACGAGCACCTTGTCGTGAAGCTTCAGACCGGACTTTCGAACGGCGTGATAGGCCACCATGAGGGGATCGATCAGCGCGGCGTCCGTATCCGTCACGGCGTCGGGGAGCTTGTAGGCAAGGCGCGCCGGACCAACAAACTTCTCGGCATAAGCACCGCAGCAGACGAAACCGATGTAGTTCGTGCCGTTCACCGATCGGCAGAGGTGCTCGAGACCGGCGCGGCACATGTCGCACTCGCCGCAGTAGAGGTTCGCCCAGAAGACGACGCGGTCGCCCGCTTTAAAGTGACTCGTGCCCGGATCTTCTACGACCCCGCAGAACTCGTGCCCCATCCAGAAGTCGCCTGTGTGCTTCGGGTTCCAGCCGTGCTCGGTTTTCCACATGTGAATGTCGGAGCCGCAAACACCGCACGCGGACACGCGAATGCGAATGTCGCCTGCCTTCATTTCAGGCACGGGCACAGACTTCGTTTCAAGCTTTTCCGGACCGACCAGAACGGCCGTCTTCATCATTTCGGTCATGATCTTTCTCCTTAAAAACCACACACGGCAACTCGCTCGTCGTTGGCGGCGGTTGCGTCTCTGGCGGGATGATTTCAACGCCTCAAAATGTATGTCGGCGTGAACTTTAAGAGAAGTTCAAATTTATTCATTGCTATGAACTTTTAGTTCACAGAGAAGCCCAAACGTCTTCCTTCTTTCTTTTTCCAGAAATTTCGATTACTCTCTGCTGCAGCTATCCAAAAGAAACTTTCCGATCACGTCAATCGTTCACGCATTGCCTGCATCAACGAAAAAGTGTTTGCCGCATAAATGGTCAGCCCGATCTGCGGACTCGAAGCGCGCACTTTTCGTCTTTGCTTGGAACCGATCATGTCGAGCTTTCGTCTCTACAACCGACGCCTGGATGCCTTTCTCGCCTGTGCCAGAACGGGAAGCTTCACGCAGGCGGCGCAGCGTCTTTACGTGACGCCCACGGCCCTCATCAAACAGATCAACACTTTCGAGGACGGGATCGGCGCCCCCTTGTTCGAGCGTACGCCCAGAGGCCTCAAGCTCACGCGCGCCGGCGAACGGCTGCGCCTTGAGGCCGAAGCGCTCATCGCACTCTCGGATTCAATCCTGCGCGATATTGCACGAGCTGCAGCTTCCGATGAAAACGAAATCAATGTGGGCACCTCGGCCGTCTTCTCGGGGCGCTACGTCTTCGACTGCTGGTATCGGCACCGTGAAGAACTTCCCGGCACCAAGATGCGGCTCATTTCATACGGCAATACACGCGCTGAAGTCGACCGTTCGCTCGAGCGCTTGGGCGACGAAATCGACATCATTGCGGGTGTTTTCGACGAGCGGTTTCTCGCGCGCTACAACTGCGCGGGCGTCGTCCTCGAGCGCGTACCGATCGGTCTTTCCGTTGCGACGGGCGATCCGCTTGCTGAACGGGATCGGATCGGTTTGGCGGAGCTTTCGGGACGCAAAATCTTTCTGCCGCGCTTCGGGATGCTCGAAGATTTCGATGCCGCGCAGACCGAACTTCGCGCCCGCGTACCCGATGCACGCTTCACTGAATTCGATCTTCTCGATATCGACGTCTTCAACCGAGCGTTGACCGAAGAGGGGCTTATTCTCAATATCGGCTGCTGGTCCGATGTGCACCCGCTCTTTCGCATGATTGAGCTCGACTGGACGGTTACGGCCCGATTCGGGTTCATGCTCCCGAAAGAGCCGAGCGAAACCGTGCGACGTTTTGTCGATGTCGTAAGCGCCTCCTTTCGACGAGAAGAATAGACTTCGGGCGGCGCATCCGAAGAAGTGCCGCCCGAAATGCGTTCCGAGATGGAACGATGAAGGTCCTTAAACTGCCGCAAGGCTGCGGACGCTGCCGCACCTCAGTCAGTCGCCCGCATCAGCCAAAGAGCATCGACACGGTCGCAAGCATCACGACATAGCCCACGAGAATCGGAATCGACGTGCGCTTCACCATGGTGAGCGGATTCACCTTGGCAAAGCCCGCCACGATGATGATGACGCCGGCAACGGGCGACATCGCGCGCAGCATTTCGGCCGCGGTGTGCATCATGAGCATCATGGCAATGCCGTCCGAGCCCATGCCGGCAGCGACGTCCGGAACGATGTGGCCGAGGCTTGTGAAGGCGGCAACGCCCGAACCCGTGAGAATCGTGACAGCGCCGATGATGGCCGAGAGCACGACGCCCATGCCGGTGCTGCCGAGACCAAGCCCCTGCGCGGCCGAGAGAAGCAGATCGACGATGCCGACGTTCTGCAGGCCCTTTGCGAAGAACGCCGCGACGAAGATGAGGCCGACGGTGCTCGTCAGAATGCTCCCCATGCCCTTAAACATCGCGAATGAGAGGTCGAATGATTCGCGCACGTTGCGGCGAACGACAAGGTCGACGAGGAACGCGAGCAGCCAGCAGATGAACATCGCCGTCGGCACATTGAGCGTCACCGTCTTGAAGACCATCTTGTTGAAGATCAAGAGGAAGACGATCGGAAGCACCGGAAAGATTGCGTAGAAGGCGGGCGCCTTTTCGAGGTCGCGGCGCTTTTGGGCAAGTTCGGACAAGTCCGCGACTTCGCCCGTGCCTTCTCGACGGTCGAACCAGTACTGCACGAAAACGTGCGAGACCGCCATCGCGATCACGACGGGTACGGCCATCGGGAGCTGATACTTCACGAAATATTCGATCGGTTCAAGCCCGATGAGTTCGGCAGCAAGATTCGCCGTCCCGGAAGCAGGCGCGTACCCGATGATGAGAACGCTCGCAACGACCGCAGCGGCCGAAAGCGGCGAGCAGCCCACGCGGATGATGAGCGGATAAACCGTCACGACCATCAGCATCGCCAGGCCTGCCGCAGATGTGATGACGAGACTCAGGCAGTGCCCGAAAATGAAGACGAGCGCGAGAATCAGATACGGATTCTTCACGAAGGAAAGCGGCGACGCGCAAACCGTCACGAAGCGGTCTGAGGCACCAATCGCCTGCATGTAAGCGGCAAAGCCGCCCGAAACGAGAATGATGAAGCCGACACCCGCAATCTGGGAGGTGCTGATCTGGTGAAGCAGAGCTACGAGGTCGAAGCCGATAAAGCCCGTCGACCCTTTGGCCATGAGCGTGTCGAGCCCGCCAAGGAGCGCAAGGATATTGAGAACGAGGCCGCCCAAGAAGAGCACCATGTTGACTTGGTACTTTTTGACGACGGCCCAGCCCGAAACAATCAGCACAAGAACGCCGAGCCACGGTGTGATGGCAGACATAAAAGTTTCTCCGGGTTGAGGATTTGAGGATTTGAGGATTTGAGGATTTGAGGATTTGAGGATGGTAATGGTCTTGTTGTTTCTGCCGCAGCTGCCCGTAACGAAAGGTCGGCAGCACTGCGGCCGGTCCGCCGAAAGACTAGCACCGCCGCTCTCGAGCGCCAAGACAGGATGGTGAAGCCTCGCGTATTCGCTTAGGCGACGCACCGATGAATCAGTAGCCCGGCAAATGTCACTGCACCGTGGTCACCCGAATAAACGTCAGCGAATGCCCGATTCGTCCAGCCAATCTTCAACGTCGTCCGTGAAGTCGCCCCAGTTGCGCCCCCAGATGACCAGCGAAGTCTTCACGTCGGCGCCCATGCAGTATGCCGCCCAGTCCTCGCGGGTTTCCATTTCGAAGCCGCCGCCGTGCGTGGTAAATGGCATCACGGTCTTGCCGTTCAAGTTAACGGCGAGGAGCCATGCCTGCACGGGCGTCGCAATGTGATGCCACCAGGTGGGCGCACCGAGAAAGAGCGTATCGAAGTCGTCGAGATCGAGTTCGGGCATGAGGATTTCGGGACGCACGCCCCGTTCGATATCGGCCTTCACCTGAGCGGCGGCCGTCTTGTAGTCGTCCGAGTACGGCGTTTTGAGCGTGATCTCGAAGAGCGGCACGCCGGTCGTCACGGCGATCGCTTCGGCAATGCGGCGCGTGTGTCCCGAGCGGCTGAAGTAGACCACGGCGGCGCGCTTGAGGGGGCGGGCCGGTTTCTTACCCGTTTGGTTGGCTTCTGCTGCGAGGCTCTCTGTCGAGTGAAAGGTTGCCCGTCCGGCAAGCGCCGTTAAAAAGGCACTCATGCCGGCGGTTTTGAGAATGCTGCGGCGGTCGTATTTGTCGGTCATCTTTCTATTTTGATGAAGCGGCTCTGAGGGCCGCATGCAGCGGACGGACGGCCCGCTTCAAGGTTGCGAGATCCATGCCGTCTTTGGCCTGAATCGACATGCCTTCGAGGAAAATGTTGATGAAGTCGGCTAACGCCTTGACGTCAGTTTCTTTAGAAAGCTCCCCCTCTTCTACGGCGCGGCGCAGACGACGTTCGAAGACGGCGCAGGTCTCTATTCGAAGCCGACGCACGAGCGCGCTGATTTCGCTTTCGTCGGGTGAAATATTGACGGCGGCGAGCACCACCATGCAGCCCGAAGGGTTCGAGGGATTGAGCAGAATTTCGGCCGCTTCGTCAAAGAACGATTCGAAAGCTTCGAAGACGCTGCCTTTGCCGTAGCGTTCGAGATTTCGGAGCGGTTCGGACCAATACGCCGCTTCGTAGTAGTTAACGGCTTCGATGAAAAGCTCGGCTTTTGAACCGAACGCCGCATAAAAGCTTGGCGGGTTGATCCCCATCGTCTTGCAGAGAATGGCAACGGACGCCGGTTCGTAGCCCAGACGCCAGAAGACGCGCAACGCCTCAACAAGCGCTGTGCGTCGATCGAAAGCGCGCGGCCTCCCCTTGGTCGAACGTGACGTCTTCCCCGATTTCGGCGCTCCCGAATCGACAGCCGCATTGTTTCGCAAGGCGCCGCTCTCCGTCTCGGTCTTCGTCTCGGTCTTCGTCTCGGCCGTCGTCCGGACTTCGGTCAGGCCGTCATCCGTTTCTTTTCGTTCTTTTGTCGTCATGGCGCTTCCTCTTCGTCCGTCACATCTTCATCAGGCTCGCTCGACACTCTGAGCCGCGCAATTACAAGTATTCGATGAGCCGCCTTCTTTTTTAGCACTCGATACACATATCATATCAATGTATCGATCGCTCCAGAATTTGAGAGACCGATTCTTTCTTATGACCTTTACCGTCACGGGCTCGGCGGTGTCGGCAATTCTTCCCGCCGAGCGTCTTCATCCTTCTTTCATTGATTCGAAGCTCGGAACAAAACCACGAGAGGCATGACCATGTCGAATGAAAAACCGATTACCGTGAGCGAATAGAACGCCGTCATTGAAGCGGCTGCCAAATACGTCGAAGGGCTTCAAACCGGGACCGCCGAGTAAGTAGTCGAAGCGTTCCACCCCGAAGCCAGCATGTAGGACCTTGTCGGCGGAAAGTCGCTCTTGGGCGGCCCGATTGAGAATCTTTACGACTTTGTTCGCAGCGCGGGCCCTGCGCCCGAACTCAAAGGGCGCATCGACGAGCTTGCGATCACGCCGACAACGGCCGTCGTACGCATCGACATGGAAAAAGATGCCGCCGGCGCCTGCTGCAACGACTGCCTCTCCTTGATCAAACTCGACGGCCGCTGGCAGGCGGTTTCGAAATGGTTCCACCAGTTCAATTGTTGATGAACGCTCAAGCGCGAGAAGATTCAAAACCGCCGCGTCTTTGCCGAATGCTTGCGCTGAACGCAATCTGCAGCCGAGAAGGTTGCCGGGCCCGCGCTTCTCCTGCCTCATCCGCCCGAAGGAAATCTCGGGCGGCTTTCGTTTCCGGCGTCGCCGCGGCCGATTTTCGAGACGCACCTCAGTCGCGCCGCTCTCTCTGTCTTTCGAGGTGTTGACCTTGTAGCCCCTTCAAGGTATAAGCTCCTTAACAAGAATTATTCTCAGATGCAGACAACAAATGCGACCGGAACGCTCTATATGCGGGCCCCGGCCATTGACTGTCTGCTCGGAGCCAATACATGACAGACAACCAAGGTAACGAACAAAAAGAAAAAATCAGCCGAGACGTCGCCGTGCCTGCCGATGCCGCGAAGACCTGCCCGATTGCCAAAGGCGGTGAGAAGCTTCACTTCGACATCACGGGCATGAGCTGCGCTGCCTGTTCGTCGCGCGTCGAAAAGGTGACGAACGCACTCGAAGAAGTCGATACGGCTGTTGTGAATCTCTTGAAGAACACCATGGAAGTGACTTTGGCCGCGGGCGTCGAGAAGCATGCTGCCGCCGCTGCCATCGTGCACGCCGTTGAGGATGCCGGTTATGGTGCGAGTACGCCGGAGGTCGAAGTCAAGAGCTCCTCGAACAGTCTCGGTTCGTCGGCGAGGGGCGCGAACGCTTCGGCCGCCAAAGCATCGGAAGACGCAGCGCTCGCCGTCAAGCGGCGCTTGACCGTATCGCTCGCCTTCCTCGTTCCCCTCATGTACGTTTCGATGGGCGGCATGATGGAGCTGCCGATGCCCGGATTCCTGGCCGGTCACGAGAACGGCTTCGTGTGTGCGCTGCTGCAGCTGCTTTTGTCGCTGCCGCCTCTTTTCATCAACCGCGTCTTCTTTACCCGCGGCCTCAAGGCGCTTTGGATGCGCGCGCCCAATATGGATTCGCTCATTGCCGTGGGCGCGGGCGCCTCTTTCCTCTACGGCGTCTGGGTAATTCTCAAGATGGCGTCGCTTGCTGGCATGGGCCGCATTGAAGAGGGGCTTGCCCTCACGCACAGCCTCTACTTTGAGGGCGCGGCCATGATCGTGACGCTCATTACGGTCGGCAAATTCCTCGAAGCGCGCGCGAAGGGCAAGACCGCCGGTGCGATCGAAGCGCTGATGGCGCTCGCCCCGAAGGAAGCCGTCATTCTTGTTGACGGAAAAGAAAAAGTGGTGCCGCGCGAAGCCGTCAAGGCGCTCGACAAGGTAGTGCTTCGAACAGGCGCAACGATTCCCGTTGACGGCGTCGTCATTGAAGGATCGGGCACCGTGGACGAATCGGCGATGACGGGCGAAAGCGTGCCGGTCCCGAAGGCTGCGGGCGACACGCTCACGGGCGCAACCCTTGTCGCGAGCGGACACTTCGTGATGAAGGCGACGAAAGTGGGCGACGAAACGGCGCTTGCCGCCATTATTCGGCTCGTCGACGAAGCGACCTCCTCCAAGGCGCCGGTCGCGCGTCTCGCCGACAAAGTAAGCGGCATTTTCGTGCCCGTCGTGATTGCGATTGCCGTCGTGACGCTCATCGTCTGGCTCGCGCTCGGCGCCGACTTTGAATTCGCACTGACGAACGCCATTGCTGTGCTCGTCATCTCCTGCCCGTGTGCACTCGGTCTCGCAACACCGACGACCATCATGGTCGGCACGGGTGCGGGCGCCAAACGCGGCATTCTTTTTAAGAGCGCCGCCGCGCTCGAAGCGCTCGGTACGGTGAACGCCGCCTATCTCGATAAAACGGGTACGGTCACGACCGGCAAACCCGTCGTGACCGGCATTGAACCCGCGACGGACTCGCTTGAGATGCCGCTTCTCTTTGCTGCGGGCGCCCTTGAAAACCCGTCCGAGCATCCGCTCGCGCGCGCCGTTGTCGACGAAATCAAAAAGCGCAAGCTCCCCGTGATTCCGGTCACGGACTTTGAGCAGTTCGAAGGCCGGGGCATCACGGCGAAAATGGGCGACAAAACCTACTTCGCAGGGAACGCACGACTTGCCGAAGAGCTTTACGCGCCGATTCCCGACAATCTCGCCATCAAAGCACAGCGCGCAGCGGATGCAGGTGAAACGCCGATCGTCGTCGGCATTGCCGGCACAGGCAGCACTGAAGGGACCGCCGGCGCACCCGGTGAGGTCCTTGGCCTCATTCGCATTGCCGACGCGATCAAACCCGACAGCAAAGACGCTGTGGCTGCGCTCAAGTCGCTCGGTCTTGAGGTCACGATGCTCACGGGCGACAACGAGCGAACCGCCCGCGAAATTGCGGCTCGAGCCGGCATTGAAAGCGTTGTCGCAGGGGTTCGGCCCGACGGAAAAGCCGCCGAAATCGAAAAAGCCAAAGCGGCCGGAGAGCGCGTCGTCATGGTTGGCGACGGCGTCAACGACGCACCTGCGCTCGCCGCGGCGACCGTCGGTGCCGCCATCGGCGCCGGGACGGACGTCGCCATTGCCTCGGCCGACGTCGTTTTGATGCGCAGTTCCGTTTTTGATGTTGCAGCTGCGATCGAACTCTCGCGCGCCACGATGCGCAATATCAAGGAGAATCTCTTCTGGGCATTCATCTACAACGCGATCGGCATTCCGATCGCGGCAGGTGTCTTTGCCTCGCAGGGCCTCACCCTCAACCCGATGATCGCTGCGGCCGCGATGAGCCTTTCGTCTTTCTCGGTCGTCACGAACGCGCTGCGGCTTCGATTCTTTAAACCCAAATTCGCCCCCGCCGGGACGGCAACGCTCTTAGGCGG
Source organism: Sutterella massiliensis (assembly GCF_016899755.1). Classification (GTDB taxonomy): domain Bacteria; phylum Pseudomonadota; class Gammaproteobacteria; order Burkholderiales; family Burkholderiaceae_F; genus Sutterella; species Sutterella massiliensis. Next base: position 89,333 of record NZ_JACJJC010000009.1, on the reverse strand, counting down.
ATCCAATACCGAACAATCCACTCACAAGCAAAAGGAAATCATCATGAAGGAAAAAATCGTCATGATCGACGGCATGCACTGCGGCAACTGCACGGCACGTGTTGAAAAGGCGCTTTCGGCGCTGCCGGGCGTCGCCTCCGTCAAGGCCGACCTCGAAAAGAAGTGTGCGACCGTTGCGTGCGAAGAATTCGTTACCGACGAGATGCTCGTTCAAACGGTGAATTCGCTTGGGTTCAAAGCAGGCGAAGTTCGCTGAGTTCACCTCGGAGCACGTGCAAGTTACTTCCGCGCGACTTGCACGAGCTCTTCAGTAATCGTTTGATTCTTGACATTCTCCCGATTTCAAGAAGCGCTCCTCAATCGCACAAACGACGTACTGTCTCCAGAAGTTCGTTAAGATGCAATTACCTTCTACGACAGAGTTGCAGAAGTCACTGTATACAAAATGACTCGAAAACAACTCGGGCTTAATCTTTCTGCCGGCAACACTCTTTCATTTTTGCAACAAACCCGCAATCTCACGAATCCGATTGCGGGTTTGCTGTTTAAATAAAGGAATGCAACGGGCGATTACTTCGGCTCAACGCACTTGCGGCCGAAGAACGCTTCGTAGGATTCGTTGCGGCACTCGCCGGTCAGGCGTTCGATCGTCACTTCGTAGAAGTCCATCATCGTTTCGATGCCTTTGCGGCGCGTAACGAGCGCCTTTTCGACGTCTTCGCTCGGCGTATGACGCTGCATGAGGGGACGCATCAGATGTCCGAACCATTGCGGAACACACGGGCATTTCTTCGCGCCTTCTCGCTGAACTATTCCGTGAGGTCGGCACAACCGTTCATGCCAAATTTCTCGATATGCGGCTCGAACGTGCATCCGTCGAACTGCGTCTCTCGAACGACGAGGCGCGCTCTGCCGCAGAAATCGGGCTTCGCAACGGCTTTAAGAACGCGTCGCACTTTGGGAGGCTCTTCAAAGCCAAATACGGACTCACGCCCAACGAATGCCGCAACCGCGGATAAGGCGGTTAGGCGCTTCTGGACAAATAGAACAGAAAACCTGCCGCCCGGTGCAGAGCCGTGCGCCGCTCGCGATTCCCAATCAGTCGACGGCATAAGCACAGCCATCGTGAGCCGACGCTCTTTCGGACTCTAACGACCGCTCTATCCGAGACGCCGCCGGCAGGAGAACGGCGGCCGAAAGCGCGAGGCACACCAACGCGCCTGCAACCGACGCCGCAATACCCCACTCGGCGATGAAAACGCCGCAAAGCGCCGTGCCTGCGGCAGTACCGGTGTTGGCCGCAGAGAGGAAAAGACCGTTGCCGAACTCGGGCGCGTCGTGCGCGGCGCGGCTGATGAGGTATTGACTGTTGTTGCTCGATAGGCCCGTGAGGATGCCGAAGAGGATAACGGCAATCGCCATCGGAATGGCTGTGCCGCCAACGACGCCGATGAGTGCTAAATAGGCTGCGAGTCCGGCCGTCGTCCACCGGATCGTCCGCGCCGGCGCCTGCGCGAGCCATTTGCCGGCGAGCACATTCCCGACTATGTTCGCCGCGCCGTAAAGAAAGAGCACAAAGCTTACGACCGAATAGGTAAGGCCGGTTTCGGTCTTGAGGTAATCGGCGAGGAAGCTGAAAAAACCGAAGGTCGTGCCGTTCGTGAGAATCACCGCGGCGACCGCGAGCTGCAGTTCGCGTCGGCGAAGAATGCGGACCTGTTCGCCGTAGGTCTTGACGCCGTCAGCCGGCATGGAAGGCACGAAAAGCAGCGTAAGGATAAAGACAGCGATATTGACGACAGCGAAAAATCCCATTGCTGCCGCGTAGGACCACTCGCTCGCGATAAAGCCCGCTGCCGGGACACCGAGCACCATGCCGGCCGAGACGCCGATGAATATCCGCGCAACCGCCTTCGGTCCCTGGTTCTTCGGCACCGAGGCCGCAGCAACTGTAAAAGCCATCGACACGTAGACCGGATGAAACACGGCCGGCACGGCGCGGGAAACCAGCAGGACCCAAAAATCGGTCGTGAGCATCCCGATCACGCTGCTCGCTATGAAGACGCCAAGCGAAATGAGCATCACGTGCTTGCGGTTGAATCTTGAGAAAAGCATCGGCGTCACGGGACCGCATATCGCGATACCGATCGCAAAGATCGTCACCGTCCAGCCTGCCGTCGGGACGGAGACGCCGAACGTTTCGGCAATCAATGGAATCATGCCGATCACACCCATTTCGGTATTGAGAATGCCGAAAACGCCGAGCGTCAGAATCGGCACGAGGAGTGCATTTCGTTTGTTTTGCATTTGATGGGAAGCCAAATCATCCGGTGTACCCGAGGCCGGCGTACGGGAACCCGAATCGGTTGATCGATGTCCGAATCCTATCGATTCATTCTTTCTATTTCAAATGCCTATAGTTAATTCACATTCATGCCTATTGGGCATTCAAAATCCATTTTCAAAAGCGCTTCAAATCGGTATGATGCGTTTGTATATTTGAAGTGTTCGCTACAGATTTCTTTTCAATCTTCTTTTCAATCCCAATGACCGGAAACCAAGATGAAGACCATTCGACTGCTTTATCCCGACCATGCGAGCGGCGGGCTTGAAACGTACTATTTCGGTGCAAAGCTTCTGTCTCACATCCTGCCCGAAAACCCGAAGCAGCCGCTCGTAGAAGTCAAAATTACGCCGCCCGACGGGCGTGCGCCTGTCGTCACAAACGGCATTGCCGAACTCGACCAAGTCCAAGCCGGCATCCGCAACGCCAAAGCGGTCATTGCCCGTGAAGCGCCCGATCGTATCGTTACGATCGGCGGCAACTGCATCGTTTCGCTTGCCGCCTTCGACTATCTGCATGGTCTCAACCCGAATACCGGCATCGTCTGGATTGATTCGCATCCCGATGTGTCGCTCCCTGAAAACGGCTACCCGAACGCACACGCGATGGTGCTCGGCGCGCTCCTCGGACGCGGCGCCGAAGCGCTCAAAGTCGAAATGGAGAATCCGCCCTTTGGAGCGAAGGACCTTCTCTACGTCGGCCTGCAGGGACTCCTCGACTACCAGCGCCGCTTCCTTGAAGATGCTGGCGTCGACTTCATGCTGCAGAACGAGGCGTTCGTTGGCAGCGAGAAGATTGCCGACTTCGTTCGCCGATACGACCGGATTCTCGTCCATCTTGACATCGACGTCCTCGATCCCAAGTGCTTCCATTCGACCTACTTCGCCAATCCGGCGCTTACGGGGGACGGCTCGGGCGGCGGACGCATGACGATGGATGAACTCGCGCGCATTCTCGGCGTCATTGCAGCAAACGGTACGGTCTCGGGCTTCACGATTGCCGAGTACCTGCCGTTTGACGAAGAGCGCCTCCACAAACTTTTCGCGGGGCTCCAGATCCTGACGGACTGACGCGTCGGCGTTTTCCTTGGCACGGCGTCTCGACGACCTGCGCTGCTACCGCATACTCACGTCGTGCCTTCACCATCGTTTTGTGTCGAATCTGCGGCCTCGTATTGGCCGTTTGTGTGTCCGGATCGCCCGCCTCCGCGAGCCGACAACTGCCAGTGCCACCGACTTTTTGAGCTTATATTGGTATTTCGGTACCGACTTACGCATATAATAAATACCAACACAAAATGATTTGCCGGCGAGCGTACCGCACCGGCTCATTCAAAGAGAACCCACGCCCCCCATTCGCAGGCCTGCCTATGATCGAACTCTCAGAAGCCGCCGCCATTGCCATTCACGCCATGGTCTTTCTCTCGAGAAACGGCACGACGCCGCAGCCCTTGAAGCAGATTGCAGCCGTCACCGACGTCTCCGACAATCACCTCTCCAAGGTGCTCCAGAAGCTCGTCAAGGCGGGCTTCATTGAATCGGTGAAGGGCCCCAAAGGCGGCTATGTCATTCGCGAAGAAATGCGATCCGCAACCCTTATGTCGATCTATGAAGCGATCGACGGCGAATGGAAACCTCGGCACTGCCTCTTCTCGGGTCCGCGCAGGACGCCCTGCTGCTGCGCAATGCGTCCGATGCTCGATTCGATCAACAAAACCTTCTACGACTACATGACCGGCCACACGATCGACCGGGTCTGATCGAATACCTTCGTTCGACTCGATCGTACGTCGCCCTATTTCTTTCTTGATCGAATCGCGCCGAATCGATTCGAGGGGCCTTTTTGCGCCGAATATTTTGAATTCCGATAACAAAACGAAATTTAACTTCGTTTCATACATGAGACCTTGAACCATGAACACAAATGCCCGAATCGAAATCAAGCCGACCGATCAGGCTGAAGCGCCGCGCATGTTCTGCAATCAGTGCGAACAGACGACCAAAGGCGTCTGCTGCGTCAAGATCGGCACCTGCGGCAAGGACCCTGCGCTCGCAGCCCGTCAGGACGAGATCGTCGCGGCGTTGATCGACGCATCCCGCTACGTTGGCCACTCGTCGGACAATGCGAAACTTTTTGAAAAGGCGCTCTTTGCGACGCTCACGAACGTTAACTTCGACTGCGAGAAGATCCGGTCGCTGACCGAAGAGGTTCGTTCTCTCGTGAACGAGGCTGCCGAACTGCGTTTCGACATGCAGTCCGTTTGGACGGCGGACGACGATATTCGAAGCCTGAAGTCTCTCATTCTTTTCGGATTAAAGGGCGTGGCCGCCTACGCCTATCATGCCCGAATTCTCGGCTACACGAACGACGAGATCGATGCGTTCTATTTCAAGGCGCTTCGCGCGATCGCGTCGCTCTCGGACGCCGAATCGCTCCTGCAGCTCGTTATGGAAACGGGCCGTATCAACTTCGTCACGATGGCGCTTCTCGATCGTGCGAACACCGAAACGTACGGTCATCCGACGCCGACAGCGGTAACGACTGAAGTCGAACCCGGCCCCTTCATCGTCGTGACGGGGCACGATCTGCACGACCTCGCGCTGCTCCTTGAAGCGACGAAGGATAAAGGCGTCAACATCTATACGCACGGTGAAATGCTGCCTTGCCACGCCTATCCAGAACTCAAAAAATATCCGCACTTGAAGGGACACTTCGGCACGGCATGGCAGAACCAGCAGAAGGAATTCAAAAATCTTCCCGCCCCCGTGCTCTTTACGACGAACTGCATCATGCCGCCCAAGGCAAGCTACGAAGACCGCGTCTTTACGACGTCGGTCGTCGAATACCCGGGAATGATGCATATCGGCACCGATGCCGACGGCCGCAAAGATTTCACGCCCGTGATCGAAAAGGCGATCGCGCTCGGGGGCTTCACCGAGAAGCAGCACCTCACGGGCGCCAACGGCGGCTCGACAATGCTCACGGGCTTCGGACACAACACGGTCCTAGGCGTCGCCGACAAGGTGGTCGACGCGGTGAAGTCGGGCGCTCTCAAGCATATCTTCCTCGTAGGCGGCTGCGACGGCGCGAAGTCCGGCCGAAGCTACTATGCCGAATTTGTCAAAGCGACCCCGAAGGACACGCTCGTTCTTACGCTCGCCTGCGGCAAGTTCCGCTTCAACGACCTCGACATCGGCGAAATCGGCGGATTGCCGCGATTGATCGACATGGGCCAATGCAACGACGCCTATTCCGCGATCAAGGTCGCCGTCGCGCTGGCCGACGTCTTCAAATGCTCGGTGAACGATCTTCCGCTTTCGCTCGTGCTCTCCTGGTACGAACAAAAGGCGGTGAGCATTCTCTTGACGCTCCTCTACCTCGGCATCCGTGACATTCGCATCGGACCGAGCCTTCCGGCCTTCGTTTCGCCCAATGTTCTGAAAGTTTTGGTCGAAAACTACGGCGTCAAACCCATTACGACGCCCGAGGCCGATTTGAAGGCGATCCTCGGCTGATTTTCATTTCTCTTCGCTAAGCTCGGCACTTAACTATCGGATTGCTTTTTGGTGCCGTTCCCGGTGCGCTTGACCGTTTCAGGCGCGCCGGTTTGTTTTTGGCTCTCTCTTGGCAGTCTTTCGCGACTTTACGCAGTCGAAAAGCCATGTTGCCTCAAAGAGGCACGATTGCGAGAGAAATCCGCATTTCACTTCAACGGCCGCCCCGTAGAATGGTCGGCATGAGTACCGTCGACAAAGCCGCGCTCGAAGGCGCCGAGAACGTCAAATCCGCCAAACCCACTTCGCAGGACATACTCGGGAGACGCTTCAGCATCGCGGGGCAGCTTCGCTTTGCCTTTCCGCGCATGCTGATGTCGCTCTTCATCATGTCCTATGCGGTTGCGGACGGCGCACTCATTTCGCGCTACCTCGGCGCCGATGCGCTCGCCGCACTCAACCTCGCCTGGCCGCTTCAGGGCATCGTAAGTGCATTCGGCATCATGCTCTCGGCGGGCGGGGGCTCCGTTCTCGCGCGCCGCTTGGGCAAGAACGCGCACGCTGCAGCCGAAAGTGCGCTTTCAACCGTCTTTTTGGGCGAGCTTCTCCTCGGTGCGGTGCTCGGTCTTCTTGCGCTCCTCGTTCTCGAACCCATTCTCACGTTCCTCGGAATCGGCCCCAAGGAAATGGCTTTGGCGATCGACTACCAGCAGACGGCCCTGATCGGGACGCCTCTCCTTTTCGTGAGTCTTGCCTCGCAAACACTCTTTACGGCAACGGGCTTTCCCAAAATCGGCCTTGCAGCCTCCATTGCGTCAGGGCTCACGAACGTCGTGCTCGACATCCTCTTTATGGGCCCACTGCAGATGGGCATGAGGGGGGCGGCGCTCGCGACCGTCATTTCCTGGGCCGTCGCGATGGCGGCCGCGATCCTGTTTTTCGCGAGGAAAGGCGCGCCCGTTCAGCTGCACTTCCCCGTTCTTGAATTGAAGGCATTCAAGCATGCCGTCACGAGCGGTACGGCCGAGATGGTTTCCTACCTCTCGCACTCGGTGACGCTCTTTCTCTTCAACAGCGCGCTCCTTGCGCATCTCGGGCTTAACGGCGTCGCCGCGCTAACGATCGCCGGATACTCGACTTATGTCTTCAACTCGGTCTTCTACGGCTTTTGCGAAGCGTCTGCGCCGATCGTGGGCTTCAAGTACGGCGCAAGAGACTGGCCCGAACTCGCCCGGGTCTTCAAGAATTCGCTCCTTATCATGGCGGGGTTCGGCGTAGTCGCCTACACCTCGGCCGTGCTCTTTGCCGAGCCCGTGCTTGCCTTCTTCGTCGACCGGGATACGGCGGTCTTTACGCTTGTGCGCGAGAATTTCTCGATCTATGCACTTTCGCTGCTTCTCCTTTGCCCCAACATGTTCACGGCCTATTTCTTCACGGCCTTCGGAGACGGCAAGCGCGCGGGCATCCTGTCTTTTTGCCGCACGTTCCTCTTTCTGGTCCTCGCAATTGAAATACTGCCCGAAGTACTCGGCGACCTCGGGCTTTGGCTCGCCGTACCGACTGCGGAACTCCTTGCTTTTTGCGTTTGCGTCGTCTTCATTCTGAAGAATCGGCGACGTTACGGCTACGACGGCAAAGCGGCGCTTCGTATCAACGAGGCATGACAGCGGCGGCGCGCTTGTGCGCTTGAACGCAGCGGTCATTCGCGAGGATTCGCGATGAGCCTGCGACGCGCGGCACCGAACCGCCCGCCATTCCGCCCGCTGTTCCGCACTCAAGGTGAGCGTTGGAAAATCAAGCGCCGCCCCTGGCAAAAATTCTCGAGAGACGCCAAATAAAGAAGAGTCCCGTAGCGGCAATCGCAGCTGCGGCACCGTAGCAGACCGCGTAGCCGAGACCGGCACCGCGCAGCGTTCCCATGAGGGTTGGCCCAAGGACACCCGCAACTGCAAAGCCCGCAAACATAATGCCGAAATTGACCGAATTGTTTCGCGAGCCGAACACTTCGGCGGTAAAGCCCGGAAAAACGCCCATGAAGGAGCCGAACGCCATCCCGACCGAGACGAGACCAGCATAAAAAAGTGGAGGACGCTCGGGGCCGGCAAAAGCGAGCGCGGCGAGGCCCGCGAGCGAAAAAGCGATCCCCAAAGTCAGTGCGGCAAGACGACCGAGTTTGTCGGAGAGCGTTCCCGCAAAGATACGCCCGACCGTATTGGCGAGCGCCATGACGGAAACGGCGACGCTCGCGTCTGCCGCAGTGAAACCCATCTGGTTGCGGGCGATCGAATAGGCATGCGCAAGAATCATCATCGCAGCCACGGCGCCGCACATGAGGAGCGCAATCATGGACGGAAATTCTTCGGAAGCGATCATTGCGCGCCAGTTGCGGTCCGCTCTCTGAACGGATTTCGCCGGCGCCGTCCAGCCTTCGGGCACAAAACCCGGCGGGCAGCGCATGGAGAGAAGTCCGCCCGCGACGATCACCACTGCAAAGACGACGCCCAAGCCTTTCATCGCCGCTTCAATGCCGAACTCGGCAATAAGCCAGGCGGCAGCTGGCGGCAGAATCACGGAACTCGAACCGTAAACGGCCGTCGTGAGACCACCCGAGAGTCCGCGTCGGTCCGGAAAGAACTTCATCGTATTGTTGACGGTGCAGCCGTAGACAAAGCCGAGACCAAGCCCGAAGCCAAGACCGTAAGCAAGAATGATTTCGAGCGGCGTCGCGGCGGTGCCGCAGAAATAAAGACCCGCCCCCATCAGAAGACCGCCCGCGGCGATCACGAATTTCGGCCCGAATCGGTCGTTCACGGCCCCGCCCGAAATCATGGTGATGGGACCGACGGCATTGGCAAGCCCGAACGCGAGCGCAAGGTCGGCGCTTGCCACTTTGTCGGGACCGATCGCGGTCAAACGATCGGCCAACGCTGCGCCGAAAACGGACCAGGCGTAGAGAGACCCGGCAAAGAGGTTGATGAAGCAACCAACGACCAGAAGATGCCAGCGCTTTCTTGTTAGATTCATCGTTGTGTCAGACCTAAGTACGGTCCGTTTTTTTGTGATCTTGATATTGTGCCTCGATAAGACGCTGCTTCTCTTCGGGTGTTTTCACGAGGTTGAGAAAGAACGACCCCCGGACCGATCTCCCTCAATGTCGTTCATTGGGCGGCTTATCTCAATCGAATAACACCGATTCCTTCCCGGCACGCGTCCAATCGTAGGGCGTAGACCATTTGGGATCTGCCCAGAAGGCCGGCACCCCCTTTTCCAAAAGGAACGCTTGAATGCTCCGCACGGTTTGATCAAGAACGCTGTACGACGAAAGCGAACCGCTTCCGCCATAGAAAAACGGCAGCACAACCAGCCAGCAGTTACGTAGCGGCACCGCTTGGCCGTCGGCATCGAGTGCATGCCCGATCTCGTAGACGGCTGTTGAGATACCGGTTACGTCAGAGAGATGCATTTCCTCGGATTCAAGCGCACCGAACATTTCGGCAAATTCACGCTTTTTCCCGATGCCGATGCCGACAACCAATTTGGGCGATCCGTCGCGCGTTGTCTCGTACAAGCGTTTCAATAAAGCAGAACTTCGCCACTCAACCGCTTTTTTGTAATACTCGTTCACATCGAAAAATTTGCCTGCCTGAATCAAATCCACGATTCGTCCGAGATCCACGCCTTGGTAGCGAACGTGAAGCGCTTGCCATTGACTGTTGTTTTGCCGTGAGAACGGAAAAAGGTTGAGTTTTGCACCGACACCGTTCGGCATAAAGAGACCTTTGGCTGCTGCGCGTTCAGCGAGCGTCCCAGAAGCAACGTTCTCTTCGTACTGCCAGCCGAAAAGCCGCGTGCAGAACCGCACGAGGTACTGGTTGTAGCGATAGGCATTGAGCCAACGAGCAGCTGCGTCTCTATCAGGTTTAAGCCAAGCCGTACACGTATTTTCATACTCATCGAAGTCGATGTAGGACGTGCCGTCGGGCTCGCTTGAGCCGCCGCCCCATTCAAGTCCCGAAATCCAAAGCGGCGACGCCCAGCCGCCGCCTTCGCAGCCGCAGGAAAGGTTTTCACAGATGGCACGAAGCTCGGCGTAGGCCTTTTCCTTTGTGAACGATGAACGGATTTGAGCGGCGCGTTGAAGACGCACGGCCTCTCTCTCGGCTTGGGCATCCGCAGAAAGCGAAGCGATCGGATCAAATGGCGCATCACCTTGGAGCGCGATGTGATTCACATAGGCGACGAGCCGACGGCTGAGCTCCTCATCGGGATCACCTCGTCCGCACTTTAAAAAGTACTGTTCGGTCAGCCACCGATATTCGGCCGACGCATTGAATGTGAAAGGCGCGAGCGGTTTGGCATTCGGTTCGATTTTTCCGGTCATTGCAGGCGTTCCACCACCATCATCAAGAGAAACACCAAGTTTAGCCGCTCCATACCTCGACGCCCGATACACCGGTTATTCCGGTCTTTGATCGAAAAACGGGACGCCCGACATAACCGCCGATGCGTCCCGTATTGTGTGTTGTCGTGAGACTTGGATTATGCGGATCCGCCGTTAGGCTTCGCTTCGTTCGTTTCTGCCGCAGCCTTCGGCTCGGTTTCTTCTGCCTCGGGCTTTTCAGTTTCTTCTGCCTCTTCTGCCGCCTCATCGGCTTCCTTCGCAATCGCCGCCATCACGGCGACGGCATCGGACTCGTGCGGCTTGGGCGCGGGCGGAAGTACGGGCTCCTCGGGCGTCTTTTCTGCGAAGGCAGTGGCTTCGGAATCAACTGTCGACGGTTCGGCTTGGGTCACCGCTTCTTCCTCTTCGGCAAATTCCGAGAGCACGCTCGTCGCGGCATAAGCGGCACCGGCCGTGGCTGCTCCGAGAATGACTGGGGCTTCAGTCTTTTCCGACTTCTCGGTCTTTTCGGGCTTCATACCCTGCTCAACCTTTTCGTCCGCCGGGGGGGCGGAAGCTTCGGCCTCATCGGTTTTTGCCGGTTCATCCTTCTCGCCCTCTTCCGTTTCGGCTTTCTTCTTCGGACGGAGTTTTTCCGTGAGATCCTCGAAAGCATCGGTACGTTTTGCCTTGGGTTCAATCACTTCACCCAAAGGCGCATTTTCGGCAACGGCCGCTTCGATCTTGACGGCGAGGAGTCGTGCCGCAGCGTCCCCCGTCGAGAGGAAGCGAATGTTTTCGAGACGCGCTTCGGGCCACAGATCCGCATCGCGCGCAACCACGACGATGGGAATTTCAGGCGAAACACGGCGGGCGGCATTCGCGGCCGAGACGGCATCGGCGGAGCTGTCGACGAGGATGAGGCGCTGCGCGTGATGAAGGTGCGCCGCAATCCAGGACTCTTCCTTCGAAAGGAGGCCGCTCACAACGGAAATCGACGCTTCGGAAAGACGCTTGGCGATTTCTTCGTTGGCAGTGAGAACCACCATCGGGACCTTCGATTCCGAAAGGAACTTTGCGAAGCGTTCGATAAAGGCATCGTTGCCGGCCACAACAACCTGCCCCGAAAGCATTTCGGGCTGCGTTTCCTGCGGCAGCGCCTCATAGGGCATCGTGCGCATGGCGGCCTTTCGCGCCCAAGTCCAGCGGCCCGTCAAGAACTTCGCGAGATGCGGGATCACGCCGAAGCAGACGGGATTCAACGCGATCGAAAGGATCGCGCCCGCCACGATGAGGTTGAGAAGCCCCGGTTTGGCGAGACCGAGCGACTCGGCCTGCCCCACGAGAATGAACGAGAATTCGCCGATCTGCGCGAGCGAAACGGCTACCGTCAAGGCCGTGTGAAGCGGGTACTTGAGCGCCCAGACGAGAATAAAGGCGCAGATCGACTTCCCGAAGATGATCGTAAAGAGGACGGCAAGCACTTCCCAGGGATTCTCGATCAGCACACGCCAGTCAAAGAGCATGCCGACCGCAACGAAGAAGAGCACGGAGAAGGCGTCCTGCAGCGGGAGCGACTCGGTCGCCGCGCGGTGCGCAAAGCGGCTCTCCTGCATAACCATGCCGGCGAAGAAGGCGCCGAGCGCGAAAGAGACGTGGAAGATTTCCGCCGCGCCGTAGGCGACACCCACCGCACAGGCGAGAACGAAGAGCGTGAAGAGTTCGCGCGAGCCCGTCTTCGCCACCTGCGCCATCGCCCACGGCAGAACGCGGCGGCCGGCCAAAAGCATCACGACGACAAAAGCCACGGCGCCGAGCAAGGTCTTCCCGAGACTCATCGCGAGTTCCATGCCGCTCACGGTTGCCTTGGTACCGGTGCCGGGCGCAAAGATTTCCGCGAGAGGCGGCAGCATAACGAGGATGACAACGGTCGCCAAGTCTTCGACGACGAGCCAGCCCACGGCAATGCGCCCGTCGGGCCCGGAGAGAATTCCTCGCACTTCAAGGGCCTTCAAAAGCACGACCGTTGAAGCGCACGAGAGCGAGAGCCCGAGCGCAAACGCTTCAACCCAGTGGCGATCGAAGAGCGTGTGTGCGGCAACGGCGCCGAGCACCGTCGCGCAGAACATCTGCAGCACCGCCCCCGGAACGGCGATGCCCTTCACGCTCATCAGGTCCTTGATTGAAAAGTGCAGACCGACGCCGAACATCAGGAGCATGACGCCCACTTCGGCGAACTGACTGGCGAGTTCCGGGTCCGCATAGACACCGGGCGTAAAGGGACCGGCCGCGATGCCGGCAAGCAGATAGCCGACGAGTGCGGGCGCCTTCAGAAAGCGCTCGGCAATGAAGCCGAAAACGAGCGCAAGCATGAAGCCGATCACGAGCGTCGAGATGAGCGGGAGCGAGTGTTCCATTCGTGCTTATTCGGTTGGCGTTTGTTGGAATTGTTCTGCTGCTTCCGGCCGCTTCTGCCACGCCAGCGGCGCCACGGCGAAGACGAAAGCGAAAAGCGCGCATGGCACGTAACCGCTTTTGCAGTCTCACTTCAATCGCGAGCAGCGCGTTTTTCGCTTTCCCTTATCGGAAACACGGATAGTATAAGTAGCGCCTGTGCCGGAACGCCTGCAAAACGGGCGTAAAAAAGTGGTTTTCCGCAAATTTTCCGACGAAGTCCGCAATCAGGGCGACACGTCTTTTCGTACGCGTTTCACCGCTCGAAACGCCGACCCTGCATGCCGTCTCTCTGTCGCTCAAGCCTGCCGTCTCTTCTTCGCGGCTTCTTCTACTTTTTCTGACGTCGATTTTCACGACAGAAGTCGCTCAACCGCGTGGTTTGCCTCTGTTTATTGCGCTTGCGGGTTCGTACAATCATCGTAAGAAGCCCTCCATTTCGAACGCAGGTGTTCGACTCGCGGCACCGTATGTGCGAAATTGTGTGCGCTGTTGCGCCTTTCCGGCGCCCGAGCGCCGAACGAAGCGTGTAGTATTGGGGGCCTTTTATAAAAAGAAGCCAAACGCACTTGACGGGATCTCCAAGCGGGTCCTGCGTTCGGCCGTTTGTGTGTTTTCCGCGCTTTTCGACCGTTAGTTTTTCGGACATGTCTCAAGAATCCGCGTCTGCCGATGCCGCAGGCATCGAAAGTGGAGCCGCCGCGCAAAAGCCCGGCCGAAAAGAAGCTGCCGACGATGTCGGCCGAGCGGTGCAGGTGAAGCCGCGCCGCCCCCGCAAAGAGGGCCCGGCCGTTGTCGGGACGCCCGGCGTTACCGCGCAGGCGCGCACGGGCATTCGTGCGGGCGCGCCCAACGTCAAGACGAGCATGAAGCCCGGCTTCCGACCGGTTGCGATCATCCCCGTCTACAACCAGCCGCAGTGTCTCGCCGAAGTGGTTGCCGACGTCCGTAAGCTCAGTCTTCCGGTCTACCTCGTTGACGACGGCTCGGATGAAACGACACGTTCGCTTTGCGACCGGCTCGCAGAGCCCGGCGTTCGCGTCATTCACCGCACGGTGAACGGCGGCAAAGGTGCGGCCGTGATCGACGGCTTCAAGGTCGCGGGACGCGCAGGCTACACGCACGCGCTTCAGATCGACGCCGACGGTCAGCACGACCGTGCAGCACTGCCGAAATTGCTCGCGCTCGGGCAGAAGTACCCCTGCACGCTCATTTGCGGCTACCCCGTCTACGATGAAACGGTGCCGAAGGCGCGGCTCTTCGGGCGCAAGCTCACGAACTTTTGGGCTGCGGTCAACAGCCTCTCGCTCTCCTTTGAAGACGCCATGTGCGGACTTCGCCTCTATCCGCTCGACCCCGTACTCGGTCTTGTTGAGAACGCGAAGATCGGCCGCCGCATGGAGTTCGATCCGGAAATTCTCGTGCGTCTTCTCTGGGCGGGTGTCCGCATCAAGAACATTCCCGTTCGCGTCACTTACCCGGCAGAAGGCGTGAGCCACTTCAATGCGCTCACCGACAACGTTCGCATCAGCCTCATGCACGCCAAGCTCTGCGTCCTGATGCTTACGCGCCTGCCGATCATTCTCTTTTCGCGCATCTGCGGACGGGACCCCGAATGCAAAACGGTTTGCCCAGACGCCCCCCTCCAAGCGGCCAACGACAAAACGATCAAGTCCTCGAAGGCCGCCAAGCCCGCGCAGCTCCCGCCCGCGAACGGCACCCGTGCGGCGTCCGTGCGTTCAGCCCAAACAGCCGGCGCTCAGCCTAAGACTGCCAAGGTCGCGAAAGCACCCGCGCCGAGCGCTGCCGCTCAGGCGGCTGCGCTCGCACAGGCGCAGGCCGAAGTGCGGCGCACGGGCATTTCGCAGGCGGCAACCGAACGCGAAGCACTCAAAGCCCAAAAGCAGAGCGCAGCCTTAACGAGCGTTCGGCCGAACGACAGCGTTGCCGGCAGCAACTGATGCGCCCGACCGAAAAAGCGAAGTCCGTCGGCCCGCATCGCCCGAAGGCGGAGCCCCATTGGTCGAAACTCGGCGAAAAAACCTCGACCGCGGGCATCCGCATTCTGCTCTTTGTAGCCAAGTATTTCGGGATCAGGCCATTTCGGCTGATTCTGAAGCCCGTTCTCTTCTTTTACTGGTCGACAAACACGAGACTACGGCGCGACCTCCTTGCCTACCAGGAGCGGGTGGTCGACTACCTAAAGCAGAGACCGTGGATCGAGGTCGATCAGCCAGATGCCGTTCTTCATGCCGGCGCACGGCCGGACGCGAAGACCGCGCTCGCGCAGCTTGAGCGCTTTGGCGAAACGATTTTGGATAAGCTCCTTGCTGCGTGCGGTGCGCACGCTGCGAAGCGTCAGCTTTTCCTTGAAGTCGCCGGCGACGAACCTTTTGCGGCCGATCCGCCCAATCAGGGCGCCGTTATTCTGACGTCGCACGCGGGCTGCCAAGAGCTTCTTTCCCGCGAATCGAGGCACCATACGGACCATCCGCTCGTCGTGCTCGAGCACACGGGACATGCGAAACGCTTTAACAAGCTCTTGGAGAACGCTTCCCGAAGCGACGGATCCCGTCCTGCGGCCCCGCGCTGCGAGTTCTTTGAAGTCACAGAGCTCTCCCCTGCCCTTGCGATGGCGCTCGCCGACCGTGTGGAGCAAGGGGCGTACATCATTCTCGCGGGTGACCGGACGCCGATCGGATCGGAAAAAGCGGTCGCGGAAGTCGACTTTCTCGGCGCCAAAGCACCGTTTCCGACGGGCGGCGCACTCCTCGCGCTTCTTTTGAAATGTCCGCTTCGCATGATGACCTGTACGCGTAGAGCGTCTATATCCGGCGACCCGCCGGGGTCCGCTCGCTACCGTGTGAAGTTTGCCTCGCTTGACGAGTCGCCCGCAGCCTCGCGCCGCGAAAGAGAAGCTTGGTTAAAACGGATGGCGCAGGCCTATGCCGACAATCTTGCCGCCGAGATCCTGAGGTCACCGCGGGATTGGTTCAATTTCTACGACTTCTGGGGCGAATCTCAAAGCGATGAGACCGTTTGCGGCCGCCGAAGAAAGGGATTGAACTGAAAAATTTTCTTTGTTTACACACAATCTTTCAGTTGCCCTGCACCGAAAACCGCTCAGCATCCGCAACGGCTTCCTTCTTGAACACCGCTCGGTACCCACGACCATCCACGCCTTTGCGACCGATATCTATCGCGACAGACGGCTTCTCTAGGTCACTTCTGAAAAACGAAATACACGGCCAGCACCAGGCACACGAAGGCCGCGAGGTGGTTCCAGCCGAGACGGATGTTGAAAGCGATGAGGCCGAACAGCGTGAAAATGAAAAGCGTGATGCATTCCTGGATGATCTTGAGCTGAACGAGCGAAAAGGGACCGCCGTTCATTTCGAAGCCGATGCGGTTTGCCGGGACCATGCAGGCGTACTCAAAGAGCGCTATCGACCAGGAGAAAACGATGACGAGCGCGAGCGGCCAGTTGGAGATGACTTTGGCCGCCTGCAGCTTCAAGTGCAGATACCAGGCGCACGTCATGAAAACGTTGGAGATGCAAAGCAGCGCGATTGTTGAGAGGCCTTTGGCGAGCATGACTTATTTATTGAAGAAAGATTTCGGAAGCAGCAAGCGTAGCGCGCCTGAAGCCGATTTGCACGCCGGCCGAAGCATCAAACGCTTGACGTATGCCGCACGCGGGCTGGGCGATTCAACGCCCGCATAGATCAAGAGGGGAACACCGTTGCTACGATGTCCCCCTCCTGCGCTCGGATTCTTTTGAATTCGGTCGTGTTGAACGAATTCCGCTATTCGATCCGTTGCTGCCGGACATGCGCCTCGGCAGCATCAACGCTCTTTAGAGCAGCTCAAGAACGTTCTTGAGCGTCGCGACGCGGTTTTCGATCGTCGGGATCTGGAGATTTTCCTTGGCGCTGTGGAAGCCCGAACCGGCCGGGGCCACACCGTCAACGACGATCGTGTAAGCGGCGATCTTGTTGGCGTCGGAACCGCCGCCGGCATCGATCCAGCCGGCTTCGTAGCCGGCACGGCGGGCAGCTTCGTTGATGATATCAACGAGTTCCTTCGAACGATCGCTGTAGGGCATGGCGGGCGAGTTCGAAACCTGCTTGGCTTCAACCGTGATGTCTTCGCCCCAGTTCTGCTGGGCGAGGGCTTCGATCGAGGACTTCAGGTATTCGCCGTCTTCGTCGGTCTTGAAGCGCGTGTCGATCTTGAGCGTGCAGAGATCGGGAACCGTGTTGCAAACCGTACCGCCCTGAACGACGCCGACCGTGACGGACGTGCCGCGGCCTTCGAGGTCCTGGAGTTTGCTCACTTCGATCGTGAACTTGGCGGCAGCGAGAACGGCGGAACGACCGTCCTGCGGGGCGTTGCCGGCGTGAGCGGCGACGCCGTGAACATTGATTTCCCAAACGCCGCGGCCCTTACGGGAGCGAACGAAGGAGCCGTTGGCACGGCCCGGTTCGCAGACGATGGCGTACTTGGCGGTCTTGGCCTGTTCGATGAGCCAACCGCGGGACGAAACCGAGCTCACTTCTTCGTCAGGGTTGTAGCAGACGAGGATGGCGAGACGATCGAGGTCTTCCTTGCGAGCCATCTTGAGGGCGTGGAAGATGGCGATGACACCGGCCTTGCAGTCGGCGCAGCCCGGGCCCATCACGCGGTCGCCTTCAATCTTGAAGGGGCGTTCGGCAACGGTGCCTTCCGGGAAGACCGTGTCGAGGTGGGCGTTGAACATGATGTCGTACTTTTCGGCATCGGGCTTGTTCGTGGCGCGCAGACCCATGCCGGCCTTCGGGCCGAGATCGACGAGTTCGGTGTGGAAACCGATTTCGTCGAAATGACGCTTCATGATCTTGGCAACCTGCGTGACGCCTTCAACCGTGGCGGAGCCGCAGTCGATGTTCACAACCTCTTCAAGGTCCTTGAGATAGGCTTCGAGCATTCTTCTCTCCGAAAAATACGTTTGTCGCACGGCCGTCGCTGCGGGCCCTTCCCGCCGCGCGTCCGCACAACCGTTTGTGGTCGAAGAGCATTCTGCTACTCGGGTTCTTTTCGGACATTGCACCTTGGTTCTAAAACGCTGGCGTCCCCGCGCTTTCCCGTATATGGGCCGTGATGCAAACGGCTGCAGGGGCGCCCCGGATTAGAGAGAGAGGAATCCGCCGCAGGCGGTTCTTCTTCAACAGTGACAACTGAGCATCGCCGCCGCATCCGCCAAATGTTCTAAAACCGTTCTTGACGGGCAAAAGCCGTGGTAACGCTCGCTACTCCTTTGATTTAAGAGTGCGAGACGATCCACCTGTTGCGCGCGTCTTCGATTCGAAGAATCCGAACATCATTACACCGCCGATTCGAAACGGGCACGCTGTCCTCCCGGCATCTTGGCGCGAGGATGACGACTCTGACGAATGAGGACGATGGTCGCGATCAGCTTGCTGAGGAAGGTCCCCGGCACTACGAGGTTTGGCGCATTCCGTTCGAATTCGATGACAAACCGGGCGTCTTCAAAAACCGCCCGGTCATCGTTGGCGCTATCGAAGAAGACACGGTTGAGGTGTTCATCATTTCGGTCAAAGTCACCAGTCACCCGCCGCGCCCGGCTTTTCTCGAGGAAGTTCCTCTTCTTGACTGGCAGGAATACGGAATACGGCAGACTCAGCGATCGCGACGCAAAAGCTGTCGATGCAGCCTTGTTTGGTCTTGGGTTCCTCACTACGTCGAGGCGCCATCAATAGCCATTTCACGAATGCCGCTCAAAAAGGACGGCTTTGTGCTTTTCGGCAGCCGTGAAGAGAAAACGGTATCGCTCACCGGAACGAAGCCAGCGGCCTCAAGCTTAAAGATGAGCGCAGTGATGCTCGTCAAAGTTCGCCGATCGCCTCCAAGAAATGATGAATCTCGAGGGCCGAGCGCACTTCGAGCTTCTTGCAGGCGTTCGAACGGTGAATCTTCACCGTGTGTTCCTGAATGTCGAGGTCGATCGCAATCTGCTTGTTCATCTGGTCCTGTGCGACGCGCTTTAAAATCTCCTTTTCGCGATCGGTCAGGAGTTCGTAGCGGCTTCGCATGCCTTCCACTTCAATTTGCACGCGCCGCGCTTCAATGTTCTTTTCGGTGAGACGCTTGACGATTTCACGGAACTTCGCGGGGTCGACGGGCTTTTCCAAAAAGTCCTCTGCGCCGAGCTTCAGGGTGGAGACGGCCATCCCGATATCGCCGTGCCCGGTCAAAAAGAGGATCGGGAGATCGATCCCGCGGCGAAGCATCTCCTGCTGCAGCTCAAGCCCGCTCATGCCGGGCATGCGCACGTCGAGAACGACGCAGCCCGGATGCCGTAGATCGTCGTGGTCGAGAAAATCGCGTGCACTCTCGTAAGTGACGACGTCGATCCCGACCACCCGCAGGGCGAAGGATTCCGAACGGCGTACCGTTTCTTCATCGTCAACGATGCGAACAAGCGCGGGATAGAGGTCGGGCGAAGGCGTGGCGGTCATAAAAATACTTTTCTCTCAGACGAAATCGGGCGCTCCGAATTTCGTTTCTTTGTGCGTTGTGTTTGGATTTAAGTCTCAGCCGACTTCGTGCTCGCCGGCTTTCGGGCGGCTGCCCGCACCGTCCGTCTGTCGCTGCGCCATCGAAAGGATTGCGCAAAGACCGGACGGCTCTACACGGCGGAAGCGCAGCTTCGCGGCGTGACGCTCGGCAATGACGCGGCAAATCGAAAGCCCGAGCCCGAGTCCCTCGAGTTTATCGCTTGAAATGGGGTGCGCGAGGTCGTTGAACTGCGCGTCCGAGATGGCGGGCCCGTTGTCGCGCACCTCGAGCACCCAGCGGGGATCGTCCGATGTGACGCCGTCGGCAAAGAGGCGAATCGAAATCGTGCCCTTCCCTTCGGGCGACGCCTTCGCCGCGTGCAGCGCATTCTTTAAAAGATTGACGATGAGAAGCTCGAGTTCAAGCGGATCGCCTTCGATCGGGGCTTTATCGGCGAAATCGGACGTGATGCGCACGCCCGTGCGGTCGGCGCTCGAGCCGAAGGTTACAAACGCACGCTTCGTGACTTCGCAGAGGTCGATCGGCGCGTGCACCTGCGTCTTCTGTTTGGCGTACTTTCTCACGCGTTCGACAATTTCCGAGACACGTTCAGCCTGCTCGGCGATTTCGCGCGTGGCTTCGTCAATCATCGGATCCTTTCCGCGGCCGCCCAAATAAAGCTGCAGACCGTCTGCGTAGTTGATGAGCGACGCCACGGGCTGACGCAGTTCGTGCGCGATCATGCTCGAGAGTTCGCTCACGATCCCGGCGCGCTCGAGCTGCGACAAGCGGGCGCGGTTTTCCTTTTCGCTCTCTTCCAATGCGGATTTTTCGTCAATGATCTGAACGAGCGCCCGTGTGCGGTTGCGCACGACGCGGCTCACGAGAATGTTGTACCCGACGGAACCGGCGAGAATGAGGAAGCCGATCAGCATCGCATACTTGTAGCGGTCGGTTGTGTCGTCGCGGTCGCCGTCGGCAGAGGCCATCACCCCGGCGTACCGGTGGATGACGCGGCGCGAATCGTTCACCTGGTTGGCAACGGTCCACCCCCAGCCGTCAGCCGTGAGAGGCATGCCGAGAAGCGTCGAAGAAGCGATCTTCCCCCATTCGGCAGGCAGGTCGGGGCGCGCGGCGAGAACGAGGTCCGGATAAAGCTGCGTCGACGTTCGACAAGCAAAGCCTTCGACGGGGCGCTCGCCGAGCACGCGGAATTCGTCCTGTGACACCAGTCCCTGCAGCTGAAGCGACTCGAGTTCGCATGTTGAAAGCACGCCGGCCTCAACGCGGCCTTCGCGAACCATTTCGACGACTTCCTCAGGCGAATCGCTCGTAAAGAAAACCTTCCCGAAGAAGTTGTTCGGGTACTGAGTGATGTTGCCGATCGCGGCAAGTGCCGTGAGCCAGCCCGAGAAGGACGACTTTTCGATCGCGGCTACGCGTTTACTGCGCAGATCGCCGAGCTCGAGCAACTCGTCGCTGTCCCCGCGCACAATGAAGACGGACCCCGAGGCCTTTTCGCTCACCGTGGCCACCGGCGTCTTTCGCGTCGCAAGCCAGATGGCGCCCGAACCCGCATCGGCCAAATACGTGTAAAAGCCGCTCGAAACGAGGAAAAGATCGAACTCGCGCTTGATGGCGCCAAGCTGGAGCTCGAATTCGGAAAGCTTTACAAGTTCGATCTCAAGTGTCGGAAAGGCGCTTCGAAGCCGCTCGAGCGACGGAATGAGAAGCTTCTTGCGCATATTCGTCTCGGCGCGCTCGAAGTAGCCGATCCGGAGTCGTTTGCCGCGTGCCTCGGGAATGATGGGCAATCCTTCGACAGCCGCGGCTTCCGTATCGGCCCAGCCGTCGTCGACCACCGTGTCGGACGCCGACGGAGCGGCCGAGAGCGGCGACGCGCAGAAACCAAGCGCAAAAAGACTCGCCAGAAGGCCGGCTGCGAGCGCCGCAGAGAAGAGCTTGCGCCGTTCAGCTGCCGGCCGAGAGACGGCCACGTCCCTCTGCGCTTTGCCTTTGAACGGTCGGAGCGAGCGCTGTCGAGTCATTTTTGAATCCGAATGGTATCTGAGTAATTCGCTGATTATGCTGTACTGTGCCAAAAAACGAAAGATTGGCGCGAAAAGAAAAACTTTTCGTCAAGACGCCTGCTATACGCAGTTTTCCGACCGCATCAAGTAAACGAGGCCTCTTCGAATCGGCTCCGAGTCGGCCGTCAAACGGATAAAAAAACCTCCGGCACGGAGGAGCTCTCGTGCCGGAGTTTCGTGCCTCCCTACGAAACAGGAAGCGTTCGACCGAAATCGATTAGTTGAGGATGATCGTCATCACGATCATGACGATGAGGCCGCCCGTCATCGGGATCGCGGTGCGGCGCACGAGTGCGAAGGGACTGATGCCCGAGCAGCCGGCAACTGCCACAACCACAGCCGTAATCGGCGACATCACGCGGGCAAGACCCGTCGAGAGCTGCATCGGCATGAGGAGAAGAATCGTCGAGACGCCGAATTCCTTGGCAAAGTCAGGAACGAGCGGCGCGAAGGCGTAGAACGGCGCATTGCCCGAACCCATAACGACCGAGGCGATCGAAATGAAGGCAACGACGACGATCATGATGGCATAGGCGGGCAGACCGAGGTTCTTCGTCGCTTCGATGAGATAGTCGATCGTGCCCGTGGCGATAAGGCCCTTGGCGAAGAGTTCGCCGGCAACGACAAGCGTCACAACGGTGGCAAACTGCTTGCCCATCATGTTGAAGAATTCCATGCCCTGCGCGAGGACTTCCTTGGGGGCCTTGCGGATCAGTTCGCAAACCATGGAGATCGCGAACGAGATGAACATCGCGGTCGGCACGTCGAGCTTGACGGAGTCGATGACGAAGCGGTTGAAGACGATCAGCAGAACGAGCGGGATCGTCGGCAGAATGCCGTACCAGCTCGGGGCACCTTTGGCGTCGAGGTCATCGTTCTTGACGACGGACAGATCGACTTCGTTGGCCTTGTCGCCGTCCTTAGCGTCAAAGTAGCGCTGCGTGAAGAAGTGCAGCACCGCAACGGCAATCGTCACCACAATGCCGACCGGAATCTGGTACTCGATGAAGTAGGTCATCGTGTCCATGCCGGCAACCTGCGCAGCGTAGTTCGCCGCACCCGAGGTCGGACCCATATCAAGGCAGGAGACCGTGGCGATCAGCGCGGCGGCGGAAAGACGCGAAGCGCCGAGCTTCACGAGCACCGGGTACATCGTCACCATCAAGAGCATGGCGAGGCCAGAAGCCGACGGAATGAAGAGGTCGGCGACGGCGCCCACGATGTAGCTCATCGAAAGAACGATGTAGGGCGACTTGAAGACGCGGAGCGGACGCGAAAGGTAGTCGGCCATGATGGCGGAAGCGCCGATCATCGACATGTACTTCGAGTAGCCGGCAGCCGACATGATGAGAAGACCGATGCCCGCGAGTCGCGAAGACATGAGAGAGCTGATGGCCTTAAAGAGGTCAAAGCCCACGAAACCCGTGCTCTTGACGCCCTTCGGGAGGATCTGAGCACCGCCGGGCAAGAGCCCGCACATGTCCATAATGACGGCAGCCGTGAGCAGGATGAGGCCGCCGAAGAGAAGCACGAACTGTGCCTTCATCTTCTTGAGAAGCACCTTGACGACGAAGATCGTCACCAAGAGGGAAATGATTACGCCGACCATAGCGATTCCTTTGGTTGAGGTCCGGTTTAAGTGTGTTGAGGGTGAAAGGCTCGATGTCGACCTGCTTTGTCGGCCGCACGCCTTCCCGCCCGGTCGAAATCGGTCGGATTCCGACGGTTCGATCGAATTCTGAAGAGAATCGACTGAAGCCGCTATGTACCAAGGTTCAATAGGCAACCGCCCTGCTGACTCGGAAAATCCCGAACGCAGAACCGAGTCACAGCGGCTTCATCCGCCGCTTTCCGTGCACGGTCGGCCGATAACTTAACCCTTGGAAATGAAGGCTTGTCGGAAGCAGGGCTTCGACTTCGCGCGTTCAGCGATCCTTTTTTTTAAAACGCACGCCATCGCCGCTGCGAAACGCTTTGCCGCTATGAAACACTTCAGTTGGTCGCGTCTTCTTGGAGATCCTTGTCGCGAAGCAGCTCCTTGCGGTATTCCGCGGGCGTCAGGCCGGAGATACCTTTGAATGCCGCTATGAAGGCCGACGGACTCCCGTAGCCCGCCGCATAGGTCGTCTCCTTGACGCTCTGCCCTCATCCCGTGCGCGTCTTGTTTAGGCATAAAAAAGCCTGGAATTTCAATCTGTTCCGAAGCGTCACCGTCAACTATCGAAAACCCGACCCTGCCTACTCTCGACCGTTCGTCTGCTCAAGCAACCCGAGTGAAGAGAGAAGCGCGCAGCCTACCGATCCTCGATTTCGGACGCGACAGACAAAAAAGAGCCGGGCAGCCCGAAGCGTTCGACGGAATCGAACACGAGCGCCGCCCGGCGAGAGAAGAAAGTCTCATACATCAGAAAGACCCTCGGATTCTGCTTAGATCGCGTGAGTCGGTGAGGATTGTCGGGCGCCCGCTCACGTCGCGCCATGTACCTTGGTTCAATTCCCCGGAAAGTTGAAACTGCCGATAATTCGTTTGCTCGGCCCAGGTCTCCCTAATCAGGACGCATTGCCCTCCGAAAGGGCGTTCGGGCCCAGAAGACCAAACTCAAGCGAAACAAGGAGCAACGCAACATGAACCGCAAAGAGGTACTTCTTGAAAGATTTCTTCGTTATGTCGCCATCCCGACCCAGAGCGACATGAAGGCAACCGTCGTTCCGAGCAATCCGAACGAATTCAAGCTTGCCGAACTGCTCGCCGAAGAACTGCGCGGTCTCGGCTTCGTCAACATCGAGATTTCCGAGCATGCCGTGCTGACGGCAAAGCTTCCGTCGAATCTGCCCGAAGGCACGAAGGCGCCCGTCATCGGCTGGATGGTCCACATGGATACGGTCAACGCCGGTCTCTCGCCCGAGATCCACCCGTGGGTCGTTCGCAACTACCAGGGCGGCGACATCTGCCTCAACGAAGAAAAGGACATTTGGCTTCGCACGAGCGAACATCCCGAAATCGAACGCTATAAGGGCGACGACATCGTCGTCACCGACGGCACGTCCGTATTGGGTGCAGACGACAAGTCGGCAATTGCGAACGTCATGACGGCGTTCTCGATCGTTCGCGAAGAAAACCGGCCGCACGGCGACATCTACGTTGCGTTCGTGCCCGATGAAGAGCTCGGCGAGCGCGGTGCACGCAAGACCGATCTCTCAAAGTTCCCCGTCGACTTCGCCTACACGATCGACTGCTGCGAACTCGGCGAAGTCGTTTGGGAAACGTTCAACGCCGGCAACGGCAAGCTCACGGTGCGCGGCATCTCTGCCCACCCGATGGCTTCAAAGGGCGTTCTTGTGAACCCGATCCTCGTCGTGCACGACTTCATCAATATGCTCGACCGCGGCGAAACGCCCGAATACACCGAAGGTCGCGAAGGCTTCATCGTTCTGAAGACGATGGAAGCGACGCCCACGACCGCCGTCCTCACGATGAAGATCCGCGACCACAACAAGAAGCTCTACGAAGCCAAGAAGGACAAGCTGCGCGCAGCGGCCGAATACCTCAGGATCCGTCATCCGAAGGCCAAGATCGAACTCGAGCTCTCCGACTCGTACGCCAACATCGCCGACGCCGTTCGCGACGACAACCGCATGGGGATCGACATCCTCTACAAGGCCCTTGAAATGTCCGGCGTTGAAGCGAAGACCATGGCCATGCGCGGCGGCACGGACGGCTCGTACCTCTCCGTCTGCGGCCTCTTGACGCCCAACTACTTTACGGGCGCGCACAACTTCCACAGCAACTGCGAGTTCCTCCCGATGAATTCCTGGGACAAGAGCCTTGAAGTGACGCTCTCGCTTGTCCGCATTGCTGCTGAAAGCCGCAAAGCCTGATTGAAGCAGTCTCTAAGCTGCAGAAGTGCGACTGCGCGCTGCTGCAGCTCACTGCACCCGGTGCCATAAGCTTGAATGTCGACGTCGGGTGCGCCGAGCTCAGGAAGGGGCGTATGGTTTGAAACCGTACGCCCCTTTGCGCGTTTAAGCACCTTGTGACACCTTGTGATAGACCGATAGCGTCTCTCTTTGACGTAAAGTCCCTCGAACGAAGCGTACTCGGCGTACGCTTGGATGGGTGAGGCTTTTCTGGGATAACACAATCATGCACCGAAGAGTTGTGCTTTTATCGGCATTTTCCGCGGCGCTCACGGCAACCGTTTCCGGTCGCGTGCTTGCAGCGGGCGGAATCAGCCGCGACGAGGCCGTTTCGCTCGCGCTCGCCTACGCAGGTGTAGCCAAACGGGACATTTTCAATCTCAAGATCGATCGCGATGAGGAGCAAGGTGTTCCGGTCTATTCCATCGAATTCGAGACGAAGTTCGGCGACTTTGACCTGTGCGTCGCCCGCAGTTCCGGCCGAATCATCGATGCCGACATGGAGATCGATGACGAATGGGTTCGGCGCCAGCCTTCGGCGGCAAATCCCGAGAGCGAGGTCCGTCGGGAAGTGCTGCGTCGTGTTCCCGGAGCGTCGTCGGCCGACATTCGTCTCCGACAAGAAGGTCGACGTTGGGAAGGCGTCCTTCGCCACGACGGCATGAAGTACGAATTCGAGGCGGATCGCCGAACGGGCCTTATTTTCGACTGGACGGCCGAGCGGCGCGCATAGCGCTGTCTCGGGAACGCCCGTGGCGTTTTCCAGACTATCCGATGTTTCTATCGGAACGCGTGAAGCAAAACGGTTCAAGAGTGCCGGATCCTGGCGATGCGAGGTCCGGCAGCAAAGCCCGATTGAGAGAATTGTTGCGCAATTCGAGAAAATGCGCCTCTTAGCGTTTTTCGACTCAAGTATGCTCGAACAAGAGAAGCACCTGCACCTTATGCACGCTCCTTAAGGTCAGTGCGGTACTGAGGACGCAATGTCACTCAACTACTGAGCTTTCCCTGCATCGTGCAAAGGCTGTCCTTCCGAATACAAACGAGGGAAGCCGCATCCATTCAGACGGCTTTGCCGGATGTATGGGTGCGGAGGCTTCACGAACAGTCGAAGCGCCTCGTTGATTTCCTTCGCGAAACGGACTCGGCGCACGCTGCAGAGAGGACGACGAAATAGGTTTACAGCCCGCTCGATTTGCCTCAACAGGCCCAAAACTGTCGCCCATACGCGACGATTCCGCTCGTCTCGTGCTTTTGATCGCACTGAGCGTGCCGAAATGGTCTTTCCGGTGTTATATTTCGTGGGCCCGAAGCGGCTGAGCAATTGCCTCGGCAGTCAAATCCTCTGCAAATCGCGGGCGGCATGACGAACGCTTCGGGTGCCGCCCGCCCCGCGCTTTTTGGGATCCGGCTGCAGATGAAGTTTCGCCTCCTTCGTGTTCCTTGAGCGAAGCTGCGCCTCAAATACTTGGCGAGAGACGTCGCGTTTATTTCGCCTGTCGCCGCTTTGATGACCGTTTCTTCAAGATCCTTTGGCACTCGCGTACGGATCCCGTTCATTCTTGAGAAAAGCGAACGTGCAGTTGATGGCAGTTCTTTTGTTGCCATCAAAGCGGACGTGTCCTCTCGCTGTCGCGACGTATTACATTCACCGCTGTCCCGGGCACTCCACCATAGCGAAGGACGTTTCACTCGCGGCAGACGATCACCTGCAACGGTGTCAGGTGGACCAGCGACTCGTTAAGTGCGTCAAGCTCGTCGAGGATGACGCGGAACTTCTCGTGGTGCTCGGTGCGGAAATCAGCACAACTGCCGGCCTGCCTCTCACGGAAATCAAGACCGGCCCGCCGCCATTCTCGCCTGCGGGATCGATAATCCGAACGGGCTTTTGACAAGCCTGCGAAAGCGGTACGGAATTCGATTCCATAAGATTGATCGTTCTCGGTTGCACTGCCAGTTTTGAGAATGAAACTCCACGTCGAGCGCTGAAAAAGTTTAACCGGTTGAACTTTTTTCATCTGTCGCCTCTTCATTCAGGGCTGGGCAGCAGCTGCCTCCTGCATGCGCGCGTTGGGTATGATGTTCGCTTCTCTTTGTTTTCTTCTGCCGCCATGCAGCCGCGTTATTTAACCCGATCTGCCGTCCGCTATCTTCCTGATTTGCGCATCGTTCGATTGCCTCTTCTGCTCTGCGCCGGCGCCCTCTTCTTTTCCCTGCCGACCGATGTCGTACTAGGTTCGGAGACTGCGTCCCAATCGACTCTTTCGCAGGCGCTCGATCAAAACGCTACTGATGTGAGCGGCCGGGATCTGCGGCAGACGCTCGATGCGCTTCGCGTCAGCGCTCTTGAAGGAAACTTTCGCGAAGAAAAAACCATCGCCGGCTTTCCCAAACCCATGGTGTCGACCGGGCGTTTCTCGCTTACGACCCAAAAGCTCGTCTGGGACGTGACCGATCCCTTTCCTAGCACGATGACGATCGATTCGACGGGGATTCACTATTCGAGCGACGATCAAAAGGGCTTTGAAACGAATGCGGGCCCGCAAAACAATGAAGCGGCCAAGATCCTTACAGGTCTTCTCTCCGGACAAGCCGAGACCTTGGAAGCGTTTTTTGTGCTTAAGGCGACAAAGACCCGGACGGGCAGCATTACGATCGAAGCGACACCGAAAAACGAGATGCTCTCGCAATTCGTTGCCAAGGCGGTGCTCACGGGAAGAACGCACGTGGAAACGGTTCGCATCGAAGGGAATGGCGGCGAGACGACGCTCATTCTTTTTTCGGACGTTAAAGCAACGAAGTAAGCACGCCGTGACCGCCGGCGTCTTTATACGCCGATCCATCCGCTTTATTTCAAAGCGATGTCACTGCTGCGAGCGAAAAAACCGCGCGAAATCGCGTACTTCAATCGCCTTTCGGGTAGAGTGAACTACTCGTTCACTATTTCGGAGCCTCAACATGCAACTGCGCTCTATTTTGGCAGCCTCCGCTGCCGTTATCGTTCTCGCCGGCTGCGGCGCTACTACGCTCGTCCTCCCGCCCGAACAGGCCGTGAGCGCGAGCTTCTCGCAGTCCGATATCCGAACTGCCATTCTGTCTGCCGCGTCCGCGCGTCACTGGCGCGTCGTCGAAGACGTCCCGGGCCGCGTCCGCGTGAGCTACCCCTCAAATGAACGCACGATGAACTACGAGGCAACGTTCGACGTCAACTACTCTAAAGCGGGCTACAACATCAAATACGTGAAGAGCTACGGCCTCGGCGAAAAGCTCAACTGCAACGGCACGGATCAGCTTTGCATCCACCGCAATGTGAGCAAGTGGGTGGCGAACCTCAACGCCGACATCCAGCGCTTCCTCGTCAACCCGAACCGCAATGAATAACAATGAGGCGCCGCGGCGGCTCGAACGTCCCTCACACACGAGCCGCCATCCCGCCCGAGTCCGCTCCTTTTCCCTTTCGTTCTCAATCCGACACGACAACTGCAATCGTGCCGATCGCTTCTTCGGGAGGCCGTTCGCCGCTTTGAACGCCCTCGGGGATCCCGCTAAAACATGATGAAGCACGTCCCTTTCCTGCGCACCCTTCCCGCTGCCGCCGCGCTTGTTCTTCTTTCGGGCTGCAGCACGATGAGTGATA
The DNA here is from genome assembly GCF_016899755.1 of Sutterella massiliensis. Classification (GTDB taxonomy): domain Bacteria; phylum Pseudomonadota; class Gammaproteobacteria; order Burkholderiales; family Burkholderiaceae_F; genus Sutterella; species Sutterella massiliensis. The sequence continues at coordinate 60,457 of NZ_JACJJC010000009.1, read as the reverse complement.
TTTCAACTGCGCTCAATCCTTTTTCCGACGAGAAGCCTGAAGCTGCCGTCGCAATGCAAAGCGCGGCGGCGCCCGAGGACAAAACCGCACGAACGGCAGTGACGGCCGACGCGACACCTGAGTACGACGCCGCAGCGAGCCGCGCGCTCAACATTCTGCGCTTTCACTACGCCACGCAGGTGAAGGACTTGCCGAGCGACCATGTTGCCGATGCAGGCCATCCGCTTCCCGAACTTTTGAAAAGCGCAGAACCCTCCGATTTCGGTTCTTCCTACCGCGATTACTTTTCTCCTTCGGCCATCGCCGACTTTTTCGGAAAGGCAGCGGCGAACGTCCTTCACTCCGAAGACATGAAGCCGCACCTGCTTGGCTTCATCCCCGTCACCGAAGCACAAACGCGCGAGGATGCCGAGCGCCGCTTTATCGAAAAGAGTGCCGATGCCATTTGCCGCTCTGCCGCTTCACTTGGTTTCAAAGTGGCGGGAGAACCCCGCGGGTACCGCCTCGAAGGCATGATCGAAAGCGCCTCGGAGCTCAAAGTAACGCTCGTCAACCCCGATCTCGGATGCCCGGCACCGACCGTGCGAAACGCTTCTGGCAAAACCCGCGCGAATCCGATGAAGCCACCTGCCGAACACCACCCGGCCTGCGACGTGCATCTGCGCGTCAATGGTATGGACGACGCGGCTTCGCCTGTTGTGATGCGGCCGAGCTGGCTTCTTGCAAGCGCCGCTGACAAACTCGAGGATGATGTCGGAGAAATCGCTGTCCGCCGCTTCGGCGAAGGTGTCTACATTGCGTTCAAGCACCCCGCTTCTGCCAAGCTGACGGACGACGAACTCTATACCGCGCTTTCGCGAGAGCTGCCCCAGGGCTGGCAGATTTACCTGCCGCCCAAGCCTCTCAAAAAACGGGAAGCATCGGACGCGAATTCGGGCTCGGCCAACGACAAGGGTACCTGCTTCCATGCCCCGCTCATGCTTGAGCAGGGAAACACCGTCGTCTTTGAAGTGCCGACACTACGCTGAAGACTCTTCTTTTATTTTGAAGAGAGAGTCAACGAGCATTTTTTTGCGGAGATCGCTTTCCGTAAATCTCAAGCCTGCCGTTTTTCCAAAAAAAGTCGGCGGGCTTTCTTTCCAGCGAAACTCTACTTTTCGCAAGCTGCGACGTTGCGCACCGGCAGGTCCCGAAAACACGGCACCGGCTCGTTCCTTTTGCTGCAGGCATTTTGACTAAATAACAAACTGATTTGTCCATTCGGGACTTATCGGCCGAAGACCCGCCGCAGACAATAAGGCCATCGTCAGCATGAAAAAAGGAGATGATCATGACGAAGACCAATCTGCAGCGCCGTACGTTCCTCTCGGCCGGGGCAGCCGGTGCGGCTCTCGCATTGGCTGCGCGCCCGCGCAGCGCCGAAGCTGCCTGCGTCGACACGATGCCTGCGAAATGGGACGAAACCTTTGACGTCATCGTGGTGGGTTCGGGGTTTGCCGGGCTCGCAGCGGCCGCCGAAGCCATTGACGGCGGCGCGAGCGTCGTCGTACTCGAAAAGATGACGGCGCTCGGAGGGAACTCGGTTATCAACGGCGGCCTCTTTGGCGTTCCGGGCTCGGAACAGCAAAAAGCCATGGGCATCAAGGATTCGCCCGAGCTCCTGGCCGAAGACATGCTGCGCGAAGGTCTCGGCTACAACTATCCCGACAAGGTCCGCTACATGGCCGAGCACACGCTCGAAACTTACGAGTGGACGGTGAAGACACTCGGCGTCGAATACATCCAGGGACAGGTGAACGCCGAAGGCGGTCACTCGGTGCCGCGCTGCGTCGTGACAAAGAATGGCTCGGGCTCGGAAATCGTCAAAAAGCAGCTCGCCTACCTCGAAAAGAAAAAGGCCGAAATCCGCAATCGCGTCTACGTTGAAGCAATCGTGCGCGACGGCGACGGTCGCGTCAAAGGCCTCAAGGTTCGCGAGGGTTACCGCTTCCCGAAGGAGAACTCGGGCAAGGTGCGCTACTACTGCGCGAAGAAAGCCGTCATTCTCTGCCACGGCGGGTTCGGCGCCGACGTCACATACCGCATGAAGCACGACCCGAAGCTCACCGACAAGTTCGACACGACTTGCCAGCCGGGTGCGACGTCCGAACTCTGGCGCGAAGCCGCGCGCATCGGCGCAAGCATGGTTCAGTGCGACTGGATTCAGTGCGGTCCGTGGACGTCGCCCGAAGAAAAGGGTTTCGGCATTGCGCTCTACTTCGCGAACGGCTGCGCCGGCTCCTGCGGCATCTGGGTCAACTGCACGACAGGGAAGCGCTTCGTGAACGAAATGGTCAACCGCAAGATCCGCGCCGACGCCATCATCAATGCGGGCAACAAGGGCGACCGCTGCATCGCCATCGCCGACAAGACCGCCGTCGAAACGACGATCGCGATCACGCGCCCGGGCATCTTCGAGAAGCAGCTCGAAAAGGGCGTCCTCCACGAGTTTGCGACGCTCGCCGACCTTGCCAAGGCATACAGCATTCCGCTCGATGCGCTTAAGAAGTCCGTCTCCGACTACAACGATGCGCTCGGCGGCAAGGGCAAGGACGAAATGGGCCGCTACTTCTTCCCGAAGGCGAAGCCCCTGGCGGTCGACGGCGGTCCGTGGTATGCCTCCATCCTTTCCCCCAAGGTTCACCACACGATGGGCGGCATCGAAACCGACAAATTCTGCCGCGCGCTCGACATCACGAACGACGAACCGATTCCGGGGCTTTATGCCGCGGGTGAAGCGACGGGCGGCGTGCACGGTGCGGTGCGGTTGGGTTCCTGTGCCGTTGTCGACTGTCTTGTGAACGGCCGCATCGCAGGGCGCGAAGCCGCAAAGGAAAAGGCCTGGTGCTGACCGAAAGATCCTGCGGAAAGACGCGCAAAGTCCGGCGCGCTTTCCGCGTTCATCCCGCCGCCTTCTGTTTTCTCTCCATTGACGGCCGCGTACCTGCACATAGATCTGAAAAGATCTGCAACGACAATTCTTTTCGGCAATGGACATTCGAAGCAGCCTCATTGCCTGGCGGCTTCTTGCCGCGATCGGCGAAAAGAGCGGCTTGGCTCGCGCAGCCGAGTCGCTCGATCTTGATCCGGGGCGTGCTTCCCGTCTCATTCACTCGCTTGAAGCGGCGCTCGAGTGCGAGCTCCTCACTCGCACCGAACGCCCGCTCGGACTGACAGAAGAAGCGCGAACTCTGCTGCCTGCGGCGCAGGAATACATTCGAGCGCACGACGCGCTTATCGCTGCCACGAAAGCAGCTGCCCCGAAGATCGAGCATCTCAGAATCGGCGTGCCCGTCAACATCGCACGCAAGGAAATTCTTGAGGTCCTTTCGCTGCCGCACTTAAAGAGTGCGGTCAAAACGGTGAACATCGTGCCTGAAGCCGATCTCGATGATCTTCGAGAAAAGCGCATCGACCTTGCGATTCTTCCGCATACACCGGAAGACCGAGATATTGCAGCGCTTCCCATTTGCGAAACCTGCACCTGCGGATTGGCTTCGCCCGAATACATTGCAAAATACGGTTCTCCTGCCTCGCCAGAAGAACTTACCCGCCATTCGCTTATTTTGCGCAGAGGAGGCAGTTACCCGGAAGCGCGTATGCTGCTAAGAGGATCCCAAACTGCGCCCCTCTGCTGCGAGCGAGTCGCCTACGCCGGCGACCTCTCGACCTGCAAGGAACTCACGGTACTCGGGCACGGAATCTGCTTTGACCTGTCGCTTGGCGTCACCTACAACCACAGACGCGCAGGCAAGCTGGTTCCTGTTCTCCCGCAATGGCACCGCCCAAAGTGGCAGCTCAGCTGTTCGATTCTCGTCAGTCGAAAACGAGAACGGCGTCTCTTTTCGTTTGCGCGAGACCTTGCGCTTGCACTTCGCAAACCCCTTGATGAACGTACAAGGCGCTGGTATGAGGGAATTGGCGTCGCATACGATGAGTAGCTCCGAGCGAACGACGACATCCTAAGCAAAAGAAAAGCGCCGCGCGGAAGAGCTTCAACAATTTTCTGGAGTTTCAGAAGAACGATTTTTTAAGTCCGGCGGCGCTTACAAGTTGATTTTGTCACCGCCCAACGCCTTTTGGGTTACCGGTTCTTGCCTAGTTGTTGCTTTTTGTGGCTGCGGGAGCATCGGACTGCAATGATTCGTCATTGGCAAATTACGTTTAATCGGGATCTAGTTCCCCCAATTGAAAAAAGGCGGATCGTTAGATCCGCCTTTTAGACTAGCTGATTAAGTCAACAAGCTCAAATTAGAACTTGTGGATGAGACCAGCCATGACTTCCACGGTCGACGGATTTTCGCCGTACTTCGTGTCCTGACGATATTCCTTAGACAGTTCGTCGCGGGTGTAGGCAGCGGCCGTGTAGACGGACGTGCGCTTCGTCAGGTTGTAGTCATAACCAACGGCGATGCTCCAGCGTTCAACCGTGCGCTTGCTGTTGGCAACGTCTTCAGCATCCATGTAGGCGATCTGAGCCTTGGCCGTACCGCCGAAGGCGGGAACGCCCACGCCGATATTGATGCCGTAGCCTTCAGCGCCCTCACCAGAAGCACCTGTAGCCTTCTCGTCTTCATCTGCAGCAGGCTTGTAAGCCTTGAAGAAGCTGTAGCCAGAAACGATCGAACCGTCAGCACCGGCAGCCTTCGTACCGACCGACTTGGCATTGTCGAAGTACTGACCGGAAGCATAGAGCTTCATGAAACCGAAATCATAAGCACCGCCGAGCGTAACAGCGAGCTGATCGTCGATTTCATGACCAACACCGACCGTGTTCGTGTCGTACGAACCCCAGTTCTTGCTGTCGACAACGCCGACGAGGTAGAGATTCTGGGTTTCGAACGTAGCGCCGATGGCGTAGTAGCGGTCAGCCGAGGCCTTGCCCTCAACACCGTGACCGTCCTTGCCGTCGTTCTTGAACGAATACTGAGCGTGGAGCTTGAAGCCGTTGAAGCTCGGGGTCACGTACGTGATCATGTTGTCGTAGCGGTCGAAGCCGTTCGCATAAACGAACTTCTGACCGACGGAATCCTGCCAGCCGCCAGAGAACGGCGAGGCCTTGCCCATCAGAGCGTACGAGCCGTTGGCGCTCACGAGTTCGCCGACGCGGCCGAACGACACCGTACCGAAGGCGCCCTGCAGGTTGACCTGCGATTCACGACCGAAGAGGCGGCCGCCGTTGCCGAGCGAGCCGTCGTCAGCGTTAAAGCCGTTTTCGAGAACGAAGCCGAGCTTGAGGCCGTTGCCGAGGTCTTCCGTGCCCTTCAGGCCGAAGCGCGAGCCGGAGTTCTGGCCGGACATCATCTTGAACGTGTCGTTCGCGTCGACATCCTTAGCGTCGCCGTCAACGTGCTGATAGTTGAAGCCGTAGTCGACCAAACCGTAGAGCGTGACATCAGCGGCAGCAGCGGTACCGGCAAAAGCGCCGAGGACAGCGAGAGCAGCAAGAGTCTTTTTCATTTTGAATGTGCCTTTGATCAAAAGTCCGCCCCTCTCTTCTCGGGGGCGGTACAAACTGAAAAAAGGGGGGAAGTGCGTCGTGCACACACACTTTCCTCCGATTGCCCGAAGTGTCAAAACTTATCAAAGAATTGACGAAATCTTTCGAGTCAGGGGACAGACTATAGACCATTGCGCCTGCATTTATTCGGGATAACACTAATATTAATTACAGTTTCCGAAAAATCAATAGATTACGAAGCGACAGTAACACGTTAAAACTGTCAAAACTGTTGCGTATTGCATACGGATTTAGACAAAGCTACTCGTATACAAGGGAATTGTTCGTATTGCACTCCACCACAGCGTCGTTCAACAGAAGCTCCTGAAACGATGAAAGCGCCGAAACCGACAGATCACTCCGTCGATATCGGCGCTTTCGCACGCTCAAAGGCACGATCCGCGCTCTGAGTTAGGAGGTTTCACGCCGAACTCCGAGCGCAGTTTGCATGTGACAAGTGCTTTTTAGAACTTGTGGCGCATGCCGACCCACCAGGTCGTGGTATTGGGATCGCGGTCTTTGCCTGCGACGTTGTCTTCATTCTCGAGCTTATCCTTGGCGTAGGAGAGAACGGTGTAGACGTTCGTGCGCTTCGAGAGGCTGTAGTCGTAGCCGACGGACACGCCAAGGCGCTGCACTTCGGTCTTGGCAGCGGTGGCGCCATCCGGATCGTCGCAGTCTTCGGCATCCGTGTAGCCGACAGCCAGCATGCCGAGGCCGCCGCCGAGCGGCGCGCTCACGCCGGCGATCACGCCGTAGCCCTTGAACTGATCGTTGCCCATGTAGTCGCCGAACGCAGCGTAAGCGTCGCCTTCAGTCGAGCCCTTGCGGTACATGTTGTCGAAGTACTGGGCGCTCAAGTAGGCCTTGACGACCTGGAAGTCATAGGAGCCGGCGAGCGTGAAGGTGTAGCCGTCGTCGGAGTCCTTGCCTTCAACGTGATCCCAGTTGGCGCCGCTCTTGTCCCAGTTGTCCGACCAGTTGTACCAGTCGGCCGCAGCAACAAGGGCGAGACCGCCGACGTTATAAGTCGCACCGAGAGCAGCGTAGCGGTTCGCCGTGGTCTTGCCTTCCGTCGCCGTGACCGTGTCGTCAACACCGTCCTGCTTCCACTCGTCCTTGTTGTTGGCGTTGAAGGAGTACTGGGCGTAGACGCGGGCGCCGGCGAATTCCGGCGACTTGTAGGTCACCGTGTTGTCGAAGCGGCCGTAGCCGACCATGTAGGTCGAGGGTTCGACCGCACCGGCCCACGAAGCGCCGAACGGCGAGATGTCGGCCATAAGGCCGTAAGAGCCGTTACCCGAGACGAGCTGACCGACACGGCCGAAGGAGAGCTGACCGAAAGCGCCCGCGAGATAAACCTGGGATTCGCGACCGAAGAGGCGGCTGCCCTGGAGCATCGTGCCGTCATCGGCGCCGAAGCCGTTTTCAAGCACGAAGCCGACCTTAAGGCCGTTGCCGAGGTCTTCCGTACCCTTCAGGCCGAAGCGGGAACCCGACTGGGCGCCGGAAGCCATTTCAAACTTGTTCGTAGCATCTTCGCCTGTCTTGTCGGTATCGACACGGGAATACTTGAGCGAGTAGTCGACGACGCCGTAGAGCGTCACGTCGGCAGCGACAGCAGAACCGACGGAGAGAGCGCCGAGTACAGCGAGAGCAGCAAGTGTCTTTTTCATTTGATGAGCCTTTCAATTTGGGCACGGTCGTTCTGTTACACCGAACCTCGTCTTTCAGGAACCTCGGTGCGGCCGGTCGTGCATTACCGAACCGCTCGAGCTGCGGACTACACAATGAACCGTCCTTCACGATGAGAGGATCCGCCCAGCATCGAGAAAGCAAAGTTTTGCGCACGCCCTTGCATGATCCTATCCTCAATTGCCAAAAAAACGTTTACGACAAATGGCTTAGATCCACTGCAATTCCTTATTTTTCAATGTATTGCAATTGAAAACATTACCAATATAACTTGCATTTTTTGTTGTAATTTCGACACATTGCAAAAAGTGACTAGATCGGTCTATGCTCTTTTATCTAAGGCATATGCAATAGATAATTTGTGAACGTTTGTTCAGAAAATGTCTTCTGTAAATTCAAGACACGAAAACCGACTTTCCGACTGTGCATTAGAAACAAAGGGCTCACCCGCCTCTAGAGGCTAGACACCTCTTCAACCCATTGATTTCTTGACAAATTGAAGAAGCTGTTGATATCGTCCCGTTACTCTTCCTTTTTTTGCAATACAGAAATATCATGAAAGCTTTTGCCTGACTTCTCTGCGCCATTCTGATGGATGTCTTCGGACCCACCTGGCTTGAAGTTATCCGAAGGCTTTACGAAACCCGTCTTCACGGTGAGTTCGCTTTTCTGGTACGGTGCGTCCTTATGCTTTCTTTCGATGACGCTCAAGAGCCTGCCCGTCGGCGCAGCCTACGCTGTCTGGTCGGGTCTTGGCAGCGTGCTCACTCCACCCGTCGGTTATTTCCTCTTCGCCCAAAAGCGCCCTGTCGCATCGATCGTCGACATGGTCATGATCGTCTCAGGGCGTCGGCGTCATGCTGCTCTCGTCGGCTCACTGGAAACGCACGCCTTTACGGACGCCCAATAAATGAGAGCGGGAAGATCGAAGCCCGAACTGCAAATCGGAGAACGATCTTCCCGCCCAAGAAACGAGAGCGACGTTGTCTCAGCCGACGGATCCAACCGGCGCGTTTTAGGATGACGATTTAACGCGCGGTCCAATCCGCGGACATGTCCCTTTCCTCCTGCCCTCGCTCCTTGTTCTCAACCTGACAATTCCTGTCTATTTGCCTTACGCCGTCGCGGCAGCGGCCGCACCGACGCCCGAAAGCGACTTCACGGCGCTCTGCGCGGCACGGCGCGCGTTGCGGATGCGCGGCGTGATGAAGACCGAGAAGAATTCGCCCGCAATCGGACAGGGGCGCGACTGCACGCGGCCTGCGGCCGTGCTGCTCGAGATGCGCCAGCCGCCGCCCGCGGACTGGAAAATGCGGATCGTGAGTTCGCCGTGCTCAAAGGAGAGGCTCTTTTCGTCTTCGCTCACCTGGGTGCGGTCGTGAATGTAGCGCTCAAGGTCCTGAACAGTCTTCACGCGGCCTTCGGGGATCGAAAGACGGGTGAGCATCGTCGGCATCACTTCTTTCTTTCGGCGGATCGTGAGCGTATCGGCCATGAAGGCCTCCGTGCGGTCGAGAACCTCGCGGCTGTCCAGGTTTTCATCGCGGGTACCGTTGATCATTCTTCTATTCCTCCGTGCTCACTTATCCGGTTTTCTGCACGAACACACCCCCGGGTGCAGCGCAGCCGCACTTGAAAAAGAGACGCACACTCGCCCTCCACCTTCGAGGTAAGTGTTTGCGCCCAAGCGCCATGCCGATGGATCGCCGCCGCCCGCTTCCCCGATCGGGACCGTAGCGTTACTGCCGCAGTCGGAGAAGTGTGCATTCGCCCCTGGCTTCAGGGGGAAGCCGCGAAGTATACCTGAATTCCCGTAAATAGGTATGACCCGCACAGGATAGGCGCAGGAAATTTTTGTTTCGATTTGTGCCAGCATGCCTCCTTTTCGCTTGTGTCTCAGGCTTTTCGGTCCTTTGAGGCGGACTATTGAGCACATTTTGCAGGCGCTTTGCCGCCGCGTTTTCCCAAAAATCAATACGTTCAAATTTCGCAAGGGCCAAATTCTCGCCTTTTCTCCCGAATTCCTGGCTTTTTCGAGCATCTCTTCCATAGGATTGCGCCTCGGTCTCGCAGCCGCCCTCTCTGTTGTTCCTTTCTTTCTTCGGCGGCTGCGAGACCTTGACCGTGCGGGCTGCTCGGTTCGCACGGCGACCTACGTGCAAACCATTTGCAGGAGAAAAACGAAATGACTCTGTCGAACGCAGTGAAGTCCGCCGACACCGCTCCCTCTTTTGCCGATGCCATGACCGACGCGTGAATTGAAGCGAGCGCGCTGGCGACCCGCATCAACGAACACCGCGCCGCGAAGCTCGCCGCGCGCGTCCTTGGACTTGCCGCCCTCGCCGTTCTCGGCCTACTTCTCGCGGAACCCTCCTCAGCTGCCGGTACGGCGGGGTTCGACCGCCTCTACGAGACGCTTGACACTTGGATCTCGGGCTCGCTCGGCAAGTCCATTGCGATCGGCTTTCTCATCGTCGGGCTCGCAAGCGGCCTTTTGCGCGGCAACCTCGCTGCCGCCGTCGTGTCGCTCGGCTGCGCTCTCGCGCTCGTCGTGGGCCCGGAAATCATCGATTCCGTCTTCTCGGCGGGATCCTAAGCCATGACGACGCCGCCCAAAGCCGTCCGCATTCCGAACTGCGAACTCGAAAGCATGCGCGTCATCTTCTGGCGCGTGGAAGCCGTCCTCATCTTCTTCAGTTTTGCGATTGTGGGCGGCATCTTCAATCACCCGGGCTGGGGTTCGCTGATCGGCCTTGCACTGGCGGCCCTTTGGGAAAAGGTGAGCGCGGGCAATCCGGGGCGGCCCATTCACCTCGCCTGGTGGTTCCTCGGCTTCCCGCAGCTCAAGGTGACGCCAGCGTCTTCAAAGAGGCGCTTTCTCGGCTGAGCACCTGCCGACGTCCCCGACGCGAACTTCGTTCGCACCTTTTCAGACACGCCTCGACGACGGCCCGCCGCCTGCGCCGAGGCGATTCTTTCTCGAGCGCTCGCGCGGCATCGCGAACCGAGCGCCCTTTTCACGATTCCCACGATGAAGACTCCAACGCCTTCACCAAACCGCCCGAATTCCTTCGAGGAAGGAACGTCCGACCTATCGCCGCCCGGCGGCTTTCACGCCATGGCGCTTGCCGCTGCGAAGCTACGCATCGGGCGGCTTGTCGTCGCGGGCTTCGCCCTTTCGCTCGCTTCGAACCTCCTTCTCGGGGCGGCGCTCATGATGAAGAAGCCCGTTCACCAGACGATTCTCATTCCTTCCACCGTTTTCGATCCCGCCATTCCCGCGTGGACCTTTGACGAAAAGGGGCCGGACGAAGCCTACCTCGCCCGCTACGGCGTGAAGCTCGCCGCCCTTTGCACGAACCTCACGCCCGCGAATGCCGCGGGCAGCATTGCGGCTTTTCTAGAACACGTTTCCCCGGAGACGCAGGCCGAAACGGCCCTGCAGCTCGAAAAGGAAGCACAGGCGCTGCGAAAAGACGACGGCTCCACCGCTTTCTATCCGTCGGAAACGGCCGTCTCGCGAACGCGGCTCACCGTAGATGTCGCCGGTGAATTCAAAACGATACTCGGCCGCACAGTGGTCGAAAGCAAAGAGAAATGCTTCCGACTGCGCTTTGAACACCGCTCGGGCCGACTCTTCTTGACGCGCCTCGAAGAAATCCTGCGCCGCGACTCGGACCTGCCCGCGAAGCCCCGTTAACTTTCTGTCTGCCCGCCTCTCATGTCTCTCACAAACACCGTCCCCGCAACCGACAAGCCCTTCAAGCACACCGCAATTTCTGCGTTTGCCGCACTTTCGGCCATGACCGTCTTCACGACGACGCTTTTGACCGCCCTCCCGAGCGCCTGCGCAGCCGACGTTGTTCGCCCGCAAGCGGCACCCGTGCGTCTTACCGAGCCGTCGGCTGTCAAGCCGGCGGCAAACCCCGCTTTCCAACGAGCCCCGGCGGCCGTCCCCGGCAAATTCGTTCGCCGCAGTACCGAGGCCGACCTGCTGCGCTTCCCGATCTCCGCGCAGCACGCAAGCCGCATCGCCTTCACCGGGGGCGAGCGGATCGAAAGCGCCATCTGGGACCAGCAGGACCTGGATCTCAAGACCGACACGGCCGCGGGCCAGATCTTCGTTCGTCCGAAGCGCGAAGGCGAGATCGTGCTCTACGTAACGACCGAGAGCGGCGAGACGGCTGCAATCGTGCTCGACGCGGGGCTCGAGCGGTCGCCGCAAAACATTCTGCTCGAGCGCGCCGAGGCGACACGCGCTTCGAAGCTGTCGACCGAGGCAGCGGCGTCAACGGGCACTTCGGCCGATTCGCCCGACGCACTCGAAGGCATGCCGATGACGGGCGGTGATCCGCGGCCCGCGAGCATGCTCGCGCCTTCGCCCGCGCCGGAATTCGTTTCGAGCGTAAAGCGCTTCGTGCGGCACGCAACGCTTCGCGAAGAAGCCCCCGATATCATGAAGCGCTCTGCCTGCCCCAAACCCACGCGTTCGCTCTCGGCGGCGCTCGTGAAGCTCGAGCGCTTGAAGCCCGTCGTCGCGAGCTGCTGGACGACGCGCGACCTCACGGCGGTCGTGCTTCGGCTCAAAAACGATTCGCCCGTTCCCGTCCTCATTCGCGAACCGGCCCTCACGGGGCCGAGCGTCGCAGCGATCACGACCGACAAAGCGATGCTGCGCTACGGCGATTCGGCCGAACTGATCTTCGTGGAGGTCGCGCGCCATGACTGATCGCAACTACGGTTCGGACGAGCGTACAGAACTCGATCGGCAATCCGAGCTCGAGAACCATTTCAGCGCTCAAGGAGAAACGAGAGGTCTATTCCAAAAACGGCGGCGAGTTGCCCGCAGCGGTCAAGCGGCTGCCGATCCGCTTTCCAACAAACGGCGCAAACAGCAGCAGACCGCCGCGGCGCTCGGGGTCGTGGGCATCCTCGGCGCATTGTCCCTCTGGGCCGTCACGTCGAATCCGGACGAGCGAAAGACACACAAAAAGCCCGAACCCGCAGCGTCCATTGCCATTCACCCCGAGTACGTTCAGCGCGAAACCTACATTCGCAAATCCGAAGCCAAAATCGACGACCTCAACAGCACCGTTGCCTCGCTCACGAGCGACATTGCGGCCCTCAGAAAAGAGCTCGAATCCACCGCGAAAAGCCTCACGGAAACGATGCGCCGGCAGAAGGATACGCTTGCAACACTCGAAGAAGTGCAGGCCAAGCACGGAGCGGCGATTGAAAGCGCCGCCGAAGCCGCTGCCGCGAGCGGCGGACAAATGCGAGCCCCCGGCGAATCAGGTTTTGACTACGGTGCGCTCGACGCGTCGCTCACAGGAAATGCCGAAACTCGCTCTGGTCTTCTCGAGAACAGCCCCGGCAGCACCGGGCGCACACAGCTCACCGTCGTAACGCTCGGCGCGCCCAAAGACAGAAGGACGCTCCCGCCCGCAGCAAACACCGCCGACGAAAGACGTCTGCCGCGTTATGCCCCGTCAACCTGGCTCGCGCCCGACACACCCATTGCCGTCAATCGTGCACCGGGAAGCACCGTCGACACGTATCTGCCGCCCGGCGCCTTCGCTCGAGCAACCCTCCTCACAGGCGTCTATGCGTCAACGGGGGGCGCTGCCGGCGACCCGATACCAGAACCGCCGCTATCCGCTCCTCTCGATCACGACCGGGCGCGGCCTTGGCGTGGAAATCTTCTGCTTCACGCGCTCGACATTCGCCGCTTTTGCCGAAGTGCGCCTTGCAGCCAACGTAGCGGCCGAATCGGAAAAGGCGTTGAACGAATTGAAAAATCAGTTCCCCTGGGTTTCCTGGAATGTTCCCGAACTCGGCCATTCACGCCGGAAGAGCTTGAGAAAGCGGAACAGTTCGGTCCATACAGGGACCGGGAAGAACGACTCAACGATCTGGCGAAGCCAACGACGGAAGCCGCACTCCGGCCGCCCGTGAAGGCGACGATGGCGCTCTCTCATTTCGAAGGCTTCATCCGGCAACCCGTCATCGCCAAAGCGGCGGCCGTCTATGCCATCTCAAGAATGCGGCAAGGCGTCGTCATGCGCCCCGAGCACCACAACACAATCGCAGGCTTCGCCCTGAAGACACGACTCTCTTGCGACGTGCTTGATTGAGCTCTCGTCATTGAAATAAGCCCGGCGAGCCGAAGCTTGCCGGGCAATATTTGACCTCAAAGTTTTGTTTTTTCGAGCGGGCGGCCGACACTTGATCGTCGCCCGAACGGTTTTTCTTGACTTATTCGCCGCGGTGACGGCCGCAGCAACCGCCGTGCCCATGACCGTGCCCGCAGCAACCGTGGCCATGGCCTTCACCATGCCCGCCGCAGCAGTGACCGTCCGCGTCGGCATGTCCGTCGCCATGCTTGCAGCAGCCTTCCTCACCATGGCCGCACGTGCAGGTCTTTTCTTCGCCCTTGCCCTCACCGTGGCAGCCACACCCGCACGAGCCGTCCTCCTGACCGTGGCCGTGACCACCGCAGCCGCAACCGCAACCTTCACCATGACCGTGCTGATGACGGTGGCGATGCTGGCTCACGGCGGCTGCCGCTTCCGGGTTGCTTTCGAGCGTCTCGGCCACACAAGCACGCGCCGCTTCGTCGGCGTTGCCGCTGATACCGGCGAGCAGCTTGATGCCGGCAGCGGTGAGGCCTGCCACAGCACCGTCACCGATACCGCCGCAAACGACGCAGTCAACGCCCGCCTCCGTGAGGGGGCCAACCTTCGAGCCGTGCCCCTGACCCGGGGTTTCGACGACGGCCGTGCCGACGATCTCACCGTTCTCGACGGTGTAGACCTTGAACGCGGCGGCCATGCCGAAGTGCTGATAGATGTTTTCGTTCTTGACGGGAATGGCGATCTTCATGGTGAAGTTTCCTTCCAATTGTTCGGTTTGATTCGCGATGTGTTCTCTCAACTGTCGGTACTTCCAGCGGCAGCGGCCTGCGCAGTCCCGGGCGCATTTGCCGCCGCAGACTTCGTAATTGCCGCCCGCTATCTCAAGGGGTTTCCCAAGCACGAGCGCTTCGGCGATCTTTGCGCGAGCTCGCTCGTATATCTCGGTCGCCGTCGTTCGAGACACCTGCATTTGAAGCGCACATTGTTCGTGCGTGCGCTTTTCGAAATCGATGATGCGAATGGCTTCGAACTCTTCCACGAAGAGCTGCACGCTCGAGGACGCTTCCGATGCTTCCGGCGCAAGCGGCGCATTCGGACGAAAGCCGCGGCATCGCGGTTCCGCACAGACACGGCGACATCGGCTCGGTCTTGGCATTGGGTCTCTCCTTGCAAGTTATTTCCGACATATGTCGGATATTATCGAGTGGCGCTTGAGTTTGCAAGTCTCAAAGCAACGGCGGCCGGCTCCTTTCGGAACCGACCGCCGCGTATTGAACACTTTCGTTGTATTTACCCGCGGGCTCAGCCCATAAGCTCTTTGAGACAGGGTTCGAGCTGAACACCGGCTCGTGCGTCAACCCCCGTCGCCATCGTGTATTCAATGGCGCGGCTCACAAAGCGCATGGCCTTTAAAACAGCCGCGTCGAGTGTTTCGCCTCGCAGCAGCGCACCCGTAACAACGCTCGTAAAGATGTCGCCCGTACCGCAAGTGGCAAAGGGGATGCGCGCCGTCGAATGAACGGTGAAACGCTCGTTTTCGGCATCAAACGACGCAACCTTGATTTCGTCGGGCTTGCCGGGAACGCTTGTAATCACGACCTGCTTCGCACCGAACTTGGAAAGATCGCGGCACATGGTTTCAAGCGCAGAAGCAGAGGGCTCTTCAGCCGAATAAGGGCGATCGAGAAGGAAGCACGCTTCCGTGTAGTTCGGCGTAATGAGGTCGGCTTTCTCAACGAGACCGCGCATGCCTGCCACCATTTCGGGCGTGAAGACCGGGTAGAGCTTGCCGTCGTCGCCCATCGCAGGGTCGACAACGACAATCGCATCCTCGCGGTCTGCGAAGCGCCGGGCGGCATCCTTCACGATTTCCATTTGTTCGAGGCTCGCGAGGAACCCGGAGTAGACCGCATCAAACGGAAACTCGAGCTTTTCCCACTGGTCCATGAACCCCTTCATCTTATCGGTGAAGTCGCTGAAGACAAACGAGCCGTAGGTGAAATTGTTGGAAAAAAGCGCCGTCGGAAACGGGCACGCCTGGATGCCCATGGAGGATAAGACGGGAATTGCTGCCGTGAGCGAACAACGACCGAAAGAGCAGAGGTCGTGGATGGCAAGAACGCGTTTTGCTGGCTTCATTTTTCTTCTTCTGTTGTCTTGAAGGTCTGGGAAACGAGGAGAAGAGTCTAGACCATCGCAACTCCAGGCGTTCTCGCAAAACTAACTACATTTGAGCGTTTTCTTTCGCTTGAGGCAATGCGCCAATTCATCTCTCACCGTCAAAGGACCCAAAACCGACTTTAGTCGTTGCTATCGACGCTTATTCTTTCCTTGCAAAAGCAGCACGCTCAATTTCGTGTCCGCACTTTCGCCCAGAACCGCGCCGCACGATTGATCCAACCGTCTGCCGCCGTACCGATCCCAAGTCCAAAACCGTGAGCGACGCCATCAACACGCATGTAGTCGACGGGAATGCCTACCTCCCGCATGGCACGCATGCGGTTGTCGACTACGCGAACGGGCGCAATCGGGTCTGCCGTCCCCTGCACCATGAAGGTCGGCGGATCATCGGGCTGCCAATCGGAATGCCCGGTATAGGCCATAAGCACCGCGCCTGCTTTTCCTCGATCCTTGTAGCCGAACGGTTCAAGGCCGATGCTTCCGAGCCACGCGGCCATGCGCGCACCGGCGGAACTACCCATGAGCGCGTAACCCTTGGGGTCTACATTGAGTGTTTTCGAGTTCGAGAGAATGAAGTCGAGCCCCTCGGCCATGTCTTCCATCGCACTCGAGCCGCCGCGGGTCACCCGATACTGAAGCACGAATGCGTTCATGCCGTTTTTGTTCATCGCTTCGGCGTACGGGAAGCCTTCGTGGATCGAGCCCACATACACAAAACCGCCGCCCGCTGCGATGAGTACAAAAGGCTTAGGCGAATCGCCCGGCCTTTGAGAAGTCGGATAAAAGAAAAGTCCCGCTCCCTCGTGCGAGAGCGGAATCCAGACGCGATCGCCCGCAAGCGACCGGGCCTTCAGACGATTGAGAATGCCGCAGGCTGCATCAACGTTCACGTTCGTATGGTATGGCAGCAGCCGAGGCAAACGCGTGAGCGGCATATCGAGCGAAGTCTCGTCGAGCTTCCGATAGGGATGCCCTAGCGTCTCAAGCGGCAGGACGTATTCGCCGAATCCTTTGAATGCCGGGTCCCGCACGATTTCGCCAATGGTGCTGCGGCGAGAAAAAGTGCCGTTCGTGTCGCCCTTTCCCATGTTTGTACCTGCCTCCCCTCCAACTGCCGAAACGGCGGGCTTCGCCGCGCCAAGGAGAAGAAGAGTCGACGCAAGCGCGGCAAAGGCCCGCCGTCCGAGCAAAAAGTCCGTTCCATCCTTATTCATGCGACAACCTCCTCCCAAAGTCGCAAACCGCTTCCGGTTCGCGAGGAGGCACCCGCAATCGACGAATAGAAAAGAAAAGGTGGAAAAGACGTCAAAGGGGATGCCTCCGCGATGCATTCTGCCCCCGCGCGAGAAGGCTACCCTTGATGAACGACAGGCTGGCTCAAACTTGAAATCTTCGGGCAAAAAATCGATCGGAAACTGCGTCGGCCGCTCGCCAGATCATGCATTAGAACGGCGAGTGGTCGCATGTGGACTGCTCGCCGCAGCTTTGGATATCTCTGCAAGACCGAACGATCAAGACTGCGACATAGCCGTGCATTGCGGCGCGACGACGATCGGCAGCGAACGAACTGTACGAATCGGCGCCTTTCGCCGCATCATGGCCGCGAGCCCCTCGTATCTCGAACGGACCGGCACGCCTAAAACCATTGACGACCTCCGCGGCAAACGTCTTTTCCACTACGACGGTGCAATGTGCGACACGATTTGGCTTTGGAAAGACGGCAAGCGGTATCGTGTCCCTTCGGAACTGGCTTCGCTCTGCGCCTCGACAACAGGTCCCTTGATGGGGCTCGTTCTCGAAGGCAAAGGCATCGTCCTCAGCACTGCCGTCTTCATGTGCTACCGCGAGCTTCGTGCTGGCAGGCTTGTTCCAGTACTTCCCGATTACAAAGAAGCCGACAAGCCCGTGAGCTTCATGCTTCACTCAGAACGTGCCGACCGATCGATCGTGAAGGAAGCGATCGATTTCCTGCGTTCGAAATGGCAAGAAGGAGAAGGTCTAAGCAGCATCTGAAAAGTTTTCATACAGCGCCGACTTGCCTGAGCAGATGAAAAAACGGCCGCAGAGCATTCAGTTCAGCGGCCGTATGCGGTTCGGTTGCCGAAATCGCTTTACTCGTGCCAAGGAGCCTTTTCGTCGACAGGCACGCCGTCGGTCATTGTGTAGTGCGCGAGGCTCCCCGCTTTTGTCTGGATGCAGATGAAGCGAATCGACGAGTCGGCGGCTGCACGAATCGCACGGCGGCCTTCCGGCGAAATGCGGAACCAGTCGCCGGCCGTGATTGCATGGACTTCGCCGTCGATATAGAGCTCGCCTTTTCCTTCGAGAACGCCGTAAAGCTCTTCATTTTCCGTGTGCTTGTGCACGAACGGGACGGCCGCGCCTGCCGGGAGTTCGTTTACGGACACTTCCGAACCCGTCAGGTTGAGCAGATCGTGAAGTTCCGTGCGGGGAGCGGCGGCAACATGGGTGAGCTTGAAGTTTTCGGTCATTTTGGATCTCCTTGCGCTCTTTCAGCGCTATTAAGTTCGTATGCGAACAATATAGTTCGTACGCTAATGATTGTCAAACTCCCTGCAGATCTAAACGAACAATTCGGCCCCTTAGACTGTCAAATCGGCTCGATCGAACGTTAGCGACCTTGGTCATGCCAAGAGCTGCTCGAAGTCTTTCACAAACACAGGCACGCGCCGAGCATTCGTTCACGGAACATCTTTATCGGGCCAACGGGACGCAGAAAATCCGCATTGGCTGAGTTTGAACGAGCGCGGAATAAGTGTCTAAAACCATTTGAAGTCCGACCGCGATACGCCCATGGCAAAACGCATTTCCAATAACCGCCTCGTCTGGCAAGTTGTGCTTGAAGTCGACCGCACGAGATCAACACGGTCGAGTGCTTCCAAAAGCGTTCGAATCGAGTCGCGCGAGAAGCCAGCTGTCGACAATCACAGCAATGAGGTCGACGCTGCGGCATTGATCCCACGCGCGAGCACACCGGTCAAATTTTTAGCGCATCGAGCTCGCCTTGAATGAAACGCTCGTATTCCGACACGAAAGCATCAAGCCCGTATTCACCTTTTTCAACGAGCTGCATCTTCGTCTCGAAGAACGCCGTCATCGCGGCGCTTCGCACCTTGGGAGAGGCCTTCAGAAGTACGCTTCGTCCGAGCTCGGTGCAGTGGAGCTTCCTGCCTTCGGAAGCCAGGTACGTTTTACGCTTCAATTCCTGGATGATCGCCGCGCGCGTCGCGGGCGTGCCGATGCCGCCCGCTTCCTTGAGCTTCGCTTGGAGCTGCGGATCTTCGAACGAGCGCCAGATGTTTTCCATCGCGGCGATGAGCGTCCCTTCAGTGAAGTAGGCGGGCGGCTTCGTTTTGTCTTCTTTGCCTTCGACTGCCTTTACCTCAACCGTCTCGCCCTTTGTCAGCGACGGGAGCGTCTGACTCGAAGAGTCGTCTTCACCTTTCTTTTCGGCCGCATCTTCTTTCTTGTCGAAAAGGACCTTCCAGCCTTTCCTGACAACGACCTTGCCTTTGGCAACAAACTTCTCGTCTCCGATCTGAAGCTCTACGGTCGTTTCGTCGAACTCGTGCACGGGAAAGAACTGCGCAATGTAGCGCCTTGCAATGAGACGGTAGAGCTTTTGCTCGCGATCCGAGAGCTTCGACCAATCGACGACGTTTGCGACCGGCACGATCCCGTGGTGCGCCGTTACCTTCTTGTCGTTGAAGGTCGGACTTTTGATCGACGTGTCCGCCCGCTCGACAGCTTTGGCGGTCGCCGGGAACGTTTTCGCTATGGCAGCGAGTACGGCCGGCGCTTCGGCGTGCTGCGACTCAGGCAGATAAGCACAGTCCGTTCGCGGATAGCTCGTGATCTTGTGCGTCTCGTAGAGCGACTGGCAGACCTTGAGCGTGTCGTCGGCCGTCATGCCGTATAGGCGATTTGCTTCCACCTGAATGTCGGCGAGCGAATAGACCTTGGGCTGAAAGGCTTTTCGGCGCTTTGTTTCGGCAGAAAGGACGAGCGCCGTCTTTTCCTTCGCGAGCCGCTCGACGAGCTCATGCCCAAGCTTGAGGTCCAAGAGGAGCTTCCCTTCCTCATCCATGCCCGACTGCCCGGGCTTGGGCTTCCACCTCGCACGAAATGGAACACCCGCTTTTTCGAGAAGCGCCGAAATCGCGAGGTAGGACTTCGGCACAAAGTTTCGGACAGCGTAGTCGCGGCGCGCAACCATTGCGAGGGTCGGCGTCTGCACGCGTCCGACGGCAATCAATCGGCTTTTGCCGTCTTCGCTCTTGCTTGTCAGCGTGTACGCGCGAGAAAGATTCATGCCCAGAAGCCAGTCCGCGCGTGAGCGCCCGCGTGCCGCATCCCGCATGCCCGCGTAGTTGACGTTTTCCTTGAGGTGCGCGAGTCCCTTTTTAATCGACACCGGGTCGATCGCCGATACCCAAAAGCGCTTCACGGGCTTACGGCACTTGAAATGCTCGAGCACCTCGTCAACGAGGAGCTGCCCTTCTCTATCCGGGTCGCCCGCGTTCACAACCACATCGCTCGCGCGAATGAGCTTGCCGATCGTCGCGAGCTGCGTCTTGATGCCCTTTTCCTTCTTCACGATCGAGAGCCACGCTTTCGGAAAAATCGGCAGATCCTGCAGCCGCCAAATTTTCGAGCCCTTCTTCGTCTTCGGAATGTCGTCGGGCAGATACGCGTCGGGTTCGGCCTGTTCCAAAAGATGCCCGAAGCACCAGGTAACGGTCGCGCCGCCTCGGCACTCGATGAAGCCGTTGCCGCGCTTCACGACGCCGAGCCCTTCGGCAATGGCTTTGGCAAGCGACGGTTTTTCTGCAATGTAGAGCGTACTTTGGTGCGAACTGGCGGCGGTCATGCGAACAAAAACCTCGTGACTGCGTAAGGAGGCCTCAAGTTTATTCGCGTTAGAAGTAAATGCCGTCGTTTGAGATCGCGTCGATCAACAGTTCCTCAAACCGAGTCAGCGTTTTTCGGCATGAGCGGCTGCGAGAAGTGCAATTTCACGCGCCGCGTTTGAGCGTCGCAAGCGACCGTCTCTTTGTCGACCTCCAGAACAAATCCGTTCTCACAATGAATCTTGAAGTTCTCGATCTTCCGAATGACTGAGCTGGCCGGGAGAACGCGAGGTCGCTCCGCGGGTTTGAGCGCGAGCGCGTCCCGGTCGCAGTAGTAATAGCCGACCTCATCGATACAGATTGCCGAATCCTCGCAGGCGACGACAACCGAAGCGGCAGAACCGGGCACTACGGATGCACGCAGGTACATGTCGGCCTTTTCGCCGTCATAGCGAATCGCCGAATGACCAACCGGAAAGACGCTGTCCATACGCTTCCCAATCAGGCTGCGAAGCGGTTCAACCGCTCGAAAGTTTCCGCCTGTCCGAACTTTTTCGAACATATGACGCACAGCTTTGAATCCAGCAGCTCGACCGTATTCGTAGTTGCTCCACGACGCTGAGGCTGCTTCTTCGGCATCGTCGTAGGCCGAGCACGAAGGTTCGTCGCCTTCAAACACGCTTGTCGTCACAAAAGGATTCGCGCCGGCTTTAAGCAGATCACCAACGACGTCGTGCATGCCGACGATACGCTGTCGATACCGCAGGACCGCTTTGAGAACCGATGCGCCGAATACGCCGTGCTCACGCGAAGCATCGAAGCCATTCGCCAGAAAAAGTGCAACGAGCTGACGGATGTAGGCCCAGAAATTCGTATGGTCCTCGTCATCGCCCGCTCACTCTTCAAAGCATTCTTCCGAAATAAAGTACGCAAGAAAAGGAACGGCAATGGCATGTTCATTACCAGCTATCGAGCCGGCTGTATTGGCATCAAAGCCCTCAGCAAAAGCGCGCCGAAAGGCGTCAAGCCTCGCCTCATCGGGCAATGCCGTGAGCTCAGCAAGCAACTTGTTGCCCGATTGACCAAAATCCGTACCGGTCATGCGTTTTTCCTCAAGGAGCGATCCCAATATTTTCGCTGATCCGCCCGAATGAACGTACAGTGTTGCTTTCGGCGTTGCCGTTCTTCAAACGCGGTATTGAACAAAAGCCGCCGTTTCCTCAACAACAGTGGAAACGGCTGCCATTTCATTCTGCTCTGCGTCCGCAATCTCGGACGCTTCCAGCGATTACGGCTTAATCAGCGCTTCGGGCACGAGCGGATTGCAATCGATCAGCTCAAGCTTCTTCACCATCTCAAGCGTGCCGGTCTTGTACTTCTTGAAGTGCGGCGTCTGAATGTGGTGCTTGTATGCCGCGTCGCTCGCATAGATCTCGAGAATCGTGAACTGCGTCGGATCCTTCTTTTCCTGGACGCTGTAGAGCACGCGCACGCCCGGTTCCTTCTTCATCGATTCGCGGCCTACTTCGGCCGCAAAGACCTTGTACTCCTCTACGCGCGCGGGATCGACCGTGATCCGCGAGACGCGCACGATGTTCTCGGCATACTTGGCAAAGTCGACCGCCTCGGCTGCGGGCTCAGCAGCATAAGCCTCTCCCATTGCCACACAGGCGGCCGCACCGGCCAGAATCGCATTCAGCTTCTTCATGGTTGTTCTCTCAAAATAGTGGTGTTTGTTGATGCCTTTTCATCGGTGACCGCCGCCGACAGGACTCGACTCGTCCCTCAACCCACCTTTTTGGCGGAAGCGGCAAACGCCGCCGCCTCCGGACCGACGATGAGACCGCTCGCGATCACGTCGCAGAGGCGCGTCGAAATCGATCCGCACACTGCGCCCGCGGCATAAAGCCCCGGAATGGCCGAATCGTCGGCAGCGCGAAGCACCCGAAAGTCGGGATCCACCTCGAGGCCGCCTTCGGTCTTGAAGCTCACCGGATAGCTCGGCTTCGAAATATAGAAGGGCCCCTTGAGCGCACGGAAAAGCTTGTCCTTGCGCCCGAAAGCACTGTCGCGGCCGGCCGCCGCATCGGCCGCAATGGCCTCCAGCGTTTGCCGCAAGCCGTTGGGATCGACCCCGACCTTTTGAGCGGCCGCTTCAATCGTTTCGCCCTTAACCAGCCCGCCCGCCGCCAGCAAATCTGCGTAACGCCAGCGCGCGGCGTTCGATCCCGTGAAAGTCGCTTCGTCAAAGACGACGTAAGCACCGTCGATTTGGTTTCTCAAACAAGCAAGTGCGCACCCCGTGTAGCGAGAAGCATGTTCGTCGCAGAAACGCTTCCCCGACTTGTCGACGAGGTAGGCGGTGTCCGTGTCGAACAGAAGCCACGATGCGCTTTTTTCGCCTTTGCGCGGCGCGGCAAAGAGTTTAGGCATCGATTCCATATCTTCGACGGCAGCCCCGCCTAAGCGGCCGAGTCGAATGCCGTCGCCGTCGTGACCGTCGGGCACGCCCTCGCCCACCGCCGAAAAACCCTTCGGCACGTCGGCCCAGACGCGCTTGTAGCGGCGCATCATGTCCTTGTTGTCGATAAAGCCGCCCGAAGCAATCACGACTGCGTCTGCCGCAATTCGAACGGTCTTCTCCTGGATCTTTGCCGTTGCGCCCGTGACGCGAACCGCGTCGGGCGGTGCGCCTGGCGTCCGGTCTTCTTCGGTTTCGAGCGAAACCGCTCGAGCACCGGTATGGACCTCAACGCCGAGCTTATTCAATTCAACGCCGATGGCCTTCACGAAGGTCGACATGGAACCCGGTTTCGTCGGGAGCAAAAAAGGCTGCCCTGGGTTGATCGGCAGGAATTCGATCCCGAAAGACGCAAGAAGCGCCGGCACTTCGGGCGACATCTCCGCGGAGCGCTTCATCACGCGGGGATCGTGCTTCATGAAGCCCGCGTAGACGGGCGACATCGGGCTGTTGTCTCGCACTTTTGAGAGCGGCTCGTCCGTGAGACCCGCTTCGATCTGCCTCCAATAAGCTTCAAGCGAAGCGTCGCCCGAGAAGTTCTGCGCCTTGTGCACGATCGACTCGGCCGAGGCGATGATGCCGGCCGAAAGGAGTCCGTCGCCGCCCGTATAAGCGCGACGCTCTAGGAGAACGACTTTCGCCCCCGAACGTGCGGCCGTGAGCGCCGTCGTGAGCCCCGCAAAGCCTCCCCCGATCACGAGGACGTCGGTCACGATGTCTGCGTGACGTTCAGCAGCGTGCGTACCGGGAGAAGCGAGCGTCCCAGAGAATCCCGCTGCCGCCGGAAGAAGTGCCGATTTGAGAATCGCTCGTCTTTTCATTTTGGAATCCTTCTTGCCGCCTTGCTGGCGCTCTTCCTTGCACAGGTCGATCAACGCGTGAATGCCGACGGATCGATGCACGCTACTTTTAGCGGCGTTGCCTGCCACTTCGCGCAGTTCCCCGCTTTGAGGGGATCGAGCTCGAGCACGCTTTCAAGCGCCTCGGGCGAGGCCGCTTCCGCGATCAGCATGCCGCCCGTGCCGTCGCCGTAAGCACCGAACATCGAAAAGTCGCCCGTCTCGAAATGAGCGTTCAAGTACGCGAGGTGTGCGGCAAGGTGCGGCTTAGCCGCCTCTCGTTCATGAATACGGACGTCAACGAGAAACTTCATGGCTTATGCCTCCGCTTTTTCGATGGATGCAATAACTGCGGCAAGTCTTTCGGCATGCTTTTGGGCAGCCTGCGCGAGCGCTTCGCGCCCCTCGTCGCCGCCCAAAACCATCGCGGTCGTCCCGTATGTCGCCACCGGATCGAGCATTTCCATGCCGCAAAGCGAGGCCGTCTGGCGCAGCGGCGGCATGAACGCTTCAAGCGGCCAGTTCATCGGCATGCCTTCTGCATAGGCCGCTTCGGGCGCACCCGTTGTCAGCGAAACAACAAGTTTCTTGCCGCGAAGCGCCGTGCCGTTCGAGCCATGCGCAAAGCCGCGCAGGAAGACGCTGTCGATCCAGGTCTTCATGAGGCCGGGAACCGAATACCAGTAAAAAGGAAAGTGCCAGACGATGATGTCGGCATCGCGAAGCGCCGCCTGCTCGGCCTCAACGTCAAAACCGGCAGGACTGTCTGCCTTGCGTTCAGCAAGCGTTCTCACGATCGCGTCGGGACGTTGCTTCAAAAACGCATTGAGGATCGCTTTCCCGGCCGCCGACTCCTTCGGCGTCGGATGTCCGTTGATGACAAGAACCTTCATGTCTTTCTCTCCCTGTCGGTGTTCAATACGCTTTGAAGCCGTGCCTTGCTGCACGTGGACTGCCGCGGCGGGTACGTCCAATCAAGGCGGTCTTTGCGTCCGACAACACGCGGGCGAAAACAGCCTCAAAACGTTTTTGACATTTTCCTTGCCAAACCCAGTCGAACCAAACGTTTATCGGCTCAACTTTTTGCGCTTTTCGATCAATTCGAGTCAATCAGCCGCTTTTTATGTCGCATCTGACGCCGTGTTTTCTAGAATGAGTTCGACGGACGGCGCGCCTCCTCATGCCGCCCAGGAAGGAACCGCAGGACTTTTCGACATGCCGCTTACTTCACCTACTTCGATTGCTTCATGCTCGCAGCCGAACGCATCCGCATCAGCGCTGCCGCTCGATGCGCCGAACTCGGGCGAACAGTCCTCGCCCTCGGACGCTGGCGATTCCGGACTCATTCGCGAAGCTGCAGACCTCATCCTTCGGTACACTGCGGGCACGGGTGTTTTTCCGAGCGCCGTCCCCGGCCTCACGCTCTACCGCCTCGCGTCGAACGACTTCATTGAACGGTCGGCTGGCGAAGTGATGACTTCTTTCATCGTGCAGGGCCACAAGACGACCGCAATCGGCGGACGGCTTCTTGAATACGGGCCAGGCGAAAGTCTCGTCTGCGGCATTGCATCGCCCTCTGAATTTCATCCGATCGACGCCTCGAGTGAACATCCGTTTCTCGCGATTTCCGTTTCGCTTGACCCGGCTGTCCTCATGGAGTACGCAGGCGCCCTTTCCGCGCTCGGTCAACCCAAACCGAAAACGCAGACGCCAGCAGGCGTTTTTGTGATTCGTCCCGACGAGGAACTCGCGCGCGCTTTTGTCTCGCTCTTGCGGCTTCTTGATCGCCCGAAACTCCTCGCCATTCGTGCGCCGCTTCTCATGCGCGACCTGCACGCGCTGCTCCTCGATTCGTCCTGCGGCGAAGCGCTTCGCGCACTCGCGAGCGCTGGTTCCGAAGGCCATGCGGTGCTCAATGCCGCCAACTGGATCCGCAGCAACTACGCCGAACGGTGCTCGATGGAAACGCTTGCCGAACGCGCCAACCTGTCGAGCGCGACGTTCTACCGGCGATTCCGAGAGCTCACGGGCTTCTCGCCCGTGCAGTTCCGTATGCGGGTTCGATTGTTCGAAGCGCGCCGACTGCTGCTTTCAAAACGCAGCAACGTGAGTTCCACCGCTTTTCGCGTGGGCTACGACAGTGCTGCGCAGTTCGTGCGCGACTATAAGCGCCTCTTTGGCGATGCGCCGCTTCGCGACATCAAGCGTCTTTTGAGCAGCGCCGACGAGACTTCAAGTGCTGCAGACGACCGTTAGGCTTTTCTTCTCCGCGTATTGCGCTCGAGCAGACGCAAGAAAGCCCGACGAGTTCGTGGCTCTTCGGGCTCTTTCACTGTAGACAGCTCGTTATTCGGTGAAATTCAGGCGGAGACAGCGTTCGAATCTTCGGCACTCCGTGTTGTAAAAGTGTCTCGTCCCGAGTTAACGTAACGGCAGGAAATCGGTCAGATTCTGGAGTCCGGTGCAAATTCATCACCGAGCCTTCGGGCGGTAATAGCGCAGGTCACGACCGATTTTCTTTTTTTCCCGATTTTTACGCAGGCATCCCAAAGCATCGTTCGAGATGCCTGTTCTTAGTGCGCGCGCCGCACTCGCCTTCGCTGCGTTCGCAATCAGCGCGCGAGGAGCGCCTGGTAGCCTTTGAAAACGGCCTCCCAGTTTTCGATCACTTCAATGTAAAGGCGCATCATTTCCTTCACGGGACCGTCTTCAAGCCCTTCAACGGCGGGCTTCAAGCGTGCGACCCAAAGAAGATTCGCGTCCGCATACTCCTTGGCGACCACATAGGCTTCGTCGGTGTCTTCCGAACGTTCGGCGACCGTATTGAAGACGTACTCGGCAAGCCCCAATTCGCTCGCGAGGTGGTCGACCGGAAGCGCAAAGCTCTGCGGCATCACGCGCATGATTTGAACCCAGCTCGTCATGCGGGCAACGGAATCCGGCGCATCCTTCAGAACGGCGATGGGCCAATCGTGCTCGAAAAGCGAAAGCTTCGGTGCTGCCAGGTTGAACACCTTGTCGAAGTCTGCCGCAAATTCTGCGAAAGTCCAGTTGTAGACCTTCTTGTACGCAAACGCGTCTTTCGCTGTCGGATCTGTGCGACCGAACGCGAGATCCACCCCCATTTTGAGGAGATTCAACTGCTCGAGCTGCACGGCGAAAGTGTCGCGCGAAGGCGCTTCTGAAAGCGCTTCCCCCATTTCACCGAAACGATCGGCCATGTAATGAAGGGTTTTGACGAAATTTTCGAGTTCGGCGGAAGCGGGCATCGGTCGTCTCCTGGCGTGCTGTTGGACGCGCTGATTTGTCGTTGTGGTTTTTCGAACGGTTCTTGCGACTGCAGCGAAGGTCGATCAAAGCGCCCGATCCTCGCCGCATCCTGCCGATGAATCCTACACGCCGTCTTTTACGCGAAGCTGAGGGTCTTTTCCGGAAAAAGCCTCTTCGCGACCGGTAGCCCGAATCCACTGATACACGCTCGACCAACGCGAAAGTACGTTCATGTTTACCCGCACAGACTTTCCCGTCTTACGCGAGAAAACGGGCATTTCTAGAATTTAGACTCTGGCTTTAACGCCGTTACCGCATCTGGCTAGAAGCGATTCCGCTTTCGCTTCCTCAACGTTCGCCGTCGCACGATGCTCGTTCTTTGCCGAGGCATTGGAGCGCACATGGCGGCGAACGTTCGAACGGTCCTCTTCTCTCTTCGACCTGTTTCTCGTTTGCTTGCGTTGCCCACGAGCAGCCGCTTCGCCCCGCCTCGGTCGTTGTCAACATTCTGAAGAAACGTTCATCAAAATGAAAACCCAGATCACCGCTTTTGCCGCCACCCTCTTCTTCGCTCTCAATGTTCAGGCTGCCGACGCCGTCTCGAGCGCGACCGTCAAGGTCAATGTCGAAGGCACCGAAATGCCTGCGAATGTTGACGCCGTCACCTCCGCTTCCGTCGTGCCCGAAGCTTATCGCCAGGCTGTGAAGCCCAACGGCTTCACCCGCGAAGGCAACAAGGTGCGCGTCCTCTTCGTCGTAGGCGACCCGCGCCACGAATCCGTCGAATGGGACCTCGTCAACACGGCCATGAAGCACTTTATGGACAAAGGCTGCGAAGTGGAACTGCGCGACCTTTACGCAATCGGCTGGAACCCCGTGATCACGCGCGAGACGTTCTTCCAGGCGAAGGACGGCTTCGGAAAGACCCCGAAGGATGTCGCCGTTGAGCAGCTCATGGTTGCACCCGCCGACTACATCGTCTTTGCGTACCCGAACTGGCACGACACGCCGAACGCCATGGTCAAAGGCTACATGGAACGCGTCTTCCAGAAGCAGTTCGCCTACCGCGATACCGACAAGGGCCTCGAAGGCCTCATGAAAGGCAAAGCCTTCTACACGATCATGAACTGCGGCTGGATCGGCCGCGGTCGCGGCGGACTTGGCGACGGCATCGACAAAAACCCGATTTGGGACAAGTACCTCACGGCCTTCAAGACGCTCGACGACGACACCGCGGGCTTCTGGGGCATGACGAGCTTGGGGCGCTTCTGCAACGACCAGACGCCTGCCAACGCTTCGAAAAACTACGGCAAGGAAATCGAAGCGCTTCGCGCCGATCTCGTGAAGCACCTCGACAAGACGTTCAAGTACACGAAGTAACGCTGCCGGCCTTTTGCCGCTTGCAGTCAATATAGTGAGTGCGATCCGTCTCGTTGCTGATAGGACCGCACAAAGGACGCGAGGCCGACGGGCATTTCCCGCCGGCCTCGGCTTCATTTGGAGAACAGGGCTGCTGATGCTGCAAGGCGCTTCGTTACGCAGCGTTCTTCGCGCGGATGTAGTCCTGCAGATCCTTGATCGTAATGAAGGGCATCGACCACTTCTGAGCAAGCTTCATGAGTTCAGGCGTACGCAGCATTTCGCCGTTGTCGCCCATGATTTCGCAGCAAAGGCCGCAGGGCTGCAACCCCGCCAAGCGGCAGAGGTCGACCGTCGCCTCGGTATGACCGTTGCGCTCAAGCACCCCGCCCGCTTTCGCGCGCAGCGGGAACATGTGGCCCGGGCGACGGAAGTCTTCGGGCTTCGCAGCCGGATCGATGCACTTCATGGCCGTGAGCGAGCGGTCGAACGCCGAAATCCCCGTCGACGTTTCAACGTGGTCGATCGAAACGGTAAAAGCCGTTTCGTGATTGTCGGTGTTCTTCGCCACCATGGGCGGCAGCGCAAGACGGTCGGCCAATTCACCCGTCATCGGCATGCAGATAAGGCCGCGACCTTCGATCGCCATGAAGGCGACGTTTTCGGGCGTAGCGAACTCTGCCGCGCAGATGAAGTCGCCCTCGTTTTCACGATCGGGATCGTCCGTCACGAGGATGATGCGGCCGGCGCGCAATGCTTCGAGCGCTTCGTCAATGGTGCTGAAGGACATCGGGATTTGCTCCTTTGTTCTGGTTCACGATTGAAGTTCGGTACTTTGGACTCGGGACACGGAGAACGCTGGTCGCAAAAAAGCCCCGAGGCCGTAACACGACATCCTCAGGGCGCAGTACTACTTCGAAATAGTCGAAGCTTTTGAAGCGCTTGACTGTCTCCGGACCCGCCGAAAAGCAGCCCTCTGGGGCAGACTCAACGATAAGGCGCGGCACGACCGCAATCCGTCAGTCTGTGCAGCAACTGCCTAAAACGAAATGCGCAACGCAATTTGTTTGGGCTTCGGCTGTGGCATAGTCACTCAAGCGCTTCAACACCTTCTTCCATCCCGACTATACGGTCGGCACCGGATTTTCACCGGTTCTGCGCGAGACGTCGACGTCTCGGGCTCGCGGGCTTTACCGCCGGTGGAGAATCGCACTCCGCCCTGAAGATGTGGTTGTCAAAATGACACAGGGCGAAATATTCGCATCGCGCAAATAGCTTGTCAATACCCTTAAGAGATTTGCTTAGAAGGATATCCTTTCCCGATACTGAGCGAAGCGGCGCTCAAGAAGTTCTGGACTGGGCGTAAAGTGCCGCGAAAGTTGCAGCGCCGCTCCGTTGATGGATTCGAAAAAGCTTTGAAGGCGCGAATCCTCGGCGCCAACGCGGAGTTCACGGGAAACATGCACGCGACGCTCCCCGTCAATGCCGATCAAGAAGCAGTCATACGCGCGGTGCAGGAGGCTATTGAGCGCAATGCCGTTGGCGGGCTGCAACCGCAAACTCTCGTCCTCGGCCCAAGGAATGATGTGGGCAGCTTCGACGAGTGTCGCACTTTTGAGACCCGAGACGGCGCACCGGTTCCCGTAGCCTGCAAGGATCATCGTGCGAAAGAATTGCTGCGAAACGCGCACCTTTTGATGGACGAGCCTCTCCTCAGCTGCTGCAGCCTGCGGTTGAGATTCAGGTCCCGTTCCCAAGAGAAAAGCAAGATCAAGATTTCGATCGACAGCAATTTTCTCGGCATCGGACACGAGCGGCGCGACAGATTGCGCTCCGCGACCATTTCCGATGTACCGCTCCCAAACAGCGCGATCAACTTTGGAAATATTCGAGAGGCCGTTAATGCCGCGAGCTTGAAGCGACGCGTCGCAATGCCCCAGGTTGCCAAGCTTGAAGGACACGGCACCAGGCGTTCGGCCGATGAGATTGGCGAACTCGACGACCTTCGGATTTCTCGCGCTGATCGACGCGAATGGCAGCGACAGATAGAGAACGAGCGCGAGCGTCACCTCCTCTTCCGACCAATTCGAATTCCGAGCCATATCGATCCCAATGTCAACAGATAGAGAGACCTCGTACTCTATATGCAGCCTTGAGCTGGCATCAAGCTGCGGACACCTCGCAGAAGCCTAATCAGTGCGCAAGTCGCCGTCGAGCGCACCTCTCAGGTAGTCGTAAATATCAGACCGAACTGGCGTTTCGAGTCGATACCTTACTTCGAAGGCATTAAATTCTCCGGGCTTAGCGTTGCTCGAAGGCACTGACACAGGAATCGGCTGCCCTTGCGCCTCGATTTCACCGAGGAAATAGAAGGCCTTCGCCTCATTGTCGTCCTTGCTTCTTCGAACAAAAAGGAAAATCCGATTGCCGGCATTGGCTGCGCCCCGCTTAAAGAATCGATCGACGTCAACGCTATCAACACTTCGATTCGACTTTGAACACGCCATCAAAACCGAATCCGACAAGAAACGGTCCGCGTATTGAATAGCATCGACCTTCTTTTCGTAATTGATGAAAACCGGAAGCGTCTTCGTAGCAACATCGTAGGCGTAGCCACCGATCGTCTGCGCGTTGAGGTTTCTCGGCCAATTAAGCAGCCGACAGACCTCTTCGTACGTGTACTTTTCGTAGAGGCAGAAAGCCGTGTCCCGGTACTCGTGCCCGCTCAAGCGCTCTTCAAAAAGCCGCCGCATAAGCGCCAAGTATTCGCGGCACGCCGTCTCAAAGTCAGGTTCGTCACAAAGCCGCTTCCGCCAGTCGGCGTGCATGCGCCAATCCCCTGCTCCGTTGGGCTCCAAGAACACCGCCCGCATGAAGGCCGGCATCACGGCGTCGCGTGTCTGCGTGAACGCATTTGTGAGGACGCGAATGGCGCTCGCCCAGTCGGCATCCGGAATCTGGCGGCACGACGATTGCGCATTACGCGCTTTTGCTTCGGCAAGAACTGCGGAGCACCCATCCATCGCCGCCTCGAGAAGCAGTATCTCGGCTTCTCGGAGACCTTTGCCGATGCGCGCGAGGCCAGCCAGACGGTCCAAGACCTCATCGCCCGAAAGCTTCAATGCAACATCCGGGAAGTGTTTTGCGACAAATGCTTCATAGGAATTGCAGCCTTGCGAACGCAAGTACTTCGTCGGATCGATGGACGCGTGGTCTAGAAAATCCGTGAGCTGCGGACGACGGCCGATTTTGCGGCGCAGCATCTCGAAGTGCGTCTTCAAAAGCCGAATGCTGTTCGTCTTCGCTGTTTCAATGGATTTAAAAATCCGCTCGCGCGAAATCTCGTCGAAATGAATTGTTGCGGCACCCGGCATCACGCGGCTGCCAGAGAGAAGCTCGCGTCGAATGTCGTCCTTGTTGTAGGTGCGGTTGCCCGTGAGCGCAATTGGAATCAGATAGTTGTTGTCGTACGCCCCAATGAAGTCGAGGATGACGACGAAATCCTTGTTTTCCGCCTTGCGCAGGCCGCGGCCAAGCTGCTGAATAAAAACGATTGAACTCTGCGTTTCACGCAGAAAAATCACCTGGTTGACTTCCGGAATGTCTACGCCCTCATTGAAGATATCAACCGTGATGAGGTAGTCGAGCTTGCCCGTCTCGGGCACTGCTTCCTTTTCACCAGGCACTTCAATGCCTTCAAAGAGCGCGGGCTGCTTGGCTTCGTGTACGTCACCGCTTTCTCGCTCGTCCATCACGAGCCGCGCAATCGCTGCCTCGCGCGCATTAATGGATTCTTTCCCGGAGAGCGCCTTTGTGCGAAGGCCTCGCGCGTTGAGTGCGGCTTCAAGGCGAAAAGCTTCCTTGACGTCTTTGGCAAAGATGAGCCCCTTGACGCAGCTGCCGCTGTAGCCGTAGTAGTCGGCGTTGTCGATGATCGCATCGACGCGCTCTTCAAACGGCAAGTCGACCGCCTCCGCGATGCCGAAGTAATGAAACGGGCAAAGAAGATCTTCGTCAAGCGCCTCCTGCAGCCGAATTTCGCAGGCGATGTTGTGCCCAAAGAGCGCATAGACGTCAAAACCGTCCATGCGATCGGGGCTTGCGGTCATGCCGAGCCAGAAGTCGGGCTCAAGCGTCGCCATGATGCGCTGATAGCTCTCCGCCCCAGAGCGATGGCTTTCGTCGATGATCACCCAGTCGAAGGCCGCTGCCTTTGCCCTTTGCAGAATGTCCGGACGAGAGAGCGTCTGCACGGTCGTAAAAACCGCACTCGGCGTGAAGTCCTTTTGAGCCGTCGTTCCGGACACAACGCCGTACGTGTACGCGTCACCCAAAACGCGACGAAAGCTTTTCATTGCCTGACGCGCGATTTGCTCGCGGTGAACGACAAAGAGAAGACGTTTGGGCTTCACTGCTTGCACGGCAAAAGCAGCCGCGTATGTCTTCCCAGTTCCCGTCGCAGAAATAAGGAGCGCACGCTTTTCACCTTGCTCAATCAGCCGCTCGATATTGCGGATAAAGCGCCGCTGCATTTTGTTCGGATTAAGACGCTCGGCTTGCCGCACGGCGTCTTTTCCGACGGCGTTGCGCAGAATCGGCCGGCGCACTTTGTATTCGGCTTCGTAGTTCGGGAGCACATCGTCGAGCGCCTTCGATTCACGCGCGTTCCAGAGCGCATCGAAATTCCTAAAGGCACTCTTTGCGAACTCGCCGTTCGCGGCCGATGCGAGCTTCACATTCCATTCTTGGTTGACGGTGAGCGCGCTCCCGGTGATGTTGGAACTCCCGAGAAGCAGGTGATCCACGCCGTCGGCATGCCGAAAGAGGTAGCCCTTCGTATGAAAGCCCACTCGCGCTTCACTCGTGCGAAAAAGACGCACCTCAAGGTTTTTGAGGCCGCGCAGCTTCTTTAAGGCTGCGGGCTCCGTAAACCCCAAATAGTCCGTCGTGAGGATGCGCCCGCGCACGTTGCGCTTTTCCGCTTCGCGCAGCACCTGCAGCAAGGGCGTCACGCCAGAGAGCGAAATGAACGCAACGCTAATTGAAAAGCTTGTGCAGTCCTTGAGTTCCTCCTCGAGCGCACAAAGGAACTTTTCACCTTCTTTAGGGGCATTCCGCAGGAACATCGGTCGCGTCTCGAGAGACGAGTCCGCCCTGCCGTCGATAAAGGCGGTGTTGAGCGACGCTTTAAGCGTTAGGAGGACGTCACGTGCAGGCGGTCGAATATCCATGACGAAGGCGGACTTAACGAAGTTTGAATACGCAGCGGCTTTTTCGCAGCCTATCACACTCCAAAACGATTCCCACAATACAGGCAGCATTCGCGCTTTCATTTGTAGAAAGCACACCAAACTGCCGCTCTACCTCTCTCGGCGGCAGATGCCGAATCGCAATTACGTTCTTATGTCCTCTGGTCACCGGCGTTTCTATTCTGGTAACGGTGCTCGCACGACTTACGACGAAATACTGAATTTCCTCAGTATTTCTTTGGAGACCACTCGCTTGATTTATTTAACGATCGATATAAAATTATCTCTGTAGCGATTGCTACAGATTGATTTAAGGAGATTCAAATGAGCGAATGCAGCTGCGCAAACGCCAAAGTGGTTTCGGTCGACGAGTACAACGCCGTGATCGAAGCAGCCCGCCACTACGTCGATGGACTGCGTACGGGAGACGCTGAAACGGTCGCAAAGGCGTTTCACAAAGACGCGATCATGTACGGACTTGCCGGCGGCAAATCTCTGCTCGGCGGCCCTATCGGCAACCTCTATGACTTTGTGCGCCAGAACGGCAGCGCGCCCGACATCAAGACCCGCATCGATGTGCTTGCCATCACGCCCACGACTGCTGTGGTGAGAATCGACATGGAAAAGGATGCGATTGGCGCCGACTACAACGACTACCTGACTTTCATCAAACTCGACGGCCGCTGGCAGGCAATTGCCAAAGTCTTCCATCAATTCAATTGCTGATGTCTGTCCGCTCTTAAAAATCTCGGGCCTCTACGCGAGGCCCTTTTTGACGCCTACCGATATGAAAAACCTGTTCTTCAGCTTCGTGATCTTGACCGGTCTAGTCGGTTGTTCCGGCCAGACACCCGTCGCACTTGCCAACGGCGACCAAGGAAGACTCGTGCGGTTTTCTAACGAAGGATTGACGCCCTTCTCGTACGGTCCGTTGTTTGCCCGGGTGGACGTACTGGAAGGGCAACCCGAATTTAAAGTGACAAGCGTTGATAAAACGGGCAGCGTTCGATCGGGATTTTGGGAAAGTACGCGAGGCAAGTGGCATTTCACGACGGCGGACGACCACTGGGAGTACTGCCACATTGTGGAAGGCGTTTCTGAAATTACCGAAGACGGCGGCGTACCGCAGCGCTTCACCGCGGGGCAGAGCTTCATTCTGCATCCGGGCTTTTCCGGGATCTGGCACGCTATCGAACCGACCAAGAAGGAATTCGTCATCGTCAATCCGCAACGTGACGTCAAGTAAGAGTCTTTTTCTCTCCTTCTAACGAGGAACAAAAATTGAACAATGTATTGATTATTGACGGCAGCGCCAAATGGCACGGCTCGGGCGGGACATTGACCCGCAGTTTCGTCGAACTCGCTACCGACGTTTTGAAGTCGCTCGGTCATCAAGTGACGGTAACCTGCGTGGATTGCGACTTTTCCGTTGACGAAGAAGTGAAGAAAATCCTGGCGGCGGACACCATCCTTGTGCAGTTTCCTGCCTGGTGGATGAATCCGCCCTGGCAATTCAAGCGCTACGAGGATGAAGTGTTTCTCGATCCGCGCATCAACGGAGGAGACGGGCGCTCTCGCTCGGACGCTACCCGCCTTTACGGCCGCGGCGGCGTGTGCATCAACAAGACCTATATGCTGAGCTCGACATGGAATGCGCCGCAGGAAGCTTTTGAAGATCCTCTGCAGTTCTTTGACGGGAAAGGCATTGATGCGGTACTGATGCCGGTGCACAAGACCTTCGAGTTTCTCGGCATGCGGCCGTTGCCTTCCTTTATGGCGAACGACGTATTGAAAAATCCTCGGATAGCGGTAGACCTGGATCGCTTCAAGATCCATCTGATCCGGTATTTTGCTTCGTCGAACTGATTCTTGACGACCAATGCCAACTGTGATGCGCCGGGTGCGAAACATCTCAGCGTTTTGGCGTAAGCCGTCAAAAGCCATCCCGAACTTCTTTAGGCATCAGCAATTCTTTGCATGGAACAATCTTCCTGCGACATTAATCGACGCGTTTGCCTGTAGAACAGGTTGCATGAAACTACGAATGGTTTGACGCGCGTCACGATGGCGAATTTCTGTAATGTGTTCATCGAGTCAATCAGAGACAATGCTCTCTGCCCTCGTCCGACACGCGTTCAACATCAACAAAATTCCCATGCGTCAGTTACTTTGCCTTGCTCTATCACTTCTCGCCTCTCAAGCCCCCGCTCTCGAACTCGACCTAGATTCGCCCGTCGAAAAAAGTCGTGCATTCGGCGCAAAGGAGATCATCGACTACCCGAGCGCAGTCCCTGCTTCACCCTTCCGTGACGAAGAAGCCGAGGAAGCCTTTGATACTGAAGGCAAGAGAGTGACTTCCTACGGTTTTGAGATGCGCCGCCTCGGGCGCGGCTCGAACGCCTACTTCAACCGTGACGGCTGGATCTGCCTCAATGTCCGTTCTGCTCGCGGCTTCGTCTGCTACGGCAAGGACGACGCCTATGACGAGCGCATTTGGATCTTTGCAACACCTTATAAGGGCCGTACGCTTGGCAAACACACGACCGTGAAAACTGTCGCCTCGCTCTACGAGGTCGACTGTGGTTATGAAGCCATTCGTACGCTTCGAAACTACCGCTCGTCCGACCACTTCGGCAAAGGCGTAACGAACTCCGCAGCGCCCTCGAAAGAAGAACTTGATTGGCACTTCGCGAGAAAAGGCTCCGCCGAAGAAGTGCTTGTCGGCGCAGTGTGCCGTGGGGATTCACTTATTCCAGAAAAACGGGTATCAGGGGAAGTTCCGCTCGTCACGAACAACATCATCGTCAACAACTACTGACGCGTACTATTCCTTTGTCAGTAGGTTGTAAGCCACCACCAGCACCGTAAACACCCCCCCCCTACCGTCAATATCCCCTGAGTGCATTTTCGAATTAGCAACATCGGATACCGATGTGGTTCGCTATCTGAAGTAATTCTGAGGGGTGTAGCTGTTATATTGATGGCCGCAAAAATACCTATAAACGCGTTGGCGGTGGAATCGCTTGTTTTTGCCGCCTCTTTTCCCCTCAAGAACAATGAAGGTCGCTCTCCCTTTCACCGTCCTTTGCTTTTTGCTTTCCGCCGCTTCTATCGTCGATTTTCCTCCCTGGATTACAGCGTTCTTTCGTGCATTCGAGCGCCTCATGGTGATGGATACGACCGCAAGCGTCACTTCCGCGCTGATTGTACTCATCGGTTGTTCCTTCTGGATCCGATATTCAATGCGGTCAAACACGGTTCTAAATAACATCAACCAAGCCCAATCAGCTCTCGCATCTATTCCGACAAAAGATCACGAATCCCTGATCAGTGGATGGGATACATTCCGCAGCGAACTCGAGGCTATCGACTCAAACTACCGGAGAATTTTTGATCGTTATGACGGCGTGATCGAAGATGTCAGTGATGTTGTCAAGGCACATCACATCGGCACAGGCCATCGTTGGGTAAGCGTTGTCGAACCTGGCGCATTTTTTAATATGGAGTCGCTTTATCACAGTGCTCTTAATGTGCCTTTTTATGCCTCTTTGCCGGGCATTCTCACGGGCCTCGGTCTTTTCTTTACTTTTGTTGGCCTTGCCTGTGGTATCACCCTTGCTCAGGGGGGCTTGGTTTCTGGTGCTGACGGAGTTGCTTCTGCATCGTCCCTGTCGAGCGTTTCGGGTCTCATTGACTCCGTCAGCAGCCTCTTGGGCGGCGCAGGACAAGCGTTTTATACGTCAATCGCCGGGCTTCTCATGTCGATCATAGTCGGCGGTGCAATTGTTTATCAAGAAAAGAAAATTGCTGTAGCGATCGATCGTTTTAACAACTCTCTCGAAGATCGAATTCCTGTTGTCACCACAGAATCCTTGCAGCTCCAAATGCTCATCAAGACCAGTGAGCAAGAGAAATTTATGCGAGAACTCGTGCCGCAAATTAAGGCTGACATGGAAAGCTTCCGCGAAGCTCTGATTGGTGCTCTCAAAGACAACTCCAAGGCTATCTCTGGAAGTTTGGAGGATGCGATCAAAGACCTCAAGCAAGTTCTGAACAACATGCTTGACAAACAGTCCGACGAAGTTGCTGCGTCGCTCGAAAAGGTCATCAAACGTATGGAAGAGAACCTCACCCAGGTTCTCAACAATATGTCCGACTCCTTCCGTGACTCCGCACAGGCAGTCAAGATATCGGTCGAGCTTCTCGATGAAGTCGTCGCCAAGCTCAAGACCGAAGTCGAAAGTTCTGGTGAAGCCGCCAAGACCCAAATTCTTAAGCTCGCAGAAGAAGCCGAGACGGTCAATAAGAACCTTCTCGGCACCCTGACGACCGCAGTCGGTACGCTTAACCAGGAAGTCGATGCCACAGCGAAGGCACTGAGCGAAACCGTTCAAGCTGCTGGTACCGCCATGAGCAACACCATCGAAGCGGCAGGCAAGTCGGCCGAGGAAAACATCAATAACCTCAAGGAACCCGTGAACGAACTTCACGAAGAGCTGCGCGCAAGTGTTGAAACGCTCCAAGCGGACTTTGATGCGATGGAGGCCTCTGCCGCGCGCACCAAGGCGGAGTTTGAAGCTATTGCTTCGCAGATGGGAACGGCCATGGGGTCAGTTGGCGATGCGATTGGTGCACTCAAGCAAGAAGCCGAACAGTTCTCGACAACCGTCGAAACGCTTCGTGCGCTTCTTGAACAAGCTGAGGAAACAGCCCGCAAACTTGTTAATGGCAAGAACGCTGCAGACGATACGATCAAGGGCACGATCAAAGGCGTTGAGGAGGTCATGAAAGCCGCCACAGACGCTGTCTCGCGCGAACTCATGCACCTGCAGAGCATGCTCAAAGAAATTGGCGAAAGCCAGAATAACGTGCTCGTTCACTCCAAACGTGTTAACGAGATGATGGACACGTCGGTCACAAAGCTCGCTGAAGCGCTTGAAGCGATTCATAGCTCGCTTGCACGCAACCTTGACTCGGCCGACCAGAAGCTCTCGTCCGCGGTGACGCACATGTCGGACGGCTTCCAGACTTGGCGTGACGAACAAAAAGACTCCTATGACGAACTTGCCAAAGCTGTCGACTCGCTCTCGAAGACTGTCAAGGACTGGGTGAAAGCAGAAGAAACACGCGCCCGCACGGCCAAAGAAGCTGCAGCTGCACAGCAGCGTCTCTCAAGCACGTCGCTACCCGGAGGTAAGGCATGAGACCGCGGCAAAAGTCTGCGCGGTCGCCTGAGCGCGTCAATTATTTGGCGAGCGTCTCCGACTTGATGTCTGCGCTGCTCTTTGTCTTCATTTTGACGCTTGCCGTTGCCATCATCCAGGCGAAGCTCGCTGCTGACCGCGCCGACGAGAAAGCAGAACAGGCACAAGCTGCGGCCGTTGAAGCGCAGCAGGTTGCGGAAAAGCTTGAGCGTGTGCAGACGCGTCTTTCCGTCGTGGAAACGCGCCTAGCCGGAACGCGAGATGCTACCACTGGACTTCTGGAGCGATTGCAGGAAGAGCTTGCCAAGCAAAACATCCGGGTCGACGTGGACATAGCCAAAAGCGTATTGCGCATCCCCGAAACAGCCGTGACCTTTGAAGTCGGCAAAAGCGAGCTCAATGCGGAGAACGTTGAACGTGTCCGCAGCATCGGCCGCGTGCTCGCCAAGGAACTCGTCTGCTATCAAGCCGCCGTTCCTGCCGACCAGACGGAGCGTTGTGCCCAAGTGAATCCTTACGGGCATACGCTCGATGCCGTTTTCATTGAAGGGCACACCGACAATCAGCGCTATCGCGGCGACGATACAGGCATGCGCAACCGCTTCCTGTCGACGGCACGCTCAAACGCCGTTTATGGCGTGATGGTCGTTGAAAACGAAATTCTTCGCAAGCTCTCAAACCGAAGTGACGAAACACTCTTCTCGCTTTCTGGCTATGGCGCAGAGCGGCCGCTGCCGGGACACTGGCATGCAGAACCAACCAACGATTCCGCAAATCGCCGCATTGAGTTCCGCTTCTTAATGACACCGCCCGAAATTTCGAGCGAAGAAAGCGATCTAATCCGCTCGTCCACTGAGAACCTCTCGCGATGAACGATTTCGATTTTTCTGACGTCGAGAAGCGATTCAGCGTCGCAATGCGCCCCTTCCCCGCGATGGCGCAGACCAAAAAGGCTGCCGACAGGGTCATTGCACTTTGGGATGGCGTTGTTCGCGACACGGGTGTTCGGGCGCTTCCTCGTATTTGGGACAAGATCGTCGAGGCGCGAGGCGAGCCGAAACTGCGCTCGAGCGAATGGACCTACGTACCCAACATTCTTTTTGCGGACTGCGACGAAGGCCGCAGAAAGCTTTGCGTTTTTCCGGAAATTTGTGCCGCACTTCTTCGCACATGCCTCAAAGGACCGAAAGACGATCGCTTTCTGCAAGGACTTCTTTTTGACTTTTTCCTCGAATACCCGGCCGAAGCGCTTGAATCTTCAGTATTGAAGGCATTCCAGGCTATTTTCATGCAAGCCTCGAACGAGAAATACAGGTCGCTCTTTACGCTCAACTTTCTCGACAAGGATGCCGTCCGGCATGTTGCTCGACGGATACCGGCGACCATAACTGTGTCGGACTTTCTCAAGCAGCGTCCAGAAGTAAGTCCGGCGGGTAAATTTGCGCAACGGGTTTGGCTCGAAGCTACGAGCCGATACGAACGCTTCTTATCCAATCACCTCCCGAATAAACCCATCAAGGAAGCGCTTGACTTTCTCCGTCGAGACTTCGACGGCATTTTGCTCAATCAAAGCAGCGCTATCCCGAGAGTTCGCCTGGCCAAAGCCGTCTTGCAATGGTTTTATAAAAACAGCCACATCGTCCCGGAGAACGACGACCAGGAGGAGCTCTTCCGCTTCTTCTCCTACATCCTTGGTGACCGCAACGATCAGCGCTATGCCGAACG
This sequence comes from Sutterella massiliensis, assembly GCF_016899755.1. GTDB lineage: Bacteria > Pseudomonadota > Gammaproteobacteria > Burkholderiales > Burkholderiaceae_F > Sutterella > Sutterella massiliensis. The sequence continues at coordinate 19,870 of NZ_JACJJC010000009.1, read as the reverse complement.
CTGGGATCGCATCCCGCCGCACCTGCTTCATCTCTTTGACTTCTGGGCGCTTGGTCGACAGCTTAACGGCGCGTTCGACGCAGTCGAAAAGGGCCTAGAGAGCCCCGATGCTCGTGCTGCCTGGCGAGATCGAAAGTTCTATTGGCTGCGCTATTGGCGCATTGATCGCATCAAGCAGGTGCGTCTTTTCGCGCCGCGCAATCAAATGACGGTCCTACAGACAACGCTTAGACACAACGGCTTCCCGTTACCTGTCGGCTCGATATCGGGTCGAAGCGGCCAGTCCATCATGCTTTTGATTGCGCTTGACGATGACCTAACGGCTTTCGAGTTCTCTCACAACGGGTCGCTTCGCTTCATCAAAAACCTTCCGCCGGCACTACTCAACGGACGAAGCTGGAATTTCGACGTTATCCAGAGCCGATCGACCGCCTCGATCCGGCACTCGACTTATTGGCAGGGCCGCGCTGACGCCACGATCGAAGAGCTAACTGGCAGAAGACGTCCTCCCCTCTAATTTCGTGCGCCAAACCGGAGACCGTTCATGTTTTTCTCTTTTTTCGGGCATCGCAAAGAAGAGCAGCCCGCAAAGCCAAGCGTCACCAACGACTTCCACTTCGTCATCACAGGGCACTCGAAGCTGAACGACGAGGCGCTTGAAGCCATAAAGCGCAAGCTTCTGATTCGTACTCAAGCAGAGGGCGAGGCGCTTTTCGATGATGTTGGGGAGCGCATTGACGGCAATGCGGCCGCCGAGAACGAACCGTCGCTTTACGAAAAGTTTTGCCAACAGACGCATTGCGCCTGGGCTCTTCAGCTCCAGCTTCAAAACGAGCGAGGCGACGTTCCTGTCTTTGAAGACTGGGCCCGCTTTGCACCTCAAGCGACCTGGGGAACCATTCAAAAGCTCGGCGAACGCCTCGCTAACGACCTCGCAATGCTCGACGACGCGAGAAAAACACTCACGGTCCCGGATATCGTGCTCGCAGGGCTCGCTGAAAGCGACATCCATGCGCTCAGGCTTTCGCCCGACGGCTCTCTTTCGCTCGATATAGAGCAGCGCGGCATCCCTGGGGAAAAGGACTTCACCTTTAAGGTTACCGTCCGCCGTGAAGACCGCGCAGTTTTCGGGACTCTCGAAGGCATGCTCTTCAAGCGCTCGCGCACCACGCACTTGCTTTCGCCCTCGATCTTCATGGCACTTGATGCTGTAAGCAACTGCAACAGCGTATCAGTGTCGGCATCCGCCGAGCAGAACGATCGGCGTATTGCCTTCGCGTCTGCATCCGAGATCCTCCGCGCAACGGGCATCCCGGGCGCAGCCTCGGCTGCTGGCCGCATGCGGCTTCTTACAGCGAATCAACTTTCAATTGAACTTGATCCGGAAACGGGTGAGATCCAGCCCGTCATTCTTCGTCCCGAATACAAAGCTGAAGGGGAAGAGCGTAAGTTCAAATCGCTTCTCACACCGAGACAGACTCGCGATCTGCGCATTCTCGTCAGCAAATCGAAGACGCTTCCGAAGACGTTTTCGCTCGGCAACGGCACATACCTCCTCCTCACACGAGAAGTTCGTTCCGTACTGTCGGTAATTGCAGAGAAGTCAAAGGGTTCGCCCAAAGAGCGTGCCGCTTTTGCCGCCAACCCGCGTAAGGCGTTACTCGATGTGCTCGAAAACGATTCGACGTCGGGACAGGCGGCCGATTGGGAAGACCGTCTCGGGCGCGTTTTCTTCGAAACCCCCGAATTCCTCTCGCAGCGTGTTTCTGCTTTTGGCCCTTGGTCGCCGAAACACTGCGGGTTTGTCACGCCCATCAAGACAAACTGGTTTGGCGATGGCGAAGCGCACTACGTCATGACGATCGCCGGGAAGCCATTCCCCGTGACGACCGAAAGCGTCAAGTCGCTCTTGAAGAAGATCGATGAAGCGCGCCGCTGCGGCAATTCTCATGTCGCTTTTGAGGGTACTGAGTTCGAAATCGACGAGATCGACATTGAAGCCCTCAAAAGCTTCCTCGAAGAAGTTTCGCCCGCTGCTGAAGTACAACCGGATGAAGCGCTGCGCGATCGAGATGATGAGAACGAACGCCCTGAAAAGAAGGATAAGAAGCAAGACGAAAATTCGGTACCCGAAGTTCGTTTTGGTCCCATCATCTCCGACAACATCGAACAGCTTAACTACCTTGCCGAAATCAAGCCGCGCCCGGCCTACTCGCCAGAGGTTGCGGGCTTTGCGCCGGGTTTTGCCCTCCTTCCTCACCAGCGAGAAGCACTCGACTGGCTGCAGGACCTCTGGCAGCGCGGTATTCCAGGGGCTCTTTTGGCCGACGACATGGGACTCGGGAAAACTTTCCAATGTCTCTCGTTTCTGAAGTGGATCGCCGACCATCAGGGTCGCGCGGAAGGGGACGACCCGGCGCCCGCGCTCGTCGTTGCACCGGCCGGCCTCGTTCGGAACTGGGTACAGGAGGCCAAAAGCTATTTTGACGGTAGCTTCCCTCCTCCTCTCGTTCTAACGAGCCAACACGCCAAGGAACTCCTCTCGCGTCCGGTTTCCGAGCGCAAGACCGAGATCGAAAGCCACACTTGGGCAGTTGCATCCTATGAGACGATGCGCGACAAGATCGAACTTTTCTTGGGCATCCAGTGGGGGCTCATCGTCTTTGACGAAGCGCAGCGCATCAAGACGCCCACAGCACTTCTTACGGAAACGGCGAAGTCGCTTAAGTCGAATTTTGTGTTGGCACTCACGGGGACGCCCGTTGAGAACTCGCTCACGGACCTTTGGTCGATTCTCGACGCGGTTGTGCCGGGCTGCATGGGGTCGCTCGCCGAATTTTCCACGCGTTTTGTTCGCTGTGAAAATCCGCTTGAAGCGGGCCGCACGCTCCACAAGTGGCTCACCGGTGACTTTCCCACCAAAGACAAAACGCCAGTGAAACTAATGCTGCGCCGCCTCAAGACCGAGCGACTCAAAGCGCTCCCCGAGAAGGAAGTCCACGTTCTTCCTGTCAGCATGCCGCCCGAGCAACACAACGCCTACAGTGAAGCGCTGCGCCTCAAGAAAAGCGGCAAGAAAGGTGATGCTCTCCGCGCTCTTCATCAGCTTGCAAGCATTTCCCTTCTGCCTGAGGTAATCGACGACGACCTTGAGATCACAGACGACGTTATTCGTAGTTCCGCTCGTCTCACAGCGTTCTTCCAGATCCTTGACGACATCAAGGCCAAAGGCGAGAAGGCAATCGTTTTCGTCAATCGTCTCGCAGTCCTTCACGCCATCGCGCGAGCTATTCGCGTGCGCTACGGACTTGAAGAGCTACCTGATGCGATCTACGGCAGCATGTCTGGACCGGCTCGACAGGCTGTCGTGAATCGCTTCCAGAACAGCGCGCCGGGTTTTGACGTGCTCGTGCTCTCAATCCGAGCAGCGAGTACCGGCATTACGCTCACCGCCGCAAACCACGTGATCCACCTTGAACGCTGGTGGAACCCGGCCGTCGAAGATCAAGCCAGCGACCGCGTCTACCGCATCGGGCAGAAAGCGCCGAAGGTTTTCGTACACATTCCGCTTGCTGTCTATGACGGTACAAACGTTGCATCCGATTCATCTTTTGACGCTATTTTGGATCGATTCCTCACGAACAAACGTGAAATGAGCCGCAATGTTCTCATGCCGACTTATAGCGATGCAGACGAAGCAGAACTTATGAAGGCCGTGTTCGGACAAGCTGATGATTCGAGAGCTTCAGAAGCAACCACTCTCTGAAGCGCATTCCGCCGATATGCCTGCTCGTGCCCCATATCTTGAAGAGAAACCCAACGATGTCGACTTTCGAGAATACGCTTGAAATCGTATTGAGCCCAACTGCCTACGCTGTTGTTGCAAAGGCAGCGAAGCACCTTGGGCTATCCATTCATGAATTTGCCGCCATGGCGGTGCATGAGTGTGCACTTGCCGTCCTTGAAGCTGCCGAGCGCAATAAGCCTCACCCGCCTTTGGACCTTTCGGCGTAAGACCACGCTTTCGTTGAAAAACTTCTGAACGAGCATCCTGAGTGAGTGGGGCCCAACGTCGAAAAACCGAACGCGAACACGGCGAGCCTGTTGTATCGGCCACATTCAGAGGAGAAAATGCGCTGAGAGCTCACTGAGACTCTTCCGATCTCAAGACACCGCCAAGATATCCTCAATGCGCGTCGTACAGCAGGGCGAGAGCAAGTCGCGCTTCATCTCCCAGCCGGCCGCAAGTTTTGTTGAGGCCGGCACAACAATGTTCTTCCCAAATCGCCGAGCGAGCTCGTCGATCGCGCACTGCACCCGTTCTCGCCGCTCGAGCTTTTCCGGATCCTCGCTGCAAAAGAGCGTTTCGGGCATGAAGGTTTCGCCTGCGGGCACGAGGTCCGTGAGGTAGACGCCCGCCTTCTTGTATTCAAACCCCGGCCGCCACCAAGTGTTGACAAGTTCAACCGCTGCGCTCGTGAGCGTCAGAATGTCCGCGCTCGGGATTTCAAGTGCCTTCGCAGGCGTACACCCGTATTGCGGCAGGTCCTGACGGAAAGGATCCGTGTGAAAAAGAACGCCTACGGTCTTCGCTGCACACTTCTGGCGGCGCAGCGTACGCACGGCCTCCGTCATGTGAACCGAAGCTGCAGTGACGATGGCTGCCAGGTCCGAACAGGGCTTTGCGAAACTTCTCGAGCGCAAAATCTGCTGACGCGCCCTGGCGTTTTCTTCAAACGGCAAGCAGGCAACCCCATTCATTTCCCGCAGCGTCCGCTCAAGCGTCACGCCGAAGTGCCGCCGCACGACGTACGGATTCATCCGTGTGAAATCAAGCGCCGTCCGAATGCGCATCCCTTCGAGCTTTTCCCGCGTCCGCCCGCCGATGCCCCAGATTTCCTTGACGGGCGTAATTGCAAGCGCCTTTTCCCGACGAGCGGGTGAAAGCGCCAGCCAATTGACGACGCCGCCGTAGACGGGAAAGGTTTTCGCGAAATGGTCGCAGAGCTTCGCGAGCGTCTTCGTGGGCGCAATACCCGCACAGGTCGGGATTCCCGTCCACTTGAGCACGCGTGCGCGAACGGCTTGCGCGAGTTCCGTGAGTTTCTCGGGCTCCTTGTCTGCGATGCCGGTGAGGTCGCAGAAGACTTCGTCGATCGAATAGGACTCCATGCGCGGCACCATGTCGGCGACGGTGCGCTGAAAGCGCCCGGACATCGACTGATAGAGCTCGTAATTGGACGAGAGCACCGCAACGCCCTTGGCTTTGCAGAGGCCGCGTACTTTGAAGTACGGCGTACCGCGCTTCAGCCCAAGCGCCTTGGCTTCCTTCGTGAGCGCAACGACGCAGCCGTCGTTGTTGCTCAGGACCACAACGGGCTTTTTGCGGAGTTCGGGACGAAAAACACGCTCTGCGCTGCAGTAAAACGAATTTCCGTCGATGTGCATGATGATCGGCATGGCTTTAGGTTGACTGACGTATTTCAACTTGAATTATGACAGCCATTATGACAAAGTCTATGCCTATCAACGTCAGTCGCACTTTCAAAGTGCCCCGTGTTAATCAGAGATACCTTTTCGCCGTCCGTCTCCAATCATCTTGAATTGCGGCAGCCAATCAAGTAAATTGGGCTGGGCGACAGCATTTGAACTCTATGAAGGCCCTGTGTGAAAACACCGGTTTTCGCGCAGCAGAACCATCGTTTATGTCACGTTCAATCACTCACAATCCGTCCCCGAACTGGGGTGGCGCTCGTCCGGGCGCAGGCCGCCCCAAGGAGACCGATACCCTCACGAAGCGCATCACGATTCGCGTCAAGCCCGAGGTCTACGAGTTCTGCCGCGAGAAAGGCGGCAGCAGCTTCGTGCGCGACCTCGTCGACCGTGCGCTCGCGCCTCGGGCTGCCAACAACAAGGCCCTGCCCCTCGGGTTCGATCCGATCAACGAAGCCGAATTCGTGAGGCCCGTCGTCGAGCACGACCGTACGATCGAATCGCCTGACCTCATGTCCGCGCAGTGCGGCTTCCCCTCGCCCGCCCTTGATTACTCGGCCGAAGAAATCTCGATCTTCGACCTGGTTGTTCGCCACGCCGACGCGACGATTCTCGTGCGGGCGGCCGGCGACTCGATGATTGACTCCGGTATTTTCGAAGGCGACATCCTCGCCGTAGACCGCGCCGTAGAAGCGCGTGCGGGCGACATCGTGCTCGCGTACCTCCACGGCGACTTCACGATCAAACGCCTGCGCTACACGGACGGCAAACCCGAGCTTCACCCGGAAAATGCGGCAGCGGGCTACCCCGTCATCTATCCGACCCCTTATGACGACTTCAACATCGAAGGTGTCGTGATCTCATCGATCCGCCGGTTCCGAAAAACGGGCGGTGCGAGCTGATCGAAAGACCAATTCAATTCTTCTTTCCTGTGCCGGTGAGATCCCAACACTTCGCCGGCACCGTTCTTCCAGATGCAGTTTCTGCTTCACTTCAATCGTAATAATCCTCCCGCACGTCCTCGCAGTCTTCGCACTCAGGCGAGATGAACTCCTCCATGCCGTTCTCAGAACTGCTTTCTCCCTCACTGTCGTAGTAGCCGTCAAAGCTCAGGTCTCGAATCGTTTCACATTCCGGCGTGATGTACTCGCTCATGACGCCGGCACGCTCACGCCCAGAGAATTCGCTTTCTTCAAAGTCATCGGATAGCGCTGCTGCAGAAGCGATTGAAACAACCGTCGGCAGAAGCGCGAGCAAAAAAGCAGCAACTCGAAATGATGGCAGGTGAGAAGAAAGCGGAGAAAAGCATTCGTGCATACGTTGAGATCCTGAAGAGAAGCAACGCCCTAATCGGTCTAGTCCAATCAGCTCACTCCTCTCGGATAAATACCGTAGGGACTTCGCCCGACAGCGACTGCACTCAAGCAACAAGGTGAGCTTTTAATACTGCCTGCGTCGCTCGAGCACGCACATGCGATGCAATATTAATTCAGTGGGGTACCGCAACAGAATGCCCCAAGCAACGGATAACGAAAGAGGAACGATCATGAACATTTCGCGACGCACGCTTATTTCCGCAGCGCTCGGCACGGCCGCCGCTGCCGCCGCTCCCGCCCGCATGGCCAACGCCGCCCCTGCACCGAGCGCCCCCGCCAACGGCCCCATTATCGCAAGCTTCAATGAAAATCCGCTTGGCCTGAGCCAAAAGGCCCGCGAAGCCGTCGCGGCGTCCGCTGCCAACTGCAATCGTTATCCGTTCGTTCGCGTTGAAACGCTGCGCAAGGCCTGCGCAGACTTTATCGGCGGCAAGCCCGAAAACATCACGCTTTCGCAGGGTTCGGCCGAAGCGATCCGTGCGTCGATCGAAGCCTTCAACGAACCGGGCGTCCAGCTCGTCATCCCCGAACTCACCTACAGCGACGGCGAGATGTGCGCCGTTCGCAACAAGATGAAGGTGACGAAAGTAAAGATGGGCCCGAACTGGTCGATCGACATTGACGCCATGAAGGCCGCCGTGAAGGCCCACAAGGGGAAGTCCATCGTCTACTTCGTGAACCCGAACAACCCGACGGGCACGATCGTCGACTCGAAGCCCCTGAACGACTGGATCCGTGCGGAACCGGGCGTCCTCTTCCTTGTTGACGAAGCCTACGGCGAATTTGTTGAGGACAAGCGCTTCGTTTCGACGGCAACGCTTGTCGCCGAAGGCCTCAAGAACGTCATCGTTTTGAAGACCTTCTCGAAGCTTTTCGGGATGGCGGGTCTGCGTCTCGGCTACGCCTACGCACACCCCGAAACCGCCAAACGCGTGCACGAACACATCGCCTACGACATCTTCATGAACGTCCCGGCGATCGAAGCTGCGCTCGCAGAACTCAACGACCAAGAATTCATTGCGCTTTCGAAGAATACGAACAAGGAAGCCAAGAAGGTCCTCGTTGACGTCCTCGACGAACTCAAGCTCGAACACCTCCCGAGCGAAACGAACTTCGTCTTCTTCAACCTCAAGGCCCCGCTTGCCGCTTTTGCCGACCGCATGAAGGCCGAAGGCATTCTCGTCGGCCGTCCCTTCCCGCCAGCCGACGGCTGGTGCCGTCTCTCGCTCGCGATGCCCGACGACATGCGCCGCATCGCCGCCGTGATGCGCGACTTCCGCAAGAAGGGCTGGGTCTGAAAAATTCGGCAGCTGACTAAGGTAAATCAAAGCACGCAGAGGGCCGCAAGCGAAATGCTTTCGGCCCTCCGTGCTCTTTTGCTTACAAGCGCTTATGCCGCTTTAACCGCCGACAGCCCTGCGACGCGCTCGAAAACGAGACAATCAAAAATCGCGTTCGTACCCATACGAACGGCACCGTGCACACCCGAAGTTGCTTCACCAGCCGCATAAAGCCCCGGAATCGGCTTGAGCGTCTTGACATCGATAACCTCGCAGCGCAGATTCGTCACGATGCCGCCCATACAGTGGTGAATACGGGGGGACATTTCCATGGCGAGCCAGGGCCCCTCGGTCATGGGTTTGACACGACTCACGTCTTTGCCGAGAGCGTCTTTGCCGGCCTTAACGCCTTCGTTGTACGTTTCAATCGTCTTCTTAAGCGCAGCCGCATCAATGCCGAAAGCGGATGCGATGGCTTCGAGCGTATCGGACTGCTTGACAAGACCGTCCTTGACGCATTTCTCGACAAAACCGGGGCGACGTTCAGCAAGCGCGGCACCGGCAGCGAGATTGGCGACGGCGATGCAGCGCAGACCTTTACCCTGCTCGACCAAGATGGCATCTGCTCGAACCTTTCGATTGGCATTTTCGTTGACGAAACGCTCGCCCTTCGTCGTTACCCACACGCCGAATTCACCGGCAACATACTGTGCGAACGACCAGCTCACGCCCATACCCTTTTCAATCGCGTTGTTCCAAGGCGTGCACTGGATCCAGTCGTTCTGCACCTCCAGCGCCCCGATGCGGCTCGCCTCGCGCCAAAGCTCGGAAGTCGCGCCGGGCTGATTGGTCGTCTGGAACTTGTCGGTAAGCTTCGGATCCTGAAGCATGCGGTACGCAACGTCGGCGCTGAAGCCGCCGTGACAGAGAATGACGGCCTTCTTCGCTTCGATGTACTTGACGCGCCCCGTACCGAACTTGGGGAAACGGTACCCTTCGTAGACCTTGAGTCCGCGAACGCGACCGCTTGCATCGCGAACAATTTCGTCAACGAAGCAGCGGGTTCTCGGCTTGACGCCCATCTCCTGGAGCCGCGCGAGCTGCTTGGTGACAATGCCCGCCCCCGAGCCCTGCTTCGTCGTGTGCGAGCGCGGATGCGAGTGACCGCCTTCCATGCCGATACCGTCGACCCATTCGACCTTGAGTTCGTTTACAGTCCAGACGTAATTGCTCTTGGCATGCTGAGCGAGAAAACGCACCTTGCCGGGATCGTTGAGGTAAAGACCGTTCACGAGAATGTCGCGCTCCAGATCTTCCGGCGAATCCTTGATGTTGTGCGAAAGCTACTGCGGCGTTCCCACAGCGCACATGTCGCCGCCGCAAATAACCGAATTGCCGCCCGGAGTCTGCATCTTTTCAAGAACGAGGACATCGGCACCGGCCTTTTTGGCTTCGTAAGCAGCCGCAAGGCCCGCGAAGCCGGAGCCGACAACCAGAATGTCGACGGACTCGTCCCATTTGGGCAGTTCTGCCGCAGGCGCGGCGTGCGCAACGGACGAAAAGCCGGTCGCAAGACCGATCAGGCCGGCGGAATGAAGAAAGTCGCGACGATTGAACGACGAAGTCATGGTGAGCTCCCTTTTTGAGCAGTTACATTTGCTCTATCATCCAAAGAGGACGACAGAGTCGTGAGCTTCCTATAACTTAAAACGCAAATACCGCCCAGCCGATACGCTGTGGGAATCTTTTCGGAGGTTCGACATGGCAATCGCCTGGAAACACGCTCATGCAACTTATCTTAGGAGCGGGCTCACCAAAATCGAGTTCTATCGCAAACACCTCGTCGAGTTTTCCGACGACGGCCGCCTGCCCTGTGTGTACACCTACTACAAGCGATTTCAGCGACTCGAGCAAATAATCCCGAATCCGCCGGACGGATTCGACGATCCGATTCCGATTCGTCAGATCGGCGGGAATGTCTGCGTTGCCGGCGCAGTGTCCTCAAAAGAGCCACAAATTGGTCAAGTTGGCCAACTTGCACAAGATTTGTCCTGCATGACGTCCAAGGGCGACCGCAGGCTCTATGCCGCCGACGGACTTAAACGAGATTTCCGAATGAAGCTGCCCAACGGAACGGAAATCAGCTTCGAGACAAAGTCGCCGGAACTGCTCGCCATGCAGATGCTCGTTGCCTGCGGGGGAGCTGCATGATGTTTGACATCGGTTCTCGCCGCATTACCCTCGTCCTGGCGCCGGTCGACATGCGTTGCGGCTATGCATCTCTCTCGCGTTTCGCGCAGGCGTGTTTGTTCATTGATCCCGATACCGGCAGGGAAGTCGGTATTTTCGTCTCCAAAAAAAGAGGCATCGCCAAACTCATTTGGTCCGACGAGAAAGGGGCATGGCTGTTGACTCGGCGACTTCACAAACAGAAGTTCGCCCGATTCGAGCAACTTCTCCGAACGCAGGAGGTTTTGGACCTTACGCCGGACGATGTTTGGGCTTTTCTAAATGGAAGTGCAGTACCTGTTCGAGCAGAAAAGTACGGGTTCTAATCTGCATCAAATCGAAGGAAAAAGCCGCAAATTTCTCGGTTTCAGAAGGTAGTTTTAAATACCTGTACGGGACTTTTGTAGGGGCTTCAGGCGCTGCTGTTCGACTGAGACGACCCCGCCGGCATCCGACAGCCGCAACGTCGCCACGGCGCTCCTAAATCGATGTAACCGACTGATTTAAAACAGAATTTTTTCGAGACACTTGATAAAATTCATCCTCGCCGCATCGCTCAATACCAATCAATCATGCCCAGCAAACTTACGCAGAACATCACGATCAAGGAACTCCAAGCGCAGATTGAAGCGCTGAAAGCGGACTCGACAAAGAGCGCCGCAACAATTGCGTTGCGTATTCTGAGCTCGAATGCCTCCAAACGGCCGTGCATTTTGCGTACAGCGTGCTCGCAAGGACGGTGGTTTGGCTCAGAGACCATCTCAGCGGCTTGGCCAATCGTGACGTTGATGTTCTGCAAACGCTCGTTGCCGAGAGCACTCTGGCAATGACAGAGTTGCGCGGCATACCAAGTTTGCACAAGCACTTCGAGAAAAGCTTCGAAAAATACGACGGCCCGCTCGCGCAGACTGTCGAACAGGCCCAGAAGGCGGCAGCCGAAGCCAAACAGCTCTCACAGCTGACTCAGAAGCGTGCCGTTGAGCAGATGCTCAAGACAAAACGTTGCATTCAGGACAACAACAGGAAAAGCGGGAAAATCAAAGACGTTGTCGGGCAAGCCGCCATCAGCGAAGCAGAGCTGCACCCGGAAAACGAAATGCTCAAGGCTGCAGCGCAGATCGCTGCGGCACAGACACCGGCATGTCCGAACGAGAAGAAGCCGCTGCTTGGCAAGCAGGCGGATCCGAGTCGCGCAACCGCTCCTACGCTCAAAAGCGAAGTGCGCACCGATGCGTGCGCTTGCCCGCATTGCAGAGCGCAAGCGGGGCTGATTGCAGTCAAGGGACCGAAGGCTTTCGTGAGAACCTGCATCGCAAGCTTGGATAAGCTCCTGCAGAGCGCCTTCCTGGATAATCCCGTTTTCCAATGCAATGCCTGCGGCAAATATCACATGCACCTGCCGGAGGATCTTCCGATACCGGCAGGCCCGACCCGCACTGTATCGCAGGAATTGCTGTTTGAAAGCGCCCGCCTCTTTACTCACGGCGTGCCGATGAATCGCCTCAACGATATTCTCAATACGGGCGCAAGCTCAATGAGTCCGGAGACGATTCCTCGGAATATGCACGACTGGATCAACAGCGGCCTCGGCCGCCCGCTTGTCGATGCCATCAAAGCGAAAGCGCAGCAGGAAGACGTAATCTGTGTCGACGAGACACCGTTCAGCTGCCTGCAGCAAGCGGGAATGAGCAAGAAGAAGCTGGCGGACGATGATGCTGCCAAGCAAGCCTATTTGCTGACGATGACGAGTCCGGCATCGGCGTCGTACCAATTCGCCGCTTTCAATCGATTGCAGAGCAGAAGCGCCGATTCGCTGGAAAGTGTGCTGAAGGACTACAAAGCCACGACGTACATCACCGATGCATACGCCGGTTACGGAACCGTCATTCGAAACAGTACGGCGACAATCAAGCGACAGTCTTGTCTGGCTCACCTCACGCGCGTCGTTTACGACGCGCTGGACCTGGCCAACATGGGAAAAAGCGTTTCGAATCCGAAGAACAAAGGCAAGCTGCGTGAGGCGCTCGTCGAGAGTTCGCCTGCGTACTATCTGACGCTGGTTACGGATGCAATCTCGAAGATCTACGACTGGGAAATGACACTCAAGCCAATCGAGGACGAAGAGGCGGCCGCCTGGAAGACGCGAGTGGAGGAATGCCGCAAGGAGCATGCCCTGCCGCTGATGGACAACATTGACACCATCATGCGGAAGCTTGCGGAAAAGTACGCCGTCAAGAAAGGAAGTACGTGGGAGGCGAAACTGGAGTCGCCGTATTCCAAGCCGATCGTTTATTACATGAACGGCCGGGAGAATTTCCGAGTCTTCCTTGAGAACGCGAACGTAACGCCGGATTCTTCTGCTGCGGAGAGAAGCCTGAGACCGATATGCGTGTTGCGAAACAGCAGCAGTTTCAAGCAATCGCAGGAGTATATGGAGAGCATGTGCGATTGGTTTACGCTTTTCGTTACAGCCAAGCTCAACGGCATTGAACGCCCGACACAATGGCTCAACGAGTACGGACGGGCAATCTATTCGCACTGCGTGGACGCCATGCTGAACCGACGCGCGGAAGGAGGCCTTGATTTAACGAGGCGCTTCCAGTTTGATCCGAAGGACATAGCCTCATTCCCCGCACACGAATGGGAACCCTCGGCATACATGGCTCGAAAAAGGCAGCAAGCGGCAGTATCGTAACCGGACCGCTCAAGGCTATCGCCTTGAGCGGCGAGACCGCATGCTCGACCGCAAGCAGATAAAGAGAGAGGCGCTGATTGCTCAGCGCCTCTCTCTTTATCTGGGAAATTTTGCTTGCCCTCAGTTTTAAGAAGCTCACGAAGATGACAACGGAGCTCATCTTGGAGGCCCTTGACATGGCTGTGCAGACCCGCAACAGGAGAGGCTTTCCGTGACCGGCACGATTGTGCACTCGGATCGAGGTTCGCAGTACTGCTCTCAGAAGTTTCAGGGCCGCCTGGCTCAGCTGAACATGCGGCCGTCGATGAGCCTGCTGGGACAACGCGCCCGGCGAGTCGATTTGGATCTCGCTAAAGCGCGAGATACTCATTGGCTGGAAAAGGTTTGGGCCACGAAGCAGCTGTCGCCGCCGAGGTCACTGGATCCATGTCTATAATCACGTCCGTCCTCATTCCTCCATTGCAATGAAGACGCCGCTTGAATATGAAGAGGACTTGGCAACGAGCAAGTCCGTCAAGCCTAGCGCTTAAGCGCTCCACGCCTATCTCACCGGCTTAACAAATCCGGATTTCGCGCACCACCCCACCCGACCTCCTCCAAAACCCCGTCTCGTAATTTGGCGAATTGCCTGTTTACCAGACGGAGCCTTTAATTCTCTAAAAACGCAACAGGCATCTGATACGCTTTGACCAGAAGCCAATGCTCAATAAAACATGCGTTGTTGGGCGTAATGACTGTTATATGAAGCCTTGCGACTAAAAAATAGAAGCAGGGATGTATACAAAATTTTCTTATGTTAGCGAATGCTAGGAGGAAAAATGGCAAAATTTGATCTTTCCATCTACGTCGTCAAGCCCTTGGACGAAGAAAAAGACAGAATGAGTCCCGTATGGTCGCCAGCCATCTTTAAAGGCAATGTGTATCGCTACTACTGGAAGAAAATGAAAAAGGTGGAGTGTGGGCAAGACGGGAACGACGCCAAATATTTCCCAATTCCCATTGACGATCGTGAGTTTCTGGTTGGTTTGATTGTTTCTGGCGCGCAGGTTCGATACGCAGACATCGCAGGCATTGTTCGTCAACCAAGCGCGATGGTTGCTCGCACCAAGAGCGACATCGTGGTTGATGGCGTGAGCATCAAATCGTGGTGTTCAACAGTTCGCATTCGTGAAGATGAGCAACCGACAGAAGATTCGATACGTCAGATTGGGCGAGAAATTTTAGAAAAGGTTCGCCAAATTAAGTTGAGTGGCGACGGTGATCTTTTGCGTCCCGATGCTGTAGATATGCTCGATGGAATTTGCAAACATCTGGGTATCAGTCGTTAAAACAAAAAGGGGGCCGCAAAAGTCCAAAGCTGACTTTAGCAACACCCCCTTTTATTATTCGGCGTCAGTACCCTGTCGATCTTCGATCAAGAGGAGTTTTCCGTCTGCTTCGAAAATCAAAGATACACGCTTGGTTTGATTGGTGGCGCCAACCATTGATGCTTTGGTTCCGGTATAGAACCAGACAAAACGTTCGCGCCCATTATTCAGAGCAGATTGCTGAACTTGAATTGGATCGCCAAGACAACGGAGAGCGTCTTTTTGGGTCGTTACGCCGACATTTGGCGGCATTGAAAGGCGTCGTTTTCCAGGCGTGGAACGAAGGGCTCATGACGAGCGACACGCTGCAGAGAAGCAAGGCAATCAAGTCCCGACGCAGCTACCGCTTGCCCAAAGGCCGGTGCCTGACAATGGAGGAAAGTTCCCGCCTTCTTTCCTGTCACCGCGGCCAGCATCCTGTCGTCGATGAGCGGGATCGAGCGGTACTCACACTCATGCTCGGCTGCGGACTGCGCCGCGATGAAGTGTGCTGACTGAATCTTGACGATTTGGATTGTGAAGAAAGAGCCATCAGCTTGATCGGCAAAGGGAATAAAGAACGAACCGTTATCTGCCGGATGTTGCGAACGAATGCCTTAACGAATGGCTGAAAATCCGCAGCAAACAACCAAGCCCATTGTTTAGTCGCATTTTCAGAGGCGGTCACATCATGGTCGAGAAGCCTCTTTCCGAGTCCGCAATTACATTGATTCTAAAAGAACGTTTGAGTATTGCAAGACAAAAGGGAGCGCCCCCCCATGATCTGCGAAGGACTTTTGCAACACGACTGATTGAAGATGGAAACGCCCTGGTAAAGGTCCAGCGAGCTATGGGCCATGCAAACGATTGCTCGGTACGATCGGTGCTGCGAAAAGGATTAAAAAATAATGACCCAAAAATTAGAATTTAGAAAATAAAATCAACGTTATTACTAAAGAAATTTACGCAAATATATTCTTATTTAATGCATTCATATTATCATACCCCGAATTATACAGACCGTTTTACGGTCTGTATAATTCGAAAGGATTAACTCAAATTATTTCAAAGCTGCAAGTTGTGCTTTCAAGGTTGTCAATTGTTCAGGTGACAACTTCGAAATATCAATCGTTAACGTTTCGTTATCATTAACCTCTGGCTCATAAAAGCAACCATCAAAGAACTTCATTAACAAACTCTTGAGTCGACTGTCACGTTCTATTATTTGATTGGTAGTCCAGCTATCTATAGGCAGTGTTGCCATCGCACGAGCACTTGCCAGTTCCGATTTCGCATATTCAGCCTTCTTAAGCTTAAACCATTGATTTGAAGCTTTTATATTCGGAACCTTTTCAAGAAGCATCTTATTTCCTAAATGTTCCAAATTCGCTACGATAGTTTCCATCGGCTCGGATTCGATACCTTTCCAGTCCTTCGGAAGAATATGTTCAATCTCTAAGCCATTCGGAAGAATGGTATTTTGCTCTTCATCCGCATAAGCCACGATACGTAACAGAAGAGGAAATAGTTTATAATGAGGGAGAGCAATGGCCTCTTCAACTTCTCGAGGTTTAGGTAAATAATTACACCATTCAAATTCTCTTACTTTTCCTTTGCACGCAGCTGCGTTGATATTCATAGTAAAGCTTTTAATATCGCTTACATAAGGCTTCAACAAATAGCGCTGTACAATCACTGAGAGAAGACGTTTAATGAAACTTAAAAATTCCTCTTCAAAGTCAACCTTTTCTTTGTTTGACAAGTAAAAGCAAATAACCGGATATTTCCAGTAATCATTTGGATAATAGCGGAGAATATCTAAAATTTTCTGTATTTCGAAGTTTGCAGTCCAGTCCTGGCCTTCAATGGGATTATGTTTCTTTATATATTTAAAAAGATTGGCTATCTCTTTTAATTGAGGGAGAAGATTGGTTTCATTTAATCTATTTTTTAATTTATTCAGGTAGAAAGAGCGAATCGATGAATTCCCTGTTTTACTGACACCATCGATCCCTTTCAAATAAAACATATGATAAGAAAAGAGATTCTGTATGGTAAGTCCGGCTTCTGCTGCCGTTTTTTCAAGGTTCTGCCAATTTTCAATAAATTCACTTTGAGCTGCCTTTTTGTAGGCTTTTCTGTAGAGCAGAGCCTTAAATACGTCGGCATCTGTCAAGGGCATGCCGCGATTATTTAATGTATCGAAAACACGAAGTGCAGTTTCGACATTACTCGCAATAACTGGTAAAAAGAATGTTTGATTTAAAATTGCCTCATAAAACCCTTGAATATCAAAAGTCCCAGTTGTTAACTTTTCTTCAAGAAGTTTTCTTAAATACTCATAATTAATAGAGTATCTATCTTTTGCACGATCTGCCGTTTCACCAGTTACGAGAATTGAGCGAAATACTTCTGCATCCTTTTCATTGATTACATTACTAGTTAGCAATGGACAACTAAAGTCATATTCTCGCTTTCGCTCATCCTTAATCTTCCAAATAACGCGTCTAATTAGTCTCCGATATTCTTGAGCGGTTTCAGAATTTTGATCCTCTAAATAGTCGTAAATTAACCTAAGAAGCAGGAACAAAGTGGTGACGCGTTGTTGTCCATCTACGATATTTAGAACCTTGCCATCGAGTCCGTTTTCCTGATAATAGCCGACGAAAGCACCAACAAAATATCTTTTCTTGGGGTCGACAAAACCACCCTCTTCTTGTGAGAACGTCCAAATATCCTCAAATAGCTTTTCAACATTATCTATCTCCCAAGAATAGGGACGTTGAAATGCAGGAATAACAAAGGGGGCCTGTTGCGCTTTTGACAGAAAACCGTATACAGTATCGTCTTTGGATAACTGTTGATCGTCGTCTATGTAAATCATTTTTCACCTCGAATGGGGATTTCTGAATTATAAGCAGAGGTTCATTAAAATGGCAAACCAAGAAGCCAAAAAGGAGAAAACGGAATTGGCAGTGAAAAATCAACAACGTTTTCTATGATACTTTCATTTATCGAGTCCGAAATCGAATCGTGTGCAATCTCTGTAGCACCTCCAGTAATCGATTCTGTCACAAACTCAGTAAGATCTTCATTAGAAATTCCTGAATCAATGACCATCTCGTTCCTATCGAAACTACTAGCAACCTCAGTAGTTGCAATAATCGGAATATCTGGGTTTTCCTCTAGTGTCTCAGCAATGTACTGAGCTGAATCGGTTGCTTTGAGTTGGAACTCAGAAATAATCTCACTATCGTCAAATAAAAAAATATCACTGTCGGGGTGATTTGTTGCATCGAATAGAGCTGACGAAACTCCATTTTCATTCAAAAAATCTACAATCTCTTGCTCGAAAACTATTCCCTTTATATTGTTAATATGACCATTTAAAGATTCTTCATTTAACGAATTAAAATATTCGCAAATATCTTCCGGAGACGAGGACTCGAATTCAGAATATCCTCTCCGAACGGCTGAAAATACATCTGAATTATCAGGCATTAGCGAAGCCTTTTAAGGAGTTTTTTTATTTCGTCATTGTAGCAATAGGAACCGGCATCTTTATACTCATTATTCCGTTGTTCAGGATTTGCGCCGCGACTTAAAAGATACTTCGCCAACGAATAGAACGAGTATCGGCATGTAATTATTAACGGAGTATCGCCATCTTTATCCTTTGCTTCGATACATGCTCCTTTGTCTAGCAGTAACTGAACAATATCGGCACGATTTCTTAAACACGCAATATGAATAGGCGCCAAAAAACCATCCTTAAAATTGATAGAAGCACCTTTCTCAATCAATAATTTAATAATTTCTGCTTGGCATTTATCTGTTGCTAATGAAATAAGGTAAAGGTCCTTATTAATCTGTTCATTAGCGTTAGCGCCATTTAATAAGTATTCTTTAACGAAACCCCATTCGTTATCCTTAGCTGCTTGTGCAATAAGAGAAATTTTCGAATCGTATAAAAAATTAGGAGAGACGCCAGCCTTTAGGAGTTTGGTGGTGATTTCTAAATTTCTATTTTTATAGCTCTGAAGCAAAGCTCCTTTGGCAAACTTTTCTCCAAATAAAGCTCCGTTGTTCAAAAGAAAATCAACAATTTCTGAGTGTCCGTATGCAAATGCTATAACGAGAGAATTCCAGCCGTCTGGTGTGCACAGATTTACAGAAGCTCCGTTTTTAACTAAGAACTCTACTTCCTTTTTATTGCCCTTGAAGCTTTCATGAATCAGTGCGCTCCATCCTCTATTGTCTTTAGAGTCGATTTCTGCTCCGTGGTCCAACAAAATTTGAGCTGTCTCGAGATCTCCATTGCTTAAGCAAAGCATAATGAGATTTTGACCGTCTCCGTTTTTTAGATTTGTATTAACTCCTTTCAAAACAAAATCACGAGCCATTTCGGTTTGTCCGTAAACAAGACAGAGGAGTAAGGCCTCGTGATTTTCCATTTCGGAATCAAAATTATCATAGGAACTTAGCGTCTTTGCCAAATTGATGTAACCCTTCTCCAGGGCTATTTCGAAAGGCGTTTTATCAGAAATAAGCTTATTGATAAACTCGGGGTTTCCCTTTAAAACTTGAGTAACAATTTTATGATTCGCTGTTAATATGCCTTTTTCAAAACATGCTTCTGTCTGAGATTTTCCCTTTTCGGACTGGCCAGTATTTTTTATTACCTCAAGAAAGTCGCACAGTTCTTTTTTATCAATTACGTCTGACATAATTAATTTACCAAATCAAGTAGTTATTAAGCCTGGGATTTGCATCACTATTGTAAATTCTAAATACGTAACAAACACTTTGCAAATTTCAAGCTGTTTAGTTATCTAATAAAAACAAGGATGCTCTGATTAAATCGGCCTGAATAGGTTCATTGCACGGGCCGACGAAATTGCATAAAAATCATACATATGATAGAATTGATCTATCGGAAATATGATTTGGATAAAGCTATGCATCAGCTTTCATTTACGGACATGAAATTCGAACTCCGTAGAAAAACTCGGAAAACGCGCACGGAGCGCGTAACCGAGCGCCTCGACGAGCTCGTTCCTTGGGGCGACCTTTTAGGCCTGATCCGTCCGTTCTACTTCGAAAGCGGCCATCGGGGGCGCCAGCCGTTCGATCTTGAACTGATGCTTCGCATCCATCTGCTTCAAATCTCATACAACTTGAGTGATCCGCAGATGGAGGATTTCCTCCACGAAAACATCACGGCACGCAACTTTGTCGGCTTGGAAATGGCGGATCGTACGCCCGACGAATCGACGATCCTCCAGTTTCGGCATTTGCTTGAAAAACACAACATTGGCGAGCAAATTTTCAAGACAATCAACGAACGTATCAGCCAAGCAGGCTTGAGGTTCTGTAAAGGGCGAATCGTTGACGCGAGCTTCATCGAAGCGCCGAGCTCTACGAAGAACAACAGCGGGAAGCGCGATCCGG
>NZ_JACJJC010000099.1 GCF_016899755.1 Sutterella massiliensis | reverse complement strand
CAAAGAACTGATGGCCATGTTCGCGTCTTTTTTAGGTATGTCGAAGACTCAGGTAAAGACCTTTTTCGGCGTCTCGGACGCCCGCTCGAAGCGATACCGCAGCCTAGCGCGGAAGTGCGGCTTCATCGACAAACATTGCGAACCCAAGTACTCGACGCTCGACTGGCGGATGCTCAGCTCGATCTTTATCGCGATCTACTGTCGCATCGGCGGCTTGAAGGTGTTGAGCAGTGTCGATCTGATTGCGGAGCACGAAGCGTACACGGCCATCGTGCGAGGTATTGAAGCCGCCCCCGTGCTCAAGGCGCGCTTTTGGCCGTACCTGCAGGGCAATGACAATTTCGTTCAGTTGGCCATGGAGTATCGTCAGGGGCACCTGTGTCTCGATTTCTGCGATATCTGCAAGTGCTCCTACGTGAAGACCTACGACACGTCGGAGAAGGCTTTCACGGGCGGCTGTTCCTTCTGTGAGTTCCGCGATACGTTCGTGTTTCGGATTCCGACGGGTGCGTAATCGCCGGAAAAACGTAGAAGAAACGAAGCGGCGGCCGCAATCGGATGCCGGTCGCCGTAGGCTTGAGAGAACAAATATCGCTTTCCTTAGTTATAGCGGGAAAGTTCAATGAAGCAACGCTGAGCGCGAACCGTGAAAGTCCCTTGGGAAAGTTCATATTTTTCCCGCAAAGGCAAGTACGTGGGAAAGGCGGACCGAATGCCCCGGACCGACCAATACGGTTCGAGGATCGCGTGCAGGAGCAGGCACCTTGATATACGATGAAGCCGACGTGACCGGCAAAGAAGGCCAAGCCGAATATGGAGAAGAAGCTTTCGATTGGGATGAACTTAACGACGTTTCTGCCATCGAGCTGAGACGGGCTGTCAATCCGGTCGACCTCGAGAATGCGGAGCATCGCTTTGTGAGAAACGTCTACAACAACGTTGCCGGCCACATAAACGCCCTGAAGCTCAGGGCGCTTATCGTGGCTGACAAAGTCGTGGCGGCGGAAAAACTCGCAAGAAAAGATAAAGAGACCAGATCGAATGTTCGCTGCCGAGTCAGAGTCACGACATCCAATACGCTCGAAATCTCATGGTACAAGCTTCATTCTTTCCGCATTTCGGAGAGTGCGGCCGTAGTGACCGGAAAAACCTATAGGAAAACCGTCGATGGAAAACAAATAACTTATATGGTTAAAGG
>NZ_JACJJC010000098.1 GCF_016899755.1 Sutterella massiliensis | reverse complement strand
AACATGCCGTATCGATCGTCATGCTCGGTCCGTGCAGATCGAAGTAATAACTCAAGCGATTGGCGATGATCGAGAGCGACGTTCCCGTCATCCCGTAGGGACCCGTAACGGAAAGGTCGTCCGAATGAATCATCCCCATGTCGGTGGAAGCCGCGCCGATATAAACGGCCGCATTGGTGCCTGCGACGCTCGAAGGCTTGATGCCGGCGTCTTCAAACGCTTCCCAAGCCATTTCGAGCACCATGCGCTGCTGCGGATCGAGCGCCTCAGCCTCTTTCGGACTCATGCCGAAAAACGCCGCATCGAACGCCTTGATGTCGCCGACGATGCCTGCCGCCGTCGTGCAGGTTCTGCCCGGAGCCTGCCGCTCCGGATGCCAGTAGCGCCGTATGCTGAAGCGTGAATCGGGAACGTTCGTGACTACATCCGCACCCTTTGCGAGAACATCCCACAAACCGTCCAATGATTCGATACCGCCAGGAAACCGACAGCCCACACCGACAATAGCAAAACCGTTTTCGTAATACATCTAGCGTGCTTCTTAAAAGGGGGTTTCGAAAATCCGGGCTCTCGCCTCCTTGAATGCGCTTCGGGCAGAATGCCGCACAAAACGCTTTCCCAGAAAGCCGGCGAATTTTCGGTTTACTGACAATTGCGTTCTCTGTTCTGCGCAGCAACCCACAAGGGTATCAAGGGAAAACGCAAATGTCAGTAACTCAAAAACACCGGGGCCTAACATAGAAAGACCGGAGAAACCGCAACGGGCTTCTCCGGACCTTCAAACTCTGGCTAGGAGCTCAATATTATAAAAATTAGAAGGTGTGCTTCATGCCGGCCACAACTTCAACGAGCTGCGGGCTGGTGTTGTCGACCTTATCCTGCACATAGCCGACGCCGCTGTAAACGAGCGTGCGCTTGCTGAGCGGGTACTGATAGCCGGCGCCGACCATCCAGCGGGTGACTTCCTTGTTGGTCTTGTCGCTGTCAGCGTCCATGTAGCCGACGGAAGCCATGGCGTCGCCGCCCCAGACCGGAACGGAGGTGCTCACAACGATGCCGTAGCCGTCGATATCGTTGGCCTTGATGGTCTTGCCGTTAATTTCTTTCCAGAGATTGACGCCAAATTCGCCACGATCATCGGAACCGCCAACCCACGAAGCGTCCTTGAAGTACTGACCAGCGATGTAGGTCTTGGCATA
>NZ_JACJJC010000097.1 GCF_016899755.1 Sutterella massiliensis | reverse complement strand
TTGATAGACTTGTCCATGCGGTACAGGGAGGGATCCCGATGACCGCGACCGAAATGAAGCCCCGTATGACTGCGGGGCTTTTCTGTGTATGTTCGATGGCCTTGCAACCTAGCCTCTATGTTGCAGGCTGGAACCCTTTGCCGGGCTTGGTGATGCCCGTCGCTTCGGGTTGGCAGCAGCCAGCCGCTCATCGACGGGTTGCTCAGACTGCCTTGACAAGAGTGGGCGGTCCAGAGATCAGGGCGGTGAGGATGTCAACGGCAGAGAATCCGCCTCCCGCTCGAGGAATTGAACCGAGTGCCCCTCCCATACTCAACCGTTGTCAGCCGCATTTTTCACGTGTGCGGCTTGTAGCAGACGCACAGTTGAAACAACGGTAAATGACGAACAATCCAGAAGCGGCGGATGCCGCAGCGACAAATCGCATAGAACCCGTGCTGTCCGAACGTGACGTTCCGTTCGCAGGAACCAGAACGTCAATCGCAGATCAAAGCGGCTCGCCTGCGGACGCGGAATTCGACGTCGGGTGCAATGGAAAGATCGGGGCGATCTCGCATAACGCATCGACCTCTCTTTTGACCAGTGTTTTTGTTTCCGCATGCCTTTCCATTGCGGCAACTATTGCTTATACGCATTTCTTTCCGTCTGCACCGAACAACGGACTTCCGACTGTCATGGCGGTCGACATGCTGCAGGTGTCGAGCGCCGTCGCAAAGATGAGCGAAGGGAACATCAAGGAAGCGGAGCGTCTTTTCAAAATCGGTGCCGAATCAATGGAACGGCTTCGCGAGGCAGGCGTTGTGGTGGTGGACGTGAAGTCGGTGATATCAGTCCCGGGGACGGCGTTGCTTCGACCGTCCGATTTGATCCCGGGTGCTCCCGACACAATGGAGCCGGCCCATCACGTGCCGAGCGCAGATCTCTTTGACGGGTCGGATCCGAGGGCTTCGATCGGAGGTGCAAGGGACGCACCAGCCGCCGGTGAAGCGCAGCGCTTGAAGGGAGATCGGTGATGCGGACGAAGCCGCGTTCTCCCCGATCGCTTCAAGGAGCCTTCGATTCACTGCGAAGAACGCTCGCCGAGATGAAGGGCGTCCCGCTCTCGGCGCGCGCAGCCTGGGCCGGAAAGACCGCAGCTGCAACAGCCGCACTCGTCATCGCCGGTTCGCTTTTTGCCGAGCGCTGGCAGATACGGTTCGATCCGCAGGTTTTTTCCTGCATCAATGT
>NZ_JACJJC010000096.1 GCF_016899755.1 Sutterella massiliensis | reverse complement strand
CCCTTGCCCCGTCCACGGCGGTACGGACGGCTTCAGGCTCTTCAAGCATTACGCAGCGAAGGGCGACGGGATCTGCAACACGTGCGGCGCCAAGACGGACGGCTTCGACATGCTCTGCTGGGTGAACGGCTGGTCGTTTGCGCAGGCGCTCACTGCCGTCGGGAACTTTCTTGGGCTCAAGCCGGAAGCCTCTGAAAACCGTTCTTCGCATTCGCATGCAACGAGAAGCACGACTGCGGATCTGCCGCCGCAGCCGGGCGAAGCGCTTCGCTTCGAAGGCGTTGTCGTCTTTGCAGGCACGAAGCCTTACAAGGACACGGGACGCAAAGCGTATGGCGTGGAACTTTTGTCGGCCAACGGCATGAAGCGCACCTGTTGGGGCAAAGAACTGGAAACGGCTCTGAAAGCAGCGGGCGCCTCCAGGGGCGATCGGGTTTCGCTCGTAAAAGTTCGAACGGAAGAGCGTCGCGGCTCCAAAGGGGCGTATCTCGTCAACGTTTGGGACTGTCTGCTCATACGCGAATCGGATCGGAAGGCTCGAGGCTTTAAGAAGAAGGAATCGACATCGGTCTGCGATGTCGGAACCGAAACGGCACCGTCGGCGAAGGATCTGAGTCCCCGCCACGAAGCCGTGGAAAAGCTCTGGGGCATTGCGCTTCCGATCCGCAAGGACCGGGATGCGTCCGCTCCGGCACTCAAGTATCTCGAGCGTCGCGGACTCAAAGACGCGCGCTGGGATGACGAGACGCTTCGATTCGTGCCGAATGCGATCTACCGCGTGCGAGAAGACAAGACGACCGAGCGCTGGCCCGCGATGGTGGCTGCCGTCCGAAAGGTCGACGGCTCCCTCGTGACGCTGCACAGAACCTTCCTTACCGAGGAAGGGACAAAGGCGCCTGTCGAAGAGGTGAAGAAGCTCATGGTGCTCCCGGAAGGGGAGACGATCAACGGGGCTTCAATCCAGCTCGGCAAGCCGCTCGACAAGCTCTGCGTTGCCGAAGGCATCGAAACGGCTTTGTCGGTGCAGTACGCTACGGGCATACCGTGCTGGTGCGCGATCTCCGCCAACGGACTCAAAACGGTTGAAATCCCCGCAGGGGTTCGAACCGTTCTGATCTTTGCCGACAAGGACAAGAGCGAGACGGGGGCTTTGGCTGCCGAAGCGCTCCGAAAGCGTCTTGCCGACGAGGGGCGACTGGCCGTGATCGTCAATATTCCGGATGCCATTCCGT
>NZ_JACJJC010000095.1 GCF_016899755.1 Sutterella massiliensis | reverse complement strand
GGATGGTATCTATTTCGATCCAAAACGCCCATCGCACTTGGAGGCTATTCTGCGCACTATCCGGCGTAGAAAAGATCTTCCACGGCTTCTCAAAAGAGCTGAAGTCATAAGAGACACGATAACCTCCCATCACTTGACGAAGTACAACGTCAACGGGGCTAAAGAAAATTTGAGCTTTCTCGAGAAAATCCCGTTGGACAAGAATGTCATTCTTGTCACCGGACAGGTTGATGACGATGCGTCCGTACTGCGAGGCGGAGGGAGAATTCGTTCTAATAGGGAGTTGTTGGAAAAGGCGCGACAGGAAAATCCTGAGGCGTTTATTGTCTACAAACCTCATCCCGATGTTGAAAGCGGCAACCGAAACGGAAAAATTCCGGAAAAGGTACTTCAACGAAATTGTGACTTGGTTGCAAGAGGGTGCTCGCTTGAAGATTTATGGCCGTATATCAGCGAGTTACACACGCTGACGAGTTTGTCGGGTTTTGAGGCTCTCCTGCGGGGGAAAAAAGTCACGACTTACGGCCGTCCTTTCTACGCAGGCTGGGGCCTTACGACAGATAAGACGGCCGAGAGGAAAACCAATACCCCCCTTATAATCGATGAACTGGTTGCGGGTTCTTTAATTCTTTATCCGCGGTATTGGGATTGGCAGACATCACAATTCTGTCGGCCGGAAGATGTTTGCAGTCGTCTAATGAATAAAGAACAGATGGATGTTTCCCTGTGGATTAAGTTTTGCAGAACTGGTCGCAATTTTTTAAATCTTTGGCTGAGAAAATGATGAACCAAACCTTTTTAAGGACAACGCAGATTGTATTCGGCGCGTGTGCGTTGTTGACTCTCGCCGGTTGCTCATCCACGCCACGCGGTTTGCAGCATGTACCGACTCAGCCTGCAGTTGTTGTCGATCCTTCTCAAACCGAAAACGAGCGGAGTTTTGCGGCATCGGCTGCGAAGCTTGAAGTGGGCGGTGGTGCCGCGGTCATTCAAACGACGCCGATCGGACTTGCACAGGCGATCGCAGTAGCAACGTACAAGAATGCGCTTGGCGAAGATTGCAAGCGTATTGAGGTGCGCAACAAGGATGCGTCCTCTGTGTGTGGCGTTTGCCTTGGTAAAGACGGTATCTGGCGTGTCGTGCCGCGAAACTTCTAAACCTGTCTCTTATACACATCT
>NZ_JACJJC010000094.1 GCF_016899755.1 Sutterella massiliensis | reverse complement strand
GTCTGGCGCTGCTTCGCGGCGATGGTAGAGCTCGATCCCCTTTCCGTATGGCGTCGTATGCCTCGCTGCTCGCGCGGCTTTCGGCCGCCATGAGTCCGCGAACATTTACCTTGCCGACCTTCATAGCGGAAAGTCGATCTGCGGCAACACGCCTCGCGGCCTCGCGATAGATGCGCGTTCGGCCCGTCGATTCGAACAAAAGGTAACGGAGCTCGTTGGCAACGAGACGAGATCGCGCCTCGTTGTGAATCGCCTTCGTGACCAGCGCATCAACCTTCTTCGCGTCGAAGTAATCCGAATACGTCTCAAGGAATCGCTGCGTCGTTTCGCGCTCGATCGTTTCGTTCTTGTTCCCTGCGCGGATGATGGCATCAACGAGCTTCTTGCCCGTGCGGAGGGTGCGAGCGAACGGCTTGATCGCTTCTGCGGCCTGCTGGGGCGTCAGGCCGCCGTTTTTCAGACATTCCAGCGCCTTGTGCTTGGCAAGCGTTGTCTTCGAGTAGCCCAGCTCGGCAACAGACTCGGGGTCCATGCGAAGGTTGATCGTGACGGCCGCACGGTTGCCTCGGCTCACAAGATCGAGCGCCACGAACTCAGGGCGAGAATTCACGTCGATCTCAACCTGCCGGCGGACCGCATCCCTGATGTCCTTCGCTTCCGACTGGATCTTGCGAAGCGCCTTCGAGCGCGCCGCAATCATCCACTTCTCGTCCTTCGCGCGCGCCTCATCCAGCAGATCCTCAGAGGCGATCATGCGGTCGAGGACGCGCTGAACTTCAGGCGACAGCTGAGGAAGCGCCTCGCCGAATTCAGCCTCGTATGCCCGGCTGAGCGCGCCCGCAGGTTTCTTGGGCCTGCCGCCTTCTCCAAGCAACAAGACTTGAGTCAGAAGCGGGAATCCGCCCCCAAGCCTGTCTTTAACCTTAGCTTAGGTGTTCTTGGAGGGACTGTCAAACCCTCATCGTATGAAAATGGCACGGTACGACAAGATGAACGAGGTAGCTTTTCTCCGTCGGGAAAATGTCATAACTCTGACGCCGAACGCCGACCTGTCGACCTTCTCGCACGAGCTTGGGCATTGGTACCTGTCGAATCTCCTTGAGCTTTCGAAGCTTGACGGAACGAACGAGAGCCTTCAGGAGGATGCGCGCGCAGTGCTGAAGGAATTCGATCTCGACTCAGTTAAGGCCTGGGACGCGCTTGGGCTAGAGGGAGAGCGCAAGTATCACGAGCGCTTCGCCTATTGG
>NZ_JACJJC010000093.1 GCF_016899755.1 Sutterella massiliensis | reverse complement strand
CAATCGGCTTGTCCGTCCGTATTTTCGGCCGCGGCCTTTTTTTCACGCGGCTTGCGTGAAGCGCGATTCCACTTGGTGCCGAAGACGGCTTTGCCGAGGTTGTTGATCGCTTTCTGATCGGCAGGATCCGCTCTCAAGAGGAGAGCCTGATCCAAGGCGAACTTCATCACGTTCGGGGCGCCGCGGAAGGCTTCCGCAAGCTTGCCCCAGCGAATGAGCGTTCGCGTCGACATCGTCACCGAAAGCCGACTCGTCATTTCCTCTCCGTCGCCCTTGAAAAGCTTTCGGATTTCATTGGCCAACTGGATCATCAGCGGAATGACTTCCGTGAGATCCTTCGAGAGGACTTGTCCGAGAATCGCTTGTTCCGCCGCCGGAGCGGCGTAGTCCACTTCGAGCAGACGATAGCGGTCGAGCGCGGCAAGGTTTTGCTGCTGTATCCCCTGGTAAAGACCGGAGGCGTCACCGTTCCCGAAGGAATTGGCGGTCGCAACCACTCTGAACATGGGGTGAGGCCTGACGATTTCACCGCCGTTTTCGGCAATGACGAGCGGGCGACCTTCGAGAACGTCGTTCAACCCGGCAAGTTCTGCCGGATCGGCCAAGTCGATCTCGTTGAGCAGCAGGATGTGGCCGTGCTTCATTGCCGCAGCCAACGGCCCGTGCATGAAGGTCATGACAGGCGCTTCGCCGGGGGCGGGCGATGCGACGACAAACTGACCTTTGAGCTGCGAAAACTCGAATCGGCCGTTCATCGTGATTTGCTGAACGGGCCAATTGAGACGCGCAGCCACTTCGGTAACAACGGAGGTCTTGCCCGACCCCGTCGGCCCGGAAATGAAGAGCGCGTCGCCGCTCGGTTTCATCAGAAAAGCAAGGACTGCGCGAAGCACATCCTTTCTGAAGATGTAACCCTCGGCGGCTTTGGGCACCGCAGGGTTGCTCGCGTCCGCATAGCCCGTCAGCAGCATGGCGGCAGGCATGTCGATCTTCCTATCGTCGTCGTAGACGTTTCGGAAAATCTCGTTCGCTCGAAACTGAGCGTAGATGTTTTCTTTTTTGTTCATGGCGTGTGCTCCCGAAAAAAAAACGGGGACGCCACGACCCCGCGGGGATCAATGAACGTCCCCGCGCACGAATTTGCATCCGTTAGGTTGAACTGGAAAAGCTTGTCTTTTTAATCGCTAAGCTGGCGATTCCGCATTTTTGACCTGCTTTGCGGAGAACAGGCTTCGGTCGGGTTTTACA
>NZ_JACJJC010000092.1 GCF_016899755.1 Sutterella massiliensis | reverse complement strand
GTTTATATAGCGCTTCAAGCATTCTTCGTCGGAGAGAGCATGAGAGTCGTGAATTCTCTCGAATTCGGTACAAGCTTCCGTTATGGCTTTGAAGAGCTTCTCCCGGTCAACGGGCTTTTGCAGAAAATGGACGGCTCCATGCCGCATGGCGCTTACGGCAGTATCGATGGAAGCATGACCCGTAACGAAAACAATGGGCAGCTGGATGCTCCTCCGGCGCATTTCGTCCTGCAGCTCCAATCCGTTCATAGACGGCATCAACAGGTCCAGCACGACACAGCCGGGTTCGGCATCTGCGGCTTTCAAAAAAGCTTCCGCGCTTGTAAATGTCTTTGTGCGCCAACCGGCGCATTCAAGCAGAATCGATAAGGCTGAAAGTACGGTCGGTTCGTCGTCAACCAGACGGATGAGAAAACGATTGCGGCTTTGTCCCAGTTGTCGTTTGTGCGAAGAATCAGTCATGGGTATTGGCGCAGAAAGATAAAGATGACGGTTGGCGAAGAAGCGGCAGGCGAACAACAACAAGGAGGCCGCCTTTCTCTCTTCGGCTGAAACGAACGGCGCCTTGATGTGTTTCCAATATTGTTAAAGCGATGAGAATCCCGTAGCCCATGCCGTCCAGTTTCTCGGACTGCATGGGCCGACCGATTTTTGCGATGAAATCCTCCGAGAGTAGCGGTCCGTCGTTCTCGACGGAAATGACCGACTGGTCGCCCTCTGCGGATAGGCGCAGCTGAACGAACGTTTTTCCCGAACTGTGCGCTGCTTCGCAGGCGTTCTTCAGAAGATTGGCAAAAGCGATTTGGAGTGCGACGCGATCGCCGCATACCATCAAGGGCGTTTGCTTGCATGAAAACTCGGGATTGGCATGCAGCGCGGCGCCCACATCCGTCGTCACCTCTTTCAGCAGTTCAACGAGATCGAACGCCTCGGCAAGCGCACGAGATTTGGCATAGGAGCGGACGCGCTCAACGATGGAAGCGGCCTTGGAGACGGAATCGCTGATCTTGCTCGAAATCGTGCGGAGTTTGGCCGAATCAATTTCGGATTGATGCGTCATGAGTTCGACTGCATCCGCCAAATACTTCGTTGCGGCAAGCGGCTGATGAAGTTCATGCGCAATAACCGTTGAGAATTGATTGACGACGCCGAGTCTCAGCAGCTGGGACAGTTTCTTCTGTGCTTCCTGAATCTTTTGCTGAGCCTCTTTTAAATCGGCTGTCCGTCTACGAACAAGTGCTTCGACTCGCCACCAA
>NZ_JACJJC010000091.1 GCF_016899755.1 Sutterella massiliensis | reverse complement strand
GGGCGAAACCGCGCGCTACCGCGATCGTGCGGCATCCATAGCGGGACTTCCGGTTTCGAATCTCGCGGGCGCACAGCTTGCGGACTATCTCGTCGATCGTGTTCGGGTCTGGCGCCGCTACGACCGCAACACGATTCTCAATCTCTTCATTTCGCTCACGCAGAATTTCCTCACGATCTTTGCGGGCGATCCGGGTACAGGTAAAACTTCCGGCGCCGAAATTGCCGCGCACGCGCTCGGTCTCACGACACTTGATCGAAATCTGGGTGATGCGCAACGCTCGCTCTGGAAAGAGCCGAGCGACGCAAATCGTTTCCTGCCGATTTCAGTCGAACGCGGATGGACCTCAAAACGAGATTTCCTGGGGTTCTTTAACACCCTGGCAGGGAGGTTCGAAAGTCCCGACATTCGCCGCTCCGACGCCTTCCGACAACTCGACGCTGAAGCGAAGGCGGGTTTTGACGACATCCCCTTTCTGATGCTTCTTGATGAAGCAAATTTGTCGCCCATGGAATTTTATTGGGCGGACTTCATGAATGTCGCCGACTCAAGAACTTCGCTCTCGAGCATTTCCCTTGGCGACGGCGCTCGATACGCAGTTCCCGAGTCGCTTCGCTTCATTGCGACAATCAACAACGACTTTACGACTGAAACGCTTTCACCGCGCCTGATCGACCGTGCAACGGTCATCACCTTGCCGGCCCCGGACCGTTCATCGCTCGCCAATGTCGAACCCTCCCTTGACCTTGACACGCCGCATCCGATCGTGTCACGTTCGGCTCTGCAAGCGTACTTTGGCAACCGTCCCGTCACGGAGAACGTGCGCGCGGCACTCGACGAAGCAGTGGACGTCATGACCGGAACGGGCTGCGCCGTCTCCGCACGAACCATCCGTGCGATGTATCGTCATGCGGCTGCCGGCGCCGCCGTCTTCGAGACGAAGGACGGCCGTTCGCCCCTCTGCTGGGCGTGCGACTTCGCGGTTGCGCAGAAGCTTCTCCCGAAGATCAACGGCAGCGGCGAAGCGTATCGTTCGGCACTCGAAGCCATGAGAGAACTCGCCGAAGAACGCCGCTGGACAAACTCGAGCCGCACGCTTGAGCGCATCCTCACGCGCGGCGACGCGAATATGGGCGACTATGCATTCTTCTGAGCCGTTCATGCACCCGTTTCTTTCGCCGAAGGACGCATCGGCCCGGCCGATTGGTGCTGCCTCGTCGTCACGTTTCAGTGCACCGCTCGACGTCCGTTCCGACA
>NZ_JACJJC010000090.1 GCF_016899755.1 Sutterella massiliensis | reverse complement strand
CATTTGGGGTTCAGGCTGCCGAACAGCCTCTCGAAAATTTCAACCTGACAACAGGCGAGCATACCTTCACAGCCGCGGGCACCATTGAAGGCGGATCATTCATTCGTTCAGCCGACGGCATTGGCTCATCCGAAGTAACGATTTCGACAACAGGCGAAACGGTCTTCGACGGTTCGAATATCGTGAGTACAGGTCACCCGGACTACACAGCCGGCGTCGTTGTCACGCGCGGCGACAGTATCGGTCTCTACTACCGCACGGAACCCGACAGCCCCGATTCAACCGCAGCCGCCTTCTACACCGAAGACCAGGTTCGAGAAATCTTCTCTCAAGGCTATGACGCAGTGAAAGAAGCCTTTTCGACAGAGGACGGCTATGTTCCGCCCGAGTCGCTGACGGTGGACGACGTTCTGAAAGCACTTGAGGCCGCTCATAACCTTGCAGACGCAGGCGTCATGACGACCTTCGACTTCCAGGCAGACGGCAGCCTCACATTCCGTGATTCAACGCTTTCTTTTGACAGCGTCGGGGTCACAAACATTAAGACTGCAGGCCGGCTTACATTCGACAACAGCAGCGTGACCTACACGGGCGGCGGTGCCACAAACACGATTTCAGCCAACGGCATCGATATTTTGAGCGGCACTTTCCATACGATCGGCTCGGTTGGCGACAATGTCTACGCGTCGAAATTCGATGACCGCAATCGCTTCGACCGTAATCGCTGGACACTCGGCGAATGTCTCACGATTTCGACGACAGACGGCATGAATTTCGGCGCGGAAGGAAGCACTGTTGGACCCGACGTTCTCTTCCGCGATGGAATGATCATTGTCCAGGGATCTGGAGACTGGAATATCAATAGCGGAACGGTGACGCTTGACGGGCAGTTCCGATCCACGCTCATTTCCGACTACCGTACGAGCGGTGATCTCAACATCACAGGCGGAACGATCAACATTATCAGCGGCGATCGTATCAACCGCGTTCAGGGCGAAAGCGCGTCCATGCTGATGACCGGACGCGATCTCTACATTTCGGGAGACGATACGGTCGTCAATCTTGTCAACGGTCAGATATACGCATCCGCAAAGACGACGATCTCCGGCGGCACGATCAACATGACGGGCGACAGTGCGATTAGTTCGACTACCGCTGGCGAACTCGTTATCACGGGCGGCAATTTCAACATTGACACCTGTCTCTTATACACATCT
>NZ_JACJJC010000008.1 GCF_016899755.1 Sutterella massiliensis | reverse complement strand
TTGGTGGGAACGCAGGGATTCGAACCCTGGACCGACGGATTAAGAGTCCGCTGCTCTACCAACTGAGCTACGTTCCCGAATGCACCCGAGATGGCTGCATCAAGAATTCTGGTGGGAACGCAGGGATTCGAACCCTGGACCGACGGATTAAGAGTCCGCTGCTCTACCAACTGAGCTACGTTCCCAAAGTTGAAGCACTCCGTATATGGTGGGTCGTGCGGGACTCGAACCCACGACCAACGGATTAAAAGTCCGCTGCTCTACCACCTGAGCTAACGACCCACTTGCGCCGGGACGAAGCCACAGAAGCAGAGAGTGTCCTCAACCGAGGAGTTGAATTCTGCCAAAGGCTGTCGAATTTGTCAAGGGCGTCGACAAAAAAAGTTTAAGGCAGGTTTCAAGCAGTGCTTGGCGAGTATTTGACCGAGGCGTTGAAATACGAGCGAAAGCGATCGGAAAAATCTCATTGATTAGGGTAACCTCTAACAAATGAGACATTGCATCGAAGGGGATGGCGTGTTATCTTTTTTCCCGTCTCGGGAAATTTCCGTTCTGTAAGTTTTTGAAATATAAGAACGGAAAATAACCGAAAGTTATTAAAGGTTCATTATTTGAGCTTGCGATTCGTCGCGTCTATTTTAATTGGGCGCTGGATAGTAAAAACGGTGGACGAGCTCAATATCGTTAGGTTCGAGGAGCATCAGCATGGCAGCGAAGAACAATGCACGCGCAAAAGCGGCCCCCGTTCAGCGTCAAGAAGGCGACGAACGCAAGAAGGCGCTAGAGACGGCGCTTGCCAATATTGAAAAGCAGTTCGGCAAGGGTGCCATCATGCGCATGGCCGAAGGCTCTGCCGACCAGAGCATCGAAACGGTCTCGACGGGCTCGCTTGGGCTCGACCTTGCGCTCGGTGTCGGTGGCTTGCCGCGCGGGCGCGTGATCGAAGTGTTCGGTCCCGAATCTTCCGGCAAGACGACACTCGCGCTTTCGTGCATTGCTGAAATGCAGAAGACGGGCGGCACCTGTGCCTTCATCGACGCGGAACACGCGCTCGACATGTCCTATGCCGAGCGCCTCGGTGTCGTCGTGAAGGATCTGCTCGTCAGTCAGCCCGATACGGGCGAGCAGGCGCTTGAAATCACCGACGCACTCGTTCGAACCGGGTCGGTTGACCTGATCGTTGTCGACTCCGTCGCGGCGCTTACGCCGAAGAGTGAGATTGAAGGAGAAATGGGCGAAGCGCTTCCGGGGCTGCAGGCGCGCTTGATGTCGCAGGCGCTGCGCAAGCTCACTTCGAGCATCAATCGCACGAAGTCGATGGTGATCTTCATCAATCAGATCCGTATGAAGATCGGCGGCTACGGTAATCCCGAAACGACGGCGGGTGGCAATGCGCTCAAGTTCTATGCTTCTGTTCGTCTCGATATTCGCAAGTCGACGCCGATCAAGCGCGGCGACGAAGTGATCGGCAACCTCACGCGCGTCAAGGTCGTCAAGAACAAGGTGGCGCCTCCGTTCAAACAGGTTGAATTCGACATCCTCTACGGGCGCGGCATCTCGCGCATCGGCGAAGTGATCGATATCGGCAGCGACCTCGAGGTGCTCGAAAAATCGGGGGCCTGGTATTCCTACAACGGTCAGCGCCTCGGCCAGGGTAAAGAAAAGGTTCGTGATTATCTGCAGGAACATCCGGAGCTCTGCGAGGAGATCGAAAAGAAAATTCGCGAAGCAAAGGGTGTTCACGTTTCGAGCATCAAGAGCGTTGACGACGAGGACATGCCGAGTGACGATGTGATGGTCGACGACGGCATGCCTATGGATGAGGATCTTGATCTGTAACCCAGTCGTCCTGACGGTCTCAGATCTTTAATTCGAAAAGCGGCTTACTCGGCGGGTGCGTCGATCTGGCCGCTTTTTTCGCAGTGATCATTTCGAGCGGAAGCGGTCATGGAAATTATTTTTGATGACGACGATCTTGAACCTCTGATTCGGGACATGCCGATCGGCTCTCCGCATTCTGGGGCTGAAGGAGAGCGATTAGAGGCTTCGTCGCAAGAGCCGTTGATGAAGCCCTTGCGAAAGCGGAACGCTCCAGCGAAGAAGAAAAAGACGGTTGTCCCGAGTACGCCATCTCTGTTTGAGGCGCTTGATGCGTCAGGGGCTGCTGCTTCGGCCGAAACGTCGTCGAAAACGGCGCCGCTGCCGTTCGGTGCGCTCAAAACTTTCGCCTGGCAGACGGCCGTATCGACGGACGGTTCCTTTGTGCCCGCAGTCGGCAGCCGTGCGCGCGTCGAGTCAACGCCGGTGAGAGATGCGGAAAGCGATACTGCGAACGAAACATCAAGTGAAGCGGTTGGTGACCCCGATCCGTTTGCGGAACTGCTCGAGGAAACGAAGCGCCGTCACGGACGAAAGGACACTAGCAAGCCCGGCAGCGTCGCTCCTCGAATGATTGCCGATGCGAGCGACGTATTGCGTCTTTTCGGTAAAAACGAAAAGACGCGGACGAAAAAAGCCTCAAACAAGGATGCTGAAAGCGCGAAAAAGCGCTGTATCTCTTTGGAGAGTGCAGGCGAAGAGGCGTTCTACGAGCCCTATGAAGAGGCTTACGATGCGTTTGCCAGCGACGAGTGCGGTAACGAGCCGCTCGACCTGGATGTCGACCGCAAAAAGGAACGTCCTAAAAAGAAGCGCGCCACGCTCATGCAGCGGGCGGTTGCATCACTTGCGCGGCGCGACTATTCACGGCTCGAACTCAAGCGTAAGCTCGCTCGAACGCTCGAGGAAGGCGAAACGCCGCAGGTGCTAGAAACGGTGCTCGACACGCTCGTTGAGCGCGGGCTTCTTTCCGATGAGCGATACGCGAAGATGAAGGCGCGAAGTGTCTCCTACCGCATGGGGGACGCGAAAATTCGACGCGAACTGCGCATTCGGGGGGTTGACGAAGAAACGGCAAAGGAGGCTGTTGAGGGGATTACCGAGAGTGAAGAGGTGCGCGCTTACAAAATGTGGCGGCGCCGCTTCGACGAAACCCCTAAAAACTGGAAGGAGAGGGAAAAACAGATCCGCTACCTCGCTTACCGAGGTTTCAGCATGTCATCGATTATGAAAGTGCTGCGCGGCGAAGTGGAGCTTCCGCAAGAGGAAACGCATTATTTTTCTTCTTGATTCGAAGGATTCCCAATGCGCGGAAGCGTTGTGGCGTCAACAGGTTCTTTTAGAATATCCCGACACGTCCGAAGACACTGACGGAGGAAAAGTTGGAATATCTATGGGACCTGTTGGTCAATCTGCATTGGGCGGCTGTCGGCCAAATCATCATGATCGACATTTTGCTGGGCGGCGACAACGCGGTCGTCATTGCCATGGCGTGTCGAAACCTGCCGCACGAGCAGCGCAATAAGGGTATTTTCTGGGGTACGGCGGGCGCAATCGCGCTTCGCGTAATCCTCATTACCTTTGCTGTCATGCTTCTTGATCTGCCGTTCCTCAAGGTGGCGGGCGGCTTGCTTCTGCTCTGGATCGGCATCAAGCTGCTGATTCCCGAGTACGATGCGCACGAAAACATTGAGGGCAGCAAGAAGCTTCTCGGCGCGATCAAGACGATTATCGTGGCCGACTTCGTGATGTCGTTCGACAACGTCATCGCTATCGCGGGCGCTGCGCAGCAGGCGCACGAAGCGCATCAGACGTTGCTCATCGTCTTCGGTCTGCTCGTGTCCGTACCCTTCATCGTGTTCGGCAGTCAGATCGTGCTGCGTCTGCTCGACCGCTTCCCGATCATCATTTACTTCGGCGGCGGCCTGCTCGGCTGGATCGCTGGCGGCATGGTGGTCTCGGACGCTTATGTCACGACGCACTGGCCCGAACTGAGCTTCACGGCGCACTACCCGGCGAGCGTCGGCTTTGCGTTGATCGTGATCGTGGTTGGGCATCTGATCGCTAAGAAGAAGCGTGCCGAGCACGAGGCCAATCTGAAGCTTCGTCGCAAGGAATCCGGCGAAGAGGCCGCTTCCTAACAGCGTGCGGCGCCGCTCTGGTGACCGAGTAAACGAAAAAGGCGACCGAGAGGCCGCCTTTTTCGTTGGTGCGCAATGGAACGATCAGTCGCCGACGTAGTCGATGAAGCCGCCCCCAAGACAAATGTCTCCCTGATAGAGGACAGCGCTCTGTCCGGGCGTGGCCGCCCACTGCGGCTCGTCGAAAGCGAGCGTAAAGGCGTCGGCTGAGACGGCGGCAATGCGGCAGGGGCCGTCTTGCTGACGGTACCGCGTCTTCACGGTGACGGGGACTTCGGGATCGGGCGCTCGGCCCGAAATCCAGCTCGGATGTACCGCACGAAGCTCGTGAGAAAGAAGCATCGGGTGGTCGTGTCCCTGGCAGACCCAAAGCGTGTTGGTGCGCAGATCCTTGCGCGCGACGAACCACGGTTCGCCGGTCGAGTCGTGCATGCCGCCGATCCCAATGCCCTTGCGCTGGCCGATTGTGTAGAACGCAAGTCCGATGTGTTCGCCGATGACTTTGCCGTCAGGTGTTTTGATCGGGCCAGGATGTGTCGGCAGGTAGCGGTTCAGAAATTCTCGAAACGGACGTTCGCCGATAAAGCAAATGCCCGTCGAGTCCTTCTTTTTGGCATTGGGCAGGCCGATTTCTTCTGCAATACGGCGCACCTCTGTCTTGTGCAAATCGCCCACCGGAAACAGCACGCGTGCGATCTGCTCCTGCGTAAGGCGGTGCAGGAAGTAGCTCTGGTCCTTGTTCGGATCAACGCCGCGCAGCAACTGCGTGCCGTTCTCGTCGCGGTGCACGCGGGCATAATGGCCGGTAGCAATCCAGTCGGCCCCCATGTTCATGGCATGGTCGAGAAAGGCGCGAAACTTGATTTCAGCGTTGCAGAGCACGTCTGGGTTGGGCGTACGGCCGGCGGAGTACTCGCGCAGAAAGTCCGAGAAAACGCGTTCCTTGTATTCCTTGGCGAAGTTGACGGCTTCGATATCGATGCCGATTACGTCGGCCACGCTTGTTGCGTCGATGAAGTCCTGACGCGAGGAGCAGTACTCGCTGTCATCGTCGTCCTCCCAGTTTTTCATGAAGAGACCGATGACTTCATAGCCTTGCTTTTTCAACAAGTAAGCGCTTACCGACGAATCAACACCGCCGGAAAGCCCGACGACGACTTTCTGCTTGCTCATGAACGGAATCCATAGAAAAATGTGCGCTTTTCGGCAAGTTGCCAACAGCGCTTGGAACGGCATTGTAGCGGCCGACGCTTTACCAAGCGTGTTTCAGAGGCGCGTGCTGATCGAAAAGAAATAAAGGAGTTTGCGGTGAATTTGATCGAAATGGCCGAAAAGGCTTCTCTGCGTGCAGCAGAGACTGCGAAGCGTTTCGGCGTTGAGGCACTCTTTTTGAATGCTCCCATGCGTCAGGCTGCGGGTGTCGAGATGACGGCAGCCGTGAGCGAAGCGGGTGGACTCGGCGTGCTTGCGGCTGCGCACTTGTCGCCCGAGAAAATCGTGCAGGCAGCACAGGCGATTCGCAATCGCACGGAGAAACCCTTCGCCGTGAGTCTTGCTATTCGGCCTCGGCACTACCCGCAGGCGCAAGGGGCAGAAACACTTTTCGACGGTCTCGCGCCGCTCCTAGAGGATCTCGGACTAGCCGGCACGCCCGAGGCGTACGACCTCACGGGCGCGACAGTTTTTCCTGCCTTTGACGAGCAGTTTGAGGCAGCGCTTTCGGTTGCGCCTCAGGCAATGATTTCCACTTTCGGCGGCTTTCGCGAGCCTGAGGCGGAAAAGCTGGAAGCGAAAGGCATTCTCAACTTCGGCTGTGCTACGACGCTTAAGGAAGCGAAGGTGTTGCGTTCGGCCGGTGTTGATGCGATCGTGATCCAGGGGGCCGCAGCGGGCGGTCCGCGCTGGTCGTTCGAGAATGCTGACGACGTGCTTGTTGCGACCGAAGGCCTCGTTGAAGAAGCGGCCCGCGCGACGGGGCTGCCGATCATTGCGGCGGGCGGATTGGCCTCGAGCGCCTCATTCGCATCGGCGCTCCTCGCGGGTGCGAGCGGCGTCATGCTCGGGACGGCACTTCTTACGACGGAGGAGAGCCGCATGACAGATACGGCCAGAAGCGCTTGGCACTGGGCGGGGGCTGCCGACCTCGTGCTATCGCGCGCTTTCTGCGGACGGCTCGAACGCGTGCTGCGTTCACCGATGACCGAGGCGCTGGAATCCTACGACTCGAGCGTGCCCGCGTGGCCCGCTCCCTTGGCGCTTTTCCTGCCGATTTGGGAAAAAGCGGCAGAACAGGGCCGCGACGAACTTTTCGTGCTGCCTGCGGGGCAGGGGATCGGCAGAAGCCACTGGCGCACCGTGCGCGAGGCGCTCGCAGCGTACGAAGCACTTATCGGCCGCTGAATCAGGTGCATGAGAGTGCAGGTCCGGAGCCCGAAGCTTTAAGCGCTGGGCTCGATGCGAATCGCACGGCCGTCAACCACGACGACTTCGCCGCCGCGCAGTTTGCGGCCGCGCCGCTCCTCAACGGCACCGTCAACGGTAACTTCGCCGGCAAGAATCATTTCTTTGGCCTGGCCGCCTGAATCAGCGACCCCGGCGGCCTTAAGGAGCGCATCGAGCGTGATGTATTCGCCACGGATACGGAAAATTTCTTCTTGGGACATGGTCAAATAGCTCAAAGATCAGTGTGCGGCAGCGTCAACGAGATGGTTTCTTACGCTGAATCAAATCTCGCGGGCATGAGCGCGAGGAATGCAACACCGAGGAAGTGACAAAATTCAACGCCTGACATTATCGCTTTCCCGACTGCATTGCTGCATGCCGCGATGTACGACGACATTGGCGCCGGCAGGAGAGCATCTCAATCGATAGCGTTTTTATGATTTTTTCTTTTGCCCTCATTCTGGGCTTTCAAATTCTCGGCGAGGCGATCGTTCGCCTCTTCGGGTTGCCCGTGCCCGGCCCCGTACTTGGCATGGTGCTAATGCTTTTTGCGTTTTTCCTCAAGGATGATCTTGTTGACGGGATTCGTCCGACTGCGGGTGTGCTGCTCGCCAACATGTCTCTTCTCTTCGTACCAGCGGGCGTCGGCATCATGCGTCACGGCGAGCGTTTCATGAATGAAGGCGTCGGTATCGCGGTCACGCTCGTTGCTTCTACGCTCATTGCCATGGCTGTGTCCGGTTACGTGATTCTGCTCGTACAGAAGGTGCTCAAAATTGAAGACGATGAGTGAGGAATCATGAGTGACATGAACGCACTTTTTGACTATTTCACGACGAACGCGGCCTTTTGGCTCGCGCTTACGCTCGGGTTCTATGCTGTCGGCCAGGCGATCTTCAAGGCGGCGAAATTTAATCTGCTCTTCAGCCCGATCATTACGGCGGTCGGCTGCCTGATCCTTACGCTCGTGCTGACGAATGTGCCCTATGAGCAGTACTTTGCTGGCGCGGGATTCATCCACTTTTTGCTCGGTCCGGCAACCGTTGCACTCGCGGTCCCCCTTTACGAGCAACGGCGCAAGCTCGCCAAACTCTGGTTGCCGCTCGCGTGCGGCTTGTTCGCCGGCTGCGCGGCGGCTATTGTCTCGGTGGTTCTCATCGGCTCGCTTTTCGGGCTCTCCGCAGAGACGCTTCTTTCGATGGTGCCGAAGTCTGTGACGACCCCGATCGCTATGGGCATTTCCGAAAGTTTGGGCGGCATGCCGGACCTTACGGCCGCGCTTGTCGTGCTGACGGGGATCTCGGGCTCGATCGTAGCCGGTCCCTTTTTCCGGCTCATTCGTCTTCGTTCGGATACGCTTTGCGGTGTGGCGCTCGGGCTTGCGGCGCACGGCATGGGTACGGGCGCGGCGTTTCAGATCAGCAATCGTGCAGGTGCTTTTGCCGGGCTTGCCATGGGGCTTTGCGGCGTGATTTCTGCCTTTATGGCGCCTTACTTGGCGGTGCCGCTCATGAGGCTGCTTGGCTACTGAGTTCAATCACGATAATTCAACGTCAAGAAAAAAAGGGGCGCCTCGGTATCCGAAGCGTCCCTTTTTTGCTGAGCATCGATCGGGTAGATCTCGACCGGAGCGGCCGATCATTCGATTAGGCGATGTCCTTGAGTTCTCGGCGCAGAATCTTGCCGACGGTCGTCTTCGGCAGCGAGTCCGTGAAGACAATCACATGCGGCATCTTGTAGCCCGTCAGCTGGGTGCGGCAGTATTTCTTCACGTCGTCGGCCGTGAGATTGGGATCCTTACGGACGATGACGGCCTTCACCGTTTCGCCGGATTTGGCAGAGGGCACCCCCACGACGCCAACCTCAAGGACACCCGGCATCGACGCGATGACGTTTTCAACTTCGTTCGGGTAGACGTTGAAGCCCGAGACGAGAATCATGTCTTTCTTGCGGTCCGTGATGGTGATGATGCCCTTTGAGGTCATGTGCCCAACGTCGCCCGTTCTGAGCCAGCCGTCGCGCATAACGTTGGCGGTTTCTTCGGGCTTGTTCCAATAGCCGCGCATTACCTGCGGGCCGCGCACGCAGATCTCGCCCGTGTACGGCATCGGATCTTCACCTTCGGGCACAGTGCCGAGATCGCGGAAGCCTTCGCCGCGGATGGTGACTTCCGTCGACGGCAGGGGAGCACCGACAGAGCCGTCCCAGGGAGCAAGCGGAATGTTGCCGCATACGGCCGGGCTGCATTCCGTGAGACCGTAGGCCTCAAGAATGTTGCAGCCGGTGTGTTCCTTCCAACTTTCGGCGACAACGCGCTGTACCTGCGAGCCGCCCCCTGCGGTCATCTTGAGGCGAGAGAAGTGGTGAGACTTAAACCGATCGTTGCGCAGGAGCGCCGCAAAGAGTGTGTTGACGCCGATGATGACGGAAAAATCCCACTTCACGCATTCCTTGGCCAGACCGTCAATGTCGCGCGGATTGGTGATGAGCACCATCGTAGAACACCAGTGCGTAAAGACGAGCGTCGCCGCGAGCGAGAAGATGTGATAAAGCGGCAGCGCTGTCATCACGACTTCTTCACCTTCCTTGAAGGTGGCGGAAATCCACGCGCTGATCTGCGTGATGTTGGCGACGAGGTTGCGGTGCGTGAGTTCGGCACCCTTGGCAACACCCGTCGTGCCGCCCGTGTACTGCAGGAAGGCGATGTCGGTATTGCGAATTTCAACGGGCTTGAAGCTGGCGCGCTTGCCCGCTTCGAGCGCATCACGGAAGCCCACTGCCTGCGGCAGCGAGTACGCGGGCACCATCTTTTTAACGGTACGTACGACGAAGTTGACGATTTGGCGCTTCGGGAACGGGAACAGATCACCCACGCTCGTTGTGACAATTTCTTTGCAGGCGGTACCCGGAAGCGCTTTTTCGAGCGTTTTAGCGAAATTCTCGATGATGACGATGGCTTTCGCACCTGAGTCGCGCAGCGTGTGGTTGACTTCACGCGCCGTATAAAGCGGGTTGACGTTGACGACGATGAGCCCCGCGCGAAGGATGCCAAAGACGGCGACGACATATTGCAGCAGATTAGGCATCATGACCGCCACGCGGTCGCCGGGCTTCAAGTCGGGTCGAGACTGGAGGTAGGCGGCAAAATCTTTGCTCAGCGCCACCATCTCGCGGTAGCTGATGCCGACCCCCATGTTCGTGTACCCGATGCGATCGGGAAATTTCCGGGCAGCCTCATCCAGGATGGCGGGGATGCTCGGGTAGATGTCCGGATTGATTTCATGCGGGACACCTTCGGGGTAGGTAGTGAACCAAGGAAAGTCAGACATAAGCACTCGCAGGAGTCGAAAGCTTCGGTATTTGTTCAAGGCACCGGAGTTTAGCCCAAACGAGCGCCCGCTCCGCGTACCGATATTAGGAATTTTCCTGCAGATCTCGACAAAAGAAAACCGACGCTGCGCGAAAGACAGCGTCGGTTTGGGGGAGGGAAGCGCCAGAAGTTAGGCGTTGAGCGTCAGGCAGTGGCGTGCATAAGCCTTGACGTCCTCCCAGTCGGTGTAGTCGACGATCGCTGTCGCATCCGTCGGGCCCTTGGTCATCTTCATGATCATCTGGATGGCGGCGGTTTCATACCAGTTCCAGTTCGGGTAGTCGACCTTGCCGGCGAAGCAGTGCGCATCCTTGGGCTTCCAGGGATTCGTTTCAAGGAACTTGCGCGTATACACGTTGCCTTCGGGCGTGCACTTGGCGGGGGTGCGCGCGACGACGGAGACGGAGAAGAAGCTGTTGGCCTTGGCGTCAAGCACGGACTTGAACTTGTTGACGAAGGCGCGGAAGGACTTGTGGAACTTGCCGTAGATAACGGGGGCGCCCGCGATCACAAGGTCGTACTTGTTCCAGTCGATGCCTTCACGGTCAGCTTCAACGACGCTCATCAGGTCCGCCTGATTGCCTTCGGCAATGACCGTTTCCCAAATACGGCGCGCGATTCGGGCAGTGTGGCCGCCGTGGCTGTAGTAGAGAACCAAAACGGATTTCATTTGTTTTCTCCATGTGGCGCATGCCGAGGTGGTGCATGCTGGCCGAAGATTGATTGCGCGGCGCGCGGGAGATCCCGGCCCAAAGGCTGGCGGCCGCAATTGGAATTCGTCGGGAATGATTTTAAAGTGAGTCGGCTTAGGCGTGGGTTAGGAGCACGCGGCGACGGACTTCGAAAACAATCTTAACGAGCCGCTCTTCCGTTTATCTTAAGAGGCTGCTCTCCGGGTAGGCAGGCTGAGGAAAATCGTGTGCGGCGTGCGCGCAAAGCGGATGAAAAGGCGGAAAAAGCGGATAAGAACAGGGCGAAGACGAATTTGATCGGTGTACAATCCCGCGCATCGTCGATTTGCGGTCCGTGTCGCAGCATCGGCGTGATATTGGGCCGGTCGAGCGAGACGAACCTCGCGATCGATCGCGGTTCCGTTGATCCGGACAGGACATTTCGCGTGCGCGAATTCGGTGTTCCGCTCGACAAAGAGCGCATTCAGGCGGATCGAACGGAATGCTCCGAACAACATGCCGCCGGTTCGCGCGGCGCTCTCTTACATACTCAACCGAAAAAAAATTTATGGCAAAGGAAGATCTCATCGAGATGACGGGTCAGGTTCTGGAAGTCCTTCCGGACGCTCGTTATCGCGTGAAGCTTGACAATGGGCACGAACTTGTGGCGTACACGAACGGCAAGATGCGCAAGCATCACATCCGCATTCTCGCCGGCGACCGCGTCTCGCTCGAACTTTCGCCTTACGACCTGACGAAGGGCCGCATCACCTTCCGCCACATCGAAGGCCGTCCGCCCGTTTCCAGTCAGCAGCGCCGCCGCTGATTGTTTAAGGCGTAGCGCCTGCAGAGAGCAGGCGTTGACGGGATCGCAATAAAAAACCGCTTGGCTTGAAGAGGAAGCCAGGCGGTTTTTTGTTGTTCGTTTTCTTCGGTGGACGTTGCTCAGAAGGCGTCCTTGAAGGTAATGAAGAAAATGACGGTGAGGTGATAGAAGACGGGGGCGGCAAACGTGAGCGGCGCAAGCCGAGCCAACAGACCTCGAGTGATGTAGACATCGCCTTCGCCGGCCAAGCGCTCTGCGCCCATACTGCGGCGAACGCAGTTGAAGACGAGGTCGCCGAGCACGCCCGAAATCACGACGGCGAGCGCCATAAGGAGTGCCTGCCAGAAGCGGAAAGGCGTAATCCAATACATCGCGGCACCGGCTAGGAACCCACAGGCGCAGCCGATCGCCGTTCCGGCAACGGTTCGGCCGGCGTTGAAGCCGACGGTCTTCTTGCCGATCATGGAGCTCGCAATGGCGGCTGAGAAGTCCGACACGAATACCACGAGCAGGAAGAACAGCATCAGAAGCGGTCCAGACGAGTTGTAGCGCGTCAGGTCGAGCATCGCGATCGCGGGCGCGTGGCTCACGCAGTAGACGCAGAGCATGACACCCCACTGAACCTTGGCCACGCGCTCAAGATATCGGTCGGTGTCCTTCGAGAGCGCCGTGACGACCGGGAGCACGAGGAAAAGGTACACCGGAATGAAGAGCGTATAGATCTCGGGCAGGTCAAAGCCGATGGCAACGTACTGCACGGGAATTGCAAGGTAGAAGGCGATGACGAGTGCGTAGTGGTCCGTCGGCTTGGTCGGCGTGATCGCGATGAATTCGCGCAATAAAAAGAAGCTGATGATCGCAAAGAAAAAGAGCAGCGTCGGTATGCCGACGGCAAATCCGATCGTGAAGACGACAATCAGCCACCAGGCCATGCGCACGCGCGAGTTGACGATCTGCAGGCGGTAACGCTGCTGCAGGCTACTGACTTTTTTGAGTGCCCATTGCCCGTAAAACGTAGCGCCGGCGGCAAGAAGCGAGAGGCCGACGAGCAGGATGACGTAAGCCTCTTGAATGGTGAATCCGAGTCTCATGCGTTGGC
The DNA here is from genome assembly GCF_016899755.1 of Sutterella massiliensis. GTDB lineage: Bacteria > Pseudomonadota > Gammaproteobacteria > Burkholderiales > Burkholderiaceae_F > Sutterella > Sutterella massiliensis. Next base: position 122,143 of record NZ_JACJJC010000008.1, on the reverse strand, counting down.
CAAAGAAATGACAGCGTCGCGCGCCCGATTGAGAAAGTCGTCCTTGAGGTCTTCCGGGGTGTGCTCGAGCGGCGCACCGAAGCGCACGGAGCAAACCGTCGGAACGGGAATGAGAACGCCCTTGGGCATGGCGCGGTGCAGGTTTTCAATATAAACGGGAATCAGTTCGACGGACGGAAACTCGCGCATCAGGCGCCAGATGCCGGACTTGAAGGGGCTCGGCAACGGTTGCGGACGGCGGGTACCTTCCGGGAAGATGATGAGAGAGTCGCCCTGCGCGAGCGCTTCGCGAAGCGGATCGAGCGGGTTGGCGTGTTCCGTTCGACGGCGGTCGACAAGGACCGCATGCAGTTCGTCAACGGCGATGCGTCGCCGAATGCCGGTTTCCCAATAGTCCTTGGCGGCGACGGGGCGCACGTGAGCGCGCAACGCCGGCGGCAGCGACGCCCAGATGACGATCGTATCGAGGTGACTCGTGTGGTTGGCGAAATAAATCCGCTGACGAGCGGAGGGCGCGCATCCCTGCCAGTGCGGATACGCGCCGACAAGAAGGCGCGTCAGCCACACGATAGGGGTCATGAGCTTGAATGAGTTAAGCACGCTGTTTCCCGTGGTTCAGTAGAGTTTTGACGCTCATTATAGGAGTCGGGCACTGTGAGAAGCGGGTCGATCGCACGACGCATCATCCGATCGATGTTCCGCCGACGGTGAGTGTGTCGATTCGCACCGTCGGCATGCCGACGCCCACTGGAATCTGCTGACCGTCTTTGCCGCATTGACCACTGCCCTGGTCAAGGGCAAGGTCGCTGCCGACCATTCGGATGCCGAGGAGGGCTTTTTTACCGTCGCCCGAAAGCATGGCCCCTTTGACCGGCCGCGTTATTTTTCCCTTTTCGATAAGCCAGGCCTTCGACATGTTGAAGACGAACTGTCCGTTCGTGATGTCGACCTGGCCGCCGTTGAAGTTTTCCGCATAAATGCCGAAATCGACCGAGGCAATGATTTCACCCGGATCGTATTGTCCGGGCAACATGAAGGTATTTGTCATTCGCGGCATCGGCAGCGACGCAAAGCTTTCTCTGCGGCCGTTGCCTGTTGGCGCTCGGTTGAGAAGCTGTGAGTTCGTGATGTCGAGAAGCATGCCGCAGAGTTTGCCGTCTTCAATAAGGACGGTTCTGCTTGTGGACGTGCCTTCATCGTCAAAAGCGAGCGAGCCGCGGCGCTCGGGAATCGTGCCGTCGTCGACAATCGTGACGCCGCGCGCGGCAACCGCTTCGCCGAAGCGGTTTGAGAATGCTGAAGAACCTTTGCGGATGAAGTCGCCTTCGAGTCCGTGGCCGACGGCTTCGTGCAGCAGAATCCCGGGCCAGCCCGGACCGAGAACGACTGGGAAAATGCCTGCGGGTGCAGGATCCGCTTCGAGCGAATGCAGCGCTTCGTCAACGGCCTGGCGGATCCAGGCTTGAACGCGCTCGGGCGTGAAAAAGGCAATGCCCGCTCGTGCTCCGCCGCCACTCGTAGCTCGCTCGCGTCGGCCGCCGCGCTCGACCGTAACGGTGATCGAAAGGTAGCTCATGGGACGCACATCGCCCAAGCGGCGGCCGTCTAGCCCGGCAATAAAGATCGCGTCGCGCTCGGTCTGGTACGTGGCTAGTACCTGTGTGACTGCCGGGTCGAGTCCGCGAGCGGTTCGATCGACGAATTCGAGGAGCGCGATCTGCCGCTCGCTCACGGTTTCCCCTGTTTCGTCGATCGCTTCGTAAAGCGGCGTCCGCACTCCGGTTCCCGCAGAGAGGTACCGGCACGCCTTGCCGCTGTTGCCCCGACCGTTCATGGTTGCGGCCGCATCGGCGCAGCGCAGCAGCGCGCGCTCGTCGAGTGAATTGGCGTAGCAGAGCGAGGCACTTGCCCCGAGCACGCTTCTCAATCCCGCACCGCGATCGAGCGAGAAGCTTCCCGTCTTGACGGCACTGTCTTCAAGAAGCCAGTCCCTTGAAATCGTTTCCTGCAGGTAGATATCCGCCCAGTCGACGCGCCCGCGGGCCAGTCGCGCGAGGGCACGCTCGAGTGAAGCTTCTTCAAGCGCCGCGGGCGCAAGAAGAATGCGTTCGGCTTGGTTCTGCCGAGAGAGAAGGGGCCCGTGCTCCATGCGGCGGTGCTCGATCAGTAAAGTACGCGTGCGTCGAGTGCGGGAAGCATCGCGCGAACGTTGGCGATGAGCTTCGGGTCGATGTCGCCGATGACGATCCCTTCGCCCGAAGGCAGTTCGCTCACCATGTTGCCCCAAGGATCGATCAGACGGCTGTGCCCCCAAGTTCGTCTGCCGCATTCGTGCAGACCGCCCTGTGCAGCCGCCGCGACGTAGCACTGATTCTCAATAGCGCGGGCTGCCAGGAGCGTTGCCCAGTGTGCGCGGCCGGTTGTTTCGGTGAAGGTGGCCGGCAGCAGAATCAAGTCGCATGTTCCGAGGCTTCGGAAGAGCTCCGGGAATCGCAGGTCGAAGCCAAGCGCAAGGCCAACTCGCAGCTCGACGCCATCCCACGTGGTGAGGCGAAAGCTTACCGGGTTGGCACCCGCCTGCACGAAGCGCGATTCGTCATAGGCTTCATCGTCACCGCGGCGGTATTCGAAGCGGTGAATGCGATCGTAGCGAGCCGCGGTTTCGCCCTTGGGGTCGTAAACAATGCAGGCGTTGTAGAAATGCGAGTCGTCGCAGGCAATCGGGACGGAGCCCGCACAGATCCATACGTTGTGGCGCAGTGCCGCTGTGCGGATAGCGTCTTGAATGGGGCCGTTGTTAAAGGATTCGGCAACGGCGAGTAGCGACCTGTCGTCGCGGTCGACACAGGCAAAGTGCTCGGGCAGTACGACAAGCTCGGCTCCCGATTCGGCTGCCGCGCCGATTAATTTGAGTGCATGAAGAACGTTTTCTTCCGGGTCAAGCCCGGAAACCATCTGGCAGGCGGAGATGCGCATCGGTTTTTTGAGGTTTGGTGGCAGATTGATTTTTCTTTTCATGCGTCGGTCGGTACCAGACTGATTGCCGAGCACTTGCTCAAGGCGGGTGCTCCGACCTACGTGAGAGAGGCCATTTTAATTTTTTCGAAGCGGCTCGTTGTCTGCGCCGCCCGCGAACGGGCGAGAGATCTTCTGGATGTCGGGTGCGTCGTACGTGCCGCGAATTTCGTATTCGGAGCTCAGCATCTTCGAGATCTGGTCCTTGAGCACGAATTGTGCGAGAAGTGTGCCGATGCCGACGGCCGGATTAGCAATCGCAAGGGCCAAGGATGCACCTTCTGCGTTGATGCTCGGCAGCACAATCGCCTTGAGGTCGAGTACTTCGTTGACGAGGTCAACGTCACCGCCGATCAGCACCGTGGCGGCGCTACCGATCATTGAGGATTTCTCAGTGTGAAGCATGCCGTTGGCAATGGTTGAATTGACCGAGAGCGAATCAAAGCCAAAGCCGCGGCCGGCAACGTCGCGGAAATCGAGCGTAAGACGTCGCAGCAGGTGCTGCATCGAGAGAAGGCTCAAAAGACGTCCTGCTCCCGGTTCAATTTGAATGAGTTGTCCCGCGCCGGTTCTACCGACAATTTCCCCGTTGAGCGTCTCGAAGTTGAAGTCGACGGGCATACCCTTCCAGTCGGCCTTGAGCGTGAGCGAGCCCGGGGCGTCGTGAATGACGTCAACGACATCGAGACTCTGAAGCACCTCACCCACGCTGCGAACATCCGCCTTGAGCGAAACGGCACTCCTGCCGGTGGGATCGTTCGGCCCACCACTCTGCCAGCCGCCGGTCCCCAAGAGCGTACCGCCGCGGTTGCGTACTGCAAAGTGGTCGATTTGCCACGTCTCTCGGCCGTTTTCAATGAGATTGCGGGCGTTGATTTCAACTTTGCCGATGTTGCGTTTGCCGATGCGTAAGTCATCTACGACGACATCAAGGTTCGGCAGCCAGTTGCGCGGCGCCCGCGCGATGTCCTCGCCCATGGCGGATTCAGCGGCTGCAGGCAGGTGCAGCCGCAGGAGCTTCACCGAGAGCGTCGGTTGCCCGTCTGCCGAAGGCGGTTCGCGGAATTCAACTTGGCCGGCGGCTTCTTCGGACTGCAAACGCAAGTGCCAGATCTTGTCGACGTGGCGCAGCGTCGAATCGATGTTGTCGAACGTTTCACCGCTCCAGCGAAGCGCTTCGGTTTTGAGCGTCGCGCTCGAGAGCTGCGAGAGAAAGTCGCCTTCGAGTGTTTTGAGAAGCTCTTCCTTTGAGGCGCTGGCGACGGAGCCTGAGGCGCTCATGAGACGACTCCACGCATCAAGGTCGATGTTAGGAATGGCGACGGCGACGTCAAACCCTTGGGTTCTGGGCTTGAGTGTCGTACCGAGAGCGAGCGTGCCGCCCGCAGGTGCGAGTCCTTCTTTGCGGACCTCAAAGTGCATGTCGATGTCGGCACGCTTTTCAAGCGCAATGCGCAATTCCCGGTGTTTGTCGCCCGCAGGCGTCCAGCTGAAGGAAACGGGCCACTCGGCCGCTTCGGTCTTCGCAAAGGGTTCGGGCAACGTAAGTGCTAGGCCCGCGAGGTCGCTCGATCCTGCAAGCGACCACTTGGCAGGTTCGGTGAGCGGCAGCTCGAGCCTTACGCGAGTGTCCGCATGACCGAGCATCTGGCCGAAAAGCGGGTCGCTCCAAGGCTGAGCGAGCATGCGCTTGCCATCCTCTGGCGTGAGACGACCTTCAATGTCGAGCCTGAAAGTGCCTTTTTCTGTTGCAGCCGAGACGCGCAACGGTGTACCCGAGAGCGTGCCCGTGAGCGGCGCTTTTGCGTGGATGCCCGCGTTGTCAAAGAGCAGGCTTCCGCCGAGCTTTTGCGCGACCGGCAGGATCGGCAGGTACTGAAACTCGGCGTTCGCAAGCGTACTTTCAACGGCATACTTCGTTTTCTCAGGCGCCTGCAGCGGCATCGAGAGGGTGAGTAGGCTTGTTTGCCGTCCTTTGCCTTTGGCGTCCTTAAAGCTGTCGCCAAGAATGTCTCGCAGGAACGGCGTGCCGTTCAGATAGCCGAGTGCGTCTCCGAGGTCGCTCTCGATTCGTCCGTTGACAAGCAACCGTGCATCTTTGCCGGTGTAGGAGGGAATTTCGACGCGAACGGCGGATGCCGCGAGCTTCATCGAACGAGCGCGGCGTCCCGTGATGAGCATGCGGTTGCCTTCAAAGAGCAGATGCGCGTCAATGCCTGTCAAAAGCGGCCAGTGCTCTTCGGCGACAAACCCACCGCCTTTCTTCAAGCGATGGCTCGGCATAAAGTCGAGAATGCCGCCCGAAACGTCGGTCTCAATCTTGAAGATGCCCAAACCTTTGGTCGGCCCGTCCCAAGGAAAGTCGTCGAGTCTGCCTCTCACAACCCAAGTGCCCGCGCTGGCTTTGCCGCCCCTGACGCCTGCTTCGACGTAGTCGAGCGCGGCGTCGCCCACGACATTGGGCAGATACTTGTGTACGGACTCGGCACGCGCCGAGAGGATCTCGCCGCCGATATCGATCGTGCCGGCGCCGCCCGTGGCCTCCCAAGAGCCTGAACCGGTAACGGAGGCATCCCCGTTTTTGATGCGGATATTCTCGAAATCGAGTCGCAGGTGCGGGTCTGTGCGCACGCGAACGAATCCCGTCATGGCATCGAAATTGAGCTTGGGCTCACGGAAGACGCCCGGGAACGTGAGTTGCGAAACGTAAGATTCAAGTGTGAGGTCGAATTCGCCTGGACGCGCGGAAGCGACTGCGCCCGAAAGATTGCGAAAGCCCGGCAGTGCATCGTCGCCCGCCGGGAGTGTGAGCCCCGTGAATCCGCCGTTGAAGCTCCAGTTGGCGGGATTGGCGAAATCGCCGCGCACGCTTGCGGAGACGTTCCGAAGCATGCCGGAAACGGGCTTGCTTTTGAGAAACGATCGGGCACTGTCGGGAATCGGCAGCGAGGGTGCGAGCTGCGAGAGCGTGTCAATCGAAATTTCAGAGGCGGAAAAACTGCAACCTAGCAGCGAACCCGAGGCATCGGTGTCGCAGGCGGACGTGATCTCCGCTGGACCGAAGCGAAGCCGTCGGTCGCTGCCGGCGAATTCAAGCGCGCTTGCGGCGACAGCGTGCCCACCTGCGCCGTCGTTCTCGTAAGTAAAGCGCCCGCTCAAATGGGACAACCGCACAGGCGGCAGGGTGCTGTTAAAGCGTGCGACGACGCGCCCGAGCGCAAGGTCTGCTGTTGCAGAAACAACGCGACCGCTCTCAAACTGAACCCAGGCGCGTGCCGCGCCTTCGCCCGAACGGGCGTAGCGCGAGAGTCCGATGCGTTGCAACAGACTTGCGCCGTTGATGCGGTCGGAGTGAAAGTATGCCTCGCCCTTCCACGTGAGCGGATTCTCGCTTCTTGTGAAGAGTCCTTTTTCGATGCGGGCTTTTGCTTCGAAGTGCTTGACTGTTTTACCTTCGGCGAGCGTTGCGCGGACGGCTGCGCGCCAATCGAGGAGCCGCTGGTCAAATACGGCCTGTGCACTTCGTATCGTGACAGGAAGCGCGTTCGGGCGTGTTTCGTCAATGTAGGTAAAGTCGCCGTTCTTCAGAATGAGCTGGTCTTGGCCGAGGAGCCAAGACGTGAAGGAGCGCTTCGAGTCGGGCTTGGATTCTTCCGCAGGTTCTTCGGCGTCCAGCACGAAGCCCGCAATGTCGAACTTGTATTTCTCGAGCCTGCGGACGGTTAGCTTGGGCGCCGTGACGACCAGCGCATGAAAACGCGGCTCAAGATGCCAGAGTGAGGACCAGGAAAATTCGGCTTCGACCTTTGGCAACGTCAAAGAGACCGGGCCGCCCGGGCGAGAAAGGGTCGCGTTGGTTAGAACGAGCGTCGGTCGAATGAGGTGAAAGCCCCCCTCGATGTGCTCGGCATTGACAACGACACCGAAGGCGTCGGTCACGGCAGATTCGATGGCGGCGAGGTGGTCGTCGAGCTGCGTCGTCACAAACCAGCGTGTGAACAGAATGACGAAACCCGCGATGAAGTAGAGCGCAATGAGCGTGGACCAAAGCCAGTGAAGCTTTGCATTCGGTTCGCCGGGACGCCGCGCCCTTCGCGAAAATTCTCCATAGCGCTTGACGTAAAAGTTCATGCCTGCCGACGAAAAAAACGGGTCGAAATCTGCTTGACCTCTATTCTAGAGAGTCGGTGGCATGCCGATTGTGCAATTCGGCCTGTCTGCGGGCATTTTGGGTTGTCTTCGGGACGCTATGCGCTCGTAGAATTGAAAAGTTTCGTACCTTGCGACGCAAAGGAGCTTCAAGTCATGCCGACGCCCACGCTTTCCGATGTCATTCGCTATTCCGCTTTTGTTCGTCGTTCACTCAAGGCAATGCTGCCGATGGGGGATGACGACGAGCGCCGGGCGCTATTTGAGACGATCTGCACGCAGACGTGGACGCCGGAAGCGATCCGCGCGAAGCTCGAGGGCATTGACGATGCGGAAGCGCTCGGACTCGCGCTGCGCAAACTGCGCCGCGAGATTGTTGTCGGACTTGTCGGGCGCAATGCGTCGGGACTGTGCGGCTACGACGAGGTTGTGGCTGTCATGACGGCTTTTGCTGAAGCAGCCGTTTCGAAGATGGTGAGCGTTCAGGCGAAGCTTTTAGCCGAGCGCCACGGGGTGCCCTACGGGCTTTCGGGTGTGCCGCAGGATCTTCTCGCAGTCGGTATGGGTAAGCTCGGCGGTGCCGAACTCAATGTTTCGTCTGACATCGATCTCGTCTTCTTGTATGGCGAAGATGGCGAAACGCATGCTACGCCCGAGTACCCGAAAGCGACGCGACTGCTTTCAAACGCGGAGTTCTTCTCGCGCTTAGCAAAGCGCGTCATTCCTGCACTCAACGAGATCGAGGGACCGGGTTTTGTTTTTCGCGTCGATATGCGCTTGCGTCCGAACGGTGACGCGGGACCGATCGTCTGCTCGAACGACATGCTCGAAGAGTATCTCTATTCGCAGGGGCGCGACTGGGAACGCTTCGCGTGGTTGAAGGGCCGAATCGTCAACGAGCCTGTGTTTGCCGACCCACTGCAATTTGCTGCGCAGGCCAAAGAAGCCCGCTCACTCGTGCGGCCATTCGTTTTCAGAAAGTACCTTGACTTCGGCGCTATTTCATCACTAACGAAACTGCACGAAATGATTCGCGCCGAGACCGATCGGCGTGAACAGCTTCGTTCGCGCGAAGGCGTCAACGTCAAGCTCGGGCGCGGCGGCATTCGAGAGATCGAGTTCATCGTTCAGACGCAGCAGGTCATTCGCGGCGGACGCGATCCGTCACTACGCGGCCGCGGCACACTCGATATGCTCGATGCGCTTGCGGCGAGCGGCGCCATCGCGAGAGCCACGGCCGAGTCGCTTAAGACGCACTACGTATTCTTGCGCGATGTTGAACATGCGCTTCAGTATGTGGACGATCAGCAGACGCAGTGGTTGCCGAGAAGCGGCGAGACGCTCGAGGCGGCGGCCGCTCTTTTGGGCAGATCGCCCGAAGCGCTCTGGGCGCAGGTCGAAGCCGTTCGCGAGTATGTTTCGCGGGCTTTCGACAGCATTTTTAAAGTGAACGAAGCGAAGTCGGAAACTGATGAGCACGCCTGGCCCGTCGGGTGGACATCGGGTACACCCACGGCGCGCGAGCAGCTTGCGAAAAAGCTTGTCGAGCTCGGCTATGAGGCAGACGCCGACGAATATGTCTCGCGCATCTGTGCACTCGTTTCGGGCCGCTATGCGAGCATGGTGTCCGAAGATGCGCGTACGCGTATGCGCAAGCTTGTGCAGTTCGTGACCGAACATTGCCCGGCCTGGCGCGTTGTGGGCGAGACGCGCACGATTTCTGCCGAAGAGTTGCTGTCGCGCTATTTGCGGCTTCTGGAAGCGATTGCGGGGCGTTCGACCTACGTGGCGCTGCTCTATCAGTACCCGAGTGCGGCAGAGCGCGTGGGGCGTGTTCTGGCGGCAAGTCGCTGGAGTGCCGATTACATTGTTCGCCATCCGATCGTGCTCGATGAGCTCGTTGATGCAAGAAACGTCGAAATGGACGACTTTACGCCCGTCGACTGGAGTCACTGGCGTGAAAAACTGCGCGAGAGCCTCGAGCAGACCGAAGGCGATCAGGAGCGGCAAATGAACATTCTGCGCGACATGCATCACGCAGCCGTTTTCCGATTGCTTATTGCCGACCTGGACGGGCGTTTTACCGTCGAGCGGCTTGCCGATCAGCTCTCGGCGCTCGCCGACGCCGCAATTGCACAGGTAATCGAACTGGCTTGGCAGACCGTAACGAAGGACCCCGACGAACAGCCGCGCTTTGCCGTGATCGGTTACGGCAAGCTCGGCGGCAAAGAGCTTGCCTACGCGAGCGACCTCGACCTGGTTTTCATTTACGACGACGAGCGCCCCGAGGCGACCATGATCTACAGTCGGCTCGTGCGCCGCATGATGAGCTGGCTGAGTGTTCAAACCTCATCGGGCAAACTTTTCGACGTTGATCTCAGACTGCGTCCCAACGGCGAAAACGGGCTCGTCGTCTGTCCCTTCGACATGTTTTGCCGCTACCAGGAAAATGTCGACGGCAACGGGGCGTGGGTATGGGAGCATCAGGCGCTCACGCGGGCCAGGTTCGTTGCGGGCGATGCAGATCTCGGTCGGCGCTTTGAAGAAGAGCGCGCAAAGATTCTCGCGCGCGACCGCGACCGCGCAGCGCTTCGCGACGAAGTGCTCAAAATGCGAAGAAAGATGCTCGACGGACACGCGAATCGCACGAAATATTTCGATATCAAGCAGGACCGAGGTGGCATGGTTGATGTCGAGTTCGTCGTGCAGTTCCTCGTACTTGCGCATGCGGCGGCCGAACCGGCACTCCTGAACAACTTCGGCAATATTCTGCTCCTTGAAATGAGCGCGCGGGCAGGGTTCCTCGCCGAGGAGACGGCGCTGGCGGCCGTACGCGCCTACCGACGCTACCGCGCACTGCAGCACGAGATTCGGCTGAATGCCGGTGAAGGTGCACCTGCGCGCGTGCCGCCCGACATCGTGATCGACGAGCGTGCCGCCGTGGAAAGGCTGTGGCGCGAAGTGTTCGGTACTGACGAGCCGATTCGCAGCGCTGCGTGAAAGCGCGGATTTTTGGGCGTCAATAAAATTGGGTAGACCTGCAACCGAGTTTTGATTCGATCTGCTATGCCGATTGTTGCTTCCGATTATCAAGCGCCCGCCTGGTGTCCGGGCGGTCATCTGCAGACGGTAATTCCGGCGCGCCTGACGCCCAAACCTGAGGTGAGGTACCGCCGCGAGATCGTGCGTACGTTCGACGACGACATTGTGGCGTGGGACTGGGTCGATCCGCCCGCGCCGTCGGCCGAAACGCCGATCCTCGTGCACTTTCACGGTCTCGAGGGCGCTAGCGACAGCCACTATGCGCTCGCGCTCATGAAGACATGCCTTGAGCGCGGCTGGCGCGGCGTTGTCGCGCACTTCCGTACCTGCGGCGGACTCATGAATTTGAAGCCGCGTGCTTATTACTCGGGCGACAGCGGCGACTGCAGCTGGGTGCTGCAGACGGTGCGAAGCCGCTTCCCGAAGGCGCCCGTCTACGCTGTGGGCGTGAGTCTCGGGGGCAATCAGCTCGCCAAGTGCCTCGGAGACTTCGGTGAGAGTGCCTCTCACTTTGTGGATGCGGCTGCGGCCGTTTGCGCGCCGATCGATCTTGTGGCGGGCAGCGAGCGTCTCACCAAGGGTGTCAACATTCTCTACGCCAACATGTTTCTCTCCACGCTCAAAGTGAAGCTCGAAGAGAAGGCGCGTGAGTACCCTGACATGTTCGATATTGAAAAGGTCAAGCGCGTGCAAAACATGTATGATTTCGACGACATGTACACGGCGCCCGTCCACGGCTTCTCTTCGGCCATGGAGTACTGGCAGAAGTGCTCTGCCAAACCTGTTCTGCGTAGCGTGCGCGTGCCGCTTCTGCTCCTCAATGCTAAAAACGATCCGTTCCTGCCGGCTTGGTCGCTGCCGAACGAGTCGGAATTGAGCAGTGCGGTAACGGCGGACTTTCCGCAGGAAGGCGGTCACGTCGGCTTCCCCGAAGGGAACTTCCCCGGGAATCTCGACTATCTGCCGCGCCGTCTCATGCGCTTTTTCGACGCCGGCAGCTGAACCGTCTGCCCTGGCGTTTCCCTTTGAACCTGGGATGCTTCGGCTGACTGCGCCGTTCGCGTCCGGAGATTCGTCATGCAGCAGACTCCTCGTTTGTCGGCCGCCGGGTTGGTGTGCCTTATCCTTTTCATTCTCACGATTCCGACGGGCAATTGGTTCGTTACGAACGTGGGTCTTGTTTGCGAGCCGAACGGCCCGTGTCTCATTCCTGTGTGGCCGGGCATCATGTCGCCCTCGGCCGTGCTCCTCGCGGGATTTGCGCTCGTGCTGCGTGACGCGGTGCAGACGCTGCTCGGCAACCGCTGGACCATCCTCGCGATCGTTGCCGGTGCGTTTATTTCCGCTTGGCTTGCCGACCCGCATATTGTGATCGGGTCGACGGCGGCGTTCTTCTTCTCGGAACTCGCTGACTTTGCCGTCTATACGCCTATGCGCAAGCGCTTCCCCTCTTCAGCTGTGATTCTCTCCGGTCTTGCTGGATCTGTGGTCGACAGTATGATCTTTCTCACGCTTGCCTTCGGGTCGCTCGATTTCCTTGCGGGCCAAGTGATTGGCAAGTTCTGGATGAGTCTTCTGGGCGGCGCGGTGCTCTTTCTCTGGCGCCGTCGTCAGAGCGGCGCCGACGATTTTGGCCGTGCGGCGGCTCTCTGATCGCAGCCAAGCTCGTCTTAAGCTGATTTGGTAAAAATCAACGCGGCGTCCGCTTTTGCGGCAGGCGCCGCGTCTTTTTTTCAAGTGTTTCGCCCTGGCGCGAAGAACAGTCTTTGGCGGATATCCTTAATGGCGACGTCTTCTTTCAAAAACGATTGCGCGATGGCCGACACGGCGGTGCTTCTCATCAATACGGGTTCGCCCGATGCGCCCGAGGCCGACGCCGTTCGTCGCTATCTGGCGGAGTTTCTCTCCGATCCGAGAATCGTCGAACTGCCCCGCTGGCAATGGATGCCCATTCTGCACGGCATTATTTTGAGAACGCGGCCGGCCAAGTCTGCCAAGCGCTATCAAGGCGTCTGGACCGATCGCGGTTCGCCGCTCATCGTGCACTGCAGCGACATCGCACAAAAGCTTGGAAATGCGCTCGGCGGCAAGGTGATCGTTCGCGCGGCAATGCGATACGGCAACCCTTCGGTTGCGAGCGTAATCGACGAACTTTGCGCCGCGGGCGTTCGGAAAATTCTGCTTTTTCCGATGTTTGCGCAGTATGCCTCTCAAACGAGCGCCGCATGCTTGGATGCCGCGTTTTCGCATTTTTCGAGCCTGAGATGCATTCCGGCTGTGCGGACGATTCGCGGCTACCACGACGCGCCCGAATATATTGATGCGCTTGCTAGTACGGTGAGAGCCCATTGGGCAAAAGCCGGACGTCCGGAAAAAGGCCGCGGGCGAACGCTTTTCAGTTTTCACGGTATTCCGAAGAAGAGCTCCGCGCTCGGTGATCCATACGAAGCCGAGTGCCGCGAGAGCGCGGTGCTGCTGGCTGCAGCCCTGGGGCTCGAGGCCGACGAGTGGGGACTTTCCTTCCAGAGCCGCTTTGGGCGTGACGAGTGGCTCCAGCCCTACACGATCGATATGGTGCGCGCTTGGGGTGACGAAGGCGTCGATCGCATTGACGTTCTTTGTCCGGGCTTTTCCGCCGATTGTCTCGAGACGATTGAGGAAATCGACGACGAACTGCGCGGCATTTATCTATCAGTGCATCCCGACGGCGTTTTTCACTACATTCCGTCGCTTAATGCGAGCAATGCTGCCATTGCGCTTTACGAAGCGATCGTGCGGCGCGAACTCGCGGGTTGGTTCTGAGGCGCCTGCGCGCTTGAATTCGCGCGAACCGTCCCCATATAAATAGCAGACTCAAAATTTCGAGGGCGGCCGGTCTGCTCCCGGCGGCTCCGCGCTGCGGCGCACTTGTACAAGGAACGAAGCGAAATGACGCAAGCTCAGAACGAAAAGGAACCGTTCAATCAGGAAACGACGCAAACGTCGGCCGAGGCCGCGGAAACCGGGTGCTGCGGCGGCAAGGACTGTGCCTGCGAAGAGCACGCCGAAAAGGAAGGTTGCTGCTGCGGTGCACAAGCCGAAGAAGCCGAAGCGCCGACGGTTGAAAATCTCCAGACGGCACTCAAGCTTGCTGAGGCCAAGGTACTCGAGCACTACGACCTCTATGTGCGCGCGATGGCCGAACTCGAGAACACGCGCCGCCGCTGTGCCGAAGACGTGCAGAAGGCGCGCAAGTTCGGCATCGAGAAATTTGCCGAAAATCTGCTGCCCGTCGTCGACAGTCTTGAAAAGGCCATTGAGGTGACGAAGGATGACGCGGACAATCCCATGCGCGAAGGGATGCTCGCGACGTACCGCCAGATGCTCCATGCGCTCGACGTGTCGGGCATGAAGCCGATCGATCCGAAGGGTGAGCAGTTCAATCCGCATCAGCATCAGGCGATTGCCATGGTTCCCGCGCCCGAAGGCGTTGAAGGCGGTCACGTTGTCGAGGTCTTCCAGCGCGGCTGGCTCATTGCCGATCGCGTGCTGCGTCCTGCCATGGTGAGCGTCGCGCAGAAGCTCTGATTGGGAATTCGGACAAACGGGCGCGCGAAGCGCCCGATTGTTTGAGGCTTGAGATGGAAACGGTCCCGGGTGAACGCCCTGGGCCGTTTTCTATTAGGCGTGCGAACGACTGCGGCAAGCTTGCTCGCGAGCGCAAGGTGCGATTCAAGGTTCTTGGAAATCGATGCAGAAAGAAAAGATTTTTTCGAGAGACTTGAAAAAAAAAAGGCCGTCCCCATATACGGATTAAGTGAGAAAAAGGTTGTCGTCCGAGCTGCTTCCTGCGTTCGCCGACGACCCTTAAGTTTTGAAGATGTCGCCCGTGAGCGGCCGCGCGGTGCGCGGCGCGCATCGAACGAATCGGACAGTTCCGATGCCGGGCGGACAAAGGCTACGAGGAAAAGCAAACATGGCAAAGATCATTGGCATCGACCTTGGCACGACGAACTCCGCTGTTGCCGTCATGGAAGGCGATCACGTCAAAGTGATCGAAAACAGCGAAGGCGCCCGCACCACGCCGTCTATCGTTGCCTATCTCGATAACGGTGAAATTCTCGTCGGCGCTCCCGCCAAGCGTCAGGCAGTCACGAACCCGAAGAACACGCTCTACGCAGTGAAGCGCCTCATCGGCCGCCGCTTTGACGACGCCGAAGTTCAGAAGGACATCAACCTGATGCCCTTCAGCATCGTTCGTGCCGACAACGGCGACGCCTGGGTTGAAGTCGGCGGCAAGAAGCTCGCTCCGCAGCAGATTTCGGCCGAAGTTCTCCGCAAGATGAAGAAGACCGCCGAAGACTACCTTGGCGAGCCGGTCACCGAAGCTGTCATCACGGTTCCGGCCTACTTCAACGACAGTCAGCGCCAAGCGACGAAGGATGCCGGCCGCATCGCCGGTCTTGAAGTGAAGCGAATCATCAACGAACCGACCGCTGCCGCGCTCGCCTTCGGTCTTGACAAGGCTGGTGCCGCGGACCGCAAGATCGCCGTGTACGACTTGGGTGGTGGCACGTTCGATATTTCGATCATTGATATCGCCAACGTTGACGGCGACAAGCAGTTTGAAGTGCTCTCGACCAACGGCGACACGTTCCTCGGCGGCGAAGACTTCGACCAGCGCCTCGTTGACTACATCATCGGCGAATTCCGCAAGGATACGGGCGCCGACCTCTCGAAGGATGTCCTCGCGCTGCAACGTCTGAAGGATGCTGCCGAAAAGGCCAAGATCGAGCTCTCGAGCCGTCAGGAAACGGAAATCAATCTGCCGTACATCACGGCCGATGCGACTGGTCCGAAGCACCTCAATATGAACATTACGCGCGCCAAGTTCGAAAGCCTCGTTGAAGACCTCGTTCAGCGCACGATCGAACCGGTCGTTAAGGCGCTTCGTGACGCAAAGGCCGACAAGTCTGACATCACCGACGTGATTCTCGTCGGCGGTCAGTCCCGCATGCCGCGTGTTCAGCAGGTTGTTCGCGAATTCTTCGGCAAGGAGCCCCGCAAGGACGTCAACCCCGACGAAGCCGTTGCTATCGGCGCCGCGATTCAGGGTTCGGTCCTCACGGGCGAACGCCGCGACGTGCTGCTGCTTGACGTGACGCCGCTCACGCTCGGCATTGAGACGCTTGGCGGCGTGATGACGCCGATGATCAAGCGCAATACGACGATTCCGACCAAGCACGCGCAGGTCTTCTCGACGGCCGAAGACAACCAGCCCGCCGTGACGATCAAGGTCTATCAGGGCGAGCACCAGATGGCCGCTTCGAACAAGCTGCTTGGCGAATTCAATCTCGAAGGCATTCCGCCGTCTCCGCGCGGCCTGCCGCAGATTGAAGTGACGTTCGACATCGATGCCAACGGCATTCTGCACGTCACCGCCAAGGACAAGGCCACGGGCAAGGAAAACAACATCACGATCAAGGCGAGTTCCGGCCTTTCGGAAGACGAAATCAACCGTATGGTTTCCGACGCCGAAGCCAACAAGGAAGAGGATCATCGCCGCTTCGAGCTCGCTCAGGCCCGCAACCAGGCCGATGCCGCTGTGAGCCAGGTTCAGAAGACGCTGAAGGAATTCGGCGACAAGGTCGAAAGCGAAGACCGTGCTGCCTGCGAATCGGCAATCAAGGACGTCGAAGAAAAGGTCAAGGGCGAAGACAAGGCTGCGATCGATGCTGCTGTTGAACGCTTGATGACCGCCGCTCAGAAGATCGGTGAAAAGATGAACCAGGCTGCCGCGCAGGCTCAGCAGGAAGCCCCCAAGCAGAACGGCAACAAGGACGACGATGTCGTTGATGCCGACTTCACGGAAGTGAAGAAGTAATTCTGCTCGAGGATGCGCCGCGTGTAAGCCGCTTCGGGCGGCACGGCGGCGCAGAAACGACGAAGGGTCGGCTCGATTCGGTTGGGCCGGCCCTTTCTTGGATATGGCAGGGACGCGGCGAACGCGTTCGTGTTGCAATAAAGAACAGTGTCAGAAGCAATGGCAGATCAAGACTATTACGAGCTGCTCGGGGTTAGCCGCAGCGCAAGCGCCGACGAAATTAAGAAGGCGTATCGTCGCTTGGCGATGAAGTATCACCCGGACCGCAATCCTGGCGACAAGGCGGCCGAGGAGAAATTCAAGGCAATCGGCGAAGCTTATGCCGTGCTTTCCGACGAACAGAAGCGCGCGGCTTACGATCGTTTCGGCAAGGCGGGCGTCGACCCTTCGGCCGCTGGCGGCGCGGGTGGCTTCGGCAACGGCTTCGGCGGCTTCGGGAACATGGGTGCGGGCGACTTTCAGAGCGCCTTCGGAGACATTTTCTCCGACCTTTTCGGCGGGGGTGCGCGCGCGCGCGGTCAGCAACGCGAGCAGGGTGTTCGCGGCGACGACGTGAGTTTCTCGCTTGAAATTTCACTCGAAGACGCTGCGCACGGGCGCAAGATGGAAATCCGTGTGCCCTCGTGGGAAGAGTGTAAAACCTGTCACGGTTCAGGCTGCAAACCCGGCACGTCGAAGAAGACCTGCCCGACCTGCGGCGGCAGCGGCGCCGTCCGCATGTCGAACGGCATCTTCCATGTTCAGCAGACTTGCCCGCGCTGTCACGGTTCGGGCCAGGTGATTGAAGAACCCTGCACCGATTGCCAGGGCACGGGCTATACGCGCACGGCCAAGGTTCTCGAGGTCAATATTCCTGCCGGCATCAATGACGGACAGCGCATCCGCATGGTTGGCAAGGGCGAGCCGGGGCTCAACGGCGGCGCTGCTGGCGATCTCTACATCGAAATCCGCATCCGTCCGAGCGAGATTTTCGAGCGCGACGGTGATGACCTTCATATGGATCTGCCGATTTCGTTCGCGACGGCGGCGCTCGGCGGTGAAGTCGAAGTGCCGACGCTCGAAGGAAAGACGCGCATAACGATCCCCGAAGGCACGCAGAGCGGCAAGACCTTCCGTTTGCGCGACAAGGGCATCCGCAACATGCGTACCCGTGACCCGGGCGATCTTTATCTCCACATCCTGATCGAAACGCCGGTCAACCTGACGGGCAAGCAGAAGGAACTGCTTCGCGAATTCGAAAATTCGATCAAGCAGGGCGGCGAGAAGCACAACCCGAAGACAAAGGGCTTTTTCGAGCGCATGAAGAACATTTTCAAGTAACGCTGCGCGTATCAATTGAAAAAAGAACCGGATGCCGCTTTAGTCACGGCATCCGGTTTTTTGATTGCGCGAAGCCGAACTCATGCGAGTTCGGCTTACTGATGTACATCTCAGACGTCGCGCTTGTCCTTACCTTCGACGGACACCTCGCCTGCAGTGCTCTGAGGCGGCAGCTTCGGCGTTTCGGTTTCGGGCTGCGGCTTGGCGAGCTCAGCCGCGGTCTTCTTGCGTCTGGCAAACCAGGTGAAGAAGACCGGCACGAAAATCGTCGAAATGAAGGTCGCGGCGATCATGCCTCCGAAGACGCCCGTGCCCATGGAGTGGCGAGCCGCGGCGCCCGCGCCGCTGGCAAGCAGAAGCGGCACCACGCCGAGGACGAAGGCGAGGGAAGTCATGAGAATCGGGCGGAAGCGCAAGCCCGCTGCTGCGATAGCCGCATCAAAGGGGCCCATACCTTCTTCCATTTTGAGTGCGGCAAATTCGACGATCAGAATGGCGTTTTTGGCGGTGAGGCCGATCAGCACAAGCAGGCCGATTTGGAAGTAAATGTCGTTGTTCGAGCCTCTCAGCCATACGGCCACCATGGCGCCGAGGAAGGCGTAGGGTACGGCGAGCACGACGGCGATCGGCAGCGACCAGCGCTCGTAAAGAGCGGCCAGAATCAGGAACATGACGAGAAGCCCAAAGCCAAAGGCCGTTGCCGACGAGGCGCCGATGCGCTTTTCGTGGTAGGTCTGACCGGTCCATTCGACCTGGTAACCCTCGGGCAGGTACTCGGCTGCGAGTTCTTCAACAATGCGGATTGCTTCGCCCGAGGCTACGCCCTGAACGGCCGCCCCCATGATTTGAGAGCCGAGGTAGCCGTTCATGCGGCTGAGCGATTCGGCACCCGACTTGCGCGAATAGGTGATGAGCGTCGAAATCGGGATCATTTCGCCCGAGGTTTCCGAACGTACGTACGCACGGCCGAGGTCCTCCGGTGTTGCGCGGTACTTGGCGTCGGCCTGCATGACGACGCGGTATGTTTTGCCGTTTCGCGTGAAGTCGTTGATGTACGTACTCCCCATCAGCGTCGAGATCGTTTCGTATACCTGGTCGACCGGGACGCCGAGCGCATAAGCGCGGTCTTCGTCGACAACGAGCTCAAGCTGCGGCGTATCCGCTACGAGGAAGCTTCTGAGGCCCGTAAGTTCGGGGCGCTCGCGAAGGCGCTCCATAAAGGCGTCGGTCACCTCTTGAAGAACAAGCGGATTGTCGTTGCCGTGCGAAGTAATGAAGCCCGAGAAGCCGTTTGCGGAACCGAGCCCTGGAATCGGTGCCGGGGTCGATGCTACGCCACGCGCCTCGGAGTGCTGATTCATGTAGGCCTGCACCTGCTGCTGAATATCGTCGGCGGAATCCGTTCGATCGTCCCAGTGCTTGAGCTGAATGATGAAGGTAGCGTTGTTGGCTCGGATGTTCGACGAGAACGTATCGAAGCCCATCATCGTGAGCACGTTGCGCACCGCAGGCATTTCCTGTGCCTTTGCGAGGATCTCTTCCGAAACGGCCTCGGTTCGCGGGAAGGCGGCCCCCTCAGGGAGCGCCACGGAAACGCGCACAATGCCCTGGTCTTCTTTCGGGATGAAGGCCGTTGGGGTGTGCTCGAGCATTTGCCAGCCGCCGATCGTGACCGCTACAAGGAGAAGGGCCGAGATGATGCGGTGCTTGAGCGCAGCGCGAACCACCTGTAGGAAGAGCATCGTGAAATGCGCAAGCCCGGCGTTGAAGGCGCGGAAGAAACGGCTTCGTTCGCCCTGCGTTTCTTTTTTCAGAAGAATCGCGCAGAGCGCAGGCGTGAGCGTAAGCGCCACAAAGCCCGAAATCGCAACGGAGACAGCTACCGTGACGGCAAACTGTCGATAGAGTTCGCCCGCAATGCCACCGAGGAAGGCAACGGGAACGAAAACGGCCGAGAGCACGAGCACGATGGCGACAAGCGCTCCCGCCACCTCTTTCATGGCCTTTTGGGCAGCTTCGAAGGGCGGTAGATTTTCCGTGCGCATGATGCGCTCGACGTTCTCAAGCACCACGATGGCGTCGTCAACAACGATGCCGATCGAGAGCGTCATGGCAAAGAGTGTGAGTGTGTTGAGAGAGAAGCCAAAAAGCCACAGGCCGGCCATTGTGCCGATGAGCGAAACCGGCACAGCGAGCATCGGAATGATGGTGGCGCGCCAGCTCTGCAGGAATAGGAACACGACGACAAGGACGAGCCCAAGCGCTTCGGCTAAGGTGTGATAGACCTCATTGAGCGAAGCCTCAACGAAAATCGTCGTGTCGTTCGTCACAATGTAGTCGAGCTTGCCCTCGGGGAAGTGCTTGGCGAGCTCGGTAATGCGTGACTTGACGGCTTCGGCCGCAGCCATGGCGTTGGCACCCGTCTGCAGATAAACGCCGATGTTGACGCCGGGCTGCCCGTTCAAGTCGACACGGAATTCATAAGAGCGCTTGCCAACTTCGGTTGTCGCAATGTCCCGAACGCGGACAAGGCCGTTCGGACCGTCGTTCTTGACGATGATGTTGCCGAACTGCTCGGGCGTGAGGAGCTGTCCCGGCGTCGTGATCGTGTAGTAGAGCTGCTGCTCGGGCAGCGTGGGCGAGGTGCCGACGCGGCCTGCCGAGCGCTGCGCGTTCTGCGCCTCAACCGCAGCTTCCACGTCTTGGGTCGTCACGCCGAGCTCGCCCATGCGAAGCGGGTCTAGCCAGATTCGCATGGCCGACTGCACATTGCCGAAGACGTTCACGTCGCCGATGCCGGGCAGGCGCTTGAGTTCGTCGACAATGTTGAGATTGGCATAGTCGGCCATGTCCGTCACGCCCATCGACTGATCGGGCGAGAAGAGTGCCATCATGAGAAGCTCTTCATCGGAGCGCTTTCTGACGGAGACGCCCTGATCGCGAACCGTGGCGGGTAGCCGTCGTTCGGCTGTTCGGACGCGGTTGTTGATTTCGAGCATGGCGTCATTCGGGTCGACGCCCACGTCGAAGACACAGGCGATCGACATGTCGCCGTTGCTTCGGATACTGGTCGTGTAATAGAGAAGCCCTTCAATGCCCGAAAGCTGATCTTCGATCGGTGCGGCGACCGTACGCGCAATGGTTTCGGCGTCGGCACCGTCGTAGGTCGCCGAGACGCGCACGGTCGGCGGCGAAATGTTCGGGTACTGCGAGAGCGGAAGCACCTGCAGCGCCACGAGGCCCGCAAGCACAATGATGAGCGAGAGAACGGTCGCGAAGATCGGACGTCGGATGCAGAACTGGCTCAGCATGCTTCACGGCCTCCGAGTTAGTGCTTTTCGGTGGGCGCTTCATTGGCGCTCAGACGAATGGGCGAGCCCTCCTGCAGGCGAAGTAGCTGATTCGTGATGATGAGGTCGCCGTCCTTGAGTCCCGAGCGAACAATCCAGTCGGTGCCTTCCCAAAGACCGACAGTCACCGTGCGCAGCCGTGCTTTGCCGTCGGCAGCGACATAAACGCAGTAGGTGCCGTCTGGGCGCTGCATGACGGCTTTCTGCGGCACGCGATACGCTTGCTTGTCGACGTCCACCATGAGGCGTACCGTGACGAATTCTCCTGGAATCACGGGGTGGTCTGCCGACAGTGCCGCGCGCATAAGGCGTGTGCCAACCGACGGGTCGAGCGACTTTGCTACGTAATCGAGCTTGGCGGGTATTTCCTTTCCATTTTTCGTGAAGACGCGAACGGCACTTTCAAGCGTGACTTTGGATTCGCCGAGATCACGGTCCGAGGGCGCAAAGGTGATGCGCACGTCATCGTGCTGCGTAATCGTTGCAAGGAGCGAGCTGCTCGCATCAATGAGACTGCCCGGGTTGAGACTGGCGCGCGAGGCGTAGCCGCTTGCAGGGGCGAGAACACGTGTCCAGCCGAGACTGATTTCCGCGTCCTTTTCGTCGGCCTTGGCCTGCTCGAACTGGAATTTCTTTTGGTTGCGGGTGCTCTGCGCGTCGTCAAAGTCTTTGCGGCTTGCTGCGCCCGTTTTGTAAAGGGTCGACGTTCGCTTAAGTTCCCGTTCGGCCTGCGCAAGTTCGTCGGCGTACTGTTTTCTCGTCGAACGAGCGGAATCGAGGCGGGCTTTGAAAGGCGCGTCTTCAATCTCAAAAAGGACGTCGCCCGCTTTCACGAAGTCGCCCTCCTGGTAATTGAGGCGCTTCAAAATGCCGCTCACCTGGGCGCGGACTTCGACTTCGGCGCCGCCTTCTGCTTGACCGAGCATTTCGATCCAGCGCGGTTCGTCTGCGGCGTGAACGGCAACGGTTTTGACCGGGAGCGGCTCGGCGGCTGGCGCCGCATTTTGCTTCGACTTGCAGCCCGATAAATTTAAAACGATCAGGCCGCTCAGGGCCGCAGCAGCGAGGAGCAGTTTCATGATTTGAAAGAGGCGGCCGCACCGGCCGAATAAGTTGAACGCGTTGAGATACGCGGAAGGAAATGCGGAGCGAGAGTGTAATTAACCAAGCATATTACGCAGGCATCAAACCTAGATAAGGGTTTCGCTAAGGAACGCAAACCTATGTAAAGAAATGTTTCCAAAGCGAGATACCCCATTCTTGCGATGCAATGGCGAGAACTAGTCTTTTTTATCTAGTCAACCACTTTTGGGGTAGAGCTCCTGTTGAGCGTAGAAAAACGGCTCTAGCGCTATTTGTATCTTTCGATCGAGAGAATACGGTTGACTCGAGAGAGGGCTGGTTTGCAGGGCTTTCGATGTGAAAAATATGTAAACCGCGTTAAAAACTCTTGTATGGGAGAACACCTGAGCGGAAGGAAAAACAAATTGTAAAGAGTAGGGCCTCTGAATGTAAATATTTGTACTTGATCAATAGAGACAACTTTTTATACCCACAAAAGAGGATGACCGAGAGAGAATTGTCGCGTCCTCACTTTACTGAGAGAAAAGACATGCTCGGATTTGATTTTTGGGTGCAGCTGATCATCGTTCTGATCGCGCTGTTTTACGGTGCCCGTAAAGGCGGTATGGCCCTCGGCCTTATCGGCGGCATCGGCCTGCTCATCCTTATCTTCGGCTTCGGCGTCAAGGTCGGTAAGCCCCCGGTCGACGTCATTCTGACGATTCTGGCCGTGGTTTGCGGTTCCGCGACCCTCCAGGCTGCCGGCGGTCTCGACTGCCTGCTTCAGATTGCCGAACGCGTGCTGCGCAAGCACCCGCGCGCCGTCGTGTACCTCGCTCCGTACATCTGCTGGTTCCTTACGGTTCTCTGCGGCACGGGTCACGTTGTCTACACGATGCTCCCGATTATTTACGACGTCGCCATCAAGAACGGCATCCGTCCGGAACGTCCGATGGCTGCTTCGACCATCGCCGCGCAGATGGGCGTTATCTGCTCGCCGGCTGCTGTGGCTGCCGTCTCGATGATCTCGCTGCTCGAAGGCTATGAAGTCGGCGGCAAGCCCTTCGGCTTCCTGCAGCTCTTTGCGATCGTGATTCCGTCGGCCATCGTCGGCCTCTTTGCCGAAGCGACCTTCTCGTCGTTCCGCGGCAAGGACCTCGACAAGGACGAAGAGTTCCAGAAGCTCATTTCCGATCCGGAACAGAAGAAGTACGTCTACGGCGAAACGACCACCCTTGTCGGCAAGGTCTTCCCGAAGACCGCTTGGGCTTCGCTCTACATCTTCCTGGCGACCATTGCCTTCGTGGCCGTGCTCGGTATGGATCCGGCGCTCCGTCCGGCCGTTGGCGGCAAGCCCCTTGGCATGACGCAGCTCATCCAGATGGCAATGCTCTCCGCTGGCGCCCTGATGGTGATCTTCTGCAACGTCCGTGCCTCGTCCATTAACAAGACCGCAGTGTTCAATGCCGGTATGGTCGCCATCGTTGCCGTGTACGGCGTGGCTTGGATGGCCGATACGATGTTCATGGCCCACTTGGGTGACCTCAAGGAAATCCTCGTCGGTTGGGTTAAGGAAGCGCCTTGGACCTATGCCATCGTGCTGCTGCTCGTCTCGAAGCTCGTGAACTCGCAGGCTGCTGCCATTGCGACGATCGTTCCGGTTGCCCTCGCTGTCGGTACGCCTCCGGGCCTCGTGGTGGCTTTCTCCTCGGCCTGCTATGGCTACTACATCCTGCCGACCTATCCGTCCGACCTGGCTGCTCTTCAGTTCGACCGTTCGGGTACGACGCACATCGGCCGCTTCGTGATCAATCACTCCTTCATCCTTCCGGGTCTGATCGGTGTGATTACCGCGACGGTTGTCGGCTACTTCCTCGGCGTTGCTTACGGGTACATCTAAAAACTAAAAAGATTAGTGGGGACTACGATGTAACCCGGCTGGCCGGTGCTTTGACCGAGCACCGGCTGCCGAAAAAGAAAAGCGGGATTCGGCTCAGGCTGTTTCCCGCTTTTTTGATGTCTGCAATTTGATGAAGCCAAATTGCGGCAGTTGTTGAAAGTGGCGAGAGCAGAGGTGTGTGATTTGTTCGTGCTCGAGTCGTATCCGAGCTGGCGCGGAGGCGGATTTAACACGAGCTTCGGTATCTCTTCTTCGTGAGGACCTTTCTCGCGCTGAGGCCGCGCAACCGAACGCCGGATGAACTTTACGCGCCAAGCGTACGGGCGAAAAAAGAAGCGCAGCGTTTGTTAACGAACGCTGCGCTTCTTTATGGGGATTCGACTAAGAGGTACTATTCGTCGGCAGCGCCTGCGCGAAGCCGCTGATCGGTGCCGGGTTCGCCGAGCCCCATTTTTTCGAGCTTTTCGGCCGAAAGTTTGTAGCCGCGTTCCGAAGCCCAGACGGCAGCTTCCACACGCGAGCGGAATTTGAGCTTTTTGAGGAGGTGCTTGACGTGCACCTTGACCGTTCCATCAGTGATCTGCAGATGCGAGGCGATTTCACGGTTGGAGAGCCCCGACGCGAGACAGCAGAGCACATCGAATTCGCGCCGCGTCAAAATTTGCGTGATGTTCGACTCTGTTTGCTGTAGGCTGCCCGTTCTCAAATGTTCGGCAAGAGCTGAGGTGATTTTTTCTGACGTTGCCATGCCCCCCGACGAGACAACGTGCATCTGCTCGACGAATTCGTCGATCGGAATACTGCGCAGCAGGTAGCCGCTTGCATCGAGTCGGATTGCCTGCATGAGCGTCGTCGAGTTCTGTGTTGAATTCATGATCATGACGGCGCGGCAGTTCGGATGGCGATACTTGATTTCTCGCAGCAGATTGAGGGCGTGAAAATGCGTTGCGTCCAAATCGATCAAAACGATGTCGGGCTTGAGGCCGATCAGGCTAAGAGCTATCTTTTCATCCGCCGTTTGACCGATGACCTGAAATTCGCCGCTCGACGTCAGCACGTCGGCCATCGCCTTTCTGAAAAGCGGATAGTCGTCGATCAAAACGATGCTCGGCTTGCGTTTGTCCATTTTTGTTTCTTATTTTGAAGCTGACGAAGGTTGACTGAAAGTGAGGGTTGCAATTCGCGGCCTCGACTGGCGACCGGGCTCGGTCGAGGCGCGCGGATGTTGACGATTACTTGTCGTAATTTTCGACCGTACGCCAGAGAAGCTCTGTGCCGCGCATAAAGTCGGCTAGTTCCATCGCCTCGTCGGGATTGTGCGAACCGTTCTGGTTGGCGATAAAGATCATGGCGGTGGGAATGCCAGCGTTACCGAGTACGGCCGAATCGTGACCTGCGCCCGAAGCAAGGTGCGCAACCGGAATGCCGCAAAGCTTCGCGGCATGGGCAATGCGTTCGGAAAGCATTTGGTTGAGCGCCGCAGGCTGCGTGCGGAGCATGGCGTCAAATTCGAAGCGAACACCGCGCTCGGCGCCGATGCGCTCGGCTTCGGAAACGAGTAGCGCATGGAAGCGTTCGCACGTATCCATCGAGAGGCTGCGCATGTCGATAGTGAAGGTAACGAGCCCGGGGATGACTGAGATAGCGGCTGTGGGTGCGGTTTTAAAGACGCCGCTCGTGAAAACCAGATCTTCGCCTGCGTCAAGGAATCGCTGCCAATGCGTTTCCATCGTGTGCATGAGGCAGGCTGCCGCCATCAGCGCATCGTGGCGGTAGGCTTTGTCGACCGCGCCCGAGTGGGCCGTTTCGCCAATGGCTTTGACGCACTTGTGGCGAATGTTGCCGCGAATGCCCGTGACGATCCCGGTGCGCACGTCGGCGCTGCTTGTGAGTACGGGGCCCTGCTCGATGTGCAGTTCGACAAAGGCGGCTATTTTGGACGTATCAATGACGGGGCGACCCATGGTGAGCTGCTTCGGGTCGAGTCCGCAGGCGGCGATGGCTTCACCGAGCGTGACGGGTTCTGTGCGGTGCTTGAGTTCGAGATCGGCGGCAGTGAGTTTGCCCATCATGCCGAGAGAGCCGACATAGGCTTTTCCGAAGAAGGAACTTTCTTCACAGCGCAGGATGAGAACGGAGAAGTCGCGTTCGGGTTGGAAGTTCGTGTGACGCATCCACCAGGCGCAGAGCATGGCAGCCGCAACGCCCGCCAGGCCATCGAAGTTGCCGCCTTGCGGCACACTGTCGGCGTGGCTGCCCGCAACAAAAGCCGGCAACGAGCGGTCTTTGCCGGCGAGCGTAAGCCAAACGTTGCCGGCAGCGTCAATACGCTCCTCGAGTGAAAGCTCCTTGCCCAAACTGCGAAGGAAGTCGATGACGGCCGTTTCTTTGGGGCCGTAGCCTTGTCGAGTCACGCCAAGCGTATCGACGGACAATTGACGGACCGTATCGAAAATTCTTTCGGCAAAAGCTCGGCCTTCGAGCTCGAGGCTGCTGGACGTCATCTCTTGATTTTCCTTTTTGCGTGATTGAAAAACGGACGCGAGGTCATCGCGCCGACTTTCGTTCAAAGATACTACCAACGAAATACTTCTTTATCGTTAAGTCCATATTTCAGTCCGCTCGGTTTGATCGGTCGTAACAAAAGCGTCGATCTTCACAGAGTCCGCTCTTCGAAGGAAACTGCGAAGCAGAACCTCAATTGCAAGTGCGGCGCAGCGATTTGATATGAAATCAACCGCGGGATATTGACGATGCCCCGTTAGTGATAGAACGACGATAATGTTGGACGCCGCCAATCTGACGGTTCAAATTTATTGAGGAGCAAAAATGACCACATGCACCTGCGCTTATCACGATCAGTTGATTGAGATTCGCCGCAAACTTCATACCTTCCCGGAAGAAGGCTGGAGCGAATTCACGACCACGGCGTTCCTGATCGGCAAGCTGCGCGAATACGGCTACGAGGTGCTCACGGGCACGAAGGTGATCAACCCTGAAAATTGCCTCGGCCGCAGCCAGAAGGTTGTGGAAGCGGGTATTGAAGCGGCCCGCAAGAACGGCGTCTCCGAAGAGCTGCTCAACGAAATGGAAGGCTACACGGGCTGTGTCGGCGTGCTCGATACGGGGCGCCCCGGCCCGACGCTCGCCGTGCGCTTTGACATTGACTGCGTGCCGGTCGAAGAGTCCAAGGACGAATCGCACATTCCGGCCAAGGAAGGCTTTGCCTCCACGCGCCCGGGCCTGATGCACGCCTGCGGCCACGACGCTCACATGTCGACGGGCCTTGCCGTTGCGCACTGGTTCGCCGACAACAAGGGCGAACTCTGCGGCAAGCTCAAGATCCTCTTCCAGCCTGCCGAAGAAGGTGTTCGCGGCGCGGCTGGCATGGCCGCCTCCGGCATTGTCGATGATGCGGACTATTTCCTCGGCGCGCATATCGCCATGATGTGCAAGTCGGGCGAACTCTCGGTCAATCCTTATGGCTTCCTCTGCACGACGAAGCTCGACGTTTCCTTCACGGGGCGTCCTGCGCACGCGGGTGTTGAGCCCAATGCTGGCCGCAACGCCATGGCAGCTGCCTGCAACGCGTTCGTTCAGCTGCTCGGCATCGCCCGCCACGGCTCCGGCATGACGCGCGTCAATGTTGGTCAGCTCACTGCCGGCGAAGGCCGCAACGTGATCCCGTCGCATGCTCTCATGAAGATGGAAGTTCGCGGCGAAACCGGCGAAATCAACCAGTACATGTACGACTCGGCCGTTCAGATCATCCAGGGCTGCGCGCTTGCGCAGGGCTGCGAATACAAGATCGAGAAGATGGGCGAAGCCGTCGACCTCACGAACGACCCGGAACTCGTCGACGTGCTCAAGCAGGCTGGCCAAGCCGTGGAAGGCCTCACTGTCCGTGAGGATCCGATGAACTTCGGCGGCAGCGAAGACGCCACGATTCTTGCCCGCCGTGTTCAGGCGCATGGCGGCAAGGCTGCCTTCTTCGTGATCGGTGCGGATCGTCCGTCCGGTCACCACACGGCTCGCTTCGACATTGACGAAAAGGCGCTCGATACGGGCCTCAAGGTCTGGACGAATGCCATTTCGCTCATTCTGAAGAAGTAATCGGGACTGCGGCCAACGAGCCCGCATCTGCAGACCGAAGAGCGGCGCGCTTGATCGATTCGATCGGGTTCGCCGCTCTCTTTTTTCATCGGAAGGAAGCGCTTGTCCGGGCAAGACTTCACGGCGCAAGCACTATGCAGTAAAATTGCGCCTTCCCTCCGAGCGGACGAATCGCACTGATTTTCAACGATTGCCGCGCTCGACTCCAGGTCCGAAAGATTCGGCCGCCCGTTGCGACCGGCTTTCGAGAGCTGATCAAACACCTCTTTATCGCCATACCGTAACAGGATTCAAACAAAATGTCGGGTCATTCCAAGTGGGCCAATATTCAGCACCGCAAAGGTCGTCAGGACGCCAAGCGCTCCAATCTCTGGACGAAGCTTGTTCGTGAAATCATCGTTGCCGCACGTTTGGGCGGCGGCGACCCCGACAGCAACTCGCGCCTGCGTCTCGCGCTCGTGAAAGCGCGAGGCGGCAATGTGCCCAAGGATACGATCCAGAACGCCATTCTCAAGGGTACGGGCCAGCTCGAAGGCGTGAGCTACGAAGACGTCCGCTACGAAGGCTACGGTGTGGGCGGCGCTGCGCTGATCATCGATTGCACGACCGACAACCGCGTGCGCACCGTTGCTGATGTGCGTCACGTGCTTTCGCGCAACGGCGGCAACCTTGGCACGGAAGGCTCTGTGTCGTTCCAGTTCCAGCACGTGGGTCTCTTCGTCTTCGCGCCGGGCAAGGCGACAGAAGATCAGGTTATGGAAATCGCGCTCGAGGCGGGGGCCGACGATGTCGTGGCCGATCCCGATGACGGTTCGATCGAAGTGACGTGCGAACCCAGTGCTTTCGACGCCGTTCAGAAGGCCTTCGAAGCTGCCGGACTCGAACCGGAAGTCGCCGAAATCACCTGGAAGGCTCAGAACGAAACGAGCCTCTCGGGCGAAGACGCCGACAAGATGCAGCGCCTCATCGACGCGCTTGAAGACCTTGATGACGTTCAGCAGGTCTACACGACCGCCGTCTTCGACTAATTCCGATGCGTCGAAGTTTCACCCGAAGCATCTTCGTGTGAAGTAAGTGCCCGTCGAGTTAAAAGTCGACGGGCTTTTCTTTGAATAAAAAAGGGCGACGGCTAGAATAGGGGCGCTCAAAAGCCGGGCGTTTTTTCCGGCGTGCACCGCGTCGAACGCTCCCGTTCGACGGATATCTTTTTCACCAATTAGGATCGATTGAATTCCATGAAGCTTCTTGTGATTGGCAGCGGCGGCCGCGAGCATGCCATCGCCTGGCGTCTCGCGCAGAGCGACCGCGTCGAAAAGGTCTACGTTGCACCCGGCAATGCCGGTACCGCGCTCAGCGACGGTCTTGAAAACCTTCCGATCAGCGGTGCCCGCGAGCTGATCGAATTTGTGAAAGCCAACAACATCGACTTTACGGTTGTCGGCCCCGAAGCGCCGCTCGCTGCGGGCGTTGTCGATCAGTTCCGAGAAGCGGGTCTCAAGATTTTCGGCCCGACGCGGGCGGCCGCGCGTCTCGAAAGCTCCAAGGACTTTGCCAAAGCGTTCATGAAGCGCCACGGCATCCCGACGGCCGAATATGAAACCTTTACGGATCCGGTTGCTGCGCACGAATACGTCGCCAAGAAAGGGGCGCCGATTGTCGTGAAGGCCGACGGCCTCGCCGCAGGCAAGGGTGTTGTGGTTGCCATGACCGAAGATGCGGCCCACAAGGCGATCGACGACATGCTCGAAGGTCATGAGTTCGGTAATGCTGGTGCGCGCGTCGTGATCGAAGATTTCCTCGAAGGCGAGGAGGCTTCCTTCATCGTGATGGTCGATGGCGAGAACATTCTCCCGATGGCGACCTCGCAGGACCACAAGCGTCTGCTCGATCATGACGAAGGCCCCAACACGGGCGGGATGGGTGCTTATTCTCCCGCGCCGGTCGTTACGCCCGACATACACGCACAGGTCATGCGCGAAATCATTCGCCCTACCGTCAAGGGTCTGGCGGCCGAAGGCATTCGATACACGGGCTTCCTTTATGCGGGGCTCATGATCCGCAAGCGCGAAGACGGCACGTCCGATGTTCGCACGCTCGAATTCAACTGCCGCATGGGCGACCCGGAAACGCAGCCTATCATGATGCGCATCAAGAACGACTTCTCCGAAATCGTTGAGGCTGCGATCGAAGGTCGCCTCGACCAGGTCGAGATCGACTGGGACCGCCGCAGCGCACTCGGCATTGTTGCGGCCGCACGCGGCTATCCGATGAAGCCCGAAAAGGGCGCCGTGATTGAGCAGCTTCCTGAAAACAGCGAGGAAGTCCATGTCTTTCACGCGGGCACCAAGATTGACGATGACGGTCTTACCGTCGTTTCGGGCGGCAGAGTTCTCTGCGTCGTCGGTCTCGGCGAGTCCATCGCCAAAGCGCAGAAGACCGCTTACGAAGCCATGAAGTCGGTGCACTTTGACGGCATGCAGATGCGCTCGGATATCGGCTACCGCGCGATCGGCCGCTGATCGTTCCGACTGTAACTGTCGTTCAATGCCCGGAGGTTCGAGAGACTTTCGGGCATTTTTCTTACGATCGAGCGCTCAGATTCGCAAAAATGCTAAGGTAGAAAGCGTGAAAGACTCTTTGGGACTGAACCTCATGCGGCGCAGACTCATCATCCTGCTAACGGGCGCCATTGCGTGCCTGACAGCCTTTTCGCCGGCCCATGCCGACGGGCCGTTCGGGTACCCCGCATCCTTGCTCGATGCGCCCGCAACGCTCGACGAGCCGGCAGCCAATTTCCTGCGGCTCGGCAAACCCAAGATCGAACTCTGGAACACGCCAATGGAGGCAGCTGCCGCCTTTACGGGCGCAACGCGCCTTCGAGAAGGCCGCGGGTACTTTGCCCGGGACTATATGTGCCTTTCGGGTACCGAAGGCGGCAAGCCGGTGCTCGCTTGGGTGATTTCCTCGGATACGAAGAACGTCACTGAGGTTCAGCTCGAGTACGCGCCGGACGAAACGCCCGGCTTCTGCAAAAAGATGACCGCCGAGCATCTGCCGCTTCGCTTGGGCAAGGTCGGCCTCGGCATGACGAAAGCGGATGTATTGAAGACGGTCGGTCCGGCATCCTACGCCGACGGTGCTGGCTGGCACTATTGGTTCAGCCAGCAGTATCTGCGCAACAGTCGAAATCTGCAGGAGCTCGAGCTCACGTGGCTTGCCGTCTTCATTCAAAAAGGTCGCGTTGAGAAGGCCTTCATTTCACTCGTCAAGAACCCTTGATAAAAGAAGCATGCTTGAGATCGGAAGCGCTCGCGTTGTTCGTCAGGGAATCGGCCTGTTGGGCGGCACTTTTGACCCCGTGCACAACGGACATTTGGCTGCGGCGCGCGCAGCGCTCGAGACGTTTAATCTCGGGTGTGTCGAGTTCGTGCCTGCGAGAGCACCGTGGCAAAAAGCGTTCGTAACGCCTGCTCGTATTCGGCTTGAGATGCTTAAGCTCGCCCTTGAGGACGAACCGGACTTTCGCGTCAATGAGCTTGAGCTTTTGCGATCGGGGCCGACCTATACGATTGACACGCTTGAAGCGATACGCAGCCGCCTCGGCCCGGGTTATCCGCTTGTTCTTATTCTCGGAGGCGACCAGTGGCTTAACTTTCATACGTGGCGAAGCTGGCAGAGACTCGCGGATTATGCCAATATCGCCGTCTGCGAACGCGCGGGCGAGCCGATTCGGACCAATCCGTCGATCGAGTCCTGGGCTGCGGCGCGGCGCGTTGAGGCCAAGGAGCTCACGCGTCACGCGTCGGGCGCCATTGCGTTCTTTTCCATGCCTAGCCACAAGGCGAGCGCAACGGCTATCCGTTCGATGCTCGGGACGCAGCCCTTCCCCGACGCAATGAGGCGCGTGGGTGACTGGTTGCCCTTTCCTGTGGCCGCCTACATAGCCGCACACGGCCTCTACGGCACGCGTAGCGGCAGATTCTGATATCAAAAGCGCATCGTACGCAGCAGCGGCCCGCGCGATGCATTGTTCACGCAACAAGAAGAAATCGTCGAATGAATCTCGAAGAACTTACCCAGACCATTGTCCAGGCGCTTGAAGACGTTAAAGCCAAGGACGTCAAGATTTTCAATACCGAAGCGCTCACCGACCAGTTCGAACGCGTTGTGATCGCTTCGGGTACCTCGAATCGTCAGACGCGCGCGCTTGCCTATGCCGTGAGCGCGGCTGTGAAAGAAGCCGGTGCCGACGTGCTCGGCATGGAAGGTCAGGATACGGGCGAGTGGGTGCTTGTCGACTGCGGTAGCGTCGTCTGCCACGTTCTGCAGCCCAACGTGCGCGACTATTACAACCTCGAAGAAATCTGGGGCGGGAAGGAAGTGTTCATGCGCGCCAACGAAGAGTGCGCTTCACGTCTGATGCCGCACCGCGTGCAGCACGCACCCGACGCCGAGGCCTGAGGATGCGCATCCGAATCGTTGCCGTCGGCCAGCACATCGCGGACTGGGCGGAGACGGCCGTCCGAGATTATTTGGGACGCTTTCCGCGCGGGTTTGAGGTGGAACTCAAAGAAATTCGAACCGAGCCGCGTTCGGGGTTGCCGCCTGCAAAGCTGATGGCAGCCGAAGGCGAGCGCATTAAGAAGGCGCTCGAGCCTGGTGATTATGTTGTCGTACTTGACGAGCACGGGCGTGATCTCACGACGGTCGACTTTGCGAAGTTCATCGCCAAAGGACGCACTGACGGCGAAACGCTCGTTTTCATCATCGGCGGTCCCGACGGCCTCGCGCCCGACGTGAAGGCGCTTGCACGCGAAACGATTCGCCTTTCGGCCATGACGCTGCCGCACGCGCTCGCGCGTGTTCTGCTCGCCGAGCAGATTTATCGTGCTTGGTCGATTCTCGCCAACCATCCCTACCACCGGGCTTAAAGGCCGATTCACGGAGCGACAAGATGCAGCGAAGTCCAATTTTCCTCGCAAGTAAGAGTCCTCGCCGCCGCGAACTTCTTTCCGGACTCGGCTACGAGGTGTGCGTGCTTGCCGACACGACGGCGCACCGCGGCTATTTTCCGGGCGACGAAGAGGTGCTCGCAAACGAGTCGCCCGAGGCGTATGTATTCAGAACGGCTCGCGAAAAGTTCGAGGAAGGACTGGAACTTCGCGCTCGACTTTATCCGCAGGCGGAATTCGATCGTTGTCCGATCGTTGCTGCCGATACGGTCGTCAGTCTGGACGGCGAAATTCTCGGTAAACCCAAGGATGCTGAAGAGGCGGTGCGTTTTCTCGAGTGCCTTTCAGGCAGGACGCATGAGGTGCGGACCTGTGTTTGGGCGGGGACGCAGAGCGAGCGCCGTCATGCAGTGAGTCTTTCATTCGTTTCCTTCCGGACGCTTTCCCGTGCGGAAACGATGGGATATGTTGCTACGGGCGAGCCCTTCGACAAGGCGGGCGGCTACGGTATTCAAGGGCTTGCCGGCGTCTTCATTGAGCGCATTGAGGGGAGCTTCACGGGCATCATGGGACTGCCTGTCTGTGAAACGACGGCGCTGCTCGCAGTGCTCGGTGCCCCCGTTCCCGCGCTCGCAACGCTCGGCGGTCAAGCAGCGGGCGGGCGTTGCTAAAAAAGAATAGGCAGCTTTCTTCGGGCTTTCGCTAAAATGAGCTTCACGCCGAGGCATACGACTTTTCAACTAGAGCGCGACTGAGCGAAGCGAAAGGTCGGTGCCTTCGGATTGAAGCCGCCAGGGGGCCTTCGATCCTGTCGCAGTCTGCTGCCCGGTCCGAATTTTTTGAATGCCCCGCAGCCGCTCCGCTTTCGGCGTCGTGCACGCACGGCGCACATGTCTCGACATTTCCGTTCGAGCGGGCTGCCGCTTCGCCTTTCGCCGCGAGCGAAAAGCACTTCTATTGTTAGATCCGTTTTTGCGTGAGGACGTCCCGGCGTCCTCATTTCTAGGCCTTGGCCGTTCGCCGGTGAGCGCGGGCAGCCAATGCGTTTGGTCGGAAAGATAATTGTGGATTTATCTCAGTTCAATCTCTCCAATGTGCTTGCCGAGCGCCTGAACGCGCTTCTCGACCTTCGGGCGCTGAGTCCCATTCAGTCGCTCTATCTGGCCAGAAGGGACGAACCGAAAGATTTCGTTCTGCTCTCGCTCGAGGGCGAAGGCAAGACGACTGCGGCCATGGTTGCCGCGATCGAGCTGCTCGTGAAGAATCGCGCTTCCGCCGAAGCGTCCCCAGCCCAAGGGCCGCGCGTTGTTTTTTTCTCTTCGAGTCGCCAGCACGCCGAAAAGCTCAAGAAAACCTTTGATGCGATTGCTTCGCCTTTGGGTTTTGCGGCCTTCCTGCTGCACGATGCTTGGAAGGCGAACGTTCGGTTGCAAAAGCTCGTCGAGGCCCAACCCGAGGTTGTCATCGGAACGCCCGCCGTCATTCGAAGTACATACGAAAAAGCGGGACTCACACTCGAG
The DNA here is from genome assembly GCF_016899755.1 of Sutterella massiliensis. GTDB lineage: Bacteria > Pseudomonadota > Gammaproteobacteria > Burkholderiales > Burkholderiaceae_F > Sutterella > Sutterella massiliensis. The sequence goes on along the minus strand of NZ_JACJJC010000008.1, from coordinate 87,857 downwards.
TCGGTGCCACTCGGCGTTTTCTGTTCGCTTGAAAAAATCTGTCAGAACCGACTTGCCGACGAAGCTCGCGAGTTTTGCGAGACGGTTCATGTTGAACGCAAACTCTTTTTGGCGAGCGAGGCCGGCACCGCAATCGAGACTTTTGCAAGGAGCGTCGGTGTTGATGTTGAGATTTTGACTGCTGCACCGAGCGGTACGAAGAGCGTCGTGTGCGAGCGCTTCATGGTGGTCTCCGCATACAGGCGAAACAAGCTCGTGCCCTACATGTTCGACAAGGGCTGGAGCGGCTACAGCCGGACGCTGATTGTTGTTAACAGCGCGCAGAATCTTCCCAAGGTCAAAAAGCTTCTTGCCGAAGGCGAGATCCGGGCGGCTGTTCAGTATCCCGAGGGAGCCGCCTATTACGAACCGGTCGATCCGACAGCTTTCGGTGCTGAAGGTCGCCACTTCGTTGTCACGATGTCCAACGCGATTCCCCTTTTTGAAGGCTGCGGCATCGATTCCGTCGTTTTTTACGACTTTCCTGCGTCGCCGCGAGCGTATCTGAATGCGCTCAAGATCATCGAGGTGAATCCCGCTGCGGTGCCCCAATTCGGTGCGCTCTTTAGCTTCGTGCAGCCTGGCGACATGGGCCGCGTGCTGAAGACGGCCGAAATTATCGGTCGCAGCTGGGTCTTTGCCAATCCGTTTGGTCTTGCGGTTCCGGTTGCAGACGAGCTTATCGAAACGGCAGAGATGCGGGCCGCTCAAATTGCCGATTGCGAGCAGCAGGCGGCCACGTTGGCCGCAGCGCTGAAAAGCCCTGACGAGACGCCTTTGGCAAATAAGTCGGCGCCCGCGACCGCAAAGCCCAAACGCACGCGAAAGAAGGCCGTTGTATCCGATCTTGTCGGTAAGGTCGAAGGGGTTGCTGCGTCGAACGAAGAGGCGGTGCCGAAGAAGCGGACGAGAAAAAAGAAGGTTGATCCGGTCGAACCCGTGTCCGTGCAGACGGACGATCTTACCGGCGTCGTTGCTTCGCTTGCGGAGTTCGTACAGTCGGATGCCCCTGCGCGAAGCGATAGCGTAGCGTCTCTGGCGGTGTCTCAGGAACCCCCTGAAAAGACGCGCGAAGCGCTCTTTGACGATAAAGACGTTGAAGCGCTTGTCCGTGCAGAGGACTGGCAGCAGGGCGATGCATCGAAGGGCGATGACCTTGGCCAGAGCCTCGAAGAAAACGAAGACATTTTCGGGAAGGCGCTCAACGCGGATGAGGCGAACGTCGGGTACGACGATTTCGACGAATACGACGAGGGCGACGAAGAGACGGCTCTCGACGTTGTTGAGGACGAAAGCGAAGGGGCGGAAGAGGGCGCCGTAGCGGTTCCGGGCGCCTCCGAAGCCGCCGCACCTCGCCGCACGCTCACGATTCGGTCTGGCTATGTGCCGAAGCCTCACGTCGACAACGAAATCACCATTACCGAACCTCTTTCTTCGAACACGGTCGAACTGCGCGCAGCGCAGGCGCGTGAGCGCCGAGCGATGCGCGGCACGAATGAACCGCTCACGCATCAGACGGTCGGCAAAAACGGTAGACGCCGCTTCGTGAAAAAGTCTGCGGCCAATACCGCACGGCTTCCCGCCTTCTCCGAGAGCGACGATTCGATTCTCGGTTTTATGTCTTCGAAGAAACCCGGCAGTGCGAAGGGTGCCGGCAAAAAGAACGGCGCTGTTCGCAAGGGCAAAGATGCATTCGGCTCGACCGCCGGCAAGCTCAACGGCAAGCGACGCAGAAATGCGAACAACGCCGAGCAGCCGCAGGACAATGCTCTCGTGCCTGCCGCCAAGCCGCGCAAGGAGAAGGTGCGCGTCGGGCAGAAAAAGAACAATCGCCCGCTTAAACATGTTGGCCCCAAGCCCAAGCCCGTTCAGCAGGTCGTTTCCAAGGCGGCCATGGCTTCGAGTGAATACTCACCCGAGGCGCTCGACGAGCTCTCAGACGCTATGACGGCGCCGATGGTGCCCGCTGCGGTGACGGCTTCTGCGTCAAAACCCAAGTCGACCGCCAAGAAGGCGGGTTCGACGCTTCGCACGCCGCGAACGCAGCGCCTGAAGCATTTGCGCAAGCTGCGAGAAAGTGCGGCAGAAAAAAACGGTAAGAACGATCGGGCCGAGTCGGCAACAAATCCGTTGGAAAAGACGGATGCACTCGAAAAGCCGCCCGTGCCCGAAAGGACGAACGATCGTGCGACGGATCCTGCTGGTGCAGTTCCTTCGGGTGAGAAGCTCAAGCGTCAGGACGGCAAACCCGGCGCGCAGCGCAAGCACTTTAAGTTCAAGAACAAGTTCAAGAACCAGTCTAAGCGCGAGCAGGTAGCCTCCGTTGATGAAGACAATTTCGGCAATTCAATCCATTACAAACCGAAAAAGCTTTCGGGAAAAACGGACTTCAGCCTTCCTGCGAGTGCTTGGCAGCCTGCCGATCCCTTCGACTATCGGTCTGCGACACTCTCGCTGCCGCAGACGATGCCGATGCGCGACAACCTGGGCTTTCATACGGTTTTCGGTGCCACGAGTCAGCCTGACAACCGAGTACCCAACCGCATGCGCGCGGGAAAAGGCAAGGGTAAGAATCCGCAGGGCTTCAAAGGCAATAAGTTCGCGGGCAGGCAACGCGGTAAGAACGGCGGCAAAAACTGATGGTGCGGCAGCTGTCGCGGCGGCTGCCCGAAAAGCCGAATCGGTCCAAGGCCGACAATCGGCGGTGAGGAGTTTTCAATGAGTGCAAAAATTCGGTGCCTGCTGCTCGTTTCTGCGGCTGCGCTTTTACTTGGCGGCTGTGCTTCGCAGTCGGGACACAACACGGGTGATGCAATGAGCGGCCCCGGGGGGCGCGACCCACTGCTCGATGCTCCCTATAGAGCGCAGATGACATGCGTGTCGCAGACGCCAGTGACGGTTCTCAGCCGTGCCAAGGAGACGGTGTTTGCTTGCTCGGATATCGGGGTGAGCGCAACGCTCGATGAGCTGCGTGATGCCGGCTGGCGCCTTGTTGCGCTCAATATCGGCGAAGATCAGGAAAGCGACAGTCACGTGGGCTTTCCGGTCACGATTACGATTCGAAAGCTGTTCTGAGGCAGAAATTGACGACAAGGCAAGATGAAGCAAGACTGGCTGCCTTTCGGGCGTTCCTTGCCCGCAAGGGTTTTAGCGGCGCACTTGTTCTGACGAGCGACCCGCACCTTTGCGAGTATGTCCCCGAGCATTGGCAGCTGCGCGCAGCGCTCTCGGGTTTCAAAGGCAGTGCGGGAACGCTCCTTGTGCTCCCGAACGAATTGGCGCTTGCTACTGACAGCCGCTATTGGGAACAGGCGCAACGAGAGCTCCCTTCGGGGGCGGAACTGATTCGTCGACCCGCGAGCGATCTCGCAGCTTGTGCGAACTGGTTCAGTGAACGCTTGCCAGCTGGATCTGTGGTGGCGGTCGACGAAAAAACGATTTCCTACGAGGATGCCCTTCTTTGTGAAGAGGCGTTTGCGGCTTGCGGACTGAAGTTCCTGCCGACGGCGTTTGACTGGAGCGGTATCTGGCCGGAGCGGCCGAAGCCCGTGTCGAGTGCCATTGCCGAAATGCGTCGGCCGTGCGTCGAACGCGGGGAAAAAATGCGTGCCGTACGCGAAAAACTCGCCGAGAGCGGTTCGATCGGCCTCCTTCTCGAATCGCTCGACGATGTCGCGTGGGTAACGAACCTGCGCGGTGCGGATGTCCCCAATAATCCCGTATTTGAGGCTGAACTGCTTGTCACGCAGTCGAGAGCGATGCTCTACGCCGATGCCGGGCGTTTTTCTGACGCACTTCTTGAAAAGCTTCAGCGAGAAGCCATTGACGTGAGACCCTCGGCCGAGCTCGAGCGTGACTTGGCAAAACTCGCCGAACAGGGGCGAATTCTTGTCGACCCTTCGACCGTTACTGTGGATCTTCTGGAGGCGATCGGCGAAGAGCGTCTTTCTTTTACAAGACCCAATCCCGTCGCAGCGCGCAAGGCCGAAAAGACAAGTGAGGAGCTTGAAGCCATTGCCGAGGCTCATCTTTTGGACGCTATCGCACTCACGGAGTTTTATGCCGAACTCGATGAGCGGCTCTCGAAGGGCGAGCGGCTTACCGAGTGGAACGCGGCGGAGTGCCTGCATGCACACCGAGCTCGCATGCCGGGCTTTTTGGACGAAAGCTTCCCGACAATCGCGGCTTACGGCCCAAATGCCGCCATGCCGCACTACCAGCCGTTTGCCGGTCGGTCATCGGTGCTCAAGCCCGGGAATCTGCTGCTTATCGATTCGGGGGCACAGTACGATTGCGGCACAACCGACGTGACCCGCATGAGCGCCGTCGGCATGCCGAGCGAGGCAATGCGCCGCGACGTTGTCCTCGCTACGCGTGCGATGCTGCGGCTTCTGCATTTGAAGTTTCCTGTCGGAACGACGGGGGCGCAGGTCGACGTGGCCGCCCGCATGGAGCTCTGGCGCGAAGGCATCGACTTCGGCCATGGAACCGGACATGGTGTCGGGTATGTTCTCAACGTGCACGAGGGCCCTGTGACCATTTCGCCGAGGGCAACGCGGTTTGCAATGGCACCCGGCAACGTCGTCTCGAACGAACCCGGTATTTACCGACCGGGCGAATGGGGGGTGCGCGTCGAAAATCTCATGTTTGTTCGCAAAGCCGAAAGCACCGCTTTCGGGGAGTTCTTGGCATTCGAGCCGCTCACGCTCTGCCCGATCGACGTTCGGGTTCTTGGGCGACCCTTCGGCGAACTCGTCGAACAGCTAAACGCATTCAATCGGCGCTGTGTTGAAGCGCTCCGAAACAGAGTCAGTCCACGGGCGCTCTCTTGGTTGGAGAAAGCCGCCGCGCCGCTCTGATGGGTTCAAGCAGGCTGGCGCGCTTCTCAGCGAGTCGTCATTAGTGAACAAACAAAAAGGCCACCCGATATTCGGGCGGCCTTTTGAAGCTTTTTGAAGGTGCGCATGCCACGCATCGAGCATGCGCGCTTCACTTCACATTACTTGTACCAGCTGAGGTCAGCAGGCATTTCGTAGCGCTGAGCTTCCTGACCGGCAGCGACCTGTTCGGCGCCGATCGAGTAGTTCTTCCACATCGTGAGCGAACCGCAGACGATCATGAGGAGAGCGACAACGAGCATGCCCTTGCGAAGACCGGCACGGTCGCCCTGACGCTGATCCATAACGTTGCGTTCCGGATTCTTTTCGAAGATGTCCCACTTAACAGCAAGGCGATAGAGGCCGATCATGCCGTGCAGTTCCGTAACGACCAGGAAGATGAACGTGTAGAGCAGGCCGTTGTGGTAGGTGTGCACGCCGATCAGGTTGGGGTCGAAGCCTGCCGGATTCGTCAGCATGCTGATGAGGTGCGGGAAGACGAGAAGGAAGAGCAGGAAGGCCGTGACGATCTGGATCCACCAGAGGGTCGTGTCTTCATGATGAACCATGCGGACGTGAGCCTTGATGTCACGAAGCTGATGGTAGGACGTCGGGAAGCGGCGAAGGGCGCAGAACATGTGCACAACGACGCAAAGGAAGATGAAGCCGACGAAAACGACGTGCATCCAGAGATGTTCTTCGCCATCGATGAAGGCACCGCCCGAGGTCATGATGAGGTTCATGAACACGTCCTTGCCGAACTGCACGGAGCTCGTGAAGGCCATGTGGCAGAAGAGGAAGATGCCGAGGATAAGACCGGTGACGGACTGCAGGACGTCGAGGAGAGCGGTCTTGCTGCTCTGACGCTTGGCATCCTTGAGGCCGACGCCCCACACGTTGTCGGTGGCGGTCGGAACGTGAGCGTACTTGACGGAATCAGGGGTCGTCATGATGACTGTTCCTACTGAGAAGAAAATTGAGCGGATGTCTTCGCATCCGGGAAATTCAACTAAAGCAAGGTGCCGATACGTACTCTGCACCCGCTAACGTGGCCCTTATGATGCACTTTGGCGTACGCATATAAATTGATAATTATCAAATTAAAAATTTGTTTTCTTAAGAAAAGAAAGCTTTATTGCCTCTAAGGGAGTATGAAATTAAGTTGTAAACGGGGATTGGCTGGTTAAATAAAGGGTAAATACTATAAAAATAGTGATGAAAAACTGAAAAACTTTTGAAAGATTTTATAAGTAAATAAGCGTATAAATTATTAAATAAGTGTGTGCTTACTAAGCAGGGCGGTGCGAAGGTGCTATCAAGGCACTTTGAATGGGTGAATTGACGGCCGTCTTCGGAAACGGCGTAAAAAACACTCGCTTCTCATGCGGAAAAGCGAGTGCTCTGTTGGTGAAGACTTTACGCAGCGGCTGTGCGCGGCGTTGTTCTAACCGTTATTTCGTACCGAAGATGCGGTCGCCTGCATCGCCCAAGCCGGGCACGATGTAGGCATGCTCGTTGAGGCATTCGTCGAGCGAGGCAACGTAGAGATCCACGTCGGGGTGATGCTCGCTGAAGAGTTTCACGCCTTCGGGGGCGGCTACGAGAGCCATAAAGCGGATACTTTCGCCGCTCACGCCGCGTTTCTTGAGAACGTCGACGGCGTGAATGCCAGAGTGGCCGGTTGCGAGCATCGGGTCGACGACGATGAAAGTGCGGCCTTCAACGTCAGGAAGCTTCACGAGGTATTCGACAGGCTGCAGGTTTTCATCGCGGTAGAGGCCGATGTGACCAACACGAGCCGACGGCATGAGCATCAGCAAGCCGTCGGTCATGCCGAGGCCGGCTCGAAGCACGGGCACGATCACGCATTTCTTGCCTTCCATTACCGGGGCGTCGCACGAGGCAATCGGGGTTTCGATTCGTGCCGTTCCGAGCGGAAAGTCGCGCGTGAGCTCGTAGCCCATCAACATGGCGATTTCCTTGAGAAGCTCGCGAAAGTCGCGCGTGGAAGTTTCCTTGCATCGCATCAACGTGAGCTTGTGCTGGACAAGCGGATGATCGACGATGTGAAGCTTCGGAAAACGGGGATCGGTCAGCATGAAACTAAACTCCTTCGCCTGACAAGCACCGAGCGGCGGACCGCGGGATGCGGTTCGCACGACAGCAAGAAGCATTCGCGGAAGCTCAAAAGTCCGTCAGGGCCTAAAATATCTGCTCGTATTATAGAGAGGGGCTCGAGGGCGCCTTCTCGCCTTCCAAACACCAAGGAGACCCATGTGAAGTTCCGTACCTTAGGCATTCTGCTCGTTCTCGTCGTGATGGCCGTGTTCCTCATCATCAACTGGACGACGCTCTCTCAGGTGACGATGGTCAATTTGGTCTACACCGAAATTCAGGCGCCGCTCGGTGTTTTGGTGGTGTGCGGTTTCTCGGTGATCATTTTGTTGCTTGGCATCTATACGATCTGGCAGCAGGCGAGCGTTCTGATTGAATTGCGCTCGGCCTACAAAGAGGCGCGCCGCGCGCATCAGCTCGCTGAGGAGGCCGACAAGAGCCGTCTCATTGAGGCCACAAAAGAAATGAAGTCGCGCTTCGAGCATCTCGAGGCTGTTCTGACGGGGCGTAGCGATGAGAGTATGCAGGTGCTCCGCGAGCGACTCGACGTGCTCGAAAAGCAGCTTGGCAAACAGGCCGAAGAGAATCGTGCTGAGCGCGAGGCGGCCAAGGCTGAAATTTTTGCTGAACTCAAAGCTGTTCAGAAGCGTTTGAGCGATACGCTTCCCGCGCCTGCCGAAGAGGTTGCCGACGAGAAGAAGAAAAAGGAGGTTTTCGGCGAGCTCTTTTAAGCCGCTCTTAAACGGTAAAAAGGCCGCATTCGAAAGGAATGCGGCCTTTTTAGGTCGGCGGATTCTACAACCGGCGGCGCCGGCGCTATCGTTCTGCGCCGGCGGTCGGGGACCGGACGTGCTTATTTATCGAGGTGGTAAGCGGTCACTCGCTCGACTTCTTCGGCAGCGCCGAGGAATACCGCCACGCGTTCGTGGATCTTTTCCGGCGTGATGTCAAGGATGCGCTCATGGCCGTTCGTGGCGGCGCCGCCCGCGTTCTCCATGATCATGGCCATGGGATTGGCTTCATAAAGAAGACGGAGTTTGCCCGGACGATCGGGCGTGCGCGAGTCGCGCGGATACATGAAGATGCCGCCGCGCTGCAGGATGCGGTGAACTTCGGCCACCATCGCGGCAATCCAGCGCATGTTGAAATTCTTGCCTCGAACGCCGTCCTTACCCTGGAGCAGTTCGCCGATGTAGCGCTGAACGGGCTTTTCCCAGAAGCGTTCGTTCGACATGTTGATGGCGAACTCCTTGGCTTCGCGTTCGACGCGGACGGCTTCGCGCGTCAAGCGGAAAGTGCCCGTCAAGGGATCGAGCGTGAACATCACGACGCCCTGACCGAGCGTGAGCACGAGCTGCGTTTGCGGACCGTACATGCAGTAGCCTGCAGCCTTGAGGTTGCGGCCAGGCTTGAAGAAGTCGGCTTCAACGGCAACGCGTTTCGGGCGGTCGGCCGGGAGAATGCCGAAGATTGAGCCGATCGACACGTTGATGTCAATGTTGCTCGAGCCGTCGAGCGGGTCGAATGCCACGAGGTACGGGCCGAGGGCTTCGGTTTCGGGCACGCTGATCACGTGGTCGACCTCTTCGCTCACCATGCCGCAGACGGCGCCCGTCTGAACAAGCGCTTCAACGAAGATGTCGTTGCTGATGATGTCGAGCTTTTTCTGCTCTTCGCCCTGGACGTTTTCCGAGCCAGCCAGGCCGAGCACGCCGGCGAGCGCACCCTGACGCACGAGCGAGCTGATCGTCTTGCAGGCTTCGGAAATGCCCGAAATGACGCGTGCAAGCTGAGGATCGAGGCCTCGGAGCGTTTCTTCGCGAGCGAGGTATTGCTGAAGCGATAGCGGAGTCACTTTCAATGTCCTTTGTTGAGAGATCAGACGGGATTGTTGAGGGATTTTTCGATGATTTCAAGCACGTTGGGCGAAAGTTCTTCGCGACGTGCGTAAACGGATTCGAGGGCGTCGTGCATGCGGGAGGCAAGCGGCGAGACGTAACGGCGCCAGTTTTCGAGCGCACGCGCAACGCGAGAAGCTACCTGCGGATTGATCCGGTTGAGTTCAAGCACCATTTCTGCCCAGAACGCATAGCCCGAGCCGTCGGGCAGATGGAATTCCGCCGGATTGGCCGTGAAGAACGGCATGAGCAGCGAGTAGACGTTGTTCGGATTGCGAATCGAGAAGAAGTCGCAGCGCACAAGCTCGCGAACGCGCTCGAGAACAAGCGACTCGCCCGCAAAGGACGACGCAGTCGACTGGATCTGCAGCCACTTGTTGAGCAGAAGCGGTTCGCCCGCCCAAGCTTTGAGGGCGTCGACCTCCATATCTTCCTTCGCCGGCGTTTGCGAATTGACCATAAGTCGCAGTGCCGCGAGCTTGTCCGTGAGGTTCGTCGCGGTGGTGAACTGATCTTTGACGAGGATCGTCGCACGCGCGTTGCCAGCGGCAATGGCGTAGCCGAGCGCCAGGTTCTTGAGGGCGCGCTTGCCAGCGGGTTCGGCGCTCGGGTCGTATTCGCCCGGAGTTACGTTCTTTTCCGCCGCTTCCATGAAGGCGCTCAAGTTGCGCTTGGCGATGGCATTGCGAACCGCAACCCAGGCAGCGTGCACCGCATGCGGGTCGATCACGGGAAGCGTCTCAGAAACGATCTTTTCGGTCGGCATCGCGAGCGCCACAGCCTTAAAGGCGGGCGAAAGCGATTCGTCCTTGAGAATGGCGCCGACGGTCTCGAGAAGCCGCGGATCGATATCGTGCGGCTCGTGCAAAAGACGAGCACGCGTTTCGTCGCGGACCGCTTCGATGAGAAGCCCGTTCATGGCATCCCAGCGGTTGAAGGGATCGCCGTCACGCGCGGCGAGGAAGAGACGCTCTTCGCGCGTGAGGCCCGCATCGAGGATGATCGGTGCGGCAAAGCCGCGGTTGAGCGACAAAATGGGCTTTTCAGCCAAATCGACGAAAACGAATTCCTGGCTGTTCTCCGTGAGTTCGAGCATGCGCGTGCCGGCCACGCCCGCTCCCGATTCGCCCTCGAGCTTCACGGGCATTTCAATACCGTCGCCATTCAAAAGCGCGACGGGGAAGGGCATGAGGAAGGGCTGCTTCACGGGCTGCCCCGGCGTTGAAGGCGTTGTTTGCGAAACCGACAGCGTGAGCTTCTTTTCCTCTTCATTCCAGTTGCTGCGAACCTTAACGCGCGGTGTGCCCGCTTGCGAGAACCAGCGCTTAAACTGGCGCAGATCGCGTTTGGAAACGCTCGTCATTGCTTCGAGGAACGCCTCGCAGGTGACGGCTGAGCCGTCATTCTTGGCGATGTATTCGTCAAAGCCCTTGCGGAAGGTATCGCGGCCGAGCAGCGTCTGCAGCATGCGGATGACTTCAGCGCCTTTTTCGTACACGGTCATCGTGTAGAAATTGTTGATTTCCTGATAGGAATCGGGGCGAATCGGGTGCGCCATGGGGCTCGCGTCTTCCGGGAACTGCGCGGCACGCAGCGAAATGACGTCTTTGATGCGCTGCACGGCTCGGGCCGACGGTTCGCCGAGCATGTCGGCGGAAAATTCCTGGTCGCGGAAGACGGTGAGGCCTTCCTTGAGCGTCAGCTGGAACCAGTCGCGCAGCGTGATGCGGTCGCCTGTCCAGTTGTGGAAGTATTCGTGGCCCACGACCGATTCAATGTGGAAATAGTCCTCGTCGGTCGCAACATTCGGGTTGGCAAGTGCACACTTGCTGTTGAAAATGTTGAGTCCCTTGTTTTCCATTGCACCGAAGTTGAAATCTTTCGTCGCCACGATTTTGAAATCGTCAAGGTCGAGTTCAAGCCCCCAGCGTTCTTCATCCCAACGAATCGCTTTCTTGAGACTTTCGAGCGTGTGTTCGGTCTTGTCGAGGTCCTGCGGCTCCACCCAGACGGAGAGGTTCGCAAGGCGCCCGTCCTTGAGGCGGAACTTTTCTTCGCGGCACACCAGTTGGCCGGCAACGAGCGCAAAGAGGTAGGAGGGCTTGGGGAACGGATCGACGAAGGTTACTTCGTGCCGGCCGTCTTCAAGGTCTTTGGCCTCACCCGCGTTGCCGTTCGAGAGCAGCACGGGGAAGGTTTCCTTCGAGGCGCGGATAACGGTTGTGAATTTCGCGAGCACATCGGGACGATCCATGTAGAAGGTAATGCGGCGAAACCCTTGTGCTTCACATTGGCTGATGAGCGTCTGCCCCGAGACATAGATGCCCGAGAGCGCTGTGTTGGCCGCGGGACTGAAGCGGTTGACGATGGTGACGGTGGCTGGCTCACGAATGTCGCGAATGAGCAGTCCCTCCTGCGAGAGCGTGTAGCGGCTTTCGTCAAGCGGTTTGCCGTCCAAGGCAACGCTCACGAGCGTGAGATCCTCGCCATCAAGAAAGAGCGACGCATCCTGGCCGTTTGCCGCCGGGTTGGGGCGCACGTGCATCGTGTTGACTACTGCGGTGCTTTCGGCATCGAGATCGAACTCAAGGCGCACCTCGTCAATGAGATGCGCAGGTGCGCGATAGTCTTCGCGTCGAATCGTCTGAACCATATTTTTGTCTCAGCCTGTGCTGTAGGAGCGGTCGGGTATTGGCACCCTTCGCTCCGAATTTCGAAGAATTTGAAAATTTTAGCAATCTGCGCTCGACACGTCGCAAGAAGGTTTCTTGAGGCAAAAAAAATCCCGGCTCCGAAGAACCGGGATCTCTTCACGTGCGCAGAGGCAAATTCGCGTCGTTATTCCGTCTTAGCGGTCTTGCGCGGGATGATGTAGCCGTAGTTGTGGCCAGCCGTCGGATGGCAGGCGAGGCAGTCAACCTTCTTTTCGGATTCGGGGCCGAAGCCGCGATGGATTTCGGCAAGCATCGGGCGCTTCGGGTCATACATCTTTTCGACGTCGTGGCAGCCGCGGCAAGCCGAGAAGTTGCGGTCGATCATCTGGTCGTAGACTTCCTGAGCGAGATGTTCGCGCATAGCGAGCTGCTTTTCGTGCGTGCTCATGCTGCCCTGGATTTCGCCGACGAGCGAAACGGAACCGGCGTGCGCCTTGTCAAGCAGAAGCGCTACGTAATCGATCGGGCCGACGTGTTCGTTCGAGTGATTCTTCAGGTGGCAGTCCGAGCAGCCAGCCGTAGCGCCCGAACCCGTACGGAAGTGGTCACCCTTCTGGTAGGCGACGTACGTGAGATCCATCGAGTGGCAGAATTCACCGCAGAACTTCGGCGAGCCGGCCCAATGAACGACGCTGGTGAGAACGCCCACGAAAACAATGCCGATCACAACGCCGATCAGGCAGATGAGGGCGAGATACCATTTGCTGTTCTTTTCCATTTTTTGGAACCTTAGTTATAGAACGGCTTCCTGGTTAAGCGAGAGATTTTGCCGTCCGAGGGGTCGACACGGCACCAACGAAGGAAGTCGAGGGGTCAAACACATTTTGCAGTCGGCAACGGCTTTCCGCTGCTAATAAGATAGGTTGTAATGATATTCAGCAAATTGTAAGGAAGGGTTTTGCGTCATTGATACGCATCAATCTGTTGAGCGTTAGTGATCGTCTCACGTATTGATGTTCAAAAAAATCAATCAAGACGTTAAGGCGATAACCACGGATGAAGGGGCGATGGATGCTACCGCGCGCTGATTGATCTTGAGCCCGTGACGACCGCGGGCGAATCCGACGATGACGATGCCCGACGGCAGACGGATGGAGCACTCGCCCCCCTTGGCTGCGCGCTCGCAACGAATGACTTCGCCCACGAGCTGATTTTCCAGCGCATGACTTTCGCCGTCGGGGAAGTCTGCCGTGATGTTGACGCCTGTTGCTTTGGTGAGCGCAAGAACGCTCATGCCTTCTTCAAGCCCTAAAAGCTGTGCGGACTCTTTGGTGACGGAAGCGCGAATGAGATGCGTGTCGTCGATCTGCAGAATGAGGCGCACGAGCGCTGAGCCGATCTTAATTGTTCTGATGGTGGCGGGAAATTGATTGCGCAGCGACGTGCGCAGCGTGCTGCTTGCAACCTGCCGCAGCTGCGGCAGTGACTCGGCTTTAAAACGAGCAAGTACTTCCGAGCGGGCTCGAGCGAGCTCATCGGAAATGCGAAGAACCAGCTCGCCCTTGTCGGTGAGGCGCGATCCGCCGCCCTTGGCGCCGCCCGCATTTTTCTCAACGAGCGAACCGCCTGCGAGATTCTCGAGCGTTTCAATGGCCTGCCAAGCGGCCTTGTAACTCACGCCCGCACTGCGTGCTGCTTCGGAAATGGAGCCGACGTCGGCGATTCTACGCAGGATGTCGATTCGCTTGTCCGCCTTCTCATTAAGAAGGCTGGCAAGCATGATCGGATCGGCCTGACTTTCGGTCATGGATGATAATCCTCGGCGTGTATTGATGCTTGAAGCGTTTCCCGTTATTCTATTTCGGAATATCGGTATGTCCTTTCCGATTTTAAAGGATTTGCTCGGGCCTCCAAAGGCCGCAAGAATTGTTCAAAAGGGAGAGAACGAAATGTTTTCGATGCAGAAAGCCGTCGTTACGATTGCCGTAGCTGCCGCTGCGGCAGCTTGCGCTGCCGTGAGTGCAGAAGAAGTGCATGTTGCAGTCGCAGCAAACTTCACCGGACCGATGAAGGATCTTGCGCCGCTCTACGAAAAGGCCACGGGTGACAAGCTCGTTCTCTCTTTCGGTAGCACGGGTGCTTTCTACGCTCAGATCAAGAACGGCGCACCGTTCGACGTGCTGCTCGCGGCAGATAATGAAACGCCCAAGAAGGCCGTGAACGAGGGTCATGGTGTTGCCGGTACAGCCTTCACCTATGCCGTCGGCAAGCTCGTGCTCTGGGCTTCCGACGCTTCTCTCATCAAGGGGGACCCCAAGGTTGTTACGACCTATGCAGTGAAGCATGTGGCCGTTGCGAATCCGAAGCTTGCCCCGTACGGGCTTGCTGCGCACGAAGCGATGAAGTCGCTTGGTATTGAAGCGGCCGTGACGCCGAAGATCGTTGAGGGCGACAACATCGGCAAGACCTTCCAATTCGTGAAGACGGGCAATGCCGAGGCCGGGTTTGTCGCGCTTTCGCAGTGCTATAAAAACGGCGCCTTTACGGGCGGTTCAGGCTGGATCGTTCCGCAGGAACTCTACAACCGCATCGATCAGGACGCCGTGCTCCTTAAAAAGGGAGAAAAGAACAAAGGCGCAACTCGCTTCCTCAAGTATCTGAAGGAAAGCGAAGATGCCGCCCGCATCCGCGAAACGTACGGCTACGGTTCCGCTCAGTAATCCAAAGGCCGTGTTCGGTCGCGAATGATGCCTCTTTCGCCCATCTGGCTGAGCCTTGAGCTCGCTGCGGTGACGACGGTCATCCTGCTGCTGATCGGCGTGCCGCTTGCTTGGTGGCTCGCCCGCAGCACAAGCCGCGCAAGCGCGGCGGTCAATGCCGTCGTTACGCTGCCGCTCGTGCTGCCGCCCTCGGTTCTCGGCTTTTATGTACTCGTTGCGCTCGGGCCGAACGGACCGATCGGCATACTCACCGAGGCGATCGGACTCGGCACGCTCAACTTCACGTTCACTGGGCTCGTCGTGGGCTCCGTGATCTATTCGTTGCCCTTCATGGTGCAGCCGCTTGAGGCTGCATTTGCCGGCATCGGGCAGCGTCCCATGGAGGTGGCGGCGACGCTGCGCTGCCGGCCGCTCGACGCGTTCTTCAACGTCATGCTTCCGCTCGCGCGCCAAGGGATTGTTACGGGCGTCATCATGACGTTCGCTCACACGATCGGCGAATTCGGTGTTGTGCTCATGATCGGCGGCAACATTCCAGACAAGACGCAGGTTGTCTCCACTGAGATCTACACCTACGTTGAGGCGATGGAGTACACACAGGCGCACATTCTTGCGGGCGGGATGCTTGTCTTCAGCTTTATAGTTCTGCTCGCGCTCAATTGGCTCAATGGCCGCAATAAGAAGGGGAGAACGACGTGAGCGCGACAAAGACCGCGTCCGGTGGAACGGGCGGACGTATCGAATTGACGCTCAAGCGGCAGACGGGCTTCATGCTCGAGGCCGCTTTCGATGTGCCCGAGGCGGGCATTCTCGTTTTGTTCGGTCCTTCCGGTTGCGGGAAGACGACTGTGTTGCGTGCGGTTGCGGGGCTCGAGCGCGCGCAAGGCTTTGTCCGGATCGGCCGCAGCATCTGGCAGGACGACGCAAAAGAAATTTTTGTCCCTACTTACGAGCGAAGCTTGGGCTACGTCTTCCAGGAAGCAAGTCTTTTCGAGCATCTCAACGTGGAAAAGAATCTTCGCTTCGGTCTCGTTCGTACGAAGGATGCCGATGGAGAGGCGCGGCTTGCAGAGGCCATCGAGCTTCTTGGAATTGGCGAACTTCTGAAGCGGCGTGTCGATGAACTCTCCGGGGGGGAGCGTCAGCGTTGCGCTATCGCGCGCTCGCTCTGCCTCAAGCCCGACGTACTGCTCATGGACGAGCCACTTTCCGCGCTTGACTGGGCCAGAAAGCGCGAAATTCTTCCTTGGCTCGAAAAACTTCGTGCGGAACTGCGCATTCCAATTCTCTACGTTACGCACTCGGCCGACGAAATGGCGCGTCTGGCCAATCGCGTGATTGTGCTCGACAGGGGTTCGGTGCTCGCTCAGGGGCCACTCGCATCGGTAATGACCGATCTGCACGTACCCGTTTCGAGCGAATACGGGCCCTCCAGCATTGTCGAGGGAGCGATCGAATCGGTATCGAATGAATGGCGAACGGTCGACGTTCGGGCCGGCGAGTGGCTGATTGAAGTGGCCTCACCTGCCGAGGCCGGTGCGCCAACACCACGGCGCGGCGACAAACTGCGCCTTCGCATCTTGGCTCGCGATGTCGGTATTGCGCGCGAACCCGTAACGGGCGCGTCGGTGAGAAACGTGCTGCCGGCAATCGTCGATGAGATGGTCGAGGAGTCGGGCGCTTACGCGCTTGTACGGCTCCGATCGTCGGGCGGCACGCTCCTTGCGCGCATTCTGCGCCGTTCGGCTGCCGAACTCGGGCTCGCACCCGGCATGCGGGTCTGGGCACTTGTCAAAGCCGCAGCCGTTGTGGTCTGAAGCCTTCAGCGAGGAACGCAAAAGAAAGCCCGCTTCGTTTTTGAAGCGGGCCCAGGCAGTTACAGGGAGCTCATGCGGTCTCCCTTGTGCGCTCAGATAATCGCGGGTCAGCAGCGCTTGGCGAGCTCGACCGCCTTGCCGATATAAGTCGCGGGCGTGAGCGCCATCAGGCTCGCCTTGGCATCTTCGGGCAGGTCGAGGCCGGCGATGAACGTGCGCATCGTTTCTTCGTTAATGCCGTCCTTGCCGCGCGTAAGTGCCTTGAGCTGTTCATACGGGTGCGGGATGCCGTAGCGGCGCATGACGGTCTGCACGGCTTCGGCGAGCACTTCCCAGGCGTGATCGATGTCGGCGGCAATGGCCTGTTCGTTCACTTCGAGCTTGCCGAGACCACGGCAGAGGGCGCCGTAGCCGACGAAGCAGTAGCCGAAGGCGACGCCGAGGTTGCGAAGAACCGTCGAGTCCGTGAGGTCTCGCTGCCAGCGGGAGATGGGCAGCTTGCCAGCAAGATGCGCGAGCAGTGCATTGGCGATGCCGAGGTTGCCTTCGGAGTTTTCGAAGTCGATCGGATTGACCTTGTGCGGCATCGTGGAGGAACCGACTTCGCCTTCCTTGAGCTTCTGCTTGAAGAAGTGCATCGAGATGTAGCCCCAAACGTCGCGGTCGAAGTCGATGAGGATCGTGTTGGCGCGCTCGATTTCATGGAAGAGTTCGGCCATGTAGTCGTGCGGTTCGATCTGGATCGTGTGCGTGTTGAAAACCGCGCCCAGACGTTCTTCAACGACCTTGCGCGAATGGGCTTCCCAGTCGTAGTCGGGGTAGGCGATGAGGTGCGCGTTGTAGTTGCCGACGGCGCCATTCATCTTCGCGTAGATGCGAACGTTGCGAATCGCTTCAATGACGCGGGCAAGGCGCACGGCGACGTTGGCAAATTCCTTGCCGACGGTCGTGGGTGAAGCCGTCTGACCGTGGGTGCGCGACAGCATCGGAATTTCGGCCCAGGCATGGGCGAAAGCAACGATCTGCGCGTGAACCTTTTCAAGAAATTCGACGAGTGCGGCGCGGCCGCGCATCAGCATGAGCGCGTGGCTCGTGTTGTTGATGTCTTCGGACGTGCAGGCGAAGTGCACGAATTCGGAAGCGCTCTGCAGCTCGGCGTCATGAGCGACCTGGTTCTTGATCCAGTATTCGACGGCCTTCACGTCGTGGTTGGTCGTCTTTTCGATTTCCTTGACGGCTTCGCAGTCGGCGACCGAGAAGTTGTCGGCCAGGCCGCGCAGGAACGACTTCGCGTGATCGGAGAGGTGCGGCAGCTCGGCAAAGCCGGCTTCCGAGAGAGCGATGAGCCATTCGACTTCAACGCGAACGCGCGCCTGCATGAAGGCGTATTCGGAAAAGATGCCGCGAAGATCGTCGCACTGACGGGCATAGCGGCCGTCGAGCGGCGACAAAGCGGTAAGCGAATTGAGAGCCATGTCGGATCTCCAGTACAAGTTGAGGAATGGTGCTGCCGCGGCAAGCGCACTCTCCGAAAAACGGGGCACTCGGCACGGCGAATTGGAAATCGGCGCCATTTTAGCAACGGTGTTCGCGAACTTGGCCTTATGGGCCTCGCTAATTGCTTTGCCTCGAAAAGGTTTGAGCTGCGCTTCGCATCGGCTCGCAATTCACGCATACGACAGAAGGTCTTAAGGCTCAGGCAATATGATGTACCGAGACAGGCGTTCGCTTCGACGAGCGCCGCAGTAGCACCGTCCGGGAGCATGAACCGGGGAGACAAAAAGGAGACTACGCATGCAAAAGCGCCTTGAATGGAGAGTGGTATGGACGTCTGCCGCTTTGACGGCTTCGCTCGCCGTAACGACTTCCGCTTGGGCCATCGGTGGCCCGAGCGGCACCAAAGTGGGCTTTAAGACGCAGGGTGAACTCGGCGAAGTCGTTAGCAACCCCTACGACATCGCGCCGCTCACTTCCGTCATCCGCAACGGCGGCTATGTGCTGCTTGACGCGCATGTGCGAATCGTGCCGAAGAAGAACGGTCAAACGATTGAATACGATGTCGGTCCGACGGCGCTGCGTACGCACGGCGGCATTCCTGTCTTCGGCCTGTATGCCGACTACCTCAACACGGTGGAAGTGAGCTACACACGCGTTTTCCAGGGCAAGCAGGAAAAGAAGACGGAGACCTATAAGATCTGGACGCCCCCCGTCTACCTCGATCCGGCCTGGGGCGGCGCCGCACCGGTGAAGACTTTTGATGTCGAAGTAAAGAAAAGGGCGCCCGCCGAGTTTGGCGATCGTCTCTATCTCATCAACAATCTGATTCCTGCTTCGCCCAAGGGCGTGCGTGCGACCTGGAACAATCCGACGGGCGGTGCGCTTGAGTGGAACAACTATCCGCAGAACGCCGTGATCGATACGACGGGTGAGGTGCGCTGGTACCTGCAGCCCGATCGCATCTACGATCCGCGCGATATCTATCGTTCGGGCATCATGATGGGCTTCCATCAGAATCCTGACGGTGCGCTCTCTTGGGGGTTCGGTCAGCGCTATGTCAAGTACGATTTGATGGGCCGCAAGATCTTCGATCGTCGGCTACCCGACAATTACGCGGACTTCAGTCATGCGATGGCCGTGGGTGAGGACGGCAAGTACTATCTGCGCGTTTCTTCGGCCGACCTGCGTCGTCCCGACAATACGCGCGTGCACACCGTTCGCGACGTGATCATTGAAGTCGACGCCAACGGCAATGTGACCGACGAGTGGCGTCTCTTCGACATTCTCGACCCGAACCGCAACATCGTTCTGAAATCGATCGACCAGGGCGCCGTTTGCCTCAACATCGACGTCAATCAGGTCGGCAAGACGCTGACGGCCGAGCAAATCGCCAAGCTCGAAGCGCAGCACGCTTTCGGCGACATTACGGGTACGGGTGCCGGCCGCAATTGGGCGCACGTCAACTCGGTCGACCACGATGAAGCTGACGATTCGATCATCATTTCCTCGCGTCATCAGTCTTCGGTCATCAAGATCGGGCGCGACAAGGAAGTGAAGTGGATCCTCTCGGCTCCGAACGGCTGGGCCGATCGCTACCGCGACAAGATCCTGACGCCGATCGACAAAGACGGCAAGCCGCTCAAGTGCCGTCTGGGCAAGTGCGAAGGCGATTTCGACTGGACCTGGACGCAGCACACGGGCTGGAAGATCGATGAGCTCAGTAAGGGCGATATCCTGTACCTTTCGGTCTTCGACAACGGTGACGGCCGCGCCTTTACGCAGCCCGCCAAACCCGAAGAGAAGTATTCGCGTGCCGTCATCTACAAGATCGACCAAAAGAACATGACTGTTCAGCAGGTTTGGGACTACGGCAAGGAGCGCGGCAACGAGCTCTACAGCGCCATCACGAGTTCTGTTGAGTACCAGAAGGACAAGAACTCCGTCTTGGTTTACTGGGCCTCGATCGGCGTGACGGGCAAGGACGGTATCAACCCGGTGCTCACCGAGTTCCGTTATGGTGAATCCGAGCCGGCTGTTGAAATGCGTCTTCGCAATACGATGGGCTATCGCGCACTCGTGATTGATCCGAAGAAGGCGTTCGAACACTGAGTAGAGCGAGCAGCATCTCGGACGGGAGACGGCTTCTCCTGAGGGCGGATTTCCGTCCGAATGCTGGGAAACCCTTAACAAACGTAAAGATTTGTCGTCGGGATGGTTGGAAGCGTAACTGCTCACCGATGACCAAAAATCCCGAAAACAGCGCGCGGGCGTACCCAGAAGGCGTCCGCGCGTTTTTATTTGTCTGCAATTTCCCGTAACAGCGGCTTAGGCGAAGCTAATTTTGCTTTCGATAGAGTACATCTCAACAAGGGAAGACGACCTTTCCCGACTGTTTTTCGAATGAAGAGGAGTACGTCATGAGCAAGTCCCAGAAAATCATTGCCTCGCTCGCAGCTGTCGGCGCGCTCGCCGTCGGAAGCATCGCTATGGCCGCCCCGTGGCAGGGGAACGATCAGACGCCGCCGATGCCCGGTGAACGCGGTTGCTACAGCTCGCAGGAGCGCGCTCCCGCACCGATGCCGCACCATCGTATGCGCGGCATGCCGAGTTACGAAGCCATGGGCAAGATTCTGACGCTCACCGAGGCGCAGCAGCCGCTCTGGCAGGCTTACGTTGACGCACGCGACGCGTTCCGTTCTGGGCCCGCACCGAAGGCCGAGCCACCCGTCGATATGCAGGAACGCCTCGAGCGACGTGCCGAACGCGCGGAGGTTCGTGCCGCGGCACTCAAGCGTGTAGCCAGTGCGCGCGCCCAACTTGTGCAGTCGCTTTCGGCTGAACAGAAATACGTCCTCGAGCAGTACGAGATGTCTCGCCGCGGGCACGGTCCGAAGCATCCGCTCGTGCCGATCCATCGGTTTCATGGCGACTGCCCCGTCCGCTGACCGCTGAGCTATCACTCAAACAAAAAGCCGCTTTCCGCTCATCGAGCAGACCCAAACTCCCGGTTAGCTGATCCCTGATATCGTTGACTTCGGTCAATTCGGTCTTAAATTTCAGATCAAGTGCCTGATTTTCTTAAAACGAAACTCAGGCACTTTTTAATTTTCTGCTAAACAGATCCCTATCTAAAGAAAAGGGATCACAAATGAGCAACGGACAGCAGAATTGGTACTTCACGGCGGAAACCAATGCCAACGGTCTCACCTACATCAAGGCCTATCAAACGAAGTGGGATCCGGTCCGAAAAATCACCCGCCGCAGCGCTAAGCGCTATGTCGGTCGGCTCTACGACGACGGACGCGTCAAGCCGAGCGAAGGCTTTCTGAAGGCGTTCCCGCAATATGCCGGGATCCCGCTTTATTTCAGCGCAGACAAGCGCTTGGTCGATGAGGCGACGTATAAGGGCGACTTTCCCGATTCGCTCGGTCCCAAGGCCAACCCGGAAGATGTCGAACGTGACGACATGCTTCACATCGGTGTCACCTGGGCAGCCGAAACCCTGGCGGAATCCAGCGGTCTTTACGGCTCGCTGGCCGACGTTTTTGGCCGCGAGGATGCGCGAGATCTTCTTCACCTGGCGATTTACAAGCTTGATACTTCCTCAAGCATGGCCGCCTATCGCGAGTGGAACTGCGGCGTCTATCTCAAGCACACGAAGCCGTTGGGAGATCAGCGAATCAGTGAACTGCTCGACAAGGTCGATGAGAAGCGCTTCGAGGATTTCTTCCAGCGCAGACACGTCGCAAAGCTGCAAAACACCAAGGGCACGCACCTGACCTACGCTTTGGACAACACGTCGATCTCGACCTATTCGGAGACGATTCCCGTCGCCAAGTACGGTCACGCCAAACGAGATCCCGATCTCAAACAAATCAACTACACCTTCGTCTGCGACCAGGCTGACGGAGAAATCGTTTTCGCCCATGCCTATGAGGGGTCCGTCAATGACGTAACCGCGCTGAAAACGATCCTCTATCACATGCAGGCGGCCAAGCTCGAACTCGACAACGTCGTGCTGGTTCACGACCGCGGATACAGTTCTCTGCTCAATGTGCAGAAGCTCATCAATCAGGAGATCAAGTTCGTTCAGGGCGTGCGCCTTGTCGAAGGTGCGATCAGAGACAAGTTTGACGCGTACAGCGAGTCGCTTCGCAATGTCGCGTTCTATGACGCCGAGTGCGGCGTTTATGCCAGAACGTACGAGGAGCCCTGGAAGCAGGACACGGATAGCGGGCAAGTCACTCAGAAAGTGTTTGTCCACCTCTATCGCTACCCCGGCGAGGATGAGGCTGCGATGGCCGATATCGTCCGGAAAGTCGAAGAGGTCCTGAAGGCCAAGAAGGAAAGACGAAGCGTCTCGCCGGAGTTGTGGAGCGCCTGCAGGCCTTTTCTCAAGGAGCATCAGGACGCTGCCGGCAAGACCGCGTGGCTGCGCGATGACGACGCCATAAGCAAGACCGTTCGCTACGAAGGCCGTTTCGTCATTCGAAGCAATGTGGAGCCCAATCCGTTTGCAGCACTCAAGACCTACCGCATGCGCGACGTCGTCGAACAGGACTTCAATCAGTTTAAAAATTGGGTGGACGGAGCACGCATGCGCTGTACGGGGAAAACGTACTTGGGCAGGCTTCTTGTCTGCACGATTGCCGCCTCGCTGCGGCTGATGATGCTTCAGCGGGCGAAACGGAACGCTGCCGGTTCGGACGTAAAAATCCCGAAGAATTCCCTGGATGTGCTGATGACGATTCTGCGAAAAATTCGCGCGGAACGCCGCAGAGACGGCAATGCCTGGGTTGTTCGTACGTTGACAAAAAAGCAGCGCGATATGCTCGCGCTGCTTGGTTTGGCGAACCCGCCTCGTACTCTTCGATAACCGACTCTAGGGATCAGTTATCCGGGAGTTTGGGACCTAACCTCTAAGGCTACGACTTAGAGCACGCCCGAATGGGCGTTCATACGGGACTTTGTACGTTTCAGTCTTCTTTGGCGCGCTTCTTGGGCGGAATTGGGAAGATGCCGTCGTCGTTGGCGAGGCTCAACTCATAGAGAATGCGCGTGGGTGCGGCTTGGCCGATCTTGCGCGTGATATGGGCGCGATGCACTTCTACCGTGCGCTGCGAAAGGAAGAGCTTTTCGGCAATCTCATTGTTTTTGAGGCCCTGGCTGACAAATTCGAAGATTTGTCGCTCGCGGTGCGAGAGCACTTCGACGAGCTCCTTAAGCTGCAACTTCCAATCTTTGCGGCGCGCGAGCTGAAGCGCCTTCTCAACGGCCGGCGCAAGTTGATCCGGGTCGACGGGTTTTTCGAAGAAGCCGGCCGCGCCAGCTTCAATGAGCGCAACCGCCGTACGAACCGTGGCGTGCGATGACAGGAAAATAACGGAAGCAGGGCTTCGCTGCACATTGAGATAGTGCAGAAAATCCAAGCCGTTCATGCCGCGAGCATGCATGTCAATGATGATGCACCCGGGCTGCGAGAGCTCGGCGCGGCTCAGAAGTTGGTCGCTCGACGGGTGCATGACGACATTGAAGCGCGTCTGCAGAGCAAACGCGATCGAATCGCGCACGTCATCGTCGTCAACCACCCAGACAGGTCCGGGCAAAGTGCCCTGACGGTCTTGGAGGACGGGGTGAACCAGCGGGATGTAAGGGGTCATAAGGACTCTGTTATGTCGGTTGCCGTGTTATCGGAGCGGTAGTTTTCTGCAACCATTTCAGTCGAGTTTAGCAGAGGGCTTTCGCGGCCGATATGGGCAGTTTGTCTCGGTGTTCGGGGATGTATCGGCGTATTTGGGGCCAGTTGGGTGCAGATGTCGGTCCTGGCGGTGCTTCCCGATCTGGAAGCGCTAGTATCGTGAAAGTGGTATCGAATTCACGAGAAATGCAGATGCAGACCAAAGCGGTTGAAACGCTGTTTGACAATTCGCCGAACGAATCGGCGTTGCCGGTGCCGATGCAGAAGGATCCGCATCTTATTGAAATTGCCGAGCGTTTGCCACTGACCGTGCGGCTTGGCGCATCAAGTTGGAACTTTCCTGGATGGCGAGGAATCGTTTACGGGCGAAGCAGCGGCTCAAAAGCGCTTGCGTCGCTTGGCTTGCGTGCTTACGCGCAATATCCGATCTTCAAAACGGTCGGTCTTGACCGGAATTTCTACCGACCGCTCGACGCGGGTGCGTTCGCTGCGTTTGCCGAACAGGTGCCGCAGAATTTCCGCTTTCTCGTGAAGGCGCCGCGAGAGACGACGGACCCCTATCTGCGCTACGAAAACGGCCGTCCGCATGCAGAGAATCCGAACTATCTCAACGTGACGCTTGCGCAGCGGAATTTCCTTGCGCCTGTTCAAGCAGGTTTGGGAGACAAGGCGGGGCCGCTCGTTTTTCAGTTTTCACCTTTTCCGCACGCTGTGCTTCGGGATGTCGTTTCGCGCCAAGCGCTTGTTGAGCGCATCGGTGCGTACTTCAAGGGACTGCGGGAGGCGAACATCGCGGGGTATACGCTTGCAGCCGAATTTCGCAACTACGAGCTCCTGACGCCGCGCATGATGAATGTCATGAAGGAATACGGGATCCGCCCCGTGCTCGGGCTCCATCCGGCAATGCCGGGCGTGCGCCGACAGATCGATGCGCTGCGGTACTACGAAACGGGGGTTCGCGCGAGTGCGAAGGACATTGACAACGACGTCTTCGATCCCGACTGGCGGTTTTCGGGCACCGTCATCATTCGTTGGTCGCTCGCTGCGCACCGCTTCTACGATACGGCCAAGCGTGACTGGCATCCGTTCGACGTTATTCACGCTGCAGACCCCGTCACGCGCGCACTTCTCGCGGGCGTGCTCGTTCGCGCGGCACGCAGCCGTGTCGAGGCCTTCATGGTGGCGAACAACAAGGCCGAAGGGTGTGCACCTAAAACGATGGCGGCGGTCGCAGACCTTGTCGTTCGCGGACTCGCCGCTACCAGCGGCTGAAGAACGTCTTGGAAGTTTCGCGCGGCTGAGCAAAAGCGCATCGCGCCTCTTCGTCGGGCGTGCCGCAAATGATGAAAGCGGCGAGCGTCTCTTTTTCGGGGTCGTAGAGACCGTCGGGCGCTCGGAAGGCGCGCCCCGAGACCGTCTTGCCGCCGAAGCCTGCTTTATGGAGCACGTTGAGGAAATTCGCAAGCGCTGCGCCCGCCGTCATGGATCGCTCCATACGTTCGCGTGGTGTGTCGTTCGGATTTTCCGCAATCACGACCGCAATTTGCATGGGACCTTTCTTGGCCTTGCCAGCCGCTTTGGCATGTTTTTCGGCGTCGGCATCCGCAGGCAGCTCCGCTTCGAAGAGATGCGCTAGGCGCTCGCGGTTTTCGATGATGACAAAGCGAACGGGGAAAACAGAAAAATGCGAGGGCGCAGCGAAGGCCGCGGCTGCCGCAGCTTCAAGTACATCGGCCGAGGGGCTCGGTTCGAGCAAATGCTTTGGCGAAGTCGAACGGCGGGATGCAATTTGTTGCGCAAATTCCGGACGCGTCATGGCAAACTCCTTTGATCTACAAACGGCATGCTGACGCGACGCACGAGCTCGAGCGGTTGAGAGCACGTGCGGCGCGCCTCGATGGACCTGGTGAAAAATGATACGTCTCATCGATATTTCTCCGCCGATGTCGGCAGCTTCGCCTACATTTCCCGGGGACGAACCTTTTTCCCTTCGAGCCGAGCGGAGTGCATCGCCTGAGGGGACGGTGAGCGTGTCCGTTGTTACAAGCTCCGTGCACAACGGTGCGCACGTTGATGCGCCGCTGCATGTCTTTGCAGAGGGCGACGATATCGCTTCGCTGCCGCTCGAATGTTTTGTGGGCACTTGCTTTACGGCCGATCTGAGTACAAGCATCGCTTCTTGGAAGGTCCCCATACGTTTTGAGGAGCTCCCAGCGGACTTTTTCGAGGATGCGGCGTGCACGCGCGTTTGCTGCGAGCGACTGCTTATCAAGACGCGCTCACGTTTGCCGGAAGGCTGGAGCGGGCGATTCCGTACCATCGACCCGGATGCGGTGCGCCGTCTTGTCGCTGCAGGCGTTCGCCTCATTGGTGTCGATGTGCCGAGCATCGATCCTGTCGAAAGTGAAGCGCTGCCCGCGCACCGGGCGGCACTTTCCTACGGCGTCCCGATATTGGAAAATCTCAATCTTTGTGGCGTCGATTCTGGCTTTTACGAGCTCATGGCACTTCCGATGAATTGGCCGGGCGCCGAAGCGTCGCCGGTTCGGGCCGTGCTGCGGACACTTGACGCTCCCACAGCCGCTCGTCCGACCATTCCTGACTGATATAAAAATGAAAATTTACGAACAAAACATTCGCATCCGATTCGGACACTGCGATCCCGCCGGGATTGTCTATCACCCGCAGTATTTCATCATCCTCAATCAACTGATGGAAGACTTTTACAGAGATGTGGCCGGTGTCGGCTTCATTGAAGTAAAGAAATACGGCCTCGGCTTTCCCGTCGCCGGCGTTCGCTGCGATTTTGCCGCGCCGAGCCGCGTGGGTGACGAATGCACGGCGCGCGTTTGGATCGAAAAGCTCGGCGAAACGTCGATTCGGTTTGCGTTCACGATTCACGCGGGTGACGAGCTCCGACTGCAATGCACGGAAACCTGTGTTTGCGTGACAGCCGATGAAAACGACCGACTCGTGAAGGCGGCGATGCCTGCGAAGTTGCGCGAGGCGCTCGAACCTTATCTCGCCGATGCGACCGTTAAGCCGCTGCAGCTGCGTGCCTAATCGGTAAGCATTTTGGCGTCGGCAAAGCCTTTGCGGCAAAAAGAAGCAACAAGAGGCGCGTCGAGCGACGCGCCTCTTGTTATGTTCGGCTGCTGCACCGAGCGATAGCCCTACGTACGCGAAAGTCTATTGGAGCGCTTCAAGTTGGGCGTTCTGTTGCCAAAGCGCGTTGAGCACCGCTTCGCGGGCGGCATTTGCGCCCGTTGCGTAAAAACGCACGTTGCCAGCTGTCTCCGAGGGAGCGCAAAGTTTTCGAGTGGCGAGCGTTCGGGCGAGCTGCTTGGCGACGGCTGGCGCTGGGTCGATGAGTTCGACTCGTTTTTCTGGGGCAAGCTTTCGAATAATTGCTTCGATTGCCTCATGGAGGAACGGATAGTGAGTGCAGCCGAGCACAAGGCGGTCGGTTCCTTTTGCAAGAAGCGGCGCGATGTAGTGCTCCAGGAGCGTGAGCGTGTGGGCGCTCTTAAATTCGCCGCGTTCGACGCATTCCATAAGCCCAGGGCACGGACAGTCCAGAATCGAAACAGGCATCGGCCGGTTTTCTTTTGCCCAAGCGAGTGCATTGGCCGAGAGATGCCGGTAGCGTTCGCTAGCGATCGTTCTCACTGTGGCGAGCGTACCGACAACGCCCGTTTCGGTTTCTCGCACACCAGGGAACACTGCCGGTTCGATCCCGACAACGGGGATGGAGAGCTCGGTGCGTAACGTGTCGATGCTTACGGCCGTTGCGGTGTTGCAGGCTAGGACGAGCGCCTTGATCCGTTCTGACCGCAGAAAGTCGACGATTGCATGCACGCGTTGATCGATGAAGTCGGCACCGCGGTCTCCCCACGGTGCAAACGCACAGTCGGCAGCGAAAACGAGGTCCTCCGCCGGCATTGCCGCACGCACGGCCAGTGCGACGGACAGGCCGCCGAAGCCTGAGTCGAGAATGCCGATTGGTGACCGAAGTTCGGACATGCCTTGCCTCAGCAGCGGGCGGGCCACTGCGGCTCGACGACGCCTGCCGTGATCGTTCCATCCGGATAGACGATCACGGGACGCTTGATGAGAACGGGGTTCTCGAGCATGAACGCTTCGAGCGCAGCGGGATCGGCGGCAAGCGCTTCGCGCTGCGCCGCATCGAGCTTTCGCCAGAAGAGCCCCTTCTTGTTGCAGAGCACGTCAAGACCGACGCGTTCAACCCAATCGTGCAGCGTTGCCGCATCGATCGGTTCGGTTCTGAAATTGCGGAATTCGTGCGCAATCGCGTGGGATTTTGCCCAAAAAAGCGCTTTCTTAACCGAGCCGCAGGAAGGAATGCCGTAAATAACGATCATGATTCTTGTCGAGGAAAGTTGAGGCTTATAGCGATACGCTCCGGGGCGTGATTAGGCTGCGGCGCGGCCGAGACGGTCCGCTACCGCCGCCCAAGCCGGATCGGCGGCCGGCCTTTCGATCAGAATGCGCTTGGCGCCCGCATGGTCGAGCCGGTGCAGCGCATCGTAGAGAAGCGCGCCGTAAGCCTTTACATCGGCAGGCGATTCGATCGAGAGCACGGGAACGATGTCCGCGGCAGCAAGACGCTCGAGCACGGGTTTGCCAGCCATGACGGCAACGGTGTCGCCCGCGCATTTGAGCGCTTCAGCGCGTTCGAGCATCTCGTCAGCGTCAACGAGCTCGAGCTTCGTGCGCGGTGCGTAGTGGCTCTTGAGGCGTCCAGACGCGCGCGGTGCGTCGCTGCCGGCATCGGGCACAGGTACACCGAGCGCAGCCTCGAGCTCGGCGCGCGAAATGACGCCGTGACGAAGCAGGCGGGGTTTGCCGGTCGAGAGATCGAGCATTGTCGACTCGATCCCGAATTCGCACGTGCCGCCATCGAGAATCAGGTCGAGCTTGCCTTCGGGTTTAAGGCCGAGATCTTCGGCAACGTGTGCCGCACAAGACGGACTGATGCGGCCGAACGTGTTGGCTGAGGGTGCCGTAACGCCGCGGTAGGTCGGTCCGGCGAACTTCGTAAGAAGTGCGTGCGCCCAAGGGTGCGAGGGACAACGAAGCGCGACCGTGTCCTGCCCGCCCGTCACAAAGAGGCCGCAGCGGGGCTTTTTCTTCAAAACAAGCGTAAGCGGACCGGGCCAGTACTTCGCAGTCAGCATGCGGGCCGATTCGGGGATCTCCTGCGCCCAATGATCGAGTGCTTCCGGACCGCAGACGTGAACGATGAGCGGGTGATTGAGCGGTCGCCCCTTTGCTTGATAGCTCGAGAGCACGGCCGCTTCGTTGTCCGCGTCGGCAGCGAGTCCGTAGACCGTTTCGGTCGGCATGGCAACAAGGCCGCCGCGTTCGAGCACTTCAACGGCAGCGTTGATGGCTGCGACATCAATTTCCGGGGTCATCGGGCGGCTACCTTAAGTTCGTCTGCGAAGGCGAGGCCGAGGTGCTCGGCAGCTGCGCGCGCATGCGCGAGTGCTTCGCTCTGGGTTTCGGCTACGAACGTGGCGTGCCCCATCTTGCGGGCGCGGCGCGGCTGCGCCTTGCCGTAAAGGTGCAGCTTCGCGCCGGGCAGCGCGAGCAGCTTCGTCCAGTCGGGTTCGCGGACATTGCCTGCGGCGTCGTACCAGAGGTCGCCGAGGAGGTTGAGCATCACGGCGGGTGAGCGCAATGTCGTGTCGCCGAGCGGCAGACCCGCAGCAATGCGGACCTGTTCTTCGTATTGGCTGCTTACGCACGCTTCAATCGTTGCATGTCCCGAATTGTGCGGACGCGGCGCGATTTCATTGGCGAGAATGCGGCCGTCGCCGAGAATGAAAAGCTCGACGCAGAGAACTCCCACGTAGTCAAGCGCCTGGGCAATGCGCTTTGCGTGTTCCTGCGCTTCTGCCGCAGTCTTTTCGTCAATTCGCGCGGGCAGCACCGTATAGGCGAGAATGCCGTTTTTATGGTGGTTTTCTGCGACGGGGAAGACAACCGAGTCACCGGCCGCATCGCGGCAGACGATGACGGAGACTTCAAGCTTGAGGTCGAGCATTTTCTCGAGTACGCACTCGACGCCGCCGAAACCGCGGAAAGCTTCGAGCGCTTCTTCACGCGTTCGGACGCGCGCCTGGCCTTTGCCGTCGTAGCCAAGTCGAGCAGTCTTCAGAATGCCGGGGAAAAGCGACGAGTCGAGTGCCTCGACATCGGCTTCGCTGCGGACGGCCGCGTGCGGTGCGGTCGGCACGCCCGCCTTTTCGATGAAGGCTTTTTCGACGTTGCGGTCCTGTGCCGCGCTCACCGCCGAAGCCGAAGGCGTCGTGCGCACGCCGAGCTCGGCCAAGCGCTTCAGGGTGTCGGCGGGCACGTTTTCAAATTCCGTTGTTACGGTGCGAACGTGCGAGGCGAGTTCCTGAATGCCCTCGGTGCAGTCATAGGCGGCGCGAATGTGCTTGAGCGACACTTCGGCTGCGGGAGCATTTTCACCGGGTTCGAGTACGGCGACGTGATAACCCATGGTGGCGGCAGCCTGCGCAAACATGCGCCCGAGCTGTCCGCCGCCCAAAAGGCCCAGCGTCTCGCCGGGCAGCAACACTTCGTTATTCATCTTTCTTCAAGCGGGGGCCGCAACGGCAGGCGCCGCCTGCGGCCGATTCGTCGGTCGTGAAAAGATCGTTCGATTTCAAAGTTCGTCAACAGGGAGCGTCATTGCGCGGGCCTTGGCATTCTGCGCGAAACGGAAGTCGGCGAGCTTGCGCGCGATTTCCTTGTCTTCAACGGCAAGCATCTGAAGCGCAAAGAGCGCGGCGTTGGCGGCGCCCGCTTCGCCGATGGCAAACGTGGCGACGGGTACGCCCTTAGGCATCTGAACGATCGAATGCAGACTGTCGACGCCGCGCAGGTACTTCGAGGGAACGGGAACGCCAAGAACGGGCACGATGCACTTGGCGGCGAGCATGCCCGGCAAGTGTGCTGCGCCGCCCGCGCCTGCGATGATGGCCTTAATGCCGCGCTGCGCGGCCGTTTCGGCATACTCGAACATTTCGTCGGGCATGCGGTGCGCGCTCACAACGCGCGCTTCGAACGCGACGCCGAAATCCTTGAGCATACGAGCGGCGTTCTGCATGACTTCCCAGTCGGAGTTGCTGCCCATGACGATACCAATGACGGGGTGATCTGCCTGCATGTTGTAATCCTGAGCTTCTTTGCTTTTGCTTGTGGTAAGGGCGCCCGAGGTCGCGCAATGCGAGCCTCGGGCGCTCATGACTGAACGGAGGTAGCGGGCGAATCCCGCCCGCACGGGAAAAGGCGCGGATGCGAACGCTTACGGTTCGATGTCGGTGCCCGTCAGGCGACGAAGGGCCTCACGGTACTTATCGGCGGTCTTTTCGATGATGTCTTCGGGAACCTTCGGCGCGGGCGGGGTCTTGTCCCAGGGCTGCGATTCGAGCCAGTCGCGGATGAACTGCTTGTCGAAGCTCTTGGGCGAGGTGCCGACCTCGTAGTCATCGGCAGGCCAGAAGCGGCTCGAGTCGGGCGTCAGCACTTCGTCCATGAGGTAGACGTTGCCTTCGTCATCCATGCCGAATTCGAACTTCGTGTCGGCGATGATGATGCCCTTCGTGAGCGCGTAGTCGGCCGCTTCCTTGTAGAGCTTGAGCGTCGTGTCGCGAATGATCGTGGCGATGCGCTCGCCGTAGAGCTCAACGACGCGCTCGAACGAGATATTTTCGTCATGCGTGCCGACCTCGGCCTTTGCGGCAGGCGTAAAGATCGGCTCGGGGAGCTTTTCAGCTTGACGCAGTCCGGCGGGTAGCTTCACGCCGCAGACCGAGCCCGTGGCGCAATAGTCCTTCCAGCCGCCGCCGATGATGTAGCCGCGAGCAACGCATTCGACGAGGATCGGCTTGAGGCGCTTCGAGACGACGGCACGACCGCTCACCTGGTCGATTTCTTCGGGCTTGACGACGGATTCGGGGGCAATGCCGGTCAGGTGGTTCGGAATCACGTCCTTGAGCTTTTCAAACCAGAAGTTCGTGAGCGCCGTGAGCACCTTGCCCTTGCCGGGAATGGGGTCACCGAGAATAACGTCGAAAGCCGAAATGCGGTCGGTGGCAACGAGAAGGAGCTTGTCGTCGCCCACGGCAAAAACGTCGCGGACTTTGCCGCTGTAGATCTGCTCGAGCGACGGAATGTGAGTCTTGGAAAGACCGGCCATGTCTAACCCTCCTGGGAATGGCGAAGTAGAGAAAAACGGGAGATGTGGAGATTTTAGTCGAGCCCGAAGCAGCGGCATCGAGTACGGCGGCGCCTTGAGTGACGAGGCGCGCCGCCGATCAAGAAAAGTACGACCAAACGACGGGACCAGCAATGCCAAGCCAGGCGATGGCGGCAATGATGAGCGCAAAAAAGACGCCCGCGCTGCCCATGTCTTTGGCACGGCCGGCAAGCGGATGAATCTCGTTGCCGAAGCGGTCGACGCAGGCTTCAATGGCCGAGTTGATGATTTCCGCGAAAGGCACGAGCAGCGTGCATTCGATGAGGACGATCTTCTCCAGCGTTGAGACGGGTAACAGAAGTGCTACCGGAATCAGGACGATCGCCAAAATCAGCTCCTCTCGGAAGGCGGCTTCGTGCTTGATCCCTGCCTGAATGCCTTGGAGCGAATAACGCGTTGCGTTGATGAGTCGGACAAGTCCCTGCTTGCCCTTGAGCGATTCTGCGGATTTCGGTTCGGTCATGAAGAGTTTTTCCGGGTAATGTGGACGGATGCGGATTGAAAAAGCGCGTGCGGCTTCATGTCGCCGCACGCGCCCAAATCATCATTGTCGCGTTACCGCATCAAAGCGCCATCAAAGGACGTTCTGACGAAGCGAACCGTCGGCATATTTGGCCGCGATCTTGTCAAGCGCGATCGGCTTGATCTTCGCGCCCTGGCCTTCGCAGCCGAATTCGAGGTAGCGCTGCTTGCAGAGTGCCATCGCGGCAGCGCGCGCAGCCTTGAGGTAGGCGCGCGGATCGAAGCCGGAGGGATTTTCGACGAGGTGGCGGCGAACAGCAGCCGTCATCGCAAGTCGGATGTCGGTGTCGATGTTCACCTTGCGTACACCGTGCTGGATCGCCTTCTGGATTTCTTCGACGGGTACGCCGTACGTTTCGCGCATCTGACCGCCGAATTCGCGGATTTCAGCAAGATATTCCTGCGGCACGGACGAGGAGCCGTGCATCACGAGGTGCGTGTTCGGCAGACGAGCGTGGATTTCCTTGACGCGGTCGATCGAAAGAATTTCGCCGGTCGGGCGGCGCGTGAACTTGTAGGCGCCGTGCGAGGTGCCGATCGCGATGGCGAGCGCGTCAATCTGCGTTTCGCGAACGAAGTCGGCAGCCTGATCCGGGTCCGTGAGGAGCTGCTCGCGGGTCATCTTGGCATCCGTGCCGTGACCGTCTTCTTTATCTCCGCGCATGGTTTCGAGCGAGCCGAGGCAGCCGAGTTCGCCTTCGACGGACACGCCGATGCAGTGCGCCATTTCAACGACGCGGCGGGTGACGTCGACGTTGTATTCGTAGGTCGCAATTGTCTTTCCGTCGCTCATGAGCGAGCCGTCCATCATGACAGAGGAGAAGCCCGAGCGGATAGCGCCCTGGCAGACAGCCGGGCTCTGGCCATGGTCCTGGTGCATGCATACGGGCACGTCGGGGTAGGCTTCAATGGCGGCTTCAATCAGGCGGCGAAGGAAAGCTTCGCCGGCGTATTTGCGAGCGCCTGCGGAGGCCTGCATGATGACGGGGGCACCGACCTCGCTGGCCGCGGCCATGATGGCCTGAACCTGTTCGAGATTGTTGACGTTGAAGGCGGGAATGCCGTAGCCGTTTTCAGCCGCATGGTCGAGCAGCTGACGCATGGAAACAAGAGCCATGAGTATGAACTCCGTAAGAGAAAAAGGCCCACGCGGCAAGCTCTTTAGTGAGCGTGCCGCATGCCTGATGGGATTGGCTCAAGATTGTAAAGGTTTTGCGGGCCGAGAAGCACCCACTTTGCTTCAGTGCATTGCAGACAAGCGCGCTCGTTGCATTCGGCAAGTATTTGTCAGCTGCGCAACAGCGTCGAATCTGCGGCAAGCTGCTTTTTGATACCTGTGAGAATGGCGCGTGCGAGCTTTTGCTGGTGCGAGGCGTTGCGAAGAAGTTTTTCTTCCTGAGGGTTCGAGATGAAGGCGGTTTCGATGAGAATGGAGGGGATCCCCTGTCCCTTGAGCACGGCAAAGCCCGCCTGCTCGACGTGATTTTTGTGCAGGCGATTGATGCCCTTAAGTTCACGCAGCACGGCGCCTCCGAGCGCGAGGCTGTAGCCGATCGTCCAGCTCGACGTCATGTCGACGAGAACGCTTGCGACTGTTTTGTCGACCGAGGCAATGTTGACCCCGCCGATCAGGTCGGACTCGTTCTGACTTTTGGCCAGCCAGCGCGCAGCTGAAGAAGAGGCACCTCGCTGACTGAGCGCAAAGACGCTCGAGCCTCGGGCACTCGACTTTACCCAGGCGTCGGCGTGAATGCTCACAAGCAGGTGCGCGCGCACCTTGCGTGCAATGGCAACGCGTCCGCCGAGACTGACGAAGTGGTCCGAGTTTCTCGTGAGAACCGCTTTCATGTTCGGCTCGGCGTCAATAAGCTTGGCAAGACGTCGTGCGATCTGCAGGACGACCGTTTTTTCCATCGTTTTTCGACGACCGATCGCGCCAGGGTCTTCGCCCCCGTGTCCGGGGTCAACGACGATGACGATTCGCTTGTCGCGCTTGCGTGCGGGCTGCTCGGCAGGCTTGGCGGGTTCTTTCGTCGGTTTCTCACCGTTTGCCGAGCCGCTCGAAGAGGCGCCACGGCCCGCTGCAAGGTCGGCAAGGATGCTCGCAAGCGGGTCGCCTCCGGTGTCGTCCGATGCATCCTCATCCGTATCCATCCCCGCGAGAATGCGGCTCACTGCATCGGTCGGGTGTTTCGGGTAGATGTCGAAAACCAGTCGGTGCTGGTAGTTGGCAAAGGGTTTAAGCGAAAAAACTTCCGGATTGACGTCTGTCTTGAGATCCATCACGAGACGCAGAATGCCGGGCTTGAACTGCCCGATTCGCATGGCGGCAATGTACGG
Source organism: Sutterella massiliensis (assembly GCF_016899755.1). Classification (GTDB taxonomy): domain Bacteria; phylum Pseudomonadota; class Gammaproteobacteria; order Burkholderiales; family Burkholderiaceae_F; genus Sutterella; species Sutterella massiliensis. The sequence continues at coordinate 53,387 of NZ_JACJJC010000008.1, read as the reverse complement.
ATCGTCCGGGTTGACGGCGGCAATCTGCTTTTTGATCTGCTCGGTAAGCTCAAGCCCTTCGATGTCGATTACAAGGCGAAGGGGCTTGGCAGAGCGCACAAAAAAGTGTTTGAACTTGAGTGCAACGTCCGTTTCAATCGTGACGCGCGTGTACTCTTCTGCCGGCCACATGCGGACCGCCACCATCTTGGCGCCGTAGGCAATGTCTATGGGGGCAAAAGAGAAGAGCAGTGTGCTGCCCAATGCGGCTAACAGGCGGCGGCGTTCCATTGGGCACTCATCAATGCTAAAAAAGCGGCGCCGGACGGTGTTTCGGCGTCAATGCACACGCGTCTACCGAGCCCCTCCTGGACGAGCGACACGACGAGGTCGGCCGCAGGCAGATAGGGCAGCGCGCGTTCGCTCCACTCAGAGGCGCAAAACGCGCCTGCACAGTACATGTCGCGAAAACCTGCGTCTTCGAATTCTGTCGGCTCTTCAAAGCGATAGAAGTCAAAGTGGTTGACGGCGACGCCGGCCACCTCGTAGGTTTCCAGCAGCGTAAAGGTAGGGCTCTTCACGGCGCCCTGCCAGCCGAGCGTGCGAAGGAGTGCACGCATGAAAGAGGTTTTCCCTGCGCCCAAATTCCCTTCGAGTCGAAGGGCGAAACCGTGTTCGACGATTGAGTCGCGTGAGGCAAGGAGCGCCTCCGCAGCGGCAGCCCCAAGGCGATCCGTGTCGTCCGAGGTCGGAAGAGAAGCTTCAAAGTGCGGCATCTGTGTGGGCGAACTGATCGTCGACATGGTTGGACGGAAGAAAAGTCAGGAAAAACATTCTAGAGCAAGGGCGAAGCGTCCGAGGCAGTCGGCCAGTTAAATTCAATTTGAGTAGCAAAAGTAACAATTTGTAAATCAACTTGCCATTTTTTTAATAAGTCGTCATAATTCAACTCCTCTGAAACGCGCAACGCGAAACGCGAAAGCGAAAGAGCGAAGCTAGTTCAGATGTGCCGGAGTAGCTCAGCTGGTAGAGCAGCGCATTCGTAATGCGAAGGTCGGGAGTTCAAATCTCTTCTCCGGCACCACCAGAATTCAAGCAGTTGAAGCCCACGCTTAAGCCTTCGAGGTGATGAGTTGTGGGCTTTTCTGTTTTTTAAGCCGACCGATTCTAGTCGAAGTGGAACAAGCGGAAAGCAAAGCGCCCGATCGTCTCTGCGTTGAGACGCGGGCGCTTCGTTTTTTCGGGCGGCATCGAGTGATGCCGCCCTGTGCGAGCATTCGATTACTTTTTGTTGGTCGTTTTGCTCGTTGTTTTCGACGCACCCTGTGCGGACGATTGCTCGGTCTGTTTGCTGTCGGGAATCGCATCCGAGAGCTTTTTGAGCATGATGCCCGCGATACTCGAGGCGCTCACGCCGTCGGCTGAGAGTTGCCCGTTTTCATAGCGGATGTTTTCGAGGTGAATCGTTCCGGCAAGCTTGTCGCTGTATTTGTCGATTTTTTTGGCTGTATCCTCTTTGCCGCGAATGGCGGAAATGATCGAGGCAATGCCAGCCACTTCGCGAATGGCTTGAGTCTGCTTCTTCGCGGGCTGTTCGATTTCAGCTTTGGCGATAACCAGGTAAAGCGGCTCGGTCGTGGCGACCTCCATCCCAGAAAGCGAAGCCTTCGTCCAGCTCATGATGGTCGTGTTCTTCGCATTCGTGAGATCTAGATCGGCAAGCGACATATTCCCCTTCCAGCCGATGATGGGCTTTTCCTTCTCTTCGTTCACCGTGAGCTTGCCGCTCATGGCGAAAGCGCCCTTCTTGGCGCCGAGCCCCGTATAGCCGCGCAGGAACGGCGAGACGTCTTTGAGCTGAAGATTGGCGGCTTCAAGGTCAACATTGACACTCAAGGGCGAAAGACCGAAGCTGCCAGCGGCGTTTACGGTACCGCTTGCTGCGCCGAGAGCGACGTCGAGTACGGCGGTTGATTTCGGTGTCGAACTCAGGTTCTTGACCGTGGCGTTGATGCGCGAAAGGGCGAGATTTGCGGCAGGCTTGAGCGTTTCGTCGCGAAGGGTGAATGAGCTGTTCGAAAGGGTGGCCGATCCCACCTTCCACTGCCAGCTCGACGACGAGGCGCCGGCGCTGCCCTTGGCAGCAGCCTTGCTTTGCTCATTGCCTGCATTCGGTTTCCCGTTGCCTGTCGTCGCATTTTTTTGGCCGAGCTGCGCAAGGTCGAACCCCTGCTTTGTGTTGACCGCGTGAACCGAAAGACCGTCAACCGCTACGCTTGACACGTCGGCATTCTGCTTGAGAAGGTCAATGCTCGAAAGTGATGCCGAAGCCTTTTTCGCTGTCAGGAAGGTCTTTTTGCCGTCCTTGACAGATATGTCCGCGATCGTCGCTGAGCCCGAAACGGTTTGAACGTTATCGGCGTATTTGAGTTTGATGCCGAAGTCGGCGAGGGCGGCAATGTCAAGGTTCGTTGCCGACTTGATATAGGAGGTAAGCGACTTGGTCGAAAGCTTTGAACCCGTCACGGATGCATCGATCGCAAGGGGTGTGATTGCGACATTGCCCTTGGCGGTGACGCGTCCGCCGATCAAGTTGACCGACGCGTCGAGCGTCGCCTTCTGGCCTTCGGCGCTACCGAGTCCGTGCACGGAGACATTGATATTTGAGGCAGCGAGCTTGGCAGCAGGTTTGACGGTGTTGTCAAGCCAATTGATCGTGCCGTTTTTAAGCTGGGCTTGTGCAAGCGACCACTGCCAGCCGCTTGAATTGTTCGCCGTGCTCTCGCTGCTGGAAGCCGCTGTTCCAGCCGTACCGTTCTTGCTCGAGTCCGTCGTTGTGGAGATTGCTTCGATGACGTTGAGCCCCGACTTGTCGTTTCTCAGGTTGACACGCAGTCCGTCGAGCTGAGCGAGATCCACGGCCGCGTTTTGCGAGACAAAATTGACTTCTTTGAGCGCGACGCTCGCAGTCTTGAAGCCGATAAGTTCGGCGGCGGATTTGCCGCTCCCCTGAACAATCGAGACGCCGTCAAGCGTGGTGCTGCCCGAAAGAAGCATCTTGGCGGGTTCTCCGCCCGTCGGATTCCGGAAGATGAGATTGAGATCCGAAGAGAGCTTGCCGCTTGCGACGTGCAGTTTCTCACTGCTCAACATCGGTGCAAGTTTGGCGAGCGGAACAACATCGAGTTCCGTGACCTTGAGGTTGAGCATTGCTTCGAGCGACGAGCCGAAGGGTTTCGTCGAACCGGTCGCCTCGATGGGGGTGCCGTTGAGCTTCAGCGACAAGGTGGGGGTGACGAGGCTTTCTCGGGAACTTTCGAGCGTACTCACGAAGGGCAGGCTCAAGGCGATATCCGTGACGGCCTGATCGATGCCGAGCGAGGCATCGGCATATCGGATCGAGCTGTTCGTGACGGAAATGTTATAGAGCGCGAAACCGGGCAGCGCAGAAGAACCTTCGCTCGAGGTAGCCTTAGCAGTCGTGTCTGTCGAGGCCGTCGAGCCGCCAGAGCCCGTGAGTGCGGCGATGTCGGCTTTGAGCGCATCGTCCATAACGGCATCGATCTTGAGACCGTCTACGGCGATTTGGTCAAGGACAGGCGCAAACTTCAGAATCGTCTGTGCGGACGCATCCACGAGGAGTCGATCAAGATGCACGAGTGAGCCGCCTGACTTCTTGGGAATGTCAAGCCCCTTGATTTCATAGGTCCATGTCCAAGGATTGAACCGGACATCTTCGAGCGTGGCGGTCCGACCGAGTTTGGCGCTCACGAGCTGATCGAGTGCCGTTCTTGTTGCGTAGGGGATGCCGAGGTAGCCGATCCCGGCGTAAAGGGCCGTGCCGACGACAACCGCAGCGGCAGTGAATTTGAAAAGGCCGTTAGCCATGCTGTTCCCTCTGTGCGATGAGCGCAAATGCGCGCTTTTTCTCTTATGTTCTTCAATTATTGTTCCTGCGCTTGCGTGCGACGAGCAAAATTGCAAACGTCTTTTGCCGTGCGCAAAGAGAGGTGTTTCGCAAGAGAGGCACTGAAAAGCCCGCGAATGGCAGTCGAGCCGATGGGTGGACTAGTCCTGTGACCCACAAAACAAAATCCCGAACCACTTTCGCAGTTCGGGATTTCAGAAATTTGGTGGAGGTGGCGGGAGTTGAACCCGCGTCCGGAAACCTTTTTCCGATGGTTCTACATGCGTAGTCGACTAATTTGAGTTTCGCCTGCAGCTTTGCCAATCGACGGGCCAGTTACAGACTAGACGTCTAAGTTTCGGTTCGACATCGACGACGGCTACCGAACCTAGGCTATGTAAAACGATGCTGCTGTCGGTCGCCCGACCTGACCCATAGTCAAATCAGTGCAGCATCTCGCCAATTAGGCGGCGAGAGCGAAACGCTTGTTGTTGGCGTTTGTTTGTTTGCAGCGGATTTACGAGGTGACTGCACCTCGGCATGCCCCATTCAGCGTCCGTGTCCCCGTCGAAGCCAAGACACCCCCTGAACAAGGAGTTCAATCATAGCGCATTCGGACGCGACAGATGACATTTGGTGGGGACCTCCTCGCTAGAAAATGCGTGAGACGGGTGGCGGTTTACGCTCAGAGACCTGAGACTCACGCCTAGAGTGCTTGTTTTCAGAGCGTCAAAAACGAGAGCACATCGCTTGGTTCCTTAGCGAGGTATTGCGCCTCTGCCGGTACGGGCAGCACCGCCGCGCTCGAATCCCAACGAGCGAGCAGGCAGCGAATTCCCGCACGGTACGACGCTTCGATATCGCTAGTCGCATCGCCCACATAGAGCGTTTCTTTTTGTGAGGCGTCTAGTTGAGCCATGGCGAGTCGTATGCCGTCAGGTGCGGGCTTCATAGCCGAGCCCGGGGTGTCGCTACCGATAATCGCATCAAAGTAATGATCCAGCGAGAGCGTTCGCAGGATCTCTTTGGCGTAGACGGTCTGTTTGTTGGTGACGACCGCCGTGCGAACGCCTGTATCGCGAAGGTGTTCAAGAACGGTCGTGATCCCTGGAAACGGCTTCGAATCGACGGCAACACGCTCTTCGTAGTTGCGCAGAAACTCGGCGCGAAGCGCTGGAAAGCTTGCTTCGTCGGGTGCAATGCCCAAGGCTGCTTTGACGAGCGTGGTGGCGCCGCGGCCCGTAAGCGGGCGCAACGCGTTGAAGGATAGCGGTTCAAGCGCTCGGTCGGTTCGAAGCTTGTTGGCTGCTGCCGCAAGATCCGGCGCCGTGTCGACGAGTGTTCCGTCGAGGTCGAAAAGCACGAATTTGATCATGGGGCGACTTTTGTTTTTCGGACTTCAGTGTGCCCGGACCAAAAGAAAGCCCCCGCAGTTTGCAGGGGCTTGTCGCTAGCATGTTGGTCCGAGAGGCTGATGCGGTCGAACCAACTGCAGATGCAGATTATTCCGCAGGACGCGTGCCGACGACTTCAACCACGGCGCGGCGGTTGGGGGCGAGGCAGTTGACGAGTTCGCGGAAGTTCTTGATCTGGCCCTGACGCGAGGGATCCGGGCAGTTGACGACCGGGTCAGCTTCGCCCTTGCCTTCCGTCTGGATCAGCTGAGCGTCGACGCCCTTCGAGACCAGGTAGGCCTTGACGGATTCGGCGCGCTTCTGCGACAGACGTTCATTGAACTTGTCCGAACCGATACGGTCGGCATAGCCCGTCGACAGAATGACTTCGATATCAACGCCGGCGATGCGGGAGACGAGGTCGTCAAGAACGGCCTTGCCTTCGTCCTTCAGGTCGGAACGGTTGTAGTTGAAGAGCATGTCGGCGGAGAAGGTCACCTTTTCAGCGGCCTTGGCCGGAGCGGGTTCTTCAACAGCCTTGCAAGCTGCGGCGTCGAGGATGTCGGCGTCACAAGCGCAGCCGGCGCCGTTCACGCCGAGCGCTTCGGCAAGGGCGGGCGTCCAGAAGCCGGTGCGCCAGCAAAGGCCGGTACTGTTCTTGACGATGTCGCCCGAGCTCGAGTGGACATACGGATTCACCTGTTCGGCGGCGAACGAGGCGCCGGAGACGGCGAGCATCACGGCGGCAACGATGCCACCAATCTTCGCGGAAGTCTTCATGTGTTTTTTCCTCAAAAAAACTGGGAATGGACGATTTTTTTGTTGTGCGCCCTAAGGAAGACAGCACCGAAAGGTCATCCAAGCCTGAAAACAGAAGGAATGGAAGAATCGGTTCCGAAGGTGCCGAGTCTTCCGCCTTCTCGAATTTTTAGAACCACATTGTAAGCGCCTCTGCAGCCACACGGAACAGGTTTTTCCCGCAACGTTTGCCAACGGGATGAAAAAACGGGTTTCTTGCCTGTCGCAGAGGACACATGTTCAAAGTCTATTTTGCCATTTCCCGGCGAGCGAGTTGGCGCGGTCGACCGCATTTAGATCGTGGTAAGCGACGATTTCTTGCCTAATCGCAATAAGACGTCCGTTGACCCATGTGTGCGTGATGTTTTCACGCCCTGCCGCGTAAAGCAGCTGTGCTGCCGGGTCCTGCACGGGAATGGACTGGATCGTCGCGAGGTTGACGGCGATGAGGTCGGCCGCCTTGCCGGGTTCGAGCGAACCGATGCGGTCGTCCCAGTGCAGTGCGCGTGCGCCGCCGAGCGTGGCGGCTTCGAGCATGTCGAAAACGGTTGCGACTGTTGTGTCGCCCGCGACGGCTTTGGCGAGCATCGCTGCCAGACGCGTTTCGCCGAGCATGTCGAGCTTGTCGTTGCTCGCTGCGCCGTCGGTGCCTATACCGACGTTGACGCCGCGCGAGAGGAGCTTGGCAACGGGCGAGAAGCCGCTGGCGAGCTTGAGGTTCGAGCACGGGCAGTGGCACGTCGAGGCGCCCGCACGCGCGAGCCGATCGATGTCTTCGTCGTTGAGATGCACGGCGTGAACGGCAATGAGGCGCTCGTTGACGAGACCGAGCCGCTCGAGACGCTCGAGCGGGCGTACGCCGTGGTCGCGCAGCGAATCCGAGACTTCAACGGCCGTCTCATGAACGTGCATGTGAATCGGGGCGTCGTATTTGGCGGAGAGAGCCGCGCAGGCTTTGAGCGCTTCGTCGTTTACCGTGTACGGCGCGTGCGGTGCCACGGTCGCTCGCACAAACTCGTCGCCCTTGCACGCCTCGAGCACGGCTTCAGCACGCTTCAGGTATTCGGCATCATCCTTGGCCCAGGCGGAAGGAAAACCAATGACGAAGGCCGAGGTTGCGCAGCGCAGACCCGCGTCACGCAGACCGCGTGCGGCATCCATCGGGAAGAAGTAGTGGTCAGAAGTCGTCGTGATGCCGCTTGCAGCCATTTCGAGGCCGGCCATATATGCGCCGTCATGCACGAAGCTCGGACTCATCAACTTGCCTTCTGCCGGCCAGATTTTTGTTGTGAGCCAGTCCATGAGCGGAAGATCGGCGCCGAGCCCGCGCACGAGGTTCATCGCCGCGTGCGAGTGCAGATTCACGAAGCCGGGCATGACGAGGCTCTCGGGCAGCGAAACGACGTCGTCGGCCTCGTACTGCGTTCTGGCTTCGGCTGTCGGCAGGATCGCCGCAATGTTGCCGCCTTTGACGATGACGCTTTGGTTTTCAAGAATGACGCCTTTGGGCACGATGGGCAGAACCCAGCGGGCTTCAATGATGGTGTCGACAAGCTGCATTTGAAATCCTTGAATGATCGGTTGTGCTCGCTCTCGCAAGGTGCGGGAGCGGCTCTCGGCGGCATTTTAGCGAGTCGCTTCGCCGACGCGTGCAACGCGCAAAGCAACATCCTGATATCTCTGTGATCGAGGCTTGTGCGGCCGTGCCGGCCGACGCATGCTGGTACAATTGACCGTTTGCAGAGCGAGTCCCTCCGCGCCGCGCATTTGACTCGCGGCGCACCGGCGGCTTGCCGCTCTCCCAAAAAACAAGGAATCAGTCTCGATGGACGAAGAGAAGAACACTCAGGACGAAGAGCTGCCGCAGTCCGAAGGCGGCTCTCCGACGTCTGGCGACGCGATCGCGCAGGAACTGCTGCCCGTGTCGCTGGAGACGGAAATGCGCCGCTCCTATCTCGACTACGCCATGAGCGTCATCGTCGGGCGTGCGCTGCCCGACGTTCGCGACGGCTTGAAGCCGGTGCATCGCCGCGTGTTGTTTGCAATGAAGGAAATCGGCAATACGCACAGCAATCCCACAAAGAAGGCTGCGCGCGTTGTCGGTGAAGTCCTCGGCAAATACCATCCGCACGGCGACAGTGCGGCCTATCAGACGATCGTTCGCATGGCGCAGGACTTTTCTATGCGCTATCCGCTCATCTACGGTCAGGGCAACTTCGGCTCCATCGACGGCGACAGTGCGGCAGCCATGCGTTACACCGAAGTTCGCCTCGAGAAGATCGCTGCGGAAATGCTCGCGGACATCAACGAAGAGACGGTCGATTTCGTGCCGAACTTCGACAACTCCGAGCAGGAACCCGTCGTGCTGCCGACGCGCCTGCCCGAGCTCTTGATCAATGGCTCGGCCGGTATCGCCGTCGGCATGGCAACGAATATTCCGCCGCACAACATTCGCGAAACGGTCGACGCGTGTCTGCACGCGCTTGAAAATCCCGATTGCTCGATCGAGTCGCTTATCGAACTTATGCCCGCTCCGGACTTTCCGACGGGCGGCATCATCTTCGGTCTCTCGGGCGTGCATCAGGGCTACCGCACCGGCCGCGGGCGTGTTGTCATGCGTGCAAAGACGCACCTGGAAGAGTTCGGCAACGGTCGCACCCGCATCGTTGTCGACGAGATTCCGTACATGGTCAATAAGCGTGTCATGTACGAGCGCATGCACGAACTCTGGCGTGACAAAAAGCTCGAAGGCATCTCCGAGATGCGCGACGAGTCGACCAAGCAGGTTCGCATTGCGATCGACCTCAAGCAGGGGGCGATGCCCGAAGTGGTTCTGAACAACCTCTTCAAGAACACGCAGATGCAGGAAAGCTTCGGCATGAACATGGTCGCGCTCGTCGACGGTCAGCCGATGCTTTTGAACCTCAAGCAGATGATCGAGTTCTTTCTCGCGCATCGCCGAGAGGTCGTGACGAGACGCACGATCTTCCGCTTGCGCAAGGCGCGAGAGGCCGGTCACCTTTTGGAAGGTCAGGCCATTGCGCTTTCCAATATCGACGAGTTCATTCGCCTTATTCGTCAGTCGCAGACGGTTGAAGAGGCGCAGAAGGCGCTTCTCGGCCGAGGCTGGGCGCCGGGATTTGCCGCCGAAATCGCCTCGCGTGCTGCCGAGAATGGCCGCGATGTTTATCCGGAAGGCATGGAAGAAGACCGCGGCCTGCGAGCCGATGGCCTCTACTACCTCACGAAGGCTCAGGTCGACAATATCCTTGCGATGAATCTGCGCCGCCTCACGGGGCTCGAGCGCGAAAAAATTCTCTCGGACTATCGGCAGACGATGGAGCGCATCTTCGACTTGATCGACATCCTTGCCAAGCCCGCGCGCGTAAGCGCGATCATTGCCGAGGAACTGCGCGCCATCCGCGACGAATTCGGTGACGAACGCCGCTCGACGATCGATCTCAACGGCGACCCGAACTTCAATAAGCGCGACCTCATCCCGCAGCGCGACATGGTCGTCACGCTCACCGAGGGCGGTTACGTTAAGAGTCAGGAGCTGAACGACTACAACGCGCAGACGCGCGGCGGCAAGGGCCGTAACGTTCAGGCAACGACAAAGGACGACGTGATCGAGGCGCTCTTTATTGCGAATTCGCACGACATCATTCTCTGCTTCTCGACGAATGGGCGCGTCTATCCGATCGATGTCTTCGATCTGCCGGAAGGCAAGGCCAATTCGCGTGGTCGTCCGATCGTCAATCTGCTGCCGTTGGCTGAAAACGAGCGCATCAGCTTCATCCTGCCGATTCAGGGTTTTGATGCCGAGCATTTCGTCGTTATGGCGACCAACAAGGGCACGATCAAGAAGACGCCGCTTGAGACTTTCAAGAACGTGCGCAACAAGGGCATCATTGCCACCACGCTCGACGAAGACGAAGTGCTCGTGGGCGTGGGCATTGCCAAGATCGGCGACGACGTCATGCTCTTCTCGGATGCCGGCAAGTGCGTTCGTTTCGGTCTTGATGAAGTTCGCGCCACCGGCCGCACTGCACACGGCGTGCGCGGCATGCGCATCAAGCCCGGGCAGTCCGTGATCGCGCTCGTCGTTGTCGACGATGAAACGAAAGATATTCTTGCCGCCACCGAGCACGGCTACGGCAAGCGCACGCCCGTTTCCGAATACACGCGGCACGGTCGAGGTGTTCAGGGCATCAAGGCCATTTCGACCTCGGAGCGCAACGGCAAGGTCGTTGCCGCCTGCCTCGTGTCACCCGAAGACGACATCATGATGCTTTCGACGGGCGGCAAGGTTATCCGAACGCGTGCGGCCGAAGTGAGTGTCTACGGGCGCGGCGCAAGCGGCGTGCATCTCATTCGTCTGGGCGAAGACACGCTGCAGTCGGTCCGTATCGTTGCGAGAACGGGCGAGGAGACTGATGAAGACATCGATCACCTCGATATTGAAATTCCCGAGGATGCCGACGTGGAGGAACCCGACGATCTTGACGAAGAGCTCGACGTCGCGGCCGATGAGGCGGATGACGACGCGAATGCGGAACGCTGATCCGCATTTCGGCTGAGAGTGAAGCGGTGCGGTTTTCGCGCCGCTTCATTCGTAATAAGATCCGAGGAAGAGAGCAAGCTAAAAAAGGGAGGTCAGATGGCGCGCGTTTTGAACTTCGGTCCCGGTCCGTCAATGCTGCCCGAGAGCGTGCTCAAGCGCATGCAGGCTGAACTACTCGACTATCACGGCTGCGGCTGGTCGATTGTCGAGGCGAGCCATCGAGGCACCGAAGTGCAGGCACTGATGCGCGACCTTCGCGCGGCGGTACGCGATCTGCTTGCGATTCCCGACAATTACGACATTCTTTTCTGCCAGGGCGGCGGCAGGCTGCAGTTTGCCATGGTGCCGATGAATCTTCTCGGGGCGAGCCCTGTAGCTTCCTATCTCGTGACGGGTACGTGGAGCAAGACGGCCGCCAAGGAGGCGATGCGCTTTGCAAAAACGCAGCTCGCGTTTTCGGGGAACGGTACTCGGCTTCCTGTCGACGAGGAAATCGACATTGTCGAGGGTGCGGCTTATTGCTACTACTGTGACAACGAAACCATTCACGGGCTCGAATTTCCGACAATTCCTGAGCCAGACCTGAAGGGGGCGCCGCTTGTCGCAGACATGTCGAGCAACTTTATGAGTCGGCCGATCGATGTCGAGCGCTTCGGGCTCTTCTGGGCTGCTGCACAGAACAATCTCGGGATTGCCGGGCTCACGGTTGTTGTGATCCGAAGAGATCTTCTTGGACTTGCGAGTTCCGACGTGCCCACGCTCATGAATTACGGCGTCTATTCGAGAACGTCGAGCATTCCCAATACGCCGCCCGTTTTTCAGCTCTATGCAGCCAAGCTCATGGCTGAATGGATCGAGAAGGAGGGGGGCGTGGCCCTTATGAACGAAAGGGCAAAGGCACGTTCGGCGCTGATATACGAGGTGATCGATTCGCTCGGCGACTTCTACCTCACGCGAACGGAAGCCCGTGCGAGAAGTCGTATGAACGTCGCCTTTCGGCTGCGTACCGAATCGCTTACCCAAGATTTCATCAAGGCGGCCGAGGACGCGGGTCTATACAATTTGGCCGGGCACAGAAGCGTGGGCGGTCTGCGCGCGTCAATGTATAACGCCATGCCGCTCGAAGGTGCCGAACGGCTTGCGTCGTTCATGCGCGGCTTCGCCGACAAGCACGCCCGCTCGAACTGAGCGTCTGCGCCGAGCTCCTTCGAGGAGCCGAGGCACGCACCACTCGAAAAAGGAAACACTATGCAGGACATTCCCGTCATTACCATCGACGGCCCGGCCGCTAGCGGAAAAGGCACGATTGCGGCGCGCGTGGCTCGCTCGCTCGGCTTTCACTATCTCGACAGCGGCGCGCTTTACCGTCTCGCTACGTTTGCGGCGCTCAAGCACGGCATTTCGCTCGACGATGCAGCTGCGCTTGCCGCGCAGGCTGCGAACCTTGATCCCGTGTTCGATGGCGAGAAAATCCTCTTTGAGGGTGAAGACGTATCAACGGCCATTCGCTCTGAAGCCGTGAGCTCGGCTACGAGCCAGGTCGCCGCCATCCCGGAGGTGCGCGAAGCGCTCTTCAACCTGCAGCGGCGTTTTGCCCGCGCGCCCGGTCTCGTTGCCGACGGCCGCGATATGGGTACGGTGATTTTCCCGAAGGCCGAGCTCAAGGTGTTCCTGACGGCAACGGCGCGCGTGCGTGCCGAACGTCGCTATAAGCAACTTGTCGAGCGCGGTGAAGCAGCCGATCTTGACGCGCTTACGCGTGATCTCGAGGCGCGCGACAAGCGCGATAGGGAACGCGAGACCGCGCCCCTGCGCGCGGCAATCGATGCGTACATTCTCGACACCTCCGAAATGGATATCGAATCGGTCGAGAAAAAAGTGCTCGAATGGTGGCAAAGCCGCTGATCGATTGTGTAAGATGCTGATTTCCGCGGCGTCTCGCTCCGAGGCGCCGTTTTGTTTAACTCCGCCCAAAGCCGTTGCTGTTGTGTTCGACAGCGCAAACTGCGGGCGTGCTTTTCATTCTTTTTTTCCAATAATGTCCAACGAAACCATCAAGCCCGAATCCTTCGCTGAGCTTTTTGAACAGAGCCTCGCCAGCCAGGAAATGCGTCAGGGTGAAGTCATCACCGCTGAAGTCGTTCGCGTCGACTACAACTTCGTCGTCGTGAATGCCGGCCTCAAGAGCGAAGCCTATGTGCCCATCGATGAGTTCAAGGATGACCGCGGTGAAGTCACGGTCAAGCCGGGCGATTTCGTCTCCGTCGCTATCGAATCCGTTGAAAACGGCTACGGCGACACCATCCTCAGCCGCGACAAGGCCAAGCGCCTCGCCGCTTGGATGAATCTCGAGCAGGCGCTCGAATCCGGCGAACTCGTCACCGGTACGGTTACGGGCAAGGTCAAGGGCGGTCTCACCGTCATGACCAACGGTATTCGCGCCTTCCTGCCGGGTTCGCTCGTCGACACCCGTCCGGTCAAGGACACGACGCCGTATGAAGGCAAGACCTTCGAATTCAAGGTCATCAAGCTCGACCGCAAGCGCAACAACGTCGTTGTTTCGCGCCGTGCCGTCGTCGAAGCCAACATGGGCGAAGAACGCGCCAAGCTCCTCGAAACGCTTCAGGAAGGCGCCATCGTTAAGGGCATCGTCAAGAACATCACCGACTACGGTGCCTTCGTTGATCTCGGCGGCATCGACGGTCTGCTCCACATCACGGACCTCGCTTGGCGTCGCGTCCGCCACCCGAGCGAAGTCGTTCAGGTCGGCCAGGAAATCGAAGCCAAGGTTCTCAAGTTCGACAAGGAAAAGAACCGCGTTTCGCTCGGCCTCAAGCAGCTCGGCGAAGATCCGTGGATCGGCATCTCCCGCCGCTACCCGAAGGCCACGCGCCTCTTCGGCAAGGTCACGAACATCACCGATTACGGTGCCTTCGTTGAAGTCGAAGCCGGTATCGAAGGTCTCGTCCACGTCTCCGAAATGGATTGGACGAACAAGAACGTCGATCCGCGCAAGGTTGTCCAGCTCGGCGACGAAGTCGAAGTCATGGTTCTCGACATCGACGAAGAACGCCGTCGCATCTCGCTCGGCATGAAGCAGTGCAAGCCGAATCCCTGGGAAGAATTCTCCCAGTCGCACAAGAAGGGCGACAAGGTGACCGGCCAGATCAAGTCGATCACCGACTTTGGCGTCTTCATCGGCCTGCCCGGCGGCATTGACGGCCTTGTTCACCTCTCCGACCTCTCCTGGAACGAACCGGGCGAAGAAGCTGTCCGCAAGTACAAGAAGGGCGACGAAGTCGAAGCCGTTGTTCTCGCCATCGATACCGATCGCGAACGCATCAGCCTCGGCATCAAGCAGCTCGGCGGCGATCCGTTCAGCAACTTCACGAGCACCCACGAAAAGGGCTCGATCGTCAAGTGCACGGTCAAGAGCGTTGACGCCAAGGGCGCTGTGATCGATCTCGGCAATGACGTTGAAGGCTACCTGCGCGCCAGCGAAATCGCTGCCGACCGCGTTGAAGACGCCACGACGCGTCTGAGCGCCGGTCAGGAAATCGAAGCTGCCATCATCAGCCTCGACCGCAAGAACCGCAGCATCCAGCTCTCGATCAAGGCCAAGGACGCCGCCGAAGCTCGCGACGCGCTCAACCGCCTGAACGCCGATGCCGATGCCTCCACGGGCACGACCAATCTCGGCGCTCTGCTCAAGGCCAAGCTCGAACAGAAGTAATCGGCAGGGGTGATCATCATGGTGCAGGCCATGACGAAATCCGAACTGATCGAGGAACTCGTCGATCGCAAGTCGTCCGATCTTGATCGGGCGACCGACCGCAACATCGCTGACGGCGTTTCGGTCATCATTGCTGAGATGTCGAAGGCCCTCGTTGAGGGCAATCGCATCGAAATTCGCGGTTTCGGCTCGTTCGGGCTGAAGTATCGCGACAAGCGGGTCGGCCGAAATCCTCAGGACGGTTCGCCGGTTGCCGTGAAGGCTCGATATACCGTCTTTTTCAAGGCGGGTAAGGGTCTTCGCGAGCGAGTCGACGACTTCGAACGCTGATGCTCGAGAGGTGCGCGGCAGCGCACCTCCCAGACTGAGTCGGTAAATAGAAAGGGGGAGTGATCTTCGGATTGCTTCCCTTTTTTCTGTATGGACATCGAAGGTCGGATCTTTGCGTTCTCGACGCTTAGCATCGCCTCTCGCTAAAATGTTCGATTCTGCGTCGAGCGTTGTCGTTTCGGCGCACTTCTCAACACTTTTCCTGTCTTTACTGTTCAGATGGATTTCGAATACTGGTACTTCGTATTCGTGCCGGTGCTCTTCTTTGCCGGCTGGTTCTGCCGAGGGCTCGATCAACGCCAGCGGGACGACACGACGAATCTTCCCGAAGCATATTCGCACGGGCTTTCCCTGCTTCTGAACGGCGAGACGGATAAGGCGATCGATACGTTTGTCGAAGTGGTGCGCATCGACCCGGATCTTGTCGATCTGCATCATGTGCTCGGCAATCTCTTTCGCGAGCGCGGGGAGTTCGAGCGAGCCATTCGACTGCATCGCCATCTCTACAACCGAGCCGATCTTTCGAAAGAAGAGCGCACGCGTGCGCTCAAGGAACTTGCTCAGGATTACATTCGCGCTGGTTTTTTCGATCGTGCGGAAGCCGCGTTTCGACGTCTGTCCGAGATGCCGAGCGAGCACCTCTATGCACTGCGTTCGCTTCTTGAAATTTATGTAACCGAACACGAATGGGCGGCGGCCATCGAAACGGCTCGCCTCCTTGAGACGCAGGCGGGCGAATCGCATTCGGCGGAAATTGCACACTTTTATTGTGAGCGTATTGATCTGGCGCTCAAGCGCAAGAATCTCGAAGAAGCGACGCTTCTCGTCGGCAAGGCGCTCGAACGTGAAGATGCGACGCCGCGCGTCGGAATCACGGCAGCGCGCGTCGCACTCGCGGCAGGCAACGGCAAGGAGGCCGTTGCGCATTGGGAGCGTGTTGCAGAGCGTTTCCCCGAGTATCTTCCGATCTTCGTCGGGCCGCTTGCCGATGCAATGACGGCACAGGGCGACGAGGCGGGGGCAGTGACCCTTTTGCGAGATGCCTGCGAAAAGACGCGTTCGATCGACGCGATGGAGGCTGCGCTCTCGCGGGTCCGCAAGCTTGGTGATGCCGGCAGTGCCGAAGCGCAGAAAATCGTAACCGGTATGCTGCACGCTCGTCCCAGCCTGCTCGCTTTCAACGCGCTCGTACAGCTCAAGCACGAAGAGGATCCGAGCGACGAACAGACGAAAATGCTCGCTTCGCTTCTTGAGAAGCATGCTCGCAGGCTCTCGCGCTACCAGTGCCGAAAGTGCGGCTTTTTGGCCTCGCGCTTCAATTGGCACTGCCTCGGCTGCGGCAGCTGGGACAGCTTCCCGCCGCGCCGCATTGAGGACGGCAAAAAGGCCTGACGGTTTTGTTACAAATAACGTGGCATGCACTTTCGGGAGGACATGCCGCAGTTCGTAGAATGAGTTCCTGTCGCTTTCGGATGGCAGTTCATCGGACCGAGCTTTATGTCGTCGGTCTACGCACCCGACAGAGCGCAACACTCAAATAAAAAAGGAAAGTACTTCAAGCCATGTTCAAGCGTATCGGCTTACTGATTCTTGCCAACCTCGCCGTTTTCGTGATGCTCTCGATCGTTCTGACGATCGTGCAGATGATCTTCGGCGTCAATTTCGGCACCATGTCGGGTAAGAGCCTCAATCTCGGCGCTCTCTTTATCTTCTCCATGGTCGTCGGCTTCACGGGGTCGCTCATTTCGCTCGCCATGTCCAAGCAGATGGCGAAGATGAGCATGGGGGTGCAGGTGATTGATCCGAGCCGCCCTCGCAACAATCTCGAAGCCTATCTCGTTGAGGTTGTTCGCCGCCAGGCCGACAAGGCCGGCATTCCGATGCCCGAAGTCGGGGTGTACGAGGGCGAGCCCAATGCCTTTGCGACGGGCGCAAGCCGCTCGAGTTCTCTCGTGGCCGTTTCGACGGGGTTGCTCGGCGTGATGGGGCGCGATGAAGTGGAGGCCGTCATCGCGCACGAAATTTCGCACGTCAAGAACGGCGACATGGTGACGATGACGCTCCTGCAGGGCGTGATGAATACGTTCGTCATCTTTATTTCGCGCATTGTCGGCTGGGTGGTCGACCGGCAGATCCTCCGTAACGAAGACGACGGTCCGGGTGTCGGTTACTACGTGACTTCGCTCGTTCTCGATATCGCGCTCGGCTTCCTCGCCTCGATGGTTGTGGCCGCTTTCAGCCGCTATCGTGAGTTCCACGCCGACGCGGGCGCCGCTCGCATTATGGACGGCAGCTCCCCGATGATTCGCGCACTTGAACGTTTGGGCGGCGTCGAGCCGAACGAACTGCCGGGTTCCGTCAAGGGCTTCGGTATCTCGGGCGGCATCGGTTCGCTTTTTGCCAGCCATCCCTCGATCGAAGACCGCATTGCCGCACTTCGCGAAGGCCGCTACAACGCCTAAAGAGACGCCTGAGCCCGTAGAGAGCTGTGCATGCTTTGTGCACTCTCAAAGGGCTCGAAAACGCAAACGGGATCGCAACGAAGCGCGTTGTGGTCCCGTATTTTTTGGTCACCGCGCTCGAACGGATCGCCGCCTTATAGCGGCATGGGTGCCACCATCTGTTCGAGCGAGCGGATCCCGTCGAGCGAAACGCAGATGCGGCAGAGCTCGAGCGTGCGGCGGTTGTCCACCGTAATTTCGCGTGCCATATAGATGTGGTAGGTCTTGGGCGCTCGAGCGGGTTCCGGTTCGTCAAGGTCGAGTTCGGGCAGCGACGAATAGAGGTTGTCGATGTTGCGCAGAAAATCCGAAAGGTTAAAGCGCGTGATGTCGACGAATTGCCGTTCGGTGAACTGCAGTACGGCCTCGGAAACGGCAAGGTCAACTGTTTTGCGGTAGCGGAAAACCTGCTCCGTGCGCCCGTTCGTCATGAAGCTGAAGGGCGGCTCTTTGGCGTCGCGTCTGAGTCTTGCGACTTCTGGCGGAATCTGCTTGGAAGAAAGAAAATCGAAAGTCTCGTCGCAACGGCCGATTTCGGTGCCTGCTGTACCCGTTCGCATGATGCGAAGCCGTCGGTCCGGCAGCCATTCGCGAAAGCGGCGCAGAAGTTTCGCTCGAAGCACTTCCTTAATTCGATCCTTAAAGATGTAAGCAAGGATCATCGCAAAGAAGAGATTGAGCGAAAGGCTTCCGTAGCGGCTCTGCCAAACGAAGGCAACGATCGTCGCAAAAAGCATGGATACGGCGGCAGCTGCGCCGTAGAGCGAGTGCGCGAGAAGCGTTTCGCCGTCTCGGCGGCGGACGTCAAAGTAGAGGAGGCTTTCGACGTACTTTTTCACGGCGCGCCAGCGGTAGAGGACGCGTTCTCTGTCGGCGCTCGAGCGCGCAATCGTGCCCGGGTAGCGGCTTTCGCGATAGAGCTTTTCCTCGAGCCAGAAGCGGTCGACGACGTTTGCGCAGCGTCCTTCGAGTCTTTCGTAAAGACGTGAGACGGCTTTGGCGGTACTGATCGATATGAACTCGTTGCAGAGGTCGAACGCGTGCGATTCAACGCGCTCTTCGCAGCTTTCGGCGGCGAGCCGCAAGTCGCGAAAGCCCGAGCGGACGATTTTAGCCGATGTGAACAGTGCTTCGATCGAGGCATGAAGCTCTGCGTCCGTCATCGATTCGGCGCGCTTCAAAAGCGTTTTAACGCTCATCGAAAGGCTGCGTTGGTACAAAAGCGCCATGCGCTTGACGGCGCTCTCATAGCGACCGAGAAGCTTTTGCGGATTCTCTTTTCCCTGCGTTTCGTCGGCGAGCACCAGAAGCGTGCGGCGAAGTTTCTCGAGCGCACCGTTTGGAGCAGCGAGGGCCTCGAGCGTCCTTGCAGGACAGCCGAGACGAATGTAGGTCTTGAGGTGCTTCTGAAAATCGCGTCCGGCGTATGTGTCCGGATTGATGAGAAGCTCGTTCGGCAGGAAGAAGTACGTGTCGACAGCATAGGCGAGCGCGCGCTGGTCGCTGCCGACCGTGATGCGTTGGGTTACTTCGATTTGCGTGCCGCTTTGCAGTTTGACGGACTCTTTGAACTTTTGCATGGGTGCCTGCCGCTGCAAGTAATGTTGCCGAACATCCCGTTTTCTGTTCGTATCGTGCCTAGCTTAGCGCCGAATGAGGAAGCGAAAAAAAGAGGGACGCAAGCGCTGCTCACGTCCCTATGCGGCGGATGTTCGCGAAAGACGTCCGTAGACGTCAGCATTCTTACCGCTCGTGCTTGAGTGCGGCTGCGATTTCCGCAGGCGTGTGCGAGTCGTCCTTCGAGATGGTTTTGGACACCCAGGCCGCCATGACGGCAAGCGAGGTGCCCGTCAGGAACAGGCCGATCGAGGTCATGCCCCAGAAGCCGTAGACGTTGTACGGACCGCCGGCCCATTCTCCGTGAAAGGCCATCTGGTAGCCGAGGCCGAGACCGACGCCCCAGAGCATGACGCCGTAGATGATCATCGGCACGGTCGTGACGCGGTAGCCTCGAAGCGAGAACGATGACACGGTCTGCAGTGCGTCAAAGACGTGGTAGCAGCAGCCAAAGAGAATGAGCTTCACGGCGAGGTCATGTACAGCCGCTTCCGACGTGTAGAGCCAAATAATGGGCGAGCGGCCGAAAAAGAGAATAAGCGAAGCGAGGAGCGCAATCGTTGTCGAAAGGGCAAAGGCGCGCTTGAGAACGCGTTCACCGAGCGCGGGCCATTTGGCGCCGAGACACTGTGAAATGAGAACCGAGGATGCGATCCCGATCGAGAGCGGGAACATGTAGCACATCGACGTGAGGTTTGCGACGATCTGATGCGCCGAGATAATGGCAGGTCCGAGGCGCGAGACGAAGATCGCCATGAGCGTGAAGCTCGACACTTCGAAAAAGGTCGAGAGTCCGATCGGAATGCCGACGTGGAGCTGTTCCTTGAGAAGTTTCCAGTCCGGGAGCTTCCAGCTGCTCGGGTGCATGCGGCGGTAGTACGGGTCGAACTGCCAGATGAGCACATAGGCAATAAGCGAGAGGTAGGTGAGCGCAAAAAAGGAGACGCCAGCGCCTGCCCCGCCCATCGCGGGGAAACCCAACCAGCCGTACATGAAGATCGCGTTGAGCGGCGCTTTGAGCGCGAGCATCGCAAGCGAAACCCACATCGTGATGCGCGGCTTGGAGACGGCCGCATTCACGGCAATGAAGGTGCGAGCAGCCATGCTGCCCGGGAGTGCAAGCGCGGTCCAGAACATGTATTGGGCGGCCATTTCGGCAACTTCGCCCTTGGCGTCGCCGAGCTCGATCCAAAAGTCGGTGGCGAGCAGGATCGGTACGCCGATCAGGGCGAGGAGCACGACGAGCCAGAAGCTCTGGTTAAGCTCGGCGCCGATGCGCTCGAATTGGCGTGCGCCGAAATGGTGGCCCGCAATGGGACTCAAGCCCTGCAGAATGCCGACCAACCCCATCAGCACGGAAATCGTCGAGGCGATCCCGAGGGCTACGGCGGCCAAATGCTCCTTGCCGAGCTGGCCGGCCATGATCGTGTCGATCGTGCCGCTGCCGATAATGGCGATGTTGGCGATGAAGATGGGGCCGGCAAGTCGAAGGAGTGCCTTGAAGGTGATTTCCGGCGGCGTGAGAGCTTTCGTCATTTGTAGCATCCGGTGATGGAACGCGGCCACTGCATATGGCGGTTACGGAACTCGAAAAAAAAGAGCGGGTCCGAAACGGACCCGGGGATTCAGGTTTTGCGAGTTTGGTTTACTTGATTGCGTCAAGCACATTGTCGGCACTTTGCGCAGCTTCCTCAAGGGGTGAAGCCCTGCGGGCAGCATCGATTGAGAGCACATAGAAGACTTCGTCGGTATGCGGTCGCGCAATCGGCGTACCGAGCATGCCGGCGGGTAAAAGTCCCGCGTGGCTTCTCTCTATGCGGTAGCGGCAGGCTGACAGATTGCCGTCGGGTGCAAACGGGATGTGTCCGTAGTAGCTGAAGACGGCGCGCACACCCGGCGGCAGTTTGGTCCCCGATACGCAGTCGCCTTCGCGCATGCCGTCTTCCTTCAGAAGTGCTGCGGCTTCAGCGGCAATCGGTTCGTAGGAGCGGTTGATGTCGATGGCGTGATGGTAGAGCCCGAAGATGACGGTGGCGGCAGCGGTCATACCCGCAGCGGCAAGCCACGGACCGCGCCAGGCGACGACCGGTCGGTGCGTCATGCGCCAGCTCACGAAAACAAACCAAATCACGGTTACGCAAAGCGCGGCAACAAACCCCGTATCGAACGCGGGACGCGCTCCCGGCGCGAGCATCGCGATCGAGCGTGCCATCTTGGGCGCAAAGTTCGTGAGCCACGCAAGCCAGTATGTCCAGAGCGTGAGCACACCGAGGCTGAAAACCGACACGGAGAACCAGTCGAGAATGTCTTTGCGGTTGCGCCGCAGTGTCGCAAGTCCGAACGCCGCGAAGGAGGCCATGCTCGGAATGCAGCCCAGGAGCACCGCGTCGGCTGATTGGCTACTCGAGAAGATGGCGGCGAAAATGTTCGTACCCGTCAGAATGAGCGGCAAAAAGAGCGCCGTGCGATCGAGCTGCCAGCGCCAGCTGTAGAGCCCCCAAAGCGCGAGCGGCCAAATCGGACAGAGGTACCAGACGAAGTTCTTGCCGATCCATGCCAAGGTCGAGAGGCTCACGAGGCCGAAATTCTCCGACTGCGAGAGTGCCCAAGCGAAAAACCAGTCTTCTGTTGCCTGCGGGGCGACCGACCAAGCGGCGGCAAACCAAAGCGCAAAGGGCAGAATCGACGCGGCAATGAGAAGCAGAATCCGGCGATCGCGGTTCCCGGGAAAGCTTCTGAGCGCCGCATTCGCGACAATCGCACCCGCAAGGAGCCAAATGCCCGCAAAGAGCGTGTAGGCGAGAACGGCAAAGCCCGTTGCGAGCCCCGAGCAGAAAGCGCCGAGGTAGGGGCGTCGAAGCGAGGCGACAAGCGAAAGGAAAGTAATGCTCGTGAGCGCGAGGAACGCCGTCTCGGGAATCGCCTCGTGCTGGCGCGTCACGATGCCGAATGTCGCAACGAAGAGAAGTACGGCGCAGTCGGCGATGACTCGGCTGTAGCTGCTCGGCGAGGCTTCGCCGCCGAACGCAAAGGCGACGGGCTGCACTTCGGGGCGGCGTGCGAGCCAAAGCGTCGCATACCAAATGCCCGCCGTCGAGAGCGCGAACCAGAAGAGAGAGGCAGCTCGAAACGACTGTACGTCTCCGGCCAATGAACCGAAGAGCTTGATGAAAATCGCCGAGATCCAGCCTGTCAGCGGACCAGCAGCGTGAACGGCCGCTCCCGCGACGTTGGGCAGCAGCCAGTCGCGGGCACCGCCTTCTGCCATCGTGAAGGCAATGCCGAAGCTCGCGGCATCTCGAAGCGTCCAGAGGTCGCGCGCCCAGAAGCCGCACAGAATGAAGACCGCAAGCAGCGCATGCAGTGCGTAGCGCGGAAGCTTGCGAGCGGCTTCCTGCGACATTTTTGCGGGGGTGGGCAGCTGACTGAGCACGATGAAAGGCCTCTGACGTTTTTTGTGATTCTATTGGGAAGCCCGATCGCAGGGAAGGATCGAGAGCAACGGGCGCGGTGCGGCCGAGGAACAAAGAAAAGGAGAGCTCCTTCGTGGGGAAACTCTCCTTTTTGACGGCAGGGACTTCGACGCTCTGCTCGTTCGATGTCCTGCTCTGAACGCGAAGCGAAGCGCGATTACTTGGCGGCCTTGGCGGCAGCGGCAGCGGCGTCGAGGGCCTTCTGCTTGTTGGCGAACTTGGCGCGGAACTTTTCCACGCGGCCGGCTTCAACGATGCGGGTCTGAGCGCCCGTGTAGAAGGGGTGGCTCGCCGAGGAGGTATCGAGCTTGAAGAGCGGGTACGTCACGCCGTCGATCTCAACCGTTTCCTTCGTCTGGACGGAGGAGGGGATGATGAACGTCTTGTTGATCGAGAGGTCGATAAAAGCGACGGGACGGTACTCGGGGTGAATATTCGGCTTCATTTGAACTGGTTTCCTAGTTTGTGTGTCGGTCGCCCTGGCAGCCTTGCGCATCCGCCCGAAGGTTCGGGTCTTACGACGGGCATGCGTGCCCACGTGCCAACTGGGAAGGTCGGCAATTATCCCAAAGTCGGACTCTCGGTGCAACCGAAATTGGGCGGCAATTTCGGCGCTGCTCGCTTTAGAGGGCGTTTGTTGACGCCGTCGGCTTAAGCGTTCGAAAAAGATGCGGCAGTAAAATCGCAAAATTCGACGAGCGCGACTTGATTCGTGTTCGGTGTCTTCCAATCAATCAGTTAATCCATCGTTCATCATGTCCAAATTCGAACGCTGCGTCATCGCGACCCGCGAAAGTCCCCTTGCCATGTGGCAGGCGCTCCATGTACAGGCGCTTCTTCGCGAACGCTATCCCGATGCGCAGGTTGATTTGCTCGGTATGACGACGCGCGGTGACCAGATTCTCGATCGTACGCTCTCGAAGGTCGGCGGCAAGGGGCTTTTCGTGAAGGAGCTCGAAACGGCCATGCAGGCTCGCGAAGCCGATCTTGCCGTCCACTCGCTCAAGGACGTCCCGATGGTGCTGCCCGAAGGGTTCGAGCTTGTAGCCGTGAGCAAGCGCGAAGATCCGCGCGACGCCTTCGTTTCACCTAAGTACGCTTCGCTTGACGAGCTTCCCGCCGGCGCGCGCGTCGGCACGGCGAGCCTTCGCCGCGAATTGATGCTCCGAATCAACTATCCGCACCTTGAAGTGCTACCCGTTCGAGGCAATGTCGGCACGCGCCTCAAGAAGCTCGACGCTGGCGAGTACGACGCGCTTGTGATGGCATCCGCGGGCCTGAAGCGACTCGGTCTTGCCGATCGCATCCGCGAGATCATCCCCGTTGAAAAGAGCCTGCCCTCGCCCGGTCAGGGCGCGCTCGGCGTGGAAATCCGCGCGGGCGACGACGTGATGCATGAAGCGATGCAGTTCCTTAACGATGAAGAAACGCGTGCCTGCTGCCTGGCCGAGCGCGCTGTTTCTCGCGCTTTCGGCGGCTCCTGCCAAGTGCCGCTTGCCGCGTATGCAATCGTCGAAAACGGCGAACTCTGGCTGCGTGCGCTCGTTGGCAATCACCACACGGGCGAGTGCGTCCGCGCTGAAGCCCGCGGGCCGCTGAGCGATCCCGAGGGGCTCGCCATCACCGTGGTGGATTCGTTGCGCGCGCAGGGCGCCGAGGCGATTCTTCAGGCGGTTCTGAGCCTCTGAACTTTGTAAATGTGGCGGCGCGCCGCTCGCGCGCCGCGCTTAGCTTTCCTAGCATGGCAGCATGTAAACGAGGTGTCGGACCGACGGCTTTCGGTCACTGCCGCCTTGGCGGGAAAGTCAAACATATGGACAGCATGAAAACCCTTCATCGCCCCGTGATTCTGTCGCGACCGGGACAGGCGAACAACCGGCTTGCGGAGCTTCTGTCGGAAAAGGACGACATTGAAGCTTGGCGCTGGCCTGCCTTCACGATCGAGCTGCCGGAAGAAACGGAGCTTGTTACGCAGCGCCTTGCCAATCTCGACGACGTCGAGATGGTGCTGCTGCCGAGTCCTTCCTCGGTAGCGGCGGTGGCGCATTGGGTGCGCAAGTGGCCCGAGCACATCACGCTCGCGGCCGTGGGCGAAGGAACGGCCAAGGCGATTCGGTGCGCCTGGGGCGAAAACGTGCCGATTCTTTACCCGGAGGGCAGCGCCGAAACTTCCGGCAGCGAGGCGCTCTTTGCGCTTATCGAGAAGCGTGCAGTACCTTCGCGCGTGCTTATCCTGCGCGGTCAGACCGGACGAGAGTGGCTTCCGCAGAAGCTGCGCGAAATGGGCAGCGACGTCGTCGTGATGTGCGCCTACGTGCGTGTGCCGCTCGAGCTGAGTGCGCGCGCCGTCAAGCAGCTTAAGGACGCCCTGATGGGGCCTTCGCCCATCCTGTACGTCACCTCGACCGATGCGGTCGACGCCATCATGCATGCGGTGCGTCCGATTCCGGGTGCGCAGGCTTGGCTCGCGCGCGGCACGGCCGTGACGATTCACCCGCGCGTGGTTCGCCGTCTCGAAGAAAGCGGCTTCGAGCACGTTGAAATCACCTCCGCCGACGACGAAGCCGCCCGTGAACACATCCTCGCGAATTTGCAGGTGCAAACATCCGACGCGGTCTGACGGTTTTTGCCTGGACAACGGCGAAAAGATTTCTTCGCGGCGCACGAGAGCAACGCTTTCGTGCGCCATAATCTTTTGTGCCGCCGGCAACCCGAAAAATCCCTAAGGCTAGAAAATCATGCGCTTTACGCTCGTGCTTCATCAACCCGCACCTGAAAGCGGTGCTTTTGAAAAAAACGCCAAGAAAATAGTGGAGTCGCTTCGCGCTGCTCGACGCCGCCGACCCGAAACACCCGTCGTGCTCTTTGCGCCGCGCGCTGCACTCGAAGGTCTCGAAGGGCTTCGTGCACTCGAGTGTGATTTCGTCCGCATGGCGCGCGATGCCGCTCTTAAGGCGCTGCACGAGGAAGCGCGACTCTTGAAGGCGCTCGTTTATATGACAGTCGAAGGCGATCGAGGTCCGATCGCTATGGTGCTCGGGCGCAATGACGGTCCGACGGAGCTGCGCGCATTCGAGCGCCGTACCGGGTTTGAAATCGATTGTCTCGCGAGCACTTTTCCGAGTGTTTCCGTGCTTACGCAAGACAGTCCGATGCTTCTCTGGGAGCCCTTCGAAATACGAGAGCCCTTCTGCTCGAACGTGTCCGAGAGCGTTGGACTGCAGAGCGGTACGGCACGCATCTCGCCTTCTCTCGGCGGGTGCGAGACCTCGCACGCCTGTGCGGGCGGCTCTTTTGTCGACTTCGGAGGCACTCGCTTTACTGCGCGCCGCTACGAGCCCGATGCGCTCGCGTTCGACTGTGCCGCCGAAGACGGTCGGCTTCTAGAAGTCGGCGCGCCCGAGCGGCTTCTTGAGACTCCTGCACGCTCGCTATCGCTCCCGCAAGACGAGCGGCTTGCGGCGCTCATTGCCGCCATTCGCGACTACGTTTCGGCCGTTCGTGCCGAGGGCGTCGTTCTGGGCATTTCGGGCGGCATCGACAGCGCGCTCGTGGCGGCGGCCGCTGTCGAAGCGCTTGGTGCAGCGCGCGTACGCGCGCAGCTGCTGGCTTCCCGCTTTACTTCGCAGGAGAGCCGCGAACTCGCAAGAACGCTTGCCGAGCGGCTCGGCCTGGAACTTGCCGAGCGCTCGATTGAGGTCATGCACGAAGCTGCGCGCCGCGACTATGCGGACGACCTCGGCGATATGGTCGACGGCGAGATCACCGATCAGAACATTCAGGCTCGCTTGAGAAGCCTGCGGCTCATGGCGATTGCAAATAAGGAAAACCGCATCCTGCTTTGCACGGCCAACAAGTCCGAAGCCGCGATGGGTTACGGTACGCTTTACGGCGATCTGTCCGGCGGTTTCTCGCCGATCGTCGACCTCTGGAAGAGCGAAGTAAGGGCGCTCTGTCGAGCGTTCAACGCTTGGAAGGGTTCGGAGTGCATTCCCGAAGCGATCATCGAGCGCGAGCCTACGGCGGAGCTTCGCTTCGACCAGAAGGACAGCGACAGCCTGCCGCCCTACGACGAGATCGAACGCGTCATGCGTGCGGCTCTCGGGACCGATTTCGAGCCAGCGGACTTTACGGAGGCGGAGCTCTCGATTGTGCGTGCGGCTGCCCGCTTTGCCTTTAAGCGCCGTCAGTGTTCGATCGGTCTGCGTCTTTCCTCGCAAACGCTTGGCGACTTCGACGAGCGCTTCGGCATCAACCGTACGATCGAAATGCGTCGCTGACGCCGCACGTCGGCGCCCTGCTGCCAAATGTGTAAAGGGCCGCTCGCGATTATTTCGCGAGCGGCCCTTTCGGACCTTTACGCGCGGTTCAAGCCGCGCTTCAAGCGAGGCGATCAGCGCTTCATGAGCTCGAAGAACTCGTCGTTGGTCTTGGTGGACTTGAGCTTGTCGAGCAGGAATTCCATCGCTTCGAGTTCGTCCATGTCGTAGAGGAACTTGCGCAGCACCCAAACCTTCTGCAGGTTGTCGGGCTTCATCAGAAGCTCTTCGCGGCGGGTGCCCGAGCGGTTGAGGTTGATGGCCGGGTAGACGCGCTTTTCCGCAAGACGGCGCTCGAGGTGGATTTCGTTGTTGCCCGTGCCCTTGAACTCTTCGTAAATGACGTCGTCCATACGCGAGCCCGTATCGATCAGGGCTGTGCCGATGATCGTGAGCGAGCCGCCTTCTTCAAGGTTGCGCGCCGCGCCGAAGATGCGCTTCGGACGTTCGAGTGCGTTGGCGTCGACGCCGCCCGTGAGAACCTTGCCAGAGGAGGGAATCACTTGGTTGTAGGCGCGAGCAAGGCGCGTGATGGAGTCCAGCAGCACGACGACGTCGCGCTTCGATTCGGCAAGGCGTTTGGCTTTTTCGATCACCATTTCGGCGACCTGAACGTGTCGCAGCGCCGGTTCGTCGAAGGTTGCCGCGACGACTTCGCCCTTGACGGTGCGCTGCATTTCGGTGACTTCTTCAGGACGTTCGTTCACAAGAAGCACCATCAGCACGACGTCCGGGTGGTTCGTCGTAATCGAGTGGGCAATGTGCTGCAGAAGCACGGTCTTGCCGGACTTCGGCGGCGCGACGATAAGCGCGCGCTGGCCTTTGCCGATCGGCGCGATCATGTCAATGATTCGACCCGTCAGATTCTCTTCGCCGCGCATATTGCGCTCGAGAGTAAGACGCTCGTTCGGGAAGATCGGCGTGAGGTTCTCAAAGAGCATGCGGTGCTTGATGGCTTCGGGGGGAAGGCCGTTCACCGTCTCGACACGAACAAGCGCGAAATAGCGTTCGCCGTCTTTGGGCACGCGCACCTCGCCTTCGATCGTGTCGCCCGTGTGCAGATTGAAGCGTCGAATCTGCGAGGGCGAAATGTAGATGTCGTCCGTGCTCGCGAGATACGAAGAGTCGGGGCTGCGCAGGAAGCCGAAGCCGTCGGGCAGGATTTCAAGGGTGCCGTCGCCGAAAATTTGCTCGCCCATGCGGGCTTTTTTCTTGAGGATCGCAAACATTAGCTCCTGCTTGCGCATGCGCTGCGCGTTGTCGACTTCAAGCGCGAACGCCATGTCGAGGAGCTGCGAGACGTGCAGAGATTTGAGGTCCGAAAGATGCATGATCAAAGTGGCGAGCATCCGATGTCGATCGGTTGCCGCCGCAGGCTGGATCGTCAAATGAGGGTTGTTATGGGAGTCGAGGGACGCGTACGAGACGCGCCCAAAACACGACAGTCGCCCGCCAGGGAGCCGGACGACTGCGTGCCGAGTATGTGCTCGGAATTAGAGATTCTTTTCGATGAAGGCGTTGAGCGTGGCTTGGTCGCAGGCGCCCGTGCGCTGATCGATCACTTCACCCTTGCGGAAGGCAATGATCGTGGGAATGCCGCGAACGCCGTACTGCGTTGCCATACCCGAGGACTGGTCGACGTCGTACTTGGCAATGATCGCGCGGCCGTCGAAGGTCTTGGCCGCCTCTTCAAGGCGCGGGGCGAGCATGCGGCAGGGCCCGCACCACGTGGCCCAGAAGTCGACGAAGACGGGGGTTTCGGAGTTGACGACTTCGGCGAAGTCGGCGTCGGTGATGTGAAGAATTTCGCTCATGATGTGCTCCTCTAATGCGGAAAATGCTTACGGCCGACGGCCAGCAACCGATGCTTGCAGCGCAGAGCTGCAAAAGGACGTCTGTCCAGAGCCGCACGAGCGGCACGGCGTTGCGGAGTCGGCGCAGAGAGAAGTGGATAAAACGGTATGAAAGGGCGGGCGTCCGCTCGAACAGGCGACGGATGCGAAGAGAGGCTTCGCGCCTCGTAAGAACTGCGCGCAAGCCGGATGCGAGCGCCGCACGTCGGAAGCGTGCGGGCGGGACTTCATCCGGGACGCCCGAAAAAAGTCGGGCTAATACTAGCACTCATAGGCGCAAAAGGGCATGTCTGCAAGTGCTCTGAAACGAGTTTTTGCATCTGAGCGCTCGATGTCGCGAAAAGTTTTTTGCAAAATCGACGCACCTCACATATACTTGCGGGCTTGGCGGGTCCCCTCGCATGCGGTCCCCGGAAACCTGGTCAGGTCGGGAACGAAGCAGCCATACCGGTGTGTCTGCAGTGCCGAGGATAAGGCTCGCCATTTTTGCGCCCGCAGCTTTCGGCTTGTGCGGGCTTTTTTGTTGCCTAAATCCACGCCGGGTTCTGGCGGCCGTCCCGTGTTCGCTGGTGCGGCTTTGCCGTTCAATCCGCTTCTCGCGCGCCGCACCTCCCGCTTTTCCGTGTCTTCCCGCAAGTGCAAGGCGCGACATAAAATGTTCCGATCTGCAGAGTTTCCTGCGCGGATTCATTCGGCGATTCGGTCATGAACGCGACGCTTTTCGCTCTCTTTCTCGTGACATCGGCCACGACCATCGTGACGCCCGGTCCGGGCGTGCTCATGGTTGTCATGAAGTCTCTTCAGCACGGTTTTCGCGGCGCGATATGGACGATTTGCGGCACATCCTCAGGCACAGTCGTTATGGCGCTTATTTCCGGTACGGGCGTCGGTGTCGTGCTTTCGCATTCACCAACGGCGTATGCGGCGCTTCGCATTGTCGGCGCGTGCTACCTCGTTTGGCTCGGCATCAAATCCTGGCGCGTGCGGCCTCAACCGCCCGTGATGAAAGTTGCCCGGGTGAAGCTGCCCGACGGTTCGGGTGAGGCGCCCGAAAAAGTTCGCCGCTGCAAGGCATTTGTGGAAGGGATTACGCTGCAGCTCACGAATCCCGTCCTCATTATGTTCTTTGTCTCGCTCTTTCCGCAGTTCATCGACCAGAAGCTGCCCTATGCGGAGCAGTATGCGGTCCTTACGGCCGTCTACTTCGTTCTTGTTTTCGGCATCCACTGCGGCTATTCGATTTTGACGAGCCGCTGCAGGAATCTCTTGAACGGCAATTCAACGTTGGTTCTTCATCGTGTTGGCGGTACGCTCTTTTTGCTTTTGGCCGTTATGGTGTTCTACGACGTCTTCTGGCACGCGGCTTGATTGACTGTCTTCGTACGGGCGCGCAAGCACGTCGCAAAAGAAGACGCAGAGGACGCGCGGTATATGCCTCTTGCACTCGATAGGCCGGTCGAGCCCGTACAATGACGGCAGTTCGTACTGCGCAATCAATCTCAAAGCAACGCATTCATGAGCAGCTATCAGGTACTCGCTCGAAAGTGGCGACCGCACGACTTCGAAACGATTGTCGGCCAGGATCATGTCGTCACGGCGCTCACGCGCGCGCTCACCGAAAAGAGACTGCACCATGCATATCTCTTTACCGGGACGCGCGGCGTCGGCAAAACGACCATTTCCCGCATTTTCGCCAAGGCGCTTAACTGCCGCGGCGCCGACGGCAACGGCGACATCACCGCCAAACCCTGCGGCGTTTGCGACGCCTGCCGCGCGATCGATGCCGGGCGCTTCGTCGACTACATCGAAATGGACGCGGCTTCAAACCGCTCTGTCGAAGACATGACGGCGCTTCTTGAGCGTGCCATGTACGCGCCGACGGTCGGTCGCTTCAAGGTCTACATGATCGACGAAGTGCATATGCTCTCGAGTACTGCCTTCAACGCCATGCTCAAGACGCTCGAGGAGCCGCCCGAGTACGTCAAGTTCATTCTTGCGACGACCGATCCGCAGAAGGTGCCCATTACGGTGCTTTCGCGTTGTCTGCAGTTCAATTTGCGCAATATGACGCCCGCAGGCATCGTCGGTCATCTTGAGCACATTCTCAGCACGGAGTCGATTCCTGCAGAAAAAGAAGGGCTGCGCTTGATCGCGCAGGGCGCGCGCGGCTCCATGCGAGACGCGCTTTCTCTGCTCGATCAGGCAATTGCTTTTTCGGGCGGCAACGTCACGGGCGCGAGCGTGCGTTCGATGCTCGGGATGACCGGCGGCGACACGCTGGCGGGCATTCTCGAGGCGCTCGTCCAGGGCGATGCACCGGCGATGCTTGCGCGTGCCGACGAAATGCAGGGAGAAAGTCTTTCCTTTGCGCAGGCGTTGCGCGATCTGGCCGGGATGCTTCATCGCATTGCGCTTTTGCAGCGCGTGCCGGGTGCCGTTTCGCCCGACGAGCCGACCTATGCAGCGGAAGCTGCGCTTGCGAAGGCAATGTCGCCCGAAGAGGTGCAGCTCTACTACCAAATTGCGCTTCACGGGCGCAACGACTTAGGGCTTGCACCCGATGAATACGCGGGCTTCACAATGACGCTGTTGCGCATGCTCGCCTTCAAGCCCTCGGGGCTCAAGGTGCGGCACGTTCCGCCGCGCGACGGCGGTGCGGCTGCCGCACCGAGCTTGCCGGCAGCGTGGGCTGCGCCTGCCGCCTCGGCGCTCGAGACGGCGCCCGCAATTTCACGCGCGCCGACATCGCTAGCGATGGCGCCGATGCCGCCCGCTCAATCGGTGCCTCCCTGGGGAGAACTGCCCGCCGGTTGAGGAGGCTCCGATGTCCGAACCGCCCCGCGCTCAGCAAGCGCCTCGGGCGGGCGAACAGCTCAACTGGCGGAACATTATTGACGGAGCACGCTTCTCGGGGCCCGTGCGCATGCTTGCATCTCAGTCGCAGGTCCTGAAGCTCGAAGAAAACCGCGTACAATTGCGGCTCAATGTCGCAGCTTTGGCGACGGAAGCCAATCGGCGGCTGATGGCCCAAAAGCTCAGCGACTATTTCGGGCGACCGTTTCGTGTTGAATTCGAAGTCGGTTCACTTGATGCGGGCTCGACCGTTGCTGATGCGCAGCGGGCCGAAAGGGCTAAGGCGCACGCCGAACTCGTCGAGCGGTTCAAGAACGATCCGCTCGTCAAGGAAGTGCTCCGCGTTTTTGGCGGCACCATTGACGAAGACTCGATTCGCCCGATTTCGGACGATGAGCACTCGAAGAACTCTTAACCAGGAAAAAGGATTGCTATGCGTGGCATGGGTGGTATGGGCGGCATGGGCGGACTGATGGCTCAGGCGCAGAAGATGCAGGCGAAGCTTCAGAAGGTCCAGGAAGAAATCGCCAAAACCGAGTTTTCCGGCGAAGCTGCCAACGGCGCCGTCAAGGTTGTCATGAACGGCAAGCACGAATGCCTGCGCGTGCAGATCGATGCGGGCGTCATCGATCCGGAAGATCCGGAAATGCTCGAAGATCTCGTGACGCTTGCCGTCAATAACTGCGTCAAGACGATTTCGCAGGAAAGCGAAGCCAAGATGCGTCAGGCCGTGCCGCTGCCTCCGGGCATGAAGATGCCCTTCTGAGGCTAACCGCACGGGCGCTGATGGCGCCGCGGCTTTTCTCTGCGCTCCCGGCTCGCTTCTCGGAAGATATCGAGCGGGAGCGCTTTATTTATAGGGGTGTTGGCGATGAATCGGGTTTCGACGGTGGCGTCCTGTTGCTCGCATCGAACGGATACGTATCTCCTGCGGCTTCTTGAAGACGACTGTCCGCAGCTTGACCTAACGACGATTGGTCTCGGGATTGAGAAGGCCGAGGGCGTTGTTACGGCCGCTTTCAAGCGAAAGGGTATTGTTGCGGGGGCGATGCTCGCCAAGCGCCTTTTCGAGCTTTCGGGGGCTTCTGTGTCCGTCTACGCCGAAGACGGCGCTTCGCTCGCCGCTGGTGAACCGATTCTGCGCGCCGAGGGGAGTGCCGCGGCGCTGCACGCCGTTTATAAAACGGCGCAGTGCGTGATGGAATACGCTTGCGGTATTGCGCTTCGCACGCGCGAAATGCTCGATGCCGCTCGCGCCGTTTCGCCCGGCGTTCAAATTGCGCTCACGCGCAAGCACGCGCCCGGCACGAAGCCGATCGCCTATGCCGGACTGCGCGCGGGAGGCGGCATTGTGCACCGGTTCGGTCTTTCGGATTCGATCCTCGTTTTTGATCAGCACCGCGTCTTTTGCGAAGACTTCGACCGCTCTTTGAAGCGCCTGCAGGCCGAGTCGCCCGAGCGCAAGGTAGCCGTTGAGGCGGGTGGCCCGGAGGAAGCGCTCGGCTTTGTGCGGCTCGGGGTCGACATCGTGCAGTGCGAGCGGTTTTCGCCCGAGGCGCTCGCGGCCTTTTGCAGCAAGGCGCGCCGGATCAATCCGCGGCTCGTTATCAACGCCGCCGGCGGAATCCATGCCGGCAACGCAGCGCAGTACGCAGCCGCGGGCGCCGACGTGCTCGTCACCTCTTGGCCCTATTTCGCGGCGCCCTTCGATGTGAAGATGCGCTTTTCGGCAACGCGCTTAGCCTGAGGCGACTCGAAGCGGTTTTAGGAAAGAAAAGGACACCATGGCTTCGCTCAGACTTTCTCCATCGCTCGATGCGCTCGTTGATGCACTGGCGCAGCTCCCGGGGTTCGGTCCGCGCAGCGCGCAACGCGCGGCCTTTCACCTGCTGCAGGACCCTAAGCGCCTCGAGCGGCTCGAGCGCGCACTCGCGGGTGTGCGGGAGAATGTTCGCCGCTGCAAGAAGTGCCGCGTTTTTTGCGAATCCGAACTCTGTCCGATTTGCTCGGACGAAACGCGCGACAAGTCGCTGCTTTGCGTCGTTGAGAGTGTTGCCGACGAGCTCGCGCTCGACGCTTCGCTTGCGTGGCCGGGACTTTACTTCGTGCTTTCGGGGCGACTCAACCCCATCGACGGGATCGGTCCGGAAGAGATCGGTCTTACGGCGCTTGTCGATCGGATTGAGGCAGACGTAGCGGCAGGCATTCTTCGCGAAGTGGTTGTCGCCACGTCCTACACGCCCGAAGGCGACGCAACGGCGTACTATCTGATAGCTGCTGTGAAAAAACGCTATCCGCATCTTCGCATCACACGCCTCGCGCGCGGGTTGCCGAGCGGACTCGAGATCGAGTACACCGACCTCTCGACGATCGCGGGCGCTGTCTATGCGCGGCGCGATGCCTGATTAAAGGCGAAATTCTCCAAAGTACAACCACTCGGATACATAAAGGCTTATGAGCAAAGAACACGTGCGAGCTGCGCTTCAGGAGGCGCGTCAGGCTCTGGACAACTTCCTCGCCGACGAGGCAGGCCTTGAAGCGGTCGACCGCGCCGCTGCTCTGATGGCCGAAGCCATCGAGAAAAACTGCAGAATTTACGCTTGCGGCAACGGCGGCAGCCTCTGCGATGCGATGCATTTTGCCGAAGAAATGACGGGCCGCTACCGGCGCGATCGCCGTCCTTACGGCGCGACCGCCATTGCGGATGCTTCGCACATTGCTTGTGTTGCCAACGACTTCGGTTATGAGGCCGTTTTCTCGCGCTACGTTGAAGCGCACGGTCGTTCGGATGACGTGCTCCTCGCGATTTCCACCTCGGGCACGAGCCCGAACGTGGTTGCGGCAGCCAAAAGCGCAAAGGCCAAGGGCATGCGTGTCGTTGGCATGACGGGGCGTGCGGGTTCGCCCCTTGCCGAGCTCTCCGATGTGGCGATCGTGACGCCGGCCGGTCGCTATGCCGATCGCGTGCAGGAACTTCACATCAAGTGCATTCACATCATGATCGAGCTTGTCGAGCGACGCCTCGACCCGCAGAACTACGCCGACTGAGGCGCGGACGACAAAGCTGCACTTTGATAAAATAGCCGCCATCCAAGCACTTGCGAACGACTCGTTTTTTTCGAGTCGTTCTCTTTTTTGCCGGCCGCGTTCGGACGTGAAGTTTTCCGGGCGTGGCTTTTTCTACGTTTGCTGTACGACATGCTCAATCGAATTCCCATCACTGCCGCCGGCGCAGAAAAACTCAAGGCCGAGCTCGATTACCTCAAGAAGACGGCTCGTCCGGCCGTCGTCGCCGCCATTGCAGAGGCGCGGGAAAAGGGCGATCTTTCCGAAAACGCCGAATACGATGCCGCTCGCGAAGAACAGAGCCACATCGAAGGGCGCATCGCCGAGCTTGAAGGCAAGATTCCGGCGCTTCAGATCATTGATCCGAAGACGCTCAATGCGGGCGACCGCATTGTCTTCGGTGCGACCGTGACGCTCTACGACGAAGAGGACGACACGACCGTCACCTATCAGATCGTCGGCGACGACGAAGCCGACATCAAGAAGAACCTGATCTCGGTTTCCTCACCCATCGCGCGTGCGTTGATCGGCAAGTACGAAGGCGACTTCGTTCAGTACCAGGCTCCGAAGGGGCTTGTCGGCTTCGAAATCGAGTCGGTCGAGTACAAGTAATTGCCAGAGCGCGCCGATGCATTCGGCGTTCGCGATGAAGCTGCGCAGCAATGAAAAAAGAGCGCAGCCTGCTCTTCGGGGCAGACTGCGCTCTTGCGCATAGATGGGGCCAGCGAATTACTTACCCGAGAGCATCGCCTTCTTCGTCTTGCGGGTGCGCTTCGGGCGGGCGCGGCGCGGCGCTTCGGTCTTGCGGGCCTTTTTGTCACCCGGCTTCTTCGAAGCAACTTTTTTCTTGGGTGCAGCCTTCGCAGCCGAGGTCTTTTCGGCCTTGACGGGGTTGGCTGCAGCGGCAGCGGCCGCCAGAATGCGGGCGGCGGCGTCTTCTTCGGCTTCGTCTTCGGCGGGACGCCAGAAGATCAGAAGCTTGCCGATCATTTGAACGCGTGCAGCGCCGAGCGTTTCGGCGACCTGCGCGTAAATGGCTTCGCGTTCTTCGCGGTCGTCGGTCGGAACGCGCACCTTGATGAGTTCGTGCGCTTTGAGTTCGCGGTCGATTTCCTTCATGACCGCTTCCGTGAGGCCGTTGGCGCCGAGCAGCACGACGGGATCGAGGTGATGGGCCTGAGCGCGAAGCGAAAGACGAACGTCGCGCGTAAGAATGATTTCGCTCATAAAATTTGAAAAACTTGGCCTGCACGCGACTTCGCGTCGAAAATGAAACCGCACGCGTGCAGAGATAAAAAACGGAGGGGCAGATGCCCGTATCGAATAAAAAGCTGCGTTCGAACCGCGCCTGGATCGAACGGCATATCAATGATCCGTTCGTGAAGCGCTCCAAGGCGGAAGGCTACCGCGCCCGATCGGTCTATAAGCTCATTGAGCTCGACGAGAAGGAGCATCTCCTTAAGCCGGGCCTTACCGTCGTTGACTTGGGGGCTGCACCGGGCAGCTGGACGCAGGTTGTGCACGAGAAACTCGTCGACAAGAACGGTGAAGTCCGCGGCCGCATTATCGCCATGGATATCCTGCCTATGGATCCCATTGACGGGGTCACATTCTTGCAGGGCGATTTTCGCGAGCAGTCGGTTGCCGACAAGCTTGCCGAGATTTTAAACGGTGACAAGGTCGATGTGGTGCTTTCGGACATGGCGCCGAACCTTTCCGGCATCGCCGCGGCGGATGCCGCACGTTCGCTTCTCTTGAACGAGCTTGCGCTCGAATTCTGTCTCGAGCACCTCAAGCCTACGGGTGTCTTCGTGACGAAGGCTTTCCAAGGTTCAGGCTACTCGCAGTATGTGGAGGCGCTTAAGCGCGTTTTCAAAAAGGTTGCTGCGAAGAAGCCCGCAGCGAGCCGGGACACGAGCGCGGAAGTCTACCTTGTTGCGCGCGGCCTCAAGCAGTCCTGAGACCGACGGACTTCAGCGCTGGTTTTTGCGGCTCGATCGGTCGATCGGAAATATTTTCGAACGAAAAAGAACGGGCCCGAGACGCATTGTCGGCGGCAAAAGTCCCCGAGCGAAAGGCGAGGGGCGATAGAGTACCGCTACAATGAAACAATTTCGCATTCGTACGGGCTATGCGGAGCCGAAGCGACGGCCCGCATGCCAGCAGCCCGAAGCGTTTGCGCGGACCGGACTTTCCGGTCGCAATCTTCTGACATGAGGCCCCTTGAGCGCAGTGCGGCCCGCTTTTGAACGCCGCAGGCTGCGCATCTTGAGGGCACGGAGCCCAAACGTGGACAACAAGTCATTCGCCCGCATTGCCGTATGGATTCTGGTCGCGGTCGTTCTTTTCACCGTGTTCCGGCAGTTCGATACGGCGGCCGAGCAGACGGCCGATTCGACGAGCTACACGCAGTTTATGGATGATGCCAAGGAAGGCAAAATCAAGCGCGTGGATATTCAAGGCCGCCGCATTATGGTGACGCCGCAGAACGGCGCGGAGTATGTCATTACTTCGCCCGGCGACATCTGGATGGTGGACGACCTGCGCAAGGCGGGCGTTCAGGTTTACGGCAAGGCCGAAGAAGAGCCCTCTTTCCTGACGACGCTCTTCGTCTCCTGGTTCCCGATGCTTCTTCTGATCGGCGTGTGGATTTTCTTCATGCGGCGCATGCAGGGCGGCGGCGGGGGCGGCGGCGCCTTCAGTTTCGGCAAATCCAAGGCCCGCATGATCTCCGAAGAGCAGAACAAAGTGCGCTTCAAGGACGTTGCGGGCTGCGACGAAGCCAAGGAAGAAGTGCAGGAAATCGTCGACTTCCTGCGCGATCCGTCGAAGTATCAGCGCTTGGGCGGCCGCATTCCGCGCGGCATCCTTCTGGTGGGGTCGCCGGGTACCGGCAAAACGCTTCTCGCCAAGGCCATCGCCGGCGAAGCGGGCGTGCCGTTCTTTACGATCTCCGGTTCGGACTTCGTTGAAATGTTTGTCGGCGTCGGTGCCGCACGCGTGCGCGACATGTTCGAAACCGCCAAAAAGAATGCGCCCTGCATCATCTTCATTGACGAAATCGACGCGGTCGGCCGTCAGCGCGGTGCCGGTCTCGGCGGCGGCAACGACGAACGCGAACAGACGCTCAATCAGATGCTCGTCGAAATGGACGGGTTCGATACGGGCGCGAACGTGATCGTGATTGCCGCGACGAACCGTCCGGATGTGCTTGACCCTGCGCTTCTGCGTCCGGGCCGCTTCGACCGTCAGGTGGTCGTGCCGTTGCCCGACATTCGCGGTCGCGAACAGATTCTCGCGGTCCACATGCGCAAAATTCCGGTCGGCGCCGACATCGACGCCTCTGTCATCGCGCGCGGCACGCCGGGCTTTTCCGGCGCGGACCTTGCGAATCTTGTCAATGAAGCGGCACTCTTTGCCGCGCGCCGCAACGGGCGCGTCGTGAAGATGATCGACTTTGAGAATGCCAAAGACAAGATCATGATGGGCAGCGAACGACGCGGCATGGTGATGTCCGAGGAAGAACGCCGCAACACGGCATATCACGAATCCGGTCATGCGGTTGTGGCGTGGCTGTTGCCGCAGAGCGACCCCGTGCATAAGGTAACGATCGTGCCGCGCGGCCGTGCGCTCGGCCTCACGATGCAGCTTCCCGAATCGGATCGCTACGGGTACAACAAGGAGTACATCCTTACGCGCATCGCGATTCTTTTTGGCGGGCGTATCGCCGAAGAGATCTTCATGAATCAGATGACGACGGGCGCGTCGAACGACTTTGAGCGCGCTACGCAGCTCGCTCGCGACATGGTGACGCGCTACGGCATGAGTGATCGTATGGGGCCGATGGTCTATGCGGAGAACGAAGGCGAAGTATTCCTCGGTCGCTCCGTGACGAAGACGACGCATATCTCCGAATTCACGATGCAGGCAGTCGACGCCGAAATCCGACGCATCATCGACGAGCAGTACGCTCGCGCGCGCAAGATCATCGAAGAGAATCGTGACAAGATGGAAGCGATGACGAGGGTATTGCTCGAACGAGAAACGATCAATGCCGAGCAGATCGCCGCCATCATGAACGGCAAGCCGCTCGATCCGATCGAATCGGAGGAAGGCGATGCGCCAAAGACGCACGATAAGGCTGGCGAATCCGCCGGTTCCGACGTCGATCAGGCCGCTCAAGCGCCTGCTGTTGACGATGCAGAACCGGCTCGCGCTGAAGGCGACCGTGCCGATACGCCTGAAGAGGATCGTGCCGACGAAGCCGAAAAAACTGCAAAAGCAGAAGACGGCGACAAGGGGGATCGTTCGGCTTCCTGACGCGGACCGATCCGACGACAACGCTGATTGAATTCCGCCGCACTTCTCTAGGAGGGGAGTGCGGCGGTTGCGTGTTTATGAATACATTCGATACTTGGCAGTGCGGCAGCGTGCGCTACGAACTTGAGTCGCGCGTTCTCGTTATGGGGATTCTGAACGTTACGCCGGACTCGTTTTCCGACGGAGGCGAACACAATTCGCTTGAAGCGGCCGTTGCCTGGGCGCAAGCCATGCACGATGCGGGTGCCGACATCATCGATGTCGGCGGAGAATCTACACGTCCGGGGTTTGACGAAAATGCCGTTACGCTTGATGAGGAACGGCGTCGGGTGCTGCCCGTCGTCGATGCACTCGTCAAGCGCGGCATGATCGTCTCGGTCGATACGTCTAAGCCCGAAATCATGCGTGAGGCGGCAGCGGCGGGCGCGGCTGTTCTCAACGATATCCGGGGGTTTGAGCTGCCGGGTGCTCTCGAAGCGGCGGCGACGACGGATTGCGGACTCGTCGTGATGCATCGCACGCGCATTGTCGGCGCAACCGATCCTCTCGGCGAAGTTGTGCGCTACCTCGAAGCGCGCACGAATGCGCTTCTCTCGGCGGGCGTCGCTCGCGAGCGCATTGTTTGGGATCCGGGTTGCGGATTCGGCAAGACAGCCGATCAAACCTGGTTGCTTCTGGCACAGACCGCTGCGCTGCGCGAGAGGGCGCGGCGCCCCGTCATGACGGCGGTCTCGCGCAAGGGCTCGATCGGCAAACTGCTCGCGCGCGAAACGAAGCCCGAAGAACGCGATGCGGCGAGCACCGCTGCGGCGCTATTTGCCGCCCGACACGGCGCACGCATCCTGCGCGTACATGACGTAGGCTCGATGGCGGACGCTCTTCGCGTCTGGCAAGCGCTCGAAAGCGAAGAGCGCGAAGACGAGCGCGCATAGAGAGCGTCCGAGCAAGGCGTAAAGTATCTATAGACGCGGCCGCACCCGTGCGCAGCATCGATTGCACGCATCGGTTCGGCGGCAAAGCTAATGCAAAGAAGAGGAAGGAGGCACAGATGTCTCGACGTTATTTCGGCACGGACGGCGTGCGCGGCAAGGTGGGCGTTTCGCCGATTACGCCGGATTTCGTTTTGAAGCTCGGTCAAGCGGCGGGCCGTGTTCTGAAGCGCCGCAGCCCCACGGGGCATGCAGCGGTGCTGATCGGCAAGGACACGCGTGTTTCCGGCTACATGCTTGAGGCTGCGCTGCAGGCAGGGTTCTCGAGTGCAGGCGTTGACGTCGTGCTCTGCGGTCCGATTCCGACGCCGGCGGTCGCGTATCTCACGCGCGCGCTGCGCCTAGACGCGGGCGTTGTCATTTCAGCGAGCCACAACCCGTACGACGACAACGGCATCAAGTTCTTCTCCTCGAGTGGGCAGAAGCTTCCCGATGCGCTTGAACTGGAAATTGAGGCGGAAATCGATCGCGGTTTCGAGTGCGTGCACTCGGCTGCGCTCGGCAAGGCCAAGCGTCTTGACGACGCAAGCGGCCGCTACATCGAATTCTGCAAGTCGACGATCGACAATTCGGTCGACCTCAAAGGCATGCGCATCTTCGTCGACTGCGCCAACGGTGCCGCTTACCATGTTGCGCCGGACGTTTTCCACGAACTCGGCGCCGATGTGCGCGTGACGGGGGCCTCGCCCGACGGCTTCAACATCAACGACGGCGTAGGGGCAACACATACCGAGCATCTCTCCGAGCTGACTGCCGCTGCTGGCTGCGAAGTGGGTGTCAGTCTCGACGGGGACGCCGACCGACTAATCATGGCCGACGCAGAGGGGCGCGTCTACAACGGCGACGAACTTCTCTATGTGATGGTACGAGACCGCATGCTCTCGGGCGGCAAGGTCGAAGGTGTCGTCGGCACGCTCATGACGAATTACGCGCTCGAGAAGCGTTTGGCAGAGCTCGCTGTCGGCTTCGAGCGCGCCAAGGTGGGCGACCGGTACGTGCTCGAGAAGCTCGTCGAAAAGGGCTGGCTCTTCGGGGGCGAAAGTTCCGGTCATCTGCTTGCACTCGATCGACAGACAACGGGCGACGGCATAGTGAGCGCGCTACAAGTGCTTTCGGCGATGCGTCGCTCGGGCCGCTCGCTTGCGGGGCTCACCGAGGATCTGCAGATGCTGCCGCAGACGCTCGTCAACAAGCGCATGCCCAAGGGCTACGACTGGCGAGGCGACGAACGCTTCGCACAAGCTGTCCGATCGGCCGAAGCGACAGTAAAAGGGCGTGGGCGCGTGCTTGTGCGTCCCTCGGGTACGGAACCGCTGCTGCGCATCATGGTTGAGGCCGACGATCGCGAGCTCGCTGCGAAGCTTGCGAACGAAATGGCGGATGCATTGGCTGTATAGGCGTATAAACCCTAATCCGAATACAGCCGGGACGACTATTTATTTCCGTGAATCGGTACTTCCCTCGTGGTAAAGTAGTGCTCCTACACAGAGACGATTACCGTGTTCTCACGGGGGGGTCGTCCTGTACCGGATTTGTCTCGTGGCGGGTCGGTGCGCTTCATTTTCCCCGGAGAGCCTCGACCCCTTGCCCTTAAAGCTAAAGGATGTTCAAAATGGCTGAAGAGAAAGATCAGGCCCAGGCTCAGGCTCAGGAGCAGACGGCGCCCAAGGGCCCCTTTGTTCACCAGCTTCAGGTGTACCTCGTCGGCGGTCAGACCTTCACGATCAACGAAGTGACCGATTCGCCCAACATGCCCAACAACGTTGTCGCCTTCATCAACGCCTGGCGTCAGAAGCGCGATGTGTGGCACAGCCCGAACAACGACCCGAAGTTCGGCGTTCGCGTGAAGGATGTGTCCCTCTACGAATACCGCGTCGGTACGCCTGCGCCCAAGGCTGAAGAAGCCAAGAAGGCGCCCAAGGCTGCCAAGAAGCCTGCTGCCGACAAGTAATTGATTGGCAGATCGGAAGCCGGGGTGCGATACTCCGGCTTTTGTTTTTGCATTTGCGCGTTCGCCCGTACGGTGGTCGATCGCAGATAAAGGAAGCGCCATGAAGCAGATTTGCGCCGTCATCAAGCCGTTCAAGCTCGATGAAGTCCGAGAAGCCCTTTCCGAAATCGGCGTCAACGGTCTTACCGTTACCGAAGTTAAGGGTTTCGGTCGTCAGAAGGGACACACGGAGCTCTACCGAGGCGCCGAATACGTCGTGGACTTTCTGCCGAAGGTGAAGATCGAAACGGTTGTCGCGGATGATGTGCTTGAAACTGCGGTGGAAGCCATTCGCAACGCCGCCTATACGGGCAAGATCGGCGACGGCAAGATCTTCGTCTTTGACGTCGAGCAGGTCATTCGCATTCGCACGGGTGAAACGGGCGAAGCAGCAGTTTGAGGCGTCTCTTCGACTTCGTTTGACACGACAATAAAAAAGCCGGCTTGTTGCCGGCTTTTTTATTGTCGTCGCCGCAGCTTCTGTGCGGGCTGCGGCGACTGTAGAAACGATCACGAGTTCTTGACTGTTTGCAGACGCATGCTGCTGCGAGCAGGTGCGGGCATACGCTTCTTGTCGAACGGCTGACGGAAGGCCTTGAGAGAACCGCGAACGCCGTAGAGCAGAATGACAAAGCCGACAATCATGGTCCACGAGGGCATTTCGCCGCGGTAGATGAGCGCGTAGATCACGGCAAAGATCGATTCAAAAACGATCAGCTGACCGCCGAGTGCCGAGGGCAGACGCTGGCTCATCTGGTTCCAGCAGATCATGGCAACCCAAGAGCAGAGAAGCCCGACCATGAAGACGACGCCGAGGAAAAAGACCGGCGTTTCGCCGAGCCAGCTCGCCGTCGTGTCCATGAGACCCACGGGCCAAGCGAGAACAGCAAAGAGGGCGGTGGCCGTCGGCAGAATCGTCACGCCCTGCAGCGCTGTCCAGGCGTTGGCGCTGTGCTTCGGGTGACGCAAAAGCCATTCGCCGTTTTCAATCGAGAACCACGTCCAAGCGGCAACGGCAGCGGTACCGAGTGCGGCGCCGATCCAGAAGTTGACGCTGCCGTTGGCACTCGATTCGGCAATGCGGGCGAACTCAGACCAGTTCGCGAGCACGAGGCCCGTGAAAATGATGGCGAGCGGCGGCAGAACATTGCGCCAGGGCACCGCCCGACCTTCTTTGGCGTAGCGGCAGTTC
Organism: Sutterella massiliensis; assembly: GCF_016899755.1. Lineage (GTDB taxonomy): Bacteria > Pseudomonadota > Gammaproteobacteria > Burkholderiales > Burkholderiaceae_F > Sutterella > Sutterella massiliensis. The sequence continues at coordinate 10,509 of NZ_JACJJC010000008.1, read as the reverse complement.
GACACAATGGCGACGAGGACCGGAATGACGGCCATGAACATGCCTGCGAGCGGCGCACCCGCGAGGCGAATGCACATCGTGAGCAGACAATAGAAAACGAGATTGCCGATCAACGGCAGCTTGAAAGCATCGAAAACTTCGCTGCGGGTGTACTTTTTAAGGTCTTCGCGAAGAATCCAAAGGAAGGGAAGGGAAACGACGCCGAAAGCGACAAAGCGTCCGAGGGCAACCAAAACGGGATTGTATTGAGGGAGCAGAAGCGGCGCGATGTAAATCAAACCCCAAAGAGCGCCGGCAGCTACGCCGAGAAGCACACCTGTGAACATGGCTGAATGCTGACTTTTCGAACTCGCCTTTCACCCGAGTTCAATGGTCTTCGAGCACACCCGAAAGAGGAGCATCGGTGCGCTCGTCGCTTGCCGGTCGCTGTCGGAAAGCCGTCCGAAACCGTAGCTTCGGCCGTTGGTCATCTTCCCGGAGCAGGATCGGCCACCCGAGGGGCCGCCTCGGATGAGTCTCAAAAACCCTTCGGTGCGCTGCACGCGATCGGTTTGAATCGCGGCCGGCAAACAGCTCCAAATTCGCTTTTTACGCGCCTCGGAATTTTCAGACGGCGCTATCTTAACAAGCAGAGATCGCTACGCATAGGATCCTACGGGTAAACGATCAGTAATTCGCTGAAAAATATGCAGTTTTAAGTAAAACGAATATACGAACGGCATCAGCAGACAAAAGAAAGGTATGCATAAGTATTTATGCATATCTTTGCGAGTCTTTCTGTTTAGGAGCGCTGGAATGGTTTCAGAAGCACAATGACGGCGCCCGAATCGCCGTCGTTTGGGGGCGCTTGAACGAATGCCATCACTTCGTCTCGCTGCTTGAGCCAACGGCGAACCATTTCTTTGAGAATGCTCTGGCCGCCTACGGAACCGTGGCCCTTGCCGTGCACGATGCGCAGGCAGCGGAAGCCGCGGATGCGCGCTTCACGCAGGAACCCCGCGACGGCTTCACGCGCCTCCTCGACAAAAAGGCCGTGCAGATCGATGTGTGCCTGAACGGTCCATTCGCCGCGAAAGAGTTTGCGAGGAATGTCAGGCGAAACATTCGGGCGGCGAAAGAGCATGCCGTCTTCGCTCTCGAGGAAGTTGACGGGATCGTACGCTTCAGAGAGGCTATCTTCGAGAATTTCCTGTTTTTCAATCTCTCGCTGACGGGGTTTCGGGGCGGCGGGCGCCTTTGAATGGCTCACGCGGCGGCTCGTATCGTCGAAGCGTTCGACGCCGAGCTCGGCCATCGCGTGCTTGAAATAGGCGGCACCTTCCTTCGTGCGCGCATCCTTGGCGGCCTGTTCGGCGCGCGCGGCTTCTTCGGCTTTGACGCGCGCCTTGAGATCCTTGCTGTAGCGCTTGAGGTCGGCAAGCGACTTGTAAGTGGGCATTTGCTTTTCTTTTGATCCGGTAAAACTTCGCCGCGCAGGTGGCGCGGCGAAGGATGTGTTGTTTATTTAGCGAGAGAGTGCCTGCGCCTCAAGGAAGCGCTGTGCGTCGAGCGCTGCCATGCAGCCCGTAGCGGCCGACGTGATGGCCTGACGATAGGTCTGGTCTTGAACGTCTCCAGCGGCAAAGACGCCTTCCACACTCGTGGCGGTAGCCGCCTGCGCTTTCGTGCCGGCGGTGACGATATAGCCGCCGTCAAGCTCGAGCTTGCCCTCGAAGATCGACGTGTTGGGCTTGTGGCCGATCGCGATAAAGACGCCGTCGACGGCGACTTCAAGCGCAGGCTGACCTGCGGTACTCGCAAGGCGAAGTCCCGTAACACCCTTGCCGTCGCCCAAGACCTCTTCGACCGTGCGCTCGAGCGCGAGCTCGATCTTGCCTTCGGCCACGGCCTCCATCAGACGGTCGACCATGATCGGTTCGGCACGGAAAGAGGTTCGGCGGTGTACGAGCGTCACCTTCGAAGCGATGTTCGAGAGGTAGAGCGCTTCTTCGAGCGCTGCGTTGCCGCCGCCCACAACCGCGACCGGTTTGCCTCGGTAGAAGAATCCGTCGCAGGTGGCGCACGCCGAAACGCCCTTACCTTTGTAGGCCTCTTCGGACTCGAGGCCGAGGTACTGCGCGGAAGCGCCCGTCGCAATGATGAGCGAGTCGCACGTGTAGGTCGTGCCCATGTCGCCCGTGAGCGTAAAGGGACGCTTTGAGAGGTCGACAGAAGTGACGAGGTCAAAGGCGACCTCGGTGCCGAAGCGCTCGGCGTGCTTTTGCATGCGATCCATCAGTTCGGGGCCCTGGATGCCGTCGACGGCGCTCGGCCAGTTGTCGACTTCGCTCGTCGTCATGAGCTGGCCGCCCGATTCCATGCCGGTAATGAGAAGAGGCTTCAGGTTGGCGCGCGCGGCATAAACGGCGGCTGTCCAGCCGGCAGGGCCCGAGCCGAGGATGATGACGGGTGCGTGCTTGATGTCCGACATGAGGTTACTCCGTATGTTGGAAGGCTCGCTTGGCGCGTGCGGTGTTCGCAGATGTGCCGAGCGTATGCCGGTTCGAATGATGTCGAATCATTATATGGTTGAAGGCGCGCAGCGCCCCTCAGGGCGCGTTAAAAGGGCAGTATGGCAACGAGGATGCTGCGGCACAAGCTTCTACAATATCCGGATTGCAGCCGTGCGTCCGGCGAAAGAATTCTGTTGTAGTGTGCGATGGCAAGAAAGAAAGCAAAAGAGAAAACGTCGAAGACTGTTGACGAGCGGCTCGAAGCCGTACGCGAGCAACGGCGGGCCCGCCGCAAGGCTGCGCGCGCTGCCCTGCGCGCGAAGATCTGTTCGCTTTCCGTCTCGTCGATTCGTTTTCTTTGGGAGCGCAGCTGGACGCTCTCCATTCCCGCTGCTGTGATTTTGGCGCTCGCCTTCGGAAGCTACTCGCCCGACGATCCGTCGTTCTCGGTGAGCACGATGAGCAAAGCGACGAATTATTGCGGGCTCTGGGGCGCTTGGACGGCCGATCTCATGCTCGGCGTCTTCGGTCTGTCGGCTTGGTGGTTCGTTCTCGGCTTCTTCATGGTGGCCTATTTCGCCATTCGTTCTCTCGTGCGTCGTCACCGCGGCGAGATCATTCCCGACAGAATCAACCCCCCAAAAATCAGCGCCGCGCTCGGTTTCGCGACGCTTCTCGTGGGGTCGAGCGGTCTTGAGGCGCTGCGCTTTCGCCGCTTCGAGGCGGCGCTCCCCGCAAAGGCGGGCGGTGTTCTCGGCGACGTGATCGGTTTTGCCGTCGAGCACTACATCGGTCTCGGTCTGGCTACCGTGGTCTTTTTCACGATGATGCTGATCGGCATTTCACTTCTCATGGACTTTTCTTGGGTCGACGTGGCGGAGCGTGTCGGCAAGTGCTTGGACGAAAAGATCTTTTCGCTCTTTGGTAAAAAGACGCCTGTCGTACAGAGTGAGACTGCGAGCACGGGGAACGAAGATACACCTCGACTCAATGAGGACGGCATGCTCGAGCGCGTGATCGATTTGAACGGCGGCAAGGGCGAGAAACCCCAGCCGCTTCGTATCATCAAACCTCGTGTTGAAGAGATTGAGCGCAGCAATACGCTCTTTAGCGATGAGATTGTTGCGCCCGCCGCGCACAGTGCGGCGCACGAGCAGCCCAAGCCGAGCCTTTCGCTCCTTGACGACGCAGTTTCTGTCGGCACCGCTGCCGATGAAGAAACGATCGGCATGACGAGTCGCCTGATCGTCTCGAAGCTCAAGAGTTATAACATCGACGCTGCGGTGATGAGCGCACAGCCCGGCCCTGTTATTACCCAGTATTGGCTCGAACCCGGTCCGGGCGTCAAAGGCGCGCAGATCGAAAACATCCGCGACGATCTGCGGCGCGCGCTCGGTGTGCAGGCAGTCCGAATCGTTCTGAGTATTCCGGGGACGAGCTACATCGGTCTCGAAGTGCCGAATCCAGTGCGCCAAACGGTGCGACTCAAGGAAATTCTCAAGAGCGAAGCCTACGAGAAGAGCAAGTCCGCGCTCACGCTTGCAATCGGCAAGGACATTGCGGGCAAGCCCTTTGTCATGGATCTCGCCAAAACGCCGCATCTGCTCGTCGCCGGCACGACCGGCTCGGGTAAGTCAGTCGGCATCAACGCGATGATTCTCTCAATGCTGTTTCGCAACGACCCTTCGCGCCTTCGTCTCGTGCTGATCGACCCGAAGATGCTCGAGTTCTCGCTCTACAACGGCATTCCGCATCTGCTCTGTCCGGTTGTTACCGATATGAACAAGGCGGCGAGTGCGCTCAAGTGGCTCACGCGTGAAATGGACAACCGCTATGCGGTGATGTCCAAGGTTGGTGTTCGCCACTTTACGAGCTACAACGAGCGCGTGCAGGCCGCGATCGATCGAGGCGAACCGATTCGCGATCCGATGGCCGCTGCTGCGGATCCGAATGCGGGCACACTCGAACCTTGGCCCTACATCGTTTGTGTTGTCGACGAACTCGCGGACTTGATGCTCACAAACCGCAAGGAAGTCGAAGGCGAAATCACGCGATTGACACAGAAAGCGCGAGCTGCCGGCATTCATCTGATTCTTGCGACGCAGCGCCCGTCTGTCGACGTCGTTACATCTCTCATCAAGGCCAACGTACCCACGCGCATTTCATTCCAGGTTGCCTCCTCGACTGACAGCCGTGTAATTTTGGGCGAGTCTGGCGCCGAGCAGCTCCTTGGCTACGGCGACATGTTGCTTCATCGGCCGGGCGACTCGGGCGCCACGCGAATTCAGGGCTGCTTCGTTGATGACGGAGAAGTTCAGCGTGTTGCCGATGAGCTTAAAAAGTTCGGTTCGCCGAGCTATATCGAAGCTGTGACGCAAGCCGACGAATCGATGGCGGCAGCAGGAGACGAACCGTCGGGACGCCGCGCAGGCGAATCCGATCCGCTTTACGACAAGGCCGTGAACATCGTGTTGTCGGAAAAGCGTGCGACGATCTCTTTTGTGCAGCGCCATCTCGGCATCGGCTACAACCGCGCAGCGAACCTCTTGGAGGCTATGGAGCAAGCCGGTATCGTGAGCAAAGCAAGCAGCAGCGGCAAGCGCACCATTCTTGTGCCGACAAGAGAAGATTGAGTGGAGAAGTGACCATGCAGAAGAATGACGTACTCTTTCGGATGACGCGCCGGCGCTTCTTAAGCGCCGCGGCAGGTGCGGCGCTAGCCGCAGCCGCCGTGCCCGCAGCGTCGCTTGCCAAGCCTGCAGGGGGTGGAAGGGCGACCTCAGACGTGCTCCGCGTGTTTCTCGCTTCGACCAAGGGGGCTTCTGGGCACTTTAAGGAAACGGTTCTTGGCAAGGACGGTAAGCCGCGCAGCAGCGCCGAAGGCGAATTTGCATTTCTACGGCCAGGGCGATTCCGCTGGGTTTACCGCAAACCTTTTTCGCAGACGATTGTGTGCGATGGCAAAAAACTCTGGCTCTACGACGAAGAGCTCATGCAGGTGACCGTGAAGCCGATCGGTGCCAGCCTGCCGCAGACGCCCGCAGCTATTCTTTTTGGGAACGACGATCTTGAAAAGGACTGGAACCTCAAAGCGGAAGCCATGCCTGAAGGTGCCACGAAAATCACGGCCGAGCCCAAAAAAGAAGGGGGCTTTGCGTCCGTAGAGCTCTTGTTTGCCGCATCCGGCCTGCCGCAGGAAATGGTGCTCTGCGATCTCTTCGGTCAGCGAACTCGCTACGAATTCACGGCTTTCGAGCAGACGATACCCGACGAGGCGCTTTTCGTTTTTGTTCCGCCCAAGGGGGTCGACGTAAGTGAATTGGGGGCAGACGCCGCGGGTTCGAATTGAAGCTGCGGAGAATTGGTAGCGCGCTTCTGCGTTCGGATCTCGGTGAATTCGAGGAGTGAGCGCCCGAGAGGCTCAAACCTCGATACAATCATTGAACAGGCGGGCGCCCTCCCCGATGGGACGGCGCCTTTTTCTCAGATTGATCACTCGTCTCGTACCAGCGGCAATTGTCGCTTGATCGCAGCGGGTTCAATGGCAAACGACGGAACGGATTTCAGAGGAACCGAACATGAAGAGCAGCATGCGCCGCCTCATCATCGACAGGCTCTTGAGCGAGAAAGGACTCGTGCCTTTTGACGAGATTACGAGCGTTTTGCAGGTGAGTGCGCCGACAGTAAAACGAGATCTGCGCTACATGCGCGAGCAACTCGGCGCGCCGATCCGCTACTCGAAGCAGCGCGGCGGCTACTTTTACGATGTTTCCGACAAAGAGCCGCGTCAGCTTGTCGGCCGCCCCAGGAAGAATCCCCGTCCGCAGCCCCAGCGCCTCGCCCGCAAGCAGTGGTACACCTCAGAAGAGCTTTACGTGCTTGCTTCTACCGTGAGCCTTCTCGGACAGCTCTCCGAAGACAAGCAGTCGGCCATTTTCCAAGAGCTCGAGCCGCTGCGGGCGCGCGTCTCGAGTCTGCTCTGCCTTGGCGAGATCGAGCCAAAGGAGCTTTTGCGCCGCGTGAAGATTGTGAGTTCCCGCGTGCCCTACGAGGAGCCCCCCGCTTTTGAGACGATCGGCGCTGCACTCAGCATCCGTCGGCGTGTCCTTATCAACTATTACTCGGCAAGTCGCGGCGAGCACTCCTCGAGAACGATTTCACCGATGCGCCTTGTTCACTACAAGAACCGCTGGTATGTAGACGCCTATTGCCATCAGTCTGAGGGCCTCAGAACTTTCCTGATCGAGAATATCGAGTCGGCCGAGGTGCTCGAAGAATCGGCTATCCGCTATTCGCTCGAGAAGGTCAAGCAGGAGCTCGATGCGGGGTACGGCATCTTTCACGGTGCGCAACTGCAGGAGGCGCACATCCATTTGCCGGCCAATCGCGTTTCGTATGTGCTGCGCGAAGCCTGGCACAGCGATCAGAAGGTTGTCGCCAACGAGGACGGGAGTGCCGAGCTCTATGTGCCTTACAGCAATCCGACGGAAATCGTCGGTGAAATTCTTCGCTGGGGGGCAGGCGTTGAAGTGAAGGCGCCTGAAGCGCTCAAGGCGCTCGTAGCTGCGCAGGCGCTCGAAATCGCGAGCCTATACGATTTCAGCAGGAAGGCTTGACTCGTTGCGCTCAACGATAGTCAGATAAAAGAGTCGGTTCATGAGTCAAGAGTCGAAAGTTCCCGAGCAGAAGAAAAGGCGCCGTCCCAGACGACACCATCGCGCGATGCGCCAGCGAAAACTGCCGAACATCTTTTTTTGCGGTGATCCGCACGGCTCTTTCGATCACATCAACGAAGCCGCGCGGGAATACAAGCCCGACGCAATGGTGATCTTGGGCGATCTTCAGCCGCCCGCACCTCTTGAAGAGGTGCTTGCCGAGGCACTCAAGTACACGCAGATCTGGTGGATCCCCGGCAATCACGACACCGACTCCGACGAAATTTACGATCGACTGTGGCGCAGCAAACTCGCGGGCCACAATCTGCACGGACGTGTCGCAAACGTTGCCGGACTTCGCATCGCGGGCTTGGGCGGTGTTTTCCGTGGCCAAGTCTGGATGCCGGACGGCTCGCCCAATTATTTCTGTCCGTCGACCTTTATTCGCCGCATGGGACAGAGCAACGTCTGGCGCGGTGGACTGCCGAGGCGACATCGTTCGACGATTTTTCCGTCGGTCTACAACAGTCTGATGCACCAGGCCGCCGATATCCTTATTTCGCACGAGGCGCCCGGTTGTCACCGAAAGGGATTCGCCGCACTCGATCGACTCGGCAAGAGTCTCAAGGTTCGCTGGTACTTCCACGGACATCAGCACGAGGATCGCGTCTACGGGCAGCACCTCGGCATGACAGTGCGCGGCGTGGGCTATCGCGGCATTGTCAATTTGAAGGGCGAAGTCATCGTGCCCGCGCAGCTCGACCCCCGGGAAGCCGCGGCGCTACAGTCGGCGATCGACTGGGCCCAGCGCGACGAGCTGATGCTCGTGCGTGCGGTCAACGAAAAAGAACCGGCAGGACGACCGACAGCACACGCTGCGGCCATTGAAGCCGAAACGGGTGTGCCTATGGCGGCTGTCGACGGCGCATTGACTGTTCGTTCTGCGAATCTTCCGGTCGAAAGAAAAGAGTATTTGCCTACGCGAGTTATCGGTTTTGCGCCAGAGGCAACGATGGCCGAACACGAAGTAGCGCTCGGACGAGAAGTGGCGAAACTTGCGCCCGGCGGCCGATGGAAACCCAAAGCCGAGGAGTACGCGGCCAAAAAGAATCGCCCGAGGCGCGGCCGGTTCGAGCGTTATGGTAAATTCCGGCGCTCGAAGAACGGCGGGCGTTCGGGCGGTAGAGGCGGCTCGCAGAAAAACGGTTGAGCGAGCGGTTGCAGATTTTTGCTGTTTGTACCGGATCAATCCGGCAGGACGAACACTTTGATGATCGAACCGGCTTCAACGCCGGCCGACTCTTCGTTCAAAACAGCCGCGCCATTTTTACCGACGAGCGTCGTCAGCATGGCGGAGCTCTGCGACTTGGTCGCATGAAAAACAAGTTCGTCTTTTTCCATGGCAAGCGTTCCCCGCACGAAGTCCGTGCGGCCCTTGCGCCCCTTGATCGGTGCGGCGGCTTTGGCTGAGACGCAAAGACAGGGGGCGGCGCTCCCGGCAGCGTGATAAACCGCTTCCCGAAGAAAGAGTTTGGCTGACATTGCTGCCGCCACAGGATTCCCCGGGAGCGCCACGAAATAGGTGGACTTTTCCTGGATCCGCAGTACGCCGAATGAGAAGGGTTTGCCCGGTCGCATTCTGATCGCATAGTGCGAAAGCTCGCCAAGTTCGCTCAACACCGACGTCGTGAAGTCGCGCTCGCTCTCGCCGACACCGCCGGAGGTCACGAGAAAGTCGCAGTTGCTTGCCGCATTGCGAATGGCGGCTCGCAGCGCTTGCGGATCGTCCGGGAGGATCCCAAGGTTATGAACCTCAACACCCCAGGCGCGAAGCGATGCGGTGACGAGGTGCGAATTTGCGTCGTATATGCTGCCTGCACGAAGCTGCTCGCCCGGAGGCGTCAATTCGTCGCCTGTCGCGAACACTGCTGCACGCAGCACTCGGCACTTCAGGTGTGAACGCCCGAGCGCAGCAGCGAGCCCGATCTCGGCAGCGCCAAGGCGCGTACCTGCCGTGAGGACGGTGTCGCCGGCAGCGATCTCTTCCCCTTTCAGACGAAGATTGACTTTGGGTTTGATGTCGCAAACGGAAAACTCAATAAAGTTTTGATCGTTTTCGTCGTAAGCGTTCACTTTCTCGTACGGGATGACGGTGTCATACGCTGAGGGCACATAAGCCCCCGTCATGACTTTAAGCGCAGCCTGCGGGTCAATGGTCTGATCGGGGGGCGTGCCTGCGTAGGAAGCGCCTTTTACGAGAAGACGGCACTTATCTGCACAGGTCTCGAGTATGGCGGAGTTGAACGCATAGCCGTCCATGGCTGAGTTGTTGAAGAGCGGCACGGGTGTCGGACTTGTGACGCACTCTGCCAAAAATTTGCCGTTCGCCTCGTCAAGCGGCAGCTCGATTACGCGCCCTGCGGGCGCAACCGTTTTGGAGATAATCTCGTAGACTTCCCCGACTGAAATGCTCGAAGCCATGCTGCATTCCTTCATCGTTCAGTGACGCGTGAAGCGCCGATTCGAGAAAGGATAGCCGCAACACGAATAGGTAGCTAGATATGAGACTGAGCAAGGACGATACGGTTGGACTCATTTACGCGGGCGGACGGGCAACTCGAATGGGCGGCGTCAACAAGGCCTTCGTCAAATTCGAGGGGCGTTGTCTGATCGAGCATGTCGTCGAGCGTCTGCGTCCGCAGTGTGCTGGCATCGTGATATCGGCCAACAGAGACCTCTCCGATTTTTCCCGTCTTGCCGATGCGGTTCTTCCTGATGTGCTTTCGGATTTTCCGGGGCCCTTGGCAGCGTTGGATGCAATGGCTCGCGCAGCAATGCCGAATTGCGAGTGGGTGCTTACTGTACCTTGCGATGCGCCGAGGTGTCCTGCCGATCTCTTCGAACGTTTTTCTGCAGCATGGTGCGCCGCCGAGGAAAAGCCCGCTGTGCTCATTGCCGAAGCAGCCGGGCGGGCGCAGCCCGCTTTTGCGCTCATTCATAGGAGTGTGCTCGGTGGGGCGTTGCACTACCTCAGTAAAGAGGGGAATCGCTTGGGAGGTTTTTTGAAAAACTGCGGTGCAATGACCGTTGACTTTGGCGATGAAGAGGGAGGCTTCATTAACTTGAACTCGTTCGACGAATGCCGTGCGGCTGAAATGAAAATTCCACTTGACAAATAAGGCGCACTTAGGCACAATACGCACTTCGCCGCTCGCTGGAGCGGTCGAGATCAAGCGCAAAACGACGGGTTTTAGAAATTCTTCGAAATTGCTCTTGACAAACAGAATCGATTTCGATATGATTTCAATTCTGCGCTGAACGAAATGTTCAGCGGTTCTTTAAAAATTCGATTCAACGAACCG
>NZ_JACJJC010000089.1 GCF_016899755.1 Sutterella massiliensis | reverse complement strand
GTCGAATTCAGCGATCATGCAACTGGAAGCCTTTACATCCAACGCTTCGGCCCGATATTTCATTTGATGTCAAACGCCGAGGGCATGACGCTTGACCTCCTGGTGCTCATCAAGGCTTCCAAACCAGAAATGACGCTTCTGGAGGAGTTTCGCAGCGCATCGGAAACAGGCATTGGACGAGAACACCGGTCCGGCTCAACGTAGCTATCAGGAGATCGAAGAGCCGGCGCTGAGAATCTTCTCCGCCAAATACGACCGCAAAGCTTTCCGTGCTGTTCGACGCCGCGTTTTAGGCATTCGCCCCGAACGCGCCAGCCGTTAAAAAGGTCGCGGGAAACCTTGCGGGCCGCGCTCCCGAAGGACGTCGTTCCAGTCGATGCCTTTGGCTCCCTCCGGAATTTCGTCTTCAGGCATGAAAATGAATGCTGCCAGACCGTTTTCTTCCATGCGAGCCTTGAGCTTTTCCGCCGCCTGTGCGCCGGCACCCGACCGATCCTTGTCCGCCATGATGAGGAGGACGCTGACTTGTGCAGGCGGCTCGAAGTGTTCCAAACCGACGGCAGAAAGAGCCGCCCAGCAGGGAATGCGAAGCCCTTGGACGACCGAAAGCGCTGTCTCGATTCCTTCGGCAACGGCAAGTACCTTTTGGGGTTCGCCGAATTGAACCGAAGCGCCGAGAATCGTTCGATCGCTCGGGAGAGCCATGATGCGCTTCGGATGGTCCACTTCAGCCTTGAACCCGGAGGGGCTCAGGAAGGTGCGGTGAAGCGTCACAAGCCGCCCTTTCGAATCTCGTACCGCCGCACACAGCGTGCGGAATCGTCCTTCGAACGTGTCGTTTGTGTAGAGCGGCGTTTCCGGTCCGGCTCTGAGGACATCCGATTCGAGAACGGATTTCGGCGGAAAAATCATGCGTCTTCGCAGATATGCGACTACCGAAGCTTCCGACTTGTCTCCTTCTCGAAGGGGCGCGGCCTCAGACCAGGCCTCTACGATGCGATCCGCCTTGCGGCGGTTTTCTTTGGCAGTCGAGACTGCCGCTTCGTTCCGACTCTTTTCTGCTTGCTCCGGCGCTTCGCGCTTAACGACCGACCAAACGGCTCTGTGCCGAAGTCCGGAAGGCGTTTTTACTTCCTGCGTACCAAGGCGCATGACTTCGATCCAGTCGCCGGAGCGTGCGCCCGACGACCGAACCGCCCTCAACAGATCCTTTCCCCAAAGCACGGTTGAATCGAATTCATCCTGCTTGGGCGTTCGGATTCTAATGAACGGACTGTCCTGAGC
>NZ_JACJJC010000088.1 GCF_016899755.1 Sutterella massiliensis | reverse complement strand
TGAAGGCCGCTTCGGCGTTGTGAAAGGCGGGAGCTCCTTTGATGTCGATACCGACGGCGCAATCGTTGGTGTAGAAGCCAACGTAATGCCCGGCGTGAAGGTCGGCGCGGTGCTTTCATATCTCGACGGCGAAATCGAAGCCGCACGAATGAAGAACAACTGGGAAAGCTGGGGCCTGCATCTCTACGGTGCTTATCAGGCCGATGCCTTTGCAGTGAAGGGTACGGCCGGTTGGCTGCGCGGCACGACCGAAGCTAAAAAGGATCTAGATTCCGACGTCTGGCACGCGGGTATGCGTGCTGAGTATGCTGTACCGATGGGTGCCATGACCGTTACACCCTTCATGGGTGCTCACGTGATGAGCGGCTCCTTCGACGACCTGGATTCGCAGACTGTCTTCTCCATCCCGCTCGGTGCGAAGCTCTGGGGTGAAATCAACGCCGCGGGCTGGAAGCTCACGCCTGCAATCGAAGCAGCTTACGTGCGTTCGATGGGGGATACAGATGCTGAAACGACTGATGCAGATCTCCGCTTCCTGCCGAAAGATGCATTGCGCGGTGCGGTCGGTTTCAAAGCCGAGAAGGGCATGTGGTCAGGCGAACTCTCCTACGTCGGCGCGACGGGCTCGAACGACTACCGCAGCAATTCGCTCAACGTCAAGGTTGGCCTGCAGTTCTGAGTTTTGCCTAAATTGACGCTTTTCTCCTAATGAAGAAACCGAGAGCCTCGGCTGCTATGTTGGGGCTCGAACTGTCTCTGCAAACGTTTAACGAACCTCGTTTTTTTTTTTCGTGCTCCGTCATCGTTTCATTGATTGCACTTCGTGCGAAGGCCCTTTTCAAGAATTGAAAAACTGCGTTCGGTTTCTCTTTATCTCCCGTTCTGTTTGTCACAATTGTTTCGAAATCGTTAGAAATTTACAGTTCCTTTCGTGCTGATGAAGTAGCTCTCCACTTCTTTTGGAGAGAAACAAATTAATTCGAAAGGAGTAAATCGAATGATTTCGCGCAGAACACTGATCGCTTCCATGGTTGCGATGTCCGCGGCTTCGGCTGCATTTGCGAGCGGCGGTCCCTCGGGCCCCGTCGTTAAGTTCCAGGCTCAGGGCAAGATCGGCGAAGTCATCGTCAATCCTTACAAGATTGCACCGCTCACCGCCATCATCCGCGACGGCGGCAATACGCTGAAGGACGTGAGCGTTCGCATCGTCCCGAAGAAGGGCGGTCAGGAAATCTCGTACAAGGTCTCCGATCGTCATGTCCGCACCTACGCTGGCATCCCTGTCTTCGGT
>NZ_JACJJC010000087.1 GCF_016899755.1 Sutterella massiliensis | reverse complement strand
CTTAAGTGCTTCACGCCTATCTCACTGGCTTAATTAACAAGTCCGGATTTCGCGCCCACCCCAAGCTTCTAGTTATACATTTTAGAATAGAAAATGAAAAAGACGTTACTCGTATTGACAACAACTCTTCTTCTTGCAGGATGCTCATTAAATACGGAAGAAAAGATTAATTATTGGCTGTCCAATAATAACATTGCAATCACATGTTCTGGGAGTCTAATAAACGAATTAAATCAGCCACAAGTTACAAAGATAGATGACACTTACGTCAGTTTTGCAAATGGTGTTAGGCTAAGGACAGCCGCTTGTACGGTGCATGGTCATGTTAGCGTAGCTGTCAATGCATTTGACTGGGGTATGAATGAAAATAGACTCCCTAAGGAATTGCCAACAATTAGATTGTTGGGAAATGAACAATTCGTGATGCCATTACCAGATTTTAATAGAGATGTAGCGATGAGGACAGTGGCTAGAAAGAACGCATTTAATATGATTGTCTACAATATGAGCAAAAAATCATCAAAAGAATGAGTGAGAAGAATTTAGTTCTCTGCTCTATGATTGCTCAAATTCCGCAGTGCGAGGTTCCTTTGTACCGAAGAAAGTCTTCAGGACCATGCGGACAATTTCTCGAGCCTATATGCGCTCACGCCAGGATTTCGCTCGCGCTAAAAATAGAAAAAGCAAGACGCTCAATCAGATCGGCACCCGTGCAGGAAGCGTTTTCAGTGACATCAACGGAAAGTGTGCCAAGGCCATTCTTTCTGCTTGGGTTGAAAACAGCTCCGAGCTGGATGCCGTCATCAAATCGAAGTCGAAGATGCTCAAACACTCTGCCGATGAGATTTGGGATGCGCTTGCTCCGCTCGGAGACGAACAGCGTGAATTGCTGAAGCTTCAGCAGAAGCAAATCGAAGAGATCGAGGAAACCTCTGAGCAGTACTTGGAGTTGTTGAGACAGATACAGAAGCCGTATCAGGAAATCGTTGACAGACTGATGACGATTCCTCAGATCAAGGAGGTTTCTGCGCGACTGATCCTTGCGGAACTGGGCGACGATCTTTCAAGCTTTCCATCCATTCGGCACTTTTCCTCATGGGCAGGAATATGTCCGGGCGTAAAAGAATCGGCGGGAAAGACGCTCAAGGGAGCCAGAGCACCAAAAGGGAATCAGTGGCTTAAGACTGTTCTCGTTGAGGTTGCCAATGGCATATCTCTGACGAAATCAGGGTTCCTTCGAGGCGTTTTCCAAAAGTTCAAAGAACGACGCGGGCGCGGTCGAGCGATCGTGGCA
>NZ_JACJJC010000086.1 GCF_016899755.1 Sutterella massiliensis | reverse complement strand
GCACACCGCCTACAAGATCGACGAGAAGTCGAAGGGCGACATCCTCTATCTCTCAGCCTTCGACAACGGTGATGCGCGCGGCATGGAGCAGCCGGCACTTCCCTCTGACAAATACTCTCGAGCGGTCGTTTACAAGATCGACCAAAAGAATATGACCGTTCAGCAGATTTGGGAGTACGGCAAGGAACGCGGCCACGACTGGTACAGCCCCGTTACGTCGATCGTGAAGTACATGCCGGATCATGATTCACTCGTTGTCTACTCGGCAACGGCGGGCGCCTCCTTCGACCTCGCCTCGGGTGCCTTCACTTCGATGCCGAATCCTTACATCGAAGAATTCAAATGGGGCGCAAAAGAACCTGCCGTGGAAATTCAGCTTAAGAACTGCATGGGCTACCAGGTGATTCCGATCAGCCTTGAAAAGGCCTTTGGCGACGACAAGTAACCGCCGAAAAAGCACAACATCACAGCATTGACGATGAGCCGAATCCGCTCTTTTCTGAGCAGATTCGGCTCTTTTGGCAGAAGAAACCGAGCTAACACTCGGTCCGCTATCCATTCCCACCCAATGCTCCGCCTTGCTACGCATTGGATAGGAAATTCCGCGGATATTTGTTAAAAGTTGCCGTATCACGGCACCTTATAGATGTAGCTGTGGCATTGGCCGCAATAATTCACGCCCGCTTTGTGACCTTTGTGGCATTCCGTGCAGGGAAGAATGCCTTCATGCTGAGCGTGGGGGTTGACCTGGTATTTTCCTTCGGTCTTCTTGATCATCTTCTCATAGTCGCCGTGGCAATCCACGCAGACGTCATAGTCACCCGACTGCTTCACCTTCATGTCCTTCGTGTGGCAGCTTTCACATTTAAGCCCATACTTTTGAACATGTCGGTCGGCCAGGAAATGCGACTCACCGCCCGCCGGCGCCGGATCTGCCGCGAGAGCCGAACCCGCGGTTGTCAGAGACACAAGGCCTACTGCGGCGCAAAACGCAGCAAGAATCATCTTTCGGTTCATTTTGGGTCTCCCGAGATTAAAACGACCGGCGAAGCCGGGAATTGGGTTCCCTGCATCGCCGGCCGCTTTGTCGAGGGCCAATAACATAAACAAGCCCTCGACGCCGATCCAATCAGAGCTTGGATTCCGTCAGCTTGGCGATCAACTTACCGGTATGGCGCCCATAGACCAGACATTCGGCCAGGTTGCCGCCGCCCTGATAGACGAACTTGAGGACGGAGTCGATTTCACCAACAGCATAGAGGTGCGGAATCGGCTGACCGGCCCAAGTCAGAACCTGACGGTCGGCATCGGC
>NZ_JACJJC010000085.1 GCF_016899755.1 Sutterella massiliensis | reverse complement strand
CTCCAGAACAACCGCCGAGAGCTTCAGGTCGGCCGCAACTGAACCCGCAGCCAGACCCGCACCACCGGCGCCGACGATGACAATATCGAATTCTGAATCCCATTTTTCCGGCTTACCGACAGGCAGCGCGTGCGCGGCGGAAGCGGCAATACCGGCAGCAGCGGCTGCGCCGACGGTTAAAAACGTACGACGATTGAGCGACATATACGCCTCCTGTGGCTGAGTTGCCAAATACGTTCTCGAGCCGTTCGCCCGTGGACGCCTGACAACATAGCCCCATCATCGAGAATTCACTACTTGAGTACTTTTGAGCATTGTCAAGAGCACGCCTTCGATTGACGTTGAACCAAACACTGAGAGTGCACTTTTACCCGTTTCTATCACCCGGCTGCCCGAGTCCGAGAAAGCCTTTTGGACAAAGAGGCCGTGTGAGCAGACATGCTTTAAGCCGTACAGCGCTGCACGTTGATCGCGATTCCGAAAAAGCACTGGTTACCGGCAAAAGACAACGTCGGTTCTGCTCAGTCTATTGGAGGACCTCATAGGCCATGAATGAAGGCCAACTTCTGGAAAACGGCTTCCTGTCCGGGCTTGTGAACACCGCTGCCCAACCGCGGCAAAATTTCCGGAAATTTTTCGTCGCCAGGGCGACAGCTTTCTTGATGCCCGCAATGCCGGTGACCGGCTTCGTGGCGTACAGCTCTCGATAACACCAATGGTTTGGACAGAGGCTTCTTTTTATCTTTATTGAGAACGCGAATCGTTCTCATATAAGGAGAAAAAATGCCCGCACCGTCTCTCTCTAAGTCCCGTCCCATGATGCCTTTCGAAAGAAAAAGAATCCTGAAAATGCTGTCGACAACTGCGTGTTTGGCAGTTGCTCAAGCTCTTGCTGCACCTGTTTATGCCTCGAATACGGCGGACGAGCCGGATTCGCAGGAAGCAGAGTCAGCCGAAGCCGCTTACGAACAAGATGTAGAGTTGCAGCCGAGCTACGTGAGACCGGACTACGTCGAAATTGAACGACTCCGCACCACGAAGGAAATCATTGTCCTTCCGAAGGAAGTAATTCGTGAACGGGGCAACCGCACCGTTTCGGATGCTCTTCAGAACGTCCCCGGCATTTCCGTCGGCACGACGGGTGCAGGTGAAATCGACATCCGCGGTCAGGGAGCGGGCCAAGCCAATCGGAATATTCAGGTGCTCATTGACGGCGCGCCGATCACGACGCTTGTCAACCATCCCATGTCGACGAATTACGATGTCGTACCTGTCGAGCAAATCGAGCGCATTGAAGTCATTCCGGGCGGCGGCAGCGTTCTCTACGGG
>NZ_JACJJC010000084.1 GCF_016899755.1 Sutterella massiliensis | reverse complement strand
AGATTAGTCCTAGGAAAAGACTTCCAACTAAAGCGGCTTCATGTTGTCCAATTTATTCGAAATTGCTAAATCTCGATCTAGATAAGCCTACGATTCCTGTTGATCTGCAGATGCAGAAAGGATACATTCTTTCTGTATGGGGAGAACCTCCTTGGGGTGCGTTGACAGAAAAAGGAAAACATGCAGGTCATTTCGACGATCGCTTGGTAGAAGCGTCAAAAAATTTAATTTGCGAAAAGTGGAAGCCTAACGAAGATATTTTCTGGGTAGCATGTATTCCCTCGTTGCGGCATAAGAACCTTGTTCCAGACTTTGCAAAAAGACTTGCGGAAGAATTGGGGGTACCATTCTTTGAAGTTTTGAAAAAGAAATCTAATAATCAACCTCAGAAAGGAATGGAAAATAGCTATCACCAATGTAAAAACATAGATGGAAGTTTCTGTGTACAGTTAGATGATTTTAAAACCTTCGATTTTAAAAAACCTGTTCTGCTAGTCGATGATATTTCAGATTCTGGCTGGACTCTGACTCTTGCTTCAGCTTTGTTGTTAAAGCATGGAGTCTCGAAAGTTTTTCCTTTTGCACTTGCAACTTCGAATTTATCAAATGTTTGAGAAACTGTCACAAAATACTTATGCTGCACTTTTGTTGTGCGGCCATTTAACCGAAAAATCCTCTCGGGAAGAAACATCACCTTTGACTGTAAAAGAGTATGCAACTTTGGCAGTGTGGCTGATGCGGGAAAAACTAAAACCCTCGGATTTGTTAAGTCCCTCGTCTTCTTCTATTTTGGAAAAATTAAGTAATATAAACTTGGATCCTAAACGGATAAAAGATCTTCTCTCTCGTACTTTACAATTAACACTGGCTTTGGAGCGATGGAATCGTGCAGGGATCAATGTTATTTCGAGAAGTGATGTCTGCTATCCATCGATAATCAAACAAACTTTAAAGCAATCTTCACCACCAATTTTATACATTGCCGGCAATATGGATTTATTAAATCAAAAGGAACGTATTGCTGTAGTGGGATCTCGTAATGCATGTGAAGAGGATCTTGAATTTGCAAAAACAATTGGTTGTAGAGCTGCTGAAGATTCAGGTGTTATCGTTTCTGGTGGCGCAAAAGGGGTCGATTTGGCAGCAATGGAGGCAACGCTCGAAGCTGGTGGTTCTGCAATTGGTGTTTTGTCGGATAGCTTGATGAAGGCAGTTTTAAAAAAGAATTTCAGAGAAGCTATTCAAGGGGGAAAAATCTTGCTCCTTTCTCCGTTTAGCCCAGAATCGCGTTTTCTTGTCGGCAAAGCAATGGCAAGGAATAAATATATATATATC
>NZ_JACJJC010000083.1 GCF_016899755.1 Sutterella massiliensis | reverse complement strand
AGATGTGTATAAGAGACAGGTTCTAAATGCCGGAACGCTTGTCTACTACCCGGTTCTTGAAGACGCAATCAAACACTATTCGGAAATTTGTGATGCCAAACGAAGTTAACCCTAATCAGGCGACACCTGATCAAAAATCCGGGACTGTTGCACAGACGTCAGCTTCAACAACAGCCAAGCCTGCTCAGCCGACTCAAGCTGCTCAGAGTACAAAGCCCGTTGAGTCGACTAAACAGGTTCAGGGGGTTAAGCCCGTTCAGCCTGTGCAGACAGTGAAAGCAGTGTTGTCTCCGCAATCTCCTCAGACTTCAAAGCCGACTCAGACGGGTGAAGTGGTTCCACAGGTGCAGGTTTCAAAACCAGGTCGACCGTCCCAGTCATCGCAGCCTGCGAGACCAGTTCAAACCGCGACGCAGGGACAAACCGCGGCGACAGCGAAGCATGAGAACGAGATGAAAGCTACATACTGGGCTAAAGCTACGCCTGTTCAGCGCGAACTGGTCTTGTTCGTTTTGTTGCCGACGTTGCTGGTGTTTGTCTACACGGCTTTTCTTTGGTCTCCGATGTATGTTTCAGAGACTAAGTTTGCCGTTCGTTCCGGGACAGAACAGTCGTACGGTGTTGATATTGCATCCCAGCTTTTGAAGACTTCCAATTCCTCCACTCAGGATGCCCAGGTGGTAGAGGCGTATATCCGCTCGCCCGACATTTTTGAAGCGCTCGATAAGGATCTCAAGATCATTGATCACTACTCGAGCTCGGAGTGGGATTGGCTCAGCCGTTTGACATCTTCTCCTACGCTTTGGGACAAGCAGACTTTCTGGAATTGGGTTTCCAAGCCCATTGTCAATCCGGACAACGGTATCGTCACCTATACGGTTCGTGCGTATGACCCCGCTATGGCGCAGGCTATTTCTCAAGCGGTTCTTAAGCGAAGCGAAGCGCTTGTGAACGAAATGAACGAACGAGCCCGCAAAGATACGCTGGCACTTTCTGAAAAAGAAGTCGAAATCGCCAAGGATCGTGTAGCGAAAGCACAGCAGGCGCTTGAGGAATTCCGCAACCAGCACCGCGATCTTGATCCGCAGGCGACTGCCACCGGTTTGCAGACGATCGTTTTCGAACTTGAAGGTGAACGCGCGAAACTGCGCGCAGAGATCGAAGAAGCCCAGTCTTATATGAAGGCTTCGGCGCCTCAGCTTAAAAACATGCAGAGTCGCTTGGCTGCCCTCGAAAAGCAACTTGCCTCTGAGAAGGCGCGTCTTGTTAATCAGGAAGGGAAGGATGCTCTGAAC
>NZ_JACJJC010000082.1 GCF_016899755.1 Sutterella massiliensis | reverse complement strand
GAGAAAGAATTTTTCTGTTGTGGTAGGAAGGTTCATGCTTCCTAGAAAAGTTCTTACTGTGCGACATAAATTTTATAGCAGGGAAATCTCTCGAGAAGTGACGAATAAACGCGCCAAACGGTTTTTCCGTACCGAGCGGCCTTTTCGGGTGTTCCTGAGTGGTACAAACCAATGGCTTTGATCGCGTTGTTCGGATATCGATCAAAGAGTTCGTTGAGGATTTCTGCCCCGACGCGAACATTGGTGAGGGGGTCGAGCAGATCGACGGGATCGCTCACGCGATGCGCATGCCACTTCACGTTGATCTGCATCATTCCGACGTCGACGGATTGAGATTTGGCCAAATAGCGTGTGAGCGTCTTTTTTGTCTCGAAGAAATCGGCGCCGTAAAAGGGCGTGCTACCGATTCGAAGCACCCACGGATAAGGGAGAACCGTCCCGAGAGAAGAATCGGGGTTGTAAGCCGATTCGCAAAGCGCGACGGCATATAGGAGACGGGGGTCAATGTTGGCCTCGAGCCCGACTTGCTCGAAGACGGTTCCCGTCAGATCCACCGATCGGGCGGCGGCTGCGGACGAATCGGACGGTACGATTGCGCAGATGAACAGCGCGACTGCAGCGGTCAGCCCTATGAGAGCTGACCGCCGAACAATTGATGATTTTTCTTCCTTAACACAACGCATGGATCGCATGTAGTGAGGTAGACGAAAAAAAAGTTCATAGGGTATACCCGATCAACTACCTCGAAAGAGAGACCCCTTGGGCGGTTTTTGAACCTTTCAGCTTTTTTATTGCATCGAAATGTGTTACAGAACTATGTAAGCATGCTTACATTCGGTACAAAAATTTACTTGCCAATAGGTCGCAAACGTATTACTGTAACGTTTAATGAATCAATATTCGCTCTTTTCGGGGAGTCGACGCTCTTCTTCCTCCCCTGGAGTCACGTAGAAACGATTTTTGGAGAACTTCATGAGCGAAGATCGTTACAGCCCTATCCAGGGATTCATCTGGCACAAAGAAGGATGCCCATATCCCGGCAGCGACGTGCATCAGCTCGGGTTATCGGACTTGATTTGCGACTGCAAGGACAGGTCGGCCGTTGCAGCGAAGGACGGCTTGATGGATTTCGTTCGCAAATTTGGCGCGAACGCTTTGATCGACGTTCGAATGGATGTCGTGAAGAATGAAAAGGGCGACTGCGTCTACAAATGCTCCGGCAGACCCGCTCTCTACGCGCTGTCTCTTATACACATCT
>NZ_JACJJC010000081.1 GCF_016899755.1 Sutterella massiliensis | reverse complement strand
GGGTTGATGAACGTCACGAACTTCGGTTCGTGCGTTTCCGCGACCACAAGCTTCGGGTTGATGAAGTTGCCGATCGGATGAACGGTGAGTCCTTCGCGGTCGCGGTAGTAGTTCGAGGTTGCCTGCGAGTCGCAGAGGAGCACGTCGTTCAACGGGAAGCGGTAGTGCAGGTGATTGCCGTTGCAGATGATGTAGGCGTTCGGAATGCCGAAAAGGTGCGCTTCAACGTTCATGGCGCGGCAGAGCGGGTCGGTGCCGTAGCCGATCACCAGGTCGGGTTTGAACGATTTGAGAAGCTTCGAGTAGTGGAAGAGAAACCGCGAGGCTTCGTACGAAGTGATCGCGTTCCAGTCTGTTGACTTGAAGCCCGTGAAGAAATAGTGCCGGATGGGATTCGCCGGGTTGACGGAGGAGTCCACATTGACGAGGATCTCCTTTCCCTTCGCATTCTCGAGCTGCTCTTTGAAGTTGGGGATCCGCGCTTCGCCCGAAGGATTGTCGAAAATTCCGCCGCCGATGCTCGCCGTTTCGTAATCGAGAAGCGAAAGCGTTTGAAGCATCGTATAGCACTGCATCGTTGCCCCGTTCGAAACGTCGAATAAGGTCTGCGGGCAAGCAAAAAGAACTTTTATTTTTCTCATAGATAACGTAAATTGAGTTTAAATCTATGTCGGATAAGTACCAATAAGCCCATTTGTATACAAAAATAAATTTTTTGAGATACAGAGAAAACCCTATTCGAGGGGAGGGGGGTACATGTATAGATTGAAAGTGCTGTTTGCGTGAGATTTCAAGCTGTTTCTCTGATCAAGAAACCCAGCGAAAGCTCCCTTGAATTCTATGCGCTAAGCGACTGATCAGTGAGTTTATCTATGCAGCCATTTATGGGCGGGTGCGGTTTAGCAATGCGCACCCATGAATTCTTTATGCATTCCGCGCCGATTTATCGGCATGAGCGGAAGGCTTTTGCACGCCCGTACTTAGGCCTCATCCCATTCATCACGGCGAGCTTCTGTTTTGAGTCTGTCGAGCCCTCCGTGTTCAACCGGTTTCTAATTGCAAATGAAGGCGAAAGCGCGTGCCCGCGTGTATTCGGTATGCCTGAATCGCAGTCGATTTCGCCCTTCGTGGAGTAGAGCTCTATGAATACCATCTACAAGGTCATCTGGAACGACGCACTCCGTCTCTATCAGGTCGTCAACGAAATGTGCCGCAGCCGCAGAAAGGCTTGCTCGGTGAAGGCGGTGCATGTTGAAGGCTCGTCGCTCGGCATTTCCAATGTGCTGAAGGCCGGTGCGATGGCCGGAACGCTCGGCCTGATGACGCTCGGCACCCCTGTTTGGGCTGCTCCCTACAATG
>NZ_JACJJC010000080.1 GCF_016899755.1 Sutterella massiliensis | reverse complement strand
GCGAACAATCGAGCGACATCGCGCGAACGCAATGAAAAAGCTCGGCCTGCACAAACCCGCGGAAGCCGCCGCCTTTCTCGAAGCATTGGAGAGCGAATCGGCATCCGCTCTGCCATGAGACGTCGTGCACAGAGACGATTCCTCAGCGCGGACTGCTTTGTTTACCGGAAGCGCAAATTTGTTTTTGAACGAATTTTGTGGACTAATACGGGAGTCGGCAAGGCTGCTGAAGCCCTGTCGACACGGAGCGCGTTAAAGCGGATGACAAAATTCCTGGAGCAACACCTTGAAATTCAAGAAATTTTTTGAAAATTACAACTACTCAATCGCAAGCCGCAATGCTCGTCGAGTCGAGTCTCGATGAACCCTATGCGCTGGCCGGCTACGCTCATGCGGCCGCTCTCCATCCGGACGATCCAGTCTTACGGAAAGATTTTCTCCTTTGACGGAGAAGGCGCGACAGCTCACCGTTAAGAAGGAGGTGCTCTCCGCAGTGCCGATGACGATTCAACTTGATTTCCGTATACGGAAAAGATGGAACAAAAGCCCGGACGAGCCGGGCTTTGTTCTTTGGCGGCGTTCCTCTTGATTTTCGGAACAACCGCCGAGTGTGATGATCAGTGGTTCGCGCTCTCAGTCAAGCGACATCAAGCGCCGAATCATCACTTGATTTCAGGGAGCGGGCATTCCTTCTTGTTCGCCTTCTTGCCGCAGTAAACCTCTACGTCGAGGCAAAGGACGTCGACCATGGCTGCAGCCTTTTCGTCGACCGTCGCCGGCACGTGTCCCGCCTGATTTTCGAAGACGCGCTGCAGACCATGCACCTTTTCGGCGCCTTCAAGCTGACGCATACGGCCAACGCCCGTGAGACTGCGGTACGACCAACCACTCGTACCCGGATCCTTGTCGCTCGTGAAGGAAGAGAGATCGCAGTAGATGTCGAACGCCACCTTGTTGTTCTTTTTGAGGATCTCGCGCTTGCGGCCTTCCTTGAGAGCGCAGTGGACGTAGATCTTGAGTTTGCCGTCCTTGAACTCAAACCCGTAGGTCCAGGGAATCACGTAGGGTTCGTCGCCGTCGACGAAGGCGAACGATCCGACGCGGGCCTTCCTGAGCGTGTATTCGATTTCCTTGGGGTCGGTCATCGCGCGATCCTTCCAGCGAAGGGCGTGCGGATGAATGCCGTTTTCCGCGGCGAAGATCGAGGGAGTTACCACGGATGCCGCAAGACCGGCGAGGATGGTACGACGAGAGACTGGGGTCATTTGAGTCTCCTTTGTGGGTGTTGACATAAGCATGTTAGTTGCTGTCTCTTATACACATCT
>NZ_JACJJC010000007.1 GCF_016899755.1 Sutterella massiliensis | reverse complement strand
TCCGGCTGTGGGATCCGGAAATCACGCGGTACATGGGTTATCGAGAAGTCAAAAAGATTATCGAGGCCCGAACCGCTAGGTACCGTGATGCCATTAGCTCCGGGGGAACTTACTGGCCCTCAAGAGGCTTCAACTGGATGCAGCCGACTTTGGAAAAAGCCGCGCGGACTCTGGTGAAGTGCGGAAAGAAATCCGAAAACACATCGAGTAATTTCGAGTAACTTTTTCGGAACAGATAAAAATGAGAAAGCCATTGCGGTTCGGTCGTTCGATTGAGGGCGGTCTGCGTGCTTTTGCGGTGCCGGTCGTCTGCGTCGCAGCGGCCTTCACCTTGGGTGCTTTCGAGCCGCTTTCGCAGAGAACTCCGACGACGGCGCAGGCTGCCGCTTCGGTCGAACGGACGGTTGCCGAGACCAATTTTGCGAGCGGCGTCGAGACGCTTTTTTCATACGCAACGGGGACGCTTTCGGTGGCCGCGCTTGAGCCCGGTCGCCGCTATGACAGGAGCGGCCGCTATCAGGGACGCGTGACGGAGGACGGGCGCATCTACGACAGAAGCGGGCGCTACCAAGGCCGCGTGACCGAGGACGGACGCGCCTACGACCGCAGCGGGCGCTACCAGGGCAAGCAAACCGAGGACGGCCGCTACTACGATCGAAGCGGTCGCTACCAGGGAAAAGAAACGGATGACGGGCGCTTCTACGATCGCAGCGGTCGGTATCAGGGGCGAAAGACCGAAGACGGTCGCTACTACGACAGGAGCGGCCGCTACCAAGGCCGCGTGAGAGAGTAGTCAGTCGTCTGACGACGCCGGCGGATCGGTCGGAAGAGGTCGCCCGCGTTTGAAAAATGCGCCGCGCCGGACGAAACCGGTGCGGCGTTTTGGCTGGCAGTGCTCGACGCGAATCAGAAGATGTGGTCGAACATCGACTTGGCGGGATACCCCACCGACTGCACGGCGGCGACGGTTTCCGTGGGTTTCAGGTGCAGTTTTTTCCCGAGTTCTTCGGCGAGAAAGCCCGTGCGCGGCACGCTTGCGAGCTTCATCGCCGCCGCAGCAAGCGCCACGGCCTGCATCTTGAGGCCGACGTCGATGTGCGTTGAGCGCACGCGAGCTTCTTCGAGCCGCTCCTCCGTCCAGTCCGAGCGCTTGGCTTTGTCTACGATGACTGAGGCAAGCTTCATCACGAGGTCCTGCGTTCGCTCGAAGTTCGTCACGTAGACCAAGATGACTGGCGGCAGCGCCGCAAGCGGCATTTCAACAAGGTAGGTTTCGCCTCGGATGTCGTCGGGCGAACAAAAGATCAGGCCGTTACGCTCGGGTACCCAGCGCCAGATGCCGTTGGGCTTCAAGACGTAGATTTCCGTTTCGCGCCAATTGAAGGCCGAGGGCGTCGTGCGTTTACCGTTCGAACGGTTGATGCCGTCGGCAGCGTAGAGGAGGTTTGCGAGCAACGGATCCGGCAACGGCTCGTTGCTGAAGTTGCGCTCAGAGCGGCGTGCGGCGAGCGCGTCGCCAAGCGGCATCATGAGGCCTGCGGGCGCCGGAAGGGCCCGAAAGACTTCGCCGTCGTTTTTGCGGGGACCGAATCGGCGTTCGATTTCCGATTTCAGTTCGTCGAAGTGGTCTTCGAGTTCGCTGCCGATCTCGGCGAGCTTGGCCTGAAACTTCTTTTTGATGGACACGGTGAGCCTCGAGAAAAATAGGTGTGTACGCCGAAATTTCTGCCGTTTCTTGGGGCGCAGCGCCACATAGGCCGCCTTCGCCTCGTAAAATCAACGGATTCGGAAAGAATAACGGATTTGGCCGTTGAAGAGCCCTCGCCCGTGATGGGGGCGCTCCGGCCTAAAAACAAAGTATTGCGCCGTACGCTTGCGTGCGGCGCGCGCCCCAAAGAAGATGAGCGAAAGACTGAAACGGGACAACGAGGCGGCCGAGGCCGTCTTCACGCTGCGCGTGCCGCTCGATCGTGCCGATGCGGTCGAAGGACTCCTTGCGAGTCTGCTGGCGGCGATGGCGCTCGACGGCCCGATCAATCTCGCAGCCGCCGCGTTGGCGGCAGGAAACGATTCGGCAGCTGAAGACGCGGCGCTTGAGAGCGGCGCTCTCGGCGCTGCCACCCCTGCAGTACCGCCGCCCGCACCTGCCGCCGCACCTTCACCCTATTCGGCGCCGACGGGGGCTGCCGGCATCTCGGATCTTTCGGGAACTTCGCCCTATGCGGATCCTCGCTATCGGGCGCTGCGTCAGCCGAGTCTCTGGGGGGCACAGCCCTATCCGTATCCGAATGCTTACGGCATGCAGGGGCTGCAGCCGGCGGAATTCGCGCAGCCCGTACCGACAGCGCAGGCGCCGCAGCAGCTTCGGCCGATGCAGCCGCTTGCGGCGTCGCCCGCTGCGGGCATGCAGTCTGCGTATCCTGCGGGGGCCTATTCCCCTGCTCCGCCCGAAAACGGCGCCGCGGGCCTCACGCCCGGCGCTTTCTTGCGTCAGCTTCGCCGCGAGCGCGGGCTCACTCAGCGTGCGCTCGCCGACGTGGCGCAGACGTCGCAGTCTCGCATTTCCGACTATGAGTCGGGTGTCCGCCCCATTCCGGCCAATGTTGCACAGGCGATCTCGCGATTTTTCGGCGTGCCGATTGCCGGACTTCTCGATTAAAGCACGCAAAAGGAAAGCGCCTTGCCGAGGATGCTCGCAAGGCGCTTAACCGATTTGCTGCGAAAGCGCTTGATGCCGTCGCCCGAAGCCACTTCAATTCGGACGACGGCAACAGTTTCGTCAGTGCTTGTAGTCTTCGCAGTGGATGCGCGGCTCGATGACGCCGATTTCAAGAAGTGCAGCCTTCACCGATTCCATGAATTCCTTCGGTCCCGCAAGCCAGAAGTCCGCATCCGGATCCTGGCAGAAGAAGCGGATGCGCTCAGCGCTGATGCGGCCCTGCGCGTCGTAGTCGCGCCCGATCACGTCGCCTTCGAGCGGGCTCGTGAAGAAGACAGCCTTCGCGCCGTGCGGCAGCCCCTTCATGATCGAGTCGACTTCGCTCTTCAAGGGGTAGCGTGCGCTGTTGGCGGCTGAATAAAGGAAATGAAGCTCTCTGAGCGGGTTTTCGGTCGAGAGCGCGCTCAGAAGCGGTACGACGCCCGCAATGCAGATACCGGCGGCGATGATGACGACGGGGTGTTCTTCCTTGAAGTTGAAAGTGAATTCGCCAAAGGGCTCGGAAAGCTCGATCGTTTCGCCCACTTTGAGAAGACGATGCAAGCGCGCTTCGGTTGAGGTTTCGTCTACCTGGTTGCGCCCGCTCACATATTTCACGGTGAGGCGCAGGAGACCCGCGTCCGGCGCCGAGGAAACAGGGAAGCTTGCCGGGCCGAATTCGCCCGTCGACGGGAAATTGGCCTTCACATAGACATACTGTCCGGGAAGGAGCCCTTCCATCGGTTTGCCGTCCTTGGCAAGCAGGTAGTAGGAATCGACGCCCGCGCATTCTTCAACGCGGTTCACGCATTCGTAAGTACGCCAGGAGGAGATCTTCAGTTCGGTTGTTGTCATTGTTGCCTTCCTTTGCGGCGCTTTGCGTCCGCTTGCCTGAACGGCCGATGCGGCTCGCGGAGAGACAGCGTTGCCTCGAGAAGGCTCGAACTGCGTCGGCGAGCGCGCTCGACCGACGATTGTTTCGGAGCGACAGATGAGAGCGGTTTCGCGCGCGTCCTCCGCCGACATCTTTCGGCATCGTGCGCGCCGCTTCTGCACCCCGTTTGGGATTGCTTCCCACAAATCCATTATAGGTCGGCGCGGGATTTCGGGCATCTCATTTAAGCGCAAAGTGCTTACGCCTTCCAAATATGACAATCAAGCTGATGAAACCCCCTAAGATATTTGCCTATCCACCTCGGGAGGGGGCAAAAGAGACGTTTTTTTTCCATCAATGAAATCGCTCTTTCTATTTGATGAAACGAGAAATTCTTTCGAATTAACCCGCCGGGATCGGTTGATCTAGTTCGTAAGAATTAACAGATGAATAGTTACAATTAGTTGCAATTAAGCTAGGGGAAACGAGGTGGTAAAACCCCTAAAGAGGAAAAATCGTTGATATACTTCCTCACATGTTCAGTGAAACGAACGAAACGATTTCGAATTGTTCGGTTCTAGTGAACGAGTTTCGGTTGACGCCGTCTGCCGAGGCGGATCGAGTTGCTCGATTCTGATGACGGCCTCACTGTCTGAAGTGTGTTTTTCTCCTTTTTGTGGTTGAAGAAAAACGCTGCCCATACGCGGCTGGTCCCCGCCGTACGAGCTTCCGAAAGGTGACAGGCGTTTTTCAAAATAGTGTCGGGCGCTCCGGCGCAAGGCACGAAAGCAATACGGATGTTGGTCGCATTCGTATAGCGTCTCCTCTTAACGGCGGTTCGGTTTCCTCCTTTTTCCGAACCGCCGTTTCCTTGTCTGCAGCTTTTGCACGATCTTTTCTCGACCGTCCTCCTCTGCTTTTCTTCTTCATTTCGGCGTGCTCGCGCGTGTCGGGCGAAGTGCGTTGTCGCGACGTGAAAGACGGCGCGTGCAGCCTCGAATCTGCGAAAATGCTCGACAGTTTTTCCTTTTCCGGCCCGTTCGAACCATGTTGCCGCGATTCGAGAATTTGCGACTGCCGAGCGCTTGCGTACCGCCGGACGGTACGCGCGAGAAGCGCCTGCGCCGCGTCTTCGCTGCACTTTCGGCTTCGGCGGCAGCGACTGGTATTGCGTTTTCGCTTTCCGGCTGCTCGGTCGTGCACATCAACGGCAGCCTTCGGACGACTGACGACGGCATATGCGTCGTGCGTCCCGAAAAAGTCACCGACCGAGTGCACGACATGCTTATCAAGCTGCTCGACAAAAAAGGCTTTGCCGTTGTCGAGTTGCCGCCGGGAGCGGATCCGGGCGCCTGTCCGCAGACGATTGTCTACAACTGGGCGGGCGAACAGTACTACGTGCCTGCGCTCGTGAAGCAGTACGCGATCAACATCGACCTCTACGTCAATGGCGAAAAGTACGCCAATGCGAGTTTCGATCCGTCGCGCAACCTGGTTTCAACGCACTCGCGCTACATCCCGTTCTCCCGCTATCTCGCTCGCATGCTCGATCGGCTCTTCCCCGGGCGAACCGAAATCGGTCGCTGACCGCACCGCTTTCTTTCTTTTTTTTCACGTCGGCAGCTTCAACTTCGACGCAAAGAAAAGGCGCCCGCACCGAATCGATGCGAACGCCTTTCGCCAAGCCAGCACGCAGCACGCTAACGCGTGCGCTCGATCAGCTCAGGCCGACAATGCGGCCGTCGACCACGTCGATCTGCATGGCGGCAGGGGCCTTGGGCAGACCGGGCATGCGCATGATCGCGCCTGTCGTGACGACGATGAAGCCCGCGCCTGCATTGAGAATGAGGCGCTGGACCGGCACGCGGAAGCCCTTCGGCGCGCCGAGCGCCTTGGCGTCGGCCGTAAGCGAGAAGGGTGTCTTCGCGATGCAGACGGGCAGACGGTCAAAGCCGAGGTCCTGCAGGCGCTTGAGATCCTTCTTGGCTGCATCGGAGAGGTCGGCGCCGGCGCCGCCGTAGACCTTCGTGACGATCGCGTCGATCTTTTCAAGGATCGGCTGCTCCGGTTCGTACGTATGAACGAGAGGCTTCGGATCGGCAGCGGCTTCGATGACGGCCTGCGCGAGTTCGATCGCGCCGTCGCCGCCCTTGGCAAAGCCGTCGCAGACGGCAAAGCGCACGCCGAGCTCGGCCGCACGCGCGCGGATCACTTCGATTTCGGCGTCTTCGTCCGTATGGAAGTGGTTGAGCGAAACGACGATGTTGGGCCCGAAGTGCTTGAGGTTTTCAATGTGTGCTTCGAGATTGCAGAGGCCGCGCTTCAAAGCCTCCATGTTGGGCTTGCCGATTTCCGGCAGCGCCACGCCGCCGTGCCACTTGAGGGCCTTCGTCGAGGTGACGAGCACGACCGCGGCGGGTTCGAGACCGGCCGCACGGCACTTGATGTTGAAGAACTTTTCGGCGCCGAGGTCCGAGCCGAAACCCGCTTCCGTTATGGCGTATTCGCCGAGCTTGAGCGCGGCGTAAGTGGCGGCCACCGAGTTGCAGCCGTGCGCGATGTTGGCGAAGGGGCCGCCGTGCACGAAGGCGAGGTTGCCTTCGATCGACTGCACGAGGTTGGGCTTCGTCGCTTCAAGGAGGAGCGCAAGGAGCGCGCCCGTCGCACCGAGCTCGGCGCAGGTATAGGCCGTGCCGTCGGTCTTGATGCCGAGCACGATGCGGTCGATGCGGCGGCGCAGGTCTTCCAGGTCGGTCGCCAGGCAGAGAATTGCCATCAGTTCGGAGGCGGCCGTGATGTCAAAGCCCGCTTCCGTCGGGATGCCGTTGGCCGGACCGCCGAGGCCCGAGACGATGTTGCGCAGCATGCGGTCGTTGACGTCCATCACGCGGCGCCAATAGATTTCGCGCAGCTGAACCTGGCCCTGGTGGCGCGCATTGTCAAGGAGCGCCGCGAGGAGGTTGTTGGCAGCCGTGATCGCGTGAAGGTCGCCCGTGAAGTGCAGGTTGATCGCTTCCATCGGCAGCACCTGGCTGTAGCCGCCGCCGGCGGCGCCGCCCTTCATGCCGAAAACGGGGCCGAGGGACGGTTCGCGCAGCGCGAGCACGGCGCGCTTGCCGACCTTCTTCATGCCCTGCGCGAGGGCGATGCTCGTCGTGGTCTTGCCCGAACCTGCAGGCATGCCGGACGTGGCCGTCACGAGAATGAGCTTGGCCGTCTTCTGGCGGGACGGATCGAGCGAAACCTTCGCCTTGTCGCGCCCGTAGGGCTCGAATTCGGCCTCGGTAAGGCCCGCGCTCGCGGCGAGTTCATTGATGGGGATGAGATGAGCCTGCTGGGCGATTTCGATGTCGCTGAGCATCGTGGTCTCCGTTCAATGGTAAAAAATGGGAATTCTTTACATTCGCCGGGTTGCCCGGGGTCTGAAACGCCGGGTGGCGGAGGGCTCGACCGGAAAGAGCGTCGCAGCTCCAAATGCGGCTCACGTCGGGAGCGCCTCAATCGAGTTGGCGTGGAGTATGCACCAAAAATAAAAACGACGCCGCTGTAAACAGTAACGGCGTCGTATTAGTCAAATCGGCGGAACATCCTGTAATTCGCTTCATTTGAAGATAATTGCACGAGAAGTCCGCCGATTTCGGTCGATTGCGCGGTTCGCGCCGGGTGCTGCGCTCAGAGCGGGTCGCCCGAGCGCAGCAGCAGACGCGCGATTTCGGCGGCGTTGTGCAGATCGAGCTTGCGGTAGGCGCTGCCGCGGTGAACCTGAACGGTCTTTTCGGAAATGCCGAATTCGGCGGCCACTTCCTTGTTGGAATAGCCCTGTGCAACCATGCGGATCACTTCGCGCTCACGCTGCGTGAGCTGCTCGAGGCGCGCCTTGAAGCCCGCGACTTCGGCCTGATCGCGGCGTGCGGCCTTGTTGCGCGCCACGGCCGCGTCAATCACTTCGAGGAGGCGGTCGTCCTTGACGGGCTTCTGCAGGAAGTCGACGGCACCGTTCTTGAGCGTGTTGACGGCCATGTCGATGTCGCCGTGGCCGGAAATGAAGATGATCGGGAGGTCGCAGCCGAGTTCCTTGAGCTTGTTCTGCAGTTCGAGCCCGGACATGTTGGGCATGCGGACGTCAAGGAGAATGGCGCCGTAGCGGCGGAAGTCGGCCGAAGCGAGGAAGCTCCCCGCGTCGGCATAGGTGACGACGTCGTAGGACTCGCCCGAAAGCAGAAATGCCCAGGAGCGGCGCACGGCATCATCGTCATCGATAACGCGGATCAGAGGCTTGTAATTCGTATTGTCCAAGTCGTTGAGCATGGCGCTTGTCGTTCCTGAATATGAGAGGAGGGATATGATTCTTTGCGGGCGATTGCGCTCGGGCGATTTTTTGGGTGGGGCATCAAAGTTCGCCGCCCTGTCGCCGCCGCCCGTTTTTGTTTGGCTTGAAGGATCATTGTATCCAAATTGCGTGGCACCGAGATTCGGCGGAAAACTGTCCTCGGGCAGTATTGGGTATAGCTCACAATGTTTTCGTGATCTCGAAACGGGCCCGCGCCCGGCAATCGTTCTGCAAAAAGACAAACTGCGTCTCTCTAAAGGTATATTTGAGAGAGAAGCAGGAAGGATGCTTTTTCGCCGCGCTGTCGCATGGATGGCGCGGCCGACCGCAAAAAGGCAGTCCGCAAAGCGGCAGGGACTGTCCTCCGAAGCTTGCCGCACGGAATTCCAGACATGAAGAAAAATCTACTCGCTGCGATTTTGGCTGCATCTCTTGTCGGCGTGCTCGCCGGCTGTTCTTCGCTGCCGGGCGGCGACGATGAGGCGCAGGCGACGGCCGCGGTGCCAGCGGACGAATCCAAGGAATTCAAGCCCGTCTCCTACGACCAGGTTTGTCTGCTGGAAAATTCGGCAGTGAAGAGCCCGAAGCTCGTTGAGGCCATTGAGGCCGGTCTCAAGCGTTCGGGCGCCGAGGTGAAGCGCCTTGAGCCCGGTACGAGTCCCAAGGCCTGCCCGTTCGTTCTGACGTACGAAGTTGCCGCGCAGAACGGCGTTATCACGGCTGTCGTGTTCCAGACGTTTGAAAACGGCATTCCCCGCATGCAGGCGAGCGGCAGTGCCCCGAAGGGGCGCGGCCTTACCGTTGCGATGGCTGCGGGCTATGCGCACGAACTTCTCGGCCGCTTGAAGGGTACCTACAAGCAGGCGCCTAAGCCCGCACAGCAGCCGGCTCAAGCGCCTGCTCAGGCGCCCGCCGCCAAAGCCAAGTAAAGAACGGGTAAAAAAAGCTTTTCATCTCGGACGCGCCCGCATCGGCGCGTCTACAATGCGTTCCGTACATCCAACAAGCGTTGGCGGTACTGGCGGGGTGCAGCGACTCCTTTTGTCGAAACACCCTGCCGGTTGAGAGAGTCGCTTCGAATCGGATCCGGGCAATGCCGGCGGCGAGAAACGCGGGATGGACGCATTGATGCCGTCAGGATTTTGGGCAACGGCTTTCGCCGGTACCCCGAAGCTGCGTGCGGGTACTTTCTGCACGTCGTGCCGGCGTGCACCTCGCGCTCTGCGTAGTTCATACGCGGCGTGTTCTGCGTCTTCTCTTTCTTATCTTGTTCGCTTCTTCGAGCGCGCAATCATCTGCGCAGCTTCGTTCGCCCTCTCCTCTTTTTTTGCCGGAAGTGCTCTTTCGCGTCGACGCCGGATGCTTCGTCTGGCAGTCCGGCCGCTTGCTTGCCGCCGGGCAAAAGAGCGGCCCGCGGCCGCGAGGAGATGAACATGGCAAAAACCGTTATTGCCGTAGCTGCGCTCAAGAGTGCCGAGAAGCACTCCGAAGGCGTTGCGGCTCTTGAGGCGCAAAGCGTAGACGCGGCGCTCGAGATGACGCTCCCGGGCGAGCGCGTCACAGTCGATTCGGAAGCGGGTGAACCCGTTGCGCTGCGCCGCATTGCAATGCATGCTGCGCCGGAAACCTTCGGCGGCGAAAAGCGGCCGGCTGTTTATGTGGCGGACCGCACGGGGCCCTTCGGTGTTGCGGGCCGCATGCAGGGGCGTGCAGCAGATGCTGCGCTGCCGCGAAAGCGTCTGCGTCCCGAGCCGGGGAGCGCTGAAGCAATGACGCAGCTCGAGAGCGCAAGGAGCGGGATCGTGACGCCCGAAATGGCGTATGCCGCAGCGCGTGAAAATGCCGCACGCGAACAGATGCGTGAAGAGGTGGCGGCGATCGGCAGCGACAAACTGACTCGCATTCTCGGTCCGGTCCTGAATGCACCGCTCTGGCGCGGCGAGGACATTCGGCGCTTGGTCGCCGAGCGCCGCGCCGTGATTCCGGCGAATTTCCACCACCCGGAAGTCGAGCCGATGGTGATCGGCCGTCACTTCACGACGAAGGTCAATGCCAATATCGGTACGTCTTCGAGTTCAAAGAAGCCCGGGGAAGAGCTCGAAAAGCTCCGTGCTTCGCTCTTTGCGGGTGCGGACACCGTGATGGATTTGTCAACCGGCCCGCAGATTCGGGAAACGCGCGAGATGCTTTTGCGCCGATCGCCCGTACCGCTCGGCACCGTTCCGATCTACGAAGCGCTCGAGCGCGTCGGCAAGCCCGAGGCGCTCGACTGGCAGGTGTTTCGAGATGTCATGTTCGAGCAGGCCGAGCAGGGCGTCGATTACATGACGATTCACGCGGGCGTGCTCGCCGAGCACGTCGCGCTCACGAAGCGTCGTCTGACAGGGATCGTTTCGCGCGGCGGCGGCATTCTTGCCGTCTGGATGAATCGCCATGCCAAGGAAAACTTCCTTTACGAGCATTTCGACGAGATTCTCGAGATTGCGCGCCGCTACGATGTGACGCTTTCTCTTGGCGATGGACTTCGCTCGGGCTCCATCTACGACGGCAACGATGCGGCGCAGTTCGCCGAACTTAAGACGCTCGGCGAACTCAATCGCCGCTCGGGAGAGGCGGGTGTGCAGGTGATGATCGAGGGGCCGGGGCACGTACCGCTCGCAGGGATCGCCGAGAATCAGCGGCTTGAAGACGATTGGTGCGAAGAGGCGCCCTTTTATACGCTCGGGCCGCTGCCCGCCGATATCGGCGCGGGCTACGACCACGTGACGGCTGCAATCGGCGGCGCGATCATCGCCTCAAAGGGCACGGCCATGCTCTGCTACGTGACGCCCAAGGAGCATTTGGGACTCCCCGATGCAGCGGACGTGCGCGAGGGGCTCGGGGTCTTTCGCATTGCCGCGCATGCGGCCGATATCGCTAAGGGCATTCCGGGTGCGATCCTTTTGGATCACATGATGAGTCTTGCGCGCTTTGAATTCCGCTGGCGCGATCAGTTTGCGCTCTCGGTTGATCCGGCGCGTGCGGAACGATTCCATGCGGCGGGGCTTGGCGGGACGGGTGCGCAGGAGGCGCACTTCTGCTCGATGTGCGGGCCGGGCTTTTGCCCGATGAAGCTCGCGCACGATCTTTTCGAGTAAAAGGCTCGGTCTTCGAGTGAAAGAAAGGTGCCGGGTCGGCTTTAGGTTCGCGACCGGCACCGTAAGCAAACAGCAACGCGTTCAAGCCGCGCGCTTGCTGCTGTCGTTGGCCGCACAGGAATCCTCAACGTACGGCAGGTCGAAGGGTGTTCGCACGATCTGGCCCTTCGTTTCCGTCGGCCAATAGGTGCGAATGATGTCGTCGATGCGCTCGCGCATCTCGTCGAGCGTCGCCTTCGAAAGCGCCTTGCTGCGATAGTAGGCCTCGAGTTTCTTCGCCTGCGGATAGGCAAGACTGCGCAGCGCGAACATGCGTTCGGTAAAGAGCAGTACCCCGAGGACCGGGCGTTGCGAATAGTCGGCCGCCACCTTAAGAATTTCAGTGGCCGCACTTTGCGGAATGCCGATTTCGAGCAAGCCGCTCATCCCGTTCGGTAGCGCTCGGCGGTCACGGACCTTAAGTTCGGCAATGATCGCGTAGTAGGGGGCGTGAATGAGGAGCGTCTTCATCGCATGGGCGAAAGTGTTGATGGGGCGGTTGGCCGCATCGGCGAGGCGGGTCTTCAAGACCCGGGCGGAGGTGTCGGACATGATCGCACTCGCTTCTTGTTGTTGTCGGGAAAGGACGTAGGGCAAAGTCGCTCGCGGTTCGTGGGGGCTTCGGGCCGAAATCGCTCGGGCGAAACTGCACTCCCTGCCGCCAGGAGGCGCCGGTTTTCGCTTGAGAGTATCGGCGGTCTTCAGACGCTATGCCGACATAAAAGATCGTTAATTGATCTTTCGTAAGGTGACGGCTTCGTTTCCTCTTTTTGATCTTTTATTCTTTAAGTCGCCTGTTTTCAGACGAATATCGTTAATTTCAAGCGTCGAATTTTTTGATGCAAAAGCGGCATCTTTTTTTAGAGGCGAAGCGCTCGAAGCGCGTCGCTGCGCGCTTCGGTGAAGGAGAAAGTTCTGACGAAAGCTCTCGAAAAGGAAACCGCAAAGCAGCTCTGCGCGTGATCCTCTTCTCGAGTGCGGCAATTTCGGTAGTTTGTTCTGTATACGGGATTGACGAACAAACTGATTTTTCTTCAGGTAATACCTTGATCCGACGACGTGGCGCGCGTGCATTCGAGCGCCCGATTGGGCTCGTCTATTTCGCCGAAACGTGTAGACTTCATGAGGACGTCGGTCCCGCGGGGATCG
The DNA here is from genome assembly GCF_016899755.1 of Sutterella massiliensis. GTDB lineage: Bacteria > Pseudomonadota > Gammaproteobacteria > Burkholderiales > Burkholderiaceae_F > Sutterella > Sutterella massiliensis. The sequence continues at coordinate 139,703 of NZ_JACJJC010000007.1, read as the reverse complement.
ACGAGCGGTTTTCGATTTGACGGCACGAAAAGCACGACGCCTCATCGTGTTCATCCGTTTTCGTGCGCGTCCTGAACTGCGCCGGCCGGCTCGATGCCGCCGATCGTGCGGGCGCCTTTTCAAGCGTCTCGCGGTTTCGACGCCGAGAGTGCGTTCGTGTTCGATGCGAACGCTGGAAACGCAAGCGGCCGAAAACTATTCAAAGCGCGTGCGCAAGCTGCAGACCGGGGCTCGCGGAGCCTCGACGAATGCCTGATGTTCCAATACGCGCACGCTCTGATTAATGCGCAAAAAAGAGGTTTTTGAAATGAAGGTTACTCGTCTCTTTGCATCCGTCTGCGTTGCTGCCGGTCTCGCTGTGGGTCTTGCCGGGTGCGGCGACAAGGCGGCCGATGCGCCTCAGGCGCAGGCCGATAAGACGGCCGTGCTCTCGATCGGCGTTTCGCCCGTGCCGCACGCCGACATCATTCGCTTCGTCGAGCCGCAGCTGAAGGAACAGGGCGTCACGCTCAAGATCGTGGAATTCAGCGACTACGTGCAGCCCAACCTCGCGCTTGCCGAGAAGGAACTCGACGCGAATTTCTTCCAGCACAAGCCCTATCTCGACGAGTTCGCCAAGGAACACAAGCTTTCGCTGGAAAGCCTTGCGGCCGTTCACCTCGAACCGATGGGCGTTTACTCGAAGTCGCTCAAGAACGTTGCCGACACGCCCGAGGGCGCCAAGGTTGCGATCCCGAACGATCCGACCAACGGCGGCCGCGCGCTCAAGGTGCTTGAATCGGCGGGCCTCATCAAGCTGCGCCCCGAAGCGGGCATCCTCGCGACTAAGCAGGACATCGTCGACAATCCGAAGAAGCTCGAAGTGCTTGAAATTGAAGCTGCGCAGCTGCCGCGATCGCTCGACGACGTCGCGCTCGCCGTCATCAACTCGAATTACGCGCTCGGTGCGAACCTCAACCCGAAAACCGACGCCATCGCCATTGAGGCCAAGGATTCGCCTTATGCCAACATTGTGGCGATCCGTCAGGGTGACGCCAGTCGCGAAGATCTCCAGAAGCTCAAGGCCGCCCTCAACTCTGAAGCGCTCAAGAAGTTTATTGACGAGAAATATCAGGGTGCCATTCTCGCCGCCTTCTGATTCGTCGGTCCGGCGTGACAAAGTGCGCCGCCCAAGCTTTGCGGCGGCGCCTTCAAGAACCTCCGTTTGGGTTCGGACCCGCGGAGGTTTTTGCTTGGACGGGACTGGTCTTTCGTCGCATTGACGAGCGGCACAAGGCGCAAAAAAAGCCGGAAGCGGCAGTTGCTTCCGGCGCTCGTCGGCATTGATTGCGCCGCGATCAGAACGTCACCGTATCGGGGTGCAGTCCCGAGAAGGCCGCCTGCGGCAGACGGGTGAGTTCGTCGACCTCTTCAGGCGTGAGCTCGAAGTCGAAAATATCGAGGTTCTCACGCTGGTGCTGCAGCTCGGTAGCTTTCGGAATCGGCATGAGGCCGTTCTGCACAGCCCAGCGAAGGGCGACCTGCGCCGTCGTGACGCCGTGCGCTTCCGCGATGCGAAGCAGATGCGGGTGACGGATGAGGGCGCCGCGGCCGAGCGGACTCCAAGCCTGAACGCGCATGCCGCGCTCTTCGGAAAAGCGAACGGCGGCCGCCTGCGTGTAGCCCGGGTGGCATTCGAGTTGGTTGACCATCGGCGTGATCTTGGCGCGCGCCAAAAGCGGCACGAGGTGGTGCGGCAGAAAGTTTGCCACGCCGATCGCGCGAACGAGCCCGTCCTTATAAAGCTCTTCAAAAGCACGCCACGTACCCGCGTTCTGCGCCTGCCAGACCATCGGTTCGCCCTGCGAAGCCGGCCAGTGAATGAGCAGGAGATCGAGGTAATCGAGCTGCAGCTGCGTACGCACTTGCTCGAAAGCTTCCTTGGCACTTTCGTACGAGCGATGCGAGGCCCAGACCTTGCTCGTGATGAAGAACTCCGAGCGCGGAATGCCGGATTCGCGGATCGCTTCGCCCATCAGCACGGAGTTGTTGTAGATCTGCGCCGTGTCGAAGTGGCGGTAGCCGAGCTGAATAGCGGTCTGAATCGTGCTCTTGAAGTTTTCGTTGAGCGGAATCTGCCAGGTGCCGAAGCCGACGGTCGGCATTTCGACGCCGTTGGAGAGTTTGGTGAACTTCGTAAGAGACTTTGTCATTTCAGCTGGAGAAAAACCGGTGAAGATCCGGGACGTTCACCCGATATGGGAACCGTCCGAAAGATCAATTATCCGACCAATAGTAGATGAAAAATGATTTAGAAAATTTGACTTGGATCGTACTTTGCGCCGCTTTAGTGCGATGAAACCCGTATGGCGGTTCCGAGCGGATTGTTTTTTATCCGCGAGGTATCAGCGTAAGCATATGCGCTGTCTAGCTCGTTAAAATAAGCGCCTTCGAGTCGAAGGGCGCTGCTTCGTACTCTTTCTTTTCGCTGCAGCGATGGCCGCGTAGCGAGCGGCGCCTTCGGCATGAACACCGTTCAAAGGATCACATTCATGGACAGCGAACTTCTCACCGGTCTTCTTCTCGGTGCCTGCGCACTCGGCTTCGGTCTTGGTGCCGTTTGGCAATTCGCACGCAGAAAGCCGAAGACGGCCCGGCGTATCGAGCGTATCGGCGCGAGAACGACGGCGCCGAAGCAGCAGGCGCAGCCTGCCGCCGAAGAGAAAGTCGCGCCGCGAATGCCCGAGGTCGGCATGCATCGTCCTGCCATGCTTGCCATTACGAGCGTTTCGGGTGACCTCACGGCCGCGGAAGTCTTCATCCAGCGCGCGCACGAACTCGACGAGCCGCACTTTCGCGCCATGGAAATCGATCCGCACGATCTTGAAGCGGTTCAGAGCCTCTTCGAGCATGTCAATGCGCTCGCGTGGACGCCGGGAAGCGACCTTTCGCACAACGTCTTTGAAGTGACCTTCTCGCCCGTGATCGAGCGTGCGCTCGAGTCGGGCTTCCAGCCGCGCACGAATGCCGTCGCGAGCGACCTGCAGATCATCGGGGTAGACGAGCACGGGCTTGAGCTCGGCGAACCGATGGCGACAAGCGACTACGGCTGGGGCGCGCCCACTCGCATTCATTCGCTCTGGGGGCTTTTGAATCCGGCCGAGCATGAGCATCCGCTCGCAGCGGAACTGCGCTCGGAAATGGACCTTATCAAGTCGATGCTCCCGAAGGTGCAGCTTTTTGTGACGGCGCTCGAAGGGATGCAGTGGGAGCAGGAAATCGACGAACTCTTCGACCTCTCGCGCGACGTACGCCGTCTCGGGCTTGAAGAGGGCCGCGCGCAACAGCGCACGGACCGCGCCGATGACCTCGCCGCGAAGATGCGCGCGCACAATAAGCGCATCGACGAAGCGCTCGAAGCGCTCACGAACGGCATCCGTACGCTTCAGGACGCCGACGACGCACTCAACAAGGCCATCCCGCTCATGCACGAGCGCGAACTCGCCATCCTCTGCCTGCGCGCCATTGCGCTCATGCGCGTGATTTCGAGCGAAGACTACATGCACGGCATGCGCTGCTCTTCGCGCATTGCCGAGAACGTCAAGGCCTTCCCCGACGTGCATCCGCTCCTCAACCGTGCCCGTCAGGCTGCTTATGATGCGGCCGAAACGCGCAGCCGCGCGATGACACCCGCCGAACTCAAGCTCTTGGGCGACGTGAAAAAGGATGCCGACCATTTGGCCGAAGTGCACGATGAAGTGGTCGCCGAACTCAAAAAGAAAATGCACGAACTTCAGGAGGCGATCGACCGCTACCTCATCGTGCAGGGGCGTCCCCGCCGTCATGCGGTACGAATGGACGCCGACGGTCGCGTCGAAGCAGTGCTCGTGCTTGAGCATTGACTGAGTGCTTCGCTCGAACGCAAAACGGCGTGCAGCCGGCAGAAGTTGCCGCGGCTGCACGCCGTTTTTTGTTGCCTCCGATCGCTTTTAGTGGCGGTCGCTCTTAGGAATCGTGCTCACGATCTTGAGGCCGATCACAAGAACGAGAATGGCGCCCGAGGCGTAGAGCATGAGTTCGGGCGTGATGTGCTCGACGTCGACGACAAGGTATCGGGCGACCGCCACAATCGCGAGCGCAATGGGCGTATGAATCGGAATTTCACGCGTGCCGAGCCGCGACCCCTTCACCATCGACAGAATCTCGATATAGAGGAAGAGCATGAGGAGGCTGCCGATTTTGGCGCTGCCAGCGGCAAACATTTCGTAGACGGCGTGTCCGATCCCGAGGAGCGCCGCGGCGGCGATGGCGATAAGCGCGGCGCCTTGCGCGACGGAGAGAAAGGCGTTGAAGCGGTCGATGCCGCGCGGGTTTTCGGCGATCGGATTGGGTTCCATGTTGTCTTTCATGATTTCGAGAGCGTTGCGTCGAGATCGTTGATTGTGTGAAAGCTTGCGCGCGATCCGCATTCGTCAGCGGGCGCGCCCCCAGACGTCGGACCAGTCGCCCTGGAGTGCGCCCTTGGCGTAGTCAACGACACGGTTTTCAAAGAAGTTCGTGAGCGTTGCGCCGAGCATGCCGTCGACCCAGGGGAGCGGATTTTCTTCTACGCCGAAAATCCCCTTGAGGCCGAGCCCTTTGAGGCGGCGGTCGGCAATGTAGCGGATGTAGCTGCGCACTTCTTCGCGCGAGAGGCGGCGCATGGCGCTCACGCCAAAAGCGAGGTCAATGAAGCGGTCTTCAAGTTCGACCATCGTTTCGGCAATGCCGTAGATGCGCGCCTTGAGCGCATCCGTCCAGAGCGAGGGATTTTCGCGAATGAATTCGCGAAAGATCTTCGTCATGGACTCCGTGTGCAGCGTCTCGTCAGCGATTGACCAGGCGATGATCTGCCCCATGCCCTTCATCGTGCCGTTGCGCGTGAAGTTTAGGAGCATCACGAAGCTCGAAAAGAGCTGCATGCCTTCGGTGAAGGCAGAGAAGGCGGCGATCTGTGCGGCAAGATCGGCCTTGCCGCCGTTCTCTTCGGTCATGCGCTCGACGAAGTCGTGCTTGGCGGCCATGGCTTCGTACTCGAGAAACTCGTTGTAGATCGATTCCGGGAGTCCGAGCGTCTCGATCAGGTGTGAGTAGGCGGCGATGTGTACGGCTTCGCGCGCGGCGAAGGACGAGAGCATCATGCGCACTTCGGGCTGACGAAAGCGCGGCAGATAGCAGTTGACGTACGCGCCCGAGACGTCGATGTCGCCCTGCGTGAAAAAGCGCAGGATCTTCGTGAGAAACGAGCGCTCGTCGTCGGTGAGCTTCGTGCGGTAGTCCTTGACGTCCTCCATCATCGGCACTTCCGTCCAGAGCCAGTGCATCTGTTCGGACTGCATGAAGGCTTCGTAGGCCCACGGATAGGCAAAGGGCTTGAAGGTGTCTCGGCCTGCGAGCAGACCGCTCGCAGGGCGCAGAGCGCTCTGCGGTGCGCTCTCAAGGACGGGTTCGTTGGCTTCGGTCATCGTTCTGGCAAAAAAATCTGTGCGGTTGGTTCGGTAGGGGCTTTCTTTCGGCATCAGCCTTCGCAGGCAAGGCACCCCGTGTCGTCGGCGACGGCGCGCATGTCGATCTCGGGTTCTGCGGCGCGTACGCTCGCAAATGCCTCGGTCTGATTCGGCTGCGGCGAATCGACGTCAAGGCGGTTGCGTTCGGCCGCGACACCCACGCGGTCGGCCTTGCGAAGCTTGTCCGATCGGTTGTAGTAGAGCGATTTCAAGCCGCGCTTCCAGGCCGTGAAGTGGCAGGCGTGCAGATACGCGATCGAGACGTCGGGCCGGAAGAAGAGGTTGAGGCTCTGCCCCTGGTCGATATAGGGCTGTCGGTCGGCGGCAAGCTCCACGAGCCAGCGCTGATCGATTTCAAAAGCGGTTTTGAAAACCGCACGGATGTTTTCCGGAATGTCCTCTCTGTGCTGAATCGAGCCGTCGTGCGCGATGATGTCCGCCCAAACGGTATCCTTGTCGAGACCGAGCTCGGCGAGTTTGGTGCGCAGGAAGCGGTTCTTCAGAATGTAGGCGCCCGAAATCGTGTCTTGACGGTAAATGTTGGCGCGGTAGGGTTCGATCGAGGGACTCGTGCCGCCCATGATGAGCGAGCTGCTCGCGTTGGGGGCAACGGCATTCCAGTGCGAGAAGCGGCGCGCGACGCCCGCTTCAGCCGCATCCGGGCACGGACCGCGCTCCTCGCAAAGGAGCGAGTCGGCGCGGGCGCATTCGCTGCGGATGTGGCGGAACATGCGCATGTTGACGGACTTGGCGAGCGCGGACTCGAGCGGAATGCCCTTCTTTTGCAGGTACGCATGAAAGCCCATGGCGCCGAGCCCGACGGAGCGTTCGCGCTCGGCGGAGTATTTCGCGCGCGCAATGGTGTCGGGAGCGTGGTCGATAAAGTACTGCAGGACGTTGTCAAGAAATGCCATGGCATCCGGAATGAAGCGCGGGTCGCTCGACCACTCGTCGAAGTACTCGAGGTTCACGGAGGAGAGGCAGCAGACGGCCGTGCGGTTCTTCGCGGTCGGCAGGAAAATTTCCGTACAGAGATTCGAACCGTGGATCGAGAGGCCCTGCTTTTTAAGCCACTCGGGCAGCGCACGCTTTGCAGCATCGACGAAAACGAGATAGGGCTCGCCCGTATGCATGCGCATTTCGAGGATGCGCTGCCAGAGGTCGCGCGCGCGAATCGTTTCGACGACTTCGCCGTTGGCCGGGTTGACGAGCGGCCAGCTGTCGTCTGCGTCTGCGTCGCGCATCACGGCTTCGATTTTTTCCATGAAGGCGTCCGATATGTTGACGCCGTGGTGCAGATTGAGCGCTTTCAGGTTCTGGTCGCCCGTGGGTTTGCGCATCTCAACGAACGAAATGATGTCCGGGTGGTTCGCGTCGAGAAAGGCCGCGTAGGAGCCGCGGCGGGTCGAGCCCTGACGGTAGGCGAGGCACGCCGCATCGTAGACTTTGAGGTGCGGCATGACGCCCACGCTCTTTTCGTCGGCGCTGCGGATGCCGACATGAATGCCGACGCCACCCCCGAGCATGGAGAGCCAGTTGACTTCGGAGAGCGTGTCGACGAGCCCCTCGGCGCTGTCGTCCATATAGGCGAGAAAGCACGAAATGGGGAGTCCCTTCTTCGAGCGGCCGAAGGAGAGAATGGGCGTCGAAAACGAGAGCCAGTGGCGGCTCGCGTAGTCGTAGATGCGCTGCGCGTGCGCTTCGTCGGTGGCGAACTTTTCGGCAACATAGGCAAAGCGCTCCTGCGGGCTCTTTTCGTCCGGCCGCATGTAGCTTTCGCGAAGACGCATGAGACCGAGTTCGTCGAAAAGGGCGTCGCGGCTCGGATCGATTCGGACGGGCATCGAAACTCCTCGAAAAAAGGCGCCGGCTCGCTTCAATGGGGTGCTACGGCAACGATATGTCGTGCGTAGTGCGAGCCGTCATCACAAAATATAGATGGTCCTGAGAGATTATCTGCAAGAGTCGGCTTTGGCCAATAAAGTTTGTCTATTTGTTTGTTTCGATTCGTTTTCGCAATTGTTTTCTATGGTGTTCGCTGACGTTCGGTGCACTTGCCGCCGACAAATTGGAGCGAAGTCGTGCGTCAACAATGATCATGATCACGAGCCCGCGGAGGCTGTTTTCCGTCGTGCGGGAAGGTAATGTCAATGACGACTTGAGGTGCATCAATGTCGCTTGACGATGTTTTCGCTTTCACCGATCTATCGCCTCAATCGATAAAGCGTGCGGCATGAAAACGAACTGAGGCGGCTCGAAGCCGCTTGGGCGGGCGTCGTCTTTCGAAAACAAACACGGACGTGTTGAAAATAAAAAAGGATGGCGGCCGCCGGCCGTCACCCTGAAAACGAAAAGCTTTGTCGGCGTTTTCGTGAATGCTCGGACATCCGTGTTCGTCGTTGCAGTGAATGCCCGAACGAATCGGATCGCTCGAAAGATCGATTACGCGGCGTCGAGCCTCGAAACCAAGACGCCCGTCCGCACTCGAACGAAACCAAACAGAGCGTCGGATCCGCGCAGGTGAAGCGACGCGGTCCGACGCCTCGAAAGTTATTTGGCTGCCTTGATGAAGGCGTCCGCCGACTGACCGGCGATGCGGCCGAAGGTCACGATGTCGGCCTGCGCGTTGCCGCCCAGACGGTTGCCGCCGTGAACGCCGCCCGTCACTTCGCCAGCAGCGAAGAATCCCGGAATCGGTTTGCCGTTCGTACCGATCACTTCAGCCTTCGTGTTGATTTTTACGCCGCCCATCGTGTGGTGAACGGCCGGCTGAACCTTGACGGCCCAGTACGGCGCGCTCGTGAGCGGCTGCGGCATGTCGGGGCGCCCGAACTGGCTGTCCTTGCCCGCCTTCTGATCCTTGGCGTAGGTTGCGAACGTGGCCTTGAGCGCATCGGCCGGCACGTTCATGGCCTTGGCAAGTTCGTCCAAGTTCTTGCCCGTCACCGTGAGGCCGAGCTTGATGTAGCCGTCCATGAGTTTGGCCTTCTGGCGCGTGGCGTCATCCCAGATGACCCAAGCGAACTTGCCCGGCTGCTGGAGTTCGGCATTCGAAACGACGTCGCGCGTGAGGAGCTCGTTCGTGAAGCGCTTGCCTTCGGCGTTCACCAGAATGGCGCCGTCGCCGCGAACGCTTTCGCTGATGAGTTCGCCCGAGGGAGCGGCCGTCGGATGGGCCTGAATCTGTTCCATGTCGACCAAGGCGGCACCGACCTTTTCAGCCAGAAGAATGCCGTCGCCCGTGGCGCCCGGGTGGTTCGTCGTGGCGTAGCCCTTGAGCTTGGGTTGGTACTTCACGAGAAGTTCTTGGTTGGCACCGAAGCCGCCCGCGGCGAGAACGACCGTCTTGGCGTCGATCGTGTAGGTTTTGCCGTCCTTCGACTCAACCTTGACGCCGGCAACGGCGCCGTCCTTGCCCGTGAGGATGTCGACGGCCTTCGAGCGCGTGCGGATATCGATCTTGCGTTCCTTGGCGGCGTTGTAAAGGGTCTTCACGACAACCGGACCGATGGCGCTGCCGTCATGCGGACGGTGCGCACGCGGGTACTTCGCGCCGCCCGCGCGGCCGACGACGGAGAGGTCCGCGCCAAGCGAATCAAGCCAGGCAACGGAGTCCTTGGCGTGCGTCGTGAGCGTGCGAACGAGATCGGGGTTGTTGATGTTGTGGCCGCCCTTCATCGTGTCCTGATAGAACTGCTCGATCGTATCGGGAATGCCCGCCTTCTTCTGCTGTTCGGTTTCGGCGGCGTTGATGCCGCCTTCGGCGCGCGTCGTGTTGCCGCCGACCATCGTCATCTTTTCGAGTACGACGACCTTGTGGCCGAGGTCGTGCATCGTGACGGCAGCCGAGAGGCCCGCGCCGCCCGCGCCGATGATAACGGCGTCGACTGTTTCAGCACAGGCGCCGCCCATGGCGGTTGCGACGGCAGCGGCAACGAGCATCGGGGTGATCTTCATGGTTTTCTCTCCTTTCGTCACGAATCCGCTTCTGGGGATTCGGGTTGTTTTCATGTCGATGCCGGTCGAAAAGAAAGGTGGCCGGCAACAAACCAAGGCCGAAGTATGCTCGCGGTTTACCCGGGTGAGAAGCGAGCATTTCTCGAAAGAGCTTTGAGAAAACCTTGAAGCTTCAAAAGAAAACCTTGTCAATGCCTGTCCGTCCGAGCATTCGCACAATAGCTTGCAAAGTCTTGTGCGAGCGTGTATTCGGGTTTTCCTTTAGGATAGGCAAAGGCAAGAGGTCGTTCTGCCCATTCATCGAGAAGGTTGATGACAACTAAATCCTTTGCGCGCTCGGGCACGGAGAGAACGGCCGACTTCGGGACAACGGCAAGTCCTGCGCCCTGGGCTACGAAATCGATCAGCAGCCGGAAGCCCGGTACCTCTGCAATCGGTTCGAAGACGCTGCCGAGTTGGGCTGCACGCTCAATCATGGCACGCGTGATCGGCGCATTTTTCAAACACGACGCATAAGGAAAAGCGAGTGTCTCGGCGAATCGAACGGCTGCTCGATCTGCGAGAGGGTGTGAAGTCGGAACAATGACGACGTGACGATCGGTGAAGAGCGGCACCACTTCCACATCCGTTTCGCGACTCCGAAAGACGTTTTCAAGACCGAAAGCCAGGTCTGCATTGCCGTCCTCAATGGCCGCGAGCGCTTCATTGGATCGCAGCTCAAGGAATACAAGACGAACGCTTCTGCCCGCGAGAAAGCCAGCAGCCTGTGGTGCAATGATGGTCTGCAATCCCGTGCTGTTTGACGCAATGCGAAGCACTGTCCGCTCCTTTTCGTCGAATCCGGACATGGCCGTTTCAAGCTGAGCAGCACTTTTGAGGACATTCTGCGCGTGTCGCACGAGCATGTCGCCCGCAGGTGTCAATGCAAGTCCGCGAGCCTTGCGCGTGAAGAGTGTCGTGCCGAGCGATGTTTCAAGCTTCCTCAGCCTCAGACTGAGCGCAGAAGTCGTGAATGGAAGCGTTTGCGCCGCTGCCGTTAGACTTCTCGTACGCGCGAGCACGAGGAATATGTTGAGATCGTTGAGGTCGTAGCGAATCATGCTTGAAGTCCGGAATCTGCATCAAAAGCTTAGCGCTCGAAAAACAAAAAAGCCGCACAGTCAAAAAAAATCCGTGCGGCTTCTTTAGGCCGTCTTCCTGTCGGAAGAATGGCCAAGGCGTATCTAGTGCGATCAGGCGCCTTCACGCATGAAGACAAAGCGTCCGCCCACCATCGTTGCATCGACCTTCGTGCGGCGCAGCTCGGTCTTGGGCATCTCAAAGATGTTTTCCGAGAGGACGACAAGGTCGGCGTAGTAGCCCGGCAGGAGGCGGCCCTTGATGTCTTCTTCGAAGGTCGCGTAGGCGCTTTCCGTCGTGTAGGCATCAACCGCGTCGTAGATGTCGAGGCATTCTTCCGGATGGAAGCCGCCCGCGGGTTCGCCCTTGAGGTTCGAGCGGGTGACGGCGCAGTAGAGGTTGTCAATCGGATTCATGTCTTCGATCGGGGAGTCCGTGCCGAAGCTCATGTGGATGCCGAGCTTTTTCATCGTGCCGAAAGCGTAGGACGTAGCGGCAAGGTCCTTGCCGACGCGGTCTTCGACGATCGTCGTGTCGTAATGGAGGAAGATCGGCTGCACGAGCGCGAGGATGTGGTTTTTCGTGAATCGTTCGACGAGCGGACGGTCCGTGATCTGAACGTGAATGATGCCGAGGCGATTGGGATTCATGCCGTCCGTGCAGACGCGGTCGTAGGCATCGAGCACTTCTTCGACGGCTGCGTCGCCGATCGCGTGAATCGCAACGCCGCAGTTGTGTTCGACGGCGGTGCCGACGAGCGCGTCGAGCTGCTCGGGCGTCAAGGTCGAGATGCCGCGGGTTTCGGGCGCGTCATGATAGGGCTCGCGCATATAGGCCGTGCGGGCGCCGAGACTGCCGTCGACAAAGAGCTTCAGGGGGCCGAAGCGGTGGAAGGGCGTGCCGCTCTTCGTGACGTGGCCTTCGGCGAGGAACTCGCGGTATTCCTCGGGCTTGCTGAAGTAGGCCTGGTGGCTCACGCGCGTGACGGGATTGTCGGCCATGACGCGGTTGTAGGCTTCGAGCACCGTGCGCCAGGTCCCTTCGCGCAGGTCGCAGGTCTGCACGGACGTGACGCCCGTTTCCGCCGCGTGGCGCATGCCGGTACGGATCAGTTCGGCGCAGTCCTCGGCGCTGCGGTTGCGGAAAAGCGCCGTGAGCGGACCGCGGGCGTTCTCGGCAAAGATGCCGTTAAGTTCGCCGTTTTCGTCGTGCCCGATCGAGCCGCCTTCGGGTACGACCGTGTCGCGCGTAATCCCGGCGCGCTCTAGCGCGGCGGTGTTGGCGGTAAGCATGTGGCCGCAGGCACGCTCGAAAATGAGCGGGTATTCGGTCGTGATGTCGTCGAGGTCTGCGCGCGTGAGGAGACGGGCTTCATCGGTGAAATAGTCCTGGTTCCAGCCCATGCCGTGAAGAACAGTGCCTGGCGCCGGGCGGCGTTCTTCAATGTAGCGGCGGGCGATTTCCTTTACTTCACGGATGCTCGTGGCCTTGTGAAGGCGAATGTCGGTGAGCGCAATGCCCGTGTTGAAGAGGTGCTGATGCGAGTCGTTGAAGCCCGGGACGATCGTGCGGCCCTGTGCGTCGAAGACTTCCGCATCAGCGGGGGCGCGAGCGGCGATTTCTTCGTTCGTGCCGATCGCGGTAATGAAGCCGTCTTCGACAAGGAGCGCCTCTTCAAAGCGCCCGCGCTGAACATAGATGTTGGCGTTGCGGATAAGGGTAGCGGTCATGATGAATCTCTTTGGGTGTGTTTTGCTTTTGTTGGGGCAACGCGCCTGCCGCGTGCAGCGCTCTTAGGCAGAGCGGCGGCAGGCACGGATCTTTATTAGGCATCGAGGTCGGTCTTGCCTTCGCTGCGGCGAAGCTTTTCAACCGCTTCATGCTGACGGCGGAAGAAGACTTCGTAGATCCCGAGGCCGACGAGCGGAACGATGAGGCCGAGTGCAGCCGTGACCGGATCCTGGTAGATCGTGTTGATCACGAGGCAGGTCATGAAGGCGAGCACAAGGTAGATCGCGTACGGATAGCACCAGACCTTATAGGGGCGTTCCATCGTCGGGTACTTCTTGCGAAGCACGATTACGGAGAGGAACGTGAGACCGTGGAAGATGATGCCGCAGATGGCTACGAGGCTCGTAAGTTCCGAAAGCGTGCGCGAGCAGACGAGGATCATCGCCATGACGGCCGAGGCAACCTGCGCGTTGATCGGGGTGCGGTAGACCGGATGGAGCTTCGCAAGCGACGGGAAGAGGGCGCCGTCGCGGGCCATGGCGAAGTACATGCGCGGGAAGACCATGATGCAGCCGTTCAGGGAATTGAAGATGGCGAGAACCATGGCCGAGCCAACAATGATCATGCCGGCGGAACCGAAGAGCGACTGCGCGGCGGCCGTGCCGAGGTAGAAGTTGCCGTCGTTGACCATCGAGACGATCGTGTCGTAGGGCAGGACGCGGTAGACAGCGTAGTTAAAGAGCACGTAAAGGACGGCGACACCCAGGATCGAACCGATCAGCGCGAGCGGAATGTTGCGCTTCGGATCCTTGATTTCTTCGGCGATGTTGTTGAGGTTCGTCCAGCCTTCATACGCCCAGAGCGTCGCGAGAACGGCAAAGGCGATCATCGAGAGAATTGAGCCGATCGAGGGCGTTTCGGCGGGCATCGTGAAGAGGTCCGGGCTCTGTTCGCCCATGACGAGGCCGCAGACGAGAATGAGGATGATCGGGAGCATCTTGAGCACCATGAAGGTGTTCTGGAAGAAGCTGCCGAAGCGGATGCCGCGGATGTTGATCGCCGAGAGCAGAAGAATCGAGCCGAGCGCGACGGCCTTCTGTTCCATTTCCGAGAGCGGCGTCATCGAGCTGATGGCTGCGGCAAATGCAACGGCAAGCGCCGCAATCGAACCCGAGGACGAAAGGAAGAAATTCGTGAAGCCGCACATGAAGGCGACGCGCTGGCCGTAGGCTTCGCGAAGATAGACGTAGTAGCCGCCCGCTTTAGGCATCATCGCGCCGAGTTCGGCAAAGCAGATGCCCGAGAGCAGCGTGATCAGGCCGCCGATCGCCCAGACGAGGAGCGCCAGGCCGAGGCTCATGCCGGCGCGCTGCAGCACGATCGCGCCGATATAGAAAATGCCCGAGCCGATCATGATGCCGGCGAGCACGGAGATGCCGCCGAAGAGACCGACGTCGCGCTTGAGGGTGACGTGTTGGTTGGAATTGGAGGTGGACATTATTAACTCGCTCCCGAGTTTGTCGTTTTTTTTATGAATTTCAGGGTCAAAAAAAAGTTGCATCTATCGATGCAACTTTATGAAACGACAATCCCGGCATTCCGTCCCTGCCGGCGGCGCCGGCAAAAGATGTCGGACGCGCGGAGGGTCTTCATGCGAGTTACCACCGATAGCGCCTCTGGAGTCGGCAATGAGGCCGATCCAGGAGTCACCGATGTATTTCACCGGTGCCCAACGCTCGTCCGTACCCGGGCGGTCGTTTCGGCGGCTTGGCCTTTCATCGTCTTCATCGGGTGTCCCCTCGGACGAGTACTCTTCCGCGCCGCGCCTCTATCAACAACTTGTTTTCCGAGCTTGACTTTCGCACAAAATCGGCTGCCTGTCCAATTGAAAGCGCCGCTGAAAACAATCTTTTTGCCTTCGGCAAAGTGGATCAAATGTTTTGACTAGGTAATAACCCGCTGTTCTTCGGTTTTCGCTTAACAGCGCAAATGCGGCTGACCGAGGACCTCAGTGCGAATCGGCGTCGCGAGGCACGCGTAGTGCAATGCCGCGCTCGGCAAAAACGGCCTGCGCTTCAAAGAGCGCATTGAGTACGCGCGGGAAGCCCGCATACGGGAGCATCTGAATGAAGGTATCGACGATGCGCTCGGGTGCAACGCCGACATTGAGCGCCGTGTTGATGTGCGTGTGAAGCTCGCGCTCGCACCCGCCCATGGCGGCAAGCGTCGTGATGACGGCAATCGCTTTTTCTTTGTCGGAAAGTCCGGCTCGCGCATAGACCTCGCCGAAAACGAAGCTGCGGATGTAGCGCGCGACGTCGGGCGCAAAGTCCGCAAGCCGATCAGTGAGACGCGAGGGCGTCGCCCCGGTGAAGCGCTCAAAGGCGTCGTCCTGCGATTCGTGAAGCTTCTCGGTCATGGTGGTGTCTCTCCAATGTCTGCGCGTGCGAGTGAGCCTACGCCTCTTTCTGAGAGGTTTCTCGGCGAGGCTATCGGCGCTGCGCGAGAAAGAGCGAGTGGAAAAAGGCGAAAACACCGAACGAAGTGAGAATGTCGCCCGCTCTCATGTTGGTGTCAAAGAAGGGCACGTCGAGCGTGAGGAGAATGATGCCGCCCAGCACGCAGGCACCGGCGAAAAAGCGCTCGACGAAAACCACGCGCGCAATTCGCTCTCGAGAGATCGGCTCGGCACGCGATGGCGCTCGGCGGTCTCGCGGCGCAAACAAGCGGCCAAGCTTGCGTCCGAATGCTTCGGCGCTGCGCACCTGTCGCGCACGAACCGCTGCGCCCGTTTGAGACGACTGCGAGCCCGTTTTCTGTGTTTTCTGAGAAAGCGCTCCTACGAGGTCGCGCAGCGACACGCCGTCGCCGTCGCGGTCGGGCGACTCGAACATTGCCTCGCGCAGCGCTTTTGCGGACGCGGGATCTCGAAGCCGCATGAGTTCGGCTTGCTGTCGTCGGGCGATTTCTTCAACGTAGCGGACGAAATCGCCGTTTTCTGGTTCGAGTCTCGAATGGTCGTTGGTGCGCATGTTCGTTCGCCTCGAATCGATCGGCAGCCGCAGTGAGAGTGTTCTTCACTGCGGCTCGAGAAAGGTGCATTTGCTATTGAGCTTAGCCGATCGAAGCGGATGCCGTGCCGCTCTTAACGCAGGTGCTTGAGTCGTCGGGCGCCGCTTCGGGCGAAGCCTTCGGAAACACGGCGCGCGCCCGTTCGGCTTCGCGCTCAAGCGCGGGCTTGGCGCGCAGCATTCGAAGCGCATTGGCTACCACGATGAGACAGGTGCCCGTGTCGGCGAAAACGGCCATCCACATGGTGGCGTAGCCCGCGATCGCGAGCAGCGCGAATGCGATCTTCACGCCGAGCGCAAAGACGATGTTCTGGACAAGCACGCTGTGCGTCATGCGCGAGAGGCGCACGAGCGAAGCGATCGACGAAATGCGGTCGTCCATGACGGCGATGTCGGCCGCTTCGATGGCGCTGTCCGTACCGCGCACGCCCATGGCAATGCCAATGTCGGCCTGAGCAAGCGCAGGGGCGTCGTTGATGCCGTCGCCCACCATGGCGCAAAGCCCCTTGCTCTGCATTTCGCGGATAGCGGCAAGCTTCTCTTCGGGGAGCAGCTCGGCGCGCATCGACGGGAGCTCAAGTTGTTTGGCGAGCGCGTACGCGGCGCGTGCGTTGTCGCCCGTGAGCAGAATCGGCTCGACACCGACGGCGCGAAGCTGCCGGATGCCCTCCAATGCATCCTCTTTGATGCGGTCGGAGAGCGAGAAGAAAGCGATGAGGCCGAAGGTGTCGACAAGTGCGACCGACGACATGCCGTTTTGAGCGGCGCGGGCGGCAGCCGCTTCCGATTCGGGCGTCATGAGACCGCGGGCACGCACTTCGGCCGGACTCAGAAGAAAGAGCTTGCCGCCTTCAATGCGGCCGCTCACGCCTTTGCCGGGGAGCGACGTAAATTCCTCAACGTCGCGCAGCGCAAGGCCCTTCTGTGCGGCTGCGCGTGCGAGTGCAGCCGAAAGCGGGTGCTTATTCATCGCGCCGAGGCTTGCCGCGAGCACGAGCGCACGGTCGGCGTCGATCCCCCAAACGCTCGCCTCGGCGAGTTCGGGTTCGCCCTTCGTGAGCGTGCCCGTCTTGTCCAAGCCGATGGATTTGAGCTTTCGCGCTTCCTCCAGGAAGAGTCCGCCCTTGACGAGCAGACCGCAGCGCGTCGCCGTGGCGAGCGCCGAGACGATCGTGACGGGTGTGGAAATCACAAGCGCGCAGGGGCATGCAATCACAAGGAGGCAAAGTGCCTTATAGAGCCAGCCGAGCCAGTCGCCCAAGAAGATCGGCGGAAGGATGGCGACGGCAAGCGCCACGACAAAGACGATCGGCGTATAGATTTCGGCAAACCGGTCGACGAAGCGCTGCGTCTGCGACTTCGCCGCCTGTGCGTTTTCCACCGCTTCGATAATGCGTGCCGTGAGGCTTTCGCCCGAAGCGGCCGTCACGAGTACGTCGATCGTACTCTGCAGATTGACGGTTCCGGCCCAGACGGTGTCGTCGGGGCCCTTTTCCGCAGGCATCGATTCGCCCGTCACCATGGATTGGTCGAGCGCCGTGATGCCCGTGCGGATGCGCCCGTCAAGCGGAATGCGCTCGCCAGGCGCGACGCGGATGAGTGCGCCCGGCGCCACGTCTTCGACCGCACGCTTTTCAAAGCCGGAATTGGTTTTGACAAGCGCAGTCTCGGGCGCCACCTCCATGAGGTTGCGGATCGAATTTCTTGCCTTCGTCATGGAGAGGCGTTCGATCGCTTCCGAGATTTCAAAGAGCACCATCACCATGGCCGCCTCGGGCCAGGCGCCGATGAGAATGCCGCCTGTGACGGCGACGGCCATGAGGGCGTTCATGTTGAGCGTGCCTCGAAGCGCCGAGCGAATGCCCTTCTTGAAGGTGCCGACCCCGACGAGCAGGACGGCGGCCAGAGCAAAAATGAGACCTGCGCCGTCGGCCCAGGCCGCGTCGACATTTTCAAGCCCCAGGGCGCCGTATTCGTGACCGAGTTCGATCGCTTCGGATAAAAGCGCTACGGCGAGTGCAAAGCCGTATCGGCCCCAGGGCGTTTTTTCTTCAAAGAGCGCCGCTTCGTCGGCGCGCGACTTTGTCGTGCGACGCGCTTCGTTGGAGAGCGCCTGCGCCTCGTAGCCCGCTTCGGCGATGAATTTGAGCGCGGTCTCGGTCATGTCGCTCGGCACTTCGATCGTGCGGTTCATCGTCTGAATCACGTAGTCGGTGAAGCCGTGCGCGCGGAAGATCTTTTCGATGTCGCCCGCTTCGACTGGACAGTCCATCGCGGGCACGCGCAAAAGCGTGCGGCCAGCTCGCGCTTGGGCGCCGTCGACTTCTGACGTCTGCGGCACTGACGCTCCCTGCGCGGTGCCGCCGTGTGCATGGGCCCGGTAGCCCGCGTGTTCAACGGCAGTGAGCGCTCGCTCGCATTCCTCGTCCGTCATCGACTCGAAAACGATGCGGCGCTTGAGCGTATCGAAGACCGCGCCCTCGACGCCCTCGGCCTTGAAGGCGCGTTCGATTTCGCCGGCCTCAACCGGGCAGTCCATTTCGGGAACATGCAGTTCGATGCGCCGGCGTGCGGACTGCGGGCGCTCGTCGGCTGCGTCTTCGAGGCGCGAACACTCGAAGCCCGCCGCACGAACGGCGGCAAGAAGCGCTTCGGGTTCGAAGGGCGTGGGAGACTTCACGCGCACGGTGCGTGCGCCGTAATCGGGCACGATTGAAAAGGGTTCAGACGTTATTCCCCGAGCGGCCAGCGCTTCGGAAAGCGCCTTCTCTATCGGGCGGAATTCAACGGGGCAGCAAAGGTCGGGAATTCGAAAGCGGACGGTCGGCATGGCGTCACCGGCGGTTGTTGTGCTTTTGTTGCGGACTCGAAAAAATCGAGCGCGAAGCACACTGAAACAAATGAAAAACAGTAGGAAAAACAATCCTATGGTTTGATTGAACACCCTGAAGCTGTTACAGAGTCAAGTGAAATCTGCGAAAATCGTCTCTCGTTCTTCTGCGGGCAAGCGAATCCCGCAGACCGTCCGCCGACACTTGCCGAAAGAAACACCCGCAAACGACCATGCGCATCAGCGAACTTGCCAGAATCACCGGCAATACGCCCGAAACCATCCGCTACTACGAGAAAATCGGCCTGATTCCGCCGCCCGTGCGTGAAGCGAAGAACAACTACCGCCAGTACGGCCAAAGCCACGAAGCGCGGCTTGACTTCATTCGCCGCTGCCGCAATCTCGACATCGGTCTAGAAGAAATCCGCGCGCTTTTAGGCGCCCTCGACTCGCCCGATCCCGAAAGCGCGGCTTGTGCGCACGAGCTGATCAAAAAGCACCTCGACGAAGTAGACTTTCGCATCCGCGAACTGCGCTCGCTCCGCAACCATCTGAGAGAGCTGCGCGCGCACTGCAGCGGCGAGCATCGAGCGGGCGAAATGTGCGGCATCATTGCCGAACTCGCCGTGCGGCGCACGCCCGAAGAGATGGCGCCCGCCGAGAGCGCCTCTTGCGAATGCGGCTGCGACTGCGATTGCGATTGCGGCTGCGGCGACTCAAAAACGCGGCAGGCGCACGCCTCGAAAAACGATTGATCGGCCGGGCGGCATCAAGCCGCAAGTCAGCACCAACAAACCCAATACCGCAGCGCCGACAGTCTGCACGTATGTGCGGCTGCGTTGCGACAGACAGTCCTAAGAAAATGTTCGAACAGTTTTCCATTGCATTCACCGGGAGCGGGCTGCTCCTCGCGCTCTTCGTGCCGCTTCTTCTCACGCTCTTTCTTCGCATCATCGGCCGCGGTGTGCCGCCCGCGTGCGAAGTCCCCGGAATGCCGGCGGGGATCGGCGGGCTTCTTCTCGGGCTGCTTTTCTTTTTGTCGGTCGATGCGATGCTGCTGCTCTTTGAGCTCGGGCGCGGCGCGGGCGAAGTTGCCCGTGTGATCTCGATGGATGCGGATTTTGCGTGGCCTGCGATCAAGACGATCATTCCGGGCGCCATCGTCGTTTTTGCCCTTCTTGCCGCCATCATGGTTCTCACGATCGGCCGCTCGCGCGCGGCGCTTTGGACCGCTGTGGTGCTTCTCTGGGTAGCGGGCCCGGGCGGCGACTTTCTCAAGGCCGTCATCCTCGGGATTCCTGTTGATGTGAGCTCGGGCTTTGCCGGCATTTCGACCTTTACGATTCTTGCGACGATCTATCTGCTCTTCTCAAACCGCAGCGCCTTTACGTACGGCCTCTCGTCGGCTAAGAAGATCGAAAAGGCCTACCTCGCCAAGCGCAATCTCGCGAGCTGATGATGCCGAGCAACCTCCAGGAATTTTTCGGTCTCATTGCATTCTTTGGCTTTGCCGCGCTCGTCATTCACAGCCTTTGGCAGGCCTCTAAGCGAGTGCCGCCCGCAACCGATCGACTGCCCGCGGGGGTGGACGGCGCGCTTCTGATCGTGGCGGGGCTCGCGTTTCTGGCGGGCATCTATGATGCGGCAGCTGCGGCGCTTGCCTATCAATACGTGGGAGCAGGCGACGTTTTTGCCGCGCAGTGTGCGCTCAATGCGTTCGGGGCGGCGCTTTTTTTCTATGCGTCGATTCGACTCTTTTTCGGACGCAGACCGCGCGTGCGAGCCGAGGCCGCGCTCTCGATTGCGGTCGCAGGGCCGCTCCTCGAAGCCACTGGCGGGCTCTTTCTTGCCGGGACGGTCGCAGCCGATTGGATCGGTTGGTTTTCACTCCTATGCACGGTATCTGTCTGGGCGATATGGGTGATTCTTCGCAGTGAGGCGAGCCGCAATACGTACGGCGCGAGCAACTAAAATAAACGGATTGCCGGACGAGGAGAACCGGGCCCGGCAGCGGCGACCGAAGACGCCGCCCCATCGTCCGAACCGCTTTTGACGTGCGGCGGAAGAGGGCGGCGTTCGTGCGTCGACTTTTGCACTGCAAGCATTAAAGGACCAACCATGCAAAACCCCATTCTTATCAAGAGCGCCGATCTGTACGCGCCCGAGCACGTCGGCGCGCGCGACATCCTCATTGCCGGCGGCAAGATCATCGCCGTGGCACCCACGCTCGAGCCGAACATCCCAGGTCTCGAAACGATCGACGTCAAGGGCCGCAAGGTTATTCCCGGCCTCATCGACCAGCATATCCACGTCACGGGCGGCGGCGGTGAAGGCGGCTGGAACAGCCGCTGCCCCGAGCTCAATTTCTCCGAGCTCGTCGGCGCCGGCGTGACGACCTTCCTCGGCGTATCGGGTACCGACTCAATGTCGCGCTCGATCGAAAACCTGCTCGCCAAGGTGCGCGGCCTCACGGTCGAAGGCGCCACGGGCTGGATGTGGACGAGCAGCTACTGCTATCCCGTCGCCACGATCACGAAGAGCGCCAAGATGGATATCTTCACGATTCCGGAAGTTCTGGGCGTGAAGATCGCCATGGGCGACCACCGTTCGTCCTTCCCGACTGCGCAGGAAGTGCTGCGCCTGCTCTCTGAAATCCGCGTCGCCGGCATGCTCACCGGGAAGACCGGGTTCCTGCACGTGCACTGCGGCGACTGGGCCGACGACATCTTCCCCGTCTTCTACGAATGCCGCAAGCACGGCGTTCCCTTTAAGCACATGCGCCCGACGCACGTTGCGCGCGAAAAGCGCGTCTTCGAAATGGCCTGCGACTTTGCCAAGGAAGGCGGCTTCATCGATATCACGACGGGCGGCGGCAACTACATGGGCGACGCCAAGGACGCCGTGATGGCCGCGCTTGCCGCGGGTGCGCCGCTCGAACAGATCACGCTCTCTTCGGACGGGCAGGGTTCGATGCCGCGCTTTGACGAAAAGGGCGAAATGGTGGGCTTCGGCGTTGGTTCGATCCGTGCCGACATTGAAACGATTCAGGCACTCATCCCCGAGCTCGGCATCGAAAAGGCGCTTCTGCCGATGACGAAGACGATCGCGGGTGCCCTCGGCCTCAAGGGCAAGGGCGCTGTCGCCGAAGGGTTCGACGCCGACCTCCTCGTCATGAACGAAGGGTTCGACTTCGACTGGGTCTTCATGAAGGGTGTGCCCGTCATGCGCGAAGGCGTCGTCGTCAAGAAGGGCGCGTTCGAGCTTTGAGAACGGCGGCAGCTGTGCTGCGCGGCGCGCTTTCTATAGCGCGCTGACAGCGGCTTTCGGTCGCAAACAAAAAAAGTCGGTACCGACCTCAGGGTTGGTACCGATTTTTTTCTTTTTTCGGATCAGACAATTGTAAAAATTACTTGCGAATGAGACGCTTTTCAGGCATTATTCGGGCCTTCTGACTAGAAGACCCTACACGTTTATCCGTAGGGCAAAGTCTATAGCAATGCCGCCCGATTGTGTTGACGGGGCGGCGCCTTCAATCCTATGACCGGAGTAATCCATGGAGTTCGTTGAATTCACGCTCCTTTGCATCGCGGTTCTTCTCATGATGTTCAAGCCTGAGAAGGAACGCCTCGCATGGTGGCTCACGATCGGCGGCTGGGCCGTCGTCGTGTTCATGTATATCGGACATGTTTCCACGGCGCTTCTGGGCGCTCTCAACCTCTAATCGGAGATCCGTAAATGACTGATTATTCGCAGCCCGTCTCCGATCGAGACCTTTCCAAGGCGAAGACCTACTACGACATCATCTGCTGGGGCGGCCTTCTGATCGTCCTGCTCCCGGTGGGTATCGCCAACATCATCCTCGGCTACCTCATGGGCGACAGCCCCTGCACGCTCTGCTGGGGCCAGCGTCAGCAGATGGCCTACATCGGCGTCGTCGCGCTCTTCATGGTCCGCTACGGCTTCAAGCCCAAGTACCTCGCCACGATGCTGATCATGGCTGCAGTGGGCCTTTACTCGTCCTTCCGTCACTACGGCAACCACGCCATGCGTGACGTCGGTCAGGGCTTCGGCCTCGACATCTTCGGTCTGCATACGCAGTTCTGGGCCGAAGTCGTCTTCTGGTGCGTGGTCTTCCTCTTCGGCCTTGCGACGCTTCTCGCCCCGCGCTTTGACGCGCTCATCGCCGAAATGCGCGGCAAGCCCTGGCGTCCGATGTCGGGCTTCATGAAGATCGCCTTCGGCATCGTCGCCTTCATCATCGGCTCGAACGCCTTCCAGGCGCTTTGGTCGACGGGCGTTCCCCCGAACTGGGGCCAGGGCGATCCCGTCCGCTTCTCCTGGGACCGCAAGTACGTCATCTGGTCGTCCGACTCCTGGGAAGGCATGTGGAGCGGCATCGATTTCCTCGGCCGCCGCAACGTGAAGGATCCGGACTTTGCCTATAAGCCCAATACCGCCAAGCTCGGCATCACGTTCGAGCACGACGCCGCCAAGGCGCCGGTTGCTGCGACGGGCGAACTCAAGATCGCCGACACCCGTGCGATCGAAGGCATCGACGCCAAGCTCAACACGCTGCAGAAGATCCGCGGCGAGTACATCGTGATGTCGAAGTACGACTTCTGGTTCTTGGGCGACGACCTCAAGCCTGCCGTGCACGCTGCGATGGATCCGTGGTACTCCGCGAACGTTCTTGATCTTGTCGGTGCAACGCCCTACGGCGACGATGCCTTTGTGCTCATGGGCACGAACAAGTCTATCCTTCGCGTCCGCAAGAATCCTGAAGCCGACGATGTCAAGGGTTGGGGCAACTTTACGGCGGGCCGCGATCAGGTTGAAGCCGTCGGCGGCATCGGCCGCGCCCGCATCGGAACGGAACGCGCCAAGTACTCGTACGTTCACAGTTCCGCCACGGACGGTCGCTACATCTACACGGCGACGCTTCCCGACAACAAGAACAAGACGAAGTTCGTGATCTCGAAGGCCCTCATGAAGGACTGGACGCTTTCGGGCGAATTCGAGCCGGCAGCCGCTCTCAAGGAAGGCCGTACGCTCGGCGAACTCTATGTCACCGGTCTTGTTTATGAAGACGGTATCCTCTGGGCTGCTTCGAAGAACTTCAATGTGATCGTTGCGATCGATCTGGCCAAGGAAGAAGTGACCGAAGTGCTCGCGCTTCCTGCAGAGCTTAAGGACATCCGCGGTCTCGTGAAGGAAGGCGATGTCTTTGAAGTGCTCGACTCGAACCGCATCGTGACGCTCACGCGTTAATTGCGGCTTCACGGAGCTCTCTCCTCCGAACAACCGGCGTACACCCGACAAGGCGCACGCCGGACCTGAAGCGGCAGCGAGAAAGAAAAATCCGAAAAGCCTCCGCAAGGAAACTGCTGCGGCTGCAGCGGCTCTCTGCGGAGGCTTTTTTTGCGCACGGATGCTCTCCCGCGAAGTGCGTCACAGTCGGGCGGCACTTCGAAAGCGCTGTCGCGCTTAGAATCGGAAGGTAGCATCCCGTCCGAATCGAACGACTTGAGGCGAACGGCCGCTTTCACTTTTTCAGCAAAGCCGTTTATGCGCTCTCGAATTCTTTATGCCCATTGCCGCCTACCTCCGACCGAAGACGCTTACCGATCTCCTGCGGCGTCAGCACTTTTTCGACATCTGCCGCACGCTCCTGCGATTTGCGGTGGCTCGCATGAAGGACGCGCAGCTTCAGGAAGTTGCGTCCTCCATGACGCTCACGACCCTTTTGTCGCTCGTGCCGCTCCTCGCTGTTTCGCTCGCCGTCTTTGCCGCGTTTCCTAGCTTTGAATCGACGCGGCAGGCGCTCGAAGATGCGATTTTCAACAGTTTTCTACCGCCGCAGTACAGCGAAACGATTCTCGAATATCTGAGAAGTTTTACGTCGCACGCTTCCGGGCTCGGCGCTTTCGGTATTGCGGGCCTTTCGCTCACCGGCCTTCTATTGATCGACAAGTTTTTCGTGACGGTGAACCGCATCTTCAAGGTGCGCGAACTGCGTCCGTGGTCGCAGCGCGCGCTGATCTACTGGGCGATGCTCACGCTCGGGCCCGTTGTGATGGCGCTCTCGATTTCGATTTCCACGCAGGCGCTTCGGCTTGCGGCGGGCGCAGTCGACGCGCAGAGCGCGTCGCTGCCGATGTGGATGCTCACGATCATTCAAGTGCTGGTTCAGTCGCTCGGCTACGGCGCGCTCTTTAAGTTCGTGCCCAATTGCCGTGTGCCTTTTTCGCATGCCCTTGCCGGGGGTTTCGTCGTTGCGATCGCCGGCCTCGTTGTGCGCGAGTGCTTTGAGATCTACGTGACGGCCGGCACGCTTTCTTCGATTTACGGCGCCTTCGTTGCTTTCCCGGTATTTCTCCTTTGGCTTTACGTGACGTGGCTTCTTGTCTTTTCCGGGGCGGCGGTGACGGCAACCATTCCGCTTCTTGCGTCCGGGCGCTTTGCGGACAGTTATCGGATCGGCAACGAGTTTTTGACGGGTGTAGCTCTTTTGCGTGTCCTCACCGCCGCGCGGGCGTCGGGCAATCCGACCGTGCCGGCAGACGTCCTCGCAAGCGAAGTGGACGCTTACCCTCAATTGGTCGAACGGATTCTCACGCATTTGTCCGCTGCGGGCTACTGCGGTGAAATCCGCCCGAGCGGCCGACGCAAGTTCTCCTCTTGGGCGCTCCTCTGCGACCCCGACGAAAAGACGCTGCGAGACGCTTTCCGCATTCTTTTGATCGATCCGGATAACACGCTTGTTGCACCGAAGCGCATCGGTCAGCGGCGCGAAGCCGGGCAGCTCTTCGGGTGGTACCGGCGCCTCATGAACGATTCGACCGTCAATGCTCCGCTCTCGGCGCTTCTAGATAGCGATGCGGCCGACTGGAGCGAGCGCTTTGAGACGGCTGCTGAAAAAGTCTCCGAAGCGACGGAAGAGACCGCTCAGGAGAGCGAGCGCACCGCACCGTAAGCGTAAGCCGCAGGGCGCTTCTCGCCGATAGGCTTGCGTTAAGAATTCTTTGCTACCGTGAAGCAATTGAGCCTCGCGCAGCGCTTGAAACGTTGTCGCGCCAGGCACTGCCCGTGCGTGCGGGCGTTTTTCCGGGAGAAATTCGAAAATGGCAATTCAGATGAGCAAGCTCGGGCTTCTTTTTGCCGGCGTGGGTGCGGCGGTCGTTCTTGCTGCGGGGCCTGCGTTTGCGGACACCGAAGCCGGTCTTCGCTACCTGAAGGCGGGCGATCACGTCAATGCGCTCAAGGAGCTCAAGGTCGCCGCACAAAAGGACGACACGACTGCCATGCTTTGGATCGGTCGCATTCTCGAAAAGGGTTTCACCGGTCAAAAGCGTCAGCCGCTCGAAGCGACCTATTGGTGGGAAAAAGCCGCCTATTTGGGTGATCCGGAAGCGATGCTCGAACTCTCGCACGCGTATCGAAACGGCTTCGGCGTAAAGCTCGACTGGCCGCAGGCGTATGTCTGGGACAAGAAGGCCGTTGAGCTCGGCAACGTACAGGCGATGCGCAATATGGGCGACTACTATGTGCTCGGCCAGTTTGTCGAAAAGGATCCGACCGAAGGCGCCCGCTGGTACTACCGTGCGGCGCTCAAGGGCAACCTGAGCGCGTATATGGCGCTCTCCGAGCTGCTCTTGAACGGCAACGGCGTTGCCCTTGATCGACCGGCTGCGCTTACGCTGCTCGTGGCCGCCTCGAAGCCCGTTGACGGCCAGGCGGCCAACCGCAATGCGGCGGCCGACGCGCGCAATCTGCGCCACGCGCTCAACGCCGAAGAAAAGGCGCGCGCCGAAAAACTGACGCTCAAGGCGGTGCTCGATTCGCTCAAGGACCTCGATCCGAAAGCCTGGGAAGCGGCTGCCAAGTAAGCGATTCGCTGCCGACGAAGTCGAGCACGAACCGCCAAAGCCCGTTCGGAGGATAGCTTCTTTCGTACGGGCTTTTTGTTGGCATGCGGTTCGGCCAGCGGCTCAAACGTCCGGCGAAAAGGCAAACGGCGCACCGCGGACGACATTCGCCGCTTGTGCGCCGTTCGGTGCTCGATGTGCACTTCGAAAAAAGCGTGGCCTTTTGCCGCGCTTTTTCAGTACCTCTCGGAATTACTGGACCTTGGCCTTCTTCACGAGTTCCTGGAAGTGCTTCTGGACCTGCTGGTTCGCGAGCGCGTTGCGGATCACGGGCTTCTGCGATTCAAAGGTCGGATAGAGCTGCGCGGCACGCTTGGCTTCGAGCTTCACGACGTGGAAGCCGAACTGCGTGCGAACAGGCGACTGACCGACTTCGCCGGCCTTAAGCGCCGTAAAGGCGGTGCCGAAGGTCGGCACGAAGGAGCGCGGAACGACCCAGCCCAAGAGGCCGCCCTGGGCCTTGTTGCTCGTGTCTTCGGAGAATTCCTGCGCAAGCTTGCCGAAGTCGGCGCCCTTGTTGATGCGCTGAATGAGGTTCTTTGCCTGGTCTTCCGTCTTCACGAGGATGTGGCGAACCTGGTATTCCGTGTCGCCATAGGCCTTCTTGTCGGCGTCATAGGCCTTCTTGAGATCGGCGTCCGAAACCGGGTTCTTCTTGGCCCAATCCTGCGCAAGGGCGCGGATGAGGATCTGGTTGCGCGCGTCTTCGATCGCTTCCTTCACGTTGGGCTGCTCGGCGAGCTTGGCCTTCTTGGCTTCCTGGAGAAGAACTTTCTGCTGGACGAGGAGGTTCTTGACCTGACGTTCGAGCTGTTCGCCCGCGGGCTGACCCTGCGCGACGGCGCGGTCGTAAATTTCCTTCTGGTCGGCGACGGAAACGGTCTCGCCGTTCACCTTGAAGGCTTTGAGTTCAGCGCTGGCGGTGCCGGCGGCAAGAGCGGCGGCAAGGCCGAGAACGATAATCTTCTTATCCATGGTTGTTCTTTGAAAATTGCTGAAGGTTGCCGATCCGAGACCTTTTGAAATGCGGCCGATCGGTAAAAACAGAGTCAATTTTGGCCCTCGGATGCCTGCTTTGTCATCCATACGGCAACGCCAATTGTAAATATCATTGTCAAGGCCAATAAGCCGAAAAGCTTGAAGTTAACCCAGACATCGGTCGAAAAGGCGTATGCCACAGCGAGATTGACAAAGCCCGCAAAAATAAAGAAGCCGATCCACATGCTTTGGAGTTTTCCCCAAGCCGCGTCGGGCATTTCGATTTGCCCCTTCATAAGCAGCCGAATGAAGTTCTTTTTTGCGAGGTTCCCGTAAAAGAGAATGGCGCCGAAAATCCAATAGAGGATCGTGGGCTTCCATTTGATGAACCATTCGTTTTTCAAGTAAAGCGTGAGGCCGCCGAAGAGCACGATCACGGCGAGGCTGATCCAGAGGGTCGGTTCGACCTTCTGGCCTTTGAGCTTGAGCCAGAAGATCTGAAGGAAAGTCGCGACAATCGCGACGATCGTTGCGAGGAAAACGGGGGCGGTGAGCGCCGTGATGCCGTCGCCCAAAATCGACTGTGCGAGTCCGAGCGAACCTTCTGAGAAATGTTCCGCGCCTTTGAATGTCGCGAAAAAGAGAATGATGGGCAGAAAGTCGAAAAGAAGCTTCATCTGCGGGTGGTCCAATTCGAAGCGGTGTCGTGTGGAGACGGGCGGTCTTTGCGCGATCGGACGAGGCCAGCGCCGTCGGTCGGCAAAGGATACCATCGGCGCGCAAGGATCGGGGATCGCGACTTTGCCGTTGCAGGTCGAAAACGAAATGCTTCGGTAACATTGAGAAACGCATTGCCGCACCGAGCTTCAGCTTCAAAGTGGACGTCGCGCGGTACTGTTTGACGCATCTATTTCGTAACTGCCTTCCATAAGGATCGACAAGAACCGAGAAGGAACGTCCAATAAGGAACGAATGCAGATGCAGGCAAAGAAGATTGGAAAAATTGTGGCTGCCGCCGCGTCGGCAGCCGTTGTTGCGGGCGCACAAGGCGTCTGCGCTGAGGAGAATGCAAGCATGAGAAGCGACCTGCCGTCGCCCTACGTCACCGTCGAAGGCATCACCGAGTACCGGCTCGACAACGGTCTGCGCGTGGTGCTCTATCCGGATGCATCGAAGCCCACGGCCACCGTCAACATGACGTATCTCGTCGGTTCGCGCCAGGAAAATTACGGCGAGACCGGCATGGCGCACCTCCTTGAGCACCTGATGTTCAAGGGTTCGAAGAATTACCCGAATCCGACGGCCGAGTTCACGAAGCGCGGCTTCCGTATGAACGGCTCGACGTGGCTCGACCGCACGAACTACTTCGTTTCCTTCACGGCCAACGACGACAACATGAAGTGGGCGCTCGGCTGGCAGGCCGACGCGATGACGAATTCCTTCATCGCGCGCAAGGACCTCGACACGGAAATGACCGTAGTGCGCAACGAGTACGAAATGGGCGAAAACAAGCCGATTTCCGTCATGCTCAAGCGCATGCAGAGCGTGCTCTTTGACTGGCAGAGCTACGGTCGCTCGACGATCGGGGCGCGCAGCGACATTGAGAATGTTGAAATCGAGAACCTGCAGGCCTTCTACCGCCGCTACTATCAGCCCGACAACGCCGTGCTGACGGTTTCGGGCAAGTTCGACGCCGAAAAGGTGCTCGGCTGGATCGCCGAAGACTTCGGCGCTATTCCGAAGCCTGAGCGCGTCCTGCCCAAGGAATGGACCGTTGAGCCTACGGCCGACGGCGAGCGCGAGTTCTACATCCGCCGCAAGGGCGAGACGCAGCTCGTTGCCG
Source organism: Sutterella massiliensis (assembly GCF_016899755.1). Lineage (GTDB taxonomy): Bacteria > Pseudomonadota > Gammaproteobacteria > Burkholderiales > Burkholderiaceae_F > Sutterella > Sutterella massiliensis. The sequence goes on along the minus strand of NZ_JACJJC010000007.1, from coordinate 110,724 downwards.
TGGGCTATCGCGTGCCGAGCGCGCTCTCGGACGACTACGAACCCGTTGCGATGGCCGCGGAAATTCTCGCCACCGCCCCGACGGGGCGTCTTTACAAGTCGCTTGTCGAAACCGGCATGGCTACGCAGGTTTTCGGCTGGCCGATCGCTGCACAAAAGCCCGGCTTCGTGATGTTCGGCGCCATGGTGAAAAAGGGCGACGATATCCAGGCAGTGAAGACGAAGCTTGTGGAAGAGATCGAAAACGCCTTCGCGCAGAAGCCCGTGGGCGACGACGAGCTCGCCCGCCAGAAGGCCGAGCAAGCCACGATGTTCGAGCGTCTGCTCTCGGATCCCGAACAGTTCGCGGTGAATCTCTCCGACTACATCGGTTTGGGCGATTGGCGGCTCTTCTTTGCGGATCGCGATACGGTGAAGGCCGTGACGAAGGATCAGATCGAAGCGGCTGCCGCGCGCTACTTCGTGCGCGACAACCGCGTCGTGGGTCTCTATGTGCCGACCGAAGACGTCAAGCGCGCCGAAATTGCGCCTGCCCCCGACGCCGAAGAACTCCTGAAGCGCTTCACCTTCAGCGAAGAGGGGGCGCAGGCCGAAGCCTTCGACGTCTCGCAGGCCAACATAGACGCGCGCACGACGCTCGCCGAAATGGGCAAAGTGAAACTCGCGCTGCTGCCGAAGAAGACGCTTGGCGAAACGGTTGTCGTCAACATGCGTTTCAATAACGGCAACAACAAGACGGCTGCGAATGCGGCCGTGCCGATGCTCGCCGTAGCGATGCTCACGCGCGGAACCGACAAGATGACGCGCGATGAGATCGACGACGCCTTCACGAAGCTCAAGATGGATGGCTCGCCCTTCAGCTTCACGACCGATCGCGAACACCTCGTTGAGGCGGTGAAGCTCGCCGGGCACCTCCTTACTGCCTCGAACTTCCCGCAGAAGGAGTTCGATACCCTGAAGCGCCAGACGATCGTGGGCCTCAAGTCCCGTTCGGATGAACCCCAGACGAAGGGGCGCGATGCGATCACGAAGCACTTCAATACGTACCCGAAGGGCGACGCGCGCTACACCGAAACGAGCGCCGAACTCATTGCCGAACTCGAAGCCGTGACGCTTGACGACGTCAAGAATTACTACCGCGAAGTCTTCGGCCTCACGCAGGGCGCCATTGCGGTGGTGGGCGACTTCGAGCCTGAAGCGCTTGTTGAAGCGCTCGGCGCGAATCTCGTCGAGAAGAAGCGTGCGACCGTTCCTTTCGAGCGCATCATCTCCGACTTTAAGCCCGTTGAAGCGGCTCGCTTTGCGATCGATACGCCCGACAAGGAAAACGCGATGCTCTTTGCGCGCGTCGACTTGAAGGCCAATTTGGCCGACGAAGATATGCCCGCGCTCGTTGTCGCCGACTGGATTTTGGGCGGCTCCGAAGGACTCTCGAACCGCATCGTGACGCGTCTGCGCCAGAAGGAAGGCCTCTCCTACGGTGCGGGCTCGAGCCTCTCGCTGCCTTCGTTCGGCACGCGTGCGAAGTGGTCGATCGGTGCAATCGTTGCACCGCAGAATCTCGCACAGGCGGAAGCAAGCCTTCGCGACGAGCTGAAGAAGGCGCTTGAAAACGGCATCACCGAAGATGAGCTCGCCGAAGCCAAACGCGGCATCATCGAGTCGCGTGCCGTCAACCGTGCCCAGGACCCGGTGCTCGCCGCCAACTGGCTCAACTATCTCGAGCTCGATCGCACGTGGGCTTTCTCGAAAGCGACCGAAGATGCGATCGCAAAACTCACGGTTGAGGACGTCAACAAGGCGATTCGCCGCATTGCCGATCCGTCGAAGATGACCTTCGCGCTCGCGGGTGACCGCGCTAAGGCGAAGGCTGCCGGCAAGGACTTCGCGGAGTAAGGCTGCAGTGGCGAGGTACTTCGGTACCTCGCCCGCGTGCAAAAATGCTTCAAAAAAAGCGCTCGATCGAATTTTCTCGGTCGAGCGTTTTTTCTCTGCGGCGCAAACTCAGATTAAATCTCGCATGTTTTCTATCGACAAAGGCCGCCAGGCAATGTCGAATGCCGAGAGTTCCGGGTGGTGTTCTAGGAAAACGTCGATTTTTTTACGCAGCCGGTATTCGTCGTATTTGTCTCGATTGAGTTTGACTTCGGCAATCAGAATTCGTTTGCACGCGCGATCGATCGCAATCAAGTCTATTTCGTTTTCGCCTTTTCTATCCCACCAGCTGCCGACTTCGCACCAAGCAGGATTTTCTAGGCAGCGTCTGATGAACCAATCTTCTAACGTGCGTCCTAAAAATGCCGGCAGCATCTTTGCAGCATGAGCCCGTGCAGGCGCCCAGAGACCTCTTTCGATATAACTTTGCTGTGACATTTGGGAAATGAAGGCAAACCAGTATCGAAAGAACGGATCTTTGATTTTGTAGCGAAAATTGCGATTTGATTTTTTCTGCAAAATAGGCTCAGTCCGTTCTATGAGTCGATAGTTCGTCTCAAGTCGCTGCAAATAAGGCGAAATATCCACGTCCAAACGATCTTGGAGCTCGCTTCGTTTGCTCACGCCCGAGGCGACGAGCTGAAGAATGGTGAGGTAGGTCGATGTGGACGTTCGGAACTCTTTGCTGAGAAGCAGGATGCCTTCGGCTTGATACCAGCTTCCTTTTTCTGAAAAGATGCACTCGAGCAGTCGACGGCTGGATAAAGCATCCCAATCGGCAAAGAAAGCCAGGTAGCGAGCAACGCCGCCCGTGACTGCATAAAGCGTCAACAAGTCCTCGTTTTGTCCGGCAGGAAATTCTTCGTAGAAAATCGCTTCCGTTTCGCGTGTCGTGAAGGGCTGCAGCACCATAAAAAGGTCTGCACGTCCGAATAAGGGCGAGCTTTCAGAACCGAAAACGCGCTCAATTGTCGACTGAATCGAACCGCTCAAGACGAGGAGCAACTTGCCGCCGTCTTTGTTCAGGTCCCAAGCTTTCTGAAGCTTGGACCAAAAATCGGGCACTCGGCTTTCTGCATCTTGACATTCGTCGATAGCCAGAACAAACGCATGGCTTTTGGCTAATTCCAAAACATATGAAAAGGTATCGCTCGCGTCAGTGAGTGTCGGCGGGAATTTGATGTCGAGCGTCTCCGATACGGCTTTGATCAGACGAGCGCAGAAATCGTTTTCACTGATCCCGACTGAAGTAAAAAAATAGATGTACGGGACGCCGCAGTCCCGAAAAGCTTCCTCTATCAAGGTTGTTTTTCCGATTCGGCGGCGACCTGTGACGACAGCCAGGCGGCAAGTATTCTTGGTTTGACAACTATCGAGAAGTTCATGGAGCGTTCGCAGCTCAGCGGTTCGGCCATAAAAGCGCATGGAGGCATCCTTTTCCAGTCAGGCACAAACTTTCTACTAAATTTGTAGCTAAAGAAAGTATAACTACAAAATCAGTAGCTACAAAAGCTGTAGCTACAAATTTTGTAGCTACAAAGCAGAAAGGATGTCGTAACGAATCTGGTCGGGCAGTACGCTCGTGAACGGAAGATGGCGCTAAGACGGCGGCACTTTTTCAGCCGAAAGTGCTCGAGGCGTCCCAGTCGTCTCAAATTTTGCATAATTGCGACCAAATAGCGCGCATTTCGTTTGTAAACAAACATCGCGATGTTGGAAACAGTGCAGTAGGAGGAAAACGATGACCGCCATTCACATCGAGGAAGGCGACTGGCATTCGCTGAAGCACGAATGCGAACGCGTGCGACTCATGGTATTCGTTGCCGAGCAGAAGGTGCCCAAAGACGAAGAGCTCGACGAATGGGACGAAGCGTCGCGGCACTTTGTTGCGAAGGATGAACGGCGCATGGTGCTCGGGTGTGCTCGACTGCTGCCGACCGGTCAGATCGGGCGCCTTGCCGTGCTGCGCCCCTTCAGAAAGCGCGGCGTCGGACGCGCGCTTCTCGATGCGGTGTTGCGTTCGGCCAAGGCCGCAGGCATGAAGGAGGTCTTCATGAACGCACAGGTGCACGCCGAGCCCTTTTACGAGCGTGCGGGCTTTGTTTCGGAGGGCGAACGCTTTATGGAAGCGGGCATCGAGCACGTGAGAATGCGCCGCTCGCTCTGAGAAATACTTTCGGAAACACCGAAATGAAGAAAAGACACGCCGCGAAAGCGGCGTGCGGCAACCGAAGTCGACGCGTACGACTGCCTGCGGGTAGCGGCCGTCGGCTTTTTTTGTTCCCGAAGTATCGCTAAAAGCGCACGCAAATTTACGGATGGCGAGTTCGCTTGGCGTTCGTTATCGTGAAAACATCTCTAATTGCCGCGAAAACAGCTCAAGTTCGCGAGGAATGTCATCGGATTGTCACAAAGGAGACACCCAACCGTCATACCCCTTCCATATGATCGCCTCCAACTTCTTCTCAAAAAGGAAAGAGAATCATGCAACGCCGTGAATTCGCACGCAATCTTCTGGGTACCGCACTCCTTCTGAACGGCTTCGGCGCTTCGAGCGTCTTTGCCGCGCCCGCCGGCGGCCGCGCCATCGTTTACAACTGCCCTGCAGAATGGGGCGGCTGGGGCGACATGCTCAAGATGATCAAGGCCGAAACGGGCATTGAGGTGCCGGTTGACAACAAGAATTCCGGTCAGGCGATCTCGCAGATTCTCGCCGAAGCGAAGAATCCGGTGGCCGATGCCGCCTACCTGGGCATTTCGTTTGCAATCAATGCGCAGAAGCAGGGGCTCGTCGAAAACTATCAGGGCGAAGGCTGGAAGCGCGTGCCCGAAGGCCTCAAGGATCCGAACGGCGCCTGGGTCTCCGTGCATGCGGGTACCGTGGGTCTCATGGTCAACAAGGAAGCGCTCGAAGATCTCCCGGTTCCGCAGGGCTGGAACGACCTTCTCGATCCGAAGTACGAAGGCATGGTGGGCTTCCTCGATCCGTCTTCGGCCTTTGTCGGCTACGCCTGTGCGCTCGCCGTTAACAAGGGCATGGGCGGCACGCTCGACAACTTCCAGCCCGCAATCGAATACTTCAAGAAGCTCAACGAACTGAGCCCGATCGTTCCGAAGCAGACCGCCTACGCGCGCTGCCTCTCGGGTGAAATTCCCATCCTCTTTGACTATGACTTTGACGCTTACCGCGCCCGCTACGTCGACAAGGCGCCGATCGAGTTCGTGATTCCGATGGAAGGCACGATCCAGGTTCCGTACGTGATGTCGCTCGTGAAGAACGCGCCGCACAAGGCAAACGGCCAGAAGGTGATCGACTTCGTGCTTTCCGAAAAGGGGCAGAAGCTCTGGGCGGACAACTTCCTGCGTCCCGTTGTCGGCGAACTTTCGAAGATTTCGCCCGAAGCGGCGGCGAAGTTCCTTCCCGACAGCGAATACGCACGCGCGGGCAGCATCGATTACGCGCGCATGGCCGAAGTACAGGCGGCCTTCAGCGAAGCGTATCTGCAGGCGATGAAGTCCTAAAGCCCCATCGGGCATCGAACCGAGAGGGGCGCACGAAAGCGCATTCCTCTCTGTTCGCGACGTACCGCAAGTGCTCGGGCCAACCGCCCGGGTCTTGCGGATTTCAACTTTCTGAACGCACAACAAAATGAAGAGAAGCCATTTCATCTTCATCGTTCCCGCGCTCGTTGTTCTGGTTGCCTTTTTCGTGCTGCCCGTGGTGCGGCTCTTGCCCGCCTCGGTTTCTTCGGAAGAAGGCTTGGCGCTTTACGCACAGATCGTGACGAATCCGCGCTATGCCTCGAGCGTCGTCTCAACCGTTCTTCTCTCGGTTTTCGTTACCGCGGCGAGCGTCGCGCTCGGCGCCTTTACGGGGCTTTTCCTCGAGCGTACGAAGTTCCCCGGCCGCAGCGCCGTTGTTTCCCTCATTACGCTGCCGCTTTCGTTCCCGGGCGTCGTCGTGGGCTTCATGATCATCATGCTGGGCGGCCGCAACGGCATGGCCGCCATTCTTTCTTCGGCGATGGGTGCCGGAAAGTTTGTCTTCGCCTACGGCATGGCGGGTCTCTTTGCGGGCTACGTCTACTTTTCGATTCCGCGTGTTGTCACGACTGTGATGGCTGCGGCCAAGAAAATCGATCCGGTGTATGAGGAAGCCGCCCGAACGCTCGGTGCCCCCTCCTGGCGGATCATGCGCGACGTGACGCTCCCAGCGCTTTTGCCCGCACTCGTGTCGACGGGTGCAATCTGCTTTGCAACGTCGATGGGCGCCTTCGGTACGGCCTTTACGCTTGCGACCGATATCAACGTGCTGCCGATCACGATCTACACGGAATTCACGCTTTCGGCCAACATTGCTTCGGCTGCCATGCTTTCCGTGGTGCTCGGCGTCATCACCTGGGTCATGCTTCTGGCGGCGCGCCGTGCGAGTCGTCTGGGCACGGATCCGATCTGAAGCGAGGAGTAGACCGTCATGTCGAAAAAATCAAGCAATCGCTGGAGCGCCATGCAGATCGCCCAGGCGGTGGTCACCGGACTCACGCTTCTCTTTCTCTTTGTGCCCGTCATTCAGATGGCGGTCACGGCTTTCATGAAGAACGCCTTCCGCGGCTTCAAAGCCGGGTTCACGACGCAGTGGATCGAGCGCGTTCTCACCAACTATGGCGACACGATTCTGCGAAGCCTGGGGCTTGCTGTCGGGGCGCTTGTTATCTGCATCATCATCGGTGTGCCCGCCGCGTGGGTGCTCGTGCGCGAACAGCGCAAGCGCTGGGCCGGGCTCGTTGAGGAGGCTCTTCTGCTCCCGCTCTCGATTCCGGGCCTTGCAATCGGGCTCGGTATTCTGCTCGTCTGGGGCGGTTTCGGCGGCTTCCGACAGAGTTCGCTTTTCATTCTTTGCGGCCACGTGATGTTCTGTCTGCCCTTTATGGTGCGAAGCGTCATGGCCGTGATGCGCGTCGAGCCTCTTGACGCCTATGAGGAAGCGTCCGCTACGCTCGGCGCTTCGCCCTGGACCACATTCATGAAAGTGGTCGTCCCCGTTTCGATGCCTGGGATTCTCGCGGGCGGCCTCATGGTGATGACCGTTTCGCTCGGCGAATTCAATATTTCCTGGATGTTGCAGACGCCCGACACGAAGACGCTTCCGGTCGGCATGGCCGACAGCTACGCGTCGCTGCGCCTTGAAATCGGCAGCGCCTACACGTTCCTCTTCTTCGTGATTCTCGTGCCGCTGCTCTCGCTCATGCAGAGTCTGCCCGAATGGCTCGCGAAAAAGCGCGCCGAGCGCCGCCGCAAAGCCGCACTTGCTGCTGAAGACGAGGCACTTCAATAAGTCCCGAGAGGATCCCGAACGCATACGACCACGCCGTCCGGCTGCGCGAAACGCGAGTGCCCTGTTAATCGGCACGTCCGCGCCGGACTGCAAGAGGAAAACAGAACAAATGACTGAAGAAAATCTCAATCAATCGGTTTCGATCGAACTCGAAAACGTCTCGAAGCATTACGGCAAGACGCTCGTTCTTCAGCCCTTCTCGCTTAAGCTCGAAGCGGGCTGCCGCACAGTGCTCTTGGGGCCGTCGGGCTGCGGTAAAACGACGCTGCTTCGCATCATTGCGGGGCTCGAGACGCCTGACGAAGGCAGCCGCGTTTTGATCGGGGGCGCAGACGTCACCGACATGCCTGTCGAAAAGCGCCGCATCGGCTTTATGTTCCAGCAGTACGCGCTATTCCCGCACATGACGGTTGAAGAAAACGTCGCTTACGGCCTCAAGGTGCGCGGGGAGTCTGCCGAGGCGATCGACCGCGCGGTGAACCGCATGCTCGCGCTCGTCAATCTCGAAAAGTACAAGAAGCGCAACGTCCTTGCGCTCTCGGGCGGCCAGCGCCAGCGTGTCGCGCTTGCGCGCGCTCTCGCGATTCGTCCGAAGATTCTGCTTCTTGATGAACCGCTTTCGGCGCTTGATGCGCAGATTCGCCACAAGGTGCGCGAAGAGCTCGCTGTCATTCTGAAGGAGCTTGGGATCACGGCCGTGATCGTCACGCACGACCAGGACGAAGCCATGGTACTCGGCGACCACATCGTCGTCATGGAGGGCGGACGCATCCATCAGGCCGCTTCGCCCCGAGAAGTCTGGGATCATCCGGCAACGCCCTTTGTTGCGGGCTTTGTCGGCGGCAGCAACCGCACGCGTGCCGTCTGCAACGGCGCCGAGCTTGAGTGGTACGGTGTGAAGACGCCGCTCGAAGCACTGTCGGCCGAGTCGCAAAAGCGCCTTCAGGGCGTTTCGCCCGGTGAAGAGACCTTCGTTTTCTTCCGTGCCGACGATGCGTCGCTTGTGCCCGAAAGCGCGGCGGGCGCGCCCGTCGTGGTGAAGGACGTTCACTTCATGGGGAACTTTGTTCGCGTCTCCGTGATTCCGGGCGACGGCACGGGCAGCGAACTCGTGAAGGTCAACCTGCAGACGCTTCCCGAAGGGGTTGGGCCCGGTGCGCGCATGCGTCTTTCGGTCGAACCCAATCGCCTGATGGCATTTCGCGTCTGATGCGCTATCCTCGAAAAAACTGAGTGAGTAACGAGCGCGCCCAAAAAACGGCGCGCTCTTTTTCGACGGATTCAGCTTATGCCGACCATTCTTCAGCTCTCCGATCTTCATGTCGAACCGCGCGGCAGGCTCGCTTTCGGGCGTTGCGATTCTGCGGGGCTTCTTGAGTCGATTCGTCCCTGGCTCGTGCAGGCGGCCGAAAAGGTCGATGCCGTCGTCGTCACGGGCGACATCGGCTGCGACGGCAACGAAGATGCCTATCGCATCGTGAAGGACGTTTTTACGGGGCTTTCGGTGCCCGTTCGCATGATTCCGGGCAACCACGACCGACGCGTCGGGATAGAGGCCGTGCTTGGGGACTTTATCGAAGGGCGCCTTGAGGCGGTTCCCGGCCGACAGGATCAGCTGCTCGACATAGAGGGCGCCCGCATCGTGCTCCTCGATACGCTGCAGCCCGGCAAACATTGGGGCGAAGTGCCCGACGCCGTGCTCGATCGCTTGGAAGTCCTTCTTGACGAGGCGGCCGCGCAGGCCAAGCCTGCCATTGTCTTCACGCATCACACGCCGCTCCATTGCGGCATGGGCGTCATGGATGAGGATTTCGGCAACCGGAAGCGCTTTTTGTCGATTCTTGCCAAGCACCCGAGCGTCCGACTCGCAACCGGACACATGCACCGCGCGATTGTGCAGTCGGCGGGGGCTACGCTCATTGCGACGGCGCCTTCCGTTGCGTGTCCCATCGCGATCGATTTGACGCCTAAGGGCGGCGACGAATTCCGTCTTGAAACGCCGGGCTTTGCGCTCCATCACTGGAAGGCCGAACCCGAGGGCGTGGCTGCGGGCTGGACCACTTTCTTCGGTCTCATTCCCGTGCAAACTTCTTTTGCCGGTCCTTTCCGCTTCAAGGACGTCGTCAACCCGACCGAGTAGACGTTCCTTAAACGCGCAGAGCGTAAGAAAGCCGCCTTTGATTCGTCTTTTTTGCGAACCGAAGGCGGCTTTTTTTCGTGTGCAGCCTGCGCTTCTTAGCGGATGCGCTCAGCGTCGACCCAGCATTCTTTGAAAAGATGCGCGATGAGATCGAGCCCGCTGTAGCGAATGACGACCTTCGCCTTTTCCGCGAGAACGGGTTTCGGGTGGTAAGCAACGCCGAGGCCCGCCGCAGAAACCATTTCGACGTCGTTGGCGCCGTCGCCAGAGCAGATCACTTGCGAGAGGTCGCCGCCCGCGAGCTGCGCGAGCACTTCGACGGCGCGGCGCTTGCCGTCGGCGTCGAGAATCTTGCCGCCGGCGGGACCGCGAACTTCACCCGTGAGCTTGCCGTCAGCGTCGATCAGGAGCTCGTTGCAGACGGCACCTGTCATGCCGAGCTCCTTCGCGGTGTCGCGCGCAATCTGCACGAAGCCGCCCGAAACGATATAGGTGGCGATGCCGTGGCGACGGCAGAGCTTGATAAGCGTTTCAGCGCCGTCGGAGAGACGCTCGCGGCGAATGGCGTGCGAAAGTACGATCGAGGCGTCGGCACCCTTCAAGAGAGAGACGCGTTTTTGAAGACTTTCCGTAAAGCCCCAGCCGCCATGCATCGCTTCGTGTGTCACGCGCGAAACTTCTTCGCCGCAGCCGGCGGCAAAGGCCATGTCGTCAATGCATTCGTTCTGCGTAAGGGTGCTGTCCATGTCGGTCGCCCAGACTTTGAACGACTTGATCGAGTAGTCGGCCGGTACGGTCACGCAGTCGATCTGGTGGGTGCGGGCGAGTGCTTTGAGGGGCAGCAGGTCGGTGTCGTCAGCGACGCCGCAAATGCGCATCGAGGGGTCGGAACGGCGGAAAAGTACTTTTTCCGGGGCAAGCGCCTCAATAGCTTCCATGAACGCGTCGACCTCAAGGTCGATGCCCTGCAGAACGATGTCCTTCAATTTGTCTGTCTCCGGTAGGTGTGGCGGACGGCGCCCGATTTCAGGCGCGGCAATCGGTTCATTGTAGCGATCGAATATGTCGAAATTGTTGCATTCGCCGCCAAACGGGCGGACTGACGCGCTCCTCTGAATAACGCCTCAAGTGGACAGACAAACGAAAACCGCCCCGCGGCGAAAAGCTGCGGAGCGGTTCGGTTCAAGCGGTTTGCGTCCGTAAGGACGCATCGAGCTCGCTCAAGAATTACTTCTTGGCAGCGGCGTCAACCTGCTTGGCGAAAATGAAGGCCTGCTGGCCGGCGATGCGGCCGAAGGTCACGATGTCAGCCTGAGCGTTGCCGCCGAGACGGTTGCCGCCGTGCACGCCGCCCGTGATTTCACCGGCAGCGAAGAGGCCCGGGATGACCTGGCCCTTGACGTTGTAGACCTGGGTCTTCGAGTCGATCTTCAGACCGCCCATCGTGTGGTGGACGGCAGGCGTAACGGCGATGGCGTAGAACGGACCCTTGTCGAGGTTGCGCGGCATATCGGCGCGTTCGAACTGGTCCTTGCCAGCGGCCTTGCCGGCCTTCCAGGCGTCCATCGTGCTCTTGAGCGTGGCGGCGTCAACACCCATCTTCTGGGCGATTTCGTCGAGCGTGGCGCCCGTGAGGCAGTAGGGCTGCTTGATGTAGCCGTTCGTGGCCTTGAGCGACTTCTGCATGTCGCTGTCGAAGAAAAGGTAGGCGATGCCGTCCTTCTGCTTGAGGATGGCGGCCGAGACAGCGTCGCGCGTATCAAGTTCGTTGAAGAAGCGCTTGCCGTCCTTGTTGATCAGGATGGCACCGTTGCCGCGAACAGCTTCGGTGATCATTTCGCCAACCTTGGGCACAACGGTCGGGTGCGTCTGGATCTGTTCCATCTGCGTGACCTGAGCGCCGATATCCTGGGCCATTTCAATGGCTTCGCCCGTGGCGCCCGGGTGGTTCGTCGTGGCAAAGCCCTTGAGCTTCGGAACGTACTTCGAGACGAGTTCGTTGTTGGCGCCGAAGCCGCCGGCGGCGTTAACGACAGCCTTGGCCGTCACCGTGTACGTGCCGTCCTTACCCTTCACTTTGACGCCCGTGACGCGGCCGGACTTGTCGGTGATGAGTTCTTCAGCCTTCGTGTTCGTGCGGATGTCGATGTTGCGGGTCTTGGCAGCCGTGTAAAGCGTGCGGATCACTTCCGGGCCGACGAGCGCGCCGCCGGTCGGACGATGGGTGCGCGGGAACGTGGCGCCGGCCATGAGGCCGACGTCGCGAAGGTCGCCGCCCAAGGCGAGGAGCCATTCAACGGAGGAAGCGGACTTTTCAGCGAGCGTGCGAACGAGCGCCGGGTCGTTGAGCCAGTGGCCGCCCTTCATCGTGTCGTAGTACATGACTTCGACGGAGTCCTGAGCAGCTTTGCCGCCCTTTGCAGCCTGAAGCGTCGTGCCGGCAGCGTTGAGGCCGCCCGCCGCACGGATCGTGTTGCCGCCGACCATGGCCATCTTTTCGAGGACGACAACCTTGGCGCCGAGGTCCGTGGCCTGGACGGCAGCCGAAAGGCCGGCGCCGCCAGCACCGATGACGGCGACGTCAACGGTGATGTCTTCAGCGGCGTAGACGCTGCTCATGCAGGCGGCAACGGCGGCCGCAACCAAAATCTTCTTCATATGAATCTTCACCTTTTTCATGGAAAGCAATTGAGTTTCCCGATCGAGAACGGAAAACCGTCGAGATTCTCGTTGAGGAGATTCGACGCTCGGTATCTTAACGGGTGTAGTTGTAAAGACAAAATATTTTTTTCGCGTTTGGCCAAAAAATCTCGTGAAAAGCTACCACTCAAAAGGTAAAAAACAAAAATTTTCGAGTTCCGTAAAGATAATTCTTAATACTTAATAGGTATAGCCTTTTTTCGATACAGAGATTCCTGCAGCTGCTGAATGACTGCCGTTTGCGCCCGGCTGCTCGAACCCGGAGAATGGGCAGGAAGAAGGACGGTTTTCGAACAGACAAACGAAAATGACGTGTGCGGTGAACAAAAAATGCAGAAAGTGGTAATGGATGCCGAAAAGACGATTTCGGCAATGGCGCTTGAGGCTTTGAAGCGGATTGAGGCGGCTGCGGGCAAAAGAGCTGAAGAAATCAGCGGCGAGCTGCTGCTTGGCGCGATTCCGGCACCAGGCGGTGCTTTGGCGCTTGGTGACGATGACTATCCGTACGCGTTGCGCACGCTCGTCGATCCGCCGGAAGTGATTGCTTGGACGGGGGATCTGACGCTTCTCGAGCGAGAGCTGTCGGTTTCTATCGTGGGCTCGCGTGACGCGACGCCTGAACGCTGCGCAGCCACGAAGGCGCTTGCACGGAACTTGGCCGAGCGGGGCGCGCTCATTGTTTCGGGGCTCGCTGCCGGGATTGATCGAGCGGCTCATGAAGGGGCGCTCGACGCACGTTCGGGCGATCGCGCCGGGAGAACCGTTGCTGTACTCGGCACACCTTTAAAAAGCATTTGGCCGCCGATGAACGTCGAGCTTGGAGCACGAATAGCGAAGGAGGGACTCCTCCTTTCGGAAGTCGCCCAACTTGCGGCGCTCGGTGTCAAAGACGACGAGCGGGCGGCTGCCTTGAAGCGGCGCAATCGCATCGTTGCTGCGCTCGGACTCGGCAGCGTCGTGATGGCGGCGCGCAAAGGTTCGAGCACGCTCATCGAAGCGCGTGCGTCGCTCGCGATCGGTCACCCCGTCCTCATCTGGCACGAAGCCGCCGGGGACGACTGGGCGCGCGAATGGATAGCCGAAAATCCAAAGAACGACGAAGGCGAGGCGCTCATTCACGTGGTCGCGTCCGCTGAGGACGTTGAAGCGGCGCTCTCGCCCTGGAGACGCGTCTGGTGGCTCTGAACGCAAAAAAAAGCGAAGCGGCCGGTAGCTCGCTTCGCTCGAAACGAAAAAGGAGATAGGAGAGAAATCGAGGCGCCTTGATTACGGCACCTGGAACTTGAATTCGTGACACTGATTGCAGAAGTTTTCCGATTCTTGATGCATCAGGTGGCAGTTCGTGCAGTCGAGTTCCTTGCCGTAGTGCGGCGACGTATGCGGGTTCGTGGGCTTGACGCCCTTCGTCTTCTCAACGAGCTGATCGGTGTTGTGGCAGCCCGTGCAGGTTGCCGTCGTCGGCTCCTGGGGATTCTTCATGTCGTTGCCGTGGCAGGTTTCGCACTTCATGCCGCCCTTGACGTGCAGATCGGCGAGCTGTTCGCCGGCATGAACGGGCATCGAAGCGGCCATAGCGAACGCGGCAAGCGCGGCGGCAATCATCGAGGTCTTAAACATAGCGTGAGTCTCCTGCGGACCAATGCCGCAACGGGGAAATCTGGGGTGTGAAAAGAGCCGTCCGAACGGATCCGGACGGCTCCTTCGGGTGAAAGCGAAGCGCTTGACGGCCGATTGCCGGCCCGAAGGCCTTCATCGGGGCGCCGATTGTCTCGCGAGGATCGACGCCTCGGGCTCTCGGACCTTCGGCCCGGAATCGCAGCCGATTAGGCCTTCGCCATCTTGGCGAATTCTTCGCCGGCAACCATGCCGAACGTGAGGGCGTCGATCACGGCAACCGTGCCGAGACGCGAAGCGCCGTGCACGCCGCCCGTGATTTCGCCGCCGGCATAGAGGCCCTTGATCGGCTGGTGGGTCTTCGTCGAGATGACCTGCGCCTTTTCGTTGATCATGACGCCGCCCATCGTGTGGTGGATCTTCGGCGACACTTCAATGCCGTAGAACGGGGCCTTCGAAACGTCGAGACCGTTCGAGAACTTGAGGTTGCGGTGGAATTCGGGGTCTTCGCCGGCCTTGACGTAGCCGTTGAACTTCTTCACCTGTTCGAGGAACGCTTCCTTCGGGATCTTGTAGAAGTCGGCGAGTTCTTCGAGGGTGTTGAACTTCTTGACGGTGCCCATTTCGAGAGGCAGCTTCACGAAGGACGGGTTGATGGCCTTCACGATGGCGTCGTCGGCGACGGCGATCGGGTAGTTTTCATCGTTGCCGATCACGGCGAAGAGGGCGTCGGCCTTGATCTTGCGGCCGGCGTGTTCGTCCATGAAGCGCTTGCCGGTCTTGCGGTCGACGACGATGCCGAAGTCCATGCAGGCGTGGTTCGTGAAGTTCACGGAAACGCCGAAGCCCTTTTCACGCGGGTTGCAGTAGGGGAGGAACTGCAGCCAGCAGAGCTGTACGGGCGTGGCGCCGATGCCGAGGGCCTTGATGAGGACGCCGGCGGTCGCACCCGGCTGGTTCGTCGAGTCGGTGCTCGGGACAACGCGCGGGTCCTGAACCTGACGGAACCAGATGTCGCGCGAGAAGCCGCCCGCAGCGAGCATCACGCCCATCTTGGCGCGGATGTACTTCGTCTTGCCCGTCTTGTTTTCGAGGTCGTCGGACTGGAGCTTGGCGTTGAAGCGATAGCCTTCGCGGCAGACGATACCCACGACGTCGTCGCCGTCCATGATGAAGTCGTCGAACTTGCAGCGCGTGCGGACCGTGACCTTGCCTTCCTTCTTCATCGTGGCGAACATCGGGTTGATGTAGCCCGAGCCGGAACCGGCCTTGATTTCATAGGAGCGCGGCACGGAGTGGCCGGCCTCGAAGAGCATCTTGTTGGGGACGAATTCGGCGCCGCACTCTTCAACGAACTTGATTGTGTCGTTGCAGCGGTCGGCGATGACGCCGAGCAGATTCGTGTAGTTGATGCCGAGGCCGTCCTTCAGGCAGTCCTTGATGAAGA
The DNA here is from genome assembly GCF_016899755.1 of Sutterella massiliensis. Lineage (GTDB taxonomy): Bacteria > Pseudomonadota > Gammaproteobacteria > Burkholderiales > Burkholderiaceae_F > Sutterella > Sutterella massiliensis. Next base: position 95,554 of record NZ_JACJJC010000007.1, on the reverse strand, counting down.
GTTCCTTGCTGTCCTGAATGTTCTGGGCCTTCTGGACCGGGTTGACCGGGCAGGCAACGTTGCCGCCGCAGATGGCGGAGTTGCCGCCGACGACGGACATCTTTTCGATCATGAGAACCTTCAGGCCGGCGCGCGAAGCCTTGAGGGCGCAGGCCATGCCGGCGAAGCCGGAACCGACCACGACGACATCGAATTCTTCATCGTACTTCTTGACGGTCGCGGCGGGAATGCCGGCATTGGCGGCGGCGCTCGCCATCAGAGCGGCGGCAGCGGCAGCGCCGGTCTTGAGGAAATTGCGGCGGGCGAGACTAACTTCGGACATTTGAAACCTCTTACAAGTGGTTGGCTGATACACCGCAGAAGACGCCTGAATGATTGGAGAGCGCGGTCAACTTCTGCGGACAGGACAAATTGTGAAGGTTCCGCGGCGAAGCGGTCCTAGACCTTGGTATAGGTTCAGGTATGTGTCGGGGGTGGGGCCCGTTACTGGCGAACCGCAAGGATGCGCTGAAGCGGCTGTCAGGTTCTCAGAATGCACTGCCGGTCCATGGGCGCCTCTTCGGGCGGCAGCCCCACGATGCGGGAGGCAGCCGCTTCGTAGCTTTTAAAGAGCTGCTGCAGTTCGCGGCTGTACCACTCGAAAAAGATGCGGATGCGCTTCTTGTGCCAGGCAGCTCGCGAGGTGACGTTGTAGCACTCGATAGGCGGACGGAACCAACCGGGCAGAATCGGCACCATTCGCCCGGCGGCAAGGTCTTCAACGATCTGCACGAGCGGTAGGTCGACGGCCACGCCCGTACCGTCGAGCACCGCCTGCCGCACCGCGAGGACGTCGGTCGAACGGATCGCCGTGCCGTAGTGAACTTGTGCGTGTTCCTCGCCTCGCACGATTTCGCGCGTCTCTGGCCGCACGGGACCCGTGTAGACGTAGCCCGTGTGGTTTTTGAGCTCTTCGGGCCGAACGGGAAGGCCGTGCCTGAGGATGTACGCGGGGCTCGCAACGGGGAGATACACGTTGCGCCCTCGGCTCATGTAGACGAGTCCAGGGAGTGTCGGCTCGCCCGTAAGCGTAGCGATGTCGCAAAGTCCCTTCTGGACGTCGGCCTCCCTGAGGCCGCCGAGGATCTCGACCGTGATGTCGGGGTGTTCGCTTCTGAATTTCTGCAGGATGGGCGTGAGGCGCCGTGCGGCAAAGCCCGGTGCCGAGGAAAGGCGGATATTGCCTTCGAGTCGCCGATTCGTGTTCATGAGCGTTTCGACGAGTGAATCGTGCGCGCGCAGGATCGTCTCCATGCGCTTCACGGCGACATCTCCCGCGTCCGTGAGGGCGAGCGGGCGCGTGTTGTGCCGGATGAGCTCACAACCGAGCGCTCTCTCGAGTCCCGCAATGCCGCGGGAGACGGCGGAGACCTCGAGGTCGAGCATTTTGGCGGCAGCCGTGAGGGAGCCCGTTTTGGCGAACGCGAGAAAGTAGCGCCATGCGGTGAGATCGTCGGCTTTGGACATGCGTGTTTTTCTTTGGCGTTGAAAAGTACGGTCTGTGTTTTTTATTTTGCCGAATCGGCAAAACGATTTTGCGCATTATGCCGTTGTTTGCGATTCGTGAAGCGAACGAGACTACGGTTTACGCAAAAAAAGGAGGCATCCGGCGCGAAGCCCCTCGACCATCAACCCTGAAGGAAACGATCGTGAAGCGAGACGAATTTTTCTGGATTTCGACCATCAACAAGGCAACGGTTGTCGTCAACAGCCGTTCGGGACTCCTCGAGGAGCGCATCGCGCGCCTTGCCGCGCGCGGCATTGCAGCCGTTGAAGCCGATGCGGCCGTCGACGGCACGAAGCGCGTTAAGAAGTACATCGCGTATGAGCCGATGCTCATCGCCGCGACGTCGCCGGAAGTGACCCTCATCCACGCCGGCCGCTCGAGTCAGGACATCCTCTCGACAGCGCGCATTGCCGTCGTGCGCGACGACGCCGTTGAGCTCTGCCGTGCGTTTGACGCCGTGCTCGATCGGCTCCTCGCGCTGGCTGAAGAACACCGCAGCACGATCGTTCCCAACTACACGAACGGCGTGGCCGCGCAGCCCAACAGCTACGCGCACTACGTGCTCGGTTTTCTGGCGTCGCTCCTTCGCACGCGCGAGCGCCTCTCGCAGTTTCTTGTTCGCTTGAACGAGTGCCCGATGGGCGCAACGGTGCTTAACGGCACGGGCTGGCCGCTTGACCGCGACGGCATGGCCGCGGTGCTCGGGTTCGACCGACCCCGGCGCAATGCCTTTGACTGCACGTGCCTCGCGCCCGCCGATCTGCCGATCGAACTTGCTTCGATCGTCGCTTCGGCTGCGCTGCAGGTGGGGGCGTTTGTCGACGACATCATGGTGCAGTACGCACAGCCGCGTCCCTGGATTCAGCTGCAGGAAGGCGGCGAGAACACTTACGTTTCGTCGGCGATGCCGCAGAAGCGTAATCCGGGCCTCATGAACAACTGTCGCGCCGACGCCTCCGAGGTCGTCGCCGAAATGACGGCTGCGTTCCTGCGCGCGCACAACGTCGTGCCGGGCATGGTCGACGCGAAGAGTACGGCGAAGAACAGCCGCGCGGCGGCGACCGCGATCTCGATGTTCGAGCGCTTTCTCAAGGTCCTGAACGGCCTTCGCATCAATCCCGAGCGCGCGCTCGAGGAACTCAACAGCGACTGGACGGCATCGCAGGAAATCGCCGACCGCCTGATGCGCGAGCACGGGCTTCCCTTCCGCATCGGCCACCACGTGGCGAGTCGCATGGTTTCCTGGGCGCGTGCGAACAACGTTCTGCCGCTCGACTTCCCGTACGAAGAGATGCGCCGCATTTATCGCGAAGAGATCGAAGAAGAGTTCCCCGAAGCGTCGGCCGAACTCCCGATGAGCGAAGCGCAGTTCCGCGACGCGCTTGATCCTCGCAAGATCGTTGAAGCTCGCCGCACCTCGGGAAGTGCGGCGCCCGCTGAAGTCGCAGCGATGCTCGAAGAAGACCGCGCTCAACTCGCGGTTTTCAAGGCGCAGACGGCTGCGCTCGACGAAAAGATCGCCGGCTCGCTCGCCGCCCTTGAAAAGGACTTCGGCCTCTTTGCAGCCGCAAACTGATATTTGCCGATTTGCCCCCGAAAACAGATTCAACCCAAACGACTCAACCGAGGAAACACAAATGTCCTCTCTTTTGCCTCTCATCGCCGTCATTGTCACGGTCGTGGCCGGCTGGGCGCTCATCAAGCGCTATTCGACGCACATGGTGCTCTTCTTTGCCGGTCTCGTGATTCTTCTTTGCGTCGCGCTCATGGGCGACGCGAATTTCCTGCCGAAGGGCGTAAAGCCTTCGGGCTTCTGGCTCTTCGACATCTTTGCGACGCTCAAGAACATTGCCACGAAGCAGGCGAGCGGTATCGGCTTCATCATCATGACGGCCGGGGGCTTTGCCGCTTATATGGACCGCATCGGTGCGGCGCGAGCACTGGTTGACCTGGCTGTGAAGCCGCTTTCGATGCTGAAGGCCCCGTACATCGTGCTTGTCGGCGGCTACGTGATCGGGCAGGTGCTTGTTGCGGTAATCCCGTCGGCCGCGGGCCTCGCCATGCTGCTTCTCGTCGCGCTCTTCCCGATTCTGAAGGGTGTGGGCGTCTCAGGCGCAGCGGCTGCCGCCGTGATCGGCACGTCCGCTGGCATGACCTTCGCGCCGACGGCGGGTACTGCCAACCTCGCTGCCAAGGTTGCTAACCTCGATCCCATCATCTACCTCGTCGAATATCAGCTGCCGCTTGCACTCCCGACGCTCATCGCCGCCGGCGCCGCACACTACTTCGTGCAGCGCTACTACGACCGCAAGGGCGACGACGTCTACACAGAAGCCGCCGAAGTGAAGGCCTCGGATGCGCCTGCCGTGCCGAAGTGGTATGCCATTTTCCCGGTCCTGCCGATTGTTCTTCTCATTATCTTCTCGAAACTTGTCGTCTCCTCGATCAAGCTCGACACGGTTGCCGCGCTCTTCATGGTGTGGGCGCTCGTCGTGATCGTAGAAATCATCCGCTGCCGCGATCTCAAGAAGATCTTCAAGGACGCCATGGCGATGTTTCAGGCGATGGGGAAGATGTTTGCGGGCATCGTCGCCCTCATCATCTGTGCGGAGTTCTTTGCGACCGGCCTGAAGACCTCGGGCCTCATCGACCTCATCATTAACTCCGCTCAGGGCGTGGGCGCCGGCATGGGCGCGATGACGGTGCTTCTCACCGGGATCGTTTCGCTCGTGACCTTCCTCACCGGCTCGGGCGTGGGCGCCTACTCGTCGTTTGCCGCTCTCGCGCCCGATGTCGCCGCAGGTCTCGGCGGCTCCGTCGAAGCGCTCGTGACGCCGATGCAGTTTGCTTCCGGCATGCTGCGCGCCATGAGCCCGGTCGCAGGCGTCATCATCGCCGTTGCGGGTGCGGCGGGCGTTTCGCCCATGGCAATCGTGCGCCGCACGTGGATACCGATGATTGTCGGTATGGCGGCTACGCTTATCGCGAATCAGATTTTCTTCGGCTGATCGGCTGCCGGTCGACAGCAGCAGGGATTGGCGCTTCGATTCGAAGTCAAAGCGCCGATCGAGCGAAGAAAACGAAAACGCCCGACGCGGGTCCAAAATGGCTGGCAGTCGGGCGTTTTTTTCAGCTTTTGCTTCCGTGCAGTCGACTGTAATCGCGGTTACGCGAGGCCCTGCTTGTGGAGCTTCTTGAGCACTTTGACGAAGGCTTTCATCTCGCCGGGTGTGCCGAGCGTGAGGCGGTTCCACTCGACAAAGGGCGGGAACGGACGACCGACCATGACGTGCTCGGCCGCCATCGCCTTCGTGTATTCGCCTTCGGCGCCCTTGACCTTGTGGAAGATGAAATTCGCCTGCGAAGGCAGATACGCGATGCCGAGTTCTTCAAAAGCCTCAACGACGACCTTGCGCGAGAGGTTGACAGCTTCGAGCGAGAGCTTGAGATAGTTTTCGTCGCGAAGCGTTGCGCTCGCGGCAACGGCTGCGGCGACGTTCGTGTTGTCGATAGATTCGAAGTTGTTCACGTCGGCGGCGACTGACTTTTCGGCGAGCCCGTAGCCGAGGCGCAGACCCGCGAGCGCATAGAGCTTCGAGAACGTGCGCGAGACGACGAGGTTCTTGAGCCCCTTCTTTACGAGTTCGACGGCCGAGACGAAGGCGGGGTCGGAAACAAATTCCGCATAGGCTTCGTCCATGAGAAAGAAGACCGGGGCGTTCGTTCGGGCGGCCTCTTCGATCCAGGCGTTGATTTCCGTCGCGGGCGTGATGATGCCGGTCGGATTGTTGGGGTTGCAGAAGTACACAATCGAGACGCCGTCAAAGGCGGCTGCAGCAGCCTTGAGTGCGGCAACGTCGATCGAAAGCGTGTCCTTTTTGAGAACGACGTCCTTCACGGGAATCCCGAGCGCTTCGGCATAGGCGGCCGCAACGCCGAAGGTCGGCACGGGTTCAAGGAGCTGCACCTTCTCGCCAACCTTCTGAGCTTTGTGCACCTGGGCTTCGATCACGGCCTGGATGACCTCGGACGAACCGTTGCCGAGCGAGACGTTTTCGCTGGCAAGGCCAAAATGCTTGGCAATGTCGGCAATGACGCCGCTGCGAACCGCATCGGGATAGCGGAAGGCTTCGCCCATCGACTTGGCGACGGCTTCTTTGGCGCTTGCGGCCATGCCGAGCGAATTTTCGTTGAAGTTGAGAAGCAGCGGCTTCTCGGCGCTCGGAACGAACTCTTTGAGTGCGCTCGCGGGAAGCGCGGATTGACCTGCTTCGGCTGCTGCGGCGACCGTAGCGGCGCTCGCGAGCGAACCGGCGATGGCGCCCGCAAAGGTGCGAAGGAAGAGAGAGCGGCGCTGCATGATGTGTTTTTCCTTTTCTAGGTTCTGCTTCTGGTGTGACTGAAAAGCTCTTCGCCTCGGGCAGAGGTCGGCGCAATGCGTTTCGAAGAGTCGTGGGAGGAAAGTTATGCCGAGTCGCCCAATCGTGCACGTGCGCGAAATACGACAAATGCCTGAGGCGGTTTTGGCGAAGTCATGCCGCACGAAGATGTTTCTAATCGGTTGATTTTCTGCGAAATTTTGTTAGATATATTGTCGACTAATACCCGCTTTCTGTTGCTCGCGATGCATCGGATTTTCGGCCCCCATATATGGACGCCTTGACGATGCCTGCCGTCGTTCGACGGAACGAAAACTTGCCAAAAAGCGCTCGAATCGTAGAAGATGACCCTTTTGATTACAGGCCTTTCGTCGAAGCGGCTGTTTCGAAGTTCGGGCCCAGAAATGCAACTCGAGAAGGACGACACGGATGCGATGCGCAGAAGAAAACGACCGACGCACGGACGCGGTGGCGGCCGTCGTGCGGGACGGCCGGGCGTCGTTCGCGCGCATGTGTGCGCCGCTTTGCGTGCTTCTTTGTGCTTCACTCGCGCTCCTCTCACCAGGCCCTGTCGCAGCAGTCAATGATGCGCCGCCACCGGGCGAGACAGCCGACGCGGTCTCTGCGGCGACCTTCGATATTTCCGACGTTCGGTCGCTGCGCTTCAACGAAACCGAGGATTTTTACTACGAGCGCTTTCGCTCGCGCAGTCAATCGACTGAGCCGCCGAGGCCGGGCGACTTTCGCGTTGCCTTCGAAGAAGTGGGTACCGACATTGCTTACCGCCAGAGCGTGGGGCCGCTCCTTGAGGCGCTCGAGCGTGCGTTTCCGGAGAGGCGCGTCCATCTCACGTCCATTCCGTCGCGCGACTTCGTGCGCGAAGTCACACGGGAGCGCATTCCCTTCGTGATTGCGACGGCGGGCACCATGGTGAGCCTCATGATGGCGGAGGGCGCGGTGCCGCTCGCTGTGCGCGAAAACGAGCGCGATGCGCCGGCAGGTGTGAAGACCGAGCCCGTCGCCGGAGGACTCCTGATTGCGCGCGCCGACCGCGCCGACATCACCGATATTGCGAGCCTTTCCGGCAAGCGCGTTGCGCTCGAGAGCGTCGTCTCTTTCGGCCCTTGGCAGCGTCTGCAGGGACGGTTGCTTGACGAAGGGTTCGATCCGAATAACTTTTTCAGCAGCGTCTTTTGGCGTCCGCACGATATGCCCGAGGTCGTCAACGCCGTCATGCACGGCCATGCCGATGCGGGCCTTCTTTCGAGCTGCGTTTTCGAGACGCTCGTTGAAGACGGCCTTATCGATTCGACCGCCCTGAAAACGGTGGGCGAGTATCCGTCGGCGCCAGGGAGCTGCCGCACGAGTACGGTGAAGTTTCCGGACTGGACGATCGGCTACATGCCGAGCGTCGGCAACGACGAGCTGCGTCGCTTTGCGGCGGTTGTTTTCGGCGTGCCGCCAAGCGCAGGCTACCGCTGGGGGCTGCGTGTGGATCTGAGCGGCGTGCAGAATCTGATGCGTGCACTCCATTACGGTCCTTACGAGTACCTGGACGAGCAGACGTTTTGGGGAACGGTGAAGCGCTACCGCAACGTGCTCCTTGCTGCGGCAGCCGTGTTCCTCGTGCTGCTTCTGCACTGGCTGCGCGCCAATCACCTCGTGCGCATCAAAACGCAGGCGCTACGCGAAGCGCTCGCGGCGCGCGACCGCATGGAAGCGGAAGCCAAAGTCACGCGCGAACGGCTTTCGGCGATCGAACGCGTCGGGCTTTTGTCGCAGATGAGTTCGATGTTTGCGCATGAGTTGAAGCAGCCCCTGGCGTCGATCACGAATTACATCGGCGGCCTGAAGCTCTGGAATAAAATGCGGCAGACAACGCCCGAAGACCGCGCAATGGCCGAAGAAGCGCTCGCCGCTGCGGGCGACGAGGCGCGCCGCGCCGCACTTATCGTCGAGCGCGTGCGCGGGTACGCTAAGTCGCAGTTCTCGCCCTTGAAGCCCGTCGACTGGACGAAAGCGCTTCGGCGCGCAGCGGCGATCGTCGAGCACCACGACACGAAGCGCGTCCCGATTCTCTTTGCGGCCGGGGAATTTTTCGCCGTTGCCGAAGAGGACGACCGCCCCGCGATGGTCATGGGCGACACGGTCGAACTCGAGCTTTTGGCGCTCAACCTCATCCGCAATGCCGGGCATGCGGCCTATTCGCAGCGCTCGGGCTTCGTCAACATTTCTCTCACGCGCGAGGACGGCCGATTGGTGCTGCGCGTAACCGACAACGGCCCGAAGCTCTCCGAAGAAGCTTTTGCGCGGCTCACGGGCTACGGCGAGTCCGTCAAGCGCGACGGGCTCGGCATCGGACTCTCGATTTGCCGCGGCATCGTCGACCGACACGGCGGCACGCTGCGGTTCCTGCAGCAGCCGACCGAAGGGATCTGCGCCGAGGTGACGATTGACGGGCTCGAGCGTTTTGAGGCGCAGTCTGAGGCCAACGGCATCAAAACCATCAAAGACATCGAAGTTGGAGAGACGCATGCGCGCGAGGCAGCACATGCGCCGAAGGAAGAGTCATGACAGCGAAGATCGACTGCATTCCGCTCGTTCGCATCGTCGACGACGATCCGGAGCTTTTAAAGAGCGCCGCTTTTCTCGTGAGGATGGCGGGTTTTGACGTCCTCACGTACGAATCGGCGGCGAGCTTCCTCGCGCTCGACGACGGCTTGCGGCCGGGCTGCATCATTCTCGATCAGCGCATGCCCGGGATGACGGGGCTTGAGTTGCAGGAGGCGCTCGTCGAAAAAGGGTCGACCACGCCCATTATCTTTCTCTCGGCGCACGGCGACATCCCGATGGCGATGCAGGCGGTGCATCGCGGTGCAATGGACTTTCTCGTCAAACCCGCCGATCCCGAGGTGCTCGTCGAAGCGGTGAAAAGGGCCGTCGCCAAAAGCGTTGAGGAGGCGCAGGCGGCCGATGAAACCGAAAAAGGGCAGAACTTCGTCGAAAGCCTTACTGAACGGGAACTCGAAGTGGCTCGACTTGTCGCTGAGGGGCTTTTAAACAAGCAGATTGCTGATCGGCTTGCGATTTCGCTTGCGACCGTCAAGATGCACCGCGGCAACGTCACGCGTAAGCTCGGCGCGCGCAGTGCGGTTGCGATTGCCCGAGCGCTCGCGCATGCCGATGCAGCGGCCGTGCAAGGCAGAGCAGGCGTGAAGGCTTAATAAGCAGGGTGTGAGCGTGACGACAAAGAAAAGTACCGCGAGAAGACGGCTGCTCGGCGCTGCCGGGGCGGCGGGCGCCCTCTGGTGCACCGGGGCCGTGCCCATGGCCGGATTTTCTCAAGCGCAGACAGTGTCGGCTGTGCCGGACGGCGCATCTGCTTCGGCTCCAGCCCCCGCCGCAGTCTCGGGGGGACGATATGCGCACCTGCGTGAAACGGTCTTTGATGTCATCGTGCTCGGCGCGGGCGGTGCGGGGCTCGCTGCGGCCGTCGCCGCGCGAGAAGCGGGTGCAGCGCGCGTGCTCGTCCTCGAAAAAGCGGCCGTTGCGGGCGGGCACGCGATGGTTTCGTCGGGCTCGGTGAATGCCTACGATCCCGAAGGACAGGCCCGCATGGGTCGAAGCGACTCGCTTGAAGCGTATTTTCGCGACACCTTCGAAGGCGGCGGGCGCGCGGCGGACCCCGAACTCGTGAGAACGCTCGTCGAGGGGAGCGAGTCCATGCTCAGGTGGCTCGCCGACATGGGCGTAGCTTTCGATCCGGTGCTCTTTGAAGCGTACAACGCCCTCTATCCGCGCTCGCACAGAACGACTTTCAGCCGCAGCGGCTACGTCTACGTGCGCGCGCTCATGCGGCGAGCCAAGGCGCTGGGCGTAGCGGTCGCCTTTCGGGAGCGTGCCGAGCGCTTCGAAATGCGCGACGGGCGTGCCCGAGGTGTTTGGACGCAGAATGCCGAGGGACTCACGACACTCTGGCGTGCAAAAGCCGTGGTGCTCGCAACAGGGGGCTTCTCGTCGAGCATGGCGCTTCGTCAGGACTGGGCGCCGAAGCTCGGAAGCCGCTTCGGTACGACCTACAGCGTTGGTTTTCCGGACGAAGACCCGGCGACGGGCGACGGCATTCGGATGGCCGTTGCCGAAGGCGCCGCCCTGCGCGACATGGATGCCGTGATGGCGATTCCTTTTTGGGGCGGGCGCGTGCTCGACTATCCGGGCGCGGAGATTTTCCTCTCCGTGATCGGCCGTCGCTTTACCGACGAGACCCGTTCGTGGGAAAAGGTGCTCGACGGTCTCCTTGAAACGGGGTTCCCCGATTTCTGGGTGGTGACCGATGCCGCCAGCCGCAAGGGCGCGACCTTTGCTACGAAGGTCCAGCAGGGAACCGTACGAAGTGCCGAGAGTCTAGACGCGCTCGCCGACGCGATGTCGATTCCGCGCGAGCGCCTCAAGGCCGAGATGGCCCGCTACAACGAAGCGGCGAGAACGGGGATTGATCCCGATTTCGGGCGCAAGCGCTTCACGCAGACAATTGAAAAGCCGCCTTTTTATTTCGGACGCGAGCGCTTTGATGTGCACTACACGTGCGGAGGCGTTGCGATTACGCCGCTCGCGCAGATAAAGCGCGACGACGGGACCGTTTTGCCGGGGCTCTTTGCTGCGGGCGAAGTGACGGGCGGTGTGCACGGGCGGTTTCGTTTGGGCGGCAACGGCTTGACGGACGCCTTCGTTTTCGGGCGTATTGCCGGCACGAATGCGGCGAAGTTTGCCGCCCGAAACTGAGCGTGCGGCGGACGGCGAATCGGTCGGCTATCATGCCCTCTTCGACAGATTTCCGAACAACGCTTGCAGCATCTGGACCACCATGTTTCTCGACCGCAAATGCATCATCTTCGACCTCGACGGAACGCTCATCGATTCGCTCGGCATCTGGAGCCAAGTCGACCAGGCGCTCATTGAAGAGCGCTCGAGCGAACACGTCAAGGTCACTGAAGAGGCCGCTTACGAAATGCGTGCCGAAGCAATGCGCCGCTACGGCGAAGGGTCTGACGCTTATCTGAAGTTCTGTGCGGATCTGAAGGCCAAGTTCGGCATGCCGGGCACACCCGAAGAAATTCACGCGCGCCGCTACGACATCGCGCAGACGTTCTTGAGAACGCGCGTCGACTATCGGCCCGATGCCGATAAGGTGCTCGAAGCATTGAAGCGCGCGGGACTCAAGCTCGCACTTGCAACGACCACGCGTCGCCGCAACGTCGACACCTATTCGCGCGAGAACGAAAACTTGCGTGCCAAGGCGCCCCTCGACGCGTTTTTCGACATGATCGTGACGCGCGACGACGTCAAGGCAACGAAGCCCGATCCGGAAGCTCACCTGATGATTCTTGAGAAGCTTGGTCTTGCCCCCGAAGAGTGCCTTGTTGTCGAAGATGCGGCGCCCGGCATGATCGCAGCTCGTGCGGCGGGCATCGATTCGATCGTGATTTCCGAGCGTCACGCCGAGGGCGAGCGTGAGAAGCTCGACGCGCTTGCCGTTGCGCGCTTTGAGGACCATGCGGCTATCTTGGCTGCGATTGAAGCGGAAGCCGCAGCCCGATAAAAGACGAGCGAACGCCGCGCGTGTCCGCGAGGCGTACCTGATGACACGGCTTTTCGATAGTTGCACAAGTTTTCATTTTAAATTTCAAAGAGTAAGCAACTCAATCCTTAAATGCCGCATCTTTGCTTCCCTACAAGGAAACGAAAAACAAGATTCGCCCGAATCGATGTTTGCGCAACAAACCGTCAGTCGCTTTCGCGAACGCGACGCGAAATGCTTACGATGAAGACAAGCGGTCTCCAAGGCCTGCGCTTGGCGCGCGGACGGTCCCGAACCGGCGTTCGCCGCGCACGGCTTTCCGCCCGTTTGAGGCGAAGCCGGAGCTTTGCGTGCCGTCGATACCTCCTGGCACGGTGCGCCTTCGGTTGCTCGCGTTAGGTCGACCGCTTCTTTCCCGCGGCGGGCTCCTTCCTCCGCCTATATCCCGTGAGCCCTCCGTGGGCCTTTTTTGCTCAAGCCCGAACTCACAAGTGAGCCGCGGCCGATCGGCATACGCCGCTTTGTGCATAATGAAGCATTGATCCGCACATTCACAAGCGGTTACGTTCCGAAGCGCTCGGGGCGGGCCGATTACGCACAATGACAACTACTGACGACATCAGCGGCGGCGCGCGCACTTCGATTGCTGTGCGCCCGAGTCTTGCCGACGACGGCGTTCTCTCTTCGCTTCTTGCGTACGCCGCGGGCGACTTTCTTCATGCGTTCGCCGCAAGCGACGAGGCGCCAGCCGAGGAGATCGGACAGATCATCTTTGGCGTGGCGGGGGTGCTTCGCGGCGAGAGTGAAATCGTCGATTTGCCCGAGGGCTGGGATATCGGTGCGGTCGGCGCACGTCTGCGCCCGGGACTTGCCGCCGCGATCGAAGCGATGCCCGAAGAAGACAAGGCGATTTTTGCCGCCGACGAAGAGGTGGTCGTGCTCGCCATTCATCTCTTCTTCGAGACGCTTTACGAGGCGGCCCATTCGCGCGGCGTTTTTGCCGGCGAGGCCGGGGAAGATGCGGTGAACGCTTTCCTTGGCGACCCTGATACGCTCGCCGAATTCGACTTCTGGGCCGATTGGCTCCTCGGCAAAACAAAGAAGGGACCTTTTGATGACAACGAATAACGAAGCGGCCAAGCCCGAGTGCGTCGTTCTTGATGAACCGGCTTTCGAGGCTTTTCTCTGCGGCATCGCCAATGAGGTGTTCGCCAACGTGCTCGCCGTGCGCGCGGGCAAAATGAAGCCTGCTGAAGCGGCCGAGCGCGACGACGCGAACGTTCGTAATCTCGCGCGCGTCCTCATGAACGAGCACGATCGCATCAAGCCCGATCTGCCGCTCGTCGGGCCGAAGCTCGCCGAAGAAATGCGAAAGAACATCCCTGCGCTCTTTCGCAGCATGCCGGAAGGCGTGGATCCGGAAAACCCGCGTGCGGCGCTTGTTCACGCTTCGCGCATGTTCCTCTCCGAGATCTACACGATGATGCGCGCCTTTGTCGCCGAAGGCGACAAGCTTTCGCCCGAAACCGTGCGTGAGCGCATTGAAGGCTTTGCCGCCCTTTGGGCGGTGCGCTTCATGGGCGACACCCCTGGTCGCTTCAACTGATTCGTCCGCGGAGGTACCCGATCATGCGATGCAGCGACTGTCGTCCCCGCCGAGGCTGCGACGGCGGATGCGGCGACTTCAGCTCACGGGCGGCACGCCGTCCGAACCTCCTTGAAATCGAGGTCGTTACGCAGATCTTTCATGCCGCGATGCGCAACCTCGTCGCGCGCGATGTTGACTGCGCGCGCGGCCTGCTTTCGGCAGAAGACATTGACGCGGCCGACGACAAGCTTGTTCATTGGGTTGCGCAGACGTTTGGCGGCCGCAACAAGCACTTTGAAGCGAGCGACGAGTGGCACCCCGAGGGGCTCGCTCGCCACATTCTGCATGTGCTCGCTTCACCCATGAGCGGCTCGATGCCTGTTGACGACGAAGAAGTGCTCGAGCGCGCGGCGAGGCTCTTCATTCGCGACGTTCGAGCGATGGCAGGCCGCCTCGCGGGATCCGCACTTGCCGACGCCGGGGCCGTTGCCGAGAGCGATCCGATGGCCGAACTCGCAGAGCGCTGGGCGCACCTTTTTGTCGGCGCGCCTGCCGGCGATCACCTCGGCTGAATGTTTTCAGCAGATCGCTCTCACTGATGTGCGCGGGTTGAAAGCTCGGTGAAAACGAGTGCAGGCCCGCGCTCTCTTTTCGGCGTCATGCCGCGCTATGATCAAAGAATCCGCTTCCCGAAAGCACGGGGCGAAGATCGCCGACGGGAAGCGCCGAATCCACACTTTTCTTTTTCGGAAGCATCCATGCTTTTTGGGGATCTTCAATCGTTCCTGCAAATTCGCCCGGGCTCGGGCGTGCTCGAGCAGGGTGACGACCGCGTGATGACGCCCTTTGTCATTCCGGGCGTTGAAACGCCGATTTCCGTTCTTGTGCGCAGAATGCCGGGCGGACTCTTTTTCGTGCACGACGGCGCTGCCGTTGTGAAGGCGGTGCGGGCCGCAACGGACGTACTGCATTCGCGTATTTTCAAGTCCATTGAGGCCGCTTGGATCGATGCCGGCACGCAGCTCGACGAAGAAGGCCGCATTTTTACGATCGCTCATGATGAAAAGGGGCTTGCCAATGCCGTCGCGCGCGTGATTGAAGCGCAAATCGTTTTGGGCGCTCTCGGTGCAGCCATGCAGGCGCATGAGTCCCACGGCGAGGCCGCAGCGGGCGTTCACGAGGCACACTGAAGATGGCGCAGCTGCCGAAGAATCTCGACGACGCGGCAATGGACCGCCTCATGCGCGGCCTCTCGCCCGATGCGCTGCGCGCGCTTCACGCGGTCTCCGAGATGCGTAATCGTCCGCCTGAGGACGTCCTGCGCGACGAAATTCGCCGCTATATCGAGGACAAGCTCCCGCCTGTCGACGTCGAAGGCATCATTCACGCCATGGCGGACCGCTTCTACCAGTTGGGCTACTTTTGCGGCACCGCCAAGCGTCTCCTGCGGGAGTGGAATCAGCACTCGTGAGAAACATGGCCGCGAGACGGCCGTCCAAAGAAACGAGCCGCCCCCGACCTTAAGCAGTTCGGGATGCGGCTCGAATTGTTTTCTGGGTTTGAGATGAGCGCTCGTCGATCGGTCAGGATCCGGCGGCGGTGCCGTTATCGGCCTTTTCCGATGCTTCGACCTTGAGGCGCTTGAGCTTTGCGGAGCGGCGCTGCATTTTCATCACCGAGAGCGTCTGCAGCACCACGGAGAGGCCGATGAGGCCGAGCCCGGCGTAGAAGGAGGCGCCGAGTTGGCTGCCTTCGCCGAAGATGATCATCGCGAGGATGATCGAATAGATCGGCTCGAGGTTGTAGGTGAGGTTTACCGTAAAGGCCGAAATCTTTTCGAGTGACTGAATCTGCAGGAGGTACATGCCGATCGTGCAGAAGCTCGCGAAGATGACAAGACAGCCCGCGTCAAAGAGCGTGGGAATGAAGGGCTCTGCGGGCATCAGCCAGCGGTAGAAAGGCAAAAGCACGAGCGCAGCGGTGAGCCCGCCGGCAAGCTGCCAGTTCATCACCGTCACCGACGAATACTTGGCTTTGTATATGCGGAAGAACACCGCAAGGACGGCTGCCGCAGCGGCACTCGCCAGTCCGAAAAAGATGCCGAGGCGGTAGCGGGTGTCGAAGTGAAAAATGAGCGAAATGCCGATGATCGTGAGAAGCGAAAAGGCGATTTCCTTGAGCTTGACGCGCGAACCCGTCATGAGGGGTTCAAGGAGCGCTGTAAAGAACCCGATCGAAGAGAACGTCACGACGCCGATCGAGACGTTTGAAGCCTTGATCGCCGCGTAAAAAAGCGTCCACTGAATCATCAGGAGCGCACCGACACCCATGATCCCGATGCGGTCGCGCTTGGTGACGGCTTCGAGCTTGCCCGTCAATCGCGTCCATGTCCAGAGGAGCGCACCTGCAATGACGATTCGCCAAAAGACGATGAGCCCCGGGGAGAGGGAGATGAGTTTGCCGAAAATGCCGGTCCAGCCGGCCAGAATGACGGAGAGATGAAGCTGAAGGAAAGCCTTCTTCACGATGAACTCGCGTGGCGCAGGTTGAGGTTGCGCGGCGCAGGGGCCGCCGCAGAAATCGGCATATTGTGTCGCATCCGTTCCAAGTTTGCCCGTCTAAAGCCGTCGACCTGCGGCTTCTTTGATTTTTCGCGGATTTTTCAGCCGTTTGTCATCGTTGCGTCACATTTGCGCTTAGACACAATTTGACAAATTTGTTTTCGAAAGTTCACGTTTCTATGAGACAATAGAGGCGTAGAGAAAAAGGATCGGTGACAAACAAGAAAGAAAAGAGCCGTTTCCCTCCTTAAATGAATTGAAGGGAGGTACATCATGACGACGTTGAAGAAGAATGGTCCGCATCGCGAATGGGGTCGTTTGGTTTTGTTCGTCCTCTTTCTCATTCTCCTCGCAGCTGTCCTGAAAGGTATGGGTTGGTGCATCGGCGGGGTGTGCGAGATCGGTACCGACATGCTTCTCCCGTAAGTTGAGAAACGAACGTGGTAGCTGACGGCGATAGCTTTCGAACAGAGAGAAAAAAACAAAAATACCGAATGAAGCGGGGGCGCGGCGAACAGGCGCCCCAGGGTGGGGCCGCAGTCGACTTGAGAAGGTCGGTGCGGCTTTTTGCATTTAGCTGCCCAGCAACGAAAATCCGGTGCCGCGCATCCATTCACGGCACCGGACTTCTCTGACGTTCAGCTATCCGTGAAAGCGCGCCGCAGCGGGCTTGACGCCCGGCAGCGCGCTTTCGTTTTGCGGCATCAGCGTTTCGCGACTTCCATGCCGGCGATGCGGCCGTTGACGATGCAGTCCGTAGTCGCGTTCGAACCGAGGCGAACGGCGCCATGCACGCCGCCCGTGGCTTCCCCCGCGGCGTAGAGGCCCGGGATCACCTTGCCGTCGACATTGACGACTTCGGCCTTCGAGGTCGTGTAGATGCCGCCCATGGTGTGGTGAACCTTGGGCGAGAGGCGCGAGATATACCAAGGACCTTCGGTTTGGGGCTTCAGGTTCGGCTCGACGACGGGGCGCCACGGGTCCTTGCCCGTTTCAATGGACTTGTTGACTTCGTCAACCGTTGCCTTGAGCGCGTCGAGCGGTACACCGTTGGCTTTGGCAAGCTCTTCGAGCGTGTCGTACTTGAAGACGACCTTCGCTTTCAGCTGCCGCTCGAGCATGCCGGGGCGCTTCACTTCAAAGCTCTCCGCCGCCTTTTTGTCGCCCACAGCTAGGCACTGGTGTCCCTTGGCAAGGCAGACGAAAATCGCGTCGGAGCGGATCTTGCGGTCGGCAAGTTCGTTGACGAAGCGCTTGCCCGTCGCAGCATCGATCCAGAATCCGAGCGCCTGTACGTGGCCCGACCAGGCCCAGGCAAGGCCGAAGCCTTTTTCGTCGGGCGAGGTGTACGGCAGGCACTGGATCCAGTCGTTCTGAATCATCTGCGCGCCGATGCGTGCGGCGGCACGCCAGGCTTCGCCCGTTGCGCCCGGATGATTCGTTGTCTGGAAGTCGGGCGTGAGCTTCGGATCGAAGAGCTGACGATAGACGGGGTCAGCGCCGAAGCCGCCGTAAGCGAGCACGATGCCTTTCTTGGCGCGGATGGTCTTGGCTTTGCCGGAATTTTCCGAGCCGAAGCGATAGCCCTCACGCACCTTGAGGCCGACAGCCGTGCCTTTGTCGTCAAGAACGATCTCGTCCATGATTGTGCGGGTGCGCGGCTTGACGCCGAGCTTTTCAAGTGCGGCGAGCTGCTTGCGGATGATTTCCGAACCCGAACCGTTGATCGTGAGGAGGCTGCGCGCGACGGAATGACCGCCTTCGTGCGGCATATAGTCGTCGCGGAATTCGACGCCGAGTTCATCGACGAGAAGTCGATAGGCGTCGTAGGCCGATTCCGTGAGCGCCTTCACCTTGTCAGGATGATTCATATGGAGGCCCGCCTTGAGCATGTCTTCCGCCATGCGTTCGGGCGAGTCTTCGATGCCGAGCTTCTTTTGCATCTCGGTGCCCGGCACGCCCATGATGCCGCCGTTGATGACGCTGTTGCCACCCGTCGTCGGCATCTTTTCGATGATGAGAACGTCGGCGCCCGCCTTCTTGGCCATGTAGCCGGCCATGAGGCCCGCAAACCCCGAACCGACAACGATCACGTCGACCGTTTCATCCCACGAAGCGGGAACGGCCGCATGCGCCGCGCCGGCTGCGAGCGTCGCGGCGCCCGCAGCGGCGCCCGCGATGAAGTGTCTGCGAGAGATGACGTTGGTCATACTCCACCTCCTTTTGTTTGACGAGTATTCCGTTTCACAATAGGGCCATCGATGCTTAACTGTCATCGTTGAAAACGCGAATCGCCATGCAGCTGCGGCAAGTTCGGTTTTTGCTGACGAAATTCGATCGAATGAAGGCCGACAAAAAAGAGAGGAGTCCTCTTCTTGCAAAGCGGCCGAGGAAAAAGCGTGAAAGTGAGCGCTTATTTTGGGCAGCCGTCGTGCTCCATTTGCCAATCTGGGAACAGTTATTCACAGGATTTGAGTCTGCCTAAAAATTAGGCAGCAAGGGATTCGTCTGCACGACAGGGAAAGTCTTGGTTGTCCACAGGCTTCTCCACTCGAGTTGTGCACAAGCGTTCATTTCTCGGAGCGGAAAACTTACGTTGAAGATGGTTTGATTGAAGGTTCTGTTCGGGGTGTCTGTTTGGTTGGTAACCAACCGATGAGACTTTCGGCATGAAAAAAAGCAGCTCTCGACCTGACGGACGAGAGCTGCTCTCGATTGAGGCTGTTTTTCTGTGGTACTTACTTCTTGAGCACGGCCTTCGCGGCTTCTTCACCGATCAGACGGCCCGAGGTGTAGGCGATCGTCAGGCTCGAACCTGCGAGGAAGTAGCGGTCGTAGTAGGGACGGTTGGCCATTTCGCCGCCCGCGTAGAGCCCCTGAATCACGCCGCCCTTACGGTCGAGCACCTGGAATTTGTCGTTCGTCTGAACGCCGCCCATCGTGCCGCCCGAAGCCGGGCGAACCTGCACGGCGTAGAAGGGTGCCTTTTCAACGGCGCGCAGGTACTTCGGGTCCTTGCCGAAGGCACTGTCGACGCCCTTCTTGCAGTCTTCGTTGAATTTCTTCACCTGCGCTTCGAGTCGGTCGGCGTTGACGCCCATGCGGCGGGCAAGTTCGCGGATGTCCTTGCCGTGAACAGCAACGTCGAACGTGAGGTAATCGCCGACGATCTTCGTGCGGGCTTTGTCGCTCGAATCGAAGACGAACCACGAAGTACGCTGCTCGCTCGCGGCGTCGGCGAGGAACGGCAGGTCTTCCCGCACGAAGCGTTCGCCGCGCTCGTTCACGATGAGTTCGCGCTTGAAGCCGTCGTCCGTGCGAATCACTTGTTCAAGGGCCTTATAGACGGGCTTGAGCGAAAGACCGATCATCCAGCTGTCCTTGGCGGGAGCGGCACCCGCCTTTTCGGCCATCACGATGCCGTCGCCCGTGGAACCCTTGGCGGCCATCGAGTATTCGGTGTAGATGGCCCAACGGGGAATTTCAGCGGCGATTCGCTCGAGATTTTGCGCAAAACCGCCCGTGGCGAGCACAACGGCGTCGGCCTTGAATTCGTAGCGGTTCTTGCCATCATGCGCACGAACGCCCGTGATGCGGCCGTCCTTGCCCTGGATGAGTTCGTAGGCGGTCGTGTTCGTGCGGATGGCAACGCCCTTCTTTTCGCAGAAGTCGCCGAGCGCTTCGATTTCAGTGCGGCCCGACGCGTCGGCCGTGCCGTGCGCGCGCGCCGTACCCGTGAGGTCGGTTACAACGGGTTTGTTGAACTTCAAGCCTGTCTTTTCTTCGAGCCAGGCAACGGTTTCGGCGCTTTCGGCTGCCATTGCTTCAACGCGGGCCTTTTCCGGATAGAACTTGAGGCCGCCCTTGACGGAGCGCTTCTGCTCGTCAAGCCAAGCGGCGGCAAACTGCTTGGCATCGTCCTTGATGCCGGCCGCAGCCTGCTCCTTCGTACCAGCGGCGAGCACCCAGCCCTTCGAGAGCGCGGTCGAGCCGCCGATCTCGGGCATCTTTTCGAGCACGATCACCTTCGCGCCGTTGTCGGCTGCCGCGGCTGCGGCAGCAAGACCCGTGGCGCCGGCGCCGATCACGAGGACCTGCGTCGCGGGGGCATCAGCCAAGGGCAGCGTCGCGGGGTCGATCGGCACGTACAGATGCGTGTAGTCGGATGAGCGGCCGCCAGCCTTTTCAATCGCAAGCCCCACGGCCGTAAGGATCGCGCCCGTCGACTGCGTCGCACCCGAGACCATGTCGACCGCGAGGTTCTGCGTGCGGACGATTTCGGCAGCGACCGATTCCATCGGTTCCTTGGCGATGTATTCCGTTTCGACGTTCTTACCGATCTTGACGGACTTGATGGCGTTTTCGGTGAGTTCGACCGTGACTTCAACCATGCCGTTGTTGCCGGGCGTCGTCACCGTGTAGGTGCCGGCCTTGAGCGGCGCAGGCGCCGCGGCGGCGTCGGCTGCACCGGCCGCGGAGGCAAAGAGAGCGATCGGGGCGATGATCGCAGCGGCAAGCGCCGACTTCTTGAATCGCAGGGAAAGCAATTGAATCTCCTCGAATGGGCGTCGGGCCTGACTGCGTTGGCGGCCTCTGTCTCGCAGGGCCGGTCTGCCGGCGCACGAAAAGCGTGCGCCGCGGGACATCCGGGCACACTGCTGCGCTTCGGATCATGCAATAGGGCGCTTAAAGCGAACTGAAAACCTGCTCACGGTGGAGGGCGCGCAGCTCTTTGGCGTGCGTAGCCTTCGCGCCGAAACTTCTTTCGCGCAGACGATGTAGGCGAAATGTCGTAGTCGCGCTAATATGCGTTCCGGAAAGTTTTGTCATTGCTGCACGGTGCGGGCCGACCGAGTCCCGTTTGTCGTGCAGCGCCATACGCCTTGTGCGTACAAAGGAGAACACAAACAATGACGACCCGCGACAATGTCCCCGCAGTTGAACCTTGCATGGCCGAGCGCCTCGCCGCGCTCGCGGCCGATCCGAAGGTCGCCGCCGCCCTCAAGGTCTGCGCCGATGAAGTCGAACGCGCCATGGCCGAACAGGTCCGCATCTCTCAGATCGAAGCGCCCACGTTTGCCGAAGCCGTGCGCGGCGAAGAAATCGCCCGCCTCATGAAGGAATACGGTCTTGAAGATGTCGTTGTCGACGAATCGCGCAACGTCGTCGGCCGTCGTCCCGGCACCGGTTCGGGCCCCACGCTCGCGATCGCCGCGCACCTTGACACGGTCTTTCCGGCGGGGACCGATCTCACCGTCCGCAAGGAGGGCGCTCTCTACTACGGTCCCGGCATCGGTGACAACGCTTCTGGTCTGCGCTCGATGCTGCAGGTGCTGCGCGCGCTCAACAAGGCGGGAATCGAAACCGAAGGCGACATCCTCTTCGTGGGTACGGTCGGCGAAGAGGGCAACGGCGACATCTGCGGCGCCAAGGCTCTCTTTGACGGCTCGCGTCAGATCGACGGCTTCTGCGCGCTCGACATGGGTGATGTCTACACCGTCCAGAATGCCGCTACGGGTGCGCACCGCTGGCGCATCGCCATCGAAGGCCAGGGCGGCCACTCCTACATCGATTACGGCCGCGTGCCCTCGGCCATTCATGCGATGTGCCGCGCCGGCGCCGTGATCGCCGACATCGTCACGCCCGCCGACCCGAAGACGACTTTCACGATCGGCACGATCAAGGGCGGCACGACCGTCAACACGATCGCCGCGCGCTGCGAAGTCGACGTCGATATGCGCAGCACGAGTCTCGAAGAGCTCGACAAGCTCGAACGCACGGTGCTCGGCGCCTTTGAAAAGGCCGTTGCCGACGAAAATGCCCGTTGGCCCGAAGCCGATGCCGAACATCAGCTGCGCCTTGTGAAGACGCAGATCGGCAACCGCCCGGCCGGCCAGCAGCCCGACAGCTCGCCCGCAGTCCAGGCCGCGCTTGCCGCCATGGCGCAGATGGGACTCGAAGTCCGTCAGTTCCGCGCCTCGTCGACCGACGCCAACAAGCCTATTTCGATCGGTGTGCCCTCGGTGTGCATCGGTACGGGCGGCGTCACGCACAACGAGCACAGCCTCAAGGAGTTCTTCGACTCGACCGACATGGAAAAGGGTCCGCAGCTCGCGCTTCTCATCGCGCTCGCGCTCGTTGGTCGCAAGGGCGACGAGCCCGCGCTCGAAAAGCACGTTTACTAATGTGGTTGCGTGATCGAGAGAGTCGGCCGTTCTTTTAGAGCGGCTCTCTCTCGGGGAGCGACCAAACGAAAGCCGCAGTCGGCAGGATGCCGGGTGCGGCTTTCGTCTTGTTGGCCTGCGTGTCCGAGCGCAGAACCGACGCCGCAGTCGTCAGACGGGCGCCTGCAAAATGGCGCACCGGTCTTCGGAAGCACCTTGTGAGCAGGCTACAATTAAACGTTTAGGGATCACTTTTTGCGGCGGATCTTTTCCATGGCTACTCTCAGAAAAACGGCAACGAAGCGTACGCCCGTGACGGCGCCTTCCGATGAGGCTCAAAAGCGTGCGCTCGGCTCTGCGTCGACCGATGCTGAGACCGGTGCGGCTCTTTCGGACGACGCGGCGGCGAAAGGCCGCAAGCGCCGTACGACGAGCCGCGCGAAAAAACGCGTTGACGCAGAGACGCTGCCGAAGATTCCGCTCCTGAGGCGCGCGCCCACGAAAAAGACGCAGACCGCATCGAGCGACGAGGCGGCAGCGGTCGTTTTCGATCAAAATGCGCCAGCTGAAACGTCTGCAGCGCAGGCGCCTTCGATTTTTATCGAAGAGGCTGCCCGCCTTGAAGCGGTGGCAAAAGCAAGGCGTGCCGACACAACAAAAACGACGAAAGCCTCGAAGGCGGCACCTAAAAAACGCGCCTCGAAACTCAATCCCGCTTTGAGAAGCCGCGGCGAAGTGCAGATCGAAAAGGGTGCGGCGACAGCGCTCGAAAATGCGGAAGACTTCAACGAAGCTTTCCCCGTTCGGCTTGCCGTTGCCGAAAAGACGCTGCCGAGAACGTCGCCTGCGGTGCTGCCCGACCTCGAACTCATCAAGCGTGCCGAAGCCGAGCGCGCGCTCGAAGCCATGGCGCGCAAGATAAAGCGCGAAGCGCAAAAGCGGGAGAAGGGCAAGGAACCGGTTTCGACGAGCCTCTCGCGTCGTCTGAAAGACCTCGTCATCGAGGCGCTGCGCGAAGCGGCCGATCAGCTTCTTGGCAGAAGCCGTCCGGAATTCGCGCTCGTGCCGCTTAATCCCGTTCGTGTTCTGCTTGCCTACTCGGGCGGGCGGGATTCTTCGGCGCTTCTTGACGTGCTCGCGAAGGTTTTTCACGACAAGAATCAGTCGCTCATCGAAACGGTTGAAGCCGTTTATATCAACCACGGCTTGAGTCCCAATGCCGATGCTTGGGAAGCGCACTGCAGCGCCGAATGCGAAAAACGCGGCATTCGCTTTAAAGCGCTTAAAGTGACGGTGAACGGCAAAGACGACGGCGTTGAGGCCGCTGCGCGCGATGCGCGCTACACGGCGCTTGCCGACTATGCTGCCGCGCACGGCTTCGACATTGTGATGACGGCGCACCATGAGGACGACCGCATCGAAACGTTCCTCTTGCAGTGGCTGCGCGGCGCCGGACCCGAAGGGCTCGCCGCTTTTCCGCGCTCGCGCGTCATGAAGATGCCGAGCGCCGTGGAGCCGGGCGAATTCTCGCGCGAAAACCGTTCCGCACCGGTACTCCTCGTTCGTCCGTGGCGAACAGTGCTTCGCCGCGACGTCGAGCGCTATGTGAAGCAGCGGCGCCTCGCTTACGTCGACGATGAATCCAATGCCGATCCGCGCTACCTCAGAAACCGCGTGCGCAATGAGGTTGTGCCGCTCCTTGACGCGATCCGGCCGGGCTTTCGAACGGCTGCCGCCCGCAGCGTCGAACTCGTGGCGGAAGCGGCCGACATTCTCCGCTCGGTCGCGATGAGCGACCTCGAGAGCTGCCGCTCGAAGATCACCCCGGGGGGACTCGCGATCTATCGGCTTCTCGAACTCATTCCCGCCCGTCAGGCTTGGTGCCTGCGCGCCTGGATGAGCGAGGAGGGGATGGAACTCCCCGGAAAGGCCCGGCTCGAAGAGGCGCTTCGTCAGGTGCGCGAAACACATGCCGACACGAGTCTTGCGATTCGTGTCAAAGGCAAGGAAATCCGCCGCTGGGGCAGTGACCTCGTCATTCGCGACGTGCCGAGAAAGACGGCCGCTGCCGAACGCAGCGCGCCCATCCGCTGGACGGGCGGCGGCGAAATCGTGCTCCCCGGCTGGAACGGCGTCATCGAAGTGGTGCGTTGCGCGCCCGACGAGCCCGGCATCAATGTCGACCGCCTGATGGCGTTCGACGCGAAGCTCGAGGTGCGCTCGAAGTGTCGGTCCGCAAAGATGAAGCTTTGGCTCTTGCGCCCGTCGAAGTCCTTGAAGGACCTTTACGCGCAGGCGGGTATTGCGCCCTTTGACCGGGACGAGCTGCCGCTCATCCTCTTAAACGACGAAATCGTGTTTGCGGCGGGGCTCGGCATGGACGTGCGGCGCTTGGACGACCCGCAGACGGCGCCCGAGCGCGTGCGCTTCCGGTATCGTCCCGTACAGAACCTCTGGAAGACGAAGCCGATTGCCAATTACGGCGACCTCCCCGAAAGCATTCGCCGCGAGCGAGAAGCCATGGTGCGGGCCGCTTCCGACGAGCAACGCCGGCTCGAAGCCTTTCTTGACGCGCAGCGCGGCCGCTGATGAAGAAGGGGACGACAGACGCCGAGGGCGCAAGGAAAGAGGACACGAAGACCGCGGCAGCACGCGGCCCGCTCTCGCTCCTCGAAGCGCGCGACGTCGTTTCGTATTGGTCGCTTCTTGAGCTCTTCGAGCCCGCGGATTGGAGTGTTCGCCGCGGCGAATTCGTTGACTTCGAGCGCTGGCGGGTGCCGTCAATGCCGAATGAGGCGACCGCTTTTGCGACGCCCTCGAATACGGCGGAAACGGATGGCGTTCGTCGTGCGGCTGTAGCCGGTGCCGAGCACTCGGGCGACGCGATCGGTCATCTGCTGACGCTTGCCTTCGAAACGAAGGAGATCACCTTCAATCGCCCGATGCTGCGCCCGCAGCCGGGCAGCGCCATCGAGCGACCGCTCCCCTTTTTCACGGTCTACCTCGGGATTCTTCCCAAGGCGCGCCTTTATGCGCACATGCTGCGCCTCCTGGATGCGGCGGAGTCGGGGCTCGGAACTTCGGCGCTCAACGCGCCTGATCTTGGTTTTGACGCCGTCGGCGAAGATCCGAGCCTGCGAGGCGAAACCTATCTTGCGGCCTTTCACATTTCGCCTTGGGGCAAGATTGTTTCCGAGAGTTTTTCGGTTTCGGGCTATGTCGGCGCACTCAATCTGGCACTGCGGCGCATGCGCCTTATCGAAAAGCTGAGGCGTTCGGGTGAAGCGGGCCGCAAAGAGGCTGCGGCACTGAGGAGCACCCCAGTTTTCGACGTTGCGACGGCGCTTAAGCGATGCGAAAAGCTTTCGAAGGCATTCGAGACGCGCGTCTCGTCGCTCTTTCACACGATTGCCTGCGGCACGTCCCATATTGCCGAGCATGTCTTCGATAAGAAAGCCTTTACGCTCACGCTTCGAGATCCGCAGCCGCTCGCCCAACGCGTTGCGCAGCCGTTTCTCGAGCATGCCGCGCGCGGCGTGGCGGGTTACATCGGCTATACGGGGCCGATCGATGCCGCCCTTCGCGTCGTTTTTCATCGACCGGACCACACGTTTTCCGTGGATGACATCGTTCGTCTCGGGAGCTTCTATTTGGGCGACCTTGCCCGCATTTCGGTCGCGCTCGAAGAGTCGGGCACGAGCCCTTGCGGCGCGCCGCTCGCAGAGCGGCTCGCACGGGCGGCTCAGACTGCGGGCGAGGCGGCTGACCGTGCGGCGACGACTTCTCCGGCCGGGGCGCCTGGGGCGCCGGGGACTGAGGTCGAAACGCTGTCGGGAGCGGTGGGTGATGCCCTCGAGTTCGACAGGCCGCCTGCGCACAAAGACGAAGGTGATAAGCGCGCCTCGCCGGGCAACCCCGCGCGCATCTCGAAGCTGAGTGCGCCCCTCTCGCGCCTCCTGCTTCACGGCATCGACGCCGGGATCGCACGCGCGGATCTCCTCGAAAAGCCGGCGGCCTTGGCCGAACTGCTCGACCCCGTTCGGCTCCCCTCGGGGCGCTGGCCGAGCCCGGTTTCGCATCACCTCTATGTCGCGCAGCAGGCAGCCGTGAACGCCATCCTCGCCTTGGGCGAGGTCTCGCCCGAGGACATGCCGGGTGCGAGCGAGGAGAAGCTCGAGAGCTTCGGGCCCATTGCGAGCGTGAACGGTCCGCCCGGGACCGGGAAAAGCTGGCTTTTGCGCGACGTGATTGCCGAAGTCGTGGTGCGCAAGGCGCGCCGCATAGCAGCGCTCTCGGCTTCGAAGGAGATTTTCGACTTCGACCACCCGCTTGAATTTGAACTCGGTGCAGACCGTCAATTCGCCGTGATGCCCGTGAAGCGCAGCGTCGCGCGGGACAGCCTCATTGTTGTTGCATCGAACAACAACGCTGCCATTCGCAACATTACGGACGAACTCCCTTCGAGCTTCGCGCTCGAGCGTGCTTTTCTGTCCGATGCGGGGCAGAGTGCGGCAGCCGCGCCCGGCACCTCCGGTTCTGCCGGCAAGGCGCGTTTTGCCTACTGGCAGAGCTGCGCGCGTGCCATGAAGCGTGCGGGACTTCCGAAGCGACGGCTTTCTGAAACGGGGTCGCTCTTTGGTGAGTCGCCCGATGCGCTGCTTGAGAACGTCTGGGGACTTATTTCCGTCACGCTCGGACGGAAAAGCAATCGGCTTCGCTTCGTGCGAACGGTTTTGAAGGGACGAGAGCCGGGCGTCTACAGCGACAAAAAACGCGAGAGCGAACTTGCGCTTGAGATTGCATCGGCCAAGGCTGCGCTCGAAAAACGCGGCAAAGGGCCGGAAGCGGCCTGGCTTGAAGCCAAGAAGCGCTTTGAAGATCTCGATCGAGCGGTGGCCGCTCGCCGCGCAGCAATCGCCGCACAGGCGGCGCTCGATAACGGGCGCCCCGCCGTCTACGCAACGCCGCTCGCTGCCGCTCCCGTGCAGCACAAGACGTCGCTCTGGGTCGACGAAGACTTCGAAGCGCTGCGCTCGTCGCTTTTCCTGGCGGCGCTCGCGCTCTCCAAGGCCACCGTCGTTGCGCAGTCGTCGTATTTCCTCTCGAACTTCAAGGCGATCGCGGAATATATCGAAAGCGGGATGCCGCCGCTCACGAAAGGCCGACCGCAAGCGATCTGGGACGTGATTGCGCTGCTTGTGCCCGTGATCTCGACGACGCTCGCGAGCGCGGCGAGCATGTTCGCGGTGTGTGGTCCCGGGACAATCGGCTGGCTCCTTTTGGACGAAGCGAGTCAAGCGATGCCGCAGGCGGCTGCTGGTATTCTCAACCGAGCCAGGCGCGCGGTGATTCTCGGCGATCCGAGGCAGCTCATGCCCGTCGTCACGATGCCCGAGCGC
This sequence comes from Sutterella massiliensis, assembly GCF_016899755.1. Lineage (GTDB taxonomy): Bacteria > Pseudomonadota > Gammaproteobacteria > Burkholderiales > Burkholderiaceae_F > Sutterella > Sutterella massiliensis. The sequence continues at coordinate 68,339 of NZ_JACJJC010000007.1, read as the reverse complement.
CTTTGCGAGTACCTGCGAAGGCGTCTTCCCTCTGTTGATGCAAGGTGGTCGCCCCATGTCTCGTCGCTGCAGTCGCTTGCCGACAACACGATGCCTGTCGGCGCCGCCATTCGGGACACCGTCACGGGCGAAGCCGTTTGGACGGGGCTGCCGCTGCGCACCCACAGGCGCTGCGCGTCGCCCATGTTCGACGTGGCCAATGCGCTCGCTTACGCGAACCAGATGGTGCAGATGACGCCGCGCGTCGATGCGGCGAAGGCGCTGCCGTCGCTTTGGCTCGACGTGAACGTCGCGCCGCGAGACGCAGCCGCACGCAAGGCGGCTTTTCTCGTGCGCGGCGTACGCGTCGAGCGGCAGATGCCCGACGCCAAGATCGTCCCCGAAGAAATGGCGGTCTTGAGAAGCACGCTCGTTTCGCTCCTGAAGCGTCCGGCGATGGCCGGCGGATCGATCTTCGTCGTTTCTCCCTTCAGAAGCATCGCGGATATGGCCGCGCGGGTGATCGACGACGTACGGCGTACGCAGATTGCGCCCGCAGCCATGCGGGCCGATACGGTGCACGCGTTTCAGGGTCAGGAAGCCGATGCGGTGATTTTCGTGCTCGGCACCGAAAAGGGCGCTCGCGGCAGGCGTCAGCGCCATTGGGCGGCCAATCCCACGAATCTTCTCAATGTCGGCGTCACCCGTGCGCGGCGCGCCATAGTCGTGATCGGCTGCGTTGAAGATTGGCGCGCGGAACCCGCATTCGCCATTTTGGCCGAGCGTCTGCGCATACGCGGAGCGGTGCTCGGAGAGAGCGACCGGATTTTTGCGGCGCAGCGCTAGCAGCACTCAATGGAAGCGCAGAGCGCGCAAAAGAAAAGCCCGCGCGATCATCGGTTTTCACCGGACCCGGCGCGGTCATCAAAACACCGTTCTTTAAGCGGAACGGCGGCTCTTGAAATTTATCCTCACCCGAAGAGCCAGCACCAAATTTTGGCGGGGATGCCGAAGATCACCGCATACGTGATGATCATGGCGGCCACCTGCACGATATGGCTCTTCGACATCGAGAGCACCACGGGCCCGAGCTTGTCCCAAACCTTGAAGAGAAGGACGAACGAGGCGAGCGCCCAGATGATGCCGAAAACGATGGAGAAGAACGTGTACATGACCGGTAGAGCTTGCGGTTGATGGATAAAGAGCCTTTTTGACCTCGGGAGCGACCAAGCTTCCCATGGCTTCGAATTTAGCGCCGGGTGCTTAAAAACCCCTTATGCTTTGCGTTCGCGCGGATAAGCGCAAATTTGGCGAAATTAGAGAGAAAAGAAGGAAATAAGCATGCCGCAGTTTGAGGTCGTTCTGCCGCAGGGCACCGTGCTGCTTCGAAATGTCGAGACGGGTGAAACGCTTACGCTCAGCGCCGAATCGGGTCCCCTCACGCTCGGGCGCATCACGCTCGACTTCGAATTTGCGCCTGCGTCGGGCCGCTCACGGGAAAGTGCCGACGGCGCTGCTGCCCGCCTCGCACCGACAAACGCCGATCCTGAAGCATCTGTTGCCTCGGCGGCCGTCTTGCCGAAGCCTGTGCTAGAGCTGCCCAAAGTGGGATGCCCCGTGCGGCAGCTCGATGAAAATCCCTTTCTCTCGCCCGACGAACCCCCGGCGCCGATGCCGGCCGGCGCAGCCGAGGGACCGTCCATCCGTGCGCTTCAAGCGCCCTTTGATGCGCTGACCGAGTCGGACTTCGAAGTGACCATGAGCGCCATTCTGCGCGACGAAGAGAATCTCGAGCGCGAGATTGAGTTTCTGCGCGACATCGACGGCGACCCGGACGACATTGCCGAACTCGAGGCGGCGCTCGAGGCGCTCAAGGAGACGTTTGCGATGACTTCAAAGCGCTTTGATGCGTGGAAGCTTGCCGTTCGGCATGCCGGAAAACACGAAGCCGAAGCGCGTGAGGAGCGGCTCGCCGCTGCAAAAGAAGCCGCCGAACTCGCCAAAGCGTTCGCGGCCGAAACGGCCAAAAAGCCCATCGGCTGACGGTTTGAACGCTCAGCAGTTACAAGAAGAAACGCCCGACGATCTCGCCGGAAATCGTCGGGCGTGTCGCAGTTGTCGTTTGCGCGGCGTCAGCCGATCGCTGTGAGGATCATCATCCAGACGGGGAGCGTTGCCGCCGAGAAGAGCGTCGTTGAGGCAACGGCCGTCGTTGCGAACTTCACGTCGGCGTGATGGAACTTCGCAAGCACCGCAATCTGCGTGATGCAGGGGAGTGCCGCCTGAATGACATAAACCTTCGCAAAGAGTTCCGGCAGCGGCATAAGCCAGGTGAAGATGAGACACACCGTCGGGCAGATCACGAAGCGCCCGAGGAGAACGAGTCCCAGGTCCTTGGTGATGCGGATGTTACGCACCCCGATGCGGTAGATCATGATGCCGATGAAGATGAGGGCAAGCGGCGACGTAATGCCGCCCATGTATTTGGCGGCCGTCATGAACGCTTCCGGCAGGCGCAGATCGAGCAGGATCAGGAGGATCGCAAGCAGAAAGCCGCAAAGCGGGGGCGAGAAGACGCGCTTCACCGTTGCGAGCGAGAGCACTTTGGGGGCGGCTTTCTTTTCGGCGGCGATGCCGTCCATTGCCTCAAGGAAGTTGCCCATCGTCCAGAAGAACGTCGTGTTGGCAAAGAAGTAAAGAAGCGTTGGCACGATCGCCTCGTCGCCAAAGAGTGCGATCGAAACCGGGACGCCGATGAACATGTTGTTCGTTGCGGTAAAGGCCGATGAGAAGGTCCCCGCATGCACGTGCTCGACCTTGCAGACCTTCACGATGATGCGGCTGACGAAAAAGCAGAGCCAGACCGTGAGGAACGGAATCACCATCGAGCCCGCGAGCGAAATGAGCTCGTCGTGGTCGAGCTTTTCCATCACGCTCGAAAAGAGGTACGCCGGCAGCGACATGAAGGTGACGAGCTTGGCGATGAGCGCGGTCGACTGTGCGTCGTACCAGCCTTTGTGCGCGGTCCAGTAGCCCGCGCCCGCCAAGAGGAGCAGGATCAGAACGCAGTTGAGCGAGTGAAGAAATGCTTCCCACATGAGTGACACCTAGAGCGGCCGGATCGTTCCGGCGGGTTGCATCCGAAAGTGTTGCAATAACCGCCAAGTCTACCGCTGCCGAGTCGTTTTCACCTTTCACGTTTGTGCCGCTTAGCTACTGTCGACTCGCACTCGCTTATTAGAAGAAATCTAAAGAATACTCTTTCTGATAATAATTTTTATTCTTATTGAAAATTTAAAGGTTCTCCTGTAAAGTTCGAATCTCAAAAACGAGAATGATTCTCGTTAACTAATTTGAGGCGAACAAGCAGGGAAATTGCCGTGAAGGATCCGGTCTCGCACAAAAGCAAAATCGACAGCACGATTGACACGAAAAGCCGCGCCGCCACGTTCGAAGCCGGTGCCCGCGCCATGCAGACGGCGCTCGAATCGGCAAACCGTTCGCCCGAAGCCTATTTCGCCAACCGCGAAGACCCGCTTCATGCGGCTTTCAAGGCCAAGGCCGTGATTCACTCGGGACCTGGCGGCATGCCGCTCATGGGAGCGGCCGCGAGTGAGGCGTTCGAAGCTTCGCTCGATCGTCCCCGAAGCGGCAAGACGCTTGCCTACTTACACGTGCCCTTTTGCGAGACGCGCTGCCTTTACTGCATGTTCTATCAGAACCCGCTCGATCCTTCGGCCGCGCACGCGTATGCGGATTCGCTCGTGAAGGAACTTGCGCTGCACGCCGAGCGCGCTGCGCAGGCTTCGGGCCCCGTGCACGCCGTCTACTTCGGCGGCGGCACGCCCACGGCGCTTGCGCCCGAAGATCTTCGCCGCGTGCTCGAGGCCGTGAAGAAGTACCTGCCGCTCGCGAACGACTGCGAAATTACGCTCGAAGGCCGCATTCACAACTTTGACGACGCGCGCATCGAAGCGGCGATCGCGGGCGGCGTAAACCGCTTCTCGCTCGGCATTCAGACTTTCAGCACCGAAATCCGGCGCTCGATGCTGCGCGTCGACGACGCCGATACCATGATTCGTCGACTCGAAGCGATCGGCCGCTACGACGAGGCTGCGCTTGTGATCGACCTTATTTACGGCTTCCCGGGGCAAACGGCGGCCGTCTGGGAAAACGATCTCGCGACGGCGGCGTCCCTCAAGCTCGACGGCGTCGATTGCTATCAGCTCAATGTTTTTGAAAAGTCGCCGCTCGCCAAGCGCATCGCCTCGGGCAAGCTCCCGAGCGCGGCCGATGCCGCAGAGAAGGCCGACATGTTCGCGCGCAGCGTCGAATTCTTCACAAACGAAAACTGGCGCCGTCTCTCGAACAACCACTGGGGGCGCACGCACCGCGAGCGCAATATCTACAACGCTCTCGGAAAGTCCTCGGTCGACTGCTTGGCCTTCGGCTGCGGCGCGGGCGGGCGTCTCTTCGGGTCGAGCTTCATGCTCGAGCGCAGTCTAGCCGCTTACCACGCACGCATGGCTGCGGGCGAAAAGCCCGTGCAGTTCCTGATGCGTCCGGGCGCGAATTGGGCGCTATTGCGCGAAATCTCCGCCGCTATGGAGAGCGGCGCGATCGATCTCTCGAGCTTCAAGGTCGAAGCGGGCGGCAAACCGGTCGACCTCGATTCGATCGCCAAACCCGTCGTCGACCAGTGGGTCGAAGCGGGACTTCTCTTGCGACGCGGCCGTCACCTCATTCAGACGGTGGCCGGTCAGTACTGGCACGTCACGCTCGCGCAGCTGCTGATGCGCTGGATCGAAGGGGCGCTCGCCGAGGCGGCGCCCGACGAAAGATCTGTTCGAGCTGCTCGCTTCGATATGGGTGCGCCCGGCGCCATGCACCGCCTGCGTCCCGCCGAGCACGGCGCACACGCGCAGCGGGCGAATCGCGAAGCTGCCCGTGAAGCCGGCGACACCAACGCGGATCGTTCGGTCTGACCGTTTGCTTGGCGCGTTCGTCTTAACCGCTCGTTGTCGCTCAACATCAACGACGCACGCCCCTCTTTTTTCTACTCACCGGCAGCCGCGAGCCGCGGCTGCAGCCACCATGCAGAAGAAAATGTTGAAGACGGCCGCCGCCGTCAGCGCCGCGCTCGCGGCGCTTTCCTCGGGCGCTTGCGCCGAGGAAGCCCTCACGACCGAAACCGTTCACGTCACGGCTTCCCGCGTCGAGCAGGAACTCCTAGACGTGCCGATGTCGGTCTCTGTGATTACGCAGAAGGACATCGAGCGCTCGAACGCGCAGACCGTGGGCGACCTCTTGAAGGATGTTCCGGGCGTTCGCGTCATGAATGACGGCAGTCAAGGCATGAAGCGCATTCAGATTCGCGGCGAAGACGCCTTCCGCACGATCGTCATGATCGACGGGCAGCGTATTGCGGAGCACAAGTCCATGTCGGGCGCGCCCATTCTGATCGATCCGTCGATGATCGAGCGCATTGAAGTGATTAAGGGGCCGGCCTCCGTGCTCTACGGCTCGGATGCGATCGGCGGCGCCGTCAACATCATCACGAAAAAGGGCGGCACGAAGCCCCTTGAAGGCGAAGTCTCGGCCGGCATGAACACGTCGAATTCCGGCAAGTCTCTCTACGGTTCCGTCTATGGGGGTGCGGGCGGCTGGACGTACCGCTTCTCCGCGGGCATCGAAGACGCAGAAGACCTCCATACGGCAAAGGGCGACGTCGACAACACGGCGTTCTCTTCGCGTTCGATGCAGGGGTATGTGGCATACGACTTCACGCCCGACACCCGCGCGGGCTTCACGCTCGAGCACTACGATCTCGACTTCCAGACGGGGCTGCAGGACATGCAGGCGTCGGGCTATGACGATTTCGCGGTGAACGTGCCCGAGTGGAAGCGCACGAAGGGTGCGGTGTTCTTCGAGTCGAAGAACATCACGGAGAACTTCGTGCGGCTGCGCGCGGACGCTTACGTGCAGAAGAACGACAAGTACATGGAAAATCGCGTCTGGATGAATCCCATGAAGATGGACAGCTTCGCCGACAACGAGCTGCTCCAGTACGGCGTTTCCATCCAAGCGGACTGGCAGCTCGGCGATCGCCACTACCTGATCGCAGGCTACGAGTTCCTCTACGACGACCTTGAAGCACAAACCAATACGCACACGCGCGTCGCTATGGGCGGCCCGATGAACATGTACTCGCGCAAGCTCACGGAAAACGACGGCTACCAGATGAGCCACGCGGTGTACGCCTCGATGGAAAGTGCGCTCACCGATACCTTCGCGCTCAACTACGGCGCCCGCTACACGTGGGTTTCGTCGGAAGTGACGACGCACACCGGCAAGAACGTGACGATGGACGGCTCGACCCCGGGCGAGCCCGGCCTCACCGACAAAGAAAAGAACGACAGCAGCGACGGGCACGTCGTCTTCAATTTGGGCGGCGTCTGGCGCGGGATCGAACACACGGCCGTGCGCGCTACTTGGGCGCAGGGCTACCGTTCGCCCAACCTAATGGAGCGCTACATCCCGACTTCGATGGGCGGTGGCGAAGTGGTTCCGAATCCGGACCTCGATCCTGAAACGTCGGACAACTTCGAACTTGGCGTGCGCTTCACGCCGGGGCGCGCCGTGCTCGATATCGCCGCCTTCTACAGCAAGGCTGACGACTACATCGCCTCGTTCGAGTTTGAGAGCAACCGCTATACGAACAAGAACGTTTCGGGCGCCAAAACGCATGGCATTGAAGTCACGGCGAGCTATTTGTTCGAGAGCGGCTTTGAGCCCTACGTGAGCGGCACGTGGCTGCGCCGCAAGTTTGAAGAGGGCGGCGAGTCGACTTACGAGTCGGGTACGCCCGAGCTTTACGGGCGCTACGGCGTGCGTTGGACGGGGCTTCTCGAAGGGCTCTCGCTTCGCGCGGACGCCTACGCAGTGAGCCAGTCCGACACCGCGCAGTACGACTTCGACAGCGGCACGACGACCTCCTACGGCGGCTCGACCCACTTCAATCTCACGGGCGGGATCGGCTTCGGGCCGCAGAACGCCTACAGCCTCGACGTGGGTCTCTACAACATCACGAACAAGGCCTACAAGCTTTCGACCGCGATCTACGAACCCGGGCGCTACTTCAGCGTGAAGTTCAACGCCAAGTTCTAAAGCCTTCGAATCTCGAGCAACCAAACCCGCTTTCGCGCCGTCCGCGGGAGAGCAACGACATGAAGACTCAAAGAACCGCAGCATGCACTGGCAGCATCGAGCGCTACTGGGCGCCGCGCGAACTCGTCATGGTGGGCGTCTTCGCCGCCGCGGCCAAGCTCTCGAGCCTTCTCATCGCGCTGGCGGGCGGCGGGATGAATCCCGTTTCGCTCGTGGCGAAAAACCTCGTTTTTACAACGCTCCTTGTCGTGCTTCTCACAAAGGTTCCCAAGGCCGGGACGCTGCTGCTCTTTACCGTCGTGAGCATGCTCATCAGCGTGCTCCTTCTCGGCGGCAGCATGGCGCTTCTGCCCGCGGCGCTCGCCGGTGCACTTTTGGGTGAGGCGGCCGCCTGGGGACTCGCGCGCACGACGCCGCGCGCCGTACTTTGGGCGCCTTGGCTTGCCGCAGGCGTCTATGACCTCGCGAGCAAGGGCTTGAGCCTCGGGGTGTCGTATCTCTTCATGCGCGAGAGCCCCGCGCTCATGACCATGGTGGTGCCGATCGTCGCTCTCGGCTACGTCGGTTCCGTCATGGGGCTTTGGTTCGGCTGGAAAACCGTAGGAGAACTCAAGCATGCGGGCTTTGTTCGCTAAAGGCGCTCACGAATCGAGCGTGCTTCGTCGTCTCGACGCGAGAACCAAACTCGGCATCACCGCACTCACAGCCGTGCTCGCGGTTTGCACGGGCGGCGTCGTTGCGCAGGGGGTGCTCTTTGTCGTGACGCTCGGCTACGTGCTCCTCTTGCGCCGTCCTGCGCTTCTCGCCTGTCTCTACGCTCTTATGGCCGTCATGCTCTTGGCGGCCCTCGGCTGCACGGCGCTTCTCTCGCAGTTCATGCCGGCCTTGAGCGGTTTTTCCGTAAAGGCGCTCGTTATTCCGTTCCTGCGCGGCGCTTCGATGATGAATGTCGTGATGGCGCTCGCGCTTACGACGCGCGTCGAAGATCTTTTGTCGACGCTCGAACGTCTGCGGCTTCCTTATGCGGTGTTTTTGCCCGCGGCCGTCATGCTGCGCTTTATTCCGACCTTTGCCGCCGACATCCGGCAGGTCTGGGAGACGCTTCGCATTCGCGGCTGGCCGATGGGGCCGAAGATGCTTACGCGGCACCCGCTCCTTTCTGCGCGTCTGCTTCTGATCCCGGTGCTTTTCCGGGCGCTCAAGTCGTCCGAGTCGCTCGGCATTGCGGCCGAATTGAAGGGGCTCGGCACGGCCGAGCGCACGGTGCCCGCCTCTTTCAGAACGCTCACTAGTCTCGATGCGCGCATTTTGGCGGGCGCCGTGACGACAACTCTTTGCGTGACGCTTGCGGAAGTGTTTCTGCACGACCTCTTCATGGCGGGCGCCGTCGTGATGATGCCCTGAGGGCCTTTCGATTGAATTCTCTTTGGACAAACGGCCGATATGACCGGAATTGAACTCAAGCACGTCACCTACACGTATCCGAACTGCAGCGACGCCGCCGTGAAGGATCTCAACCTCAGCGTGGCGCCCGGCGAAATCAAACTGGTCACCGGGGCCTCGGGCTGCGGGAAGACGACGATCATGCGGCTTGTGAACGGGCTCGCGCCGCAGATTCTCGGCGGCAGCCTCTCGGGTGAAGTTTCGGTGAACGGGCTCGATGCGGCAGCGACGCCCGTCGCTTCGCTTGCCGAGCACATCGGAACGCTCTTTCAGGATCCTGAAGCACAGTTCTTTGCGCTCAACGTCGGCGACGAGATTGCCTTTGCGCTCAAAAGCCGCGGGTTCGCGCCTGCTGCGATCGAAGCGCGCGTGGCGGACGCCGCCCGCCGCATGGGGATCACGGCGCTCCTCGGGCGCGACATTCATGCGCTCTCCGAAGGGCAAAAGCAAAAGGTGGGGCTCGCGGGCATTCTCGCGCTCGGTCCCAAGGCGCTCATCCTGGACGAGCCGACCGCCAATCTCGACCCGGAAGCGACCGAGGCGCTCGCGCGGCTCTTGGGCGAACTCAAGGCTGCGGGTGCGGCGATTCTCATCGTCGACCACCGCCTTTATTGGCTCAAAGACTTGGCCGACGAAGTGCTCGTGATGCGTGCGGGTGAAATTTGCCGGCGCGGTCCGTTTTCGATGCTCGAAGACGAGGCGCTGCGCGCCGAGTTCGGGCTGCGGCGCGCAGCACTTGCTGATCCGAGAACGCGTCTGCCGCGCGTGCCCGTTGCGCCCTTGGGCGCCGAGCTCTCGAGAGTGGAGACGCCTGCGCGCTTGGGCGTCAAGAACCTTCGCTTTGCCTATCCGGGGAAGGCGCCGCTTTTTTCGGCCGTCTCTTTCGAAGTGCCTGCCGGGATTACCGCTCTTATCGGCGACAACGGCACCGGCAAGACGACGCTCGCACGCATTCTCACGGGCCTCGAGTCGGCCGAAGGCGACTTTTCGCTCGACGGCGAGTCGCTCGGTCGCGATGGGCTAATGCCTTCGGCCGGACTCGTACTTCAGAACGCCGACCATCAACTGCAGATGCGCACCGTACGCGAAGAGGTCGAATTTGCCATGCGGGCGGCTATCGGCATGAAGGCGGCGGCCGGCCGCTCGAAGCGCTTCGGCCTTTTCGCAGGACTACGCAGGGCGGCGCTCACTGCCGACGACGAAGCGCGCATTGATGCGCTTCTCTCGGCACTGCGCCTCTCGCACCTCGCGCAGCGTCATCCGCAGAGTCTTTCGGGCGGCGAGAAGCAGCGCCTCGTGATCGCCTGCGCGCTCGTCAAGGATCCCGCCGTTCTCATCCTTGACGAGCCGACCTCGGGCCTGGACGGCGCCAACATGGCCGCCATTTCGGCGCTCCTCAAAGCCGAAGCCCGAAAGGGCGAGCGGGGCCGCGCGGTCTTTCTCATCACGCACGACCTCGAGCTCCTTGACGCCTGCGACCGCGCGCTCGACATGGCGTGCGTTCGCGCGGCCGGCCGAGAAAGCGACGCCCTGCTTGCCGAGGCCTTCAGAGGTGCGGGAGCGCAGACGCGTGCCTGACGCCGTGACAGAGCGGCGTTTTAGCTAAGCCCCGTCACTTTCAACGGAATCAAAAACAATTTCTAAAAACCAAAAGGAATCGATGATGAACCGACTTACGCCCACTGCCGAACAGACCGCCCTGATCGAAGAAATCCTGAAGGCGCCCTATCCGGTCACCTTCGGTATTGCCGCCCGGAAACTCGGTACGACGCCGCTTGAGGCCGCGCGCCTGATGCCCGAGTCGGCGGTCGCCTTTGTCGAAGGCGATGCCGCCGAGCGCTTTGCCGATGTCTGGGCGGCTCTCGCTCAATGGGAAAAGGCGACGCTTTTCGTCGTGCACGCCGGCAACGTTTTTGAAATCGAAGGGAAAATCAGCATCGGCAAGGCTGCGCGCGGCTACTACAACATCCTCTCGAAAAACGCCGCGATCGGCGGGCACATCAACTATCTCGACCTTGAGGCGATTGTCTTCGCGTCCCTGCCCTTCATGAACCGCGAGTCGCTTTCCGTGCAGTTCTTCAACAAGGCGGGCGAGGCGGCTTTTGCCGTCTACGCGGGCCGAGAAAACCACAAGATCATCGATTCGGTGCGCGAAGCGTTCCTGGCGGCGCGTCGAACGTTCTGCGGCGCCGCGCAATAAGCCGCCCGTTCACCCGCTGCCGTATCGGCATGTTTCGGCACGTACTTGCGATCGTTGATGCGTGCCGCCGATGCCGAATCCTTCACGCTCAGAAGAAAAGGAAGTTCCTTGCCATGAACGTCATTGAAACGCCTGAAAAGTCCGCTGCTACAAAGCCCCTTGTCGTCGTGAGCTCTCGAACGGGCAACACCCGCACGGTTGCCTACGCCGTGCGCGATGCGCTCCCCGGGGCCGAACTCGTGGCGGCCGAGGCAATGCCCGAGTCGCTTTCGCAGTACGACCCCGTCATTCTCGGGTTCTGGTGCGACTGCGGCCGCGCGCCCGCCGACATGAAGCGCGCAGCTGCGAAGCTCGCGGGGAAGCGCGTTGCCTGCTTCGCCACCCTGGGCGGTGAGCCCGACACGCCGCGCGCGAAGGACTGGATGATGCGCACGTCGAGCGATTTGATCGGCGACGATCGCGGCAATGTGCTCGCGGGCACCTTCCTCTGCCGCGGCCGCATCGATCCCAAGCTTTCGCAGTCGATGCCCGTGACGCCCGAGCGCGCCCAACGCTGGTCGGCTGCAGAAACGCATCCGAACCGCATGGACCTCATTGCTGCAGCCGCGTACTTTGCCGAGCGCTTTGCAAGGAGCACGAGCGGCAGCGCGACTGAAACTGCCTGAAATCCAACGCGTACTGAAGAGGCTTCACCATGACGTTTTCTTCCGACAATCTCTTCGAGATCTACGCCATGATCGGTCCGGCGGGCGTTGTGCTCGTCGCTGTGGCGCTCCTCTCGCTTTACCTCATTCTCTGGCAGCTCTTTTACATGGCGGCCGTCTGGCGCAATTTCCGCCGCGACTTTCTCGATCTCGAGCGCGGTGAGGACCGGTGCCTGCGAAGCGTCGACCCGAAGCGCGCCAATCCGCTCATCCGCATCATTTACGAAATCGTGACGACGCACGCGCAGCACTCCGACGACGTGCGCGCCGAAGTGGGCTATCTCTTCCATCGCAATTTCAAGCGCGTCAACAACGCGCTCTGCTGGCTCAAGCTCATTTCCGTGATCTCGCCGCTTCTCGGACTTCTCGGGACTGTTTGGGGCATGGTGGCGGTTTTTCAGGCGATGGAGGACTTTTCGCACGCCAATGCCACGGTGCTCGCTTCGGGCATTTGGTCGGCGCTCATCACGACGATCATGGGGCTTTGCGTCGCGATTCCGACCCTCATGGCCTACTACTACCTGATGCTCAAGTTCCGAGGTTTCCACATTGAGGCGGTTGAGCACAGCTATCGTGCGCTCGAAGTCTGCCGACGGCTGCGCCGCCGTGCGTCCGATGGAGTTTGCGAGAACGAGCGTGACACGCAAAACGCAGCTGCGGCACAGGGCGGGTGCGAACGAGCGAATGCGGCGAGCGACGCAAAAGCGCGCGAAAACCGCCGCCGTTCCGCCGGCTACGCCAGCGCGGACGCGACATTCTGACCGCGCACCGACGCTTTGAAAAGGACCCAACCGCCCACGCATTCGAGAGAAAGGACGCCCAATGGACACCAATCTCTTCGGCAGCTTTGAAGACGAGCCGCAGATCGATCTCACGCCGCTCATCGACTGCCTTTTTATGCTCATCATCTTTTTCGTGCTGACGATGAGCTTTTCCAAACCCGTGCTCGAAGTCATTCTCCCCGAGGCGACGAACGCCGAGACGTCGCAGGCGCGCAACGAACTGCTCGTGTCGGTGAAGGCCGACGGCACGCTCTACTTGAACGCCGCACCCGCGACGATCGAGGAGATTGCCCGCGCGCTTGACGAAGCGCCCGAGCGGCTTCTCAACATTTACATGGACGAAGAGGCGCCGTTCTCGCGCTTTGTCGCCGTGATGGACTTGGCGAAGACGAAGCGCAACGGGCGCTTCGTGATCAGCACGCGCCGCCCCGAATCCCCTGAGTCGGCTTCGCCCTCAAGAGCAGCATCATCGTGACAAAGGTGAAAAGAAGAAAGAAGGCCGTGCCCACCGAAGCCGAGCGCGCAACGCGGTTTGCCCGCGCGACCGTCTGCGCCACCGCGCTCGCAGTGGCTGCACTGATGACGTTTGACGCGGCGAGCGAAGCCGTTGCAGTGCCTGCGCTCCCGGCGTTGGCGGCAGCGCCCGCGGGCGGCGCGATCGAGACCCTTCAAATGGAAATTCGAGAGGCGCCCCTGACGCCAGCCCCCGTGCCGCGTACGGAGCAGCTTTTCGAGCACACGGTCGAAGAGAGCGACTTTTCGATTGAAGCTCGGCCCGAGCCGAAACCGATTGTCCAACCCGAACCGCCGCCCGAACCCGAAGAAAAGCCGCTTTCGGAGCCTAAGCCCCAGGAGGAGGTGCCGCCCGAAACCGTGCCGGAGTCTTCTCCAAAAACGGAATCCCAACCGGAGGCCATGCCTGAGCCTGTTCCCGTTCCACTGCCGCAGCCGGCGCCGAAACTTGAGCCCAAGCCCGAACCGGAAAAGGCAAAGCCGCTCCCGAAGCCTGCGCCGAAACCCGTGGTGAAAAAGGTGCGGCAAACGCCCAAGGTCGAGAAAACGGCCGCTGCGCCGCAGGAGCCGAAAGCATCGATCGCGCCGAAGGACGATGCGGGATCGAGCGCAGCTGCGGCCGGCGCTGCCGCGAGCGGTTCGGCTGAGTCTGCTGAGGGCGGTGCCGGGGCAAGCGGCTCGGTTTCGGGCGTACCGGGCGGCTTTGCCGGAAGCGGCAGAGCTGGCGACGCAACGGACGAAACCCGAGCGCTCGCCGAGATCATGTCGATCATCGAAGCCAACAAGCGCTATCCGCGCCGCGCGCGGCAGACGAATCAGACGGGGACGGTGCTCTTGGGCGTTCACGTGAACGCACAGGGGCTCGTCACCGAGGTCGAGGTGCTTCAAAAGAGCGCGTCGTCGCTTTTGAATCGTGCGGCCAAGGCCGCGGCCAAACCGCTTCTCGGCGTGGCAACGAAACTCAAGCGCGCCGTGCGCCTTGAAGTGCCCGTACGGTTCTTACTCACGTCGCGATAAGGCGCGGCGCGCTTCGCGGCGGGAACGCCGCGATTAGAATCGTCGCGCGGTCGACCGCAAAAAGTTTCTCGCCGGATCGCCCGAACGCGGTCCGGCACCGGGTGCTCGCGTGCAGCCCTTTGCGCCCGCAGCCCGTCCAAACCTACGGAGAGTTTGCTCTCGTGAATTTCGTGAACGAAATAGAGACGTCCGACGCGACGGCAAAGCCCGCCGCGCTTTCGGTATCGGATTTGAGAAAGGTCTATGCCTCGGGCACGGTGGCGCTCGAAGGACTTTCGCTCGAGGTTGAAGAGGGCGAATTCTTCGGACTCCTCGGTCCGAACGGCGCCGGGAAAACGACGCTCATTTCCGCGCTGGGCGGTCTTGTTCGGCCGACCGAAGGCACGATTCGCGTCTTCGGCATCGATTGCGCCAAAGAGCGGCGCCGCGCGGCCCGTCATGTCGGGATTGTGCCGCAGGAGATCACGTTCGATCCGTTTCTCACGGTGCGAGAGACGCTGCGCTTTCAGTCGGGCTACTGGGGCGTACGCGGCAACGACGACTGGATCGACGAAATTCTCTTTCACCTGGGGCTCACCGAAAAGGCGGACGCCTCCATGCGTGCGCTCTCGGGCGGCATGAAGCGGCGCGTTCTCGTCGCGCAGGCGCTTGTGCACAAGCCCCGACTCATCGTCCTCGACGAGCCGACGGCTGGGGTCGACGTGGAGCTGCGCGAAAACCTCTGGGCCTTTATCGGACGGCTTCACAGCGAAGGCCGCACGATCATTCTGACGACGCACCACCTTGAGGAGGCGCAGGCGCTCTGCAGCCGCGTCGCGATCATGAACCGAGGTCGTTTGGCGGCGCTCGACCGCACCGAGGCGCTCCTCTCGCGCTTTGAGGGACGCGCGATGAAGTGCCGCATCTTGCGCGGGGAGCTACCCAAGGCGCTTGAGGCCGACCTCATGCGCCGACACGGCGCCGACATCGTACTGCGTCTTGCCGACGCGCGCGATGCGGGGGAAAAGCTTGCCGCATTCGCGCGGGCGGGGGTGGACATCGAAAACCTGACGGTCGGGCAGCCGAGTCTCGAAGACGTGTTTCTTGAAGTGACGTCCGCTCGCGTCGACAATGCCGGCGCTCCTACCGAAGCCAATCAACCCTCTCACGGCGGAGTCTGACGTGTCGGATGCCCTGATTGCATTTTGGACGCTTTTTTCCAAAGAAACGATTCGCTTTCTCAAGGTCTGGAAGCACACGCTTTTTGCGCCCGTACTCACGAGCTTTCTCTACCTTGTCGTTTTCGGCGAAGCGCTTGAGAAGCACCTCCCCGTCTATGCGGGCGTGAGCTACACGAGCTTCATTGTCCCGGGGCTCATTATGATGACGGTGCTGCAAAACGCCTTTTCCAATACGGCCTCGTCGCTCATTCAGTCGAAGATTTCGGGGAACCTCGTTTTCATCCTGCTCCCCGCGATCCCGGGACCCGCGATCGCGGCGGCCTACATCTGCGCGAGCTTTGTGCGCGCGGCGATAGCCGGAATCGGTGTTTACGTCGTCTGCATGGTCTGGGCGGCGCCTTCGGTGGCAAATCCCTTCTATCTCTTTGCGTTCGCCTTCTGCGGCGTGATCATCATGGCTTCGCTCGGTCTCATCACGGCGCTCTGGGCCGAGAAGTACGATCAGATGGGCGCCGTGATGAACTTTGTCGTGATGCCGCTCACGTTCCTTTCGGGCGTTTTTTATTCGGTCGAGTCGCTCCCGCCCGTCTGGCGGCAGCTGAGTCTCTTCAATCCGTTTTTTTATCTTGTCGACGGCTTCCGTCAGGGCTTTTTCGGAACCGGTACGACGAATGCGCCGCTCTCGCTCATGATCGTCGCGCTCACGGCGCTCGCTGTCATGGCGGCCGCCGTGACGCTTGTGACCCGCGGCTGGAAGATCCGTGCCTGAGACGCTGACGCTTGCGGCAAGCAAAAAGGCTTGGGATCACGCGAGGTCCCAAGCCATTTTCTAATCGTTCGGTCTGCGCTCGAGGCTGGCCCGAATCAAGTCCGGTCGTTCGGTGCGCCGGTTACCAAACCTTGTAGTCGACGCCGATCCCGAAGCCCCAGGCGGCCGTGTTGCCGTCCGTCATCGGGCTGTCTTTGACTTCCGAACTGTCACATGAGCATCACGGTCGGGATGATCGTCGTATCCCAGCCGACCTTGTGTGTGCTTGGTTCATGCTTGTGCCGCTTCGCGCTTCATGCGCCGCATCAAGGCGACGCCGATTACGCAAAGAAACGCCGAGGAGGCGATGAAAAGTATCGCCGTCGACGTGGTTGCCTCACCGATCGACGTGAGCGGGGCTACCAGGCCGCCGCCCCCGAAACCGACGGCGCCGAGAATCGCAGCGGCAAGCCCCGAGCGCGGACGATGGCGCGAAAGGGCTGCCGTCATGGCAGCGGGCAGCGTGAGTCCGAGCATCACGAGGAGTGCGAAATAGACGGGGACGATCGCCAATAAAGAAGCTTCGGCCGCGTAGAGCGCGGCGACGCCCGAGGAGGCGGCGAGCATGCCGACTGCCCCCGCGAGCATCGCAAAGGCGGGCGAAGCGAGCTTGCCGGAGAAAGCGGCGCCCGCCGCAATGCCGAGTGCCATGGCGCCGAAGAAGAAGCCGTACTCGGTGGCAGAGAGTCCGAAGTGCGTCTGGAAGATAAAAGGCGACGAGGCGATGTGCGCGAAGAGCACGGCCGACGAAAAGATCTGCTGAAGTACGATTGCAACGAACACCGGGTCGCCGAAAAGCCGCCGTACGCTCGTCCCAAGCGTTTCCGACGGCTCCGGCGTGCGCTCCTCGATCGCCGAGGCGCTTTGCGGAACGACGTCGGGGGTTGCCTTGCTTTTGGTGCTGCGGCGTCTGTCGGCGGGCGAGCGTGTTTCCGCGAGGCGCGTAAAGGTGATCGCAAGGAGCACGATGCCCGCTGCAAAGAGAATCCAAAAGATTCCGCGCCAGCCGATGGCGTCCGCAATGAGCGAACCCAAAAGCGGTGCCGTGATCGGCGCAATGCCCTGGATCGAACCCATGACGCCCATGAAGCTCCCGAGTGCTTTGCCCGTATAGCGGTCTGCCGCGACGGCGCGCGACATCACGATCGCACCCGAGGCGCCGAGGCCCTCAAGAAAACGCATCGCGAGGAAAATTTGGACGTTCGGTGCCGCTGCTGCGCCGAACGTTGAGGCGGCGAAGACAAGTAGGCTCCAAAGGAGCGGCTTGCGCCGCCCCTTGACGTCGGAGAGCGGTCCGACAAAGAGCTGCCCGATCGCGAGCCCCCACATTGTCATCGAAAGCCCGAGCTGCACAGTCGAAGGCGACGTTTGGAAGTCGAGCGCCTGTTCGGGGAGCGTCGGCAGGTAAAAGTCCGTGACAAACGGACCGAACGCCGCCAACGCGGCAAGAAAGAGGAGCAGAAAAAGGCGCGAATTTTCTGCGGGCGGCGAGAAAAAGCTGCGCGGCGAGCTGCCGGCGGTTTCATGTGTTTCTTTCGCGGTAGACGTTGCTGCGCGTGCGTCTTCCGAAGTCGTTGATTCTTTTTTCTCTTGCGTTGATGCCGGATGCAAAGACGTCAAAGCGGCCTCCGTTGTTTTTTCTTTTTCTTGTCGGCTGCGTCGAAAGTCGGGCGCGCGCCGAGGAAATGCGCCCTCGGTTGTCCGTCGGCGCAAAAGCTTTCCGGCGGACGAAACGAGTTTACGGACTGGAATCCGTGTGAATCTGAAGCGAGCGGCAAGGATAAGGGCGAATTGGGTGCGAATTGATTGCTAGAGCGAATGCTTCGATTGACTTTCTCTTGTGGTGAGGTTTAGAGGCATGTAAACAGCAACGATCATGAGCAACCGTTGCCTCTCTCCAACTTATCTCATTTACCCCCTCGAAGGCTTGCGAAAGCAAAGCTCAAAACAGGTGCGACTTCTGAATGAGCGAAATTGCCAAAGAAACGGTTAAATCAAGGCGTTCGCAAACCTGAGGCATGTTCAGAATTGAACTTGCAAAGAAAATGAGAGCGCTTTGCGCTCGGTATTTTTTCGGAGGAAAACCGCACAATGACAGTCAAAGTTGTCTGCCACATGATTTCATCCGTCGACGGCCGTCTTTTGCCCGGCCGTTGGACGAAGCCCGTCCATCCCGTCAACGTTACGGAGTGCTATGAGGCCGCCGCGTCGAATTTTCCCGCGGACGGCTGGCTCATCGGCCGCACCTCGATGGCGCAATACGACGATTCGATCTCGGAAGGTGCGCCCGCGGGGAAGCGCGGCGCCGATGAGCCGCGTCCGACACCCTTTGTCGGCAAGCGCGAAGGCCGCATGCTAGCGGTCGTGACGGACCCGAAGGGCAAGCTCCGCTACACGACGCCGACGCTCTCGACGGGCGAGCATCTCGTCGCCGTTCTCGCCCCCGATACGGCCGAGGATTATCTCGAAGAACTGCGCCGCGTGGGCGTCTCCTATGTCTTTGAGGGCGAAGGCGAGAAAAAGCTCGAAGGTGCGCTCGCCGCGCTCGAAGAAACCTTCGGCGTGAAGCTCATCCTGCTCGAAGGCGGCGGCCTCATCAACGGCAGCTTCCTCAAGGCGGGCCTCATCGACGAATTCTCGATTCTCGTTTATCCGGCCGTTGACGGCCTCGCGGGCGTCCCCTCGATTGTGGGTTACGCGGGCGAAGCGCACGAACAGCCTGCCGCAGGGCAGCCTCTGGAACTTATTGAAGCCAAAACGCTCCCGGGCGGCGTCGTGTGGCTGCGCTACCGCGTCGAGCACTCGGCAGCCTAACGCGCACTGCGCAAAAGAATAAATAAAGCCGGCGGTACGGATGCAATGTTCGTGCCGCCGGCTCTATAGGTTCAAAAAAGGTCGAGAAGCGCTCAACAGATGCGCGGCAATTGTTCGCCTGTGAGCCAGTCGACCGTACGTACGCCGCCCATCGGCGTTCGCATTTCAACAAACCCCGGGTGCGCTTCCGTAACCGTACCGATAACGGCCGCGTCCCTGCCGCGTGCATTGGCGTGCATGGCGGCGAGTGCAGCGTCGGCTTCGTTGGCCGGGACGATCGCGATAAGTTTGCCTTCGTTGGCCACGTAAAGCGGGTCGAGTCCCAGGAATTCGCAGGCGGCGCGAACGGCGTTGGAAACGGGAATCGCCGTTTCTTCAAGCATCATGCCGACACCGCTTTCGCCTGCGATTTCGTTGAGCGTCGTTGCGAGGCCGCCTCTCGTCGGGTCGCGCAGCACGTGGGTGTCGGGTGCTGCGGCGAGCACGTCGGCCACAAGATCGGCAAGCGGCGCACAGTCGCTTTCGAGCGTCGTGCCGAAGGTCATATTTTCTCTGAGCGACATGATCGTCATGCCGTGTTCGCCGATGGCGCCCGAGACGAGGATCTTGTCGCCCGGCTGCGCATTCTTGCCGCTGATCGTTCGGTCGGTGAGCTTTTCGCCGATGCCCGAAGTCGAAATGTAGACGCCGTCGCCTTTGCCGCGTTCAACCACTTTAGTGTCGCCCGTGACGATGGCAACCCGGGCTTCACGGGCGGCTTCGGCCATCGAGCACACGATGCACTCAAGGTCGGCGAGCGGAAAGCCTTCCTCGAGAATGAAGCTTGCGCTCAGGTAAAGGGGCTTCGCACCGCACATCGCCACGTCGTTGACGGTGCCGCAGACGGCGAGGCGTCCGATGTCGCCCCCGGGGAAGAAGAGGGGCTTGACGACATGCGCGTCGCAGGAAACCGCAACGGGGCGCACTATCGGCGGCATCACGGCGCCGTCGTGGCCTTGGTCGAGCCAGTCGTTGCGAAAGTGTTCGGCAAAAAGCTGCTCGATGAGTTCGGCCGTGGCGCGCCCGCCCGAGCCGTGGATCATTTCGACGGCACCGCGGCGGATGTCGATTTTGCGTGCATAGCCGGGTTTGACGGGCATTTTCTTCCTCCTTGAATGAGTCGCTTTTTGCGTTGTCACTTGGCTTTTGCTGTGCGTCAGCTGCGCCGGCCGTAGCGCCAGGCAGCCGCACAGGCACCTTCGGACGACACCATGCAGGCGCCGATCGGGTGGGCGGGCACGCAGACGGTGCCGAAGAGCCGACACTCGCGAGGCGTTTTCTCGCCGCGCAGAATTGCGCCGCATTCGCAGGCTTTGTTGTCTCGTACGATGCGCTCGGGCATCTCAAACCGCTTTTCGGCGTCAAACGAAGCGAATTCGTCCCTGAGGCGCAGTGCCGAGTGCGCGACGCTGCCCAAGCCCCGCCACTCGAAGCGCTCGCGCAGCGTGAAGATCGAGTCGGTGAGCGCAATGGCCTTCAAGTTCCCTTCGGCGGTGACGGCGCGTGCAAATTCGTTTTCAACCTCGGCGCGTCCTTCGTTCGCTTGGCGCACGAGCATGAGAACCGCCAAAAGCATGTCAAGCGGCTCGAACCCGGCGATCACGACGGGGAGCTTCCATTTCTCGGCAAAGGGCTTGTAGGGGTTCGAGCCGATCACGGTCGAGACGTGCGCGGGGCCGACGAGCCCGTCGAGCTTCGGCGCGTCGGGGCGCTCGGGCGCTGTCGCGAGAATGTGCTCCATCGCGGCGGGCGTCAGCACGTGGTTGCAGAAAACGGAAAAGTTTTGGAGCCCTTCGCGCTCTGCGGCGAGGATCGCTGCGGCTGTGGGCGGCGTTGTCGTTTCAAAGCCGATGGCAAAGAAGACGACTTCGCGTTCGGGATTCTCGCGTGCGATTTTGAGCGCGTCGAGTGGCGAATACACCATGCGTACGTCGCCGCCCTGTGCGCGGCAGCTAAATAGCGACAGCCCCTTTGAAGCGGGCACGCGCAAGGTGTCGGCATAGGTGCAGAGAATGACGCCCTTTTGAAGCGCGAGCTCGATCGCCATGTCGATGCGGCCGATCGGCAGCACGCACACCGGACACCCCGGCCCGTGAATCATGTGCACAGCGGGCGGCAAAACGTCTTCAAGCCCCCAGCGGCTGATGACGTGCGTGTGACCGCCGCAGAACTCCATGAAGCGGTACTGACGGTCAGGCACCACCGTACGCGCGATTTCGGCCGTGATGCGGCGCGCTTCTTCGGCGCCGCGGTACTCGTCGACGTACTTCATTGGGCCGCTCCCTTGGTGGCGTCCGAAGCCGCGTCGGCCGCGCCCGTCGTGCGCAATAGTTCGAGCGTTTCGGCGGCCTGCGCTTCGTCGATGCGGTTGAGCGCAAAGCCAACGTGCACGATCACCCAGTCGCCCGGGCGCGGCTCGTCAATGAGCGAGACATCGATTTCTTTTTCAATGCCGCCGAAGTCGGCTCGGGCGCGAGCCGCATCGGCGTTGACGGCGATGAGTTGAGCGGGAACGGCAAGACACATGGCGGCGAGCGGCTCCTATCGAAAGATGCGCGGCCGGCGCGCATGAGAGCGTCGGCCGTGCGGGACTCGTTTCTACAGTTCTACGCGAAGGCGTCGGTTTTGGAAATAGGTCCGAAGCCGTACTCGGGATCCGTCGGAAGTGGTGCGTGGGCCGATGCGGTTCGCCGGTGCGCTTCAAAGAAGCACTTTGCGAGCCAGGCTTCTCCGAGCGCGAGACCGCCGTCGCCCGGCGGCACGCTTTGCGGGACGCGCGGGGCATATCCTGCGGCAGCGAGCCGCTCGGAGACGTCCGAGAGAAGCACGCGGTTCAAAAAGCATCCGCCCGTGAGCGCGACGATCGGTCTTGATGGGGCGGTGCCGGTCGTCACGTACGAGCTCGATCGAACCTCGGCCAAGCGCGCAATCGTCCAGTCGGCGAGGCTCAGTGCAAAGCCGTGGAGGAAGGTTGCCGCGGCAAGCCCCGGCTCGACACCCGCGAGGCGCGCCTGCACGAGTTCGATATAAAGCTTCCGGAGGTCGAGTCGCGGCAGGTCAAGGGGGGCTCTTTGAGAAAGGGCTGCGCCACCCGCTGCCGACTCGCTTTCGAGCACAACGGGGCCCGAGCGGCGCTCGTAGTCGGCGGCAGCCGCTTCAAAGTGCATGGCGGCCGTCGCTTCGTCGTGCTGCACGAGCGTGATGCCGAGGATTGCGGCGGCCGCGTCGAAGTAGCGCCCTGCAGCACTCGTCCTGCGCGTCAAGGGCGAGCGCACGAGCGCCGCGATGGCGCCCGCGTGCGGCATGGTGCCGAAAAAGGGCTCGATCAGATCTGCTCGACCGATGTCGACCAAGACGGCCGCCCCCATGCGCCAAGGCTCGCGTGCTGCACGGTCGCCGCCTGGTAGCGCGATCTCGCGAAGCGCGCCGAGCCGCTCGAAGCCCGTTGCCGAGACGGCGAGGAGTTCTCCGCCCCAGATGCCGCCCTCGGGACCGAGTCCGACGCCGTCGAGCGCGAGGCCGAAGGTGGTCGACGTGCGGCCGAGTTCGGCCATGACGACGCCGACGTGCGCGGCGTGGTGCGGAACCTTGAGAAGCGGTTTCCCTGTGTCGCGTGCGAGCCGTTCGGCAAGCCGCGTCGAGAAGAAATCCGGATGGCAGTCGGCGGCGTACGCCTGCGGTTCAAGTTCGAGAATGGCCGAGAGATGTTCGACCGCCTCTTCTAGGGCTTCTGCCGTGGCGGCGTTTTCGAGGTCGCCGATGTGCTGCGTGAGAAAGGCTTCGTGCCCGCGTGTGGCCGCCGCCGTGTTTTTGAGGTAGGGGCCGAGCGCGAGCACATCGACGCCCGCCTCGTCTGCTTCGCGGGCATTGGGGTTGTCTCCGAGCATCACGGCTTCGGGGGCGAGGCCGCGCGCGCGGCGCACCCAGACCGGGCGCAGGCAGGGGGCGGGTTCGTGCACCTTGGCGACACGCACAACCGAGTCGTCGCATCGCACGAGAATGTCGCGGTTGTGCATGAGAAAGCGGTCGGCAATGTGCCCGAGCCGCGCGAGCGCTTCGTCGTTTGCAGTAACGAGGGGTTCACCGCCGGGATTTGCGCTCGTCATGACGAGGAGGAGATCGATCGCCTGATGTTCGAGCCAGTCCGTCCCGGCGGGACGCCCGAGGTACTCGTGGAAGAGAAGCGCATGAAGCGGCGCATAAGGGAGCATCACGCCGATTTCGACGAGTCCGTTGGCGATGCCGCTGAGGGCGCCCTCGGGAAGATCCGAGCGCTTTCTCGCAAGGACGATCGGATGCGCGGGCGAAAGGAGGAGCCGCTTTTCTTCGTCATTCAATTGAACGACGGTCTGCGCCGAGGCGACGTTGGCCGCCATGATCGCCAAAGGCTTTTCATCGCGGTGCTTGCGGGCGCGCAGTCGGGCGACCGCCTGCGCGCTGCGCGCGTCGCAGACGAGATGAAAGCCCCCGATTCCCTTCATCGCGACGATTTCGCCCGCAAGGATCGATCGCAGGGCGTTTTCAACGGGGTCGCCCGCAATCGCACGGCCGGCAGCGTCGGTGAAAACGAGTTTCGGTCCGCATACGGGACAGGCATTGGGCTGCGCGTGGAAGCGCCGATCGAGCGGATCTTCGTATTCGCGCAGACAGTCGGGGCACATCGGAAACCGTGCCATCGAGGTCTGCGGACGGTCATAGGGGAGCGAATGCGTGATCGTGAAGCGCGGTCCGCAGTGCGTGCAGTTTGTGAAGGCGTAGCGCCAGCGCCGCCCCTTGGGGTCGAACATATCGGCAAAACATGCATTGCACGTTGCCGCATCCGCCGTAATGGCGGTCGTCACGTGCCCGCCCGCGCGCGAAGCCGTGATGGAGAAGTCTTCAAGCCCTTGGCATTCGGCCGGGTGCATTTCGATCGTATCGATGCGCGCGAGGGGCGGCTTTTCGTCTAGGAGCACCTTTGGGAAGCGCTCGAGCGCTTCCCGCGGCCCTTCAAGATGGATCCCGACGCCCGCTTCGTCATTGAAGACGAACCCCGTGAGGCCGAGCGCAAGTGCAATGCGGTAGACGGTCGGGCGAAAGCCCACCCCCTGCACGAGGCCCGTGACGCGCACGACGCGCGCTTCACGATTGTCGTGCGCACTGGTTTGCAATTCCTTCGTCATGCCGCGCCGCCTCCTTGCCGCCCGTCCATGGATGGTCAATGTTTCGAAGGCCGTCGGCCGCAGTGCGCGCTTTCGACTCCTTTTCTCGCGTGCTCGCTGCGGTTCGGCCGCGTCCGCTCTAGATGCCGGCGAGTGTGTGCTCGGCTTCGAGCCACTTAAGCCACGTGTCGAGTCCTTCGCCCGTGATCGCGCTCGTGCGGATGATCTTCGCGCGAGGATTGACGCGCCGCGCGTAGGCTTCGCACTTCTCGACGTCAAAACGCAGATAGGGCAGGAGGTCGACCTTGGTGATGAGAACGAGGTCGGCCGCGCGGAACATGTCCGGGTACTTAAGGGGCTTGTCTTCGCCTTCCGTGACGGAAAGGAGCGCCACCTTGTGCGCTTCGCCCAAGTCGAACTCGGCCGGGCAGACGAGGTTGCCGACGTTTTCAATAAAGAGAATCGATTCAGGTTCGGGGTCAAGCACTTCGAGCGCTCGCTCGATCATGGCGGCGTCGAGGTGACAGCCCTTGCCGGTATTGATCTGAACGGCGCGCGCGCCCGTCGAACGGATGCGGTCGGCGTCGTTGGCCGTTTCCTGGTCGCCTTCGATTACGAGGGGCTTCGGGCCCGACTGTTCGAGGAGGCGCTTGAGCGTTGCCGAGAGGAGTTCCGTTTTCCCCGAACCCGGGCTCGATACGAGGTTGAGCGCGAGTATGCGGCGCGCTGCCAAGAGTGCGCGGTTTTTCGTTGCAACGGCGTTGTTGCGCCCGAGGATGTCTTCTTCAATCGCAACGGCGCGGCCCGCCGGGGTCGAAGCGGCATGCGCGTGCGCCGGGCCGTGCCCATGATCGTCTTCATGCGCGTGGGCGTGACCGTGCTCATGGTGATGATGGTCGTGATCCCCGTGCGAGTGCACGGTGATGTTGCCGTTTTCGTCGACATGCATGTGAACGGCGTTCGGGTCGCCGCAGCCGCAGGTGGTGCACATGTAATCAGCCCTCCGTTGTCTTCAAATGTCTGACTTTTCTTTGTTGCGTTCGGTGCTTCCAGGGGTTTGTCGGCCAGGCGCCGATCGCGTTATGAGTCTCGCTCTTCGTTCGAATTCTCACCGTCCGGGGTGCGTTCAATGAACTCGATAACCCGCATCTCGGTGCCGCCCGTGGCGGTGAGCCGGTAGCCGCCGCAGATGGGGCACGGGTCGCCGTAGCGCGCCATCGGCACCGTCCGGCAGCAGTCAAGACACCAGGCTTCGCCTTTCGGGCGCTCGATTTCGAGCACTGCGTTCTCGGCAACGCCGCCTTTGCGTACGCTTTCCCAAGCAAATTCAAGACTCGGGATGTCGACGCCCGCGAGTTCGCCGATTGCTACGCGCACGGCTCGAACGGACCGCACGTCGTTGGCGGCGGCCGTGCGTTCGACGATTTCGATGATGCCTTCTGCGATGGAAAGTTCGTGCATGGGTCGCTTGGCCTTTGTGTGTTTGTGGGACGCTAAACCGGAATCTGCTGCGCGCGGCCCGTGTAGGCAAATTCTATCGGCACGCAGGGGTCGAGCCCGAAGAGCACGCGCCGCACCTGTGCTTCGAGCCGGCAGCGCGAAGCGGGCGGCGCGTCGTTGTAGCAGCGCTTCACGAGCGCGAGAAGAATGCGCTGCCCCGCGCCATAGGGCGCGAACTGCCATTCTGTCGGCGACGTGATGCGAAGCGTCGCCACTTCGCCCGATTCGTCAAGCCGCACGGCGTGCGCCAAAAGGCCGCGAGCGGTTTCGACGAGCGAAATCGCCTCACGGCGCTTCGCGCCGCTCTCTTCTTCGGCAAAATGCCAGACGATCGAGTCGGCGTAGGCGCGCGAGGGCGCTTCGCCGCGGGTGGCCAAAAGGCGCTTGGCGTGCCGAAGCGCAATGGCGAGTTCGAGGAGCCGCGAACCCAAAAGCGAAACGGGCGAGATGCCGTTTTCGGCCAAAAGAGTTTCGACGGCCGGGTGCGCGCTTCGCATGCGGGAGAGCGTCCCCGTGAGACGGGGCGTTCCCTGCCAGAAGGGCGAGAGTTCGAAGTCCGTCTCAACGAGCATGCGGTTCAGCAGCTCCTCGGCAAAGGCGTTCGTCGTCTTCTCTGTTCGAACGGGCAGAAACGGAATTTCGATTTCGCACGCACCCTTGCCCTTTTCGAGCATTTGCGAGAAGAGCGCGGCGGCAGCGAGCGGCTTTTCGCCTGCCGCATGACTGCGTGCCCAAGCTTCAAGCGACGCGCAAGTTTTGCGCTCGAGGTCGAAGCGCTCGGGTGCTTCGCCGTAAACTGCACTGCGTGCGACGGCAAGGGCTTCTTCTAGGAGCGTTTCGGCCGAGCGAAAGCCTGCGTCAACGCGGCGCTGATGCGCGGGACTCGTGAAGAGGGCTGCGTCCCCGCTAGGGTCGGCCGAGAGAAGCACTTCGACGATGCGGCCGAGTTCGACGCGCATGCGGCCGATCGCGCGGCCGGCTTCGGGTGCGTGCTGGAGCCCGGCCATGCGGGCAGCGTCGGCAACGAGAACGCGGATCGTCTCGACGATCGCTTCCAGAACGACGCCGAGCTCGGCGAGGCGGCCCGTTCGAACAACGGGGCCGGGAACGCCGAGCGCGGCCGCGCGTGCTTCATCAAACGCAACGAGCTGCGCGATCGGGCAGAGGCCGAAGAGAAGCGTCACGAGACGTCGGGCCTTCCCGCGGTTTTCGGGCGCGCAAAGAAGTCGGGCGGGTGCGGCCGTCCGGGTGTTTGTGAGCGAGAGCGTGAGGCGCCCCGTCGGCTTCATGCCGACACAGACGTGGATGGCACCCGTTTCAATCATGCGCGCCTCCCTGCGTCGGCGTTCGGTCGGCGCGATCGGCTTTCTCGAGGTACGGCTGCGAAGCTTGGACGGCGTCTGCGACGCGGGCGTCATCCTTGGCAGAGGCGCTTGCGCCCGCGAAGAGCGCGCGGCGCGAGAGCCGCTTCTTAAAAAACGGTTCTGCGGGACTTTCCTCGGCGGGCGCTTCAGGCGCCTTCGGCGTGAGCGCCGGCGTTTTTTCCATGTCCTTGGGCGGCGCAATCCGAATCGGAATCACGCGGCGCAGCTCGCCGTCGGCCGTGGGCGGCACCCAAGCGGTTGCCGCCTCGTCGTCTTCGGGGATCGCCTGCGCGGTGAGCATGTTTTCGAAGGCGAAGTTTGCAATGAGTTCGGCCGTTTCCTGGTCGCCCACGTCGAGCACGGGGCTCTTTAAAGAGAGCGCAAGAAAGCGCCCGAGCACCTCGTCGTCGATCGCGGTAAAGGGGAAGTCGCCCGCCGGAAGTTCGATCGTGCGGGTGGCGCCCGAGGGCAGGTCCACCCACGCTTCGCGCGCGCCGCAGGCATAAACGGCGAAGATCGCCCAAGGGGTCACGACGGTGCCGAACCAGTCGTTGCCGAAGCGCCGAAAGCGCACGGCCTTGACCGAGAGCTTCGGATTGAGGACGGGCAGCCCCCGCATGCGGCACGCTTCGATTTCGCGGAATCCGCGCTCGAAATCGTCCGCCGGCGACTGTGCGAACACGCGAAGCTGTCCTTTGGCGTTTCCTGCGACCATATGTGGCTTGAGGCTCCTTCCCTGGGTGAGAGGCGGCGCGTCCGATCCGAGCGGAGCGCACTCCATTTTTGAAGTATATGGAGGGGATAGAGCGCTTGAAATCGGTCGAAAGACGAGTTGGCACTCATCATTTGGTAGGGGCGCGGCTTTCGGAGGCGCAGTTCTCTAATCACAACTAAGTCTTTCGGCGGATGGGTTTTTCGTCCGATCTCTACCGACGTCCGATAGGCAGCGCGCTCCCTCGCGCCTAATCTCTGAAGTGTGCGCGGGGCAGAAGACGTTTTTGTCGTCCGTCCCCTTCGCTTTCGATTTTTTCGTTGCTCTTTTTGTCTTCACGCTTCGCTTGCGCGCCGCTTCGCCGGTTCGGTGCCGCTCGCGCAGTTCAAAGGCGGCTTACGCCTTTGAACGGGGCGAACGAGCGCGCTTGAAGCGTATGTCGGATGCGGCTCCCGTTGCGGCGGGGCCGACGTTCCGCACGTTAACGGGTGCCGCATGCCGGAACCGAAGTCTGAGAGCAGGACGAATAAACGCAGAAAAAGCAGGGGCGCGGCTCGACGAGTCTTTCCGCCGCCGAAGCACTGCGCATGAACGCGCTCGTGCGGCTCGCGCCTATAAAGCGGCTCGAGCAGCACGGACAACCCCAAAAGAGGGAGACCCGCAATATGTTTGAAACGCAATACGAAGCGCTTCGCCGCCAGGGCATCAGCCGCCGAAGCTTCCTGCAGTTCTGCTCGCTCACCGCAGCGAGCCTCGGACTCGGAAGCGCGGGCGCACAGGAAATTGCCGACGCGATGCAGACGAAGCCCCGCACCCCGGTCGTTTGGCTGCACGGGCTCGAGTGCACCTGCTGTACCGAGTCCTTCATTCGCTCCTATACGCCGGTCGCCAAAGACATGGTGCTCTCGATGGTGTCGCTCGACTACGACGACACGATTATGGCTGCCGCCGGCCATCAGGCCGAAGAGTCGCTCGAAGAGACGATCGAAAAGTACAAGGGCAACTACATTCTTGCCGTCGAAGGCAACGTGCCGCTCCATGACGGCGGCATCAACTGCATTCCGGGCGGAGAAATCTTTCTCGACAAATTGAAGCACGTCGCCAAGGACGCCAAGGCCGTGATCGGCTGGGGCTCCTGCGCCGCCTGGGGCTGCGTGCAGGCTGCCAAACCCAATCCCACGCACGCCGTGCCGATTACGGAAGTGATTACGGATAAGCCCATCGTTCTCGTGCCGGGCTGCCCGCCGATTCCGGAAGTGATGACGTCCGTCATCACCTACATCCTCACCTACGACCGTCTGCCGCCGCTCGATCGGCTCGGACGCCCGAAGATGTTCTACGGTCAGCGTATTCACGACAAGTGCTACCGCCGCGGACATTTCGATGCCGGTCAGTTTGCCGAAGCCTTCGACGACGAAGGCGCCAAGCTTGGCTACTGCCTCTATAAGCTCGGCTGCAAGGGGCCGACCACCTACGCGCCCTGCTCGACCGTTCAGTGGAATGAGGGTCTTTCCTGGCCCGTGAAGTCCGGTCACGGCTGCATCGGTTGCGCCGAGCCCAACTTCTTCGACAAGGGCTCCTTCTACGAACACGAAACGACCGTGCTGCCGCCGGGGTTCGGCGGCATCGAAGCCACGGTCGACAAGGTCGGCCTCGCGACGGTTGCCGTCGTCGGCGTCGCCGCTGCGGCGCACGCGGCCATGTCCGCGGTTGCGCAGGCGCGCGGTCGCACCAACAAGGAAATCGGAGGTAAGGAATAATGAGCGAACGTCGTATTGTCGTCGACCCGGTCACCCGCATCGAAGGGCACCTGCGCGTGCAGGCCGTGCTCGGTGAAGACAACAAAATCGTCGACTCGATGAGCACGGGCACGATGTGGCGCGGCCTGGAAGTCATTCTGAAGGGGCGCGATCCGCGCGACGCCTGGGCTTTTGTGGAGCGCATCTGCGGCGTTTGCACGGGCATTCACGCGCTCTCGGCCGTGCGCGCCGTTGAAGACGCGATCGGCATCAAGATCCCGAAGAACGCCAACATCATCCGCAACCTTATCAACGCGACGCTTTATACGCACGACCACCTCGTGCACTTCTA
Source organism: Sutterella massiliensis (assembly GCF_016899755.1). GTDB lineage: Bacteria > Pseudomonadota > Gammaproteobacteria > Burkholderiales > Burkholderiaceae_F > Sutterella > Sutterella massiliensis. The sequence goes on along the minus strand of NZ_JACJJC010000007.1, from coordinate 38,905 downwards.
TCAGCTCTCTGCGCTCGACTGGGTGGACGTCGTGAGCGCGCTTGAAGCCGATCCGCGCGAAACGGCCGAGCTGCAGCAGAAGATTTCGCCGCACCATCCGCTCGCGGCCGTGGGCTACTTTCGCGACGTGCAGAATCGTCTGAAGAAGTTCGTCGCCTCGGGCCAGCTCGGCATCTTCAACAAGGGCTACTGGGGGCATCCGGCGATGAAGCTGCCGCCCGCAGTGAACCTTCTTGCCGTGACGCACTACCTCGAAGTCCTCGACTTCCAGCGCGAAATCGTGCGCGTGCACACGATTCTGGGCGGCAAGAATCCGCACCCGAACTACCTCGTAGGCGGCGTTGCCTGCCCGATCAACATGCACGACACGGGCGCGCAGGGCACGATGGTGAACGAGGTTACGCTCAACTACATGCGCGACATCGCCAAGAAGTGCGTCGAGATGGTCGAAAACGTTTATCTGCCCGACATCAAGGCGATCGCTTCGTTCTATCCGGAATGGTTCCGCTACGGCGCCGGTCTCGCCAACAAGAACCTGCTCTGCTACGGCGACTTCCCGGAAATCGCCAACGACTGGTCCGACAAGAGCCTGCAGCTGCCGCGCGGTGCGATTTTGAACGGCAACTTGAACGAAGTCTTCGACGTCGATCTGCGCAACCCCGACGAAATTCAGGAGTTCGTCGATCACTCCTGGTACAAGTACCCGGATCAGAAGAAGGGGCTCCACCCGTGGGACGGCGTCACCGATCAGGCCTACGAATTGCCGCAGGGGAGCGACGGCACTCGCACGAAGTTCTCCTGGCTCGCGGCCGACGGCAAGTACAGCTGGATCAAGAGCCCGCGCTGGAAGGGCAACTTCATGGAAGTCGGCCCCTTGGCGCGCCTCGTCATGGGTGTTGCTAAGAACGTGCCGCACATCAAGGAGCCCGCGCTTGCGCTCCTTGAAGAGCTCAACCTGCCGCTCGAAGCGGTCTTCTCGACGCTCGGTCGTCACGCGGCGCGCGCACTTGAGTGCCACTGGTCCGCCAAGAAGATGGTGCAGTACGTCGACGACCTCACCGCCAACATCAAGGCGGGCGACGAGACCGCAGCCGACATGACGTTCTGGGATCCGAAGACGTGGCCGAAGGAATGCCGCGGCGTGGGCCCGTGCGAAGCGCCTCGCGGTGCGCTCGGGCACTGGTGCGTCATTCGCGACACGCGCATCGCCAACTGGCAGGCCGTTGTGCCGACCACTTGGAATGCGTCGCCGCGCTCGCCCGAAGGACAGATGGGCGCCTTCGAGCTTTCGCTCATCGGCACCCCCGTGGCGGATCCGGAGCGCCCGCTCGAAATCATCCGCACGATCCACAGTTACGACCCGTGCCTCGCCTGTGCCACGCACCTTTTCACCCCCGAGGGCGAAGAGCTCTGCCGCGTGCAGGTTCGCTGAGGGCACGAAGGAGCCCTTCCTATGAAAATCGATCCTGTCACCTTTGAGGTCGACGTCTCGGCCGGCACGAAGCCCATCTACGTATGGGAAGCGCCCGTGCGCGTCTGGCACTGGGCGATGGCGGTCTGCATGTTCGTGATGATCTTCACGGGCTTCATCATCGGCTCGCCCCTGGTGTCGAACCTCGGCAACACCTGGGAGACCTATGACTTCGGCTACGTGCGGCTCTTTCACTTTGCCGCCGGGATGATCTTCACCGTGCTCATGGTCTATCGTCTCTATTGGGCGGTGGTCGGCAACAAGTACGCGCGCATGATCTTCATTCCGCCGCTCTGGTCCTGGAAGTGGTGGAAAGGCGTCTTCGCACAGGTTGCCTACTACCTCTTCATGCGCAAGTCGAGTCCCGAGTACGCCGGACACAATCCGCTCGCGCAGCTCGCGATGTTTGCGTTCTTCTTCCTGGGGTCGCTCGTTCTGATCGTCACGGGGCTGGCGCTCTATGCGCAGGCTTGGGGCGCCGACACGAGCTGGATGGCCTGGTTCGGCTGGGTCTTCACGCTCTTTGGCGACGCGCAGGCCGTGCGTACCGTGCACCACGCCTTCATGTACGTGCTCATCATCTTCACGATCGCGCATATGTACATGAGCTTCCGCGAAGACGTGATGGGCGGCGCCACGACGCTCTCGTCGATGACGACGGGCTTAAGGATGTTCAAAGAAGACCATTCGGCCCATTGATCGCCTGAGCGGTCGGGTGCGGTCTGCCGAACTTTTCGGCGGGAAAGCCCGCCCGCCGCTAGGTTCGGCAGAGTCCGAAAAGACCAACCGACAACAAAAGCCGTCGGACTGCTCGCCCGAGCGTTCGACGGCTTCTTTTTGAACGGTGCACGGGCGACGCTATTGCCCGCCGCGCTCTTCTTCCTTCCACGCGCAGTAGGGATGCGCGAGGAGGTTCGAATTGAAGTAGCGCGGGTCGCGAGAGACTTCGCGCCCGAGCCAGGCGGGGCGCTCGAAAACGGCCGCTTCATCAGGGAGTTCCATTTCCGCGACGATGAGTCCCGCATTTTCGCCTTCGAAAACGTCGATCTCCCAGAAGGCACCCGCAGGCGCAGCAGCGGGGACGCGGTAGCGCACCTTTTCGACAAGCGGGCGCAGTGCGAGCTTCTCGAGCATGTCGGCCGCTTCTTCGGCCGGGATCTCGTACTCGAATTCAAGGCGGCTAAAGCCTTCGGTCGCGCCCTTGACCGTCATCGTGCCGCGCCCGCCGGCAAGCCGCACGCGCACCGTGCGCGCTTTGTCGCGGCAAAGATACCCCTGGCGCATCGCTACGCCCGAGGCAAGCGCTTCGGGCGTGCGCCAGCTGTCGTCGGCGACCAAAAATTTGCGTTCGATTTCCTGAGCCATAACAAGAGAGCCTTTCTTTGCGCAGAAGCGTTTGCGCGCAATTGATCGGATCGAGCAAGCGGCAGGAAAAAGCGGTTCGCCGCTTGGCTCGAGAGCGCCCATAATTTTAGATGGACGCGGCCGTCGCGCCGTTCGGACTGACCGGTTGCGCCTTTCGCGGCGCAGCCCCATGCACATATCGGAGGATCCCTCACATGTCCTGCTGCTGCCATCACGAAGAAGAGAAAAAAGCCTGCACCTGCACCGAAGGTGAATTCCCGCAGGCGCCCGTTGTCGGCTCGCGCCGCGTCGGTCACGACTTCAAGGGCGAAAAGGCTGTCGTCTATTTCACCCGCAAGATCGATGCCGAGCATCTCAAAAAACTCTACGCGCTTGTGAACGGCGAAATCATCGGCAAGGTTGCGATCAAGCTGCACACGGGCGAGCGCCACGGCCCGAACATTCTGCCGCGCGACATGGTCGAAGCCTTCCAGAAGGACATTCCCGACTCGACGATCGTTGAAACGAATACGCTCTACGTGGGGGATCGCGACACGACAGAAAAGCACCTCGAAACCTTGAAGGTGAACGGCTGGACCTTCTGCCCGGTCGACATCATGGACGCCGAGGGCACGACGATGCTCCCAGTGAAGGGCGGCAAGCATTTCAAGGCCGTCTCGATGGGGAAGAACATTCGCAACTACGATTCGATGATCGTGCTCACGCACTTCAAGGGGCACGCCATGGGCGGCTTCGGCGGCTCGATGAAGAACATCGCAATCGGCTGCGCCGACGGCAAGATCGGCAAGCAGCAGGTTCACGCCGTGAGCGACGTGAATCTGCCTTGGGATCAGTGGCCCGGCAAGGAACTCCTCATGGAAACGATGTCCGAATCCGCCAAGGCCACGTGCGACCATTTCGGCAAGCGCATTACGTTTATCAACGTGCTGCGCCGCATGTCGGTCGACTGCGACTGCGCGGGGCTCGCGGCCGCCGAACCGACGATTCCCGATATCGGCATCCTCGCCTCGACAGACATCCTTGCCGTTGACCAGGCCTCGGTCGACATGGTCTACACGCAGACGCACAACCACGACCTCGTCGAGCGCATCGAAACGCGCCACGGTCTGCACCAGCTCGCCTACATGCGCGAACTCGGCATGGGCAAGCCCAACTACGAACTCGTCGAAATCGAGTAAGCGATTCGTCCTGCGTTGTCCTTCGAACGATCGGACGGCGCCGTAACGAATCCAACCGAAGCGCCCGCGACGGCAGCGGCCGAAGCGGGCGCTTCGCGTTTATTCATGCCCGATCTGCGGTATTACTCGGGCAACTCGGCTGAAGTACCGAGCTTTTTGTGCGAATTCGACCTACGTATTCGTGACAATGGATTGGAAGGACGACGCGCTTCACGAGTGAAGAAGCCGACGACGTTCGAGCAAACAACAACGAAACGAAAAAGACGAGGTTCGACGCATCATGCAGAAGCGCACTTTCCTGCGCGGCGCTCTTTCGGCCGCATTCATTCTTTCGACGCCTTTCATTCTGACGGGTTGTGGGGACGAGAAGCCCGCAGCGGCCGCCGGCAAGCCCGATACAGCAAAAGCGCTCGGCAAAACCAAGATCCGCGTGGGCGTGACGGCCGGTCCGCACGCTGATATCGTCGCCAAGGCTGCCGAGGTCGCCAAGACGCACGGGCTCGAAGTTGAAGTGGTGGAATTTTCCGACTACGTCACGCCCGACATTTCTTTGAACGACGGCGCGCTTGACGCAGCCGTTTATCAGCACGAACCGTTCCTCAGAAACTTCAACGAGCAAAAGGGCACGAAGCTGGCCGTTGCCGGCCACGCCGTGGTGCAGCCGATGGGCATTTACTCGAAGCGCATTCATGCGCTCGAAGACATCAAGACGGGTGCGGCCGTTGCCATTCCGAACGACCCTTCGAACGGCGGCCGTGCGCTCATCCTTTGCGAAGAAGCCGGTCTTATCAAGCTGCGCGAAGGCCTCAAGGGGGAACCCCTCGTGCACGATATAGTCGAGAATCCGCGCGGTCTGCGCTTCATCGAGCTTGAGGCCGCACAGCTGCCGCTTTCGCTCGAAGATGTCGACGCGGCTTTCATTCCCATGAATTACGTTGTCTCCTCCGGCCTTTCACCCGAGAAGGACGGCTTCTACTTCGAGCGCCTTGACGCACCCTATGCGCTCATTGTCATTGCCGCTCGCGAGGACAACGTGAAGAATCCGGAGATCGCGACGTTCGTCGAGAGCTACCGCAGTGCGGAAACAGCCGCTTTCGTACGTGAAAAGTTCCGCGGCACGATCCTGCCGAGCTGGACGACCGAAAAGCGCAGTGTCGACGACGGCGAAAAGAAGAGCGCTTCCTAAAGTCAACGCTGCTCGCGGCCGTTTCGTGGTGAAAATCGCTCAAAACCGCTCGTTTGAGCGGAGCGCCATCGACAATAATTAGAGAATCCGCACGGGCGGGCGCAGTTTTCTGACTGCGCCCGCTTGTGCGCTCAAGCAACCTTATTTCGGAAGAACAGAAATTGGCAGTCGACCTCAATCAGTCGCTTCTCGAGCGCTTCCTGCGCTACGTGCGAATCCATACCCAGTCGAATGAAGCGTCGAACGAAGCGCCCTCAACGGCCGTACAGCTTGATTTGGCGAACGTTCTCCTCGAAGAGCTGCGCGCCATGGGTGTAGAGGCGGAAATCGGCCGGGGCGGCGTTCTTTATGCGGTGATTCCCGCGACGGCGGGTGCCGAATCGGCGCCTTCGATCGGCCTCATCGCGCACATGGATACGTCGCCCGACGCGCCGGGCGCGGGCGTGAAGCCCCAGATCGTCCGCTACACGGGCGGTGACGTGCTGCTCAATCCCGAAAAGTGCATCGTCTTTTCGGCCAAGACCTTCCCCGAAATCGGCCGCTACATCGGCGAAGAGGTCGTCTTTACGGACGGCACGACGCTGCTTGGCGCCGACGACAAAGCGGGCATTGCGGCGATCATGGGCATGGTCGAATACCTCGCCGCGCATCCGGAGGTGCCGCATGCTCGGATTGCGATCGGCTTCACGCCCGACGAAGAAATCGGCCGCGGGACGGAAAACTTCGATATCGCGCATTTCGGCGCCGATTACGCCTACACCTTCGACGGCGGCGAAGTCGGCACGCTCGAGAGCGAAAACTTCAACGCCGCCTCTGCGCTCGTCAAGATCCGCGGCGTGGGCGTACATCCGGGATCGGCAAAGGGCAAGATGGTGAACGCGCTGCGGCTTGCGGCGAAGTTCGTCGAGCGTCTCCCCGCCGAAATGAGTCCCGAGTGCACCGACGGACGCGAAGGCTTTCTCCATCCGCACGATATGACGGGTTCCGTCACCGAAGCGAGCATTCACATTCTTATTCGCGACCACGATCGTGAAGCGTTCGAAGAGAAGAAGCGCTTTCTCGCGGCGCTCGTCAAAGAACTCAAGGCCGAGTGCCCGCAGTGCGGCGCAACGCTTGAGATTCGAGAGAGCTACGAGAACATGCGCGGCTACATCGACAAGAAGCCCCGTGTTCTCGAGCTCGCGAGAGAAGCTTACCGTGCGGCCGACCTCGAGCCCGTCGAAGTGCCGATTCGCGGCGGTACGGACGGCGCGATGCTCTCTGCGAAGGGCCTCCCTTGTCCGAATATCTTTACGGGCGGCATGAATTACCACGGCGTCTACGAGTGTCTGCCCGTGAAGTCGCTTGAAAAGGCGCGCGACGTGGCGGTGGCGCTCGCGAAAATGTCCGCGACGGTCGAGTCGCTCGACTGACGCGGTGCTCTCAGCCCCGAGCACGGCTGCCCCAATCAAAAGCCCCGATCGGTCTCGCCGAGTCGGGGCTTTTTTAGATGACTGCGGGAGTTCTCGGAACTCAGTGCTTCTTGCAGCAGTCCTTGCCGCCCGTGAAGTCTTTGCCAACGAGGCTGCCCTTTTCAACCGCACGAATCGGAATCACGCGCGGCGCGCCTTCAGCATCCTTTTTCGCCCAAGCGCCCATGCCGAAGTACATGAGAAGGAGCATTGCGATGCTCGCGCCGATCGAAACCGAGGCGTAGACCGGATCCGCTGCGAAATTGACGATGCGGAAGTAGAGCGTCGCAACCGTGTAGCCGAGCACGAGCGACCAGAGGGCCGAGAGGACCATCCAGGCCGTACCCGTCTCGCGCCGAATGACGGCGAGCGACGCCACGCACGGCATGTAGAGCAGAATGAGCAGGAGGTACGCAAAGGCACTCGAGGGCGACTCGAAGCGCGAGCGCAGCTCCGCGAGCGTTCCCGCATCCTCTTCGGCGCCGCTTTCGGCAATGGCTTCGGACGAGAGCCCGAGGGGGTCCGAGAGCGCGGCGCCCAAGCCTTTGAGGTTCTCCCACGTGGCGCCGACGGCTTCCTTGAAGGTGGTCGTGAGGGAGAAGCCTTCGGTTTCGTCAGTGCTCTCGGGCGCGGCATCTTCGGGCTGCGCCGCGTAGAGGCTGTTAAGCGTACCCACGACTGCTTCCTTGGCGAAGACGCCCGTAAAGATGCCGACGGCCGCGGGCCAATTGTCCTGCGAGACGCCCATCGGTTCAAAGGCGGGCACAATCGTGCGGCCGATCGCCGAGAGGGCCGACTTCTCGGTGTTTTCGTTGCCGAAGGTGCCGTCGGTGCCGAGGGAATTCAAGAACGTGAGCGCTGCGACCACGATCACGATCGTTTCGCCCGCGCGCAGCGTGAAGCTCTTGACGCGCTCCCAGGTGCGCTTCATGACGCCTTTGACGGTCGGGATGTGGTAGGGCGGGATTTCCATCACGAAGGTCGCCGCTTCTCCGGGCAACGCGCGACGCTTGAGCACAAAGCCCGTCAAGACCGCCGCGGCAATGCCGACGATATAAAGACAGAAAACGAGATTCTGGCCGTTCGTCGGGAAGAACGCCGTCGCGAAAAGCACGTAGACAGGCAGTCGCGCGCCGCAGCTCATAAAGGGCGTCATAAGTGCCGTGATGATGCGGTCGGCTGCGCGGTCCATTGTTCGCGCGGCCATGATGGCCGGTACGTTGCAGCCGAAACCGACAATCAGGGGGACGAAGGCTTTGCCCGGGAGTCCGAGCGTGCGCATGAAGCGGTCCATCACGAACGCCGCACGCGCCATGTAGCCCGAATCTTCGAGCGCCGCGAGGAAGAGGTAAAGGAAAAAGACGACCGGAATGAAGGTCGAGACGGTCTGCAGGCCCCCGCCGACGCCGTCGGCCAAAAGGACCTTGAGGAATTCGGGCACGCCGAGCGAGGCGAGCAGTTCGCCGAACCCCGTCACCATCACGCCGCCCACGAAGATGTCGAAGAAATCGATGAAGGCTGCACCTGCGTTCTGCGTGAAGAGAAACATCAGGTACATGATGAAGAGGAAGATCGGCAGCCCGAGCCAGCGGTTGAGAACGATGCGGTCGATTTTCTCCGAGAGCGTTGCGCCCGTGCGCGCTTCGTGCTTGACGGCCTTCTCGGCAATGCGGTCGACGAAGTCGTAGCGGCAGCTCGCGAGCGCGATGTCGAGGTCGCCTGAGAAGCGTTCTTCGTCAAAACGCTCGACCGAGGCGCGAAGTGGGTTGAGGTCGATGCCGGGTGCGAGCTTGTCTAGCCCCGAGGCCGACTCCAGAAGCTGCCCCGCAAACCAGCGCGGACGCGAGAGACCTGCGGCATTGAGCGTCGTCTCGAGCTCGTCGAGCTTCTCTTCAATGCGTGCGTCGAACTTCACCTGCATGGGCGGCACGACCGGGTGCGCGAGAAAGTCGAGAATCGCATCCTTCAATTCGCTCACGCCGGTCGACTTCGAGGCGACAAGCCCCACGACGGGGCAGCCGAGCGCTTCGGAGAGACGATCGAGATCGACGTCGATCTTGTGCTGCGCCGCGATGTCGAGCATGTTGACGACGACGAGCATCGGTACGCGCATTTCAATGAGCTGCGCGGTGAGAAAGAGGTTGCGCTCGAGGTTCGATGCGTCGACGATGTTGAGAACCGCCTGCGCTTCACCCGTGAGAATGTAGTCGCGCGAAATGCGCTCGTCGTCGCCCGAAGCGGCCGAGGGCGTAATCGAATAGATCCCGGGAAGGTCGACGATTTCAACCGACGTTCCCTTGTGCGTAAAGCGCCCCGTCTTCTTGTCGACGGTAACGCCCGGCCAGTTGCCGACTTCCTGGTGCGAGCCGGTGAGTTCGTTAAAAAGCGTGGTCTTGCCGCAGTTTGGGTTGCCGACCACGCAGATGATTTTTTCCTGCATGTTGCTTGGGGCGGATGATCATTCGTCGGTGCGCGGCGCTGCTCTCATCGGGTCACTTCTATGCACAGCCGATGAGTCGTGCAGACAGTTCGGCGCGCGCACGTGCTTTTCGTTTTATGGGTGCGACGAGCTCAGATCGCCATTTAGTCGACCGGCTCGATTTCAATCAATTCGGCTTCGTTGCGCCGCACGCTGATAAAGCTGCCGCGCACGCGGATTTCAACGGGGTCGCCGAGCGGCGCAATGCGCACGACTTCGAATTCAACGCCGGGCGTTGCGCCGAGCATGAGAAGCCGGCGTCGATACTCCTTTTCGCCGCGCTTGTAGCCGGTGATGCGGCCTCTGCCGCCAACCGGAATTTGCTTTAGATGCATGATTCGGGGTCCGTCAAATCGTTTTGGGAGGCACTTCGAGTCCGCGTTGGCGGCACAGGAGCTTTGGCAGATGGGGGTGACAAAAGTCGTTGCCCGAAGGGCTCCTCGCGTGGGGAAGGGCGGACGGCGCCTCAATGTAAGAACGATATTGTCGTGATAACCGCGACCGATCGCCACTCGGTTAAATCTAAATGAAATAGTTTCTCAAATCGTTTTTCGAGCCAATTGACTGGCGTCAAAAATTTGGACGTCAGGAAAACCCGCAATTCGCGACACACGATTTTTGGGCCCGAACGCGGAAAAAATAAACGCCTCGTTCGCGGTATTACAGCCATGTAGTCATCTTTCGCGCTGTAGTGCAGCGGCACACTCAGCGATCGCTATCCTTGCGGATGGACGTCGTGCGCGATTGGCGAACGGCAGACCACTACAAAGCAAAAGTCAAAAGAAAAAAACTCATGCAGCACGAAGAAAAGAATTCAGCAGGCACAACGGAGGTTCGGGCATTTGAGCGAACCATGAAGGCGCGCCACCTCATCATGCTTTCTTTGGGCGGCGTCATCGGAACAGGACTTTTTCTGAACACCGGCTGGGTGCTTTCACAGGCCGGTGCCTTCGGCACGATTCTCGCGTACCTCGTGGGCGCCTTTACGGTGTCGCTCGTCATGATGTGCTTGGGCGAGCTCGCCTGCGCGATGCCGGAAACGGGCTCGTTTCATGTTTACGCCGAGCGCTTTATTTCGCCCGCAACGGGCTTTCTCGTCGTCATTTCGTATTGGCTCACATGGACGCTTGCGCTCGGAACATCTTTGACGGGCGCAGGCATGGCGATGCAGTACTGGATTCCGGAAGTACCCGTCTGGATCTGGTGCGTCTTCTTCGCGGTACTCATTCTCGGCATGAACGTTTTCACGACGCGCATCTTTGCCGAGAGTGAATTCGTTTTCTCGATTGTGAAGGTCGTGACGATTCAGGTTTTCGTCATTCTCGGGATCCTCGCGCTGTGCGGCGTGCTTCCTTTGGCGGACGGCTCGCCTTCGCCGGGACTTGAGAACATCACGAAGAACGGCTTCTTCCCGACGGGGGTGCTTCCAATTCTCTTCACCATGGTGACCGTGAACTTCGCCTATTCGGGTACGGAACTCATCGGCATCGCTGCGGGCGAAACGGAAAATCCGCAGAAAGTGATTCCCGCCGCAATTCGCACAACGGTACTGCGTCTCGTGCTTTTCTTTGTCGGTACTGTCTTTGTGCTCGCAGCGCTCATTCCGATCGATCAGGCGGGCGTAACAAAGTCGCCCTTTGTTGACGTCTTTGAGCGCATCGGTATTCCGTATACGGCTGACATCATGAACTTCGTGATTCTTACGGCCATTGTTTCGGCAGCCAATTCCGGTCTCTACGCTTCGGGCCGCATGGCTTGGTCGCTCGCTTCGCGCGGGCTGCTCCCGAAGGCACTGGCCAAGCAAAACGAACGAGGACTTCCCGTGAACGCACTTCTGTTCTCAATGGTGGGCGGCATTTTTGCGCTTCTGACGAGCGTCTATGCTGCCGACACGGTCTTTGTCGTGCTCACGGCTATTTCGGGACTGGCAGTCGTGATCGTCTGGGCGTCGATTTGTCTGGCGCACTTTAACTTCCGCAGGCGCTTTGCGAGCGAGGGCGGCGACCTTTCGACGCTCCCCTATCGGGCGCCGGGTTATCCGGTCGTACCGCTTTTGGGATTTGTCCTTTGTGTGGGCTCCTGCATCGGTCTGGCGTTCGATCCGACGCAGCGCATTGCGCTCTACTGCGGCATTCCGTACATCATCCTTTGCTACGCGGTGTATCCGTTTGTCTCAAAGAAAAGTGCAGCCGCACGCGAAGCGCAAAAGTAAAAAAGCCGCGCCCGAACTTGGTCGGGCGCGGCGTCTTCTTAGATCGGGAGCGCCTCAAATTCGGGGACGCTCTTAAAAACTGCAGCGAGTTTCTTTTTAGCGCAGGATGAAGTTCACTGCAAAGGCCGCACTGATGATGTACATGACGGGCGTTACGTTGCGCCAGCGTCCCATCAGAACCTGCACGAGCGTGTAGGAAATGAAGCCGAAGCCAAAACCCGTGGCGATATTGAAGGTAAGCGGCATGCCGACAATCATCAGAAACGCGGGGATGGCGATCTCCAGGCGGTCAAAGCGAATATTGACGACTTCCTGCATCATGTAAACGCCTACCATGATGAGCGCGGGGGCCGTGGCATAACCCGGCACGATGCCTACGAGCGGAATGAGCAGAAACGCTGCAGCAAAAAGAACCGCGGTCGTGACGGCAGTGAGGCCCGTGCGGCCGCCCGCAGCGACGCCTGCGGCGCTTTCAAGGTACGAGGTCGCGGTTGTTGCGCCGACAATCCCGGAGAACATGGTGCCGATCGAGTCCGTGATGAACGCACGGTCGAGGTTGCGGATGTGGCCGTTGGGCTCCATGAAGCCCGCCTTGCGCGAGAGGCCGATGAGCGTACCCATGTTGTCGAAGAGGTCCACCATCGTAAGCGTGAAGATGATGGTGAAGAGTCCGTGGCTCAGCGCGCTGCCGAAATCAAGCGCGAGAAAAGTGGTCGACAGGTCAGGCACGGAGAAGGAGAAGAGGTCTCCTTCGGGGAGTTTTTGAACACCTAAAACGAGGCTCAGAATCGTCGTGATGATGATGCCGAGCACCATGGCGCCCGGTACGTTTCGGATCGTGAGTGCGGCCGTAATAAAGAAGCCCGCGATGGCGAGAAGGACTTCGGGTTTGGCGACATTGCCGAGCGCCACGCCAGTATTGGCATCCACAACGATAAGACCGCAGTTCTTCATGCCGATGAAGGCGATAAAGGCGCCGATGCCCGCAGCGGTGGCTAGTTTCAGATCAAGCGGAACGGCGTTGATGATGAGCTCGCGAATGTGCGTGACCGTCAGAATGAAGAAGATCACGCCCGAAATGAAGACGGCAGCGAGCCCGGCCTGCCACGTGAAGCCCATCGGACCGCAAACGAAATAGGCGAAATAGGCCGTAATGCCCAAGCCCGGTGCGACGCCCACGGGGAACTTCGCCCAGAGGCCCATGAGGAGCGTGATCGCGATCGTCACGAAGATCGTGCTTGCGATGGCGGCATCCTTCGGAATGCCCGCATCGGCGAGCATGGAAGGCACGACGAAGATGAGATAGCTCATCGCCATGAAGGTCGTGAGGCCGGCCAAAAGCTCCTGGCGAACACTCGTGTTGTTTTCCTTGAGCTGAAAAAAGGATTCGAGAGACACGTTGCTGATTCCGATTGAGAAGGGGGAAAGCGAGACGTCAACCTCGTTTTCGGGATAACCCGAAAGAGAAATGGCGCATCAGGAAAACCTGAGTCTAAGTCTCGTCCGGAGAATTTCGTGCACGAACGGTCAAAGGAATGCTTTCCTTGAAGATACTTTCGCAGCGTTCGAGCAAAGAAGAAGGCCTATCCAACTTTCGTTGAGGATAGGCCTTCAAAAATAGCGCTGTTATACTAGCAGCGACGATTCAAGTGGCTCTTGCAATAGCCTGTGGCACAGGCAATTAGAAACGGTGCACCATGCCCATAACGAGCTCGCAGCCGCTCGGCGTGCGATCTTCGTTCTTCGTTTCGATCTTTTCCTGCGAGTAGCCGCCCATCACGTAAACGGCGGTGCGCTTCGAGAGCGGATAGTCGTAGCCGATCGCTGCCATCCACTTCGTGAAGTCGGCATCGACGACGTCGCGCGGATCGTCGCTGTTGTCCATGTCACGGTAACCGATCTGGCCCTTGATCACGCCGCCGCCGAGCGGGTAGTTGGCACCGATACTGAGGCCGTAGCCGCTAACGAAGCCGTAGTCGCCGACTTCTTTAAAGTTCTCAAGGCCGTGAGAGATCACGCCGCCACGGCCGCGCGCACGGGAGAGTTCCATCGTGTCGAACCACTGGCCGAAAGCGAGGAGCTTGAGGCCGTTGTCGAACGTGTAGTTGCCGCCGATCGTGACGGTGTAGCCGTTGTCGAGGTCCTGCGAGTCTTGGCGGGAGCTGCCATACATCGTCGTATCGGCAACGATGATGCCTTCAAAGGCACCGCCCTGATAGCGCATCGCGAGAGAAGCGTAGCGGTCGGACGAGGACTTGCCTTCAACACTGCCGGTACGGGCATCATTCTTGAAGGAGTACTGCGCATAACCTGTGAAGCCAGCAAAGGTCGGCGTCACATAGCTGACGGCATTGTCAACGCGCGTCCAGCTCGAAGCCGTGATGAGGCCGGAACCAAAGCCTTCCGTGTAGTTCGCAAAGAGCGGGTCGATCGAGCGGAAGAGGCCGTTGGCGCCGAGCGTGCTGCCGAAGACGGGCATCACGCCGAAGGTGAGCGTGCCGTAGGGCGAATAGAGGTCAAGGTGCGCTTCACGGCCGAAGAGGTCGCCGCCCTGGTCGAGCGTGCCGTCGTCTGCCTTAAAGCCGTTTTCAAGCACGAAGCCGACCTTGTAGCCGTTGCCGAGGTCTTCCATGCCCTTGATGCCGAAGCGCGAGCCGAACTCACGGGCGTTTTCCATCGTGAACTTGTCGACGTTGTCAACGCCGGAGGCGTCGGCATCGGAATGGACGTAGGCCAAGCTCAGGTCAACCAAACCGTAGACCTGAACTTCAGCTGCGGAAGCGGCGCCGGCGGCAGCAAAAGCCCCGGCGAGGGAAAGTGCGATAAGAGTCTTTTTCATTTTCTGTCTCTGTGTATGACTTTGGATTGCAGAGGAACGCAGCCCAAACGAAACCGCTTAGTCTACGCGGCTAACGATTTGTCCGTGGACACGGTCGCGCGTTCTCCCTGAAAACCCGGTGGTTGAATTCGATCAGTGCTTCATCTTGTAGTTGAACTTGTGGCACTGTTCGCAGTAGTTGACTTCAGGCTCGTGCTGCATGTGGCAGAGCGTGCAGTCGTTGTTGTGCGGAGCGGTGTGCGGATTCGGTTCGAGCTGCTTCGTCTTGGCTGCAACGTCTTCGCGCTTGTGGCACTGCAGGCACGTCGTTTCGTCCGGATAGTTGGGGTTCTTCATGTCCGGGCCGTGGCAGGTTTCGCACTTGAGGCCGCGGGCGACGTGACGGTCGGCACCGAAGTCGGAAGCCGAAACCGTATTGGCGGCCATAAGACCGAGAACGAGCGAAGAAGCAATCAAAGCTGCGAGTCGCTTCATTTGATGAGTCTCCCGTATCTAGGAAGGTCGGATCGCCTGAAAACACGCAGCAAAGCGATTTTCGGCGGCTCCTTGAAGGGGGTCAGATTATTCGGGTTTTTGATATGCGAAAGGGAAGAAAGGCTTTGCGGCCCCTCTTCCCGAAGTGCGCCGCAGGGATTGCGGCGCACGCTTTCGCTTATCAGCAGCCCTTGAAGGCGTTGGCCGTACGAGCAGCAACGCGGCCGAAGATGATGCAGTCGGCAACGGCAACGGTACCGAGACGGACCATGCCGTGCACGCCGCCCGTCACTTCGCCGGCAGCGTAGAGACCGTTGATCGGTTCGCCGCGAACGGAGAGGACCTGCGCCTTGTCGTTGATTTCAAGACCGCCCATGCAGTGGTGGACGCGCGGCCACAGACGGACAACGAGGAGGTTCTTTTCGTTGGGCGTGGCGTCCTTGAACATCATGCAGTTGAAGTCCGGATCCTTCTGGGCCTTGATGTAGCTGTTGAAGGTTTCGTTGGTCTTCTTGAGTTCGTCGAGCGGGATCTTGAGGTCGGCAGCCATGTCTTCGAGCGTGGCGTACTTCTTGATGACGCCGTTCTTCACGGCGCGGTCAAAGAGTTCCGGCGTCATGTTCTTGCCGATGATCACCTTCTTGGCGTTTTCTTCGGACGTGTAGATGAGGCACGGATGACCAATCGCGACGATGGCGTCGGCGCGGACCTTGCGGTTGCCCGTTTCCTGAATGAAGCGCTTGCCCGTGGCCGGGTCGATCATCGGGCCGTAGCCGACGGCGGATTCGACGAAGAGCGGCGCAACGCCGAAGCCCTGTTCGTCGGGCGAGGTCCACGGACCGAGCTGGATCCAGTCCATCTGAATCGTGTTGGCGCCGATTTCCTGGGCTTCCTGAATCATTTCGCCCGTAGCGCCCGGATGGTTCGTCGACGTGAACTTTTCGTTCAGACGCGGGTCGTGCGACATACGCATCTTCACGTTGTTCGAGAAGCCGCCCGAAGCGAGGAGAACGCCCTTCGTGGCGCGGATGTAGACGACCTTGCCGGAGTTTTCACGGCCGAAGCGATAGTTGATGCGGGCCTTGACGCCAAGGACGCACTTCTTGTCGTTGACGATGATTTCGTCAACGATCGTGCGAAGACGCGGCGTGATGCCGAATTCCTTGAGCTTGGCGAGCATCGGGTTGATGAAGCCCGAGCCCGAGTTGTTCGTGACGGCGTGCGAACGCTTCACGGAGTGACCGCCGTGGAACGTAACGGCCTTGAACTTGACGCCGATCTTGTCGCGCAGCCAGTAGAAGTTTTCAACGGATTCGTCGGCAATGCGGCGAGCAAGCGACGGATGGGCGAGGCCGCCGCCGGCCTTCAGGATGTCTGCGTAGAGGAGGTCGGGGCTGTCCTTGATGCCTTCCTTTTCCTGCATGTCGGTACCCGCAGCAGCAACGGCGCCGCCGTTGATGATCGAGTTGCCGCCGGCGGTCGGCATCTTGTCAACCACCATGATTTCCTCGTTCTTCATGCCGAGGTAGTGCGCTTCAAGCGCAGCGCCCAGACCGGCAAAGCCCGTGCCGATGATCAGAAGGCCGGTCGTTTCGTCCCACTTTTCGGGAACATTGGTGCTCGCGTGCGCAAGAATCGGGGCGGCCGCGCCGGCGATGCCGAGGCTGAGGGCGCCAGCGGTACCGAAGAGCTTGCGACGAGAAATCGAAGTGGTCATGTTTCTTCTCTCCTATTTGGTGAATGTCGGCGGCGGGCTCGCTCCTTCAAAAGCGGTCGGCTCGGCTTGAGCGATAACGCTCCTGGCGGCCTCTGTCCGCGACAAGCTAAAGTTTAGGAAGACCGAACGACCTGTGAAACCCAACTAGTTGGGTGAACGAAACTGAGGCTTACCCTATACGACAAGAAAATGGCAGAAGGCATCAGTTGCCGAAAATGCGAACTTTTTGCCGAAAGATACGGGTAATGTCCAATTCACTTTCCGTGGTTCGACGACCACGTCCGAAGCCCGTTTTCACTTTCATCAGGGCCGCCGAAATGTCTACCGCTTTCGAAGGATGTATACGGGAATTGCTTACTTCACAGGATGCGTAGGCGCCTTGCATACTATCGGTCATGGCGACAGCAAAACGATTTTCCAAGGAGTGGTTCGAGGCGCTCCGAACCGAGCGCTTCTGCGGCGAGTGGTCGACCGAGCGCGGTCCGAGGCTGCCCACACACCCTTGGGTGACTCATCCTCTGCATCCGGCTCTGCGTGCGTTCTTTGATACGTACGGAGAGGAGCTTCCATTGGTGCCGGAGCGTTATTTTTTCCCGACGACGCAGGTGACGCATTTCGTGCTTGTGCGCGACGGTCTCACCGCTCGGATTGCGTCGACCTTTGACGGACAGCCCGGAGCGGGCGCCATGGCGTTGAGTCCGCCCAATCGTCTCGCTTGCGGCAACCTCAACTGGACGACTCATCGTCCGGCCATCGGTCGGTACATGACGCTCACGCACGCGACACTCTCGAGCATCAGTCACAATCAGTTCGACGAAGTGATCTCGGACGCACCCAAGGAGATTCTTCGCAAGCTTTTCGCGCAGTTTGAGCTCAATAATCTGAGCGACCGCATGGGCTTTGCGCTCCTTGCGCTCATGCCCGCGATCGTTCGCTTCCAGGCGCTCTTTCTTTCCTGGGCCGTCTATTTCGGGAAGATTGAAAACATCCCGGGCGAGGGCGACTTCGTGACGATGCCTGCGCCGGGCAGACGCTGGCACATCGAGCAGGTGATTTGCTCGTCGTCGGTGACCCTCGACAAAATCGTCGCCGAGCTCGCGCACACGCACGGTTATGAACGAAACGGCGAATTCGTCCGCTTCCGCGCTTCGATGCTGCAGACTGCGCACGACTGGATGCGGCATGGCGACGGCGACGGCGTTCTCTACAAGCGCCCCGAGCACGTCGAGGATCTCCTCTACGGCGCGCAGTCGGGCGAATACGATTGATCGCTTGCGAGTGAGAGGGCTCGGGTGCACGATAAAGCCCGAGCAAAAACGGACGAAAAATCCCGCTATAATCGCGCTTCGCTTCTCTGGGGAGTAGCCGAACGACGAAACCGGTCCTTTTGACCGACGCCTTCGTCCGACCCGTCGTCAACATACTTGAAGCGCGTCTTTTGTCGATCCCGCAAAAGAGCGCAGTACACGCTTCATGGCGGCGGACGATTCGAGCCCTGCGCTCGAATCGCCGGCAAGACCAGCGGCTCCGGCGAACTTCGTGCATGCCCACCGAAATCAGGAGATGGGCGGCGGCCTTGACAGGCGAAGTCTGCGGACCGTTGTCGTCTTCCGAATCCTGTCGCTCGTGCCGCTGCCCGCTTTTCCCATCATGTTTCTCGAAGCCGCCGGCCTCTCGACCCTCGTTGTCGCCGCTTCCGAAATCGGCGACAAGACGCAGCTTCTTGCGCTCATTCTCGCCGCACGCTTTCGCGCGCCCGTGCCGATCATTCTCGGCATTCTCGCCGCGACGATTTTCAACCACGCGCTTGCGGGCATCTTCGGCGCCGCACTCGCTTCGTGGATCAATCCTGTTTATTTGAAGTGGGCGCTTACGATCTCGTTTCTTGCCATGGCGGCGTGGATGCTCGTGCCCGACAAAGCCGACGATGATGTCAAGACCGAGGGCCGCTTCGGCGCTTTCGGCACGACGCTCGTTCTCTTTTTCTTGGCGGAAATGGGCGACAAGACGCAGCTTGCGACCGTGGCGCTTGCAGCGCACTATCAGGCGGCTTTCTCCGTTGTGGTCGGCACAACCTTGGGGATGCTCATAGCGGACGTGCCCGCCGTCTTCGTCGGCGAATGGATCATGAAGCGTGTGTCTCTGAAGACCATGCGCGTTTTCTCCTGCGCGATCTTCGTGGGGCTTGCGGCGCTCGCTTTCTTTGCGCCTACGGAGAGCGTGGAAGACCTCGCGAGCATTGAAAAGTCGACTGCGCCCGCCACCCTTGAAGCGCCGCCCGATGGCGGCGGTGCCTCTGAAAAAGCACCTCAAGCACCCGTAGGAAGGTAAACGCACTCGGGGCAGGTCGCTGCGACTTGACGCGCGCCGATCGGCAAGTTGCAAATTTGCGCAAATTGCAGTTGGTATCGCGACCGCGCGGCCCTACAATCGCCTCTGACCGAAAAAACATATGCGGCAGTCGTACCTCGAAGGGGAGAAGCGCCGCCGCATGCATCGATTAGAAGAGGATGGACCATGACGAGTATGCAGACGGGCGCCGCCCCCACGGAAGCCGAAATCGCACAGTACGAAGCTGCGCTTCGGGCGGAATTGTTGCCCGCCATGGGTTGCACCGAGCCGATCGCTTTGAGCTACGCGGCCTCGATCGCGGCTTCGCGTCTCGGGGGCTTCCCCGACGAGATGATTGCGGAGGTGTCCGCCAATATCGTCAAGAACGTCAAGAGCGTGGTCGTTCCCAATACGGGCGGGCTCACGGGCATTGAAGCCGCGGTGATCGCGGGTTTTGCCGCCAACGCCCCCGACGCCAAGCTCGAGGTGCTCGCGCGCATCACGCCCGAGATTCGCGAGAAGATCGGCGAACTGGTGAAGACGCGCAAGGTCGATGTGGTGCCGACGAAGGAGCCCGACGTTTTCTACATCCGCGTCACCGGGAAGAAGGACGGCAAGACCGTTTCCGTCACGATTCGCGCTTCGCACACGAATGTCACGCGCATCGTCGAAAACGGTGAAACGGTGTACGAACACAACGATACGCCTGAAATCGAGCCGCCCGCCGAAGCCGCCTGGTCGCTTCCGGCGCTCATTGCCGCGGCCAAGACAATGCCGCTCGAGCGCGTCGAGCCGCTTCTGATGCGTCAGATCGACTGCAACCGCGCCATCGCCGAAGAGGGACTGCGCGGCAAGTGGGGCGCGACGATCGGCCGCATCCTCCTCGCGCGCAATCCCGAAGACCCGGAAACGGTGGCGCGCGCCATGGCGGCAGCTGCGTCCGACGCCCGCATGAACGGGTGCGAACTCCCTGTCGTGATCGTTTCTGGTTCGGGCAATCAGGGCATTACGGCAAGCCTTCCCGTCGTCGTCTTTGCAGAACACCTGAAGGCCGGGCGCGAAGCGATGCTGCGCGCGCTGCTCCTTTCGGACCTTGTCACGATTCTCTTGAAGCAGGGCATCGGCAAGCTGTCCGCCTATTGCGGCGCAGTGAGTGCAGGCGCGGGAAGCGGCGCTGGCATCGCGATGCTCTCGGGGATGAAGGACGCGGAAATCGAGTCGGTCGTCTCCAACGCGCTCGCCATTACGTCGGGGATGATTTGCGACGGCGCGAAGTCTTCGTGCGCGTCGAAGATCGCCATGTCGATCGAAGGGGCGCTGCTGGCGATCGACATGGTGCGCAACGGTCGCCGCTTTGAAGCGGGCGAAGGCATCGTGCAGCCGAGCGCCGACGAAACCGTTCGCGCCGTCGGCCGCATCGCGAGCCGCGGCATGGTCGACACCGACAAGGTGATTATCGACGTCATGCTCGGCAGAAACCGCTAAGCTTCCTCGGTGCGTGCCCGAAGTCGGCACCCGTACCGATAAAAGCGAAAAAAAAAACGAAGGCAGCGTTTGCAGAAGCGCTGCCTTCGCGCCTCTAACTACTCGGTAAACGGCCGGTTGTTGTCAAAAAGTGTTGCCTTCTCGCTACAGGATACAATCCCAACCGATAGGTCGGTCTGTGTGCGTCTTCGGCTGACGCACCCGCCGCGTAATATTGGGGCGTCGAAAATCGAAGCGGCGTCTTCGGTGCGTGCCGAAGCCCTTTTCGAATTTCGATTGCGTGCGCCCGCGCGACGTTTCCGAGTGAAGAAACGCCGCTTGCGTTCAGGGCGCCCGTACGAAAAAAGAAGCGCAGCCAAAGCGCGAAAAAGTTAAGCGCAGTCGAAAACACAAAAAGAAGAGACAAAGCAATGACTGAAAAGAGCTTCGAAATTCGAGCTTGGACCGACGAAGATTTCGCCGGGGAAGCCAACGCCACGCGTGCGCCTCTTGCGGCGAGCGGGGCCATTGAATTCGATTCAACCGGTGGGTTTGCTTTCGAGGCGGCCGCCTATGACGCCGACGATGTCACGTTCACGGCGGGGGTCGAACGGCGCGCCGCCATGCAGCGGGCCGAACACAAGCCGCGCGGTATGGAGAACGCCTCGCAGCGCGCGCCCGAGCGTAAGCGCGTCAAAACGAGCTTTGGCGCTTTTGCAATCGACGTAGACGCGGCGGAACTCCCCGGTGCGCTGCGCGCGATTCTTGCCGCCATGCCCGATTCGGCGAACGACTTGGCCGAGTCGAAGGAAAGTGCGGTTCGCGAAGCGCTCGCGGGGCTCTCGGGGCTTGACGAATGCGTGATCGGGAAGCTCGCGCGCGACGCGTCTGCAGCCGTTCGCCGCGCGCTCTGCGGCAACGATGATGCGATGGCGCGGCTCGACGAAGAAGCGCGGCAGGCGCTTCGCGAATCGATCGCGTGAGTGTTGCCGCCCGTCAAGCGGGCGGCTGTCGAGCGCAAAGAAGAGAAGCCGAGAACGAAAAGCCGGCGCTGCCCGAAAAAGCAGCGCCGGCTTCTTTGTTCTGTCGGCGGATTGGACCGTGGCGAGCCTTACTTCCACTCGATCAGCGAGTGCCCCGTCATTTCTGCGGGTTGATCAACCCCCATGAGCTCGAGGACGGTCGGCGCAACGTCGGCGAGCACGCCCGGTCGCACGGCCTTCACGCGATCGGAGACGACCACGATCGGCACCGGGTTGAGCGAATGGGCGGTATTGGGCGAACCGTCGGGGTTCACCGCATTGTCGGCGTTGCCGTGGTCAGCAATCTGCACGACTTCGTAGTCCGCGGCCTTGGCGGCCTCAACAACTTTTTCTACCGCACGGTCGACGGCGGCGACGGCTTCAAGGATCGCATCCCACTTGCCGGTGTGCCCGACCATGTCGCCGTTGGCAAAGTTGAGGCAGACGAAATCGTACTTTTCCTCGGCAAGCGCCGCAGCGAGCTTCTCGGCCACTTCGGGCGCGCTCATTTCGGGCTTGAGGTCGTAGGTCGCGACCTTCGGGGAGGCAACGAGAATACGCTCTTCGCCTTCAAAGGGCGCCTCGCGGCCGCCGTTCAAGAAGAAGGTCACGTGCGCGTACTTTTCCGTTTCGGCAATGCGAAGCTGCTTCAAGCCCTTGGCGGCAACCCACTCGCCGATCGTGTTGGCGACGTTTTCCTTGTCAAAGAGGATGTGGAGCCCTTCGAACGTGGCGTCGTACGGCGTCATCGTTGCGAAGTAAAGCGGCAGCGGCTTCATCCCCTCGACTTCGCGCTGCGTCAGCACGGTCGTGAGTTCGCGTGCGCGGTCGTTGCGGAAGTTGATAAAGAGCACCGCATCGTCGGGGCGGATGCGCCCGACAGGGCGGCCCGCTTCATCGACGCGCACGACGGGCTTGACGAATTCGTCGGTGACCCCCGCCTCATAGGAGGCTTCAAGCGACTTCGCGAAATCGGTTGTCGCTTCGCCGCGCCCTTCGACGAGGAGGTCGTAGGCTTCGCGGATGCGCTCCCAGCGCTTGTCGCGGTCCATGGCGTAGTAGCGCCCAATCATGCTCGCGAGTTCGCCCGCGGCTTCCCCCGAGGCGAGAAGGTCGCCCAAGGCGCGCACAAAGCCGATGCCGCTCTTCGGGTCCGTGTCGCGTCCGTCCATGAAGGCATGAACGTAAACACGATCGAGGCCTTCGGCCTTGGCGAGCTTCAGAAGCGCAAAAAGGTGCTCGAGGCTCGAGTGCACGCCGCCGTCGGAGAAAAGCCCCATGAGGTGCAGCGCACGACCTTCGCCCTTGGCGTGCGAAAAGAGTGCGCCCACTTCCGGGTTCTCGATCAGCGTGCGGTCGCGGCAGGCGCGGTTGATGCGAACGAGGTCCTGGTAGACGACGCGGCCGGCACCGATATTGAGGTGACCGACTTCGGAATTGCCCATCTGGCCTTCGGGCAGGCCGACGTTTTCGCCGTCCGTGCGCAGCTCTGCATGCGGATAGGCGTTCGTCATGGCTTCGATGTAGGCGGGGTGCCCGGCACGGATGGCGTCGGCCGCTTCGCTTCGGCCGCAGCCCCAGCCGTCGAGAATCATGAGAAGTACTTTGCGGGTCATGAGACAAGTCCTTGAAAAGTCGGTTTCGTGTCGGGTGTGCCATGCGGCGCACGACGGCGCCAAAGCGGCGCCCGCCGCAGCGCCCGACGGGTTGGGCCGCATTCTAAATGCTCGGCGGGGACTTTCGCCGCACGAATGGTTGTAAACGTCGCGAAAGAATCGCGCGGATGCGAGGAACCGAAAAAAAGGCCGAATCGGCGAATCGATCGTGTCTCGACGGGTTGCTGCGAGCCCGTTATTCTCCGCTCTCAGGCAGATTCGCGTTGCAGACTTTTTTCTTATAGAAGACGAAAATGCCTGTTTTTAAAACTTTCAGCGGGTCGCGCGTACCCGTACATATCTGGACCGATGAGGTCGATGCGGCTGCCGAGTCGCAGCTGCTCAACATCGCGTCGCTTCCTTTTGTTTTCCACCATGTCGCCGCCATGCCCGACGTGCACGTCGGCATGGGCGCAACGATTGGTTCCGTCATCGCGACGAAGGATGCGGTCATTCCTGCCGCCGTCGGCGTTGATATCGGCTGCGGGATGTGTCTGCAGAAAACCAACCTCACGGCCGATCGCGCTTCGCGCGCGGACCTCGAAGCGCTTTTCGAAAAGATCCTCGAGCGCATTCCCGTCGGCATGCGCCAGCGCATGACCGAACATGTTGTCGCGACCGCCTGCGAGCCTTTCGAAGACCGCATCGCCGCGATCGAAGCGAAGTACCCCGATATTCTGAAGCCTATGCGCAACATGAATTGGCGTCGCCAGCTCGGTACGCTCGGCGGCGGCAACCACTTTATCGAGCTCGTTGCGGACGAAACCGGCGCGCTCTGGGTGCTCCTGCACTCGGGTTCGCGCGGTGCGGGCAACGTCATGGCCGCACACTTCATTCGCTTGGCGAAGAAGCGCATGCGCGAGCGCGGCATCGTGCTCGCCGACTCGGCGCTTGCGTACTTCGAAAAGGGCGAAAAGCTTTTTGAGGACTATCTCGAGGCGACCGCCTGGGCGTCGGACTATGCGGCGGCAAATCGCCGCGTGATGACGGCGGATGTGCTCGCAGCGCTCGACGACGTCTTCCCCGGGTTCGAACCCGTGGGCGAAGCAGTCAATTGCCACCACAACTTCGTTGCGCTCGAGCGCCACTTCGGCGAAGACGTTTGGGTGACGCGCAAGGGGGCTATCCGAGCGGGTACGGGCGAATTCGGCATCGTGCCCGGGAGCATGGGCGCGCGCAGCTACCTTGTCGTCGGACTCGGCAATGCGGACGCCTTCATGTCGTCCGCGCACGGCGCGGGCCGCCGATACGGACGCAAGGACGCGGCGGCGCGCTTCAGCGTCGAGGATCTCAAGCGCGAGACTGAAGGCATCGTCTGCCGCAAGGATGCGGGCGTGCTCGACGAAATTCCTTCGGCGTACAAGTCGATCGATGTCGTGATGGCGAACCAGAGCGATCTCACGCGTGTCGTACATGCCTATAAGCAGCTTCTTTGCGTGAAAGGCTGAGTGCCGCGTGAAGACGCGCCGCTTCAGAAGCCCGCAACTTCTTGCGCGTCCGCGAGAAGCGCCTTCGCTGCGGGCGAGGCGGCACGCGAGAGCGCACCGACGGGGAGCGCTTCGACGATGCGCCCGCCGTCCAAAAAGAGCACGCGGTCGGCAAGCGCTGCAGCCGCAGCGAGGTCGTGCGTGATAAAGAGCATGGCGGGCGCGCCGGGTCGGCGGCGCATTTCGATGAGGAGTTCGATCAAATCGGCGCGCACCGATGCGTCGAGCGAACTCATTGCTTCGTCAAAGACGATGAAGGCAGGTTCGGCGGCAATGGCGCGCGCAAAGGCGACGCGCTGCAGTTCGCCCCCGGAGAGTTCGTGCGGGCGCCGCCCGAGCGCTTCGGGTTTTAGGCCCATGGCTGCGAGGAGCGAAGAGGCTTTGGCGTGCGGCTCCTCGAGCGCAGCGCCCGAGAGGCGAAGTGCTTCAAGAACGCAGGTTTCGGCGCGCCAGCGCGGGTCAAGGGCGTCGGTCGTATTCTGAAAGACGGCCGAGATGCGTCCGGGCAAGCGCATGTCGCGGGCGTATCGAATCTCGCCCGCGTCCGCGGCCTCAAGTCCGAGGATAAGCCGCGCAAGCGTCGTTTTGCCCGCGCCCGAAGCGCCGACGAGCGCGACGGCTTCGCCGCGCCGGATGTCGAGGTCGATGCAGCGAAGAACCGGCAGGCTCGCGCGTTCGGTTCGCACAGAACCGAAAAGGCGCGATCGAAGCGACGCCAAAAAGCCGGCAGTCTGCGTTCGGGCTTCGAGTGCCAGTTCGCTCGATTCGTTCGGACATGACGTGCTTCGCCGAGCCGAGGCATTCGAGCATGGGTAGGCTTTTGAGAGTCCGCGCACGCTCAAAAGTACATCCTCGCCCGCCGTCGTGTTCGCAGCGTTTGCTTGAGCGGCGTCGGACGCACTTTCGGGGGTGAGCACCCGAAGAAGCGCGCGCGTCATGCTTCTTCGTGCCGCAACAAGGCGCTGCGTGAAGGGATGCCCCGGGCTGTCGAGCACCGAGCGCGTACCCGTCTCGACGATTTCGCCGCGGCGCATCACAACGACGCGCCTCGCGAGCGCCTGCGCAACGGCGAGGTCGTGCGTGACGACGACAAGCGCTGCACCCGTAGCATCGACGAGCGCCTGAAGAAGCCGCACGACTTCGCGTGTCGAGCTTGCGTCGAGCGCGCTTGTCGGTTCGTCGGCAACAACGATTTGGGGCTTTAGGAGCATGGCTGCGGCAACCATGGCGCGCTGCAGCATGCCGCCCGAAAGCTCGGCTGGCCGCGCAGCGAGCACGGTCTCGATCGATTCGGGCGCAAAGCGCAGCGCTCCGAGCACGCGGCGGATCTCGGCCGCGTGTTCGGCTTTCGTTTTCTCGGGCGCGGCCTTACGCGCGGCATCGAGGAGCTGCCGCCCGACCGCCAGAAGCGGATCGAAGGCGCTTGCGCCCTGCTGCGTGAGGTAGCAGAGTCCCGTACCGAGGAGTCCTTGTGCGCCTCGAGGGTCCCGAAGAATGTCGCGCCCGAAAAGTTCGATGCTGCCCGTTGCGCGCAGACATTTGGGCAAAAGCCCCGCAGCCGCACGCATCGTGATCGACTTCCCGGCGCCCGACTCGCCGATCACGGCGAGCTTTTCGCCCGCACGGAGTTCGAGGTTCACCGAGCGCACGAACGCTTCACCCGTGCGGCGGTTTTCGATTCGAAGCCCTTCGATGCGAAGCAGCGTTTTCGTCGTGTCATTCATGCTTCGCGCTCCGGCTGCGGCGTTTCGGCCGTGTGGTTGTCGGGCACGATTCGGCCGGGCTCCTTCGGGCGCAGCGCCGACTCGAGGCCGTCGCCCGCAAAGCCGAAGGCGGCGCTCACGGCGAGAATCGCAAGCCCCGGCGCAAGCATGAGGCCCGGGTGGATCGTCATGACGTTTTTGGCTTCGGCGAGCATCATGCCCCATTCGGCTGCGGGCGCCTCAACGCCGAGCCCCAAGAACGAGAGCGTTGCCACCGTCAGGATGACCGCGGCCGTGTCGATCGTCGCAAAGACGAAGAAGTCGCCGAGCACGTTCGGTGCGAGGTGCGAGAGGAGAATGCGCGTGCCGCTCGCGCCCGAGAGCTTCGCAAAGACGATGTAGCCCGCTTGCGAGAGGCGCGCGAGCGCCGAGCGGATCATGCGGGCGTGCCAGGGCCACTTGGCTGCAACGCAAGCAAAAACAACGTTTTCCAGCCCCGGCCCGAGCATCCCGACGACGGCGAGGATCATTACTTCGCTCGGCAGCGCCATCCACGCGCGCGCCACACGCATCATGAAGCGGTCGAGCGCGGCCGAGCCGCTTGCGGCAATCCCCGACCACAGGGCGCCGACGGCAGCCGTCGCGCACATCGCGGCGACCGCTGAAAAGACCGTCGTGCGGATGCCCCAAACGAGGCGCGAGAGCACGTCGCGACCCAGGTGATCGGTGCCCAAAAGATGTTCGAGGCCGGGGGCGGCGAACTTCTCGGCCAGCGCGATCTTGTTGGGCGAAGGCATCGGCAGAATCGGCGCGAGCACGCCGAGCGCGAGCACGAAGAGTATGAAGACGAAGGCGGCGAGCGCCGCTCGGTCTTCGACAAAGCGCGACCAGAGCGTGGGGCCGAGTCCGCGCTTGTCGCGGCAAGGCTGCGCACTGCAAGCCGCGGGGGCTTCGTATTTAAGAGGACGCCTCATGCCGCGCCCTCCCTCTCTTTGGCCGGGAAAGCCGCGGTGCGGCGAGACGGATCGAGCATCGCTTCGGCAACATCGGCCAAGAGGCCGAATCCCGCAAAAAGCGCCGCCATGACGAGCACGTAGGCTTCGACGACGGGGAGGTCTCGGTTAAAAATCGCCGTGACGCAAAGGCGCCCGAGACCGGGCCGCGCAAAGATGTTCTCAACGACAAAGGCGCCCGCCATGAGCTTCGGAATCGAAATGCCGAGCGCAGTGATGCTCGAAGCGAGCGAGTTCACAAGAATGCGCAGCGTGATCCGCCCTTCGGAGAGGCCGCGCGAGCGCGCAAAGACCACCCAGTCTTCGTCGGCCGTGCGAACCATGGCGCTTCGAATCAGACGAACGTATGTGCCGCTATAGGCAAGCGAAAGCGTGAGCGCAGGGAGCACAATCGCCGAAGGCTCGCGCATGCCGCTTGTCGGCACCCAGCCGAGCTCGAGCGAAAAGAGCCAGATGAAAAGCAGTCCCGCCCAGAATGCGGGCATCGAGGAGGAGAGAAAAATCGCGCCGCGCATCAGCCGGTCGGGGAGGCGCCCCTCGTACTTCGCGCAAAGAATGCCGGCAGGGACGGCCGTCGCCAACGTGATGAAGAGTGCGGCGAGCGCGAGGCGAACGGTGGGCCAAAAGACGCGCGCGATTTCTTCAGCAACGGGGAGCCCCGTTACGAAGCTTTTCCCGAAGTCGCCCCGGAGGATGCCGGTGAGCCAGTCGGCATAGCGCACGAAAAACGGTCGGTCAAGACCGAGTTCGCTGCGCATCTCGGCAACGAGTTCCGGCGTCGGCACCATGGCATTGAGGCGAATGGCGACCTCTGCGGGGTCCGAGGGCGAGATTGCGGCGAGCGAAAAAACGACGAGCGACACGCCGAGCAGCGTGAGCGCGAAGATGACGAGCCGTTTCAAAAGGAAGCCGAGCATTATTCGTTTGCGCGTTTGGGAGCGGCAAAGCGCATCTTTTCAAACGGAATTTCGTACTGCGTCACGGCAAAGCCCACGTTCTCGAGCTTCATCGAATGCACGGCCTTCGTGCGCGAGTAGCTGATCGGCAGATAGACGGCCGAGTCGTGAATGCGAACGAGTAGTTCCCTCAGAATGGCGTTGCGCTTGGCTTCATCGTTTTCAATGAGGTAGCGCCCGATCGCGGCGTCGATTTCGGCCTTCCCTTCAATGCCGAGCTGTGCCTGGTAGTCGCCGTGTGCGGGTTCGCGCCACGAGGAGAGGAAGCTCTGCGGATCGTAGGGGGCGCCCCAGGAGAGCGAATAGGCGAGTTCAAAGTCGCCTGCGCGCACGCGGTCGAGGTACGTCTGCTTTTCTTCGCCTTGGAGCTCAACCGCGACGCCGAGTTCGGCGTAATTGGCCTGAATCGTCTCGGCAATGCTCTTTTCCTGGGTGTTCTTCGCGTTGAAGACGAAGCGCAGCTTGAGCGTTTGACCGTCCTTCACGCGAAGTCCGTCTGCGCCGCGCGTCCAGCCGGCGGCGTCAAGACGCTTCTCGGCCGCCGCACGGTCGAAGGGGCGCACGGCGAGCTCGACGTCGCAGCCCGGGACGTTCTTGGCAAAGAGCGTTTCTGCGGGCGACTCGATACCGTTCAAAACACCCGAAACGACGGCCTGGCGGTCGAAGGCGAGCTGCAGCGCTTCACGCACGTTTTTGTCGCTCGTCGGCGCTCGATTCGAATTGAGAAGAACGGTGCGGCTTGCGATCGGCTCGCTCAGCTCGGCGGCAAGTCCTTTTTCCGCGCCCTTTTCTCTGATCATGGAGAGCGCTTCGCTCGTGAGCTGATCGCCGTCGGCGCCGAAGATCAAATCGACTTCGCCCTTTTCGAGCGCCATCAGCATCGTCTGCGCGTCGGGCATGACAACCCAGCGCACGCGCTCGAGCACGGGCTTTTTGCCCCAGTAGTCGGCGTTGCGCTCAAAGAGCGCGTGTTCGTCGCGCACGTGTTCGGTGAGGCGCCAGGGGCCGGTGCCCGCGTAGCAGGAGACGCCCCCTTTGGTCGCGCCGTCCTTGAAGCACTTGGGCGAAATGAAGCGGAAAGGACGGCTTAGGGCGAGTTCAACCAAGGCCGGGAAGTACGCATGCTTCAGGGTCAGTCGGAACGTGTGCTCGTCGAGCGCTTCGAACGTGTCGATCTCGTTCACCATGTCGAGCCATGCGTGGCGCGTGCGGTTGGCGACAATCGCTTCGAAATTCTTGACGACGCTCTCGGCCGTAAAAGGTTCGCCGTCCGTGTAGGCAACACCCTTTCGAAGTGAGAACGTGTACGTGCGCCCGTCGGGCGAAAGCGTCCAGCTTTCGGCCAACGCGGGTTTGACGCCTTCGGGCGTATTGACGACCAAGGGCTCGAACACCATCGCCTGCGCAGACATCTCGCCCATGTATAGGTGCGGATTGATGTCACGGATGTCCTTCATGCTCGCGTAGACGACTTCCGAGCGCGGCTGCGCCTCGCGTGCATTTCCGGATGCAGCCGCTTCGCGTGCGTCCTCCGAGCAGCCCGAAAGCAGCAGCACGAAGAGGGCGCCGGCAGCCAATCCGCAGCCGATCGGGCGGTTGAAGCGAAGCGCGGGCGCGGCATTGGTGGTCATGCTTGGTGGTCCTCAGAGTGGCGCGAAGGTGGAGGCGCAAAAGAAAGGGGCGCGTCGAAAGAGATCGCCGGTGCGGGGCCGCCCCAACGATCCTTTCGATTCTATCGGGATCATACCGAAGCGATCTGTCGCGCACCGAACGGATTCTTTCGGATTGTTGCCTGCGGCTCTCGTAGCCTCTCTTCAGCCGCGCCGATCAGGCAACCTTGTGACGGAAGAGCCACGCGCTCATCGGGAGCGTGACGGCGGAAATGAGAAGCATCGGCCAAAGGAAGGGCGCAATGTCCGCAGCGCTCGCGTTCTCAAAGTAAATCATGCGAACGGCCTCGATGCCGTAGCGCACGGGGTTGAGAATCGTAGCTGTCTGCAGCCACGGCGGCATCGCCGCAACGGGCGTCATGAGTCCCGAGAGGATGAGGGAAGGCAGGAGAATGATGAAGTTGAAGACGACCGACTGCTGCAGCGTACGGCACATCGCCGAAATCGAGAGCGCAAGTCCCACGATGCTCGCCGCAAAGAGCGTGACGACCCCGAAAAGAAGGACGAGGTTTCCCGCAAAAGGAATTTCGAACCACCAGCGGCAGACCGAGAAAATCAGAAAGCCCTGAAACACGCCGATCGCGATGGGCGGAACGGCCTTGCCGACAAAAATTTCCGCGGGTGAAAGCGGCGTCATCAGCATCATGTCGAAAGAGCCCTCTTCGCGCTCGCGCGAGACGGCAAGCCCGGCAAGGAGCATCACCTGAATCATGGAGAGACCGAGGATGAGGCCCGTCATGATGTTGTAGCGGGTGATGTTGTTTTCGTTGTAGCGGTAGCGCTCCTTCATGACAAGCACGCCTTCCGTGCCCGCGCGCTCGGCGTTTCTGGCTGCGACGATGGCGCTCACGTAGCCTGTGGCGACATTGGCGGTCGTGGTGTTTCTCGCGTCGACCGAGACCATCACGGGCGCCTTTTCGCCGCGCGCAAGACGATCGGCAAAGTCGGTCGGAATCGAAATGCCGATGAGCGCATCGCCGTGGTCGATCGCTCGGCGCAGCGCCGCTTCGCTTGCTGCGAGCCCCGCGCGCTCGAAGATGCCGTTGGCTTCAATGCGGCGCACGAGCGCTTCGCTCTCGGGCGAGCGCGAGGCGTCGTGAATGACATAGGGAACCTGTTCGAGGTTGAAGGTGGCTCCATAGCCGAAGAGCACCGACTGCGCGAGGATCGGCACGACGAGAATGCGGCGCACGCCCGGGTCGAGCAAGAGCGTCGTTGCCTCCTTGCGCATGAGCGCGCGCAGGCGAATGAAGACGATGAGAAGCGGCTGAAGAATCTTCGAGAGCATCATCTTGAGGTTCCTGCGGCCTGCGTCAGTCGAGGCGCTTGCGCGTCAAATTGAGCGCAAGTCCGAAAAAGAGCGTGCTCCACGCGGCTAGGAGCGCCGCATTCGATCGAACAATGTCGTCCGATCCGCCCGAGAGACAAAGAATCTTCACCGACTCGATCGCATACGTGGGCGGCATCAAGTGGCCGACCCAGGCGATCCAGTCGGGCACGCTTCTGAGGTCGAAGAGGTACCCCGAAAGAATGAGCGCAGGGAGGTAGCTTCCGATCACCGCCATCTGAATTGCGACGAACTGGCGCTTTGTGGCCGCCGAGAGAAAGAGTCCGAAGCTCATGGCCCAGAGGTTGTAGATGAGAAGCGTTGCGATCAGGTACCCTAAGTCGCCTCGAACGGGGACCTCGAAAACGAGGCGCGCGAGCGCGAGGCAGAGAAGAAGTCCGAGCGTCGAAAAGCCGTAGTTGACGCAGAGCTTGGCCGAAAGGATTTCAAGGGGTGTTGCGCGCGTCGTGCAGAGCGACTCCATTGTGCCGCGCTCCCACTCGCGCGCAATCACGATGCTGCCCATGAAGCTGCAGGTAAGCGTCATGACGACGATGGTGAGGCCGGGAACGAGGTACCAGGCCGATTTGTTCGCCTCGTTGAACCAAGCACGCGTCTCGAGCACGATCGTGCCGGGCAGTGCGCCCGCACTCGAAGCGGACACAGCAGTCGCTTCGTCTTCCAAGAGAGTTTCGTTCTCGCTCCGAGCGGCCTCGGCCGAGTCAGAATCGGCTGCACCCGAGCGAGAAGATTGGCTCGAGACCGTTCCGAGCGAGAGCGGCCGCAAGGGCATGGCGAACCGATTGTCGTCACTGCCGGTGCCCGCATCGTTTGCGGCAGCTGCCGCGCTTTGCGCCGCACCTGCCGCCGAAGCGGCTGCCTCGGCAGCAAGCCCTTCGCTCGAGGCGCCGATAACGGCGAGTGCGTCCTCGCGGGCTTCGCGCCGAGCGAGAAAATCGGCGAGCGCCGCCGATGCGTAAGTTCGGATGATCATCGCGGCTGACGCATCGACGCCGTGAATTGTGAGCGATATTTCGCCGGCGCCCGCCGCCGTTTTCTGCGCGAGCCCCTGCGGCAGCTCCACGATCACATCAACGAGCTGCCGGCGCATGAGGTCTTCGGCCGCTTGGCGCGTCGGTACGATTGTCGTGTCAAAGTAGGCGCTTCCCGTAAAGCGCGCGGCGATTTCGCGCGTCATCGGCGTGGATTCGCCGAGCACGACCGCGCTCGGCACGCGCTGCAGGTCCATCGAGAGACCGAAGCCGAAGAGCAGAATAAGTGCAGCTGGGAGGAGCACCGCGATGATGAAGCTCGAAGCGTCGCGCTTCATCTGGCGCCACTCCTTGACTAGGAGCGCAAAGAAGCGCCTCGGCGAAAAGCCGATTGCGTCTCCAAGGGCGTAAGCGCGGCGTGAAGTCATGCTTCGGCCTCCTTCGGGCTGCGCCGGTTCGCTCGGTTTCGCTCGACGATCCGAACGAACGCCTCTTCGATGCTATCGGCGTCGACCGCTCGGCGGACCTCGCGCGGTGCGCCGAGAACGAGCACCTTGCCCGCGTCCTGAATGAGAAAGCGGTCGCAGTACTCGGCCTCTTCCATGAAGTGCGTCGTCACGACGACAGTCGTGCCGGCTTCGGCGAGCGAGACGATGCGCCGCCAGAAGGTGCGGCGCGCGGCAACGTCCGCGCCCGAGGTGGCTTCGTCAAGAAAAAGAATTGAAGGCGAATGCACGAGCGCGCAGGCCATGGCGAGTTCGCGCTTGGCCCCGAGCGGCAGCTCTGCGGTGCGCCGCGAGAGGTGCTTCATGAGCGACCCTTCACGCGCGAGCCGATCGACGGCTTCGTCGAGCCTTCGGCCGTAAACGCCGTAGCACTCCCCGAAGTAGACAAGGTTTTGCCGCGTCGTGAGGCGTTCGTAGAGGGAAAACTTCTGCGCGACATAGCCGAC
Organism: Sutterella massiliensis; assembly: GCF_016899755.1. GTDB lineage: Bacteria > Pseudomonadota > Gammaproteobacteria > Burkholderiales > Burkholderiaceae_F > Sutterella > Sutterella massiliensis. The sequence goes on along the minus strand of NZ_JACJJC010000007.1, from coordinate 5,961 downwards.
GCGCGCACGCGCTTCGGATTTGGCGTGCCTGAGGTCCGCACCCGCAACGGCAATGTCGCCTTCCGTGGGCGGCAGTAGCCCGCAGAGCATGCGGAAGGTCGTGGTTTTGCCGGCGCCGTTCGGTCCGAGAAGTCCGAAGATTTCTCCTTTGGCGACCGTGAAGCTCGTGTCGGAGACGGCTGTGAAGCCGCCGAAGCGTTTAGCGATGTGGTCGGCGCGAATGACGGGGTCTTCGTTCCCGCCGCTATGGAGAAGTGCGGCTTCTCCATAAGCTGCGGTCGCGCGCTCGGTGCTCGTCAAATTCTGCCCCGAAGTGAAAGTGAGCGCCGCGTAGGCGTCCTCAAGCCGCGGGACGCGTTTGGCAACTGCGAGTGTCGGGGCGCGATCTCCTTGCGGCGCCGGGGGCTCGATGCGCTCGTTCATCGACGGTGCGGCAAGAAGCGCTTCAAGCGCCTCACGTGCCGCATCAGTGCTTGCGGGTGCTCGCACGAAGAGGACCTCGATTGCGTCGCCGCGCGGCACGGCGTCGAGCACGGGTGAAGCGGGGTCGACGGCGGCTACGCGCCGCATGAGCGTACGTGCCGTTCGGGTCGCGTCGTCCGGGTTGATCGCCGTCGCGCGAAAGGTCCTTCCCGCCGCACGTGCGCGAATGGCTTTGGGCGCGTCCTGCGCGATCACGCGTCCATCGGCCAAGAGGACGACGTCGTCGGCCGCTTCCGCTTCTTCAAGATACGCGGTCGAAATGAGGGCGCTCATGCCGGTGCGGCGGCGCATTTCGGCGACGATTCTCGCGAGTTCTCTGCGCGAGAGCGGGTCGACCCCTACCGTCGGCTCATCGAGGATGAGAAGCTTCGGCTCGGCGAGGAGTGCGCAGGCGAGCCCGAGCTTTTGCTTCATGCCGCCCGAAAGTTTTCCGGCGGGGCGCTTTTCAAAGCCCGCGAGTCCCGTGAGGGTCAGCAGCTCCGAAAAGCGCGATTCGAGCGCCCGACCGGCGATCCCGGCGAGCGCGCCGAAAATTTCCGCGTTCTCGTAGACGCTCAGGTCTTCGTAAAGTCCGAAGCGCTGCGGCATGAAGCCCAATAGCGAAACAAACTCGGGATTTTCCGTGTCCGGCCGCATGCCGAAGACTTCCACTTCACCCTCGTCGGGTGAAAGGATTCCGCAGATGAGGCGCAGGAGCGTCGTTTTCCCAGCGCCGTCCGGGCCCGTGAGGCTTGCGAGCGCCCTCGTCTTCATCTCGAAATTGATGTCTTCGAGCGCGGCAAATAGCTTGCCGTCGGGACCGGGAAAGCGCTTCGCGAGTCCGCGCACGAGAACGGGCGGCTTGCGAAAATCAGGGGAACTTATCATGGCTTCGCGCTCGCGGGAGCGGCGTCGCCAAAGCGAACAGTGACGGGCTGACCGAGGCGCAGGCGGTTATCGGGGTCTTCGAGCGTGAGCTTCACTTCGTAGACGAGTACGGTGCGCAGGTCTTCGGTCTGAACGGTCTTCGGCGTAAATTCCGCCGTATCGCTGACGGCGGCAATCACGGCGGGCACGGGGTCCGTCGTGTCGGTGAGAACGACAGCCGGGTCGCCCTCGCGAACGAGTCCGAGCTGGCGCTCCGTTACGTAGGCGCGCACCCACTTGGGCGAAACGATCGAGAGTTGATAAACGGTTCGCGAAGGCGATGCCATGTCTCCGGGTTCGGCAAGACGCGTTCTCACGACGCCGTCCATCGGTGCAAGGATGACGGCTGCCTTTTCGAGCCGATAGTCGAGCGCATCGAGCGCTGCGCGCGCGGCCTCAACCCGGGCGATGGCGGCGTCGACCTCCTGCGGGCGGAGCCCAGCGCGGTAGGCCGAGCGCGTCGCTTCGGCTGCCTGGAGCTGGCGCTTAAGGGATTCGGCCGCGTAGCGGGCATCGTCCAAAGCCTGACGGCTCGTTGCTTGCGATTCGAAAAGGTGCTTCTGGCGTGCGTAAGTGCGCTCGGCACTCGCGAGCTGCGCCTTGAGCGATTCGGCGTTGCGCTCGGCGACTTCAATGTCTTCGGTGCGGTAGCCTTCTCGGGCCATGGCGGCCTGCGCTTCCAGGGCGGCGAGGTTTGCTGTCAGGCGACGTTTTTCGATTTCCAAAGACTCCGTGTCGAGCCGGCCGAGGATGTCGCCCTTGCGAACACGCTCGCCTTCTTCGGGGCCGAGTTCGGCAATGCGGCCGCTTCCTTCGAAAGCAAGCGATACGTGCCGAGCGTCAACGTTTCCCCAGGCCTGATTGGCGGGCGTATCGTTCTGCGTCTGGCGCAGCTGCCAGGCTGCGACGCCGAGTGCGGCGACAAGGAGAGCGGGGACGGCGATTCGGGCAAAGGACATCGGTCAAAAAAGCGCGCAGAGGCGAGCGGAAAGCTCGTTTCGGTTGTCAAGAGCGTCTTGTTGCGAGGACGCATGGCCGTTATGTCGGACGGAATGTCCGATTCGAGGCATTTTAACGGGCGCAAAACGCAACGACGGATCGCGTACGAAACGTCAGTCGCGTGCGACAAAGTGCTGTTTGTCGGCTAAACGGCGCGGAAACCAATCAAGGGCGAGCAAAAATGCGTCAAAAAGAGATGCCAAAAGCCCGATCAAATACTGATCGGGAATTGTCTTGGGTGTAAATAGCCTGAAAATGCAAAAACTCCAGGTGTTTTAGAGGTGCGATCGTTGTCGGAAGCCTAAAATCAAAGTGGTCAAGATCAATTTTGAAAGGATATGTCGATGGCGACGAATAACGATACCAAGTCCTCGGCAAGATTGGCTGCTGAGAACCTCTTCAGCAATTTCCCGAAATCCCCCTCGGAACCGCTGGTCCCGACCGACGATACCTCTCGCAAATCGCGCCGCGGGCGCAAGATAAACGGCTTTGCGCATGCCGCGTATCACGAAGAAGCCAAAATGCAGCCGATCCCCGTGAAGCGTGCTGCAGGTCGTCCGCCTAAGGACAAACCGTATTCGGCGATGATTCGCGTGCGTGTCTTTTCAGAAACAGCAGAAGCGTGCATGGCGCGCGGCGGCTCCGCGTTCATTCGCGGTGTGCTCGAGATGGCGACGGGCGAGCCTTCCGAAGAAGTGATTGCCAAGAATGCGCCGAAATCCCGCCGCATGAGCGAAAGCGCCATCAGCGCTGCCGGTCTGCGTCGAGTCGGTCCCGACGGGTTCGGCACCAACATCAAGCGTCTCGACCTGGGTGCCGAAGCACCGCAGACGCGCCGCACGACGGGCTCCGTCGATGTCGCTCCCGTGAACCTCACGCAGTTCTTCGTTCGCAACCCCGATCAGACCTACGTGGTGGTCGCCGTGGGCGATTCGATGAAGGATGCGGGGATCAACGACGGCGACATTCTCGTGGTCGACCGCTCGATTACGGCCAAGAACGGCGACATCGTGCTTGCCTATCTGGACGGCGCCTTTACGGTGAAGCGGGTTCGCTTCACTTCGAGCGGCCAGGTGGAGCTTCTCGCCGAGAACGCCGAGAAGAACTACCCGACGATCGAACCCGACGAAGACGAATTCCACGTTGAAGGCGTTGTGACGGGGATGATGCGCAAGATGCGCTTCTAAGGCGCGTTGCGCGATTGCAGCCTGCTCGAGCAGCCGACGAGGCACTTTTCGGTACTTTCGGTGTGCTTATCGGCGCCGCTTCTCAATCCTCCGGGAGGCGGCGCGCCGGGTTCGAGTCCGCTAAAAAGTCAATCCAAACAAATCAAACGCTCGCAGCCGTTTCCACCCGGCGCGAGCGTTTTTTTGTGGCAAATCGAGATTGCGTTGAGCACTCACCGGCCTATTTGTCCGTATCAGTGCTTTGATCAACGTAAGCCTGAAGCTTTCGGGCGATGTCGGCATCCTTACGCTGCTTGCGCTTCGTTTCAAGGCTCGCGGCAAACCCGGCAAAAATGATGACGGCGATGCCCGTGCCAGAGAGGAAGTCGATCGGCTCATCAAAGAAAAGAAGACCGATCACCGCGGCAAAGACGATCGCAGAGTACTGCAGCGAACTCGTCAGCAGCAGGTTGCCGCCGCCCCAGGCACGCGTGAGCGAGAGCTGCGCGAGCATCCCACAAATGGCGACGCCTAAGAGCGGGACGACGTTGTCCGTTGTGATGGGGGTGAGCGGTCCTTCGAACGCAAGATGACCGCCTAAGCCCGCAATCGTGCCGATCAGGGAGAAATAGAAGACGATGCGGTAGGTCGGTTCCTTAAGAGCGACGATTTGGCGGATTTGAAATTGAGCGAGCGCCGCAAAGAAGCCTGCGGACAGACCGATCAGCCCGGCGGTAAAGTCGCTCGAACGTACATCCGGATGCAGAACGAGCGATATGCCGACAAAGCCGAGCAGCACGCACCCGACAAGCTTCCACTCGATCGGTTCGCGGTGGCGAAGCGCCAAAACAATGACGATCGCAGCCATAAAGAGCGGCGACGTGTAGTCGAGCGTCATTGCGGTGCCGAGCGGCAGACGTCCGAGCGCCCAGAACCAGACAAGAAGCGCCATTGTGCCGAGAATGCTGCGCTTGAAGTGTCCCCAGGGGTAACGCGTTTTGAGCGTTTGACCAGGGGTGGCGAAGGCGATGGCACCCAAAACGAAAACCGCAAAGATCTGTCGATAGAAGACGAGCTCAAAAGTACCGAAGGCGTCTGCGCCAATCTTCGTAAATGCCGCCATCAATGCGAAGAAGAAAGAGGCGGCGAGCATCCAGAGACTACCCATGGTGAAGCCTCATTTGCCGAAGGCAACGCGCCGGCCGTTCAGCGGCTGAATCGGACGGGTGTTGTCGCCCAGGATGTCTTTGATTTGTTCGATCTCTTCTGCGGCAGCCTCTACGGGATCGGCAAGCACGATCCACTCGACGGGTTCCGTATAGGGCGGCGTCGTGAGACTCCCGGGGAAGGCATAGTGATGAAGCATCGGAGGCAGGAGCGGCGAAGGGTCGTAGCCCTGAAATTCTTTGGGCGGCTCGTCTTCAAGCGGTGCGTTCGCGAGAAGCGTTTGAAGTGCAGGGTTGCTCTTTCCTGCCTTTACAAAAGCGCCGAGCACGAGAAGCGGTCCGTGATGCTCGGGCGTCGACTCGATCGGCCCCTCGGCGTCGACCGTCTTCTCATAGACAAAGTGCGTTTCCATCGGAAAGTGCTCGCCGTCAATGAACGTTTCCGAAGGCGTATGAAAGTGGAGCTGGCGCAGCGTGTAGGTGTCGGTGCCGCGCTGCAGTGTGTCGCCGGGCGTAAAGCGGACTTCTATCGTGTGGCCGGTGTGAAGAATCTCCGACGCGTTGTCCTCAAAGTGAAGGGTGAATGGTTCGGCCGCGTCTTTGACGGCGGTCGTATGAATGGAGACCGGGCACTGGTAGCGTCGAACAGGTTCCGCGCCGACAGAAAGTTCCTCAAGGCTCGGCAGCGACATCATGGCGCAGCCAAGGCAGTGAAAACGAAGATAGTTGCTAGCGTACATTTCTAAAAAACTCGAAGCCCGACCAACGAGCAGTCCGGGCTTCAGGAGCGGTTCACCTTTTTGTTCAGCATAGGATAGCGAAAGCGCGGCGAGCTGCGAGCTCTTCAAATCGCAAGGAGCGGTTGTGCGGCGATCGAAGATAAGAGATGGTAAGTTTGTTTTGTGACTTTTGCGTATTTTGACGGACTATCCTTGACAGATTCCGAACAGGTAGGCAGAATGCGCAACCTCGCCGCTCGCTGGAGCGGACGAAACAAGAGCGAAAGCGGCGAAATTAAAAATTCTTCGAAATTGCTCTTGACAAACAGACACGAAATCAGTAAGATTTCAATTCTGCACTGAACGAAATGTTCAGCAGCTCTTTAAAAATTCGATTCAACGAACCGATAAGCGTGAACGTCGTAGAGCGGCGAATTTCTTAGGGAGTTCTCGAAATTTTACGAGTTCGCGCTTTGATGGAAAGCCGAAAGACGAAAGTTAATTCTTTCTCTTTCAATTCCG
>NZ_JACJJC010000079.1 GCF_016899755.1 Sutterella massiliensis | reverse complement strand
ACGCTGATCCGCGACGCTTCAAACGATTTCAGCGGTGATCTTTCTAAGCTGAAGCTTGAGCTTGACGGTGCTGCGTCCGCCGGCACGGCGATTGAGCAGGCGGTTATTCAAAACAACGTCGAAACTGCTCGTCTCGAAGGCACGGCGCAGGGTTTCGGTGCGGTTCAGGGTGAAGATGACGGGCTCTGGGATCTGAATCTCAACCTCAGCTTCACGACGCTTCGAATCAATAAGGACCGCACCTTTACGGTTTCCGAGGGCGGTGATATCGGGCTCGTCATCACCGACAAAGGTGCAGATGCGGCCGGAGGCTTGTCCATTACCAGCGGTGCAAGCGTTCAGCTTTTGGAAACCAATTCGTATCACGGAAAAACTTCTGTCTCGAGCGGCGCGGAGCTCATACTTGCTGCAGACGATGCGCTCGGCCACACCAGCGCACTTAATACCGAGACGGGCACGTCGGTTGCCTTCGGCGACACGAATCAGACGATTGGTGAAATCCACGCTTCGGGTGCGCTCGTCTCCGACAAGGGCGCTTCGGGCAAGCTCACGATTACGTCGGGCGGCGAGGTTTCCGGCGCCAACGCGGGCTTCCACCTTGACGTCGATCTGACGGGCAATGGCGATCTCACGCTCACGGATGTTGCATCGCTCGGCACCGACAATCTCGTGACGATTGCCAATGCAGACGCAGAACTCGTTCTGGCCGGTGCCGGCGGATCGTTCAGCAATGCTCTTTCGGGTGCCGGTTCGCTCAGAATCGGTGCCGGTTCGGACGTGGCGCTCACGGGCAAGAACGACCTCACGGGCGGTCTCGCGGTTGACGCGTCCGGCAAGGTGAGTGCGGGCGGCAACATCTACGACCACATCGGTACGGGCACCGTTGCGCTTGCCGGCGAAGCCGATTTCACGCTTGAATCGCAGGAAACCGCCGATTGGACGTGGAACAACACTGTGACGGGCTCGGGCGACCTCACGCTCGCGCGCGACGGTTCCGGCTCTCGCGTACTGCTCTTTAACGAAAATTCGCTTTCGGGCTTTGACGGCACGCTGACGCTCGACAACTGGACGATCGATCTTTCCGAAACGGGCGGCGTCAAGAACGCAACGCTCGACGAGATCTATGACTCGGCTCTCACGGATCTCACGCTCACGAACGGTGCGCAGGCGCTTGTTACGGGCGAAGTTGGTCTTGAAACCAAGATCCTTACGCTTGGCGACAGCGGCCGTCTCACCTTAAACGGCGTCGGTGCTCCAGGATCGACGGGTACGGGGAGCGCGCATATCACCGTTAAAAAACTCCATCTTAAGGACGGCTTCAATATCGACCTCGGCATCAAGGATGCCTCCGTCGAATCGTCCGATCTTCTCCTGCAGGATTCGGG
>NZ_JACJJC010000078.1 GCF_016899755.1 Sutterella massiliensis | reverse complement strand
CGAGACATGCGGAGCAAAAATTCCGACACCTCTTCCGGTCTGAGCACTTCGGGCATCGCCGTATTCGGCAGTTCACTTCCCAAAAGAATCCACTCCGTATTCGCAGCCGTCGGATCTGCAAGACATGCCGGATCATCAAGCGCCCGAAGACCGGGAATGTGATCTCCGTACAGGAACATCACCCCGTCAAGCTTCCCAGAGTTGATCGCGTGCGCAACACTGCGAACACCTCGGTCGAGACTGCAAAGATGCGCTTCGTAGCGTTCTTCTTCAGAGATGCGATCCGCCCCGGAGAAATTGTCGGCATGCCAAGGACCGTGGGCCTCCATCGTTATGACGAAGAGAAAAGTCGGTTCCCTGCACTGTGCCAGATACTCGGCCGCAAGAGCCAGCAGCACCGAATCGGCAGCGTAACGCCCCATCAAGGAGAGTCTCTCTCCGTAGACTGCCCGGAGTTTTTTCAAATCCCAAAACTCGTCAAAGCCGAGATTGGGCATTACCAGATTGCGATCAAAGAAGCGTCCGTCATTGGGGTGCCAAGCGATTGTTCTATAACCGCGCTTCTTCATCGTCCGGGCCATGCTTTGCATCGGAATGAGCGCAGCAAGTCGATAGGGGTCAAATCCGTAGCTCTCAACTGCCTCAGGCGACATCCCGGTCAGAACCGCAAATTCACTGCGCATTGTGTAAGCCCCGCGCCAATCAAGCGAGAGACTTCCCCCTCTTCCCACCTTCGCTATCGAATCTATGAAGGGGATGACCGAGGGCCTATTGAGCTTTTTGCCTAGACAACAAAAAGATTCCGCTTGTACGAGCATGACGTGACGACGCCCCGCATTCGGCTCAACAGCCGACGGATTCGCTGCTTCGTACAGAAAACTCTTTCTAATTTCCATGCGAAAGCGCGAATGCCACACGATATGAAGAAATGCTGCACCGAGCGGCGTATAGCGAACTGCATCCCGATTCGCGAGAAAAGTCAGAGGATGCTTCTCAAGAAAACACCGAAGACTCCTGCTCGGTAGCCGCGACCATTCGTGCACTGCCCAAACAACGCCCATGAGCAGAAAAAGAGCGAGTCCCCGAACGGGAAGCGACACGCCGATCGGCTTCTCGCGCGCCACGAGCCCAACGAGAAGGATCACCGCGACAACCAAGACTGGCCAAATCCACTTCGGGGCATAACCGAAATAAAGTCTCGGATACTTGAATGCGTGCCCAGCGAGAAACACATCGGAAAAGACGAGCGGCTCTTTGAGAATGGCTACCTTGAGCTTATTGCCCGCCCAAAGAAGGATGATCAACAGAGCTCCGATGACTGTTGCAGACCAAAATCGATCCAATACGGCAACAAGCGCAACGTAGCCGAAAATACCGATGGCAAATGCAGTGACATGCCCAACCGCG
>NZ_JACJJC010000077.1 GCF_016899755.1 Sutterella massiliensis | reverse complement strand
AGATGTGTATAAGAGACAGGCGCCCGCACCGCGACTTTTGAGGCAATTGTCGGAAACGGTCAATTCAAGTCCAAAGGCGGTGCTCTTCAGTACGCTTCTGAACGGGAGGGGGTCCTGGACTGTTACATTAAGCGAAGAATTTCGCAAGTGACGGCTGCAGGGGGAAAAGCAAGGGAGACGCGAGTCTCAACTGCCGAACGAGGCAGAGCGGTCTTCCCCGAGAGCTGCGAGGTGCCGGCCCCAAAGCGTTCCGGAGAATTCAAAACCGTACGGCGCCGGGCTCTCGCCGGAGAACCGACGAGAGCGCGGAAAATTGCCTGTCAGTCCGAGGCCGGGCCGCCTCATGCAGATAGTGGGAGGATTGAAGGTACGGTAGCAAAACGTACCTCGGACAGCAGGTTGCTACAGGCTTCGCGATTTGAGATGAGGGTGCTTTTTCCGGACTTGTTAACGAGGGCGAAATAGGTCACGATACCTTCCCCCCTGTTAGGAGTCCTTCTCATGGCTGTACCTCGCCGCAAATACACCAACGAAATGAAGCTCAATGCCGTCCACCTCGTTCAGAATGAGGGACGTCGAGCCTGCGATGTCGCTGACGAACTCGGCATTGACCGCAACACCCTCTACGCCTGGCTGCGCGATGCACGCAACGGCAAACTCTCCACTGATGATCCTGCCCGCGAGGTCACGCCCGAGCAGGCTGAAATCTCTCGCCTGCGCGCTGAACTCGCCCGCTCCCGTCAGGAGTGCGCGCTGCTAAAAAAATTCGCGGCGTACCTCAGCACGACCGGCCTCAAGTGAGGTACGCCTTCATTCGTGAGACTCTCGCGGATCGCGAGCTCTATGGCATGCCACTCTCCGAACGGTGCCGCATCCTTGGCGTCAGCACCAGCGGGTATTATGAATGGCTTCACCGCCGGAGTGACCGACCTCGAAAGAAACTTCATGTTCCCAAGCGAGTAATGCTCAACTACGAGACCGTGCTTGCAAGCGTCCGCCGGCTGCGCGGGTTGCTCGGCTGCACGCCCGGATACCGTCAGTTCCATGAACTCCTGCGCAAGCGGGGGATCCGGGTCGGCGTTACCCGCTTTCAGCGCCTGCTAGGAACCAACGGCTTCATCGGATATCGACACAGCAAGCGCCCCTACAAGACAACGGACAGCAATCGCGACATGACGGTGCATCCCAACCTTCTCAACCGCGACTTCAGACCTGTCAATCGCGCCTGGGTTTCGGACATTACATACCTGCGAACGCCGAACGGAACTTCGTATTTGGCAACCTTCATGGATCTGGGCAGCCGGTGGGCGCTCGATACGAAGATGACAACGGAGCTCATCTTGAAGGCCCTTGACATGGCTGTGCAGACCC
>NZ_JACJJC010000076.1 GCF_016899755.1 Sutterella massiliensis | reverse complement strand
GGATCTCCGAGCAATGGAGGATCCGAAGAATACGGCCAATGCCGAATGGAATTCGGACGGCACCCGACTGAGCGCCAATGTCGGCGGTAAATTTTTCGACGATCGTTTTGCCTTCACGGCTTCGGCGTCTAAGCTGGATCGGGATCTTTGGTTCAACGACACTTATCGCGATTCCGAATATTACTCGGCAGGGTTGCGCTTTAATGCCACAGACAAGCAAACCGTACTCCTTCGTGTCAGTCACCTCACGGAAGACTCGCAGTATGTCGGCAGCGTGACGCCCGATGTCATAGAAAAATACGGAAAAGACTACGTTCCCACCATCACGGAAACGATCGGCATGGATCCCGCAACAGGGGCGCCGATGCGACGGACCAGAACGACGTACCTTAATGGAGACCGCGATCTCACGACCGTCAATGCCACCTATTCCAACGACTTTTCAGAGCGCGTACATTTTTCGGGCGACGTTTTCTACACGGACGGCTTCTACACCAACATCGACTCCGGTGAAAATCAGCGCATGGAGCATGACGGCTACGGCACTCGCATGAAGCTCGACCTCGGATACGGCGACGATTCCAATCTGCTCATCGGCTTCGACTACTCGAAACAAAAAGCCTCGCTCAATTACGACGGGAAAAAGCTCGGCAGTCCGATGCTTAATCCCGACGGGACGTTCAACTACCTGCCGGAACCGTACAGCTTCAACTACGACCGCGAGCTGACGGCGCTCTATCTGCTCAACACCTATCGAACCGGTTCTTTTGAATTCACGCAGGGCGCCCGCGGGGAACGCACCGACTGGACGTTCGACAAGAAAGGACAAAACATAGCAGGCGCATCAACCTCCGAACGCTGGAACAGCGCCTTTGAACTTTCGGCCGCATGGCTTTATCGCGATACGGGGCGCATCTATGCACGGTACGAACGCGGATACACGACACCGGACGGGATCCAGATTTCGGATGAGCGCTACTACGGCACAAGCCGCGTGTACACGGAAACGGACGCCGATGACGAAACGTTCGACCTTTTTGAAATCGGCCTCAGAGATCAGTTCGCATTTACAACGGTCAGTCTGACGCTTTGGTACTCGGAAACCGACAACCAAATGGACCGCATCAAAATGCAGGGGGAGGGAAGCTTCTCCTTCTACCGCGATACGCGAACAATGAATATTTACAAGACAAAGCGCTACGGAGCGGAAGTGGCTCTTTCGCAAAGATTCGGCAAACTCTCGCTCGAAGAGTCCTACGCCTGGGTTCATGGCGAAACTGAATACAACGACAAGGGACGCGCACTTGTTGAAGGCGGCTCCGATTTTGTATCCAGCGGCCTGCAAGCGGTGCCGGAACATAAAGCGACCGTTTCCGCGACCTACGACTTTAACGACGACTTCTCCGCCAACGTGTCTTATCTCTA
>NZ_JACJJC010000075.1 GCF_016899755.1 Sutterella massiliensis | reverse complement strand
GATATTTCCAACCGTCTTCGACATCATCAACGCAGACAAAACCGCCGCTCGACACGGTGCAGTTGCCGCCCCCTACGGCCATTTTTTCTAGAACGAGAACATCCGCTCCCGATTCTTTCGCAGAAATTGCGGCAGGGGCACCCGCACCGCCGAATCCGATAACGACGACATCGCAGGTGCGATCCCATTTGTACTGTTCGGCGTTCGGAATCTCGAGCGCTTTCGCGATGCCGGCGCCGCCCGCAGCAGCCGACGCCACGCCGGCCTTCAGGAAATTGCGTCTGCTTAATGTACTCATCTTCACTTCCTCCTTTGTTAAGCCGAAACATCAGGGCTGTTTACATCGAAAGACACTGTTACCGTATAAGCGCATTCGAGCGTATTGTCATCGGTGTTTTTGCAGACTTCTGCAGGAATCTCCGCGTCAAGATTCAACCGGTTGGACTTCAATTGGTCGTTCGATTGGATCTGTGGTCGAAGGTTGCCGGCGTTATCTCAAAAATGAAAATCTGTTTCGATTGTCAAGTGAAATAAGCCCGCGGAGAATGTGTGGACTGCCCATGCGTCATGGAAAGCATTGAACCGTTTGACCGAAGTCGTGCGAGGCTTAAATACGCAAAAGCTCCACGCGTGGCGATGGCATACTTTCGAGGAGTTCCGACTAGCGGCATGCTTGCCGCCTCAACGTTCGCCGTCGCCGGATGTTTGCCCGCAGCATTGCTGCGAGCGGCAGCTTGCGCCGGCTTCTGCCGTTGAACCGTTCAACGATGTGCGCGAGCTGTATTTTCTTTGGAGATAAAGAATGTCTTCTCGTCGCGCCCTTCTCAAAAGCTTTGCCGCCGCAACAGTCCTTCCTGTTGTGCCGAGTCTTCATGCCGCCGAAAAACCCTCGGCATTTCCGTCCGGTCCCATAACGGTCTTTCATCCGTTCGAACCGTGTCCTTATGACGCCCTGAGTCTCGATTTCAACAAAGCGCTTGAAAAGCAGCTCGGTGTTCCGTTCAATTTTGAATACGGTCTGATGGGCAGAGCAGGGCGCGAGGTTCATGACGGACCGGCTGACGGTTCCCGCATTTACTTTGCCGCACTCAGCCCGATGGTTTTGAAGCCCAATGTGGCGCCGGGCGGCAAGGCGCTCAAACCTGCGGACTTCAAAGCCGTGTGCCGTGCAACGCTGCTGCCGATCATTGTGATTGCCGGCAAGCAGGCCCCCTTCAAGACCTTTCAGGAATTCGTTGCCTACGCCAAGGCGCATCCCGGCAAAGTTCGCGTGTCGCTTACAAACTTCCCGAGTTCCATTCATTCGGGCATGACGCACTTCATAAAGAACCTTGCCAAGCTTGATGTCAAGTTGATTACCGAGCCGACGAGTCCGCTTGACGGAACGATCAACACGTTGATCGGCGAAGCGGATGTTCTCATTACGCACACGCC
>NZ_JACJJC010000074.1 GCF_016899755.1 Sutterella massiliensis | reverse complement strand
AGATGTGTATAAGAGACAGGTCATCACCGTGCCGTTCGGCCCCATCTGCATGCCCGACGGCATGTTCGAGGGTGTTGCGGCGAGTCCTCCGGTGCTCGCCGGCGCGGGATTCGTACTCGTGCCGAGCGTCGGCGCCGAGTACTGTACGGCGAGCGAGGTCGGCGACACTGCATCGGCCGCAACCGCACTCTGCGAGACGAGGACGGCAAGCGCCGCCGTCACCGCCGCGTTGAGAACCGTTTTCATCTTGTTGAAATCCTCATTTCAACAAAAAGAATTCGGTTATTGGCTAATACTCTTTAGCTTATATCCAGAAATAAAAAAAGCCTTTCCGAGGCCTAAACCGAGGGAGAAGGAGCAGGGGCTATACACGAACCTCCGTTCGGAAAGTTCTGATGTCTGCTAGAGACAACCGACCGACGGCTCTGGAGGCTTTGCTGATATTGAGGTGGAAGAAAGGCCGCGCGATCAGTGAAGCGGTCTGGAAACGGAAGAGCTGAGACAAACTGTATCGTCAAAGAAAATTCCCAAATGCTCAAAACGGTCAAACCTGATTGTCTCGCAGCAGATTTTTCAACTTAAGAGGGGGTCTGTTGATGGGAAAAGATGCTTCGATTATTTCAGTCGGTCAGAGGCGGTAAATCATCATCGATGAGCCGTTTCGAATTGAGATGAATCCGTGGTGAGCGTAAAACCGCCTTGCCGCTTCGTTTATGGGTTCTGTAACCATACCGCGACATCCGACAATTTCGGCCACTTGTCGGGTTCTTTCCAGCGCATGACGAAGAAGGGCGCTACCAAGGCCGCAGTTCTGATAGCGCTTATCTACCGCGAGTCTTCCCAACAGAATCACGGGGATCGGATTAGGCATGTTCCGACCAAGCGCAGCGTTGGTCTCGGTGTGCATGAGCGCATGATTCGAGATGCAGTAGAACCCGGCTACCTGTGATAAGTTAGCCGTCACCACCACATAAGTCCGGCTCGCACGTAAAGAATCATTCGCTCGGCTTCTTTCTCGGAGCCACATATTCAAGGAGATGACTCCACAATCGAAATTTTCGAACGAGATTCGTGGTAGGCAGGCCAGGGGAATCGGTTCGTTGAAGCCTTGTTCGATCATGATTTATTGGCCCACGGGAAGGTGGTTGACTCAAGGCGTTCACGTCCTTCAAGCGCCTCTTGGCTCAAGGGGTTGTCCAGAATATCCAAAACGGCTTCAAACTGTGCATCCGATAGATAGGTAACGCTTCTGTCAAGCCGAGAAGCAAAAACAGACTCGAGGCCTTCAAGTATCAGATCTGTTTTCGATAAGTTGGAACTCTTCGAAACTTCATCAAGTCTTCTAGCGGTGAATTCCGGTAGCCGCACTGTGAGGGCAACAGACATGGGTTGTCTCCTATAC
>NZ_JACJJC010000073.1 GCF_016899755.1 Sutterella massiliensis | reverse complement strand
ATTCAAATATTGTAACGGTAAATGGTACAATAATATGTAAGCATGCTTACATCGGCTTTGCTGCGGTTCGGATGCAAAAGAGCCGCTCCGGAATGTTCCGGAGCGGCCCCGATGCGTTACCGAATTCTCGCTTTGTTCTGTGCCGAAGGCATTTCTTTTGAACCGTCATCAGGATAGACGGACGAAAATGCCGGAGACTCAGGCGGCAGGCGCATTGTCCGCCGGTGCGGTGCCGGTCGTTTCGTGCTGTTCCGCAGCCGGTGCGGCTTGGCTCTCGACCACGCGTCGCGCTTCTTCCTGCGTTTGCCGCAGGCCGTTGCGGATGCGATCGCGCGAAGCGTCGCTGGTCTCGCGAAGCGCACTCATGCGAAGTTCGTTGAGAGCGGTTGCAAATCGGCGAAGGCGCTTCTGCCAAAGGTTCGACGTCTGCATGCGAACGTTGATGCTGAGGTAGCCGTTGAGCCAGAGACAGTCGACGAGTCCGTTCAAACGGTCGTACTTGGCGACGATGTTCAGGTATCGGATGGAGTAGGGAGAGCGGACAGGGGTTTCGTATCTGCGCGGATGATCGTAGGCGGAGGTCGGCGTATCGTTTAGCTTGCGCTTGGCGACCATTGCCTGCGTCGAAGCGATCGTGTCGTCGAGCTTCTGCTCGAGTTCGGTGTAGAGCGCTTCAAGCGCTTCGTTTGTTCGGCGGGAAATCTCTTGCGGCGCGATGCTCGGGATGACGAGCGAGACGATGTAGTTCGCGTAGTCGATGCGGTCGTAATTGTGTTCGAAGAGAACCTGGGCGATGTTGCTGTTCACGGAAAACCGCCGCGTGATGTAAGCGCGCGAATAGTCGGCCGCATGATTGCGATAGACGTTTCGAACGACAGGGACAACGATTCTCTCGTCGCTCACGAAGCGGTTCTCACGCGATGCGGCGGTGAGCGTCCGTCTGCGGTTCTTTTCCTCGCGACGAGGTTTTCCTCCGGTTGGCTTATCGGCTTGCTGGAGACTTGCCCCGCCGGCTTTTTCGCCGATTTCTTGGGGTTCCTCGATTTGAACGGTTGACGGACCGCCCTCGAGAGCGTCCGGAATTGCGGCTTCGGCCGCATCGATCGGCCTGTCGCGGTCGGGTTGTTCTTGCGCACCTACAACAATGCGAAGCTGCGGTCCGTCGGGCGGTTCGGCAGTGTCGATTGCTTCGAGTAAGACATTGGGTTGCGTCGCCTCTTCGGCGGCTTCTAGCGCGGCGGCGCTTGGTGTTTCTTCCGGCATGAGTGTGCTCCCGAAATTGAAGGTTGTCGGAATGAGACTAGAAGAGAGGAGCGGCTCGCTCACCGAGAAGACAGTCGAAAAACGTTCCGGCGCCGGACGCCGAAAGGCGCGCCGTGTGCGACAATTCGGCTGTCGGCCGGCTTCACTGTGGAGGCGGTCGAGTGCGAATTCATCTCTCGCGAGAGAGACATGCGCGCTTCGGACGGCATGTAAA
>NZ_JACJJC010000072.1 GCF_016899755.1 Sutterella massiliensis | reverse complement strand
ATACGGGACCGGATTGACAACGTCATACGCGCGTGTACGGAGCATCGACTCGAGACTTGGCACACGACCTGCCTCGACTTCCTTGCGGAAGCGCTTCAGGCGGGCTGGTAGACCGTTGACTGCACGGCGGTTCTTGCGGTCGAAGTAGTCCAGGTGCGATTCGTTTTCGGGGACAGGCAAATTCCGAATCTGTTCAGCCGCGTCCGCTTGACGGCGGAGTTCCTCCTCGACCTGGCGCTCCGCTTCCTGTTCTTTCATTCGATTATTCCATTCAACGATACGGTACAAGAGCGACTTACCGGTAACTAAAAAGACAAAAATGCTGATTCCGAAAAAAATAATGTATGCAGTAACGCCGTAAATAAAGAGCTGTTCGAGCAGTGAGGCGAAGAAGTCGAAAAGAGGCATGTGCTTGGACCGGCACGGACAAAAACGATGGCAACGGATCGCTCCCGGCCCGGCTGAAGGTTCGGTGCCGAGAGCGATCAATCAGAGGGTATCGACGTTAGGACGGGGTTTCTTCAAATGATTCGGGCTTTAATCTCGACACCGAAAGATGGGTCGTATGACTCTTTGCATCCCGCAGAGTGACGGAACCCCCATTATCTGCAAAGACCAGGGTGAAGAGGTGGTTTGCGAGAGCACTGACCGAAACAAAGTCTCGTGCGCGTGAAACGAATTCGACGCAGCCTACGCCGTGGTCGGCAAAAATTTCGAGAGACTCGCCGTTCCGGAAACGAATCAGAAGCTGTCGGTGATGCACGGCAAACGGTCTGTCGGCGACTTCGAAATTGAGATTCATAGGACGGAAGCGGGCGCCAGCATCGGCGGAGGATTGTGCCAGCGCTTCAAGTCTGCTGAACACAGATCTGCGCTGTTCCTCGTCATTCCACGTCCGGTAGAGATTGGCCGGAAGACCGTAGCCAAACGGGCGACGGTTGGTCGGGACCCCGGTGCGAACGACGAATTGTGCCTTTTCTGCTTCGGCGCTATGCGCAACGGCATTGAAGATTGAAAGCACGAGTGCGGCGTCACCGGCTCGTTCGAGGTAGTTATCCGTGTATTCCACCGAAAGGACGGGGGATTCAAAAAATTGCCCCTGCAGCCAATACGATTGTTCAATACCGCACGCGGCCCGCAGAACGATGTTGTATTCGTCGCCGTCGATTTTGACTCGACAGTTTGTCCGCACCTCGTAAATGGCGAGCTTTTTACCGCCAACTTCGAGCCAGTCGAATGCCAAGAGCCTCAACTGCGTGCTAGGCGAGACGTCCTTATCCTGCGTGTCCAGCATATTCGCCGGCATTTTGGTTGCCGTCAGCAAGGCGTCTGCCCGACAGGCAAGGAGCACTCTGTCCGCCACGGTCTTGACGGATCCGCTCCCGACAGAGACCCATTCGTCCTCAACGGTGGTGCGAGCGAATGCGACGGGCTCGTCGGGATCGAGAGGCCCCAAGTTTCCCAGGACGATCTCGTCGG
>NZ_JACJJC010000071.1 GCF_016899755.1 Sutterella massiliensis | reverse complement strand
TTTTTCGGCATTTTGGCAGTATCAGCCGCCAAACGGCTTGAGCCAAATCGGCCGATTCCTTCTCCGTAAATTCCTCAGGAGCATCGCCTTCAGTGATCAGCTGTCTAGCTCGCCATTGTCGAACTGCTTCTGAAATGGTTGTAAACGATCCTCTGCCATTTGCTCGGTGGCGGAAGGTTTCGTCGTTATGCCTGAGAGTGGCGTCCTCAACTTCTTCAAGCAGTAGGGGCAGGCGGTATTACGGCACGGTGGGCGACTTCACACACGCCTGAGCGGCAAGCGTCTTGGCCAGAAAGGTCTTGCCATTTCCGGACGGTTCAGTGATGAGTACGGAGACAGGCGTGTTCTGTGTCATCTATCGGTACGACGTCGGCAAAAAGATTCATTCGAGCTTGAATGTGTCGATGTCCGCCTCTTCAAAGAGGCGAGCCTGTCGGCGGACAGCATCTGCCATGGTCGAAAGCTTCGAGCTTGTCGAGGATTTCATCTGGCTCACGCATGTCATGAAGTGGACGCTAAATTGTGCGTACCGGATCGGGCGACATATAACTCGGTAACGGACGTGGGCGGCGCACGGTTTACGGGGAACGGCGACGGGACGCCAAGAAACATTTTCGTTCGAAAGGCGGGGACGTAAGAAGACCAAGCCTCCGCAACGGCTTCGTTTGGCGAACGCCTGCGGAGGCTTGCGCCTCATAGAGTGAGACTGCTTGCTTTTATTGCGGTGTCGACTTGGCGGCCTCTCGTCCGGCAATGCGGCCGTAGACCGTCGCCATCACGATGCCGCTGATGCCGCCGCCACCGAGATTCGCTTGGTAGGCCAGGTGACCGCATACGTCGCCTGCGGCATAGAGACCTGGGATCGGGAGGCGACGCGTATCGAGCACACGCGCATGCGTGTCGATTTCGAGCCCCGAGTAGGACGTATAAATTCGCGGTTCGCATTCGAAGGAGAAGAAGGGCGCCGTGTCGATCGTCTGCATCAGCTTCGTGCGGCCGGTCACGCGGTCTTTTCCCTTGGTAACGTCGGCGTTGTAGTCGGCAATCGTCTGCTTGAGCGCTTTGGCATCGATGCCTTCGCCTTTGGCAAGTTCGTCAAGCGAGGCGTATTCCTTGACCTTGAATTGTTCGAAGAGAAGCTTGAGACTCCCCGCGCGGTGCGCATCCGCAGACTTCTTGTCGAAGATCCAGTTGGCGGTTGGGTAGCCTTTTTCGACCATCATGTGGTTGACTGCAAGGTAGCCTTTCGTTTCGTCCTGGAATCGTGTGCCCGCCTTGTTGACGATGACGAGCGGGACTTCAACGAGCGGCTGGCCGATCGACTTGTCGGTGCCTGTGCCGACAAAAAGCATGTTCATGCCGAAGCCGTTGTGCTCGACCAGGAGGCTCGCGCCGATGTTCGTGGCCGCAACGATGCCGTCGCCCGTATTGAATTTCGAGCCGAGCGACCTGCGCCCCTTGAGGTACGGATGGTACTTTGCAACGAGTTCCGGGC
>NZ_JACJJC010000070.1 GCF_016899755.1 Sutterella massiliensis | reverse complement strand
TTTTCCGTCTGTCTTTCGGCCTGGAAGGTTCTTGGCCGACGGAAATGGGGAGGATGGGAATGCCTTGAAGGCCGTAGGCCGAAAGGCATTCCCATCCTCCCCAGGCGCGAAGCGCCTGCGGCGGCGAGCCCCGCATGCCGCCGCTGTAGGTCACGCTCGCTACTTCAGCTCACGAAGCGATCTGCCTTTCAGCTCGATCATGTAGCTGTAGTTGAGTAATCGATCCATGATGGCATCTGCCGTTGCCGGATCATTGATCCACGAATGCCACTCCATCCAGTTTCGCTGGGCGGCGACGATCGTCGAGGCAACCCCTTGCCGAGAGTCAATGTTGCGGAGCAGGTAGGTGCTCAGGGCTTTGCAAGGCGAATCGCCCATGGCAAAGTCGTCGATGATCAGTAGCTTTTTCATCTGCAAACGCTGTGTAAATGCACGGACATTGTGTTCACTTCGCAGCTCGGCCAGCTTCTCCGCCAAATCGATCATTCGGTAGTAAGCCACGGTCAGTTCTTTCTCACAGGCACACTTGCCCAATGCCTTGATCAGCCACGCCTTGCCTATCCCGGAGGCACCGGCGACGAGCAGGTTGGAGGGGCGTTCACAGGTGATCCAGGTTCACTCGGCCAATTCTTTCACCAGCGTCTCACCCAGACCGCGTTCACTTGAGTAGATCATCTCGTTGATGTTGGCAGCGTCGCCTTCGCGTATTCCAGACTCCTTCAGGCGACGCTGCTTGCGCTTGATGGTGCGCTGTTCGATTTCTTCCTTCACGATGATGCCGATCCGGTCGTCGAAGGTCAGCTTGGCGTAGTCGGGGTTGTCGAATTGCTGGCTGTACGCCGCAGCCATCCCCGGCAGGCGTAGCATCTGCAGGTTCTTAAGGGTTACGGCTCGAGGAGTCGTGTTCAGGTGTACTTGGTTCTTCGTCATGATCTCAGCCTCGCTTCTTATAGTACTCTGCGCCGCGGATGTTTCGGTTGGGATCTATGGTCGTGGCCAAGTTGCGCGTCCACTTCCGCCTCCGACGTTCTTCTCCGCCGTTCATGACCTCATCGACTCCTCGCTGATAGCCCTCCCAGGTCAGGGCTTTGTGTTCGGTAACCCAAGCGCAGATTCTTTCGAAGTCTTCAGCCCCATACCGTTTAAGCTCTCAAAGCAGACCTCCGAGCTGCTTTGCTGCGACGTGCTTCTTAACGGGTGCTGGGCAAGAAATTCGCCGGTGGTACTGTAGATTTTCAATAGCCTGTTGCGCGGTTGGATGATGACTCGAACTTTCTGTCCGACATAGCCGCTCGGTACCGAATAACGGCGATCGTCAAGGCGGATGAGGCAGTCTTTACGCACTTTGAGCGTCTTTGCGATCTGCGACTTTTCATAGGGCGTAGGCGGCAGCGGATTGAGATAGGGCTTTTCTTCTTCAAAGCGCACCTGCCGGGTTTGACGCCACTTTTCGGTGAAGAGCTCCCCGTTGTGCCGGTCGCACAGGCGCCGTAACTCTGCGTTGAGA
>NZ_JACJJC010000006.1 GCF_016899755.1 Sutterella massiliensis | reverse complement strand
GACCTCCCTAAAGAGTCGTTCGAGACCAGGACGTTGATAGGTCGGGTGTGCAAGCGCTGCGAGGCGTTTAGCTGACCGATACTAATTGCTCGTGCAGCTTGATCCTATAACCGTGAAGCCTTGAAGAGTCGAAGCTCGAAGAGGATTTCCAGAAAGAATCGAAGCGCAGTCGGAACCTGCAGTCATTTCCTTCCAAAGTTTTCAGCCTGGCGACCATACCGTTGCGGAACCACTCCTTCCCATTCCGAACAGGACAGTGAAACGCTTCAGGGCCGATGATAGTTGGTTGTATTTCCAGTGAAAGTAGGTCATTGCCAGGCTCCCCATAAAGAAACCCCTCGATGCTCAGCGCTCGAGGGGTTTCGTCTTATCTGGGTTCTGAAGAGCCGTCGATTGTCTGAATCGCTTGCCTAAACGAAAGCCGCGATCGCTTGGGCTTCGATCGCGGCTTCTGTTTTCATCGACCGTCAGTGACTGCAAGGGCGGCCGCTAGGACGGCGAGATACTTTCCTTAAAGGAACTTCTGAAGCGTCTCGGCGATGGTCTTCACGCCTGCAACGATCTTCTCTTCGGGGACCGTTACGAACGACAGACGCGCCGTATTGTGCTTCGGATGGTTGGCGTAGAAGGCGAAACCCGGCACGAAGGCAACAGGCACCTCTGCAGCGATACAGGCCTTCAGAAGTTCGGTTGCATCGACATTTTCCGGCAGTTCGAGCCAAATGAACATGCCGCCCTTCGGGTGCGTCCACTTGATCTGCGGGTGCTTGGGCAGATACGTTTCAAGCGCATTGAGCATGCATTCGGCGTGCTGCTTGTAGATGCCGCGCACGTACGGCAGGTGCTTCTTCATCAGATCGAGCTCGAGGCAGCGGGCCGTAATGAGCTGCGTATAGGTGGCGGTATGCAGGTCTATGGCAGTCTTCATTTCGGAGAGCGCGTCGATGATGATCTTCGGCGCCATGAAGTAGCCCAGACGGAAGCCCGGCGCGAGTACCTTGGACATCGTGTTGAGCGTGATCGTGCGTTCCGGCGCAAAAGCACGCATGGAAAGCGCCGGTTTTTCGTCGTAGTAGATCTGACCGTAGGGATTGTCTTCAAGAATCCAGAAATCGTATTCGCGCGCCTTTTCCGCCAAGAGCTTGCGGCGTTCGACGTCGATCGAGCGGCCCGTCGGGTTCTGGAAGGTCGGCATGACGTAGGCGAGGCGAGCGCCGCGGCATTCTTCACCCATGGCGGCCGGATTGAGGCCCTGTTCGTCGCAAGGCAGTTCTACGAACTCGGGCTGCGAGAGCTGGAAGGCCTGAAGCGCGCCGAGGTAGGTCGGGCTTTCGACAAGCATCTTCGAACCCGGATCGAGGAAGAGGCGGGCGATCATGTCAAGACCCTGCTGCGAACCCGAGCAGACGAGTACTTCTTCGGGCTTCGTCGGCACGCCGTTTTCAGTTTCCCAATGCGCAAGTGCGGTGCGCAGTTCCATCACGCCTTCAACGGCAGAGTACTGGAGCGCGCGGCGGCCTTGGTTGTCGATCACCCAGTCTGCGGCTTCTTTGACGGCTTCGAGCGGGAAGCCTTCGGGGGAAGGCAGACCACCGCCGAAGCTGATTACCTCAGGCCGGCTTGCGAGTGCAAGAATGTCCTGGATGATGGAGTTGCCCTTGGGCTTGCCGATTTGGCTGAAAACGGGCGTGGGAGTACAGGTGTTCTTGCAGTCGCAGGTTGTCATGATTATTTCTCTTTGAAAAGGATGCGTTTGCGCTTCGTTGGCCGAAATGGGGCAGGCGAAGCCGAAGCTGTCCGCCGCCCGTGGCGCTTATCCGAATCCGGAGGTCTCGGCGTGGGAAGTAAGCGCAGGGACGCACGTTTTTGAAGCGATCCACGATCCATTCTATGTGCGGGTTCTTGTGGCGCACTGTCATTGCCCGTCATCGGGATCGCGCTATGTGAAGGTTTTTCGACGCAAAACGGGGTCGCATAGGTTGAGTGCCTTATTCGTGCTTCATCCGTGCGGTTTACGAAAGCACGAGATCCCGATAAACATCGCTTCGAAGCAGCTGTGCGTCACGGATTCTCCTTTGACGACAGAACGAAAGACACACCTACCTTGGACTAGATCTAAAGGCGTAGAAAGTTAATAAAAGGTCTACAATTCGGATCCTAGGGAACAATAAAAGGGATGGCGAAACGGCATGCGAAAATCGGCCACTTTTGATGCTTCGCACGGGTGTTCGGGCGGCGTGTGCTCGTGGGGGGCGCTCGTCGCGCTCTTTTTCTTCGGCTGGATGTGCTTTGCGGCTGACCGGCTGCTTCTCAACCCCATGCAGCCGCTCATCAGTTCGACATTTGACGTCGGCAACGCCGAGTTCGGTCTCGTGATGACGGTCTTCCTCGCGGTCTACGGCCTCATGCAGATTCCGGTCGGCATCGCTGCCGACGTTTTCGGCTGCCGGCGCATTCTCATTGTCGGCATCGTTCTCTCGGGCGTCTTTACGGCGCTCTACAGCACCGCGGAAAGCTTTGCGATGCTTTTGGCGCTGCGCTTTTGCGCCGGTTTTTCCGAATCGTGCTACTACGGGCCGCAGTATGCGCTCGCTTCGCGCTTCATCCCGACTCACCGTCGCACGCTCGGCTTTTCGATCATCTGCTGCGGGCAGCCGATCGGCATCGCACTCGGGCTCACGGGTGCGAGCCTTCTCGCCTACAACCTCGATCTCGGCTGGCGCATTCCGTGCGCGATTTACGGTGCAGTGACGCTCATTGCCGCCATTGCCGTCATTCGGCTTGTACCGAAGGACAATGCGCCTCGCGAGCAACGGGCCGCCAATTCGCAGAGCGCGCAGATGCCGTATCTGAAGCGCTTGGGGCTGCTCTTTAAAAACCGCACCTACGTTGCGCTTCTCATTCTCGGCTTCATCGACATGATGGTCTTTCTCATGATGACCACGTGGGTGCCGGTGTTTCTGCGGGAAACGAAGCTTCTGAACGAGTCGGTTCTGAGCTGGCTCGCTTCTTCCATTACTTGGGCGGCGATTCCCGCCGCGCTCGGCTGGGCCTGGGTGGCGGACCGCTTCCGCTGCCGCAAGCAGCTTCTTGTCATTCTCTTTCCCATTGCGGCGGGGAGCCTTTGCTTTCTCAAGGTCGCCGACGGGGTCTGGGCGACGACCCTGGCGCTCGTACTCTACGGCATGACCGGTAAGCTCGGGATCGATGCGATACTGACGAGTCTCATTGCCGATGCGGCGCCCGACAATCTGCGCTCGAGCGCGTTCGGCTTTTATAACGCCGTCTCCATGACGGGCGCGACCTTTTCGCCCGTCATCCACGGGATGCTTCGCGACGCCACAGGCTGCTGGGACGCGTCCTTCACGCTCTCGGTGTCGCTCCTTTTGATCGGCGCCTTCGCGTTGCTTGCCATATTCCTCAAGGAAAAGGTCGAGAGCGAAGCTTCGCGCGCATCGCACGAAGCGAAAGTGCCGAATGCCGTTGAAGCCTGCTCGCGTACGGAAGGACATTGATGCCCCTCTTCGAGCGGCGCCGGTGTGCTTTTAGGCTTTTGTTGCCGGTTTGGCTGCGCGCTTTCTCGTCGCTTTGGGCTTTGCGGCTGCAGCAGCGTCTTCGCCGGGGCGCCCGATTTCCACAGCCTTGAGGCGCGCCTTCTTTTCGGGCGCAGAACAGAATGCCGAGACGGGGCAGCCTTCGCATTCGGGGTTGCGCGCCTTGCAGCAGTAACGCCCGAAGAGCAGCAGCCAGTGATGTGCGTTGAGGCGGAACTCTTCAGGGACGATCTTGAGGAGTTTCGCTTCGACTTCGTCGGGGGTCTTCCCGCGCGCAAAGCCCGTGCGGTTGCATACGCGGAAGATGTGCGTGTCGACGGCGATGGTGGGCATGCCGAACGCAACGTTCAGAACGACGTTGGCGGTTTTGCGCCCGACCCCGGGGAGCGCAACAAGCGCAGCGAAGTCGCGCGGCACTTCTCCGCCGTGCTTTTCGATGAGAATCCGGCTCGCTTCCACGATGTGCTTGGCTTTCGTGCGAAAGAGGTTGAGCGTCTTTACGTACGGAATGAGGCCTTCAACGCCGAGTTCGACCATCGCTTCGGGCGTGTTCGCGACGGGAAAAAGCTTCGCCGTGGCGATGTTGACGCCCTTGTCGGTTGCCTGTGCCGAGAGCATGACGGCAACGAGCAGCTCGAACGGGGTGGTGAAGGCCAGTTCGGATTCGGGGTTCGGGAAGCGGTCGCGCAGCTTCCCCATGAAGGCGGCGCGGTCGGCTTTTTTGATCATGACTGTTTCTCTCTGGGCTTGGCGGTTCTTCAGTGCGCGGTCGGCGTGAATGGTTCAGCGCTTTGCGCCTTTTTTCGCGAGCGCCATGATGTCGGCAAGGAAGTTCTTGCGCTCGATTGCTTCCTTTTCGCCCGCATCGGCACGAAGGCGCTTTAGGCGTGCATCTTCTTCGGCGCGTCGCTTGACGCGTCTTGCCCACGTTTCTTCAAACATCGCTTTGGCACGGGCGGCGTCTTCGTCGCTCCAAATGGTGCCGGTTTCAACGAACTCAATGCAGTCCATCGGACAGGCGGGTGCGCAGAGCGCGCAGCCCGTGCATCGCTCGACGAGTATGCCGTGCAGATGCTTCGGTGCGCCCGCAATGGCGTCTGTCGGGCAGGCCTTGGCGCACCAGCCGCAGCCGATGCAGTCGGACGCACGCACGTGCGCGACGGCAAAAGGCATCTCCTGACCGTACTCCGGGTCGAGCGGCACTTCCGGTTCTCCCGTTGCGCGGGAAAGCTTCGCAATGCCGCGCGCGCCGCCCGGCGCACAGCGATTGATGGCGGCGCGACCCTCTGCAATGGCGCGAGCGTAGGCCGCGCAGCCTTCAAAGCCGCACTGTCGGCACTGCGTTTGAGGAAGCAGCCGATCGATGGCTTCGGCTCGAGCTGAAACGGCGGATGCGGGGGAAAGGCCGGCGTTTTGCGCAGTCATGACGTCAAGAAATTTAGTGTGTTGCAGCGAAGTAAAAAGTCGGAAAGAAAGCGCCCGAACCGACGGTCTTTGCCGCATTCGGGCGCTTCACAAGCGTGATCTTAGCGTCGAGCGAACGCAAATGTGCTCAAAGAGGCAAAGGATCACCAGAAAGTTTCGACGACAAGCTGTCCGGGGCGGCCGAAGCGCGGCGACACAATGCCGCGGGTCTTGAGTTCGGCGCGCATTGCGTCGACAAATCCGGGGTTGCCGCAAAGCAGCACGCGGGCGTGGGTCGGGTCGAGCGTCCGCCCGACGACGCGCTCGAGTTCACCGGAAGCGAGAAGTGCGGGAATGCGTTCGCAGAAATCGCCTTGGCGCGACGGATCGGTTTCACGCGTCGTCGAAACGAATACGCGCAGCTTCGCTTCATCCTTGAGTTCTCCGCCAAGCTCGCGGGCAAGCACCGCTTCTTCGGCTTTGCGCACGCTCTCGACGAGCACGATCTCGGGCCACGCACCGCGTGCGGCGGGGTCGCGCAGAATCGAGGCGAAGGGCGAGAGGCCCGAACCCGTTGCAAAGAGCCAGAGCGTATCGCCGCCCGAAATGCGTTCGGGGAGCAGATTGCCCTGCGCTTCACCGTCAAGCAGCACGGTTTCGCCCGGTTCGAGCGCCGTGAGCCGCGGCGAAAGTTTCCCTTCCGGGACAGCCGTGACAAAGAAGTCGAGCGTTTCGGCCGACGAGGCCGAGGCAATCGAGTAAGCGCGCATGACGGGTTCGGCTTCGCCCTCGAGCGCGAGGCCGAGGCGGGCAAACTGCCCGGCCTTGAAGGTAAAACCTTCGGGCTTTTCAAAGCGCAGCACGAAGAGGCGCGGTGCGGCGGCGCGTTTCTCAAGAAGTTTGATGGTCTGCATGCTGGATGGTCCGCGTCTGCGGCATGGTGTCTGGTGAATGAAATCGATTCGCAATAATCGATAGTTTTCCGCAATTGTATCGCGGTTGCGGATCGGTTGATTCAAACGCGGGCCAAAAGAAGAGCCCGTCCGATCAAGTGGATCGTACGGGCTCTTGCAGGCGGCTCGGGCGAGTGCAGTGCGCTCTCAGTCCCAAGACTTCTTCAAGAACTGGATCTTGCCGGTTTTGCCGCGCCATTCGTCGGCATCGTCGGGGGCGGGCTTGCGATGCGTGATCGAGGGCCACTCACGCGCGAGTTCCGCGTTGAGCTCGATGAACTCCTGCTGATCTTCCGGCACGTCTTCTTCGGCGTAGATGGCCGCTTCCGGGCATTCGGGAATGCACACGGCGCAGTCAATGCACTCGTCGGGGTCGATCACGAGGAAGTTCGGGCCTTCGCGGAAGGCATCCACCGGGCAGACGTCGACGCAGTCGGTACGCTTGCAGCCGATGCAGGCTTCGCAGACAACATGAGCCATTTTTGTTTTTTCTCCAAGGAGTCGGTTTCAGCGTTTTCGGCCGGCGCCGCCCGCAGCGCGCACCGCGCAGGGCGAGCGGCTGTCGACCGCGGAATTTTTTCGAATCTTTGAATTGTATCGCGTTCAATCAAAAGAAAAACCGCCCAAAAGGCGGGTTTTCGAGTGGGCGATCGAGGGACTGCCTGCGGCTGCCCGTGCAGCGCAAACAGTCCCGGAAAACGCAATGCCTTAGCCGCGCGGCGCTGTGAGGTGCCAGTAGCGCATGCCGCCCGCGAGCACGAAGACCGCGCGGGCGGGGTCCTTACTCGCAAGAATGCGCGCAGCGGCATAGGCGCGAACGGCCGAGCGGCAGATGACGACGACGGGCTTGTCGGCAGGCACTTCGTCGATCTGTTCGCGCAGCTCGCCGAGCGGAATGTCGAGGCGCGGCGCATCGATTGCGTCTTCAGCGATTTCCTGCGGTTCGCGTACGTCTAGGAGCGTTACGCCGCGAGCGAGCGTAACGTCGTCGCCGAGGTAGGGCGTTTCACCCGCAAGGAGAACACGCAGCTCTGCGGGCTCGATAAAGCGCACAAGGCCCGAGAGAATGTTTTCGGCGATGTGGCCCGCCGTGTTGACGGGATCCTTCGGACTCCCCGTCTGCGGGCAGTAGCAGAGGTCGAGCTCGGCCAAGTCGTGCACGGTTGCATTAAAGCGCATGGCGGTGCTCACGACATCGATGCGTTTGTCGGCGCCCTCGCGTCCGATTGCCTGCGCGCCGAGGACTCGTCCGTCCTTATCAAAGAGGAGCTTAAAGACGAGATCGACGCTGCCCGGGTACCAGGCGACGTGGTTGCGCCCGATCACGGTTGCGCGGAAGAAGTCCTTGTGCGCAACGAGTCCTTCGTTCAGAAGCGCCTGTTCGCTCTTGCCCGTCGACGCCCAAAGCGTGCCGAAGAGCGAAATGCCGTTCGTGCCGAAGCCGCCCGGGACGGGGCGCGGCGTGAGGCCTGCAACGGTATCGGCAGCCTTGCGGCCTTCCTTGACGGCCGTGCCCGCGAGCATCATCGGGCGCATCGCGCCCGTGTTCGGATCGGGGCTCGTCGCCACGTCGCCCGCGGCGAAAATCGACGGGTCGCTCGTGCGCATAAAGGCGTCGGTGAGAATCGTGTCGCGCGGACCGAGTTCGAGCCCCGCTTCTCGCGCGAGCTGCGAGCGCGGCATCACGCCTGCGGCGGAAATGACATCGTCAACGATGAGCGATTCACCCGTCGAAAGCGTGAGGCGAATCGTGCCGTCTTCGAGCTTTTCGGCCTTCGTGACGGAGGTTTCGGTGTGAATGAAGAGATTCTTCGCTTTCGATTCGGCCAGGCGAATGAACGCGTTCGAGAGTCCCGCATCGTTGCGGCCCATGATCGTGCGGCCGTATTCCAGGAGGTGCACGGTGCCGCCGCGGCGAACGACGTTTTCTGCCGTCTCGAGGCCGACGGCGCCCCCGCCGATGATGCCGACGCGGCAGTTCGGGGTGCGGGCCAGTTTCTCTTCAAGACGCAGAGCGTCTTCCGGGCGCCAGAGCGGGTGCGCGCATTCGCGCAGACCCTCGATCGGCAGGATGCGCGCGTCGGCGCCCGTGGCGAGAATCAGGCGGTCGTAGGGCGAGTCAAACGTTTCGTTCGTCTGGAGATTGCGCACGCGCACGCATTTCTTGTCGCGATCGATCGAGAGCACTTCGTGGCGCTCGCGAATCTCGATGTCGTAAAGGGCCTCAAGGCGTTCGCTCTTTGCCGCGTAGAGTCCCTCGGGACGCACGACGCCGCCCGCGTAGTAGGGCAGCGCGCAGTTGGCAAAGGAAATCCGGTCGCCGCGTTCGTAAATGACGATCTCGGCGTCTTCCTGGAGGCGCTTCAGGCGCGTAGCGGCCGTAATGCCGGCGGCAACGCCGCCCACGATGACGATGCGCATGGGAAACACAATCCTCTTCGATGTTATGTGAAAGAATTCGATTCTAGGGCGTTCTTTCACGGCCAATCGCGCGAAGCCTTCTTCTACTAGGTAAGTCTTGCGTAGGATGCGCTCTCGCCCGTGAAGCCCGCCGCCCGCTCGCGATTCGGGCGGCTTCGACATTTCGGCGCCCCGGTTTTCGATATGAGTCAAAGCGATCCGATCTTCCCGAACGACGTCTCCCGCAAGATTCTGCACATCGACATGGATGCGTTCTATGCGGCCGTCGAGCAGCGCGACCGCCCGGAATTGCGCGGCTGCCCCGTGGCGGTCGGGCACGCCGACGCGCGCGGCGTCGTTGCAACGGCGAGCTACGAGGCGCGCCGCTTCGGCGTGCGAAGCGCGATGCCGAGCCGCAGAGCCCGCGAACTCTGCCCGTCGCTCGTCTTCGTCGAAGGCCGCATGAGCCACTACAAGGCCGTTTCCGCCGAGATTCGCGAAATCTTCAGCCGCTACACCGACCTCATTGAGCCGCTTTCCATCGATGAGGCGTATCTCGACGTCACGCACAATAAGCTCGGTCTTTCGCTCGGCGTCGAGGTCGCGCGCCGCATCAAGGCCGACATTCGCCGCGAGATTGGACTCGTGGCTAGCGCCGGGGTTTCCTACAACAAGTTTTTGGCGAAGATCGCCTCCGACTGGCGTAAGCCCGACGGGCTTTGCACCATCCATCCGGCGCGCGCTCAGGACTTTATCGACAAACTGCCGATCGAAGCTTTCTGGGGCGTGGGGCCGGCAACCGCCAAGCGTTTTCATTCGCTCGGGATCACGACGGGGGCCGAACTGCGCGCCATGCCGCTCGGGCGCCTCACGGACAATTTCGGCCAGATGGGCACGATCTTCTACAAGTTCGCACGCGGCATCGACGAGCGCGAAGTGACGCCCGAGCGCGAGCGCAAAAGCGTCGGCTGCGAAGAGACGTTCCCGGAAGACGTGCGCGGAGAGCGCCTTGAAAAGCACCTGGAAGCCATCGCCGAAGATCTCGCCCGACGACTCGCGCGCCACGGGTTCGAGGGATCGACTCTGACTCTCAAAATTCGCTTCTTCGACTTCACGACCAAAACGCGCAGCGTCACGCAACCGCGCGCTTTTCTCGAGAAGGATTCGATTCTTGAGGCCGCGCACGCACTCTTGGCCGGGGTCGAGATCCCGCCGGGCGGCGTGCGGCTTTTGGGGCTCTCGGTAAGTTCGCCCCTCGAAAAGCCCGACGAACGTCAGGGCTCGCTATTCGATTGAGCGTAAAACGCTGCGGGCCTCGTTCTCAAGGCCCGCGAATATGTGTTCCGTACGTTTGCGGCAGCGCGATCAGCCTTCGACGCGGGTCGAGCCGAAGAAGTCGCGGAACATTGCCCAGACACCGGCCTGCGAGAGCGCCGAAAGGAAGCACATCAGAATGGGCGCCGTAAAGGCGACGGCCGCCGGGAGTCCGATCGCGGCAAAGAACGCTTCGACGGCAAGCGTCACGACCGTGGCGCCGACAAGGAGCACGACGAGGTAGAGAACGATCGGGCCGAGATTGCGCAGGACGCCGAAAAAGGAGAAGAAGAGGCTCTTGCCGACAGGCTGCTTATTGAGTGCGATCAATAGCGGCGAAAAGGTTGTGAGCATCAGAAGCGGCACGTAAAGCGCGAAGGCGACAACGAGCGCCGTGGTCGGGAAGTTCGCGTAAATCGACTCGAGGTCGATGCCTTCGGCCGTGATCTTCCACTTCTCGAGCGACTCGCGCCCGAGAATCGCAAAGACGGCAGAAACGATTTCAAGCCAGATCGCCGAGAGGATCCCGATCGTGAAGAACTGGTTGCGAAGCTTGCGGTCGGAAAAGGCCTTGCCGAGAACGCCGTACCCGGGCGTTTTGCCCGAAAGTGCGTCGCGTGCGCCGAGCCCCGTCAAAATCGCCCCGTAGGGCATCCAGAGGCTTGCGAGCAGCATGCCGACAATGGGCAGGCTCGAAAGAAGGCCGCTCGCCAAAAGCGAAAACACGACGACGCCCGTGTAGGCAAAGGGCTGCGTGCGCACGGCGCGGAAGGATTCGTTCAGCCAGAAGGTGCTCTGTCGAAGGCTCGATTGGGAGGCCATGAGTGAATGGTGACGGATGGAGATCGTAAGGGTGAAAGGATGTGAGAGCGGGCAGCACGCAGGCGTCAATCAAAGCTCAACCGAACATCTCTCGAAGTCGAACAGTAAACGACGCAGGACGCCCGATAAACCGCATGCGGATGCGGTCTCGGGCGTCCTGTTTCCTCAAAGAAGCCTCTCGCGAGACTTGAAGACTGCCCAAGGCAGGATTACCAGCCGAATTCGATGAATTTCGGTGTGCCGAGCGTGCCGCTCGGGTTGCCGCCCGGATAGGTATCGATCGGACGGTCGGAGCGGTTTTCAATCTTGTAAGGAATCTTGGTCGAGCCCGGCGTCACCACGTATTCGGTCACGTGGTTGTTCGGGTCGCGGACGGCCTCAATTTCCGTGCGCTTGCTCGGGTGCTTCGGTGCGTGGCCGCGTTCGCGGTCTTCGCGCGCTTTGGCCATGTCTTCCTCGGTCGGCGCAAGCGACATGCCGGCGTCGGGCGACTTCGGTTCGAGCGTGCGCGCGGGCTTCGGCGCCTGCGCGCGAACGGCGTCAACGTCGCCGGCGTAAGGGGGCGGTGCATCGGGACCGGCGGCAACGGCAAGGCCCGAGGCGATTAGGAATGCCGTCGTGATGATTGTTTTTTTGAGCATCTTCGTTTTTCCCGAAAGTGGATGGGGCGCGGTACTCGCAAAGGGCGCCGAACACCCTGGGGGGCGCGGGAGGCGCGCTGGTTTTCAGCCGGACAGCCGAGCCGCTCCTCCGTCGGACTCGGATATCGACGCGCATTTTCGCGCTCTCTTCACTTCGTATTATGCCTCGAAGATCGCCCGCAAAGGCCTCGCGCAGCAAGTGTTTCGGCTATTCTTGAGCGCGCCGCGCAACACTTGATGCACCGCCATTTCGGCGCGCGCGGCTCTCGGGCGCAGACGCCCGCAAGAACCCATCCCTTCCGGCAACACCATTTGATTCTGCAGCGCACGTGCGTGCGGCGTATTTATGACGAAAGTTCTTCTGATTGACGGCTCCAATTACCTTTTCCGCGCCTATCACGCGCTCCCTGCACTCACGACGAGTGCGGGCGAGCCGACAGGTGCGATGAAAGGGTTTCTCGGGATGCTGAGCCGCGTGCAGACGATGACAAAGCCCGACCTCGCCGCGATCGTTTTCGACGCGCCCGGCAAGACTTTCCGCCACGAGATGTACCCGGACTACAAGGCAAACCGTCCGCCGATGCCCGACGATCTGCGCGTGCAGATCGAGCCACTCAAGGCGATTGTGCGCGAACTCGGCTGGCCGCTCGTTTGCGTTTCCGGGATCGAAGCCGACGACGTGATCGGCACGCTCGCGACGCGTGCGGCCGCGCAGGGCATGGACGTTGTTGTTGCGACGGGTGACAAGGACCTCTCGCAGCTTGTGAACGAGCGCATCGTCATTCTCAATACGATGAACACCAAGCTCTACGACCGCGAAGGCGTCAAGGAAAAGTACGGCGTCTATCCAGAGCGCATCATCGACTACCTGGCGCTCATGGGTGACAAGGTCGACAACGTGCCCGGCATCGCCGGGTGCGGTCCGAAAACGGCCGCGAAGTGGGTGAACGAATTCGGCAGCCTCGACGAAATCGTGCGCCGTGCCGACGAAGTGAGCGGCAAGATCGGCGAGAAGCTGCGCGCGGGCTTGGGCGAGCTCGACCTCGGTCGGGCGCTCGTTACGGTGAAGTGCGATGCCGAGATCCCGGGCGTCGATTCGCTTGAGGCGCTTCGGTTTGTCGAACCGGATGCCGCAGCGCTTTCCGCTTTCGGTATCCGTTGGGAGATCGGGCTCTCAACCGTGCTGCGCGCTGCGGCGGGCGGCGCCGATGCGGCCAAGCGCGCCGCGCAGGCGATCGAATCGGGGGAGGCGCTTTCTCGCGCCGCTAAGCTCGGTCGCGAGAAAGCCGCCGAATCGGCGGAATCGGCCGATGCGGCAGATACGGCCGCCTTTGCGCAAGGTTCGCTTTTTGACGAAGCGTCCTCGGGTGCAGAAGCGGCGGCTGCGCCCGTGAAGGCACTGCGCCTGCGTTCGGGCAAAAACGCTTCGAGCGCTGCGTCGCGCGCCGAAGTGCTCCCTGCTGCCGCGGCGACGCCGACGGCGCCCGTTGCCGTGACTGTGACGGCGCCCGCAGAAAACCCCGACGAAATTCCTTTTACGGCTCTCGATTCGCGCGAAGCGCTCGAGGCGCTTGCCAATCGACTCGCGACTTGTGCACTTCCTGCCGCCGTGGCGCTTCTTTACGACGGCCGCGCACAGAAGCCCGATTTTGCGGGGCTAGCGATCGCAACGAGCCCGAAGGATGTCTTCGTCGTGATGACGAGCGTTTCGCTCGGCTCGAGCGTGATTGCCGAGGTGCTCGGCCCGTGGCTCGCTTCGGATGCGCCCAAGGTCTTTCACGACGCCAAGGCGGCGCTGCACGTGCTCGCACATTTGAAGTGCGCCGTAGGCGGCACGATCGACGACACGATGCTCATGGACTACGTCCTTGAGGCGCATCTCGGGCACGAGCTCTCGAAGTTGGCCGCCCGTACGCTCGGGCGGCGCGTGCCGAGTGCCGAAGACGTGCTCGGCAAGGGCGCCAAGCGCCTTCCCTGGCGCGAGTGCGAAGAGGGCGCGCTCATGCGGCTTCTTGCCGAAGAGGCGGCGGCCGTGCGCGGACTTTGGTCGGTGCTCGATCGGCGTCTCGCGCGCGACGCGGCCTTACTGCGCGTCTACGAAACGATCGAGCGTCCGCTCATGCCCGTGCTCTTTCGCATGGAGCGCGAGGGCGTTGCGCTTGACTGTCGGCTGCTCCTCGAAGAGTCGAAGGAACTGGCCGTACGCATTGAAGCGCTCGAGCGCGAAGCCTACGAAACGGCCGGCCGCGAATTCAATATGGCCAGTCCCAAGCAGCTTGCCGAAATTCTCTTTGCCGAGCTCGGGTGCCCGGTCGTGAAGAAGACCGCTTCGGGGACGCCCTCGACCGACGAAGAAGTGCTCACGGAACTCGCGCTCGACTATCCGCTCCCGAAGATCATTCTCGAGTACCGCCGGCTCACGAAGCTCAGAAGCACCTATCTTGAAAAGCTGCCGAAGATGACCGACGGCGACGGGCGCATCCGCACGACGTTCGGGCAGGCAACGGCCGTGACGGGGCGACTCGCGAGTTCGGAGCCGAACCTGCAGAACATTCCGGCGCGCACGCCCGAAGGCCGACGCATTCGCGAGGCGTTCGAAGCGCGTCCGGGCTGGACGATCGTCGACGCGGACTACTCGCAGATCGAACTGCGCATCATGGCGCACCTCTCTGGCGACGAGGGGCTTCTCTCGGCCTTTGCGCGCGGCGAAGACATTCACCGCTCGACCGCATCCGAAGTGTTCGCGACGCCCATTGAACAGGTGACGAGCGACGAGCGCCGCATGGCCAAGGTGATCAACTTCGGGCTCATCTACGGTATGAGCGCCTTCGGACTCGCGCAGCAGCTCGGGCTCGACCGCAAGGTGGCGGCGGCCTATGTCGACGAATACTTCCGGCGTTTCCCCGGCGTGAAGCGCTACATGGAGCGCACCCGTGCGGCTGCAGATGCGGCCGGTTTTGTCGAGACGGTGTTCGGCCGCAGGCTTTGGCTGCCCGAGATTCGGAGCGGCCGACGCAACCTCAAGGCCGCTGCCGAGCGTGCGGCCATCAATGCGCCGATGCAGGGGACGGCGGCCGACCTCATCAAGCTTGCGATGATCGCGGTCGACCGGTGGCTCGCCGAGGAAAACCTGAAGACGCGCCTCATTCTGCAGGTGCACGACGAACTCGTGCTCGAGGCGCCTCCTGAAGAGGTCGAACGCGTGCGCACGATGCTCCCCAAACTGATGGCGGAGGTGGCCGAGCTTGCCGTGCCCCTCATTGCCGAAGTCGGTACGGGCCCCAACTGGGGAGCGGCGCATTGAGTAAGCCCGAAGAAAACGCTTACGGTGCGCGACGCTGAAGGGCGATCTGCGGCGTTAAGTTGAATGAGACGAAAAATGGGCGGCGTTTCCTATGAGAAAGCCGCCCATCTTTAATGGCGGTGCGTGCGCCGGCAGGTCGGCGCGACAAGCGCCTTCTAGTCACAGCGGCCCGGGCGTTCTGGCACGAGCTTCAGAACGGGCTGCATGTCTTCGCCCCAGAGCGTCACGTTTTCGCCTTCGGCCGTCGCAAAGCGGGCTTTGCCAAGCGCGGCCGTGAAGCGCTGTTCGACATCCATGAAGGCCGGGCCGCACATGCGCATCGTCATTGCGAAGTTCGTGAAGGAAATCGCCTTGCCTTCGAGCTTGTAGCCGCCCGTGAAGCTGTTGCAGCCGCCGTTGCCGGAGACGCGGTCCTTCTCGAAGGCGATCGTGGGCGGAATTTCGCATTCGCTGTTGGCGCCCTCGGCCCACATGAAGGTCTTGCCTTCAAGCGCAGGCACGTCGCCCGCGGGGCCGCTCGGCGCAGTGGCGCAACCGGTGAGAAGAATCGCACAGGCGCCCAAGGCGGCGCCGAACTTCCATTGCTGCATGTCGAGAAACTCCTTTTTGATTGGTGGGAGCCGCGCCGATTCAGTGTCCGGATGTCGAATGACTTCAGAAGAGACGCGGCGCGAATGCAGAAATCTTAGCCGCTCTTCGGCTATTTCGAGCGGTTCTTTGACTGCTTCGGCGCGCCGACGCGTATCAAGCGGCAGACGCAAAAAAAAGCCGGCGCGCGTCAACGAAAACGCGCGCCGGCCTGATCTTCAGAGGTCAAAGACCTCGGCAAATCGCCGCTGACAAATCAGCGTCGGACTTACGATTCGCCTTCGACGTAGGGTTCCTTGTTGAGGTCGCCTTCGAGGTTCGTCACGACGAGCGCGGAGGCAACGTCGCCCACCACGTTGATCGACGTACGGATCATGTCGAGGAAGCGGTCGATACCGGCGATGAGCGCCACGGCTTCGAGCGGAATACCGACCTGCGTAAAGACGATCGTCGTCATGATGAGGCCTGCACCCGGAACGCCGGCGGTGCCGACGGCGGCGAGAACGCCCATCAGAACGACCGTGGCCTGGTCGGTGATCGTGAGGTTGATGCCGTAGACTTCAGCCGCAAAGACAGCGCACACGCCCATGTAGACGGCCGTACCGTTCATGTTGATCGTGTTGCCGAGCGGAATCGAGAAGAAGGAGACGGCCTTCGAGGCGCCGAGCTTGCGGGCGGCAACGAGGTTCGCGGGCAGCGCCGCGGCCGAGGAGCACGTCGTAAAGGCGATGAGCCACGGCTCGAAAATGCCCTTGAAGAACTTCTTCGGGCCGGTCTTCGCGAGGATGGCAACCATCGGCGCGAGGATGACGATCACGAGGAAGGCGGTGGCAAAGAAGGACGTCAGAAGGAGCTTGAAAAGCGGAAGCAGGACGGCGATGCC
Source organism: Sutterella massiliensis (assembly GCF_016899755.1). Taxonomy (GTDB): domain Bacteria; phylum Pseudomonadota; class Gammaproteobacteria; order Burkholderiales; family Burkholderiaceae_F; genus Sutterella; species Sutterella massiliensis. Next base: position 139,382 of record NZ_JACJJC010000006.1, on the reverse strand, counting down.
GTGCTGTGCAACCGTGTAGGAGATCAAGCCGAAAACACCGATCGGCGCGTAGAGCATCACGATGCTCGTCATGCGAATCATTACGTCGCCGACGATCGTAAAGAAGTTGAGCACGGGCTTGCCGCGTTCACCGAGCCCGGAAAGCGCAAAGCCGAAGATCACGGCAAAGAAGATGATCTGCAGCATGCTGCCCTTAGAGAGGGCTTCCATCGGGTTGATCGGCACGATGTCGAGAAGCGTGTCGACGAGCTTGGGCGAAGTGACGGCCTTCATCTGCAGGCCTTCGGTCGAGAGGTTGAGACCGATGCCCGGCTGAATGAAGTTTGCAAAGAGCAAACCAATTGCAACGGCAATGGCCGTCGTGATGGCATAGACGAGCAGCACCTTGATGGCGACGCGCCCGAGCTTGGCCGTGTCGGAAATGCCGGCAGCACCAGCAATGATCGTGGCGATGACGAGAGGCACGACCACCATGCGGATCAAGCGGATGAAGAGCTGACCGAGCGGCTGCAGGTAGCTCTGCGCGAACGACGAGTCAACCATGGCGCCGACGATGATACCGAGCACAAGGCCGATCATCATTTGCCAGGCGAGGCTGAGACTCTTTTTATTGGAGGACATAGTTTTCTCCACCTTAGCGATTGATTGGATTTTGTGTTTTTGTCAATGCCGGCGCTTCGCGCGCGCGACCGCTCGGAAGCTGTTTGCCGCTCTCGCGGCCCCCCAACGGCATTCGCCAACGACCTGCAAGCGGGCGAAAAACGCGCGGGCAACAGGCCGTCCAACAGGAAATCGCTCCCCGTTGTTTCGATTGTATGGGGGCTCGACTTTTGAGGAATTACGGGTAATTTTTTAATTAAAAATACGCATAAAACATTAAAACCTTAGGGAAAAATGTAAAGAGATTTGATTTTTTGGAAAAGTTTTGTCGCCTAAAGGGGGAAAGGCCCCGTTCGGGCGGAACCCCGACTTTTTGTCGTTGCGCAAGATTTGGCGAAATCGTGTTTGTTCTGCGACGCTGAAAGACAATTGAAATATCTCTTTATGGGTAGTTTGAAACGTTAAGATCCCCTGAAAGTTTGTTTTGACACGGGCTTATCCAAGTCGCTTCACATAACGGTACCGCTTAGGCGAAGAAAACGTAATTGTTTTTACGTATATGGGGCGGCGCGGCATGACAAAAGGCTGTGGAATGGAGGGTTGCGATGCGGTTTGCGTCCCGAAAGGGATCGACGAGCGGTGTTTCCTGCGTCGTTCTGCGTGATTTTCGGCGTGTTGGGGAGCGTTGCTCGGGTGGCCGCAATGCGACAATGGATGCTGACGTGAGGCGCGCGGGTGGTATGCGGCGAGCGAACGGCTCCTGTGGTACGTCAGCGCGTCGAAACGAACGAAAATCATCACGACAAAACACGACAACAACAAAGGTGGACGCTATGCAGGACTTCGGTCACGGCTTTTTCATGTCGCCCGAAACGTATGCGGAACTCTCCAAGGCTTCGAGTGCACTCGGGCGGCTCGAGCCCGCGCACGAGTCGGTGCCCGACATGTTTGCGGCGCTTCGCGCCCCGCGCCTCGTCTTGATCGACGTACGCTCGAATCTCACGGGCGACGCGGCGGCCGCGCGCGCGAGCTTTGCCGCAGCGCACGTGCCGGGCGCGCGGTTTCTCTCCTTTGAGGCGGTTTTCACGTCGCCGAGAACAGCCGAGAGCGGCCGTCATCCGTGGCCGGCGGCATCGCATGTCCGCGAGGCGCTCGTCGCCTTCGGGGTGCTGCCCGAAGACCGCCTCGTCTTCGTGGACGAAGGCGCAATGACCTTTGCCGCGCGGGCGCTTCTTTGCGCGCGGCTCGCAGGCTACCCCGACTGTGCTGTGCTCGAAGGCGGCCTGACGCGCTGGCGTGCGTTGGGACTGCCGACGGAAACGGGGCTCGTCGAGGCGCTCGCCGAGAAGCGCGAACGGGCGGCGGCTTTTGCGCCGGCCGCGGGGCCCTGCGTCATCGGGCTCGACGACGTGGTGCGCAACCTCGACGATCGCACTTTCAAGCTTCTCGACGCCCGCCCGCATACGCGCTGGCTCGGTGAAGAGAAGAGCGACATTGCGCTTGACGGGGCGGCGGGCCGCATTCCGGGGTCGCTCAATCGGCCTGCTTCGGAAAATGTCGACGCCTTCGGGCGCATGAAGTCGCCCGAGCGCCTGCGGCTCGAATTCGAAACGCTCCTGGCGAAATACAAAGCCAAGCCCGCCGATATCGTGCAGAGCTGCGGCTCGGGCGTTGCCGCCTGTCTCAATGTCCTTGCCATGGACCGTGCGGGGCTCCTCAGCGCGGACGAAGCGCGCCTTTACGCGGGTTCTTGGTCCGAGTGGGCGCGGCATCCGGCGCTGCCGCGCGAGAGCGGGCCCGAAGCGGACACCTGACTTTTCGATCGCTCGGATAGAAACGATCAACCGCAGCGAGCACCCGGCGTGCGTGCGCTCGGGTGAAACGTTTCGCTACAATCGTTCAAATTTGCCGATCGGCTGCTTCAGAGGACGTACGCGACTGCGCGCCGCCCGAAGTGGTGCGCGCGCCACGTGCGGTTTGAGACCGCCCGTGCGGCCGCCGTGGCAACACGCGACAAACGGAATGCTTTATGACCGACTCCGCTCAGAAACCCGTTGAAGCGCTCTCCTTTGAAGAGGCGCTCGAAGAGCTTGAAAACCTGACGGCCAAAATGGCCTCGGGCACCGTGACGCTTCGCGAGAGCGTGGCCGCCTACGAACGCGGTGCGGCGCTTCTCGAGCGTTGCGAAGGGGAGCTCGCGGCCGCGCGCGGCCGAATCGAAGCGCTGCGTGCAAAGAATGCGCAGAAGACAGAAGAGAAGACGGCCGGGCGCGCTTCGCTTTCGGCGAGCGACATTCCGTTCTGAAGCCAGTTAAAAGACAGAAAACGACGAAGAAGGTAGAGCAAAGGTAACGACATGAGCGAGGCAATCGAATTCAGCGCCTGGGCGCACGAGCGGGCCCGCCACTTCGAGTGGCTTGCCGAGACGATGCTTCCGAAACCCGGTCAGGAGCCCAAGCGCCTCGTGGGCGCGATGCGCTACGCGGTTTTGGGCGGCGGCAAGCGCATTCGACCGCTCCTTTGCTATGCGGCCGGCGAGATTTCCCGCGCGCCCGCCGAGCGGCTCAACCGCGCTGCGCTCGCGCTCGAATTCATTCACAGCTACAGCCTTGTGCACGACGACATGCCTGCGATGGACAACGATACGCTGCGCCGCGGCCGGCCGACGACGCACGTGCGCTACGGCGAAGCCGAAGCGATGCTCGCGGGCGACGCACTGCAGGCCGAAGCTTTTGCGGTGCTCGCCGGGATTGACGACCCGGCGGCGGGCATGCGTCTCGTCGGCACGCTTGCGCGCGGCGCCGGTGTTTTCGGCATGTGCGGCGGGCAGTCGCTTGACCTCGCGATGGTGGGCGAAAAGCCGGACGAAGCCGAACTCGCGCGCATGCAGTCGATGAAGACGGGTGCGCTCATTTTGGCCGCCGTCCTCATGGGCGCGCAGGCGGGCGACTGGGATGCTCTGACGCCCGAAACGAAGACCGGGCTCGTGCGCTACGCGCAGTCGATCGGCATCGCCTTCCAAGTGGTCGACGACATTCTCGACTGCACGCAGGACACCGCCACGCTCGGCAAAACGGCCGGCAAAGACGAAAAGGACGACAAACCCACGTGGGTGTCGTTCTTGGGACTCGAGGGCGCCAAGGCCCGCGCCGAATCGCTTTTGAACGAGGCGCTCGAAGCGCTCGCGCTGATCGGGCGCGACCCCGCGGTCGAAGCCGGGGCCCTCAGGCGTCTCGAAGAGATTGCGCATTACGTCACGAGCCGCACGCATTGAGGCTGTCCAGAAAGGGGCGCTGCGGCGCAACGAAAAGAACACATTGATCAATACCGGAGTCGATATGAAGAGCCAAGCGAGCGAAACGAAAGAGGCGATGGGCGCGGCTGCAGAAGAGACGCAGAGCGAATCCGCTGCGCCCGAAGGCCGCTTTCCGCTTTTGAGCCGCATCGATTCGCCCGAAGACCTTCGCGGGCTGCCTGAAGCGGCGCTTCCCTCACTCGCCGAAGAGATCCGCGGCTTCATGGTCGAGAGCGTCTCGAAGACGGGCGGCCATCTCTCGAGCTCGCTCGGCGCGGTTGAACTCGCCATCGCCCTTCAGTACGTCTTCAATACGCCGCGCGACCGCATCATTTGGGACGTCGGTCACCAGGCGTACGCACACAAGATTCTCACGGGCCGCAAGGGGCGCTTCGGTACGCTGCGGCGCTTTCACGGGCTCTCGGGGTTCCCCAAGCGCAGCGAAAGCGAGCACGACGCCTTCGGCACCGCGCACTCGTCGACTTCGATTTCGGCCGCGCTCGGCATGGCGGTTGCTGCGAAACTCAGGGGCGAAACCGATCGCTGGACCGTTGCCGTGATCGGCGACGGTGCGCTCACGGGCGGCATGGCGATCGAAGCGCTCAACGACGCAGGCGTCTACAAGTCGGGCGTGAAGCTTCTCATCATCCTTAACGACAACGACTGCTCGATCTCGCCGCCCGCAGGGGCGCTCTCGGGGCACCTCGCAAAGATTGTCTCGACGCGCGCCTTCAATAGCGCCCGCGAACGAGGCAAGCGTGCCCTGAAGCACGTGCCTTGCCTCTGGGACATCGCCAAGCGTATGGAAAAGCAGGCGATCAATTTCGTGAGCCCGCCCTCGGCGATCTTCAGTGCGTTCGACCTCAACTACTACGGACCGATCGACGGCCACGACCTCAAGGAGCTCGTCGAGGTGCTACGCAACCTCCGAGAGCTCGATCAGCCGCTCGTGCTCCATGTCGCGACGCAAAAGGGCAAGGGCTATAAGCCCGCCGAGCTCAATCCGACGCTCTATCACGGCGTCTCGCCCTTTGACCCGCAAAAGGGGATCGTGGTTTCCGATAAGCCCGACAAACCTACCTACACGCAGATATTCGGGCGTTGGGTGTGCGATATGGCCGAGCGCGACGATCGTCTCTACGCCATCACGCCCGCCATGCGCGAGGGCTCAGGGCTCGTTGAATTCGAGAAGCGCTTTCCCGAGCGCTACCGCGACGTCGCGATTGCCGAGCAGCATGCCGTCACTTACGGCGCGGGTTTGGCCTGCGGGGGCTTGAAGCCTGTCGTTGCCATCTATTCGACGTTCCTGCAGCGCGCGCTCGACCAGGTCATTCACGACGTGGCGCTCCAAAATCTCCCCGTCATGTTTGCCGTCGACCGCGGCGGCATCGTGGGCGCGGACGGCGCTACGCACCAGGGGGCCTTTGACATTGCCGAACTTCGAGGCATCCCGAACATGACCGTGATGACGCCTTCGGACGAAAACGAGTGCCGTCTGATGCTCAATACGGCGTTCGCCATGGATACGCCAGCGGCCGTCCGCTATCCGCGCGGCAAAGGACCCGGCGTAGAAGTGAGCGCTAACTTTGAAACCATTCCCGTGGGGGTTTCGCGCACGCTGCGCGCCGGGCACGGCGTCGCCTTCCTCGGGTTCGGCGCCATGACGAACGTTCTGAAGCCCGTGGCCGAGGCGCTTGATGCGACCCTGATCGACATGCGCTTTGCCAAGCCCCTTGACCGAGCCGTGATTCTGCGCGCAGCCGCTTCGCATTCGCTTGTCGTGACGGCTGAAGAGGGCGCGCTTGCGGGCGGCGCGGGCGAAGGGGTTTCGTCCGTCATTGAGGAGGCCGGTCTCGTTGTTTCCGTTATGCACTTCGGGCTTCCCGACGCTTTCGTCGAGCAGGGCTCGCATGACGAGGTGATGCGGGAGCTCAACCTCACGTCGGAAGCGATCGAAGCGGCGGTACGCCGTCGTCTTGCCGAGCGAACGATCGAGCACGGCGCGTTCGTGTAATCTTTGCGTAAAGGGATTGCGAGCGGCGCCACCTCGGAGGGGCCCGATCGTAATCCCGTTTGCGGCGAGTACGGACTGGTGCCGTAGGGCATCTGTCCTCAAGCTGCGGGGCAGCGGACTGCAAGCGTCCGCGCCCCGCGTTTTTTCTTCCGGTTTGACTTTCAGCTCGCCATTGGACGAACAGGACGGAGCCCGAAGCATGCTCAATATTGAATTCGACAAGTCTCTCGAAGCGCTGACGACCTTCGGCCTGCCATCGACAGCCGAAGCATATGTCGAGGTCGATTCGCTCGATGCGCTGCGCGAAGCGTTTGTCTTTGCGCGGGAAAAAGGGCTTCGCGTGCGCCTTCTCGGCGGCGGCGCCAACATCGTGTCGATGCCGCACGTTTCGGGCCTCGTTATTCACCCGGCGATGAGGGGGATTTCTTTCGCAGAATCCCCCGAGAACGACGCCCTTCTCGTCACGGCCGGCGCCGGGGAGAGTCTCGACGGGCTCGTTCGCGAGACATTGAAGCGAGCGGGCGGCCTTGAAAACTTGTCCGCCATTCCCGGAAGCGTCGGCGGCGCCGTCGTGCAGAACGTAGGCGCTTATGGACTCGAGCTTGCCGAGCGCTTCGTGTCGGCGCTCGTTTACGACGCACAAAACGACGAAGTCCGTACGTTTGACCTTGAGGCCTGCGACTTCTCCTATCGCATGAGTGTTTTTAAGCGTCCGGAAAATGAAGGACGGTTCGTCGTGCTTGAAGCGACGCTGCGGCTGCCGAAAGCTTGGGCGCCCATTCTCGGCTACAAAACGCTTGCCGAACGCTTTGCAGACGGGTCGGGTCGGGAACTAACCCCCGATTCGGTTGCCGAAGCCGTTCGCGCAATACGCGCCGAAAAGCTCCCGGATCCTGCCGAGATAGGCAGCGCGGGCAGTTTTTTCAAAAACCCGATCGTGCCCGTCGTGAAGGCGAGAGAACTTCTCACGCAGTACGGCAGCCTCGTGACGTATCCGATCGGCGGAGATCGCGTGAAGCTCGCTGCCGGCTGGCTGATCGACGCCTGCGGCTTCAAGGGGACGTCCAAAGGCCGGCGCGGCGGCGCAGCGGTTTACGACAAGCATGCGCTCGTTCTCGTCAATGCGGGCGGCGCTACGGGTGAGGATGTGGTCGCGCTCGCGGACGATATCGTGCGGGCTGTTCAAAAGCGATTTGACGTTGCGCTTGAGCCCGAACCCGTTTTCTTCGGCGACTGATCGGCGAGGACGAGGTGGCTGGGCGAGCGTTTTGCCCCGAGCGCTCTCGTTCATGATGTTCGGGAGATTTCTGCTGGTCGGTTAAGAGGCAAATCGTTGGCATGACAGATGAGTTCGTGCGCCGACATGGGGCGAGCAACGATCGGATACATATTTGCGCAGTCAGGGCGGGTTTATACCTAATCCAAGTAACCTTTTTGAGTTAATCTTTTTTCGACAATACGGAGACTGGTTTTTTCAAAAGGGATTTGATCGTGAGAGAAGGCGCCGCATTTAAGACAACGGCCGGAGCAAAAGGCCTCGTCGGATCGCGCGCATGGGCGGCAGGCGACACGGGCGGCTATTCGTTCGGCGAAGAAGTGGCAAATGCTGTGACGCACGGGCTCGCCGCCGCGCTGTCGATTGTGGGGCTCGTCGTACTCGTGATGAGTTCGCTCTGGCATGACCGCAGCACGGTTGTCGTGGCGAGTGGCGCCGTCTTCGGCGCTTCGATGATCGTGCTCTACCTTATTTCGACGCTCTATCATGCGCTGCCGCAGCCCGGGGCGAAGCGGGTGCTGCGCGTGCTCGACCACAGCGCCATTTATCTTCTTATTGCAGGCACTTACACGCCTTTTTGCCTCGTCACGCTGGGCGGCACCCGAGGAACGGTTCTCTGCGCGATTGTCTGGACGATCGGACTCGCCGGCGCTTTCCTTCAGCCGCTCCTCATTCGTATTGCCGACTGGATCAACTGCATTCTTTATCTTGCGCTCGGCTGGTGCGTGATTTTTGTCATCAAACCGCTCATTGAAGCGCTGCCGCCCGCAGGGCTTTGGCTTCTGGCGGGGGGCGGAATCGCCTACAGTGCGGGTGTCATTTTCTATCTCTGGGAGAAACTTCCCTACAACCACGCCATCTGGCATCTTTTCGTGCTGGCTGGCACGGCGCTGCAATTTTTCGCGGTGCTCTTTTTCGTGATTCCGGGCAATTGATGCGGGAAGCTTAAGCTCGGGAGCAATCTTTCGGGGCTGTCCGTGTCTGAAGAAGTTTTCCGAAAAACGGGAACCGTCGGGGCCAGGTTTTCTTCATGTGAAGGCATTTCTGCCTTGGTTTTTGCCGGGCATTCCGTTAGGCTCAAGCAATCAGAACAACCTGGACCGAAAAGATGACGCAGCTTCCGAACCTCGACTTTGAGGCCGTTCGCATTTTCACGAGTCTCATCGAGACGCTCAATCTCTCCAACACGGCCGAAACGTGCGGCGTCAGCATTTCGTCGGCGAGCCGCACGATCGCGAAGCTGCGGGCGGTCTTTAAAGACGAGCTTTTTCACCGTTATCCGCACGGCATGCGTCCGACGCAGCGCGCCAAGGAGCTTGAGGCACCGATGCGGCGGCTCCTGCGCGGCTACGAAGAGATGCTTCGAAGTGCGTCCGACGTCTTTTCGCCAGCCAGAGAGTCGCGGATGTTCCGCATCGGTGCGGTCGACCAGGGCGTCTTCTGCTATCTCTCGCACGGACTCACAAACATTCTCCGGGATGCGCCCAATTGCGGCGTGAACTTTCTGCCGCTCAACGCCGACTTCACCGAGGAGCTGAAGTCTGGCGAACTCGATCTCGCGCTCTACCCGTATTCGGAGCGGCTTGAAGATTTCTGCACGCAAGTCGTCTGCCGCGACATCTTCGTTTTCGCCGTGCTTGCCGATCATCCGCTCGCACACCGAGTGGCTGCGGGCGAATCGGTGACGATGCGCGACATTGGGGCTTATCGCAAGCTTGGCGTAAGCGTGACGCCGCGTCATCACCTGCGCATGGATCACTTTTCCGTTCCGCAGAGCCACATTCAGTTGCGCGCGGCCGATACGGCCGTCTGGACGCCGTATTTTTCGCTCTTCCCGACCCTCTTGGGCTGCACGGATCTTGTCGCCGTGATGCCGCTGCAGCTCGCTCACCGCTTCAATCAGATCGGTTGCGAACTCGTTGTGCTCGGACGTCCTTCGGATGCGAAGACATTTGAGCCCGTTCTTGTTTGGCACGAACGCACGCAGGGGGATCCGGCGCTGCAGTGGCTCAGAAGCCACTTCCTCGCGGCGATTCCGCCGCTGCCGAATCCCGAGGACGTCCCGGTTCTGCATTGAGCGGACTGCGAGTGCAGAGGAGCTCGCGTTGGAATACCGCATTGGAGATTCCTGCAGATGCAACCTCGCGCTTTTCCCAAGAGAACGGTAGGCGCTTGTCTTTCTTAGCGGCAGAGCTGTTTCCCAGAATTGACAAATGGCAGTCCCGAAAGAGTGGCCGCCTTCTCGCGAAAATGCGTCTGTTCGCAATGGCGCTTGTCCGCCAAACTTCTCTCCGTGCGCTCGAAGCGTGCTGCTCTTTGCCGCGCGCCCAGCCCTCGAGCACTCGATTCACAAGAAAGGAGAGAAGCAATGAATCTCAAGATGAAGCTCGCCGCGATCGCCGTCGTCGCATCCGTTCCGTTTGCAGCCTTTGCCATCGGCGGTCCCTCGGGCGCAAAGATCGACTATCACGTTCAGGGCCATTTGGGCGAAGTCATGATGAATCCGTACGGCATTGCGCCGCTTACGGCGATCGTTCGCGACGGCGGCTACACGGTGAAGGACGTCACGGTTCGCGTGCTTCCGAAGCCCAACGGCCAGGAAATCAAATACAACGTCTCGAATCGTCAGGTCCTCACGCACGGCGGCATTCCCGTTTTCGGTCTCTATCCCGATTACGTCAATCACGTTGAAATCTCCTACACGCGTGAACTGCGCGGCAAGAGCGAAAAATTCACCGACACGATCCAGCTCTATGCGCCGCCTGTCTACTTTGAAGTAGCCGGCATCACGATGGAAAAGGAGATGCCCTACGGCGTTGAAGTGAAGAAGGTCGATCCCGAATTCAAGGATCGCCTCTACTTCGTCAACAACATTGCCGAAAAGTCGGGCATCGGCACGCGCGTCGTCTGGAACAACCCCGCGGGCGGTGCTCTCGAATGGAATTTCTGGCCGCAGAATACGATTCTTGACACGGCCGGTCACGTCCGTTGGTACATGTTTGCCAACCCCATCTACGATCTCAACTCGATCTACAGTGCGGGCGTGATGATGGGCTTCAAGCAGAACGACGACGGCATGCTCTCGTGGGGTTACGGCCAGCGCTACGTCAAGTACGACATCATGGGCCGCGAAGTCTTCAACCGCCGCCTGCCGCTGCGCTTCTCCGACTACTCGCACTCGATGGACGATGCGCAGAACGGTCACTTCTTCCTGCGCGTGGCCTCTTCGAACTTCAAGCGTCCCGACGGCAAGAACGTGCACACGGTGCGCGACGTGATTGCTGAAATCGACCAGGAAGGCGTCGTCGTTGACGAATGGCGCTTGGCCGACATTCTCGACCCGTATCGCGACAACGTTCTGAAGGTTCTTGACCAGGGTGCGGTCTGTCTCAATATCGACGCTTCGCAGGCGGGCAAGACCCTTACGGAAGAAGACATCAAGGCGCTCGACAAGTCCGACCGCTTCGGCGACATCGTCGGCACGGGCGCGGGCCGCAACTGGGCGCATGTCAACTCCGTCGACTACGACCCCGAAGACGACTCGATCATCATTTCTTCGCGCCATCAGTCCGCGATGATCAAGATCGGCCGCGACAAGAAGGTGAAGTGGATCCTCGGTTCCCCCGAAGGCTGGAAGAAGGGCTGGGCCGAAAAGGTCCTGACGCCTGTTGATGCCGACGGCAAGCCCATCAAGTGCGAAGGCAGCAAGTGCGAAGGCGACTTCGACTGGACGTGGACGCAGCACACGGCCTTCAAGATCGACGAAAAGAGCAAGGGCGACATCCTTTATCTGTCGGCCTTCGACAACGGCGATGCGCGCGGCATGGAGCAGCCTGCCCTTCCCGAAATGAAGTACTCGCGCGCCGTGATCTACAAGATCGACCAGAAGAAGATGACCGTTCAGCAGGTCTGGGAATACGGCAAGGAACGCGGTCACGAATGGTACAGCCCCGTGACTTCGCTCACCGAATATCAGGCTGACAAGAACTCGATCTTCGTCTACTCGGCTACGGCGGGCGCTTCGTTCGACCTCGCTTCGGGTGCCTTCACTTCGTCGCCGAACCCCTTCATCGAAGAGTTCAAGTGGGGCGCGAAGGAACCGTCCGTCGAAATTCAGCTGAAGAACTGCTCGGGCTACCAGGCCTGGCCGTTCTCGATCGATAAGGCCATGAACGCCCGCTGATCGATCGTGCGCTGATGCGGTTGTGTGGGTGATGAGAGACTCGAACTGAAGATTCTCGCCCGAGACCGCTTGACGCGACAAAAGCGAAGCCCGCGAGCAGTTGAAGCTGCCGCGGGCTTCGCGCGTTTGGCGAGGCTTCCCTTATTGAAACTCAGCGCTTTTCAACCTGCGCCTGCTCGTCTGCGGGGTAGCGGTCGCCCGCGATGCCGATTGCGTCGATTTCTGCTTCAAGCGCCTGCCAGTCGGCTTCGGCCACCGTGAAGTCGGCCGCACGGAAGTTTTCTTCCATATGCGAGAACTTCGTCGTGCCCGGGATCGGGACGATGAAGTCGCCCTTGGCGAGGAGCCAGGCGAGCGCCACCTGAGCGGCCGTCATGCCGCGGGTGCGCCCGAACCGGTGAAGCGCCTCAACGACGCGGTAATTCTTGCGAAGGTTTTCGGGCGTGAAGCGCGGCAGCGTCTGACGGGTGTCGTGTGCGGGATCGAACTGCGAGTACTCGTTGATGTCGCCGCCTAAGAACCCGCGGTTGAGCGGGCTGTAAGGAACGAAGCCGATGCCGAGTTCCTTCGAGGTCGGGAAGATCGACGTTTCCGGTTCGCGCCACATGATGTGGTATTCGCTCTGAACCGCCGTGACGGGGCATTCGGCGTGCGCGCGGCGAGTGTCTACAATTTGTCCTTTATCCATGAGGTGCCTGCCGAGTCGACGGTTTTCCGGGCTTTGGGGCCGCTTCGAGCTTGCGTTCGATTGACTTTGAGGCTTGAAGCGCTGCCGCCTTTCTTTGGGTACCGTCTTTGCCCGTATGTTGGGGGACCGAAGCAGGAATTGATCGGGCTGCGGGTACGAAAATGCGGGCACGAAAAAAGCCTCGACTCCTTGTGCGGGAGACGAGGCTCTTTTTGTTCGAGAGGCGAAGCGTTTCGAGGCGCTTCGCTCCCGATCGGTCAAAAGACCGAAAATTAGGCCATAGCCTTGATCGAGGCCGCGAGGCGGCTCTTGTGACGGGCAGCGGCGTTGCCGTGGAGAACGCGCTTGCGGGCCATCGTGTCGATCACGGATTCAGCCGTCTTGAAAGCTTCCTGAGCAGCGGCCTTGTCGCCGGCGGCGACGAGCTTGCGCACCTTCTTGATGGCGGTGCGGTACTGGCTGCGCTGGGAAGCGAGATGCAGGTTGCGCGCAACGGTCTGGCGGGCGCGCTTGCGGGCTTGCTTGGTATTAGCCATTTTTTAAGTGTCCTTGCCTAAAAACAGTCGACGATCAGTAGTTACTGTGCCGATCGCCGCTGCAAACAATCGCGAGCGTGGGCTCGGCCGGTAATTTATTCATCTGGTTTCGAGTCGCGCCGTCAAACCGCGTACTGCGGCCGTCGACGTCGATTGCGCGACCTCGAAAAGTCCTAAACTATACCAAATTTCGAATCGCTCAACAACGGCTGAGCCATTTTTCTTCAATATTTTTCGCGCCTTTTTGCCCAACGGTGAACGATGTCTCTCATTAAGTCCGCTGCGACCATCTCGGGTCTGACGCTCGTGTCGAGAATAACAGGCGTAATCCGCGACATGCTCATTGCCCGCTACTTCGGCGCAAGCGCCGCCACCGACGCGTTTTATGTGGCGTTCCGACTGCCCAACATACTGCGGCGGCTCTTTGCGGAAGGCGCTTTTCAGCAGGCCTTCGTGCCGATGCTTTCGGATGTGCGCGAGAACGCGACCCCCGAGCGCTGCGCACGTTTTATCGACCATGTATTCACCGTGCTCGGGCTTGCGGTTTTGGGCGCGAGCGTTTTGGGGGTGCTCGTCGCCCCGGTGCTTGTGTGGCTCATCGCGAGCGGTCTTGCAGAGAATCCCGAGGCATTCGATTTGGCGTCTGCGCTGACGCGCTTCATGTTCCCGTACATCGCCTTCATGAGTCTCGTGGCGCTCGCTGCTTCCATTCTCAACACGCTCAAGCATTTTGCAATTCCGGCTGCGACTCCCGTACTGCTCAATATCTCCTTCATCGGCTTCACGGTCTTTGCGGCCCCTTATCTTGACGAACCCATCTGGGCGCTTGCTGCGGCCGTGATCGTCGGGGGCGTACTGCAGCTCGGCACGCAAGTGCTTGCGCTCGCGCGACTTGGCGTCATCATTCGCCCGCGCGGCGTTCGCGAGAGCTTTGCCGACGACGGCGTCAAGCGCGTCATGAAGCTCATGGTGCCGGCGCTCTTTGGCGTCGGTGTCGCGCAGCTCTCGATCATCATCAACACCAACATTGCTTCGCACCTTGGGCACGGCGCGGTGACGTGGCTCAACTATGCGGATCGTCTGATGGAGTTTCCGACGGCGCTCCTCGGTACGGCGCTCGGCACCGTGCTTCTCCCTGGGCTCTCTGCGGCATATGCGAAGTCGGACGATGTTCGCTACAACCGACTTCTCGATCATGGGCTTCGGCTCGTGATGCTTGTCGGCGTTCCGGCGAGCATCGGCTTGTGGCTCACGGCCGATGCGCTTGTCGCCTTTCTCTTTCAGGGGCAGAACTTCACGCCCGCCGACGTCGCGAAGACGGGCGCAGCTGTTGTCGGCTATGCGGTGGGACTCATTGGCCTCATTGCGCTCAAGATCGTCGCGCCTGCTTTTTATGCGCGAAAAGACATCCGTACGCCCGTCAAGGTTGCGTTTCTGAGTCTCGTTGTCGTGCAGCTCGTGAACCTCGTCGCCGTGCCGCTCTTTTCGCACGCAGGGCTCGCGCTCTCCGTGGGGCTCGGCAGCTGCGTCAATGCGGCGACGCTTCTCGTGCTCCTGCGCCGGCGCGGGATCTATTCGCCGCTTTCGGGCTGGGGGCGGTATCTCCTGCGCGTATTGGCCGGGAGTGCCGTCATGGGGGCGGCGCTCTGGTTCGGGCAGCGCGGACTCGACTGGTCGACGATGACATGGACCGTTCGCGCCGCAGGCGTCCTCGGCATGGTGGCAGCGGCCGCGCTCCTTTACTTTGCCGTCATCAGTCTTTTCGGCTGGCGGCTTTCCGACATTCGTCCTAAGGACTGAATTGTGAGAGCAGGCGGTCGGGACGACCGTCAATTCACCCAGAAGCGAAGCGTTGCCGTCGTTGAGAAGGCGCCCGTATCCGTGTCGGGTTCGAGCTGGCAAAGACCCCAGTAGACCGGTTGCGAGAGTTTTCCGTTGTTGAGCGAGCCGAACGGGTGGCGTGTGCGCCAGTCGGGCGTTTGACCGCTGCAGACGAGATTCGCGCGATCGAAGGCATAGACAAGACCGATGCCTCTGAATCGGGTGCCGTTCTCGTGCGTGAAGGCTGCGAATTTACGGTTTCCTTCGTAGTAGAGGTGAGCCGGATCGATCGAAATCGCGACGGGAGACGATCCTCCGTTTCGACAGGCGATCGAGACGGTGCTCGAGCGCGAGAGGTCGAGCGGGCCCTTGCTGCGGCGCGCCCGAACATTACCGAAGCGAATGGTCTGTGGGTCGACCGAGAGCGTGCAGCTGCTTGAAATTGTGGCGGTCCCGCTGCGCGTGAGGTAAAGGTCGCTCGGACGCGTGTGAGACCGCTCGCCTCGCAGACCGCTCGAAAGGGCTAGTTTAAGAGCCGGGTAAATAAAGCTCGTGCCCGAAACGCGGCAGGGCTTTTGCGTGCAGATGAGCCACACGCGCAGGTTCTCGCCCGAGAGATTCGCAGGGTTTGAGAGAGATGCCAGAATGTCCTCGGAGGCGTTTTCAGGTACTGGCACAGCTGGTCCGAGCGTTAGTGCGGCGCCGAGTTCGGCCGCCGGCAGCTGTCCGACCGTACCCGCTGCGCGCGGATTGTTGTTCGTCCACCGGTACTCGCGACCAAACATCCGATACGTCAACGTACCCGTGAGACCGACGGCCAAACCATTGCCAATCGAGAAGGGTAGAGCGGAAATCGGGCGGCCTGTCGATTCGTTGACAATCGTGAGGCCGATAAGGTCGGGGGGTTGTCCCTCGGGCGCGTGGTACTCGAAGACATAGTCTTCTGCCGAAGCCGATACGGGCGGCGCATAGGCCAGTATGCCTTCGCCAAAGCGCGACGCCGCTTCGTTTGTGCGCGCGAGGTCGATGCGGTAGAGGTCGCTCGAGACGGCTTCGGCAGCACCCGCGGACAGTGAAGCGGCGAGTGCAAAGACGCACCCGAAGGCAACCCGGAGCGGCGGGGCAGCGGTCTTCGCTCGCTTATTCTGTGCTTTGTGCATGATCGGCGTGTTTTGCATATCGGACTCACTAAACTCACGGGAGAATTTGGAACCAGGGACTGTAGTCGTCGCTTTCCGGATAACTCGTTTGACCATGTTCGGGGTTATCAGCCGCAGTCGCTGCGTCACGGACGGGCGTTTCTCCCGGCGTCTTCTCGGGCAACGACACCGCGAGCTTTTCGGCGACCGCAGTTTTTGCTGGTCGGGGGGTGGGTGCAGCCGTGCTGTCGCTCGGTTTATCGCTTTCGGTCATCTCGTTTGCGGTGTTCTCGGCGCTCGTGCGGTTTTGCGTACGGTCGGTTGAGCTTTCCTTAGCCTGCAGTTCTGAAGAAAAGTGGCAGACGACGGTTTCGCGCACGATGCGTGCGTCCGGTTTTTCGGCAAGCGCTTTTTTGAGCGAATAGGGTGCCCAGCAGGTGCGGCGTACGTCGTTTTCCGACCAGATCACTTCGATCACGCCCGTTTCGGGGGCGGCGCCGAAATAGGCGCGCGAGCGTTCGTTTAAGACCGTATCCATAGTGGAGATGCTCTTATGTGCCAGGAGACGAGCAACGGCGCCGAAAGGCAGTTTCCCGCCGGAAACGTCTCTTACCTCCACGACGAGCTGATGCCCCTTCATGGTTTCAAATAGCACGGCAAGTACTGCATCATCGGCGGGAACGAGATTTCGCCGGTAGATCGGCATAAGCACATTTGGCGGAATTGAGTTCGGGTCGATTGAAATATCGTTGATGCGGTAGTTGTTGAGGCCTGTGACGACGAGCCAGTCACCACTCTTGGCGGTAACGGCATAGGTTTCAGGCCTGGCATCGGGGGCGTGCTCCACTTTGAGAAGCGCTGTGGCGCCCGTGAGCGTCTGTGCAGGGATGAGCTCGCCTTCGGCGGCGATGAGACTGCCGTCGATGTTGGCCGATAGGCGCGTTGAGTCGTGGGTGCGCGAAGCCGATAGCATCCAGCGGCCTCGCCCCGTATCGTGTGAGAGCGTGGCGTTCACGACCGAAAGATCCTGGCCTTGCGAACTTGAGAGTGCGTAGCTCCAAAGTTGGTTTTCGCCGAAGGAGCCGCTTATGCCTTCGGTCGCGGTAAATGATCCACTGTCGGTACGCTGCACGCTCAAATTCGCGTACTGCGATGTCGCTTCGTAGCCGAAAAGCAGCGAGAGCGGCGCTGAGAGATTGAGGTAAAGAATGCTTTCGCGTTCGTTTTCCCCGCCCGCAAGTCGATTACGGTCGTGCTGAAGCGAAAGCGCGATGCTGATGCCGTTCCAGTCGGTCGTGAGCGACGTCATGAGACTTTCGCGGCGCCGATCGTCTTCGTAGCGAAAGAGCGATCCGCTCAGATTCCAGTTTCCCCACTGTCCAAGCGGCTGCGAGAGTGAAAGCGTGAGCTCGTCCTTGAGGTCACCCCCATAGTTGGAGTAAAGCCATTCGTCGGAGTCGCGCTCGGCCAAGGTTTCCGACAGCGACAGGTAGCGTCCCGCTGTGTAACGGCGCCAGTCGGCGGAAAGATACGCGCCCGTCGAAGCAAAATGCTTTTGCCACTCAAGCGCAATGCGCGAGCCCGACGTGCGCTCTGCGTTGTTGCGATCGAGCTTGTAGCTGGCGTTTTCGAACTGCAGCGACGCCGCGCCGAGCAGGCCGAGATTGGCTGCGGTACCAGCGGTGCCGTTGAAGTAGTTTTCGCTCGCCTGGAAAGCGCCGAAAACCGTCACATCCCAGGGGAGCCCGTAGCCGAGCCCGGCAGCGGCCACAAAGGGCTTTTCGCCCATACTCTCGGCAGTTCCGCGCCAACGCCCGAGGGCGGCAGAGTAGTGTACGCGGCCGGCTCGCAGCTGCAGCGCCGTCTGGTTGTATGGCACGATGAACCGGCGCTCGCGCCCGTTTTGCTCGAGTACTGTCACTTCGAGATCGGTCCCTGAAGTGAGGCCCGGAAGGTTC
Source organism: Sutterella massiliensis (assembly GCF_016899755.1). GTDB lineage: Bacteria > Pseudomonadota > Gammaproteobacteria > Burkholderiales > Burkholderiaceae_F > Sutterella > Sutterella massiliensis. The sequence continues at coordinate 121,872 of NZ_JACJJC010000006.1, read as the reverse complement.
TCAAAGGAGAACGCGCCAGGCTCGACGTTGCGCTCATAAACGATGCGGCCGAATTGCCGAACCGTGACGCGCGCGGCCGTCTGCGCGATGCCGGAGACAACAGGCGAGTAACCGCGCTCGATCGTCGACATCATTGATTCGTCGTCGTAGAACTCAAGCCCGAGAATCGGAAGCGCGTCCTGAAAGAACGACTGTGTATAAATCTCGCCGGCGCGCAGTCGCGTTCGACTCTCGCCAAATACACGCGTGATGTAGGCGCTTCCTCGATCAAAATCCGTGTCGTTCGTTTCGCCACCGTCGGCCGAAAATGCCCCGTTCGCGTATAGGCGCCATTCGTTGAAATTAAGCCGTGCATCAAGGCCGAGGTACGCATGCGTGCGGCGCACGCCGTCGTAGCGCTCCCAGTCGGCGCTGCCGCGGTAGTTGAGAACGGCAGCGGGTACGCCGTATGTCCAGCGGGGCGGTGGTGCAATGTCGTCCTGTATTCCGAAGCTCGAGTACCAGCTGCGCGGCACGGTGATGTCGGCGCGAAGATTCACTGTATCAAACGTGACCGAAGCGCCCGGAACAAGCGCGTCGATATCCTCAATCATGTCGAGCGGCCGCTTCTTTTTGAGTTCCGGCAATTCGTCGAAAAGAAGCGGTTGAACAAGGAGCACCATCGCAGGAAAGCGAATGCCTAGTGAGCTGTCGGGCTTGCGGTAGATTTCGACATTCTGGTGAATAAGAAAGCGGTTGTTGACGAAAAGGTCGTATTGACGTCGACCGATGTCGGCGTCTTCAATCAATCGAGCGAAGTCAACGTTTGCCGCGTCGTCGCCAAAGATGTCGCGAAGTGCGCTAGGGCTGAATGTGCTGCGAATGGCTTCGTTCCTGCGGTCGGCAGACTGGTGCGTCGCATCGGTTCCCTGATCCGGAGCGATGTCCGATGTGGCAGACTCGGCCGCAGACAGCGGTACGGCGAGCATTGACGCACAGAAGATCGCGAGCGGCGTGCGTGCTTGAAGAAGATCGGCGCGGAGCACTCTTCTTGGCTTCGCTTCCTTCTTCTTAAGGCTTTTCAGTTTTGCGGCCTTTTTCATTCAAATCTTTCGTACTTTTTCGAGCCGTCGCGCTTCACGGCATTCCCTTTTCCACATCCAGGGTTCTTGGTGCGGTTACCCGGCCGTTCTCGCCGATCAACGAAAAGTCGAGTGTTTTGGGACAACGCTCCGAATGATCGAGAGGCATCGTGAGCGTTCCGTGAGGCTCGATCATGGGAAAGAGCTCGGTGCGAATGTGTTCGTGCGGAGCTTTCGCCCGGCTTGACGGCGTTTTGAGCGAGCTCACCGTGCACCAGTAGGGCGAGGGGTTGACGAGCGTGATGGCGTCGCCCTCGCACCGCGCCTGCATGCGCGAGCGGGCTTCTTCGCTGCCGAAGGCGTTCGCAATCGCGTCAGGTCGCCAGAAGAGCTTGACGCTTCCGAGGAAGCTCACGTTGATGCGCGCTTTTTCTTGTTGAGTTTCGGATTGCTGGCTTGACGTGTTTTGCGAAGCTTCACCCGGCAAGAGTCGCAGATTCACGATGTAGAGGCTCTCCTCGTCTTTGGGGAGATCCTCTCGGAGGCGAATGATTCGAAACGGACGGATTTCGCCCGGTCGAACGAGCTTGATGCCGGGCGAAACCATAAAGTCTTCGGTCGCTTCACTGACAAGTCCGACGCCCGCGAAGGGCGACACGCTCGCCGATACGAGAAGCGGTGCATCGCTGTTGTTTTCGATCGAAAGCGACGCGGCGTGATCTTGTTCGTTAAAAACAACGCGAGAAGACAAAATGCGAACGGGCGCTGCAACGGAAGACGGTGCGTTGTCGCTCGTTCCGGCGGCCGAAGCGGAGAAAGCGGTGACGACAACGAATGTCAAGCCGGCGGCAAAAGGGCGTGCAGCGGCATGAGCATGGGCAAAAAACGAACCATTTTTCATGTGCGCTCCGGCCGTCAGTGCTTTTTTAAGTCGGTTTCGCCGTGGACGACTGTACCGTAGTCGTCTATGCAGCCCCAGATGAGCGAAAACGTATCGGGTGTGTTTGACGGGAGCTTCAGTTGAAGCGTGTGGCCCGGGGCGATGACGCAGTCGTCGAGCTGCTTGGTTTTGCCGTTGATGCTGTAGGCGGCGACCGTCACATTGAAGTTTGATTTGTTTTCTGCCAGGAGCCTGCCGCCCTCAACCCGCCAGCCGAGTTCCTTGATCGCGTCGACCATGTTGCCTTCAAGGTTCGCCGGCCGGTAGAAAACTTTGACGCGCAGGCCGTATTCGATCTGCAGCGAGTTGCTGTCTTTGGCATAGCTCCCCGGAACGGAGTTCGTACGCAGATAAAAGAGCGACTCTTTGTCGCTCGGATAGTTTTCCGGGTGAAGAAGCGCCACCTGTAGCCGCATGTGTTTCCCTGGCGGAGAAAATGCCACGGGGGGCGTCACGATGAAGTCTTCGTTTTTGATGCCTGCCGCATTTTCAATCCAGGCGCGCGTGAGGAACTGCGTATTCGAATCGTTGGCAAACACGGTCGACGCGCTCGTTTGCCCATCCTGCATGATGAGTCGCGTGTTGGAAACGGAAAGTCCGCCGCACTGAGCCGAAGCGGCAATGCCAAAGAGAGCGAGTGCGACGCAAAGACGGGTGCCGAGACGCATGAGTGATTGGTGACGGGGGAGCGGGTTGGGGGGGCGAGGAGGCTTTGCTTCGAGCGGACGGGATGATCTCTAAGACACCGGATCCGTCAATGAGGCAAATCGGCCGACTCGAGTTGATTCCACGAGTCGGCCCAAGCTGATGTAAGCAGGCTTCAGGCGATCGGAAAGATCACCCGTCGATCTGCGAATCACTTGTACTGAAGGACAACCTTCATGCGGGCCTTGACCTTGCCGGGCGTGACATCTTGCGCGTCCGACGCACGCTGCATGACTGCGGCCATGGGGATCGTGACGCCGTCTTCTTCAATGCGCATGTTCTTGGCAGGGACCGTGGTCGACGAACCGACGATCGCGTAGCCGTCATCGCTATCGAAGTCCACGCTGGGCTCGCCCGCCTTGGCGTACTTCACAAGAACACCGATGTTGGTGGCCGTTGTTTCGCCGGCTTCGGCAATGGGAGCGAGCAGGTGATTGCGGTTGTAGGTGGGCATGGTTTGGGTGTCGCCGCTCTGGTCCGTGAAGGTGAGCGAGGACGTTTCGACTTCAATTTCGTCCGTGGCGCCCGTGAGCGTCTGGACGAGGCGGCACTTGGAGAGCTTGAGGTTGAAGTTCACGGGTGCCGTCTGCACGTTGATCGACTTGAAATATTCGGCCGGGTACGTACCGAGCTGAACGGGGGCGCCGTTGAGGTCCGTGCCGATCTCGCAGGCTTGAGCAATGATGCGACCCTCGAAGTTGATTTCGGTCGACGGGTAGAGGGTGTGGTCATTGTCGCCGGCAGCACAGGCGGCGCTGCTCACGGCGAGCGCAGTAAGCGCAAGCATGAAATGCTTCATTTCGTTTTCTCTCAGATAACGGTTGTCGTTCCTTTATGGAGCGGAATACAAAAACACTTAAACTGAATAAACAGCAAGCGTATTCAAGCATAAAAAAATGCATATACGCTTGAATAAAAGTTAAATATTTTTTGCTCCTATTTGAATAGGAAATGGCGATTACTTCTTTTTTAATATTTCTGAGGTGTACGGTTTAATCTATGTTTAAATGTGTGAGTTAAAGAATGACGGGATTATCCTATTGTTGTATTTTGCCATCTAAATCCGCATGTCTTAAATGGCATAAATAAAATGAAGAGACCTCGAAAGGGTTCGAGGGTTTTAAGGAAGAAACTCATGAATAAGATTTTCCGCCGTGTTTTCAATGCGGCACGCGGCACGATTGTGGCTGTGGAGGAAACGAAGTCCTCTCATTCGCAGTCAAATGCTAAAGGTGAAACAATAATGGGGGGGGGGGTATAAGCCTCTTGCCTTAGCGGTTTCTGGTGTTCTAGCTCTTGGGGTTAGTTCATCAGCCCTGGCTGTTGACGAGCCGGATTGGGGTCAAATTTCTGAGACGGCTGATATTAAGGTCAATGTCAACGGAGACCAAACGACTGGTGCTGGTGTCGGTATTCAAACGCCTGGTACGGATATTGGATCTGGCGATCAAGTCATTTATGTTAGTGGCAAGAACATTCCCGAAGGCAAGTATGCTTCCGCTGGCATGATGGCCACTGGCGGTAAAAAAGCTCAGGTTGATAAGGGCGGTTCTATTTATGTCGAAGGCAACGGAGGCTATGCGTCCGGTCTTTCTGCTGGATGGGGCCAGCAAAATCAGATTTTGAACAAGGGTACGATCTACGTTAAGGGTGATGGCGACGATAAAGTCAAGGGCATGAGCGTAGATGACGGGTTTGCTCAAAATCAGGGCACCATCTATGTCTGGAATGCCCTTGGCATGGTCTCAAATACCCAGGGCAACGCCAACGCCAATCGCCTCAAGAATCAAGGGACGATTGAGGTTTATGGTGGTGCAGGGATGGTCGATAACAACAGCAATAACACGACTGAAAAAGTACTGATCACCAACCAAGGTACGATCACCGTTCAGGATGGTGATGGCATTCGCGTCAGCGAAAGTTCTACACGCGGTGAAACTGTCATTCACAACGAAGGCACCATCAACGCAGCTGAAGGCGCCAATGCCATCAATGTCGAAAGCGTTTCCCACGAGATCAACATTCGTTTAGAAGCAGGTGCCGACATTAATGGGACGATTAAGGTCGCGAGTGATAAGAAATCTGGCCTCAATCAAACCCGATTGACTGTGGACAATGCCGGTAAGCAGGATGTTTCTCTCGATGCATCCTATCTTGAGGGGCTGTACATCGACAACAGTCAGCTGACGATCGGCAACACGGGCGATCTGACGATTGCTGACTACGATCTTCAGGGGGATAGTAGTCGTCTCACATTCGACGAAGTGGGCGGTGTCATCACCATCAATCTCGATGAAAACGATGACACTTCAAAGATTGATTTTGGCGGCAATGACGTCGCGGTTAAGGGCGACTGGACGATCAACTATCGTGAGACTCAGGAAGTCGCCGACCTTACGTACGATTCCGATCCTTCAACGCAGTTCACGTTGACCAACAACGGCACACTCCGCGCTACTGGCGAGATCTATATCGGTAACGAAACCTTCGTTAACAACGGTTGGGATCTTGCGTCCAACGGTATCGTATATGCCCAGTCGCTTACGCTTTCGGGGGATGCATCTTTTACGAACACTGGGTTGGTTGACGTTGCAGGAAAGGTGACGATCCAGGCTTCTGGAGATGACTTCAGTTTCTCTAATTCGGACGGCGGCATCAAAAATCCTATGCGCGGCCGTTTCCTGATGGGGTCGCTCGAAAGCAATGCCGAGCTTCTCGTCAATGACGGCGTTTTCACGGTTCGCAAGGAAGCCACCATTAACGGCGACTTCCGCAATGATGCGAATGGTAACGCGACTTTTACCGGCACGCTGACGCTTGGCAATGACGGTGCGACTGTCGCAAACAATGGCGGCACGCTGACCATTGGCAATGTCAACGGCGGTCAGGTGACGAACATGCGTAATGGCACGCTGACGTTTGCTGACGGCAGCGTCATCAACGCAATCGTCCAGAACCAGAGCGGCGGTACACTTTATCTCCAGAACGCTACTGTCTCTGGGCGCTTGGCAAATGCTTCACAACAGCTCCATGCATCCGGTACGACAACCGTTACAGGTACCTGGACCAATCAGGGGATTGAAGACGGTGAAATGCTGGTTGTCAAAGGTAGCTATACGAACTCCGGCACGGCTACCTGGGATTCTGTGTCAACCACTAGTGGTGAGTGGGTCAACGCGCAGCAAGGTAATTTCACGGCCGATACTGCTGACTTCACGGCCGAGCATTCCTGGACCATGCTGATCGCTCGTAACGAAGGCACGGCAACGTTCGGTTCGCTCACGATCGGTGACGAGACGTTCTTCACGAACACCGGCACGTTGACAGTCAACAACACTCTTGAGATTCTTGACGATTCGTTCCAAAACCACGGCACGTTCAACCTGAATGGTTTCGGCAACATTGATGCCGCGTACTTGGAAAACACGGGGACGATGACGTTCGGTGAAAATGCTGTTGTTTCCGCCGGCGACATTGAAAATACCGGCACGTTCAAGAACAATGGCTTTGTGTCTGGCGTCTCGTTGACCGTTACTGGTGATGCCGGTAGCTATACCAACGAAGGCACGTCCGCTTGGACCGACCTTACTGTTGGTACCGGTGCTCTCAACAATGGCTCCGAACAGGTCAATAATGCGAAGATTGACGGGGTCTACACGAACAACGGTTTCTTCAGCCAGGTCGCTGCGAATGGCGAAGGCAGCTTCGCCCTGAACGGTACCTTCAGAAATAATGCTGGCGCAACTGTCCGCATTGAAAGCGGTGCGCAGCTTGGCATTGGTGCTCAGCTGATGAACGATGCTGGCACACTGACGATTCTCGGCAATGCCGACTTCGGCATTTCTGCTTCTCTGCGCAATCTGACGGGCAGTACGGCAACGCTTGGCAGCGTTTCGGGTTCGGGCATTATTACGAACGGCGGCACGATGACGATCGGTTCGGTCGGTTCCGTCAATACGGCAGCAAGCATTTCGAACGATCGCGGCGGTCAGCTACGACTGAACGGCGACTTTACACTCGGTACGCTTAATGCTGAAAAGCTTTCGACGCTCGTCACGAACGGTACGTTCGCTATCGATACGCTCTCGCTAAAGAGTGGTTCCTCGCTTGAAAACCGAGGCAACATCACGGCTACTTCCGATGCCGACTTCTCTCGTGTCAAGTACAAGCAGGTTGGCGGTGATTCGAGTCTTGATATCGGTGATGCTTGGTTCGAGAACTCGTCGATCGAATTGAGCAACGGTGCCAAGATCGACCGCACGGGTAAGACGCTAGGGACGAACAACGAGTATGTCCTCGGTTCGACGCTTACTGGAGAACTCGATCCGATTCTTGACGGTGGTGACTGGCGTGAGGGCTTTAGCACGCTTCGTGCTGATGTTGTTGATGGTGCGAATGACTTCGTTCTCAACGAAGGCGGTCTCCTGATTGCTGGGGACTTTGGCAACTTCTCTGACCAGGCGGGGAAGATCACCTTCAATGGCGGTGCTCTGGAAACGTCTCTTGAAGATTTCTTCAATGAAGTGAGCTACGTTGACGACGTAACTGGTTCTGTTATCACAGATCCTGACAAGGTCGGCGAACTGATTGCGGGTAACCACGTCGGCGACATCAATGAGGAACTTGCTACTGGAATTGAAGTCAAGACCAACGGCGGTCATCTGATCTTCAACGACAACCTTATTTCCACTGCTCTAGTCGGTCAGGTTGACGGCAAGATTGCCGGCACTGATTGGACGGGTGGCGGCGACCTGGCTGTGCATTACACCGGTAAGCTCGACGATCTCATCTTTACCGTCGATGACGCGAATGCTATGCTCGACGGCCTCGAAAACGAAGTCGTTCTGCGCGCCGTAACGCTGGAAGCCAAGGATGAAAATCTCCACGATGGCATGTTCAGCGTGGAAGACGGCTCGCTAGTCATGAATGGCGATAATGCCAACGGTACGAAGGGCTTCGGCATCGGCCGTATCAACGGCACGGAAAAAGTGACGGTTACCAACGAGGCGCATCTCACGCTTGTGGGGGGCGGCGAAGGCGAGTCGCTCGTTGGCGAGAGTGGCAGCGTTTCGGTAAGCAATGGCGGCGTACTTACGCTCGGCTGGGGCGCTGGCAAACTTGCCGGCGTAACCCTCGATAGCGGCAGCTTTGAAGTCGCTTCGGGTAGCTACACGATCGAAGGCTCCGTCGATGGCGAAGGCGCAATCACGAATGCTGGCTACCTGCATGTCACGAAAAATATAGATGTCGATCAACTGCAGAACGAAAGTGGCCTTCTTTGGGTCGAAGGCAATGCGGAGATTAGTGATGTCTACAACAGTGCCGGTTTTGTGGTTGACGGCTCGCTCTCGTCCGATGTAGCTTTCGTGAACTCGGTCAACGGTGTTCTGAGCGTGAGTGGCGATCTCAACGCGTTCGCATTCGATAATTTGGCCGACGATAGCTCCGTTGGTCGTGTTGCAGTTGCTGGAAACGTCAACATCGACACCGACTTCACGAATCAGGTCGGCGGCGAGATCAATGTCGGCGGTAACCTCGCTGTTGGCGGCGCTGACGGTATTCAGAACCAAGGGCTTATTTCCGTCAAAGGCAAGGTCAATGCCGACTATGGCATCACGAATGGTGGCAAAGCCCAGTTCCAGGCAGGGAGCATCGCTTCCGCAGGTAAAGTCGACAATGACGGCATCTTGGTCGTAACGGATGAGCTCTCGGCTCAAAACCTTGAAAATGCCGGTCAGATCTCTGCTGGTAGCATCAGCGTTGCTGAGAATTTCTCCAACGAAAAGATTGTTCGCACGACGGATCTAACGGCCGGTAGCCTTGAAAATTTGGGTCAAGGATGGATTCTTGTCGAAGGAAAGGCTGACATCGGCGAATTCACCAACAGTGGCACGTCTCAGTTCAATGAAGCTGTTATTGACGATTTCACGAACGTTGCTGATGCGGTTGCAGTCGTCAACGGTATGGCTGAAATCGGTACGCTCACCAATAGTGGTTCGGTCCAGTTTGGTGAAGCCAATATCGAGACCCTTACGAATGCTGCTAACGCAGTTATGATCGTAGCGGGTAAGGCTCAGATCGGTACGCTCAACAACAACGGCACAGCTCAGTTTGAAGGTTCGCTCGTTTTGAACGGCACGTCCGACAACCACAACACAATGGTTGTGGCAGGTGATCTGACCGCCAACGACGTTCTCTTCAACCATGCCAATGCAGAACTCTCTGTAGGCGGCAATGCTGCGCTCACTGGCGTGTTCGCCAACCAAGGACAGGCTGTTTTCGGCGGTGACGTTTCCGTCAACCAGGCGGTCAATGCCGGTGACGAAGCCGTGATGGCTGTTGCAGGCAACCTGTCGGTGGAAGAGAGCTTCGACAACCAGAACACTCTCACGGTTTATGGTGGTCTTGATGTCAACGGTTCGTTCGCATCGAGTGGCAAGACCTTCGTTGATGGTACGACGACTATTGGCGGCACCTTCACGCAAACCGATGGTCAGTTCGTAGCGCTCGGTGGTGAAGGCGGCAACGTCATTAACGGTTCGGCTTCCGTTTCGGGCGGTAACTTCGTTCTCGGCAATACGACGATGAATGCGGGCTCCGTGCTGACGGTGACGAATGGTGCAACGGCACAGGTGAGTGCGGCGAATGACAAGATGTCCGGCCGCATCAATGTCGACGGTGCAACTTTCACGCTCGGTGACATCCTGCCCGATACGCTCAGCAATGTTGATGAGCCGCAGCATGAAGCTTCGAGCATCTTTAAGATGAACGAGCACGCGGTTGATCTCGGCAGCGAAGGTGTCATTGCCGTTGGCAACGGTGCTGCGAATGTCGAGCTCGCGGGCGGCTCCGTCTGGTTCGGTTCCGATTCTCTCCTTGAGCTCAATACCTCGACATACGACGGTAATCAGGGCTTCTTCAAGGGGCAGGGCTCCTTCAAGGTTGAAGACGGTGCTCAGATCCAGGTGTCCGACGCCTCGATCGGTTGGGGTACCTATACGCTCGTGTCCGAAGGGTTCAGCGATGTTGAACTTGCCGAAGGCGGCTGGCTCGAACACGAAAACATCATTTACACGGGTGATAGGGATGTCGATCTGACGATCCGTGAAAATGAAGACGGCAACGTCGAAATCACGGTCGGCTCGAACAACATTCTCGACAAGCTCCCGGATGTTGCGATCCCGAACATCGTCAACGAAGTCATCTCCGATCCGCATCGCTCGCCGAACGAATCGGGTGTGAAGGGCTTCCTCGCGGGTGCCATTGAAAACGGCATCCTGAGCGAAAACCTCCAGGCCGAAGTGATCAACGACACGGCGCAGATCATGGCTGCGGGCGGCGTGATGGTCCAGGGCATGACGCTTGTGGGCAACGTGCTCGACATCACCGATCGTCACCTCAGCTACGAAGACGTTCACTTCAAGAACGGCCAGCTGCAGCGCTTTGACGGCGTCCGTCTCTGGGCGGATGCGCTCGGTCAGCGTGTTGACGCTTCCGGTTACGACTTCTCGGGTTCGTCGGCCGAGTTCGACGGCTACAACACCGGGTTCATCCTCGGCGCTGACCTGATGGCTTCCTGCGACGCCCGCTACGGCGCTGCGTTTGCCTATCAGAACGCCAACATCGACTCGAACGGCTCTGCCGTGAAGACGAGCAATGAAGCGGATGCCTACACCTTCGCGCTCTACGCTGCGAAGACGTTCGGCAACTTCAACTTCATCGGTTCGCTCGCGTACACGCGCATCGACTCCGACCTCGAACAGTCGCTGCCGGGTGCGCTCGGCGCCAAGCAGGGCAAGCACACGATGGACGTTCAGAACGACATCTACACGCTCGGCCTCAAGGGCGAATACAACATTGCGCTGAGCAAGAGCGTGCAGGCTGTTCCGTATGTCGGCGTTCGCGCCGTCTGGATGGATACGTCGGATGAAAAGTCGAAGATGGCCCACCAGGACGCCTTTGACTACGACACCGACTCCGTCACGCAGGTTCAATTCCCGATTGGCGTAGCCTTCCAGGGTACGACTGAGACGAAGTCGGGCTGGACCGGCCGCGGCGTTATCGACTTCTCCGTGACGCCGGTTGCCGGCGACAAGGATGTCGATACGACGATCACGGCCAACGGTCTCACGGCTGAAGACGTCGTCAATACCGAGTTCGCCGACGATCTCACGGGCGCCGTCCGCATCGGCATTTCTGCCGAAAAGGACAACATGGCGTTCGGTGGCAACCTCGGCTTCTCGACGGGCGGCAGCCGCGACGGCAACGTGACCTTCGGTCTCAACGCGCGTTATCGCTTCTAATCGCATGACTCTCGGGCGACGCTTCCCATATGAGAAGCGTCGCTCGGGGCAAAGCGAATAGTTAGCGACTCTGTTCTGATGCGTTTGCGGGGGCAGCCCCGCAGACGTTCGGAGCAGACTCCGTCACTGCGGGTGCGGTGCCCTTCGGAAAGCGCAGCGCCTCTTTTCTGCGCTTTCCGAAGGGCATCGCATCCGACAACGAGGACGCGCGCCATGACCGATTCGATCGACAACGGCGATCGGATCGAGACGGTGCGATTTCGCCCCGATTTTCCGTCGGACCAGAAGCGGACGTTTGCGGCGCTTTTGTTTTCGAAGGGAATGGGCTATCGAACAGTCGCCAAGGTACTCGGTCTCTCGATCTACACGGTGAGAGACTGGTCGCGGCTGTACGCGCAGGGACAATTCTCCGAGAAACTCACCGAGAAGCAGTACCGCTACGACGAGGCCTTCAAGGCAAAAGTCGTTGCGCTGCGTAAATCGGGCGTTTCTTGGGCGGAATTGCGAAGAAGAACGGGCATATCGCCCGCGACCTGCAAGAAGTGGATGCTTCGGGCGTCCGCTGCGAGCGACGACTGAATGCGAACGGGCGGACCCAATGCGATTCGATCAAGTTCAATAAAGAAGGGGGGGCAGCTTCATAGCTGCAACCCTTTCTTCGCTGGGTGCAGCCCTTAAATGGAGACTTGGCACGTGCGGTGGGTTTTCAGCGTATCGCGATCGTTGTTCGCGGTCCATTTCTTCAATTACGAGATTTCCGTGTCGAAAAAAAACGGTGGTCTTTGACCGAGGTGACCGAAGGTCGGATCGCACCTTAATTCGACGGAGGCGAGGGGGATGGATAGCAGGCATATTTCGATCAATTTAAGGATGAACTGACGGTTTTAGTGGGTGGTTATTTCTCATTTCGCTGATCAAATTAGGGGGTGGCAATAACGATCAAACTAGTGCTGAAAAAGCAACTTAGTTCGCCGAGAAAAGAGCCCATTAGAACAAGATTTATATAGAGGTTGATGCCCTCATAGTTATTTGAGCATTCAGTCATATTTTCGGTTGATGTAAACGGTAATTTAAAGAAGTTTTTTCGTTTAAATTCGCTTCTATTTATATGTAATCCTATGTAACACAAAAAAATAAATCAGAGTCTGATTTCAATTTTGCGTGCTTCGGTTTAAACCCAAAATCGTCAGAAAGAAAGTTTGTCTATTCGGCTTAACCCGCGAGTGTTGTTTGTTTTAGCAACATAGGGTGTTTGCTATATATATTTGATAAAGATCAAATTGAGGGGGGGGGGGATATGCAGAATTTCACGACGAAGCTTTCGCGCAAGTGAGCCCTGGCGGGCAACGCGCAGCTTCGTTTTTTTGTGTTTGAGGAGATTCACAAAATGAATCGCACTTTCAAGACCATTTGGAGCGCCGCTCGTCAGCAGTACATCGTTTCCGATGAAAAGCACATGTCGCGCGGTAAGGCAGCCAAAGCGACCATGGCTGCCGTTGCTGTTGCCGCCGCATTTGCTGCGGGTTCTGCTTTTGCCGCTTATATGCCGGTCGAACTGACCGGTTCTTCCCTTTCGGCTTCGAGCGGCTACCAGGACCCCGGCAAGATCGGTGACAAGGGTTCCTGGGAAACCGAAGAATATAAGAAGGACTGGGGTCTCACGGCCATGAAGGCCTCGAGCGCTTATGCGCTCGGCTACCACGGTCAGGGCGTTGCGCTTGGCGTGATGGATTCGGGCGCTCTCCTGCAGAAGCATCCGGAACTTGCGGGCGACCGTTTCCATGCTTCGCATGCAACCGGCGAATACGGCTCGACGGGCGACCGCTATCAGGACGGTGTTTCCGGTGTCGGCGACGTTTTTGAAAACGGCGATTATGAAAAGGGCGACAAGTTCGACATCGACGGCAACTGGATCGGTCATGTGAACGATACGCACGGCACGCACGTTACCGGGACGGTCGGCGCCAACCGCGACGGCAGCGAATTCCACGGCGTGTCCTGGGGTTCCGAAATCTGGGTCGGCAACACGGGCGGCACCGACAACACCAACTACGGTATGCCGCAGGACTACAACTTCTTCTATGCCGGTTGGAAGTCTCTTGCCGATAACCTTATTGCAGCCAACGGAGCTGAGCGCGGTGGCGTGATCAACAACTCGTTCGGTACGAATCTCCGTATCAACGAAGGCGGTACGTCGCTGCCCGCCAATACGACGGCCGAAACCGAGTACGAATATTTCCTCTTCAAGCAGCGTTACGGCGACGATCCGTCGTTTGTTGATGCGGCCTGGGATGCGGTCAAGGGCACGAACGTCGTTCAGGTGATGACGACCGGCAACCGCAACATGGATATGCCGTACTACCGTGCGCTCTATCCGTACTTCAACCCCGAAGCCGAACAGAACTGGATCGCCGTCGCCGGTCTGCAGAAGGACGGTGTTGATGCGGAAGGCCGCGACAAGTACAAGTGGGTCGACGGGTTTAACCAGGCCGGCAATGCCAAGTGGTGGACGGTTGTTGCGCCGGGTAGCGGCATCTACAGCAGCATCGTTTACGACGATCACTACGAAGCGACGGACGACGAGCACAAGCTCGGCGATGCCGGCTACGCTTCCTACAGCGGTACCTCGATGGCTGCGCCGCACGTCACCGGTGCCATGGGCGTGCTGATGTCGCGCTATCAGGACATGAGCGCCGTTCAGGTTCGCGACGTGCTCTTCACGACGGCCAACCACAAGAACGCCGACGGTTCGAACTTCACCGGCTGGACTGCTGCTGAAGGCGAAGTTGACGAGATCTACGGCTGGGGTATGCCCGATCTTGAAAAGGGCATGTACGGTCCCGGCCAGCTTCTCGGCAAGTTCGACTACAACATGCGTACGACGGCGCTCGACGTTTGGTCGAACGACATCTCGCAGGTTGCTCTCGATCAGCGCAAGGCCGAAGATCTCGCTTGGATGGAACTCACGAAGAACGGCACCGACCTTGATGCCGAAGACTATGAGCTCGGCGGCGCCGATATTCCCGACGTTGACGACGCAACGATCGATCCCGAAGATGCCCGCAAGTGGCGTGCCGAGTACTATGCCAAGCGCGCCGAATCGATCAAGTACAAGCTTGAACACGGTCTGTACGACGGTTCGCTTGTCAAGCGTGGTCAGGGCACGCTCGTTCTGACGGGCAACAACACCTACCGCGGCGGCACGACGGTTGAAGAAGGCACCCTCTGGGGCTTTAACAATTCGTTCGGTGTCACGGAAACGGAAACCAAGGCTGTTGCCAACGGTAAGGTGACGGTCAACGGCGGTTCCTTCGGCATTATGAATTCGTACACCGACGAATTCACGCAGACGGGAACGAGCCATGACGAACACAGCGATCATTCCGTTGATGTTGCCGTGAAGGATGGCGGTACGTATCTCCTCTCGGCCGGTGAAGAAGTTTCCGTTGGCAACATCTCGTTCGAAGAAGGCGCCAAGATTTCGGTTGGCAGCGCCAATGCCGAAACGCTCAAGGGTGCTGTTGACGGGGTCGCTCTCGAAACGAAGCTGAAGGCTGATAACGTTACGGGCCTCACCGAAGACATGTTCTCCGATGATGCTCTTGCGTTCTTCGATACGAAGCTCACCATCGATTCTGCTACCGGCGAAATCACTGCGACGACCGAAGTCAACGAAGGTTCGTTCACGGCTTACGGTTCCTCGTCGAATGCTCGCGAAATCGGTAAGGCACTCGCTGCCACCAAGGACGGTGCGCTCTTTGACATGCTCCTGACTGCGAACGGCGAACAGGTTGGCCGTACGTACGACTCCCTCGGCAACGATGCGTTCCTGAACGCTCAGAACGCCTCGATCGTCAACACGATCACGATGACGCGTGCCGTTAAGGATCAGGCACAGGGCATCGGCGGCGCCCGCGTTGCCGAAATGGCTGACGGTACGGCTCGCATCTGGGCGACGGGCATTGGTACCTGGGGCGATGTCGACTACGGCAATTCGAGCATCGACAACGACTTCTACGCCGGCCTCGTCGGTGCTGAAGTCGATGTTTGCCCGGCAGCCAAGGTTGGCGTCTTCTTCGGCGCCGGTACGTCCGAGTTCGACGGCGGCAAGAACGGCAAGCTCGAAAGCGACGATATCCACTTCGGTATCTATGCGCAGACGAACATCCAGGATGTTGTCGGTCTGAACTTCGGCTTTACGTACACGCAGCAGGACCGTGAAGGTCATCGCGGCCTGACGATCGGTACGAATACCGCTACCAACAAGATCGACAACGACGCTCAGATCGCTCAGATCTTCGTTGAAGGCGCCTATACGGGCTTCAACACCGCTTCCTACTCTGTAGAACCGTACGTCGGCTTCTCCTGGATGCATGTCCAGAGCGACGACTTCTCGGAAAACGTCGCCGGTGTCGAAGTTGAAACCAACAACGAAAATCAGAACGTCCAGGTTACGACGCTTGGTCTGCGTGGTGCAATTCCGTTCACGGTCGGCTCCGTTGCCATGTCCGTCAAGGGTGATGTGAACTGGATGCACTTCTTCGGCGACACGTCCGCTGAAGCGCTGCTTGGCCTCGGCGGTTCCGGTGTTGCCAAGATCGAAGGCGGTGAGCTTGACAACATGTTCGGTGTCGGTCTCGGCATCGAAGCCCAGCTCACGAAGACCACCACGTTCGGTCTCTCGTACACCGGTGCGTACGACGGCGATGTTTCGTCGAGCGGCCTCTTCGCCAACGTTCGCTTCGCCTTCTAATAAAAAGAAAAATCGAGCAGTCTGACGGACTTCGCATCGCGGACGCAACCGTTGGTGCGAAGTCCCTCTCAGGCGAAAAAATTAAAAATCAACCACCAAAAGGAAATTCAATCCCCCCGAGGCTGTCACCTCGGGGGATTTTTTTACGGCATTGAGAACAATGCGGCTTGCAGGTCTTCATTTTCTTTTAGCGGGTTAACGCTTCCCTCCGTTCAAAGAGCAATTTGTTAATCTTTCGGTTGTGTTTGTGCGGGTACAGACGGTAAAGGCGCGGGAGATTTCCAGCATCCCTTGACGCGAAGTCAAGCGGACTGCTTAGCTCGCAACCTCACTTTTTCGATTGAACTAAACGACTGCTCTACGGAACAACCGGAAAGAAGAATGAAGAAGTCTGAAGCTTCTGCTCCAGCCTCTGCGTCATTGTGCGAGCGTCCTTCGAAAGGTTCGATCGAACAGCAGCGCAAGGCCGCCAAAATTCTTTTTGACAAAGGGTTCGGCTACAAGTTGGTTGCCAAGGTGCTCAGCTTGTCGCCGAACACGGTTCGCGACTGGGGGCGCGAATATAAGCGCGGCGTGTTCAGCGATCAGCCCAGCACCATGCGGTGCCGCTATTCCCAGAAGGTAAAAGAGCGAGTACGCGAACTTCGCGCACGAGGGCTGAGTTGGCAGCAAATCTCCGCCGAAACCGGAGTGAACGTCTCGACCTGCCGAAGTTGGGTGTGATCTCATCTTCGCGCAGAGAAACGACAAACCCCGAAGCGCAAGCCTGCATGGTTTGAGGCTGAATGTGATCTTTTTTGTCGTAAGGGAGACTTTCGAGCGCGTTGGCTGTGAAGTCTCCCTCATTGTGCTCAATGGCGCCAGAACGTGCGCGTAAAGAGAATGAGCACGGTAAAGAGTTCGAGACGCCCGAGGAGCATGAGGAACGTGCAGATGCCGAGCTGAATATTCGAGAGACTTGCGAAGTTCCCTGCACTCTCAAGCGACCCGAGTGCAAGCCCGAGGTTCGTGATGCAGGCGTAAGCTGTTGAGAAAGCGTCTATCGGTTCAAATCCCGAAATCATGAGCGAGAGCGAGCCCGCTGCAATCGAAAGCATCCAGACGATCAGGTAGACGCAGACGCCCGCAAAGATGTTGCGGCTCACGACGTAGCCGCCCACTTTCAAAGGCAGAACGGCATTGGGCATCAGGAGATGGCGGAATTCGCGTGACACCTCCTTCAAGAGAATGATGACGCGCACCATGCGGATGCCGCCCCCCGTCGATCCTGCGCAGGTTGCAAAGGCGGCCGAAGCCATGAGAATAAGCGTGAGCGCGGGCGGCATCATCGCGTAGGCGAGGTCGGGATTTGTGTAGCCCGTTGTCGACGCGGTTGAAAAGACGACGAAGGCTGCCGACAAAATCGCCTCCCAGGTCGTTGTTTCGACGCCCGTTCTCAGAAAGTAGAGCGTCATTACGGTTGTGAGTGCGGCGAGCACGCCGAACCAGCCGAGCGTTTCGGGGTCGCGCAGGTAGAGAAAGGGGTTGCGCCGGCGCCAAACCACGAAATGCATTGCGAAGTTGCAGCCGCAGATCGCCATGAAAATCACGGCAACGAGATTGACCGCCTGGCTGTTGAAGTACCCGAAACTCGCGTCGTGCGGACTGATTCCCGAGAGGCTCACGGTCGTCATCATGTGCATGATGGCGTCTTCCCACTCCATACCGGCCAAGTGGTAGGCGATGGCGCTCGCGACCGAAAGTCCGAAGTAGATCATGTAGAGCGCACGTGCGGTTTCGGCAACGCGCGGCGTGAGGCGCGTCTCCTTGAGCGGTCCGCTCATCTCGGCCTTCATGATCTGCGCGCCCCCGACGCCTAAGAGCGGGAGAATCGCCACCGAGAAGACAATCAAGCCCATGCCGCCGATCCAGGCGAGGAGGCACCGCCAGCCGTTGATCGAGAGGGGCAGGCCTTCGAGGTCGTTCATCATGCTCGCGCCCGTCGTTGTCAGGCACGACATCGTCTCGAAGAACGCCTGAATGAAGCCGTACTGCGGGAGGTAAAGCATGATCGGGAGCGTCGCCGCCGCCGCGATCGACGTCCAAGAGAGCGTCACGACCAGAAAACCGTGCTGCGCGGTCATCTCGCGCTTAAATTTCCAGAAGGCGATCGTGAGGAGAAGACCGATCGAAATGGTCGCGGCCGCCGACTGCGCGAAGACGAAGTCGGCGCCGTCGGCTTTGTAGAGGCTCACGCCGTACGGAATCAGCATCACGGCGCCGAACCAAATGAGAACGGGGCCGAGTACGTGCAGTACGGGGCAGATGAGGTAGGTGATGATCGATGCGTTCATGGACGGTCGCGTTCGGCGCTAGCGGGCACCTGCCGAGAAGCAAAGCGCCGATGCGCGCAGCTCGCGGTACGCATCGGCTCGGCCGATTGGGCTTCGTTTATCTCGGGGTGCGGGACTGCTTCTTAGGAGGAAGCGAACCGCTTGCGCGTGCTGCGCGTTATTTCACTTCGTGCGTCTCGGCGTCCTCTTCTTCTGCACCGAGCATGTCGATTTCATCGAACGTGTAGAAGGGCATCTTCGCAGGCCACGCGATGAGCTCGTCCTCGGAGAGCGCCGAGAGCGCCGCCGGACCGAGGCGCGCGGAATTGACCGCATAGTTGAGCTTGGCGTACACGTTGACGAGATCGTGCTTGAGAATGTACTCGGCGGTTTCTTCGTCCGGATGCTCTTCGAGCTTGTCGAGCGCTTCCTGAAGCGCCTCGGCCGCGTCGCTGAGCGTTGCTTGGATCCATTGAGCGGAAATATCGGACATCGGAAGAATCTCCAAAGAGGTTGTCGCGCGAATAAAACGAACACCCGTTCGCGTGCTTTGTCGGTTGGGTTGCCGATCCCGCGGCGGTTGTCACTGCCGTCATTGTAGGGCTTCGAGCGGGTCGCGCCAAGAAGATGCCGGGGTTGCCGGGCGGCGAGCGGCGCGAAATTCACACTTAAGGTTCCGGCGCTAGTCTTCGAGAAATTCAACCCATAGAAAATGCGGCCGGCCACGCCTATTGGGCAAGTGCCGGCCCGGAATCGATTCTTTTCCCTGAGGCCGAACATGCCCAAAAGCAAAGCCGCCCCCCGTCGGGCCAAGAAGCTCGAGCAGCGCCGCGAAAAGAGCGCGCAGCGTCTGCAGAACGTGAGCTACACGTTCCTACTCGATACGCTTCGCGAAGCGCTCAACAACCGCTTCTACGAAGAGCAGGGCTTCCCGCATCTCGAAATTCTTGCGGCCAACTACAACGGTCCCGTTCGCCACGGCAACCTCGCCGACTATGTCGAACTGCAGGATATGTTTATCGGCTTCTCCTATGCGCTCGCCGCTGCCATTCGCCGCAACGCCCCCTATTCGATGGAGGAGCGCGAAGACCGCGTCGCGGGCGTCGCCTACACGATCGCTGCGACTCTGCTCAATATCCGTCCCGACTATAAGGATGACTCGGGCTGGATGGGCGCGGGCGTCATCGATGCCATCCGCGAACGCTGGGGGCGCGCCAAGATGAGTCAGGCGGGTATCGATATCACGAACCGCTACATGGATCCGCGCATCCTCTGCTCGCTCTTTGCGATGGACTTCGTGATGACCTTCCTCGACCTCACGGGCGAACTCGCTCAGATGGGGGGCGACAAGGTGATTTCGGTCACCGAATGCAAGGACGCGATCGTGACGATTTATACGGGCTTCACGACATCGAACCTTGCGCTCGCGGGCGACCGACTGCCCGATCTCGAGGAGCTCTTTGCCGAAAACGCCGTTACAGACGACTTCCGCAAGACCTATCCCGATTGGAAGCCCGAAGACGCCGACGCGCTCAATGTCGAGCGCATGGGCTTTAACTCGGTGAGCGAAGAGGATATGGCCTTTATGGCGTCGCTGCTCTCCAATTCGAACTTCATGCACGACATGCGCGTGCTCTATACGGCTGCGGGGTCCGCTGACGTGCCGCAGGGAAAGCGCGAAGAAATCGTCATGGGCTATGCGCTTCGCGACGGTCCCCGCTGCCGCAAGGCCTTTGCCGAAGGGCGAGATCCGACGGAAGAAGAAATGGACCGCGACGCCGAAGTGATCAACGGCATCGTCATGCAGATGGTGCGCTCGGGCGGCATCGATTTCGGCGCTCAAAACGAAGAGGCGTCGGTGGGCGCCTACAAGTTCGCCTCGAGCGAAGCCGAAGAGACCGCCTTTGCGCCGAGCACCGCTGCTTCGACCGATGCAGACACGATCGCCGCGCTCGTTCGCGAGGCGCGCGAAGCCAACGAAAAGCGTAGCCGCGGCGAACTCGCCGCGGCCGACGCCGGACAGGCCGCCGTCGAGGCGCTTGTGAAGGCCGCGGTGAAGCGCGAAACGGAGAAGTCCGCCGAGAAGAAGGACGACGGCGAATAAGTCGGTCCTTCACGCAAATTGCGCCAAAAAGAATCGGGCGACGTGTTGATCACGCCGCCCGTTCTTTATGGCTTCACTCGATGGCCGGTGGTCTCGATTGTTGCTGACGCACGCGAGATCAGCAGATCGCCTCAATGGCTTCCGAGAGCTCGAGCCAGCGCATTTCGAGCGCTTCGACCTTGGGGGCGAGTTCGCCGTGTTCGCGCAGGGTCTTGGCGACCAAGTCCTGGTCCGAGCCGTTGTAGAACTCGGGGTCTGCGAGCGTGGCGTCGAGTGCGCGGAGCTTTTCGCTCGCTTGGGCGAGCGCCTTTTCGACGGCGTCGAGCTCTTTCTTCAAGGGCTTACGCAGTTCCGCAATGCGCTGACGCTCCTGTGCCTCAAGGCGGCGCGCTTCCTTCTTGTTGACGACGGGCTGCGGCCCCTTGTCGTTCTTCTCGAGCTTTTCGCCTTCGCGCTGCGAGCGTTCGGCCTGCGCCGTCGTGCGGCGATGTTCGAGCACGAGCTTCGCGTAGTCGTCAAGGTCGCCGTCGTAAGGTTTTACAAGGCCGTCGTGCACGAGCCAGAGTTGGTCCGTGACGGCGCGAAGCAGATGTCGGTCGTGCGAAACGAGGAGCACCGCGCCTTCGAAGGTCGAGAGCGCCATCGTGAGCGCCTCGCGCGTTTCCATGTCGAGGTGGTTGGTCGGTTCGTCGAGAACAAGGAGGTTCGGCTTCTTCCACGCAATGAGTGCGAGCGCCAAACGCGCCTTCTCGCCGCCCGACATGGGCTTGACGGGGCTCGTGGCAAGGTCGCCCGAAAAGCGGTAGGTGCCGAGATGATCGCGCAGTTCCTGCTCGCGCGTATCGGGCGCCAAGCGCTTCATGTGCTCGAGCGGCGTTTCGTCGAGCCGCAGCTGATCGAGCTGGTGCTGCGCGAAGTAGCCGATTTCGAGCCCCTGGCCGCGGCGAAGTTCCCCCGCCATGAGCGGAAGTTCTCCCACGATCGCTTTGATGAGCGTGGACTTGCCCGCGCCGTTGACGCCCAAAATGCCGATCCGCTCGCCCGAACGAATGCTGAACGTCACGTCCGACAAGACGCGGCGCTCGCCGTAGCCGACGGCAAGGCCTTCGGCGTCGACCAAGTGTTCGGGAAGGCGTTCGGGCTTAAAGAATTCGAAGCGCCACTCGCGCTTGGCGCGTACGGGTTCGACCGCCTGCAGGCGCTCGAGCATCTTGATGCGCGACTGTGCCTGGCGGGCTTTGGAGGCTTTGTAGCGGAAGCGCTCGATGTAGCTCGTGAGGTGCGCGGCCTGCGTTTCGTAGGCTTTTCGTGCGGCGTCCTGCTGGCGGAGCTTTTCGATGCGCGCGGCTTCAAACTGCGTGTAGTTCCCGGCGTAGCGCACGATGGTGCCGTCTTCGATCGACCAGATCGTCGAGACGGCGCGGTCGAGAAACTCGCGGTCGTGCGAAATGATGACGACCGTCGACTCGACGTGGCGCAGCCAGTTTTCGAGCCAGATGAGCGAATCAATGTCGAGATGGTTGGTCGGCTCGTCAAGGAGCAGCAGGTCGGCGGGTCGCATCAGTGCGCGTGCGAGCGCGATGCGGTTGCGCCAGCCGCCCGAAAAGTCGTAGACGAGTCGTTCGCCGTCGGCCTGCGAAAAGCCGAGACCGGCAAGAATCGTCCGCGCTTGGGCGGCGACCGCCCCTTCGTTCACTTCGGCGAGCTGCGCGTGTGCGGCGGCAAGCGCCATTTCGTCGCCGCTCGCCTCTGCGGTGCGAAGCGCTTCGCGGGCGGCAACGAGGGGCGCGTGGCCCGAGAGCACGAATTCAAGCGTCGTGACGTTTTCCGCCACAAAGCTCTGCGCCACATGCGCGATTCGGTCGGACGCGGGCGCGTCGATTTCGCCGTCTTCGGGCGAGAGGTCGCCCAAGACGGCCGCAAAGAGCGTCGACTTTCCGCAGCCGTTGGGGCCGACGAGCCCCACGCGTTCGCCGGGCGCCGCCGTGAGGCTCGCGCCTTTATAGAGCAGGCGTGTGCCGCGCATGAGCGCGAGGTTCAAAAGACGAAGCATCGATCGCGCCTCAGCTGAAATATGCGCGCAGATCTTCGGCGCGGGCCATGAAGACCTGGTCGTCGCCGCCCGAAACGGTGAGCCACGTGAGGGGCAGCCCCGGGTACATCGCTTCAACGGCTTCAAGGCCGTCGCCCACTTCAACGATGATCATGCCGTTTTCGGTGAGGTGGTCTTTGGCTTCGCGCAGAATGCGGCGAACGACGTCCATGCCGTCGTCGCCCGCGCCGAGAGCGAGCGCGGGCTCGTGGCGGTATTCGGCGGGGAGCCGCGCCATCGAGGCCGTCGTGACGTAGGGCGGGTTCGTGATGATGAGCTCGAACCGGCGGCCTTCGAGCGAGGCGAAGAGGTCGCCCTGAACGAGCTCGAGGTCGTCCTCGAGTCCGTAGTCGCGGCGGTTGATCTTGGCGACTTCAAGCGCATCGGCCGAGATGTCCGAGCCCGTCACGCGCGCATTCGGGAATGTCCCCTGCGCGAGAATCGCCAGACACCCCGAGCCCGTGCAGAGGTCGAGCACCGACTCGACTTCGTACGGATCGTCGATCCAGGGGGCGAGGTCCTCTTCGAGGAGCTCGGCGATGTAGGAGCGCGGAATGAGCGCGCGCTCGTCAATGTAGAAGCGATGCCCCGTGAGCCAGGCTTCCTTGAGGAGGTAGGCCGTCGGGGTCTTGTCGTGCACGCGGCGGTCGATCAGATGCACGAGGCGCACGAGTTCGTTGTGCGTGAGCGCGGCGTCGAAAAACGTTTCAAAGCGCTCAAAGGGGAGCTTGAGCGCGCGGCAGATCAGGAAGGACGCCTCTTCGGCGGCGTCGGGCGAGCCGTGGCCGTAGGAGAGGTCGGCATTTTCCATTTCCGTGATCGCCCAGCGGTAGAGGTCGCGGATCGTCTTGAGATTGTGAATCGGATCGTCAAGGAGCGGCGCGGTTTCGTACATGAATGTGTTCTCCCGATTGTGCTTGGCTTGTCGCTTTTGGGCGCAGTGCTCGCCCGCGGTGTGCCAAGGCGGGTCTGCGAGCGGAGGCTCGCCTGCAAACGCGCCCCGCAGGCGCGTGAATTCAAAGGAATCGCGGCATTATAGCGAAGGGGCCGACGCCGCTGAATCCGCCCTATGCCTACTCGAAAAACGCGGGTGCGCGGCACGAACGGCGACTCGTCCGAGCGCCTTTGCTACAATGCGCCGCATTGAGAAGACCACTCGCTTTTCAAGGGATAACACCAATAAAAGCGAGCCTCGTTGCCGGGCGTCGACCGGCTTTCCCATCTCAGGAAGAAATGGTTCGCGCGCGTGCATGCGCACGAACCGGCTATGCCGCCGCTCTTGGGTTCGTCCGGAACCCGTTCCCGCAACTCCTCCTCCCGAAAACGTCTCTTTCCGTGCGTCTCGCCCAGATAAAACTTGCCGGCTTCAAAAGCTTCGCCGATCCGACGCTCATCGAGCTCAAGGACGCTTTTACGGGCGTCGTGGGCCCGAACGGCTGCGGCAAGTCGAACATCATCGACGCCGTACGCTGGGTGCTCGGTGAAGGACGCGCGAGCGAGCTGCGCGGCTCGAGCACGATGACCGACCTCATTTTTTCGGGGTCGGCGACGCGTGCGCCGATCGGCCGCGCCATGGTCGAACTCGTGCTCGACAACAGCGACGGCACCGTGAAGGGCCCGTGGGCGGCTTTTGCCGAACTCTCGGTACGCCGCGTCGTGACGCGCGACGGGACGTCGGCCTATTTCATCAATCACCAGCAGGTGCGCCGGCGCGACGTCCAGGAAATCTTCATGGGCACGGGGCTCGGCCCCAAGAGCTACGCGATCATCTCGCAGGGGATGGTCACCGACTTCATCAAAGCCAAACCCGAGGAGCTGCGCGGCTATATCGAAGAAGCCGCGGGCGTGTCGCTTTATAAAGAGCGGCGCCGCGAGACCGAGACGCTTTTAAGAGGCACGCGGGAGAACCTCGATCGCGCGGGCGACCTGCAGGTTGTGAAGCAGCAGGAAATCGATCGGCTGCGCGCCGAAGCGGAAACGGCCGCACGCTGGAAGGCGCTCGAAGCGCAAAAGCTCCGGTCGGAATCGCTCTGGTACTTCCTGCAGTACGAAGAGGCGCGCCGGGCCGCCGAAGAGGCGCGCGCGGCGGTGGCGAAAAACGAAAACGAGATCGCGCAGAAGAAGGCGGCGCTCGAAGAGGCCGATCTTGAGCGTGAGCAGCTCGAAGCGGCCGTGCTCGACGCCACAGGGCGCCACGAGAGCGCCGCCAAGGCGCTCGCCGAAGCTGAGAAGGCGCTCGCGCGTCTCGAGGGCGAACTCAAGCACCTGCTCGAGAAGCGGCGGCTAGCCGAGCGCTCGCTCGCTGAAGCGGAGGCGACACTCGAGGAAAAGCGCGCTGCGCTCGAGAAAATCGACGGTGAGCTCGAGGCGGCCGCGGGCGCCGCCGACGAACTCGAAGAGACGCTCGCCGAGCTCGAAGAGGCGTCGCTGCGCGAAGAGGCGGCACTCGAAGCCGCGCGCGAAGACGAGCGCAAAACGGCGGAAGCGGCAGCGGCGCTCTCGACGAAGCTCGAGCGTGAACGGCGAGTGGCGGCCGAGCGCGATGCCAAGTACGCGGCCGAGCGCGCACGCCTTGAAGAGCTCGAACGGCGCGCCAAAGGGTTCGATGCCGAGCGCGAAGCGCTCGAAAAGCCCGACGAGGCGCTTCTAGAAGAGGCAGAAGAAACAGCCGAAGTCGCCGCAGCGCTTGCCGAAGAGGCGGCTGAAGCACGCGAAGCGGCCGACGCGGCGCAAAGCGACGCGCACGATGCGCTCGAGGCGGCGAACGAAGCTTACTTTTCAACGCTCTCGAAACTCAAAGCGCAGAGCGCCACGCTCGAGACGCTCGAAGCCGTTCAGGCGCAGGCCGCGCAGTCGGACCGCGCACGCGACTGGCTCGAAGAAACGGGGCTCATCGGCATGCCCGAACTCGCGCGCACAATCGACGTTGAGCCCGCGTGGGTGACGGCGCTCGAAGCCGTGCTCGAAAAGCACGTGCGCGCGATGCTTTTGCGCGACCTGCGAACCGTTGCGGGCTTCGCTGAGGCACGTCCGCCCGTTCGTGCGGTCTTTGTCGCGCCCGTCGACGGGATCGGTGCGCGCCTGGGGGGCGCGGGTGAGACGCAGGCGGCTGACGCCGAGCGCGCGAATGCTTCGCAGGAAAGCGAGATGCACCTTGTTCTTCAGAACGGTGTCTCGGTGCCGAAGCTTCTCCAATTCGTGCGCGTCACGGACGCCGAAGGCGACGCGGCGGCCGCCGGCGCGCGTGCGGCGCTCGCCGCCTGGCTCGCGCACACGGGGGCGGTCGAGAGTCTTGCCGAAGCGATGCGTCTTCGCAGTGCTTTGGGCGACGCCGATCGACTCGTGACGCCCGCGGGCGACGTCGTCACGCGCGCGTCCATCAGTTTTTGGGCCGACGACGATCCGTCGCTCTCGATGCTCTCGCGCGAGCAGGACATCCGGCGCGCAGCCGAAATGCTCGAGCGGCTCGAAATCGAGTCGGGCGAAAAGGACGACGCGCGAAAGTGCGCCGCCGATGCGCTCGAATCGGCCAAAGAGCGCGCACAAACCACAAAGCGCATGGCCGCAATCGCGCAGGAGCGCCTGCAGGCAGCGCGAGCGGCCCGCGGGGAACTTTTGCGCGCCAAGGCGGAATATGAACGGCGCGAGGCGGATCTGAAGCTCTCGCACGAAGCGCTCTTAAAGGAGGTGGATGCAAAGCACACCGCCGTCGACGAAGCGATGGCGCTCGCCGAGGAGGCGCTCGACGCGCTTGACGCACTCGAGCGGGAGGCCGTACGCGCGCAGGATGCCGAGCGTCGTGCGCGCGAGCGGCGCGCGGGGCTTGAGCGTGACGCGCTTCGCAAGTCGCACGCGCTTTCGTTAAAGCGGATGGCCTTAAACGAACGCCAGGCGCAACGGCGTTCCCTCACGACGCGCCGCACCGACATTGCGGCCGACATCGAGCGCGAAGAAAAGCGAGCGGCCGCCGCACGCGCCGAACTCGAAGAGAATGTCGACACGCGCGTTGAGGCGACGATCGAAAGTCGTCTTCTCGAACTCGATGCGCTCGAAAAGGCCGAGCGCGCTGCCGCGCAGGCGCTTGCGCTCGCCAAAGAGAAGGCTGCCGCCAACGAGCGGATCGCGAGAACGCTGCGCGAGCAGATTCTGCCGCTCACGGAGTCGCTCGGCGACCTGCGCGCAGCCGCGCAGCAAAACGAGACGCTGCGCGATCAGTTTTCCGCCCGAATGGACGAGCTCGGCGCCGATTGGACGGCGATGGCCGTGCTCGCGCAGACGCGCGGCGTCAAGGCCGTGACGGTACGTAACGAAGTCTCGCGCTTCATGAACGAAATGGCCGCACTCGGCCCGGTCAACCACGCCGCGCTCGACCACCTCAAGGCAGCCGAAGACGCTTACAAAGCGACCGCCGCTCAGATGGCCGACCTCGAGCAGGCGATCGCGACGCTTGAAGCGGCGATTCGAAAGATCGACCAGGAAACGCGCGCTCGCATTCGCGAGACGTTCGAAGCGGTGCGCGCACATTTTGCCGAGTGCTTCCGCGTGCTTTTCGGCGGCGGTCGGGCAGAACTCGTGATGACGGGCGAAGAGATTCTCTCGGCCGGGATCGAAGTGATCGCGCAGCCGCCCGGGAAGCGCAACGCCTCGGTGAAGTCGCTCTCCGGGGGCGAGCAGACGTTGACCGCGACCGCGCTCGTCTTTGCAATGTTTCGCCTCAATCCCGCCCCCTTCTGTCTCCTGGACGAAGTCGACGGGCCGCTTGACGAAGCCAATCAGGCGCGTCTCGCATCGCTTTGCCTCAAGATGGCCGAAGCGACGCAGTTTCTCATCATCACGCACAACCGCATCACGATGGAGTTCGCGACGTCTTTGATCGGCGTCACGATGAAGGAGCCCGGCGTCTCGCGCGTCGTGAGCGTCGATATTGACGAGGCGGTGAGCTACGCCCAAAACGCGAAAGCCCGGCGTTTGCCGGGCTGATCAACCGTTTGCCGGAGACCGTTTCTACCTAAGGCGCCGCTCTCGCTTCGGCGCCTTTGGGGGAATATGGGAGGGCGGTTGCGACGCTTTAGTGTTCGCCCGCCTTGTTGAGAACGGCGACCATGTCTTCAAGATACATGCGGGCGCGTTCGACGGGCGACATCGCAAGCGCGAGTTCGGCGTTGCACGCTTCGATCGAGATCGGCAGCCCCGGGAGGTGCTTCAGGAGCGTCGTGAGGTCGCCCGCGCCCGTGCCCGGCGACAGACGGAAGTTGCGCGCCTGATAGAGGATGCCGTCCATGTCCTTGGGCTTGTCGGCCGTGAGGTCGCACATCTGGCAGTACTTGAGCGAGCCCTTCGGCAGCGCATCAATGTCGGCGTAGTCGTTGTCGGCGCGATAGAAGTGAATCGGGTCGACGAGCACGCCCGCGTTCGGACGGTTGACGCGCTTCATGGCGTCGCCCGCCTGCTTCACGGTCGAGATATCGCACCAGGGCATCGGTTCGATCGAGAGCGAGAGCCCGTAGGGATGGGCGATTTCGCAAAGTTCGGCGAAGTTGTCGAGGAAGCGTTCATAGTTGGGGTCGTTAGCGGCGACGAGCACGTCGGTGGCGCCCAGTCGCGCACCCGTTTCGAAGAAGGGCTTCCAGTTGATCGCGCGGGTGTCGGGCTTCACGCGCAGGATTTCCACGTCAAGCACCTTCACGCCCGTCGCCTTGAGGTTGGCTTCGACTTCGCGCACCATCGGCGTGTCGCCGATCATGTCCCACTGCGTTTCGGTGGGCGTGGCAGGCACGAGGCGAATGCCGACGTGGCTGTAACCTGCCTTTGCGGCGCAGAGCACCTGGTTCGCGGGCGAGACGTCGAGCACCGTGAGCGCGGCGAGACTGATCGGGCGCGGCAGCTTGAGGGGCTCGAACTTCACGTCCTTCAGTGCCTTCGGGGCGACGGCGGCGTGCGCGCTCCCGGAAAAAGCGCCCATGGAACCGGCGGCCAGACCGGCGGCGGCCGCGTTGCGAAGGAAGCTGCGACGGGTGAACATGATTGTTTCTCCTTGGGGTTGCGTTCGCGAATGCGCGCGCTTTTCGGGGACTGCGCTCGGCGCTTCTCTGCCCGGGCGGCGCGTTCGGTTGGGTTTCGCGCGGGTGCTTCTTTACTCGCGCGGGTCGAGAAAAATGGTAGTTCGACCTAGTTATTACGGATACATGCCGCGGACGGTATCCGAGCTTTGTAAGAGGGTATTGGGAGAAATCGCATCAAAAAATGATGCGAAAAAAAGCCGACTTCGGCGAACCGAAATCGGCTGAGAACCTCAAAAAAACCTCTTCAGAGCCCGAGACAGGTTGAGGCCCCGGCAGAGGATTGCCCGAGCGCATTGTCGAAGCGAACCGTACGGCGCAAAGGAGGAGGAAATCGCCGCGCATACGCTGAAATGAACGGACGGGACTTGGTGCACCGGGAAGAATCCGTCACAGGAGCAAAAGAGCGGATTCTTCCCGTTTCAAAGTGCCTCAATGCACTTCAGAAGTGCATGGCGTCGATCAGGCTTCCTTGTAGCCCGTGACGTACTTGCCGGCCATGTAGCCGGACGTGTGGGCAAAGCCGCAGGCGTTGCCGCCGCAGTAGAAGGCGCCGTGAACGCCCGCCACCGTTTCGCCGGCCGCGTAGAGACCGCCCACGGGCTTCATATCCCAGCCGAGCACTTCGAAGTGTTCGGTGACGCGCACGCCGCCGCAGGAGAGGTTGTTCCACGGGAACATGCGGATCATGTAGTACGGGCCCTTTTCGAGCTTCCACTGCTGGTCGGTGCGGCCGAACTGGTTGTCGACCTTCGTTTCGACAGCCTTGTTCCAAGTGGCGATCTGCTTTTTGAGGCCTTCGAGATTGACGCCGCTCTTTTCGCAGAGCTCTTCGAGCGTGTCGCACTTCCAGAGGTTTTCACCCTTGGCGAATTCGGCTTCAACGCGTTCGGCGGACCAGGACGGCAGACCCACGAGGGCGCCGAGCTTGATCGACTTCAGCGTGCGATCCCAAGTCGCCTGGTCGGCGAGGACGTAGTGGCAGCCGTCGGGATTGAGCGCAAGCTTCGGGGTGACGTGGCAGATGCCTTCCTTTTCCGTTACGAAGCGCTGACCGTTCTTGTTCACGAGGATGCCGCCGTGGTTCGTGATGAACCACCAACGGCAGTAGGGGCCGTTGCGCCCGTGCGTGACGATGCCGCATGGGTAGGAGGCGATGTACTGCATGTGCGAGAGCGGCACGCCGATGTCGCGCACGGCGATCATCATCGCTTCGCCGTCGTTCGAGGGACCGCCGATCGCGACGCCCTTGCCGGCAACGCTCGGGACCCAGCGGTCGAGCGATTCGGGCGAACCGGTGATGCCGCCCGTGGCCATGATGACGCCCTTCTTGGCTTCGACCGTGATTTCCTTGCCGTCGGGACCGGCCACGGCAACGCCGAGAACGCGGTTGGCCTTTTCATCGAAGAAGAAGCGCTTGAGGCCGCGGTGGTGTTCGATCTTGAGGCCGCGTTCGCTGAGCTGCTTGACGAGGCAGTCGATGTAGTCGCGCCCCTTGAAGGTTTCCTGGCGGTGCGCGCGGGTGTTCGTGTGGCCGGCATAGGGTTCGAGGTGGAAGGCCGCGAGTCCGTGGTCGGCGAGCCAGTCGAAGGCTTCGCCCGAGTGCTTCGTGAAGCCGTAGACCGGTTCCTTAAGCGACATGTAGTTGCCGTAGGCCATGATGTCTTCGGCAAAGGCTTCCCAGGAGTCCTTGATCTTCGGATCGGCCTTCTGCGCCTTCGTGCCGCAGGCCGTGAAGAGACCGCCGCAGAGGCACGTGGCGGTATGGTAGGGCGACGCGCCCTTATCGAAGATGGCGACCTTCGCGCCCGCATCGTGCGCCTGGCAGGCGGCCATCATGCCCGCGCCGCCGCAGCCGAGAATAACAACATCGACCGACTGATCCCACTTGGCGGGAGCGGGGTTCGAGGTGCTCGCGGCACGAGCGGCGAGCGGAAGCGCAGCGGCGGCGGAAGCGGCGGCAGCGCCGAGGAAATGACGGCGGGAAAGATCGGTATGAGACATGATTATTCCCCCTTCATCTTGATGTTGAACGTGTGGCAGTCATTGCATTCGAAGCGGGGCTTGGCATGCATCGAATGGCAGTTGGAGCAGTTGGGTTCACCGCGGTGGGACGCATGGGGATTGGGCGTCATCTTGGCGGTGCGCTCGGCAATCTTTTCATAGGATTCGTGGCAGCCGAGGCAGGTCGTCTTGGCCGGCGCGGCAAACTTGCCGTCGGCGTGGCACGTGCTGCAGGGCAGGCTCGCGTGCGGGCCCGCGGCTGCGGTCGGAGCGGCAGCGACGGCGCCCGAAGCGGCGCCGATCATGGCGGCAAGGCAAAGGCCGCCGAGCATCTGTTTGAAGTTCATGGCTTTCTCTCTTTTGGGAAGCGTTGAGGTCTCGCTTGGAAAGCGCTTCTCGGGTCGTGCGGGTCTCCTGAGCTCGAACGACGGGCGGCGAGTCTCGTTTGCCGCGGCTTGCGCTCGAAAGCACTTTCTGCGCAAGGAAATGTTAAGAAACGCTTCAGAAAGGCAATACCGCCCGCGGGCGGTATTCGTGAGCTGTGAGTGAATCCCGCACGACGCATAGTTCGGTGATCCGTGCGCGGCTGCGTCAGGGCGCTCAGTGACGGACTTGCGGCCAAAGTGCCCGAAGCGTCGGGCGCAGGGCGACCTCAGCGGTCGGTATTGCGCATCGCAAAATGTGCGGCCGATCGGCCGGCGGTGCGCCCGAAGACGATGCAGTCGGTGATCGACGCGCCGCCGATGCGGTCGTGTCCGTGCACGCCGCCCGTGGTTTCGCCCGCTGCGAAGAGTCCCTCGATCGGGCGGCCCGAACGGTCGAGCACGGCTGCCCGGGTGTCGATTTCAATGCCGCCCGAGGTGTAGTGCACGGAAAAGCGCTCGAGCCCGTAGTAGAACGGCGGCTCCTCAATGCGCGTGCCGATCAGGGGGACGTTAAAGACGTCGTCCCAGCCGCGGTCGACCGCGCGGTTCCAGTCGTCGATCGTCTGCTTGAGTACGTCGGCACGCATCTTCATGCCGAACGCGGCTTCTTCAAGCGAATTGGCTCGCTGCACGATGCCTTGGTCGAGCTTCGTGCCGAGCGTGGCCCCTTTGGGTGTCGAGCTGTCGGAGAGCGCCCACATGATGCCTTCGGGCTGCTTGAGAATTTCGCCGCGCAGCTCCCGAAAGAGAAGGCCCGTACGCGCGAAGCGCCGCCCCTCTGCGTTGAGCCAGATCTCGCCGCCGACAAAGTTGAGAAGCCGGCCCCCCGAGTACGGCATGATCTGAATGTCGGCCATGCCGATCAAGCCGGCGCCGAGCGCTTCGGCCATGCGGATGCCGTCGCCCGTCGCGCCGTCGAACATGTTGCCCGTGGGGTTCGCAGTGGTTGCAAACCGAGCGGGCACATCCGGCGCAAAGCGCCGACGCATCGCCAAATTCGCGCCGAAGCCGCCCGTGGCGAGCACGACGGCGCGCGCGGGGATGATGCGGACGTTCTCCGGGGCTCTCTTTTCTCGTTCGGCCGCGTTCGGTTCGCTCATCGCGTGAGCGAGGCGCTGCGTGCTTGGATCGGGTGTGTTCGCTTCGTCTGCTGTCGTAGGGTTCAGTACCGATTGCTGCCGCATCTTGAGGCCCGCCGCACGGCCGTCGGGCGTCCGAACGATCTCGAGCGCTTCCGTTTCAAAGCGGATTTCGACACCCAAGGCGCGTGCGCGCCGCATGAGCGCGCGCACGTAGTCGAGTCCGGCCTGCGAGGAGCCTGTCGATACGTTGCGCCGTGCGGGCGAGCCCACCGCCTGAAAGACTTCGGGCGACCAATCGACGCCGAGCGCCGCGAGCCAGCAGAGCGCGTCCCAGCTCTCTCGCGCGACCTTTCGTGCAAGCTCGGGCTTCACCGTGTCGCCGCCCGCTTCCAGCATGTCGCGGTAGAAGGATTCGACCGCCGCATCGCTCGGACGATAGGCCGAGAGTTCGGCCGCGACGACGGCTTCGAGCGTTTCGAGGCGCCTCTGCGCGGCAGTCGCCTCTTCGGTGGCGTCCCGCGCGTCAGGGAGCGCCGCCGCAAAGGAGCCGGATGAAACGAGTCCGTGTCCGCCCGCGACCGGGAGCTTTTCGAGCACCACAACGCGGCGCGCACCCGATTCGCGTGCGGCAACGGCGGCGGCGAGTCCTGCGAGACCCGAACCCGCGATAAGGACGTCAATCGGCGTTTCGTCAGCTGCCGAGGCAAGGGGCGCACTCAGAAGCGGCAGCACCGGGAGCATTCTTGCGGCGCCCGCCAACGCCGAAAGACGCGTGACGCGCAAAAAGAGCGCTCTGCGCGCGGCGTTCGTCATGGCGCGTCGTCCTTCTTGACGCTGAAGCCCGATTCGTAAGCGAGGCGAATGAGTTCGGCGGGCGAGTGCACGCCGAGCTTCGCAAAGGCGTTCGCTCGGTGCATCTTGACCGTGCTCACTTCGAGTCCGAGCTCGCGCGCGATCACCTTGTTCGGGTGATTCTCGAGAACGGCGAGCACCACTTCGCGCTCGCGCGGCGTGAGCGCCTCAAAGCGTCCGAGTTCGTTCGAAGTCTTTGCGCGTGCGGCTTCGGCCGCCATCGCGGCCGTGACCGCCTGCGAAACCTTCTGCAGAAACACCATCGGGTCGACGGGTTTTTCGAGAAAGTCCGTTGCCCCGTGGCGGACGGCGTGCACGGCCATGGCGATGTTGCCGTGCGCCGATAGAAAGAGGATCGGCAGCTTCACGCCGCGCTTTTCGAGCTCGAGCTGCACCTCGAGCCCCGTCATGTCGGGCATGCGCACGTCGAGCACGATGCAGCCCGGTGCCGAGAGATCGTCCTCGGCGAGAAAGGTCTTGCCGCTCGCGTATTTGGCAACGTCCCAGCCCATCGTCTTGAGTAGGAGCTCGAACGAGTCGGCGAGCGCTTCGTCGTCGTCAACAAGTCGAATGATGGGTTTCTGCATGGCTGTGGTCCTTGTGGTGTAGGTCTGCGTGAGGGTCTTTTGCTAATGGTCTTTTGCGCCGGCTTTCGGCGCCGCTTCGACTGGCTCGTCGCCTTCAAGGGCGTCGAAGACCACGCGCACGGCGAGTCCGTGGGGCGAGCGCCGTTCGATTTCGAGCTTTGCGCCGTGCTCGTCGACGATGTGCCGCACGATGGCGAGCCCGAGTCCGAGGCCGTCCTCCTTGACGCTTTCGCTCACGTGCTTCATGCGCTCGAACGCTTTTTCGTCGATCGCCGGGCCGTTGTCGAGCACTTCGAAAACGATTGTCGCGTTATTGTCGTTCGCAGCCGTTGGCTGCAGTCGAACGGCAACGTGCGGCGTTTCCTCGGGGGCGATCTCGGCGGCCGCAGCCGCGGCGTTCTTGAGAATGTTGAGCATCAGCAGCTCAATTTCAAGCGGGTCGCCTTCGATCACGAGCGGCACTTCAGCGGTCGTCTGCACGAATTCGACGCGGGCTCGGTACTTTTCGGCCGATCGCTTCGCGTTTTCAAGTGCCGTCGCGAGCGACCGCCGCAAATCGAGCCGAACCGCTTCACGGCGCTTTTTCTTCGCGTAGCCGCGTACGCGGTCGATGATCTGCGCAATGCGCAGCGACTCCTTTTCCGCGCCCGCGAGCGCCTGCGCGAGGACGGGATCCTGCTCGAGGTCCGAGTCGCCCGAGGCGGCAAGCCGCAGGCGGATGATCGTCATGTAGTTGCGCACCGATCCGATCGGCTGCTTCAATTCGTGCGCGATCATGGCGCAAAGCTGACTCACGGCGCCCATGCGCTCGAGTTCGGCGACGCGCTCGCGCATGCCGGCAGCGCGCGCTTCGAGTTCGCTTTGCGTTTTCATCGCTTGGCGCAGCTCGGCCGTGCGTCGGTCAACGAGACGCGAGAGGCGGATTTCGGAGAGAAGCAAGAGAAGGAGAGCGCCCAAGCCTGCGAGGATCTCCCACTGAAAGCGCCGCCAGATGTCGGCGGGCCGCCAGCTCGCGAGGTATGCCCAGGGGCCGAGCCGCAGCTCCCGGAAAAGCGTCTGGATGCCGCGCAGGTCGCTCGTGCCCATCCAGGCGTGACGTCCGGGTTCGGCCGCGCGTGAGAGGAGCGCGAGCGTGAGGCGTCTCGAGATCTCGGGCGGCGTCCAGGGGAGAACGCCCGCAATCAAATCGGGGTAAAGGGGCGTCGAATAGCGGCAGGCAATCTCGCCCTCCGTGCGCTCGGCGACGACTTTGAGGCGTCCCGGGGCGAGGAGGCCGATCGATTCGGCTTGTTCGAGCGCGCACGCGGGCACGATGCCGACGTCTGCTGCCCCCGTGAGAACGGTCTCGAAGACGTCCGGCATGCCAAAAGAAAGGAAGTCGACGCGGCTGAAAAATTGGAGGCTTTCGAACCCGGCTTCGCGCAAAGCCATCCGTGCGGCAAGCCACCCGTCGATCGCTCTCGGCGTCGTCGCGGCGGCGCGCAGTCCCTGGAGGCTTTCAATGGTCGAAAGCTCGGCGCGGTCTGCGCGCACGACAAACGCTGCACCGACCGAGGCTGCGGACGAACGAGCCCAGACGGTTTTGCGCGTGGCGATCGGGTGCGCGCCGATCTCTTCGAAAATTTGGCCGAAGTCGCCCGCCGGCATGATCACGAGATCGGGGCGCAGCCGGCCGATATCGCTCGTGAGCGTAAGCGAGGACATGCGCTTGAGCTGCGGATCAGCCTCGGGAAACTCTCGGCGAATCGCCTCGAGCGCAGGTTCGATCGTACTCGCGTAGAAGTCGGACTCGAGCGCATCGACGACGCCGATCACGAGCGACTGCATGACGGGCTCGGGCGCTGCGGCGGGCGTTTGTACGGCCTCTGCAGCGGTCGGCGCCGAGAGAAGCGTGACGAGCGCACAGCCGGCAGCACAGAAGAAACGGCGGTGAAAGTACGCCAAGGGCCGACGGAGTCGAGCGTGCGAACAAGGACTCGCGGCACGATCGGCATTCGATCGTGCCGAGCGCATATGGGCGAAAGACTTTTTTCGTCCTGTCATGGTCGACGTACTTGGCGCGGGCTCGTTGTCGCCGCTTGCGTTTGCGGGTTGTGTTTTTAGGGATACGCGCTGCCGGCGGGCGGCCGATCCCTCGTCCGAAAACATAATTCTGCATGAAAACAGCATGCACGGCCTCCGCATGCTCAAGAGAGGCTTTCCGACTACCCGCCGGCGGGGGTATTTCTTGACGGTAGAAAGCGGCAGGGTGCGCCGCCAAGGGACGGTTTCTCAAGAAGCGCCTTGCACGCGCGTCTTCCGCACGGCGACAGCGCAAGCGCCCGTTTGTCCGCGGAGGGCGCGAGAGCAAACGAACTCGGCGCATCGCGCGTAGAATTCCTTGATTCGGAGTATCTCTTTTTCGGGCTTCATTAACCCATGCAGTACGAGACCATCATCATTTCTGTTTTGGCCGCCCTGGTTATCATCGGCCTTCTTTATTGGCGCTCCAAGCGCGAAGAGCGCGCGGCGAGCAGCTCGAACCGACTGCGCCGCGTCGAGCCCGCCAAGGACGTGCTTGCGTCGAACGAGCGCGAAGAAAATGCGCACGTCGAGCCGGAGTTCCAGCCTTCCGCTCAGATAGCCGCGTCGGTGGACGAGACGCTGCAGGCCAAAGTCGCGCAGGCCGAGGCGGTGCCCGAGCCCGAAACGATCGTCCCGACCGAGGATCCGCCCATCTACAAGGCGCTCGAAGCCGAAAAGAAGCAGAAGGCCGAAGAGGCCGCCCGCGTCAAGGAAAAGCTCGAAGCGGCCGACGACGAGCCGCCGACCGATGCCTACACCTATCCGCCCGTGGATCCGGGCATCGAATGGGTGCTCGAAATCTCGCCCAAGGAAGGCCAGCAGTTCGTTCTCGGCGGCGTCGAGAGCCTCGCGCGCGAAATCAATCGCTTGGGACTGCCGCTTCTCGTTCGCTGCTGGGCGCAGAGCGTGCGCGACGGGCTTTATTACGAAGCCGACGCGCTGACGTCGCCCGCGAAGCACGTCGTCGCTTCGCTCGTTCTGGCCAACCGTACCGCGAAGCTCGATGACATCAAGGCGTCGGCTTTCTATCAGGTGCTCGAGCAGTCGGCCGCGCAGAGCGAAGACGTGGTGGTTCGCCGTCAGCTCGAACCCGCGCAGGCCGTGCAGCGCTCCGAAAAGCTCAAGCAGTTTGTCGAATACTTCGACACGACCGTCGAGGTGCTGATCGAGCCGATCGATCCGGAAGCGCCGCTCACGGTCGAAGGCGTTGACCGCGTCGCAACGAGCGCGGGCTTCAAGGCCGCCACGGGGTGCTGGGAATACCGCGTGAGCGCTTCGGACCACGATCCGATTCTGCGCCTCGCTTTCGGCGACGAAGGCACGAAGTGCCTTGTTCTTGCCTACGACGTTCCCGTCTCGAGTATCGAGCGCGGCGACTTGCGGCTCTTCTTTGCGATGGCCAACCACATCGCCAACGCGCTCCACTGCGCCTGGGTCGATCAGTCGCACAACGCGATCGATGCGGGCGGCGCGCTTCTCATTGAAGAAGCGATCCAGCACCGCACGGCGCTCATGGCCGAAAACGGTGCCGAAGCCGGTTCCGAGCGCGCGAAGCTCCTCTTTGCGCGCGGCGCCTGACCGGTCGGCAAACAGGTGACTCGACGGCTCCGCTTTGATCGGACTGTTCGGGGAAAAGCGGCTCACGCCGGTCGTCTGCAGCAAATGCGGCGACAAGCGCGCGAGCCGCTTTTCATTGGTTGGCAAAACGTGTTTGCGTGGGTTTCCTATGCTTTTTTTTCTTTGCGCAATTGTCGTTTTTGGGCGTGAGACGCATAAATTGGGCGGGATCGCTGCGCACCGCCTCCGACCGATGAGGTTCCTCTACAATCCTTGCACCTAAACCGTTTTCCACAAGCCGCGGCCGAGACCGCGGCTTTCGATGTATGAGCAAGAAGAAACCGATCGAACAGGAGACCGCCGCCATGCCCGGTCTTTTTGACGACGACGATTTTTTCGGCCGAGAGGCCGCCGAAGCCCTTGCGCGCGATCGCGCGCCCGCGCGCATGCGCGAATTGGAGGCACTCCTTGAGCGCTACGGCTACGAGTACTACGTGCTCGATGCGCCGAGCGTGCCCGACAGCGAGTACGACCGGCTCTTCAACGAACTCGTCGAGCTCGAGCGTCGGTACCCGGCTTTGAAGTCGCCCGCTTCGCCGACGCTTCGCGTGGGCGGGGCCGTCAAGGCGGGTTTTCGCAAGGTCACGCATGCGCTGCCGATGCTCTCGATTCACACGGAAACGGACTTCAGCGCTGCCGGGGCCGCCGCATTCGACGAACGCGTTCGCCGCGACCTCGGTCTCGAGGAAACGGACGAGCCGATCGTGTACGACTGCGAACTCAAGTTTGACGGGCTTGCGACGAATTTGCGCTATGAAAAGGGCGTGCTCGTTGCGGCCGCGACCCGCGGCGACGGCACCGTCGGCGAAGACGTGACGGCCAATGTCCGCACGATTCGCACGATTCCGCTGCGCCTCGATCCGGAAAGCGTCCCCGAGGTGCTTGAAGTGCGCGGCGAAGTCATCATGCACCGCGACGACTTCGAAGCACTCAACCGCCGTCAGCTCGAAGCGGGCGAAAAGACCTTTGCAAATCCCCGAAATGCGGCAGCCGGTTCTCTGCGCCAGCTCGATCCGAAGGTGACGGCCGAGCGCCGTCTGCACTTTTATGCCTACGCGCTCGGCGAAACGTCCGAGCCTTTGGCCGAGACGCAGAGCGGCGTGCTCGAGCGGCTGGCCGCGCTGGGCTTCCCCGTTGCGGCTATGCGCCGCGTGGTGCGCGGCCCCGAAGCGCTCGCCGAATTCCATGCCGAAGTGCTCGAGAAGCGCCGGACGCTCCCCTTTGATATCGACGGCGTCGTCTACAAGGTCGACAGTCTCGCGCTGCAGCAGCAGCTCGGCTTTGTCGCGCGCGAGCCGCGCTGGGCGTGCGCGCACAAATACCCGCCCGAAGAGGCGTTGACAACCGTTGAAGCAATCGACATTCAGGTCGGCCGCACCGGGAAGTTGACGCCCGTCGCGAAACTGAAGCCCGTCTATGTCGGCGGCGTCACCGTTTCGAATGCGACGCTTCATAACGAAGATCACGTGGCCGAGCTCGACGTGCGCGTGGGCGACACGGTGGTCGTGCGCCGTGCGGGCGACGTGATCCCCGAGGTGCTGCGCGTCGTTGCCGAGCGCCGCCCCGAAGGGACGTCGCCCTTCCGCATGCCCGAGGTTTGCCCGGTGTGCGGCAGCGCCGTCATTCGAGACGAAGAAGAAAAGGACACGCGCTGCACGGGCGGTCTTTATTGCCCGGCGCAGATGAAGCTCTCGATCGTGCACTTTGCCGCGCGCCGCGCCATGGGGATCGACGGACTCGGCGAAAAGATCGTCGAGATGCTCGTTGACGAAGGACTTGTGAAGACGCCTGCGGACCTCTTCTCCCTTACGCACGAAGCGCTCACGGCGCCTACGAACGCAACGAAGGACGAGAAAAAGCCCCAAAAACGCATGGGGCCCAAGGCCGCGCAAAACCTGCTCGAAAGCCTCGAAAAGGCCAAGCACACGACTTTCGCGCGCTTTATCTTCGCGCTCGGCTGCCGTCACGTCGGTGAAGCGACGGCGCTCAACCTCGCGATGCATTTCGGCACGCTCGCCGCGCTCGAAGCGGCCGACGCCGAAGCGCTTGTGCGCGTCGAAGACGTGGGCGAAGTGATCGCGCAGAGCGTTGAAGCGTTCTTCCGCGAGCCGCACAACCGCGACGTCATCGCTTCGCTCGTTGCCGCCGGCGTCAACTGGCCCGCCGTCGAAGTGCGTGCGCAGGCAGATTTGAACGAAGCCGTTGCCGGGAAGACCTTTGTCCTTACGGGGACGCTGCCGAACCTTACGCGCGACGAAGCCAAGGACCGCATTCTCGCTGCGGGCGGACGCGTTTCCGGATCGGTGAGCAAAAAGACCGACTACGTCGTGGCGGGCTCGGAAGCGGGCTCCAAACTCGCCAAGGCCGAAAGCCTCGGCGTCAAGGTGATCGACGAAGCCGCACTCCTACTCATGCTCGGCGACGACCCGAACGCCGTGCCGCAGCCTTCGCTCGGTCTCGAATAACACGCGCTTTATCAAACCATTTCGGACGCACTATGTACGCACTCATCGGCGGCTCGGGCTTCACGAGCGACGACGTTATTACGGACCGCGAAGAGGTGGTGGTCACAACGCCTTACGGCGACACATCGGCCCCCATCGTTTTCGGACTTTTGGGCGGCAAGCGGGTTGCCTTTCTGCGCCGGCACGGCAGAAAGCACGAATATGCGCCGCACCGCGTGCCTTCGCGCGCCAACCTCTGGGCACTTAAAAAGTGCGGCGTCGAAGGCGTCATCGCCGTCGGCACCGTGGGCGGGATCGCGCCCGAGCTCGGTCCGGGCGGCATTGCCGTGCCCGATCAGCTGATCGACTACACCTGGGGGCGCGAGGTAACCTACTACGATTCGCCCGAAGCGGGCGTGAAGCATGTCGACTTCACGCACCCCTTTGACCGTGCGCTTTCGGCGCGCCTCATTGCGGCGGCCGATCGCATCGGCGTACCCGTTTTTAAGCGCGGCGTCTACGCGTGCACGCAGGGGCCGCGCCTCGAGACGGCCGCTGAAGTCGAGCGCATGCGCCGCGACGGCGCCGACATGATCGGCATGACGCTCTACCCGGAAGCCGCGCTTGCGCGCGAACTCGCACTCCCTTACGCGGGGATCTGCGTGAGCGTCAATCATGCGGCCGGCATCGGCGACTCGGCCGAAAAAATCGACTTCGAGTCGCTTGCGGACGTCGTTGAAAAGGCCGTTCTCGGCGTCGTTGAAGTCGTGAAGGCTTCGCTCGACTAAAGCGCGCCGCGACTTTGTCTGCCGGAGACCCCGAGCGGCGGATGGCGCTCGCGCGACGGCGGACTCTTTCGTTGTTCGAGAGGAAAGAAAAAAATGGTTCGCGAAGTGCTTCGCATGGGTGCTCCCGTTTTGGCGCAGGCTGCGCTGCCGCTGCCCGAACACCTCTTCGGCACGGAAAAGCTCCGAGCGCTTGCGGCCGACCTCTGGGATACGCTCGCCGAGCGCGGCGGCATCGGCCTCGCGGCGCCGCAGATCGGCGTCTCGCTTCGCGTCATCGCTTTCGGTCTGCCGCACAAGCTCACCGAACCCGACTCCTTTCTCGTGCCGCAGACTGTGCTTGTCAATCCGGGGATTGAAGTCCTCGGCGAAACCGTGGAAGACGATTGGGAAGGCTGCCTGTCGCTGCCGGGACTGCGCGGCGTCGTGCCGCGCCCGACCAAGATTCGCTATTGGGGACGAACCATCGAGGGCGAGCCCCTCGAGCGCACGGCCGAGGGCTATCACGCGCGCGTCGTCGCGCACGAGTACGACCACCTCGACGGAATCCTCTATCCGGCACGCATTCGAGACTGGCACCGCTTCGGCTTTGTCGAAGCGCTCTTCCCGAAAGGTTGAGAAGTTGCGATTGGTGCTGGCAGGGCGAAAACCGCAAAGAAAGCGGGCGGCGAAGTGAAAAACATCGCCGCCCGAAAGCTTAGAGACCCCGAAACTTCAAGCGGTTAGGAGAGACCGCGGGATGCCGGCGCGGCGTTGCAAATGTTCATTCGTGCCGCCCGCTTCCCCTCGAGCCCGGTAGAAGCGACCCCTGCTTCTTTTGTGTGTCGGGCTCGGTGAAGTTCCATGCGATGCATAGTACACGAATTGAGAATGATTCGCAATAGCAAAATGAAAGAAAATGCATCCGCTCGTTCTCTCGGTGCACACCTCAAGCGGCCTGCACGCTGCAGTGAGTTCGCATTCGCACGGTCAAAAGAAAAGGCACCGCGCCAGCTGGCAGGTGCCCATCGAAAATCTAGCGTGCCGTGAAGGCAGCGCACGCCGTTAGGTCGGCAGCAGATCGACCTGTTCGCGCAGCTGCATCGAAAGGAGCGACTTCGCGCGTTCGGCTTCGCCGCGCTTGATTGCGCCGAGGAGTTCGCGCTCCTTGCGCGCCATGTCGAGAACGAAGTCCGGGTCGTTCTGCGGCAGATGCGCCGTGGTCTTTTCGAAGTACGTCACAAGTGCGGCGGAGAAGACCTGCAGCACGCGGTTGCCGCAGGCTTCAAGAAGCAGCAGATGGAATTCGCGGTCCCAGCGGTCGGCTTCCTCCGTGTTCGAGGCACTCATTTCGATGCGGTTGATCGCGTCCTCGAGGCGCCCCAAGAGCGCCGGGGTCATGCGGCGGATGGCGAGCGGAATGATTTCGACTTCGATCAAAAGACGCGCTTCGATGAATTCGCGGATGTCGAAGTTCGCGATGTCCATCTGCACCTGAATCTGCGAGGAGAGGTTCTTCGGACCCAGGGAGTTTACCGTCATGCCGCGTTTCGGCGCTCGGTCGACAATGCCCATCTGAGAGAGGATGGAGAGGGCCTTGCGAACCTTGTAGCGCGTCACGTGAAAGCGCTCGGCAAGTTCCGTTTCCGTGTCGATGCGACCGCCCGATTTGGCCTGGTGAAGAATGTGCTTGTGAATGTCGCGAAAGAGGGTGTCTTCGTCGGCTGCGGCATCGCCGAAATAATCGTTCTTATTCACGGAATGGGCTCCTTCTGTCGGGAGATTTCGGGGATTCCGGGCGGAGCGTTCTTCTTTTTTTCTGCTCGCGCGCCCAAAAAAAGGCAATGCCGGCGCAGCGTGTGCGAGTACAGGCCTTTTGGCGACAATTGTCGGCAAAATGGTCGCCGCTTTCAAGCGCAGGCGGCGCATTTTACGGCAGATTTTCCCAGTCGGTTAATTTTTCGCAAGGTTGCCGCTGTGCCGGAGGTTATTCGCGGCTCCTAGGGTGCGTTGCGGTCGGGCAATAAAAAGAAGCGGCGAGGCATCTCTTGACGCCGCGCCGCGTGCTCAATGAAGCGTGAATAGGTTCGTTCTGTACCGAAAAATTTACTCGAAATCACTCGAAGTCTTGCGGCTTATTCGTCGCTCTCGAGTGCTTTGCGCCGCTCGAGCTCCGCTGCGTCGTGCAGCTCGTAAAGGAGCATCATCGCGTCGCGCGCGCTCAAAAGCGTCGGATCGAGGTCGGCCAAGCGATCCTGGAGCGCAATGGCGCTTTCGGCGCGCGGCGAGAGCGTCTCAACCTGTTCTTCAGGCGGTTGCGGTTCTTCGAGCGCGAGCTGCGAAGACGCTTCCGTCAGGAACGAGCCCTCTTCAAAGAGATCGGGCTGAATGGCGCTTCGCGCCGCATCGCGCTTCTCGAGCGATGTCATGAAGGCCTTGGCGCGTCGGATCACCGTGCTCGGGATGCCCGCAAGCTTGGCGACATCAATGCCGTAGCTGCGGCTCGCGGGCCCCTCGGTGATTTCGTGCTGGAAGACGACGCCGCGCTTAGACTGCGCGGCCGAGACGTGGACGTTGGCGACTTCGCGCACGTTCGCGGCAAGCGTCGTGAGCTCGAAGTAGTGCGTCGCAAAAAGGGTGAAGGAGCGCGTCGTCTGCACGAGCTCCTGCGCGATCGCCGCAGCAAGCGAGAGCCCGTCGTAGGTCGAGGTGCCGCGGCCGATTTCGTCCATGAGAACGAGACTGCGGTCGGTCGCCTGATTGAGAATGGCGGCCGCTTCGGTCATTTCTACCATGAAGGTCGAGCGGCCGTGCGCGAGGTCGTCGGACGCCCCGATACGTGTGTGAATGCGATCGATCGGGCCGATCTGCACGGCTTCTGCCGGCACGAAGCTCCCCGCCCATGCGAGGAGTACGATGAGCGCGACGCTTCGCATGTAGGTTGACTTGCCGCCCATATTGGGGCCCGTGATGACGAGCATGCGGCGGCCGTCTTCGAGCCGGCAGCTGTTCGGGACATACACCTCGATCGCCGTTTCGACGACGGGGTGGCGGCCCGCGCGGATGTTGATTCCCGGGCGCGCCGTGAGCTGCGGGCGCACCCAGCCGCGCTTCTTGGCGTGACCGGCAAGTGCCGCGAGGACGTCGAGCGAAGCGAGCGCGTGCGCGGCGCGCATGAGTGCGGCGACGTGCGGCTTGAGCGTATTGATGAGCGCCTCGTAGAGCGTCTTTTCGAGCTGCGCGGTGCGCTCCTTCGCCGAGAGCGCCTTGTCTTCAAAGGCCTTCAATTCGGGCGTGATGAAGCGCTCGACGTTCTTCAAGGTCTGCCGGCGGTGATAGTGCATCGGCACCTGATCGGCATAAGACTTGGAGACTTCGATATAAAAGCCCTGGACCTTGTTGTACTGCACGCGAAGGGTCGGAATGCCGGTCGCGTCGCGCTCGCGGACTTCCATCTGCATGAGAAAGCCCCCCGTTTCGTCGCGCAGCGCGCGCAGCTCCGCGAGTTCGCTGTTGTAGCTCGAGGCGATCACGTCGCCGTCGCGAAGCAGCACGGCCGGTTCCTCGAGCAGCGCGGCGCGGAGTTGCGCATGGATTTCTTCGGGCAGCGCGAGCGAGCGGGCCAGTTCGGTAAAGAGTGTCTCGGGGCGGTTCGCGAGGTGTGCGGCAAGGGCAGCGGCAGCCGGGAGCGCGTCTCGAAGCGAAGCGAGTTCGCGCGGGCGTACGGTCCCGAGTGCAATGCGGCTCGAGAAGCGCTCGATGTCGGGCATGGCGGCGAGCTTCTCGAC
Source organism: Sutterella massiliensis (assembly GCF_016899755.1). GTDB lineage: Bacteria > Pseudomonadota > Gammaproteobacteria > Burkholderiales > Burkholderiaceae_F > Sutterella > Sutterella massiliensis. Next base: position 77,916 of record NZ_JACJJC010000006.1, on the reverse strand, counting down.
AAACGCATCCAGAAGATCCGGGCTGGCGATAAGCGTTTCGATCGCTTCATGACGGGCTTCGGCCGCGGCGCGGTCTCGCAGCGGCTGATTGAGCCAGCGGCAGAGTTCGCGGCTGCCCATCGTGCTTTCGCAGCCGTCGAGCACCGAAAAGAGCGTGAGGCCGTCCCTGTCGCCGCGGATCGTGCTCGAGATTTCGAGGTTGCGGCGGCTCGCCGGGTCGATCACGATGAATTCGCTCTCGTCGACGAGCTTTAGCGGCAGGATGAAGGGCATCATGTCGACCTGCGTCTCGGCCGTGTAGTCGAGAAGCGCATTGGCGGCGGCGAGCACTTCGTTCTTGCCCGTGACGCCCCAGGCGTCGAGGTTGTCGAGGTCGAACTGCTCTTTGAGGAGCTTCTCGCCGTGCTCGGCGTCAAAGTGCCAGTCGGGCATTGAAGTGACGACGAGGTCCGGGTGCGATTCGCGCAATTCGTCCTTCAAGGCGTCGGAGACGAGAATTTCCGAGGGCGAGAGACGTGCGAGTTCGCTCTCGAACTGCTCGGCGCTCACCTCTTCGGCTCGAAAGTCACCGTTCGAGAGCGTGAGCCACACGAACCCGTAGCGCGCGTCGGCCGCCTTGCCCGTGCGGCTGCGCTTGCGTTTGGCCGCGCAAATGGAAAGCAGAATGGCATCGGCCTTCTCGGGCAGCAGCGACGTTTCCGTGAGCGTGCCCGGCGTAATGATGCGCGAGACCTTGCGCTCCATCGAGCCGTTTTTCTGCGGTTGCCCGACCTGCTCGGCAATCACGACGCTCTCGCCCATGCGCACGAGGCGCGCGATGTACTGGTCGAGCGAGACCATCGGAATGCCCGCCATCGGAATGGGCTTCTCGTCGAGGGTCTTGCCGCGCTTGGTGAGCGTGATCCCGATCAGTCGATTGGCCTTCACGGCGTCGTCGAAGAACGTTTCGTAGAAGTCGCCCATTCGGTAGAGAACGAGCGTATCGGGATACTGGCGCTTGATTTCGACAAACTGACGCAGCGACGGCGTCACGAGGCTTTCGTCTGGGAAGCCCGCGGGGAGTTCGCGGACGGCGTCTTTGCCTTCGGATTCTCTCGGTTCTTGCATCTTCTTCGCTTCTTGGCGCGTTTGGTGCAGCTTCGGGGTATTCGTGCAAAAAAGAGACCGTCCGGAGGCCGGACGGTCTGCGGGGGCGACAAAGCGCCGCTGCGAGGGGGCGCTTCGCTGTCGCCTTATTCGGCGTCGGCCTTGCGCTTCGTGGACTTCTTGATGTCCTTCTTGCCGGGCTTCTGAGCCTTTTCGGCCTTTTCAGCCTTCACGGGCTTGCGGGCTTTGCGGGGCGTTTCCGCGCTTTCGGCCGCTTCGTAGTCGGTCGCTTCGACCTTCTTGGCCGTGAGCGTGCGGCGCTTGGCGGCGGGCTTCTCGTCGGCGACGGCCGCGTCGGCGCCTTCGGCCGCTTCAGCCGTTTCGTCCGCATCGGCCTTCTTTTCGAAGTCGCCCACGAGCGGCAGGAGCTGACCGAAGATCTTCGGGTTGCCGCAGCAGATCGAGCCCGAGAACCAGTCTTCGCCGCCCTTGAGGTCGGTGATGAGGCCGCCCGCTTCGAGCACGAGGAGCACGCCCGCACAGATGTCCCAGGGCTTGAGGTTCTGTTCCCAGAAGCCGTCGTAGCGGCCGCAGGCGACCCAGGCGAGGTCGAGCGCGGCCGAGCCCGGGCGGCGCAGACCCGCGGCGCGTTCGGCGACGCGGCGGAAGCGCTCGAGATAGCCGTTGAAGTCGTCGCCGCGGCGGAAGGGGAAGCCCGTACCGATCAGCGCACGGCGCATTTCGTTCGTTTCCGAGACGCGGATGCGGCGGTTGTCGAGGTACGCACCCTGGCCCTTGGCGGCGGTGAAGAGTTCGTTCTTCGCGACGTCGTAGACGACGGCGGCGATAATTTCACCGCGATAGGTAAGGCCGATCGACACGGCGTACTGCGGCAGGCCGTGGATGAAATTGGTCGTCCCGTCGATCGGATCGACGATCCAGAGGTAGTCGCTCTTGGGGTTGCCGATGCGGCCCGCTTCTTCGGTCAGAATGGCGTGGTGCGGATAGGCGTAGCGAAGCTCGTTGACGATGGCTTCTTCGGCCGCGCGGTCGGCGGAGGTGACGAAATCGTTGGCGGCTTTGTCTTCAATGCAAAGAAGATCCCGATCGTTGGCGGCGCGGGTAATTTCTCGCGCAGCGCGGCGGGCGGCCTTGACGGCGGTGGCAACGAAAGCTTTGAGTAACGACGTGGACATGTACTTGGAGCCTGACAGAGTGAAGTTGTAGCCGTAATGGGGCGTCGGTCGCGGCAGCGAAGGCCTTCGGGGTGCAACGGGCGTCAAGCCCGAAGCGCGGGGCGTTCGGAGAAAAAGAACGATACTTTGTCGAAAGAGCGCGAAGGACGACCCTTCGATCGGCGCGGCTGTTTTCAAAGGTGCGCGCCGCGGGCCTTGGAAAATGGCGCAGATTCTAGCAAAAACAACTTGTGCCGCGCTTTCTCCAAAGCGGGAATTTTTGCGTGCGGCAGCGTCCGTCACTTCAGCGCGAGCGCATCTTCTACAATGTGCGGCGCGCGGGTGAGGCCGTTTTCGGCGCCTCCGGCCGCGCGACTTCGCCTGCCGAAATTTTGTCCAAAAGTCGCCCGCTGCGGGCCAAAAAAGAACTACAGCATGCTTCCTTCTCAACTCGGCGCCCGCGTGCGCTTCGTGCTCTGCGAACCGGCGCACCCGGGCAATATCGGCTCGGCCGCACGTGCCATCAAAACCATGGGCTTTCGCGATCTGCGCGTCGTGGCGCCGCGTGAAAAAGACTTTCGCACGCATCCCGAGGCGATCGCCTATGCGACGAGCTCGGCCGACGTGCTCGAGGCGGCTCGGTCGCACGAGACGCTCGCCGAAGCGCTCGAGGGCGTGACGTTTGCCTGGGCGCTCACCGGCTACGAGCGCGAATTCGGGCCGCCGATGTCGCCGCTGCGCGAAGCGGCGGGCAAAACCGATGCGTGGCTGCGGCAGATGACGGGCGACGTGGCTTTTGTCTTCGGCACCGAGCGCAGCGGCCTCACGAACGAAGAGGTGCTGCAGTGTCAGGGCTGTGCGGCAATTCCGGCTGATCCGGCGAGTCCGAGCCTCAACCTCTCGCAGGCCGTGCAGCTCACGGCGTACGAGATGCAGATGGCGCTCCTAGACGCCGAAGGGCACAAGGGCGAACTCTACGACTGGCAGGGGCGCTTCGCGCACGAGCCGCCCGCGAGCGCCGAGGCGATCGAGGGCTTTTTCAAGCACTGGGAGCAGGCCATGATCGCCTGCGGCGTGCATGATCCGGCGCGCCCGAAGTTTCTGATGCCGATGTCGCGCCGTCTCTTCGGCCGCGCGGGGCTCACCGCCACCGAAATTGATCTTTTGCGAGGGATTTGCGCGGCGATCATTCGCCCCAAGCGCGAGCGAGCAGGTTCGAAGGTGTCAAAGTCCTGAGAAGAATGGAAAACACTGCAAGCGCCGCAGCCGCCGATTTTCTACACTTGGAGAATCACGCGGCGGTCGCGCCGCTGCCGGTCTTCTTTCACCGGCCTTTTTGCCGCCCGCCAACTTTACTCCAACCGTTTTACGCACCATGACCGAAGCTGAAGTCCGTCCGAATGCCGCCCGTCCGCTCATTGTTGTGAGCTCGCGCACCGGCAACACGATGATCCTCGCGCACGCCATCTGCGATGCGCTCCCCGGCGCCGAACTCGTGCGCGCGACGGCACTTCCCGAAGACCTCTCGACCTTCAACCCGGTGCTTTTGGGTTTTTGGTGCGATCGCGGACACGCGCCCGAAGACATGATGGCTGCGGCCCGCCGGCTTTCCGGGAAGCGCATCGGGTGCTTCGCGACGATGGGCGGCAACCCCGAGGACGAATCGGCGAAGCGCTGGATGAAGACGACGGCAGAAGAACTCGTGGGCTTGGGCGACAACAACGAACTCGCCGAAACGTTCCTCTGCCGCGGGCGAATCGACCCCGAGGTGTTCGAGCGCATGACGGCCATGTTGGGCGGCAGTGTTTCCGCCGAGCGCGAAGCGCGCCGTCAGGCAAGCGAAACGCACCCGGACCGCATCGACCTTGCGCGCGGCGCAGAGATCTTCCGCGGTGTTTTCGGTGCGAACTGGTAAGCGTTTACTCACAAAGCGAAACACGGCAAAAACAGGCAAGGATCGGGGAAGAATCGACCTGTTTTCTGTTCCTCAAGAGCGGCAAAATGACAACCGTGGCGGTGCGGCCCGAGCCGCGCCGCTGACGCACCAAGGAGATGATCATGCCGCGCATGTACACGCGTAAGGAATTTCTGCAGACCGCCGCGTCGCTTGCCGTCGCGATGGCGGCGGGCGGTTTTGCCGCCGACCGCGCCGCCGCGCAGGCGCCCGTTGTGGGCTCGCGCAAGGTGGGCGCTGGCTTCACGGGCGAGCGCGCGAAGGTCTATTTCACGAAGCATATCGATGCCGAGCACCTGCTGAAGCTCTATAGGCTCGTCAATCAGAACATCACGGGCAAGGTCGCGATCAAGCTCCATACGGGCGAGCGAAACGGCCCGAACATCCTGCCGCGCGACATGGTGAAGGCGCTGCAGTCGACGATTCCGTCGAGCACGATCGTCGAAACGAACACGCTCTATCCGGGCGACCGCGACACGACGGAAAAGCACCTTGAGACCTTGAAGGTGAACGGCTGGACCTTCTGCCCGGTCGACATCATGGATGCCGAGGGCACCGTGGATCTGCCCGTAAAGGGCGGCAAGCACTTCAAGGCCGTCTCGATGGGAAAGAACATCGTCAACTACGACTCGATGCTCGTTCTCACGCACTTCAAGGGCCACGCCATGGGCGGCTACGGCGGGTCGATGAAGAATATCGCGATCGGCTGCGCCGACGGCAAGATCGGCAAGCAGCAGGTGCACGGCGTGAGCGACGTGAATCTGCCTTGGGACAAGTGGCCTTCGAAAGAGCGCCTCATGGAAAACATGGCCGAATCCGCCAAGGCCGTGATCGACCATTTCGGCAAGCACATCACCTTCATCAACGTCATGCGCCGCATGTCGGTCGACTGCGACTGCGCGGGCCGCTCGGCTGCCGAGCCGACGATTCCGGACGTCGGGATGCTCGCTTCGACCGATCTGCTCGCCATCGATCAGGCTTCGGTCGACTTGGTTTATGCAATGGCGCCCGAAAAGAATCGCGATTTGGTCGAGCGCATCGAGTCGCGCCACGGGCTGCGTCAGCTCTCCTACATGCATGAGCTCGGCATGGGGAGCGCGAACTACGAACTGATCGACATCGACGCCTGACGCGCGTCCGATGCATTCAAGGGCTCCGGCACGCGCAGCGTTAGACGCGCGGGCTCGGAGCGGCCCCCAACCTCCTTTGCACCGCAGCCGCTCCAAATTTCTCCTCCGATGGCGGCTGCGGTCTTTTTGTTTCTGTTTTTATAAGAAAGCCCGCACGCGACGCGAAGTGTCGTGTGCGGGCATTGTTGCTGCAAGCCGTTTGAACGGGCGCTTTCCGTTCGTCAATGCGAAGCGGCGAAACGCAAAGCGAGCGACCAAGCAGGCTGGACATGCGTTCCGACGGTTTCGGCACGACGCACCCGCTCGAGGTTAGGTAGCGGGCGCGCGTCCGTTCAATCGGTCAACCGATTACTTCTTGGCGGTCTTTTCGGCAGCGTTGATGATCGCGAGGGCCTGTTCGCAATAGGTCTTCGCTTCGTTGATCAACTGCTTCGAGAACTGCGGCGCATGGACGCCCCAGGAGCCGTCGTCCTTGATCTTGGCGGCGTTGATGCGGGCTTCTTCAGCATAGAGCTGCGCCTGCGCACGGTCGGCCGTCGAAAGCTTCGCAACCTTGAGCATGTCGTTGATGTTCGAGAGGTCGGCGATCACCTTCGCGTAGCCTTCCTTCACCGGGGTCTGCCAGGCCATGACCTTGTTGTAGATGGTCTTCTGGTCCTTGAAGCGCATGCTTTCCGGGAACTTCGACTGGATCGGGCTGTGGCAGCCCATCGCGTCGACAACGTGCTTGTCGGCGAAGGCCGTGCGGCCGCAGGTCCACATCAGGTCGAGGTAGGGACGACCGTCGTCCTTCGTGAGGTGCCAGCCCTTCGGGTTCGTGAGCTTGCGGTCCTTGGCGCCGTCGGGCGGGTTGATCGACTTCTTTTCCGGGTCAACCAGGATGCGCCAGATGTGCGAAGCGCGAACGTTGTCAAAGCCCGCCATGTCAGGACGCTGGATCGAGGCGAAGTTTTCGCACGACCCCATCTTCGGCATGTGGCAGGAAGCGCAGCTGTTGCGGCTGTGCGTGCCGCCCTGCGAGAAGAAGTAGGCGGCCGTCGTATGGCAGTCCTGGCATTCCTTCTTGAGGTTCGGAACGGTGTAGTGCGAAGCCCAGTCGTTCGAGGTCACTTCATGCGGGTCGTGGCAGGTCGTGCAGCGCATGCCCTTCTGATAGTGCTTCGTGTAGTGCGACTGCGAGCCTTCCGTACCGCAGGCCGGGCAGAAGCTCTTGAAGTAGGAGTTGAACGGGGTCTTGAAGTTCTTGGCGGCATCGTCGGCGTTGTAGACGAAGCGCTGGTGGCAGCGTTCGCAGTTCGACGGCATGCCGGCGCCGCGGGCGCCGTAAAGGTGAGCACCTGCGCCGTGGCATTCTTCGCAGGACACGCCCTTGGCGATCGTGTGAGCGCGCAGCTTCTTGGCGTCGCCGATCGCGGCATAGAGTTCGTCCTGGCTCTTAAAGTCGAACTTCCACGTGTGGCAGATTTCGCAGTAGGCTGAACCCGGCTGGAACATGGCCTGCGTGCGGTTCGAAGCGCCGTAGGAGTTGAAGCCCCAGACGTTCGAGGACTGTGCGCCGAAGTCTTCGAGCTTCGTCGGGAAGGTCGGATCCCATTCGTTGATCTTCTTGGCGACTTCAGGCGTGATGTGTTCGGCCCAGTTGCGCGAGAACTGGTTGCCGCCCGCGACGACCTTGCCGGTGCCGGCGGAGATGTTGCCGCCTTCGACGTGGTAGGTGCCGCGCACGAGCCACTTGTCGAGGAAGCCGTACTTCGTGCGCGGGGTGCCCATCACGAAGTAGACGTCGTCGGCTTCAATGCCTTCCGGCAGCACGGAGGCCTTCGAGTTGTAGAGGGGCTTCTTCATATCGCCGCCCACTTCCGTCAGTTCTTCCGGGAAGCGGACGATCTTGTTGTGGCGGGAACGTTCCCAGCGTTCGTACTGCGCCGGGTGGCATTCGCCGCACTTCTTGGGGCCAACGAACTTATTGGGCAGATCGAGAAACGAGTCGGCCGGGATGCGGTACGTCACCGAGGTGTGACGGCCCGTCTTTTCGGCGTACTTGTCGCCGCCGCCGAATTCAACCCACTCTTCCATACGGTCGGAGCGGGTGAACTTGCCGACCACGCGGCCTTCCTTCATGTAGGTCTTGAAGATCGGGTGATTCTCTTTGAGGTATTCCCAGAAATTCTTTTCCTGCTCGACATAGCCCATGAGGGTGCGCGGCAGATCGACCGAGGTTTCCGTCTTCGCGGCGGGCGCGTCGGCGGCCATGGCGGAAGCAGCAAAGAGTGCGCCGATCGAAGCGGCAAGCGCCATGTACTTGGTTTGTTTCATGTTTTTCTCCTGTTATCGGTCTCCGAAGCGTCTTTCGATCGGGGCGTTGGTCGCTAAAGCTCGTTTGCACCCGAAGGTCCGACCCATCAGACCGCCCGCAAGCTTTTGGGGAGCGGGCGGCAAAGAGCGGAGATCAAAGCTCTTTTAGGGGAAGCGGAGGTCAACGCTTCCTGCCGATCGAATTCGTCCCGAGTGGCCTAAGCCTTTCGGCGTATTCAACCTGAAGGAAAGCTTAAAAATCGTTCCACTCATCCGCCTCATGCCGAGAGAGGAGGCTCGGGGTCGACCTGTTTTGTAAGTGATTGATTTATAGAATGTTTGAACGACTATCACGGGGTGTTCGGTTTTCCCGTTTGGGCTTTTTGGGGGCACATGCGCTTTCAAGACTGGTTTCGCAGACGGAAAGGGGCATTTTTGGTGCTTCCGAAAACCGATGCCTTCGGTATGTAAAACAACGCAGGCCAAGGAGGTGGCAGAGGCGGCGCTCAAAGCGCTTTTGACGCTTCGGCGATACGCTAGCTCGTTGAGGCGGTTTTGAGAAACCGAGTTCGGGAGCACTCGATACACTTTGAGGCGGGACGGTCATGCGTAGAAACGGACGGGAAGCGGAGGCGGCGAGCGGCAGCAGCGCGGCGATGCCGCGCGTCGTTTGGGTGCTCGGTCTCGCAAGCCTTCTTATGGATATTTCCTCGGAGATGATCCACGCGGTGCTGCCGCTCTTTCTCGTACAGGTGCTCGCTGCGGACATGCTCACCGTCGGGTTTTTCGAAGGCATCGCGGAAAGCACGGCGCTCGCCGTGAAGCTCCTCTCGGGTGTCGCAGCCGACCGATTCGGGCACAAGAAGGCGTGGGTACTCTTGGGTTATGGGCTCGCCGCCGCCATGAAGCCCGTTTTCGCTGCGGCCGACGCACTCTGGCAGGTGTTTGTCGCGCGCTTTCTCGATCGTGTGGGCAAGGGCTTGCGCGGCGCGCCGCGCGACGCGATTTTGGCCGACGCGACGCCGCCCGAAATGCTATCGGCCGCTTTCGGTCTGCGGCATTCGCTCGACGCGGCGGGCGCCTTCATCGGGCCCACCATTGCGGCACTTCTACTCTGGCGGCTGGCGGGATCGAGCAGTGCTGCGGGCGCCGAAAACGCGGCCGTTTTTGAGACGATCTTCTCGATTTCTTTCATTCCGGGTGCGCTTTGCGTTGCGATTCTGTATTGGTGCATTCAAGAACCGGCGCCCGCAGGTGAGAACGAATGCAGCACAAAGGCGACTGCGAGTAACGAACGGCAAGCGGCGCCTCGCGCGCCGCTCGCGATCAAATCGCTTTTCGTCCGCGTGATTTTTTCGGCCGAGGAGAAAGCCTTTCGAGCGGTACTGCTTCTCGGATTTCTGGCCGCTTTCTCGCGCTTTGCGACCGCTTCTGTCGCGTTCGTTGCGCTGCGCGCGAGCGAAGCGGGTTTTGCGAATGCCTGGATACCGATCGCGCTCGCGGGCATGAACTTTGTCTTCAGCGTCTCGAGCTATCCGCTCTCGCGCCTCTCGGCGCGTCTTGATGACACGAAGCGTCTCGTTGTCGGCTTCCTGTTGCTCGGCGCGGCAGAAGCCGCATTTGCGGTACCCGATTCGAAAGCGTTCGTTATTGTCGGCATCGTGCTTTTAGGCCTGCACCTCGGTGCGGTTCAAGGCGCACTGTCTGCGCTTGTTGCTCGGACGAGCGCACAGGCTTGGCGCGCAAGCGCTTTTGGCGCATTTTCTGTGCTCTCGAGCGTAGGCACATTTGCGGCGGGACTGCTTGCCGGTGCGCTTTGGGACCGTGTGGGCGCAGAAATGTCGTTTGCTGCGGGGGCCGCGATGGCGATCGTGGCTGCTGTCGTTGCATTGGGTCTTGGGCCGAGTCTCTCGCGGGTGCAAGCCGAGCAAAAGGCGTGAGCGAGGCGAGCGCTTTGTCGAATCTTGTTGCATCTTTTCAACGCGCGGTTTTATCGTATGAAAATTGGGCTCTGCAGAGCGCTTAAATACTCTTTTATAGGTAGAGTCTTAGTCGATTTGTACGGAAAAATAAGCGATATTCGGATTCTTTTAATGCCGTGCTTTTCGTATGAATGAATTAAGAAAGACTCATAAAATGATCCTTTTTGGGATAGCTCGAAAGAGCGGGTTTTGCGCGAGTCGGTGAATCGGCCAATCCGAGGGGCGCATTTGATTACATCCAACCGAGCTCGGCTGGATAGGTTAGGATGCACGTTTATTTTGAAAAATTGAGTCGGCGAAAAGACGGCGTACGCAGACCGAATGCGTGCAAGGGGCTGATGCGCTCTCCCGATCGAGAGTCCGGGAGCCCTGCTTTTTTACCCCGTATTTAAGGTTCTTTTGCCTCCGACGACATTGGACACGGCCCCGACATGTTCTCATCCTCGATTTATTCGATTCGAAAACATTTCACGCGCAGTATCGCCAACTGGCTGGATGCGGGGACGGGGAAGACCGCGCTGATTCTCAACAGCATCGCGCTCCTGCTCTCATGGCTCTTCGTGCCGCTCGAGAGCCCTTATTGGCGAAATGTCCGCCAAAATCGCAAGCAGCTCTATCCGCACGTCAATTTCGATAGGCCGACCGTTGCCGACATCGTGCGCGTTTTTCTGCAGTCGATTCTGCTTTTTGTCTTTTATGCGTTCGACTGGCAGCGCTTCAAGGAAGGCAATCCGATCGCGCGCTTCATTCTCGGTTTTTCGCGCACGATGGGTGCGCTCGGCGAACGCATCGGTGCGCTCGGCACGCGCCTTTTGTCCGGGATCGGAACGCTCAATGAGGACGGTGAAGCGAAACCCAAGCCTCAGGGCCCCGAGCACATCGTCTACCGGCGCTTTCAGTCGATTCTGGTGGGGGTGGCAGCCGTACTCGCCATCGGCCTCGCGCTCCTATGCATCACCCAGCCCTTCGACTTCAGCGGCCAGGTGACGTTTCTCTCGATCATGCTCTTTTCGGCCTGGAGCTTCACGCACGTTCGCGCGCGCGTCACGCTCATGGTCCTCTTCGTGATTTCGGTGACGGTTTCGGCGCGCTACCTCTGGTGGCGCTGCACGTCGACGCTGCACCCGAGTTCGCCCGCGGAATTCTTTTTCTCGGCATTGCTTCTCGCCGCTGAAATCTACGCCTTCATTGTGACGGTGCTCGGGTACTTCCAGGTCTGCTGGGTACTGAACCGCAAACCCCATCCGCTTCCCGCGGACCGCAATACCTGGCCGACCGTCGACATCTTCATTCCGACCTACAACGAGTCGCTCGAAGTCATCAAGCCCACGGTTTTTGCCGCCTTGAACCTCGACTGGCCGGCCGAGAAGCTGCGCGTGCATCTCTTGGACGACGGCAGCCGCGACGCGTTTGCGGATTTTGCGGGATCGGTGGGCGTCAATTACATCAAGCGTGAAGAGCACAATCACGCCAAGGCGGGCAACATCAACCACGCGCTTGGAATCACGAACGGCGAATTCATTGTGATTTTCGACTGCGACCACGTGCCGTCTTGCGACTTCCTTACGTCGACCGTTGGCTGGCTCGTGAAAGACGAGAAGATTGCGCTCGTGCAGACGCCGCACCACTTCTATTCGCCCGACCCCTTTGAAAAGAACCTGCATCTCGACCGATGCCAGCCGATCGAGAATTCGCTCTTCCACGACTTCATTCAGAAGGGCAACGACACGTGGAATGCCGTCATGTTCTGCGGCTCGAGCGCCGTGATGCGCCGCGCCGCGCTCATGCAGATCGGCGGCATTGCCGTTGAAACCGTGACCGAAGACGCGCACACGTCTTTGAAGCTCAATCGTCTCGGCTGGAAGTCCGCCTTTATCTCGAAGCCCGTCGCATCGGGGCTCTCGACCGAGTCGCTCTCCGCGCACGTCGGGCAGCGCATCCGCTGGGCGCGCGGGATGATTCAGATTTTCCGCTTGGACAATCCCTTCCTCGGCAAGGGCTTGACGTTGCCGCAGCGCCTCTGCTTCTTCAACGCGATGTTCCACTTCCTGCACGGGCTGCCGCGCCTGGTGTTTCTCTCCGCGCCCTTGCCCTACATGTTTGCGGACATCTACGTGATTTATGCGTCGGCGGCGGCCATTTTTGCGTACGTCATTCCGCACATGGTGCACGCGGCGCTCACGAACCAGATTCTGCAGCGCGGCTACCGCTATCCGTTCCTCGGCGCCGTTTATGAAACGGTGCTCTCCTGGTACATCCTGCTGCCGACGACCGTCGCGCTCATCTTCCCGCACAAGGGCAAGTTCAACGTGACCGCCAAGGGCATGACGATCGACAAGAAGTATGTCGACTGGGGCATCGCCAAGCCCATCCTCGTCCTGATGGGGCTCAATTTCGCGGGGCTGCTCGTCGGTATCTATAAGACGATCGTTGCCGCCGACCCGCAGGTCTCGACGCTTCTCATCAACTTCGGCTGGATTCTTTACAACCTCACGGTTCTGGGGGCGTCGGCCGCCGTCGCCGTTGAAGAAGTGCAGAAGCACCGCCTGCCGCGCGTACCGCTTGCGCTCGACGTGCGGCTTTCTATCGACGAAGCTTTTGAAAAGGCTTTCGACGCGCGTCTCGTTGAGTTTTCGCAGGAGGACCTGCGCATGAAGGTTGCGCCCGAGGTGCTCAGGGGGCTCTCGCTCGGCGACAAGCTCTTTGTCGAAATGACCTCCCGCGGCGAAACGCACCGCTTCCGCACGCAGGTGATTCTCCTTGAAGACGCGGCCCTTGAAGTGCGCGTGCTTCTCGAGTCGCGCGCCGAAGAGATTGCGCTCAACCGCTGTACGTTTGCGCGCGAAGGCATCTGGGCGCAGCCGCCCGAAGGCAAGGTCGACGACCGCTTTGTCACGGGGTTCCTGCACCTCATCCGCATTGCGCTTTACGGCTACAAGTCGCTGCTCGAATTCCTCCCCGGCCGCGCCGGCCGTTCGATTCGTTTTCTCATTTCGCTGCTTCCCCGCATCCCGCGCGGAGCGGCCTCCAACACGATTTCAATCTCATGATGTCAAGCTTCAACCTGAGAACGCGTTCGTCCGATGCGTCCAGCCGCAGCTCTGCGGCGGGCGTCATCCGATCCCTTCATGCCGCGGCCGCAGCGATTGCGCTCGCCTTCGGCACGCTTTCGGCGAACGCCGCCGATGCGCCCGCGCCCGTCTGGCGCACCGACGCGACGGCGACGGTTTCGCAGTCCTTCGACCTGATTCGACTCGTGCCGGGCGGCTTGGCGACCGCGGTGAAGCTCACCGGGGCGAACCCCACGCAGTACTTCGACTTCGGCATTCGCGCCGACGAAGTGGTTTCGCAGGCGAAGCTCGAGCTCGCCTTTACGCCTTCGCCCTCGCTCATCCCGGGCACGTCGCAGCTTAACGTCTACCTGAACGGCGAACTGCAGGGCGTGCAGGCGATCACGAAGGAAATGCTCGGCAAGTCCGCGCAGATCTCCGTGCCGCTCAACGCCAAGTCGATGAAGACGCGCAATCAGTTGAGCCTCGAATTCGTCGGCCACTATCAGATCGTCTGCGAAAACGAAGGCAACAGTTCGCTCTGGCTCGACATTTCGCCTTCGAGCCGACTGACGCTCCAAAAGCAGAATCTGCGCCTGCCCAATGACCTCGCGCAGCTGCCGACGCCCTTTGCCGACGTCTCGTTCGACGGTCCGACGACGCTTCCCGTCGTCTTCGCGGGCAGCCCTTCGACCGACGCGCTGCGCGCGGCGGCGATCGTCACGGGGCGTGTGGCCGCCGTCTCCGCCTGGCGCGGCTCGAACTTCCCCGTCTATTTCTCCGAAGCGCCCGCCAAGGGCCACTTCGTCGTCTTTGCGACGAATGACAAGCGCCCGGCCTTCCTCGCGTCGCTGCCGGCCTTTGAGGGGCCCGAACTCACGATCGTCGATGCGCCGGGGAGCCTCTACGAAAAGATGCTCGTCGTGGGCGGCAAGACCGACGCCGATCTCGTCGTTGCCGCGCAGGCTTTTGCGACGCCCAACCGCGTTCTGATCGGCCCGCACGCGCTCATCAAGGACTTCAAGGTCGCCGAGCCGTTGCCTGCCTACGCTTCGCCCAACTGGGTCAATACCGACTTTGCGGTGCCGCTCTCGCAGCTGATCGAGTATCCCGAGCAGCTCACGGCGCGCGGCGAGTCGCTCCCGCCGCTGCACGTCAATTTCCGTCTCGCGCCCGACACGTACCTCACGAGCGCTTCGACGGCGACGCTGAGCCTGCTCTACCGTCACTCGAAGCCCGTTTCGGGTCAGGCCGCGCAGCTGCGCACGCTTGTGAACGGGGCGCTTGCCGACAGTCAGAACCTTTCCGTCGACGCGAGCCGCGGCTCTGCGATCGTTGAGCTCCCGATGACCGAGGGGCCTGCCGTTGCGCTCGGCGGCACGCGCGCGGGTCTCGCCGCTTTTAACGATTTGAGCTTCGAGGCTTCCTATCAGGCCGTCGCCAACGAGGGTTCCCCCGAGAACTGCCGCGCCGCGACGATGCCCTCGCATCAGATCCAGATCGAACCCTCGTCGATGATCGAGTTCGACGGGATGTTCCACTACGCGCAGCTTCCCGAGATCGGCCTCTTCACGCAGGGCGCCTTCCCGTTCTCGAAGTACGCCGACTTGAGTCAGACGGCTGCGGTCGTGCGCGACGGCGCCCGTCCGATCGAACTCACGACGATGTTGAATGCTGTCGGCCGTATTGCGGCGACGACCGGTGTTGCGCCTTACCACATCACGGTGGCGACGCAGGCCGAGAGCGCGAAGTTGAAGGATAAGGACCTTCTCATCGTCGGCCCGATGCCTAAGGGCATTCTCGACATCAGTCCCGAGTCGGCAGCGGCGCTCGCCGACGATGTCTCGAAGTGGTTTGCCGCCCCTGCTGCGGATGCCGGGAAGAAGCCCGCAGCCGACGCCGCGAGCGAGGAAGCGCTTCTCGATACGGGCTTTGCCGCAATCGTTTCGGTGCGTTCGCCCTTGGATGACGGCCGCACGGCCGTGGCGTTCTTTGCCGAGGACGGCGCGAGCGGTCATCTGCTCAACACGCGCCTCTCGAATCCGGGCGATCTCGCGACCGCCACGGGCGGCACGGTTTTCGTGGGTGAAGACAACATCCGCTCGTTTGCTCCGGGCTCGACCTACACCGTGGGCGACATGCCGTGGTTCCGCCGCGTGTGGCTCTCGCTCGCGGACCGTCCGTTCGTGCTCGTCTTCTGCGCGCTCCTTGCCGCGATCGTTGCCGGTGCCGGCATCTTCCTCTTCATGCGCCGCTGGATCCGCCGCCGTGGCATGCCGGGGACGAATTGATCGCCTGAGGCTCAGAGACACATCAAAGAATCGTTCATTTTTTAACGCTGCGCGCGGGCCCCTCGATCGAGCGGCCGGCGCGCCCGAGAAACACTATGAAATCGCACCTTACCCCTCTTTTGCTCGCCGGGACGATGTCGGCGCTCTTAATGATGGCGGACCGCGCGGCCGCTTGGCCGATGTGGGACTCCTTTAAGGCGGTCAATATCGACAAGAACTACCGCGTGATCGACTACAGCGATTCGCGCGCGATCACGACGAGCGAAGGGCAGTCTTATGCGATGTTCTTCGCGCTCGTCGCAGACGACCGCGAAACCTTCGACAAGCTCCTCGCCTGGACGGAAAAGAACCTGAGCAAGGGCGACATCACGAAGAACCTGCCTTCGTGGCTCTGGGGGAAGTCGGGCAACAACTGGGGCATCATCGACACGAACAACGCCACGGACTCCGACCTTTGGATTGCGTACGACTTGCTTGAGGCAGCCCGCATCTGGAATGTGCCCGAATACGAAAAGAAGGCGCTTGCCATGATGGAACTCTTGAAGCGCGACGTGCGCGACGTTCCGAATCTCGGCAAGGTGATCCTGCCGGGCGGCAGCGGCTTCGACCACCCGACGCACGTGACGCTCAACCCGAGCTACTACCCGGTCTTCATTCTTCGCCGCATGGCCGAGGTCGATCCCTATTGGCAGGAAGTGACGGAGGGCACGATCCGCGCGCTCGTTCGCACGGCGCCTGCGGGCTATTCGCCCGACTGGGCCAAGATCGACAAGGCGGGCAAATTCATGATGCCCGAAGGCGAGGACTACACGATCGGCAGCTACAACGCGATCCGCGTCTATCTGTGGACGGCGATGATGGCGCCCGAGGATCCCGCCTACGGCGTGCTGATGCGCCAGTTTGATCCGATGCGCAAGCTTACCGAACGCATGAACATGCCGCCCGAAAAGGTGGAAATCATGACCGGTGCCGTGAACCGCCCGGGCAACCCGGGTTTCGGTGCCTGCCTCCTTGAGATGCTCGGCGACTCGAAGACCGCCGCGCTCATCCGTACGGTGATCGACGGTGAGCCCATCATCGGCGAAAACTACTACCGCAACGTGCTGATGCTTTACGGCGCCGGGTTCGACAAAGGGCTCTTCCGATTCGATCGCAACGGCCGCGTCGTCATCTCGAAGAAGGCTGTTGCAGCCCAGAGCGCGCCCGCGGCCGGCGAAGCGCCGTCGGCGAGCGAAGCGAAGGCACAAGCCAAGCCTGAAGCCAAGGCGGATGCGAAGGCCGCAGAAAAGCCTGCCGAAAAGCCTGCCGAAAAGGCGCCCGAGAAGGCTGATGATCGGGCCGCTCAGCAGGCCGATAAGGCTTCCGAAACGCCTGCTGCAGCCGAAACCGAGGGCAATGCGCCCGTCGAAGGAGCTCAGAAGTGAGTGCCCCCAATGTTCAGCCATCGAAGGCCGAGCCCAAGACCTATTTCGGGCTCGGACTTTGGAACGTGTACTTCATCGGGAAGTTCGCGCTCGCCTATACGGGCTACCTGCGGCTCGATCTGCTGCTTAACGCCGCGTTCTTCCTCTTTGTCCTGATTCCCGTCAAGGGCAAGTGGCTCCATCGACTGCACGCGCTCGTCGCGCTCGTGCTCGGCATCTCGCTGCTCTGGTCGGAGAGCTGGCTGCCGGGGCCGCAGTCGATTTTGGCCAACCAGTCGGGCATCACGGGCTTTTCCGTCAATTACGTCGTTCAGCTCGCCTGGGACTTCATCAACTTCCGGATGGTCGGCTGGGGCTTCGTGATCCTGCTCGTCTATTACCTTTTGCGCGACTTCGTTCGCGTGACGACGATCACGGCGCTCTACCTCGTCTTCCTGATCGTGCAGCCCTTCTTCATGGCGCCTGCGCCCGTGCGCACGCAGCCCGCTGTTGTGGCTGAAGCGACGCCCAAGACGCCCGACGAGATTCTGAAGCAGGCGAGCACGGGGACCACCACCGACGCGGTGGTGCCGCCCGAAGAGGTCGAGACCTGGTACAAGACGTTCCTCGACTACGAGAAGGAGCGCGTTGCGCAGCTGCCTGCGGGCATTGGTGCGAAGGACACCCCCTTTGACATCATTCTCCTCAATATCTGCTCGCTCTCGAACGACGACCTTGAAGCGTCGAATCTGCAGGACCACCGCGTCTTCTCGCGCTTCAACATCAAGTTCGACAAGTTCAATTCCGCTACGTCCTATTCGGGCCCGGCGGCGCTGCGTCTTCTCACGGGCGCCTGCGGCCAGCCCTCGCACGACGCGCTTTACGATTCGCGTCGTCCGGACTGCGAAATCATGAACCGCCTCGATTCGCTCGGCTTCAAGCAGCACCTCTTCCTCGACCACAGCGGCGCGTACGACAACTACCTCAACACGATGCGCACGCAGGCCGGTCTTACGGCGACGTTCGAGCAGCGCAAGTTCCCGTTGAAGTACATGTCGTTCAACAACGAGGAAATTGCCGACACGCTCTCGGTGCTCCGTCACTGGAACCGCGTCGTGACGCGCGACAAGGACGTGCGCAGCGTCTCGCTCTTTAACTTCATCGCGCTGCACGACGGCAACCGACTGCCGCTTCACAGCCGCTGGGAAGCGTTCGAGCCGCGTGCGAAGGCGTTCCTCGACTCGCTCAACACGTTCATCAACGAACTTGAAAAGGGCAAGCGCAAGGTGCTTCTCGTCGTCGTGCCCGAGCACGGTGCGGCCGTGCGCGGCGACCGCATCCAGACGCCGCGTCTGCGCGACATTCCGAGCCGCCGCATCACGCAGGTGCCCGTGCTCGTGAAGTTCATCGGCGTGGACGACCTGCCGAAGAACCAGATCCACGTGACGACGAATACGAGCTACTTGGGGCTGAGCACTCTGATCGGCCGCGTCATCGAGACGAACTTCTTCTCGAAGAAGGCCGGCGCCGTGCCGCTCGAAGCGCTCGTGCAGGATCTGCCCACGACGCACATGGTCTCGGAAAACGGTCAGGCGGCCGTTCTCGAGTACAAGGGGCGCGACTACATGAAGCTTAACCGCGGCAAGTGGGAGCCCTACGGCGGCTGACCGCCGGCTGCGGCCTTCAAGTCCACAAGAACGGGCCCCGCGCGTTGCCGTTGCGATGAGCGGGGCTCTTGTTCTTCGGGTTCGATCGGTTTCAGTCCTCTATCAGAACGAGCAGCTTGGTGAGTTCCACGGCACTTTTGACGCCAAGCTTCGCAAAGACATTCGCGCGGTGCGTTTTCACGGTCGTCACCGAAATGCCGAGCCGATCGGCAATCGTTTTGTTGAGGAGGCTCTTCGTAATCAAGCGTGCAATTTCCTTTTCGCGCTCCGTCAGCGTGTCAAAGCGCGCTCTGGCGTCGCGCGCGACACTCGTTTCGCGTTCGATCGTGATGAGTTTGGACATCGCGAGCACCACCGCTTCTCGGAGCTTCTGCGGCTCGACGGGCTTCTCAAGGAAGGTCGAGGCGCCGCGCGCCATGGCGGAAACGGCCATGGCGATCGTGCCGTGCCCCGAGAGGAAAATGATCGGCATGTCGATGCCGCGGCGCTTCAATTCAAGCTGCAGCTCCGTGCCTTTCATGCCGGGCATCGCGACGTCGAGAATGAGGCAGCCCGGCGCGTCGAGGTCGGTTTGCGCGAGAAACGCTTCGGCGCTCTCATAGGTTTCGATTTCCCAAGCGAAGGTTGAGAGGCAGGCTCGAAGGCTCTGGAGCAGATCGCGGTCGTCGTCAACGACGCGGATGATGGGCGTGAGATGCATGGCGGCGGGTCCTACGGATGGTGTATGCGTTTGCTTAGTTGTCCGGATGAGGGAGTTCGTCGTTTTTCTTTGCATTGGCGACAACCGGCACGCGCGCTTCAACGACAAGGCCTCCCGTGCGTCTGCGACGGAAGCGCAGCTCGATGGCATGGCGGTCGGCAATGAGGTGCACGATCGAGAGCCCCATGCCGAGGCCGCCCGTGGCGGAGGCAAAGCCGGGGGTACCTTCGGCAATGCGTCGGAACGCCTCGTCGGGGACCTTCGGGCCGTCGTTTGAAATCATGACGACCGCGCAGTCCGGATCCGTGAGAATCAGGTCGAGGTTGACGATGGAAGGACTTTCGAGCATGGCGGCCGCGCTCGACGCGTTGCGAATGAGATTGAGAAAGAGCAGCTCTAGTTCGATTTCGATGCCGTTCACAGGCACCGATGCGGCGTTCGACGAGAAGTCGATCGGCATGCCGTTCGGCGTTTCGACCAGGTAGGTGTCGATCGTCGCGCGCAGCACGGCATTGAGTTCGCACTGTGTTCTTGGCGCTTCTTCCTTGCGTGCGTAGCCGCGCACGCGCTCGACGATGGAAGCGATGCGTGCGGCGCTGCCTTCAATGCCGAGGACGGCTTCGGCGCTCTCATCGTCGTCGTTGAGCGCGTCGTTAAGCCGCAGCTTCACGACGTCGCAGCGGTTGAAAATGGCGGCGAGGGGCTGCTTCAATTCATGCGCAAGCATGCTCGAGAGGTGCGAAACCATGCCGCGGGTCTGAAGTGCGGCGAGCCGCTCGCGCATGTCGCGCCCGGCCTTCTCGGCGCGTGCTTTCGCGCGCTCAGTCTGTTCGAGTTCGCGGCTGCGCTTGCGCAAAAGTGCGTGCAGGCGCCACTCGTTCGTAAGAAGCAGGAGCACAAAGAGGCCGATCGCCGCGATGACTGGGAGGTGTTCGCGCAGCACCGTGTAGAGGCGGCTTCTGCGCAGGTCCTTGTAGGGACCGAATTCGAGCGACTGCGCGAGATGCACGACGTCGGCGTGGTTGCGCGAGACGATCCATTCGTTTTCTTCTTCGGGCGGCATCTCAAGGAGAATGCGCGTGGCTTCTTTGGCGAGATGTTCGTCTGCGGCGGCGCTCGAGGCGATAACGGTCTCTGGATAGAGCGCAGTTGAACGCAGACACGCAAGCGGCGTCTGCGGACGCGGTTCGACAACGCGAAGCGCTTCGAGAGGGAGACGCTTCGTGCGCGCGAGCTCTTCGAGCAGGCAGACGGGGAGCGCCCCGGCGTCGGCGCGTCCCGAGAGCACGGCTTCGATGACGGCGCCCGAGCCGCCGACAAAGTCGGTTCGCGCGAAAAAGTCGTCGATGTGGCGATGGCGCACCTTGATTTCGCCTAAAAGCGAAAGCCACCCCGAGAGCGCATCGGGCGAAGGTGCGGCAATCGACTTTCCCGAGAGCTCGTCAAGACTTCGAATATCGCGCCGATCGGCACGCACGACGACGGTCGTGCCGCCCGTGTCGGCGTATCGCTCGCCCGCGCGGCGCGCTTTCGTCACAAGACGCGTGAAGCCGCCGAGCGCTTCGTCCTGAAGGAGAAATTCCGAGGGCGCGATGAGAAGGTCGTGGCTTTGAGCGAGCGAGTCGCGGGCCTTCATGTCGCTCGCGGCCGCGGCGCCGTCAAGAACGTCGACCGTGAGCGTTCTCGGCGCGAAGCCCGAGCGCAGCCGCTCGAGCGTCTCCCGAATGAAGCTCGACTCGGCCGAGTTGGCGCTGGTCGAGACGATTCCGACGCGAACGGGGGTGCCGCTTGTGTGCAAAGGCGCGGCATCGGCCGCTGAAGCCGCTTGCGCGCAGAGCGCAGCCATGCCGAGCCCGAGCGCAACGCTCGCTAAGCGTGCGATGCGCTGGCTGCGGCAGCTGCGTGACGGGGCGCGCAGTTCGGTTCGGGCGAGAGGCATGTTGTTGCTGGAGGCCATACCCTTAAATTGTGGCGGCCTGCCGTTGTCTGCGTCTTAAGAGCGGTGCGTCTGCGCCTCATGCCGCGGGAGGAGTCCTTGGGAGGACTGCCGGTAAACGGCGTGCGACTTACGAACTCGGAAGCGTCCGCGAAAAAGCCTGCGACCAGCCCGCAATTCTCGCCTTCATCTCGTCGATGCCGAGCACGCCGTGGGCAAAGCCCTTGCGAACGAGTTCGGCCGGCAGGAACTCGTCGTACTTCTCAAAGACGGGAATTTCGTCCGGGTAGACAAGTTCGAGCGGATCAAAGGGACGCGCGGCCTCCTCAGCAAGCACCTCGAAAAACGTGTCAAAGCCCGCATCCATGCGGAACTGCAGGAAATAGGGGCGGGAGGCTTCGAATCCTTCGAGGCCGAGGCGGTCGGCACATTTGATCTTCAAGAACCGTTCGAGCGCGAGGAACGCATACGTGCCGAGCCACGGCATCAGGCACCAGGTGCGCCCGCCCAAGTTGACGAGCGGCCGGTGGGCGAGCCCCGCACGCATGGCGGCGCCGCGTGCGGCATTGAGCCGCGCGAGCGCGTTCTTCATGAGGTAGGGATAGCGCTTCTCGCCCGTGAGGACGTCGTGCATGCGTTCGAGCACCTTCGTATGAATGTCGCCCGGGCAAAGGCCGAAGAATGCGGGGACGCGCCCCTCGACGAGCGTTACGTAGACGATGCGCCGCTTGAGGTCGACCTCGTCGACGTGCCAGACGCGGCCCGCGATCGCGACCTTTTCGCCCACGGGGGGCGGGCGCACGATCGTGCCGAGCTCTTCGGCGCTGCTTCTGACGGCGTACTCTTCGTTCTCCTTGAAGACGGCGTAGAACTTGTAGGTGCCCGTGATGCGCTCGCCTTTGAGTCCCACGATGAGACTGCCCGATTCGGTGCGCTCGATGTGCTCGATTGCGAGAAGGTGCTTGAGAAGCACCTTGTAGTCTGCCTGCGACACGTGCCGGAAGGGCGAAAGCGTCAGCACGCGCCGCGCGAGTTCTGAGGGCGACATGTCGCCGCTCGAAAGGAGCGTCGACATCGTCTGGTGGTAGAGGAGGCTGTAGGGGAGGCGTTCGGTGTCGGCGGGCTCCACCCAGCGGTCCGCCGCATAGAGGTCGACGACGGCGATGCCCTGCAGCAGCCGCCACGGGATGGTTGCGGGCAGCATGTCGCGCGCTTCCGGCACGTCTTCCCGCATCACGAACCACATCTCCGGAGGCGAGCCGCGCCGCCCCGTTCGGCCCATTCGCTGCAAAAAGGCCGAGACTGTATAGGGGGCGTCGATCTGGAAGGCGCGCTCGAGTCGACCGATGTCGATGCCGAGCTCGAGCGTGGCGGTGGTGACGGTCGTCAGATTGAGCGACTCGTCGCGCATGTCGGCTTCGGCCGACACGCGGATCGAGGTCGAGAGGTTGCCGTGGTGAATGAGAAAGCGCTCCGGCTCGTCGCGCTTGCGGCAATAAGCGCGCAGCGACGACGTGACCGCTTCGGCTTCTTCGCGCGAATTCGAAAAAACGAGGCACTTGCGCCCGCGCGTATGTTCGAATATGTAGGCAAGCCCCGGATCGGCGTCTTCGGGCGCGCGGTCGCTCTTTTCGTCAAGCGGCGCGAGTGCGCCCGTCGTGTCGGGAGCGGGTGCGCCCCGCTCGAGAGGACAGTCCGGCACGGGCAGTCCGGCAAAGCGGGTCTTGGCATTCGGCGCTTCCGACGCTTGAGCGCCCGCTTTGAAAAAGTGCTCCATCGAAAGCCGCCAGCGGATCGGCTGCTCGGCGACTTTGGGCGCAAGTGCGGGTCGGTTCGTGCCGCCCGCCAAAAATTCGGCCGCTTTCTGCACGTCGCCGATCGTGGCCGAAAGCCCCACGCGGCGCGGATTGACGCCCGCGAGCCGGGAAAGCCGCTCGATCAGGCAGAGCGTCTGCGCGCCGCGGTCGCCGCGCATGAGCGAGTGGATCTCGTCGATCACGACGAAGCGCAGATCGCCGAAAAGCCGCACGAGGTCGCCGTGCTTTCGGATGAGCAGCGCTTCGAGCGATTCGGGCGTGATCTGGAGCACGCCGCGCGGGCGCTTCAGAAGCTTTTGCTTGCGCGAGTGCGACACGTCGCCGTGCCAGGCCCAGACGGGAATGCCGCCCGCTTCGGCCACGGTTGTGAGACGCTCGAACTGGTCGTTGATGAGCGCCTTCAAGGGCGCGATGTAAAGCGCGCCCACCGAATCGGGCGGCTCTTCGGCGAGAAGCGTCAGAATCGGAAAGAACGCCGCTTCGGTTTTCCCGGAGGCGGTTGAAGCACAAAGCAGAAGATGCGCGTCCGTGTTGAAGAGGACGTCGCCCGCCGCAACCTGAACGGCGCGCAGCGCGTGCCAGCGGTTTTGGTAGATGACGTCCTGAATGAAGGGCGCATAGCGATCGAATACGTTCATGGGTGAACCGCGGCGTTCTAAATCTGCGCTTTAGAGGGTGAATTCGACAAAGTCGTCCGAATCGTCGGGCTTGCCGGCGTTGCTCGGACCGATCGCGGCACGAAAAGCGTCGCTTTCGATAAGCGCCTGCGGCTCGACGTCGGGATTTTGCGCAAGGATGTTGAGAAACTCGATGAAGTCGCGGATGATTTCGCGCGGCGTTATGTGCGTCTCGGCGCCGACGCGGCCGTACTCGGCCGAGAGGAATGCGGCAAGCGTCGTCTCGTCGATCGTTCGGTTTGTCGCGTAAAGATCGCGGTGCATGGCCGCAAGCTTTTCGATGAGAACAAGGAGCTCCTCGACGGAGAGCGGCGCCAAGTGAATGACGGGCGACATCAGGTCGCGCCGGCCCTCGCGCACAAAGCGGCCGGACTCGAGACGCGAGCGAAGCGCTTCGTAGCTGAAAATCCCGCGGCGGCGATCTTCGACGCACTGGGGGGTGCCGCTCATCACGATGCCGATGTGGCGCGCCTTTCCTTGAAGCGTGTCGTTGTACATCGTGAGAATCTTCTCGTAGTTGTATTGGCGAGAAACGGTGTTCGGGATTTTGTAGAGATTGACGAGCTCGTCAATGAGAACGAGGAGGCCTTTGTAGCCCGCGCGCTTCAAAAAGAGCGCAAAGACCTTGAGAAAGTCGTACCAGTTGTCGTCGGTGGCAACGAGATTGACGCCGAGCGCAGTCTTGGCTTCGGCCTTCGTAGCGAATTCGCCGCGGAACCACTTGAGAACAAGGCTCTTTTGCGCTTCGGGTTCGTCGAGTGCGCCTGCAGTCGCAAGCGCGTAGCGCGAGAGGACGCGCCCGAACTCGAACCCGTGCACGACGTCGTCGAGCGTCGTCACGTGCGCGAGGACGCGGCGCTCGAGCGCTTCGGCAAAACCGGGCGCCGCCGGGGAAAGGCCGCTCTCGGCCACTTCGAGGCGAAGCGCGTCGCTCCAGCGCTCGAGAATAAGCGCGAGCGCACCGCCCTCGGGCATTGTTTTGGTGGCGAGGTTCTGCATGAGCTCGCGGTAGGTGGCAAGCCCCTGACCCTTCGTGCCGTGCAGCCGGCGCTCGGGCGAGAGGTCGGCGTCGGCGACGACGAAGCCGCGGTCCATGACGTGGCTGCGGATCGTCTGAAGGAGAAAACTTTTGCCGCTGCCGTACTTGCCGACAATGAAGCGGAACGAGGCGCCGCCCTCTTCAATGACGGCAACGTCGTCAAGGAGCGCGTCGATTTCCGCGTTGCGCCCGACGGCGATGTACGGGAGCCCGATGCGCGGCACGACGCCGCCCTTCAAGGCGTTCAGAATCGTTTTGGCAATGCGCTTCGGTACGCGCGTGGGTTTCGCGGGCGCTTTTTCCGGCTGCGCTTCAGGCGCGGCAGCCGCGCCCGTATTCATGTCCGTCATGCGTTGGAACCGTTCAAATAGTCTTCGATCTCTTGAGCATAATCCGAGATGAGCGAGAGGGCGCCGTTCGCGTTCTCGAGGACAGCGTCGCCCACAAAGTCGAAGAGTTTTTCGTTGATGTCGTCAATGATGCGCGGCACCGATCGACCGATATCGGCAATGGCGGCCGTCGGGTCGCTCCCGGCCAAGAGCGTGCGCAGAAGTGCCGCTTCTTGGGCCGTGAGCGCCGTCTTGTTTTCTTGAGCTCCGTGCAATTCGGGAGTCGGTGCGGTAGTGAGCGCCTGCTTCTCTTCGAAGCCCCGTCCTTGAGTGCTCGTCAACGACCCGGGCGGCTCAACGCTCGGCGCCCGTGACGTCCGGGGAATCGCTGCGCTCGCTGCTTCGCTTTCACGAGCGGCGCTCGCCGGCGTCGATTCGAGTGGCACGAGGGCTTCGGCGGGAGCGGACAACGGCAGCGGTTCTTCGGCGGGCGGCGCTTCAACAATGAGCTTTTCCTGCGTGGCGAGCGCGGCCGTGCGGATGGTGCCGAGCCTTGAGAAGTCGAGCGTGCGAACCGGATTGGCGAGTGCACGCTCGCGGGCGGCCTCTTCGAGAAAGACGTCGTTGACGATGCCGAGCAGCATTTCGCCTGCGTTCGGTTCGCTCAGTCGGTGCCGGTAGCGCAGCGTTCGGCGAAGCCGCGCTTCGACGAGTTTGCCCAAGACGCCCAGCATGTCGTTGCGCCCGCGCCCCGGCGCGAGCTCTTCGCGCATCCAGACGCCGTTCGCGCACCGGTAGCGCACGATGGGATCGGCCTCGTAGACACGGTCTTCTCGGATGCGGCGGTCCCAGAAAACGGCGGCTGCAAAGGGGCGATAGCTTAGCCGAAGACGTGGTCCGATGGCCGCTTCGAGCGCATTGCGTCCGTCTTTGGCAGTGAGGGCGGCGAGTTTCTTCAGCGCGGCGAGCACGAGCGCTTCGATCTTTTTGGCATTCGCTTCAAAAAAGGGGCCTTCGAAAGGCCAGGCCGAAAGACGTCGAAACGCGGCAAAAACGGTCGCGGGTTCATGGCGCTCGAATTCGAGCAGTGTTTTTGCGGCCTCGGTCGTCTCGTTTTGCGTGTGCGAACGAAGGAGTTTCGGATCGAGCCCGTGGTAGATCACAAAGTCGTTGAGCCAAGTGTGCGCATAGGTGTCGATCGAGCGGGCGAAGCGCTCATAGCTTTGCGTGAAATCGACAAGCGCATAAAAGGCTGCTTCCGGCGAATCGAATCCGATCGCATTGATGAGTTCGTAGATGTAGACGTAGGCAAAGGAGAGCGACGTTTCGCGCCGCCTCCCTTCACGCCAAGCCGTCCGCCACGCGTAGTAGGCACGCAGCTCCCGCGCGCTCATCTCGGCAAAGGTCGGGTAGTAGCAGAAGAAATCCGCGCGGATGTCGTCATGCTCTTCGAAGTCCGCCATGAATTCGGCCTGTCGGCAAAACACCTCGGCGCGCGAGCGCCCCGAGAGTTCGCGCGAGAAGGCAAGCCGCCGCATTTCGACGTAGCGCTCGGGGAGCGGCGTCGCTCGGTCGCCAAAGCGAGCGCGGCGTACGGTCCGTTCGCCCGGTACGCTTGATTCGCTCGATTCGCTCGATTCGCTCGATTCGCGTACGTCCGCTGCTGTCTTTGACGGCCGCAGGTCGTCGCGACGCAGCGACGGGCGGGCGTCAAAGAGCGGGAGCGGTTCGTCGACGTAGATGCGTTCGTGCGGCATGGCGCGAAAAAGCGAAAAGAAAACGAAGAAGAAAACGGAATAAAGGCGCGCAGAAGCAGCCGGCGGACTGGCAGCGCGATGGCGGGCTTGCCGCCTCAATCAACGATAACAGAAGCGGGAAAATGCACGGTCGTTCGTGCTTTTTTTCCGTGCAGCGCCAAGCTTGCCGTGAAGCGGTGCGCGCAAAAAACAAAGCGGCGCCCGAGCCGCTGCTCGAACGCCGCTCATCGCGAATCGGCGAGAAGTTAGAGGACGCGCTTCAGGAACGTCTTCGTACGCTCTTCCTTCGGATTGACGAGGATGTCCTTGGGATGCCCCTCTTCAACAATGACGCCGCCGTCCATAAAGACCACGCGGTCGGCCACTTCCTTCGCGAACCCGATTTCATGGGTGACCACGATCATCGTCATGCCGCTTTCGGCGAGCTGCGTCATCACGGCGAGCACTTCGCCGACGAGCTCAGGGTCAAGCGCCGAAGTCGGTTCGTCAAAGAGCATGACCTTGGGCTCCATCGCGAGCGCGCGGGCGATCGCAACGCGCTGCTGCTGCCCGCCCGAAAGGCTTGCCGGGTAGGCGTCGGCCTTTTCGGCAAGCCCCACGCGCTTGAGGAGCTCTAGGCCGCGCTTCTTCGCTTCGCCGGCATTTCGATTGAGAACGATCTGCTGCGCGAGCATCAGGTTCTCGATGACCGTCTTGTGCGGCCAGAGATTGAAGCGCTGAAAGACCATGCCGAGGTGCTCGCGCACCTTGTTGAGATTGCACTTGGGGTCGGTGATTTCCGTGCCGTTGACGTAAATCTGACCGGAGGTGGCGACTTCGAGCGCGTTGATGCAGCGCAGCATCGTGCTCTTGCCCGAACCCGAGGGCCCGAGGACGACCACTTTTTCGCCGGGCTTCACGGCGAGGTTGATGTCGTTCAGAACGACATGCTCGCCGAAAGCCTTGCGAAGGTGAACGATGTCGACGATGGCGCCGTTGTGGAGATCTTTTTCGGTAATCATGCGGAGACTCCTTCGTCACCACGGCCGAGGCGCTGTTCGAGCTTGCGGATGCCCCAGGCAAGGAGCAGCGTCATCACCCAGTAGATGATCGAAATCGTGATGTAGGGCTCCCAGTAGCGGGCAGAGGCGCCTGCGACGGTGCGAGCGGCGTAGGCGAGTTCCGCGAGACCGATGGCGGAAACGAGCGAGGAGTCCTTCAGAATGGCGATGGCGTTGTTGCCGAGCGCCGGGAGCATGCGGCGGAAAGCCTGCGGCAGGATGATGTGGCGCATCGCCTGCCAGTAGCTCATGCCGAGCGAGCGGGCCGATTCCATCTGGCCTTTGTCGAGCGACTGGATGCCCGCGCGGAAGATTTCGCACATGTAGGCGCCCGAATTGAGCGTGATCGCGCAGATGCCTGCGAGCACGGCGCCGTAGTTGGCGCGCAGTTCACGCGCGACGGCACCGTCGACGAGGAGGCCGTCGACTGGGTGAATGAAAAGCGGAAGCACCGCAAAGTGCATCAGAAAGATCTGCACGAAGAGCGGCGTGCCGCGAAAGAAGCTCACGTACACCGCGACAGGCCAGCGCACGCCGTAGTGGAGCAGACTCTTGAGGGGTTCGTGGCGCGCGCTCGCCAAGCGGCCCATGCCGAGCATCGTGCCCAGAATCATGCCGAGCAGCACGCAGATGACGGTGATCTTGACCGTCATGAAGGCGCCGTTCACGAAGAGCGGCCAGTATTCGACGATTACGTCGGGGCGAAAGCCAAACATCTCTTTTCCTTGGCAACGAAAAGCCGCCGGGTGCCGCAGATCGGGTCTGCGCTCCGGCGGCCGTTCTCTATCGGTTCAAACGCGTCGGATTAGGGCAGCTTCGGGGCCTGGCCGCCGAACCACTTTTCGTAAACCTTCTGATAGGCGCCGGACTTGACCGCTTCGTCGAGACCCTTGTTGATCTGTTCGAGCAGCGCCTTGTTGCCCTTGGCAACGGCAATGCCGAAGTACTGTTCGGCAAAGCCCGGGTCGCGGCACTGGTTGAAGGCCTTGTCCGGGTTCTGCTTGACGTACCACTGCAGCACGCCGACGTCGCCGATCATGGCGTCGACGCCGCCGTTGCTCAGCTCTTCGAGCGCGAGCGGCGTGTTGTCGAAGCGGCGGATGTTCGTCGAGGTCTTGCCGAACTGTTCGGACGCGGCGATGTCGCCCGCCGACGAGTTCACGACGGAGATGAGCTTACCTTCAAGGTCCTTGAGGCTATTGATCTTGAGGTTCTTGTTCGTGAGGATCAGCTGGTGGGCGAGGAAGTAGGGCTTCGAGAAGTCCACGGCTTCGGCGCGCTTCGGGGTGATCGTGAGGCCCGACATCACGATGTCGCGGTCGCCGTTGTTGAGCGCGGCGAAGATGCCGTCAAAGGGGGTGTTGACGAACTCGACTTCGAAGCCCGCGTGCTTGGCGATTTCCTTCATGAGGTCAACGTCAAAGCCGATCAGCTCCTTCGTGGGGGATTCGTATTCGAAGGGACGATAAGTAGCGCCCGTGCCGACAACGTAGGTCTGAGCGGCGCTCGCGAGGGTCGAGGCAAAAAGCGCCGAAACAAAGCCGGCAGCAAGAAGCTTGCGCTTAAAGGACATGTGAAGTACTCCTCAGTGTGTTGTCGGGGACTCGTGCCGCAAGGGAGTGAACCGGCGCGGGATCGCCGGGCGTCTGGCGCGAAGTGAATACACGCCTTCGCAGGTCGAGTTCCCTCTAAGTTTCGAACATTCTACGAGTCGAATTTCCGCACGAAAACTTGAAATTTCGCCTTTTTTGAAGGGACTCGCCCGAACGTAATAGAGACTCCTTAGTTGCTGAAAATTTGTCGACTAATAGCTGATTTTCGTCGGTTTATCCGTGCTTTTGATCGAAAATCGCTGACGAAAGTGCGCTAAAAGCCGCGAATTTCGAGCGCGTTTTCGATGTGTAAAAAGAACGAGCGCATGCTCGGAAAGAACATGCGCTCGCGGCCTCAATTTCTTCGCGCTCGAGTCGGCCGAGGACTTCCGGATGCCGTCGGCCGATCGGTCGCGTCAGGCAATTACTTGCCTTCGGGCTTTGGTGCCCACGGTTCGAACTTCGGGGTGTCCGGCCCGTTGGGCGGCAGCACGGGGTAGACGATCTTGGGCTGGTCGCCCGTGAGCGTCTTCAAGAACGCCACGATGCGGGCGGTTTCTTCCTTCGTATAGCGCTTCCCGAGCTGGATGTCGCCCATTACTTCGACCGCTTCTTCAAGCGTTTCGGCTTCGCCGTCGTGGAAGTACGGATAGGTAAGTTCGACATTGCGTAGCAGCGGCACCTTGAAGGTCATGCGGTCCTGGTCGCGGCCCGAAATGGCCTTGACGCCCTCATCCGTATTGGTCGTCTGATAGGGGCGAATCGAGCCCATCTTCTGGAAGGACTGGCCGCCGAGCTGCGCGCCGTTGTGGCAGATCATGCAGCCCGAAGACTTGAAGAGCTCATAGCCCTTGAGTTCTTCTGCGGTGATGGCGTTCTTGTCGCCCTTGAGCCACTTGTCAAAGCGCGCATTGGGCGTCACAAGGGTGCGTTCGAACTCGCCGATCGCTTCCGTAATGCGGGCGATGTCGACTTTTTCGTCGCCGAAGGCCTTCTTAAAGTACTCGGCGTAGCCCGGAATCGAACTGATCACCTTGACGGCGTGTTCGTGGGTCGAGCCCATCTCAAGCGGATTGGCGATGGGACCGGCAGCCTGTTCGGCGAGCGTCTTGGCGCGGCCGTTCCAGAATTGCGCGATCTGACCGTAGGAGTTGAGCACCGTCGGCGAATTGATCGGCCCCTGCGCCCAGTAGTCGCCAATCGAGGTCTTCAGGTTGTCGACGCCGCCCGTAGCGAGGTTGTGGCAGCTGTTGCAGGAAATGAAGCCCGAGCGAGAGAGACGCGGCTCAAAGAAGAGCATCTTGCCGAGTTCGACAAGCGCGGGATTCTTCACTTCAACCGGTTCGATCGGGTCGACGGGTTCGGCGGCGCTCGCCGAGAACGAGGCGAGGCTCAATAGGCCGACGACGGCAGTCATAGCCGCGGCAAGCGGTCGCAGGTGGGTCATGACGGATTTTCTCCTTGCGGTTGCGGTCGGAGGGCGTAGCCCCCATAAAGGTTTCGTTAATTCTATTAGGTATTTGATAGTTTTCTCCAATTAAACTTTCGTCTCGGTCGGATAGTTCGAGGGGCTATCGAAGAGATAGTTTTTGGGAGGCATTTGGGGAAAAGAGTGATGCGGCTCCGGGCGAGCCGAAGACGCAGAAGCAGCGCCTTGGTCAAGCGTCAGTTGACGTCGTCTACAACCGGCCTGGCGTCCGATTGTTTTCCCGCGCGAAAAATGTGTTTCGGTGCGATAAGCTTGCCGGCATGAAGACACGATTTTCTTTTCTGTCCGAGCAGCCGCGCTCGGGCAAGAAGCTTTCCGGGGGACGCATCTTGATGAGTTGGGTGCTCTTTCTCGCCGCCGTTGCCTTCGTTTTGGTCGGCCTCGGCGGCTCGCTCTATTCGGGCGCCAAGGCGATTGAAGCCAATCGCATTGCGAAGACGGGCGTGCTCGCCGAAGCGACCGTCCTGCGCGTGGATGTCGAGGAGTACCGCACGCGCGAAAACGACATGGACGTTTTCAAGAAACGCTACCGCGAAGTGGTGGGCTACAAAGACGCTGCCGGACAATCGTATGAGACGGCGCTCACGGTGAAGTCCGAAACCGAACCGCGATTGAAGCCCGGCGATCGGCTTGAGATTCGCTACAGCGCCGCCGATCCCTCGCGCGCCGTTGAGGCGCACGGCAGCCGCGCGTTTCGCGATGCCGTGGCGGGCGCCGTTTTCGGCTTCGTCTTTGCTGTCGCGGCGCTCTTTCTCGCCATGAAGGCCGGGGGTGCGCTCACGGCGATTCACACGGGCGCCGTCGTCTGGGGCGCGGGCGCGCTCGTTGTCTTGGCGATCGTCGCCGGTCTCTGGAGCATGCGTGGAGCCATCGAACTGCGGCTGCCGGCAGCTTCGCCCGGCGAAGTGATCTTTTCGGGCGGGCAAGCCGTGACGCTTCCCGATATGGCGCCCTTTACCGGGCGGCTCCGTGTTGAGGAGGGCTCGCGCATCACGATCACGCACTTTGAGCGCGGCGTACAGACGGGCGAGCCCGTCGTGTACGAAAAGGGCAGGCGCGTTTCCGGGCGGTAGGCGCTTGAGGCGTTTTTCGGCGCGCTGCGGCCCGGGCGTTTAGCGAATGGGCGCCGCCAACGCTTCGAGGAGCTCGGCCTCAAGCTTTAAGAGCGTTTCGTCGTTTTGGAGCGCCGGTCCGTCAATGAGGAACACGTCTTCAGCGCGTTCGCCGAGCGTCGCGATCTTCGCCGTCTGCAGGTTGACGCCGTAGCGCCCGAGCACCGCCGAAATCGCAAAGAGCAGCCCGAGTCTGTCGGTGCCGACAATATTGAGGAGATGCGCTCGACCCGATTCGTCGGGCGTAATCAAAACGACGGGGCGCGTCGGGAAGTGGCGCGAGCGGCGCGAGAGCTTGGCCTTCGGCGCAGGCGGCAAGGGCTTCTCGGAGACAAGTGCTAGAGCGAGGTCGCGCTCGAGTTTGTCGAGCTTCTCGCGTTCGCCGAATCGGCCGTATGTGTCGGTGACGAGGAACGTGTCGAGTGCCCAGCCCGACTTCGTCGTGTGAATGCGCGCGTCGACGACCGAGAGTCCGCTGCGCCCGAAAAAGGCTACCGCGCGAAGGAAGAGGTCCTTGCGGTCCGGCAGATAGATGAGCAGCAGCAGCCCGCCCATGTCGCTCGAAGGCTTCGCGCGCACGATGGGTTCGGGCGAGGCGTCGTTGGCGGCGAGTTCCTCGGCGTGCCAAGCGATCTCCCGGGCGCTGTGCCGCATGAAGTAGACGACGTCGAGATTGGCCCAGAAGCGCTTGCGGTCGGTTTCGTCGACCTTGTCCGCCATGAGTGCCACCGCTTCTTCAACGCGCTTTTGAAGCGCGTGCTTGGCGCTCGGCTGCGTCTCGCCGCCGCTCTCGAGCACGTCGAGCGCGAGCCGGTAGAGCGTCTCGAGAAGCTGCGCCTTCCACTGCGTCCAGACCTTGGGCGAAGTCGCGCGGATGTCGGCAACGGTGAGAAGGTAGAGCGCGTCGAGCCGCTCCTTGCTGCCAACGATCTTGGCAAAGCGCGCTACGACGTTCGGGTCCGAAATGTCTTCCTTTTGCGCGATGCGGCTCATCGTGAGGTGCTCGCGCACGAGAAAGACGATGAAGTCGGTATCCGCCTTTGAAAAGCCGAAGCGTCGGCAGAAGTCTTCGGCTTTCTGCGCGCCGATCACTTCGTGGCGGCCGCCAAGGCCCTTGCCGATATCGTGAAAGAGGCCCGCGACGACCACGCGCCAGTTCTCGGGAATTTCGGCCATCACCTGCGAGCAGAAGGGGTATTCGTGCGCGAATTCGCTGCGCGCGAAGCGTCGGATGTTGCGAACGACGCGCAGCGTGTGCTGGTCGACCGTGAAGATGTGATAGAGGTCGTGCTGCATCTGTCCAACGATGTGCCGGAAGGCGATCAGAAAGCGCCCGAGAATCGACCACGTGTTCATCATCTTTAGCGCGTGGTAGGTGCCGTGCGGCAACTTCAGAATCTCGAGGAAAGTGGCTTTGTTCGCCGGATCGCTGCGGTAGGCGGGACTCATCGAGAGCGAAGCGCTCCAGAGCGCGCGCAGCAGCCGCGTCGACATGCGGGTGAGTTCGGGGTGCGTGGCAAAGACGATGAAGCTGCGCAAAAGCGCATTCGGGTCGCGCAGGAACGCGTCGTCGTCCACGAGGTCCATTTCGTCGCCGCGCGCGACAAAGGCCGACTCGAGCCGTACGGGTGTCGCTTTTTCGTTGCTGCCGAGGAGCTTGTCGGCGATCGCCTGCAGCTGAATGATCGACATCTGCGAGACGGACTTCGCGTGCAGGTAGTAGCGCTTCATGAGCGCTTCGGAGCTGCGCATCACTGCGGTGGCGCGGTAGCCGAGGTCGTCGGCAAGGCGCTCCTGCACGTCAAAGAGAAGCCGGTCCTCGTGGCGACCCGCGATGAGATGCAGTGAAATACGTAGGGTTTTCAGAAAGTTGAGGCACGACTCGATCGTCTCGGCTTCGCGCGCCGTGATGAGTTCGGCGCGGCGCATCTCTTCGGCGTTGCCCCCGAGCCCCGCCGCACGCGCGCACCAGAAAAAGACCTGAATGTCGCGCAGTCCTCCGGGCGACTCCTTGAGATTGGGTTCGAGCGAATAGGGCGTGTCTTCATAGCGCTGGTGGCGCCGTGCGAGCTCGAACATCTTGTCGCGAAAGAAGGCGCGCGCGTCGAGTTCCGCATAGAAGTCTTCGCGTGCGGCTTCAAAGAGCGTTTCGCTTCCCCAGAGGAGGCGGCTCTCCAGATAGGTCGTTGCAATTGAGACGTCTTTGGCCGCCTGCGCTAAAAATTCGTCCCGCGTTCGTACGGAGGCGCCGACCGAAAGGCCGAGCTCCCAGAGTGCGCTTAGAAAACCCGAGAGTCGCTCGGCGGTTTCGCCCGAGGGCTCGATCGGCTTTTCAAGCAGCACGAGCAGGTCGATGTCGGAAAAGGGAAAGAGCTCGCGCCGACCGTAGCCGCCCACGGCCGCAATCGAGAGGCCGCGGGCAGGGAGCCCCGCGGCAGCTGCGAGCGCGCGGACGGCTTCGTCGAGCGCGTCGGCGTGCTTCTCGAGGTAGCGGTTGACGTCTTTGCCGCTTCGCCAGCCGGCGGCAAGTGCCTCGCGGGCGGCGGCGAATGTCGCTTTGACGGCGGCGACTTCTTCTTGGGGGAGCAGAAACGGCATGAGGAACCTCGGACGTCGGCTTGGGCGGCAGCGGCCTGCCCGGACGGCCGGGCGGCGCCAATTGGGTGCGTTGTTCGGACTGCGCTCAGTCGAAGGTCGGCAGCTTCCAGCCCTTCACGAAGGCAGGCGGCGCCTGCGTGCCCTTACTCACCGTCAGGATGTCGTAGCCCGTTTCCGTGACGAGCACCATGTGCTCCCACTGCGCGGAAAGCGAACGGTCGCGCGTGACGACGGTCCAGCCGTCGCCGAGCATCGTGACGCCGTAGCGCCCCGCATTCACCATGGGCTCGACCGTGAAGACCATGCCCGGCTCCATCACGGCGGTCGGACGGTTGACGGGGAAGTGGTTGACGTGGGGCTCTTCGTGGAAGCCCTTGCCGATGCCGTGGCCGCCGTAGTCGCGAACGACCGAAACGCCGTTGCGGTCGGCATAGGCCTGGCAGGCGACGCCGATGTCGTTGAAATGCGCGCCGGGCTTCACGACGTCGATGCCCGCCCACATGATCTCAAAGGCGAGCTGCGCCAAGCGCTTGCCGGCGATCGTGGGCTTGCCGACCACGAACATGCGCGAGGTGTCGCCGTGGTAGCCGTCCTTGATGCTCGTGACGTCGATGTTGACGATGTCGCCCGCCTTGAGCTTCTTTTCGCTCGGGATGCCGTGGCAGACGACGTGGTTGATCGAAATGCAGGTCGTCGCCGGATAGGGCGTCATGCCTTCGGGCTGGTAGCCGAGGCAGGCCGGAATGCACTTCTGCACGTTCACGGTGTAGTCGTAGGCGAGTTTGTCGAGCTCTGCCGTGGTGACGCCCGGCTTCACGAACGGGGTGAGGTAGTCGAGAAGTTCCGAAGCGAGGCGGCCCGCGACGCGCAGACCGGCAATGTCTTCGGCGGTTTTGATATTGATAGCCATGGTTTTCAATCGAAACAAATAAACGGGGCGCAGCTTCAAGTGCGGCAAGGCGCGAACATGCCGCGCGAAAACGGCGTTCGGGCACTCGGCGCAGGCCGCCCCTTGGAAAAGCGGGAGCACCGTGAGGAAGCGCCGGTTCGAGCGAGGTCGAATAGCGGCGGGCGCTTCTAACGGCACATGCGTGGTGCCCGACATTGTAAGCGTCCCGCGGCGAGGTTACTTTTCAAGGCTTTCTCTAAGTCTTCGCTCAGTCAAGCCTAATTCCTTTCTAATTTTCGATCCCTAGACTGCAAAGCATGAAGAAAACGACGCGGATGCGACGAGAAACGCTGTGAGATGCCTGGAAGCGATCGCACTCCGCGCCACGCCGAATCGACAAACCGGGCGCTCGCGCCCGAACGCAAAAAAGAGGAAAGAAAAATGACGAAGAAGTTTGCCGCCGCGCTTGCCGCCACGTTCGCCGCCACGCTGTTCTGCGCTGCCGCCGCTCAGGCTGCGGGCCCCTCGGGCTTCGGCGCCGCTTCGGGTACCGCGCCGGCAGGGGCGCCCCAGGGGTTTGAACCGGCCGCAACGACCGTTGCCGACATCCTTGCCAACGGCAAAGACGATCAGGTCGTCGTTCTGCGCGGCAAGTTCACGAATCTCATCAAGAGCGACAAGTACGAGTTCGTCGACGAAAAGGGCGACGCGATCACGGCCGAGCTCGATGACGACCGCGACTGGTCGATGATCGTGAAGGATGCGCCCGTTGAAATTCGCGCCGAAATCGACCGCGACTGGACGAGCACCGAGCTTGATGTGAAGTCGGCGCGTCCCCTTAAGTAAGGAGCGCTTTTGAGTACTGCTTTACAGCCCGACGGGAAAGCGCGCCGTGAGTCCGGTGCGGCCTTCCGGTCAGGGCGTCGACCGAGACACTTTTGAAAAAGGACAACGCACGATGATTCAGAACAACCGCACCAAGACTGCGCTCGCTGCCTTCGGCGCTTCGCTTCTTCTTGCTTTCGGCGCCTCGGGCGCGTATGCTGCCGGCCCCCAGGGCTTTGGCGCCCAGACAGCCGCGCAGCCCGGGTTGAGCGGGATGACGACGGTCGCCAAAGTACTCGAAGCCGGCCGCGACGAAGACGTCGTTCGTCTGCGCGGGCGCTTCACGAAGCACATTGAGGACGACAAATACGAATTTGTCGACGAAGCGGGCGGCACGATTCGCGCCGAACTCGACGACGACAACGACTGGACGATGATCGTCAAAGACAAGCCCGTCGAAATTGAGGCAGAGGTTGACCGCTACAAAGAGTGGATCAAGCTCGACGTGATTCGTGCGAAGCCTCTCTGAT
The DNA here is from genome assembly GCF_016899755.1 of Sutterella massiliensis. Taxonomy (GTDB): domain Bacteria; phylum Pseudomonadota; class Gammaproteobacteria; order Burkholderiales; family Burkholderiaceae_F; genus Sutterella; species Sutterella massiliensis. Next base: position 41,553 of record NZ_JACJJC010000006.1, on the reverse strand, counting down.
TTCAGGTTTAGCGGCTTCAAAGAGTCAGCCCGTCCGCAGTGCACCCGCCTGCGGGCGGGCTTTTTGCCGGACGCGGTGTTCGGCACTCGCAAAAAAACTTGTGCGCGAGCTTGAAAACGTTCGGCGCTTCTCGGTACAATTCGGCGCCTGATTTCGGTGCTAAGCGTTTGCCATTCGGGTGCTTTTACTCCCGAGAGCGATGCGGCGCTCGAAGTCGGTGTTTGCAAATCAACCCCCGAGGGCTTGCGGCCCAAGGGAAAATCAGCGCACGACGGCACCCGAGGTGCCGCTCATTTCAAGAAGAAAGAGCCGTTCCTGCCGTTCGTGTCAGTCCAAACCTTGGAGATATTCAAAATGGTCAGCATGCGTGAAATGCTCGAAGCGGGTTGCCACTTCGGCCATCAGACCCGTTTCTGGAACCCGAAGATGGCTCAGTACATCTTCGGCTCCCGCAACAAGATTCACATCATCAACCTCGAACAGACCGTTGTTAAGTTCGACGAAGCCTGCAAGTTTGCCCGTCAGCTCGCTGCTCAGGGCGGCAAGATCCTCTTCGTCGACACGAAGCGCGGCGGCCGCGAAATCATCGCCGAAGAAGCGCAGCGCGCCGGTTGCTGCTGGGTTGACCAGCGCTGGCTCGGCGGCACGCTCACCAACTTCAAGACGGTGCGCGGCACGATCAAGCGTCTGAAGGACATGGAGCAGCAGCTCGAAGACAACACGGCTGCCACGCTCACGAAGAAGGAAGCGCTTGACTTCCAGCGCCACGTCGCCAAGCTCAACAAGTCGATCGGCGGCATCAAGGAAATGACGGGTCTGCCCGACGCCCTCTTCATCGTTGACGTCGGCTACCACAAGATCGCCATCCAGGAAGCGCAGAAGCTCGGCATCCCCGTTATCGGTGTTGTCGACACGAACTGCAGCCCCGAAGGCATCGACTACGTCATCCCGGGCAACGACGACTCCTCGAAGGCTGTCGCGATCTACGCGAGCGGCATCGCCGACGCGATCATCGCCGGCCGTGCCGACAGCGCCACGGAAGTCGTGGAAGCTGCCGCTGAAGAAGAATTCGTCGAAGTGCCGGCCGCTGAAGAAGCTCCGGCTGCCGAATAAGCAGTAAGCTTCGAAGCGAAAGCTGGGCGCCGCTCGAGCGCCGTCCGATGACGGCTAGAGCGGCTCGTTCGAAGGAGGGGGTCTGGCAAAAACGGGCCCCCTTCTCGCAGAAAAGATTTACATCACCTACCTACTGTTATCTCAGGGAGATTGAACATGGCTGCTATTACCGCCGCGATGGTCAAGGAACTGCGTCTGAAGACCGACGCGCCGATGATGGAATGCAAGAAGGCCCTCACGGAAGCCGACGGCGACATGGCCAAGGCCGAAGAGATCCTTCGCGTCAAGCTCGGCAACAAGGCGAGCAAGGCTGCTAGCCGCATCACCGCCGAAGGCGTCGTCGTTGTCTACGTCTCCGAAGACCGCAAGACGGGCGCCATCCTCGAAGTCAACTCCGAAACGGACTTCGTTGCCAAGAACCCCGAATTCATCCAGATGGCCAAGGACGCCGTCAAGCTCGTGGCCGAAAAGGCCCCGGCCGACCTCGCCGCTCTCGCCGCGCTGCCGCTCGGCGAAGGCACGGTCGAAGACGTCCGCAAGGCGCTTATCGGCAAGATCGGCGAAAACATGACCTTCCGCCGCTTCGAACGCATCGAAGCCCAGGGCCTGCTCGCCAACTACGTCCACGGCTCGCGCATCGGCGTGCTCGTTGACATCAAGGGCGGCGACGACGAAGTCGCGCACGATGTCGCCATGCACATCGCCGCTTCGAAGCCGAAGGCCATCGACGAAACCGGCATCGATCCCGAACTGATCGCTTCCGAACATCGCATCGCCATCGAAAAGGCTCGCGAAGCCGGCAAGCCCGAAGCCATGCTCGAACGCATCGCCGAAGGTTCCGTCAAGAAGTTCCTGAAGGAAGTCACGCTCGTCAACCAGCCGTTCGTCAAGAACGACAAGCAGTCCGTGGGCGACCTCCTCAAGTCGAAGGGTGCCGAATGCGCCGCCTACGCCCTCTACGTCGTGGGCGAAGGCCTCGAAAAGCGTCAGGACGACTTCGCCGCTGAAGTGGCTGCTCAGGCTGCTGCCGCGAAGAAGGCCTAATTCGACAGCGCTTTCGATCGCCGGGGCGTGCCGCTTCTTAGGGAAGCTTCCCGAAGCGGCACCGCGACCGAAGAAAAAAACGCAGATTCTCTCGCGGGGATCTGCGTTTTTTCTTTATGCGGCACACGGGACTTCGGCACCCGAACGACGCACGCTGAAAACAAAAAAATCGTCTAGGTAGTTGCTCTTAACGCATACAGTCTGAGCGCGTATAATCTCCGCAATTTGCGAATCGCACGCGCAAGCACGCGCTTCGCTCCGATGTGACATTCCTAAATTGCGGAAGCAGAAAATGGATCAGCAGAAAGAAGAAACCCTGAAGCCCGTTTATAAGCGCATTCTTCTGAAACTCTCCGGCGAAGCCCTGATGGGCGACGACGCCTTCGGTATCAATCGCGCCGTTCTGCAGCGCATGGTTGAGGAAATCAAGAGTGTCGTCGATCTCGGCGTCGAAATCGGCATCGTGGTGGGCGGCGGCAACATCTTCCGCGGCGTTGCGCTCGGTGCGACCGGTATGGACCGCGCTACGGGCGACTACATGGGGATGCTCGCGACCGTCATGAACGCGATGGCGCTTCAGGACTGCTGCCGCAACAACGGCGTCGAAGCGCGCGTGCAGTCGGCGCTTCATATCGAGCAGGTGGCCGAACCCTACATCCGCGGCAAGGCCCTTCGTCATCTGCGCCTCGGCCGCGTCGTGATCTTCGCCGCCGGTACGGGCAACCCCTTCATGACGACCGATACGACCGCGGCGCTGCGCGGTGCGGAAATCGGTGCGGACGTCGTTCTGAAGGCGACGAAGGTCGACGGCATCTACACGAACGATCCGAAGAAGGATCCGACGGCGACGATGTATGACGAAATCACGTTCGACCATGCCCTTCGTTCGAATCTCAAGGTGATGGACGCGACCGCCTTTGCGCTCTGCCGCGAACAGGGCCTTCCGATCAAGGTCTTCAACATCAACAAGAAGGGTGCTCTGAAGCGCGTGCTCCTCGGCGAGAAGGAAGGCACGCTGGTTCACTGCTAAAATCTCTTTCATGCACATCCGACGAGCGAGCCGGCTGCATGCCGGCTCGTTTCGTATCGAATGCAAGCAAAAGAATCCTTTATTCGAGCGATTCGGCCGAAGAAGCGCGGTTCCAACGGGACTTCGTCGGCCGCAAGCGTTTTCAATGAGCGGGCCGCTCGAGGCCTCGGGGCCTTGCCGCCGTCGGCTCAATTCCCGGAGAAATCCAAAAAATGACAGCTGCCGAACATCTCCAGCAGACCGAATTCAAGATGGGCCGCACGGTTGAAGCCCTGCGCGAAGAATTCACGAAGATCCGTACCGGGCGCGCGAGCCCGGCGCTGCTCGACCACATCAAGGTCGACTACTACGGCTGCCCGACCCCGCTCAACCAGGTCTCGCAGATCGGTGTGGGCGATGCGCACACCCTCACGGTTCAGCCGTGGGAAAAGAGCATGATCAAGGTTTGCGAAAAGGCGATCCGCGAATCCGATCTCGGTCTCAATCCCGCGACCTCGGGCGACCTCATCCGCGTGCCGCTGCCCCCGCTCAACGAAGAGCGCCGCCGCGAACTCACGAAGATCGTCAAGGGCTTCAGCGAAGACGCCAAGGTTGCCGTTCGCAATCTGCGCCGCGACGCCAACAGCTACGTCGAACGCGCCTGCAAGGACAAGGAAATTTCCGAAGACGATCAGCGCCGTTTCGAAACCGAAATCCAGAAGCTCACGGACCGCTTTGTTGCCGAAATCGACAAGGTCCTTGAAGCCAAGGAAAAGGAAATCATGACGGTCTAAGACGAAAGGCCGCGACTGTGCGGCCTTGCATCCACGATTGGCCGAAAGAAGCCCGTTTCGAGCGTGAAGCCGCGCTCGTGCGGGCTTTTCCATTTGCGATTTTTCTCGGTTTGGCAGTGTGGTCTGGCGCAACTTTTCGTTGCGAACTGCTCGAGCGCTTCCGAAAGGGGGCGCGGTTGAGCTTTGCTACACTGCTTGCCCGTCAAAAAATCTTTCGACTTTGCTGCACCCATGTCTTTGCACACCGGCTCCGACATTCCGCACCACCTCGCTGTCATCATGGACGGCAACGGCCGCTGGGCCAAAGCGCGCCACTTGCCTCGCGCGGAGGGACACCGACAGGGCGTGCAGGCGCTTCACCGACTCGTTGAACGCGCGGCCGAGCGCGGCGTAAAGGTGCTGACGGTCTTTGCCTTTTCGAGCGAAAACTGGCGCCGGCCGGCAGCAGAAGTGAACATGCTCATGCGTCTATTTGCCGTGGCCCTGCGAGACTGGCGCACGCGTCTGATCGATGCCGGGGTGTCGCTTCGGATCGTGGGCGAACTCGAGCCTTTTCCCGAGGACGTGAAGACGGCGATTGCGCAGACCGAGCGCGCGACTGCGGCTGGAACGCGCATGCGTCTCAACGTGGCGGCCAATTACGGCGGTCGCTGGGACATGTGCCGCGCGGCATCGGCGCTTGCGGCCGAGGGGCTTCCCATCACGCCCGAGGCGATCGCGCAGAAACTCGCGACTGCGCCCGACGGCGACGTCGATCTCCTCATCCGCACCGGCGGCGAGCAGCGCATTTCGAATTTCCTGCTCTGGCAGGCGGCCTATGCGGAAATCTATTTCTCCGACTGCCTCTGGCCCGACTTCAGCGCCGCGCACCTCGATGAGGCGCTGGCTTGGTACGAAGGGCGCGAGCGGCGCTTCGGCATGACGAGCGAGCAGGTGCGAGGAACGGCGGGCTGATTTCGATCACACAAATCTCAAAAGCCTCGTACGTACGCCGTTCGGCCCGACAGGCGTACGCGCGAGGCGTGTCCATGCCTTTTTACGCAAGAGCGACGTCCTTTTCGCTAAAATTCCCGAGATCACTTGCTGCGGAATCCGCCCCGTCAACCCTCGGCGGCGCTTCCCGTTTTCGAAAAGGATTTCTCTCCGATGCTGATGCTTCGCGTGATTACGGCGTTCGTCCTGCTCGTCATTTTGTGCTTTTCCGTCTGGGCGGGACCGCTCTGCTTTGCCGGCGTAATGGCCGTGGGCTTCGGCCTCGCGCTCTACGAGTGGCTTCGCATCGGGAACTTGGGGCCCGTGCCGGCTGCGCTCGTTTCCGCCGTGGAAATGGTTACGCAGTTTTCGCTTTACTGGGCGGGCGCGCTGCCGCGCATGGAATGGTTCCTCTTCATTGTGAACGGCGTCGTGATGATCGCTTGGTTCGCCATCTTCATTGCCGAACTCCTGCACCGCTCGACGGGCTTCAAGGTGTCGGTGCGCCAGTGCCTGCTCTCGGCCGTGGTGTTTGTGCCGGCAGCGTACCTGTCGCTGCTCTACCTCTTTGAAATCGGCGACTGGGTGCTTGTTCTCTCGGTACTTCTCATTGTCTGGGGCGCAGATATTTCCGCCTACTTCTGCGGTCGCGCCTGGGGCAAGCACAAGATGTGCACGGCGATTTCTCCGAAGAAGACTTGGGAAGGCGCGATCGGCGCTTACGTGATCGTGATCGTCTTCTTCCTTCTCACGTACTGGTTCTGCGATCAGAACAACGTCTTCACGAACTTCCTCTTTGACCAGGCGGGCTTCTTCTGGGGCGTCGTTACGCTCGCGCTTCTCGTGGCGCTCTCGATTGCGGGCGACCTCTGGGAGTCGATGCTCAAGCGCTTGGCGGGCATCAAGGACTCTTCAAATCTGCTGCCTGGGCACGGGGGCTTCTTCGACCGTCTTGACGCGTCGCTGCCGGTGCTGCCGGCCGCAACGTGGATCATGCTCGCGGTCATGCTCTCGAAGTAAGGTCTTTGCGAGACAGATCGACGCATGAGCGCCGAACACTACCAAGTCCCGGACTTGAAGCCCGGGGAGCGTCACCGCGCCGAAGAAACGATTCGGCGCTCGCGCTTTATCGTCACCATGGCGCGCGTTGCCTCGAACGAGGAGGCCAAGGCCTTCATTGACGAGGTGCGTGCCGAGCACGCGCATGCGACCCACAACTGCTGGGCGTACGTGGCGGGCGCCCCGGGCGACACGGCCCGCATCGGTGCGAGTGACGACGGCGAACCCAAAGGAACGGCGGGGCGCCCGATGCTCACGGCGCTGCTTCATAGCGGCGTCGGGGAGATCGCAGCCGTCGTGACGCGCTACTTCGGCGGCATTCTTCTGGGAACGGGCGGACTCGTTCGCGCCTATCAGGGCAGCGTCAAGCTCGGACTTGAGTCGCTGCCCGTCAAAACGCGCGAGAAGATGGCTCGCTACGTCGTTTCCGTCGAACCCGCGCAGGCGCCGCAGATCGAGCACATCATCGCGCAGGCGGGCGGCCGCATTCTGACGACGGACTTTCGCTTCGATGCCTCCTACGAAGCGCAGATTCCGGTCGAGGCGGCTGACGCCTTTGAAGCGCGCATTGCGCAGGCAACGAGCGGCGAAGGGCTTGTCGACCGACTCGAAGACGAGATCGAGTAGTGCGGCCCGTTTTGAGCGCGCAAAGCGGAAACGAAATCGAACGAGTACGCGGCGCTTCACGCGAGAGCCGCGTCAAAACGCTTCGCTAAAATACGGGCTCTTCGGGCCGAGAAACGGACGGCTTTTTCGCCACACCTCAAGCGTGCTCACCGAACGCAAGTCACGGAAGTCTCGGGCCCCTTTCAAACGCCAACTAACCGGAAGCCGACATGCGATTTGCCGTTTTCCATTGGGTCATGGTTCTGATCGTGCTCTGGCGCTTCGTGCTGCCGCTCTCGATCCGCCGACCGCTCAAATGGCTCCTCGCCCTCTTTTTTGTTTCGATTGCGCTTTTTTCGAGTGCAGCGACGATGTTTTTCGGCGGGCTCCTGTCGCCCGAGCTCCCGCGCGGCGTGATTGTCGTCAAGGAAGCTTTCGAAGCCTTTCTTCTTTTTACGACCGGGCTTGTGCTTGCGCGCGAAGTCGTGATTTTCTTCACCGTGCTTGCGGGCCGAAGCGGCGAAAAGGCCCATCGCGCCGTGCAGAAGGACCGCAGAACGGCGATCGGTTTGGCGGCTGCGGGCGCCGTCTTGGGCGGCGCGGCACTTTATGGCGGCATCAAGGTCCCCGACGTTGCACGCCGCACGATCTATGTACCCGGTCTCCCTGAGGCGCTCTCGGGGTTTGAATTCGTGCAGCTCTCCGACACGCACGTCTCGGCGCTTCTCACCAAAACCTGGGCCGAGGGGCTTGTAGAGCGTGTGAATTCCCTCAACCCGAAGCTCGTTCTCATCACGGGCGATCTTGTTGACGGCCGCGTCGAGCGTCGACTCGAAGACATCGCGCCTTTTGGGCGAATCAAAGCCGAATTCGGTGTCTTCGGCTGCGACGGCAATCACGAGCAGTACGGCGAATACGAGCGCTGGAAGCAGATCTTTGCCGACCTCGGCATTCGGATGCTGCGTAACGAACACGTGGCGCTCGAGGTCGCGGGCGCTAAGCTTGTGCTCGCAGGTGTGTGCGACCCGATGGCCGCGCGCTTCGGGCGCGAAATGCCCGACGCAGCCAAAGCCTTTGCGGGGGCGCCCGACGGGGCCGATGCCGTGCGCATCCTCATGGCGCACCAGCCGAAATTCTTCCCGCGCTACCGTGAAGCGGCGAACTTTGCGCTGCAGCTCTCCGGGCACACGCACGGCGGGCAGATTCTCGGCATGGACCGCGTCGTCGCGATCATGAACGGCAACTTCGTGCGCGGGCTCTACAGAACCGATCCCGCGAAGCTGCCCGGCAAGGACGCGCAGATGTACGTGCACCCGGGGTCGGGCCTCTGGAACGGCTTCGCCGTTCGCATGGGGGCGCCTTCAGAGATCGCACTGATTCGCCTTGAGCGTGCGCCCGCAGAAAAGACGGCCGCTTAAAACAAAGCAACTGCGGGCGAGACGCTAGGAAAAGAACGAACGGAAAGAACGAACGCAAAACCGTCAGACAATTTCAAAAGACAAAAGGACAGTTAATCAAGATGAGCGTACAGAAGATCACGATTCTCGGCGCTACGGGCAGCATCGGCCGCTCGACGCTCGATGTGCTCAAGGCGCATCCCGACAAATTTGCGCTGCACGCGATTTCGGGCGGCAGCCGCGTCGAGCCGCTCCTCGACATTGCCGAAGCGTTTCGTCCGGCGCGCGTGGCCGTTGCGGACGAGCGTGCGCTTCCTGCACTCATAGCGGGCGCCAAAGCGCGCGGCCTCACGGGGATCGAGCTGAGTGCGGGTGCAGAAGCGTCCGTAAAGTTTGCCGAAGACGCCGAAGCCGACCAGGTCGTGCAGGCGATTGTGGGTGCGGCGGGGCTTGCGCCCACGTTCGCAGCGGCGCGTGCCGGCAAGCGCCTTCTCCTCGCGAACAAAGAGAGCGTCGTCTGCGGCGGCGCGCTTCTGATGCGGACGGCCGAAGAAAAGGACGCGAAGATTCTGCCGGTAGACAGCGAACACAGTGCCGTCTTTCAGTGCCTTGAGTCGGCGACGGCAAAGACGCGCGAAACCGCGCGCATCGTTCTCACCGCTTCGGGCGGTCCCTTCCGCGGCCGCAAGGATCTTTCGGGCATCACGCCCGAAATGGCGGTGAAGCATCCGAAGTGGTCGATGGGCCGCAAGATCAGCGTCGACAGCGCAACGCTCATGAATAAGGGGCTCGAAGTAATCGAAGCTTCGTGGCTTTTCGGCGTGCCGGCCGACCGGATCGACGTTGTCGTGCACCCCGAGTCGATCATTCACTCGATGGTGACCTTTGACGACGGCGCAGTCCTTGCCGAGCTCGGCAACCCCGACATGAAGACGCCGATCGCTTACGCGCTCTCCTGGCCCGAACGCATTGTGAGCGGCGTGGCGCCCTTGGACCTCGCACGCATCGGTCGTCTGACCTTTGAAGCGCCCGACCTCGAAACGTTCCCGCTTCTTCGCATCGCTTACGAGGCGCTTGCCGCCGGCGGCGACCGCACGATCGTTCTGAACGGCGCCAACGAAGAGGCCGTTGCGGCGTTTCTCGATCATGAAATCGGTTTTACGGCCATTGCCGACACGGTGCGCGCCGCGCTCGACGCGTGTGCGCAGACGACGCCCGCCTCGCTCGAAGAGATCTTTGCCGTCGACGCCGCCGCACGCGCTGCGACGCGCCGCTACATTGAGCGCACGCGCTGCGGAGGCCGATGATGGGGGTGCTGCTTTCCGTCATCGGCTTTCTCGTCACGATCTGCGTGATCGTGACGATTCATGAGGGCGGCCACTATCTCGCCGCCAAGTGGCTCGGTTTTGCCGTCAAGCGCTTCTCGATCGGCATGGGCAAGGTTGTCTGGCGCTTCCGCCGCTGGGACACCGAATTTGCCGTCTCGATGCTGCCGATCGGCGGCTACGTGATGTTTGAAGAAGACAGCGACGACCTGCCTGCCGAGAAACGCGCGCGGCTTTTTGAGTACGGTGCGCGCTGGAAGCGTGCGATCGTCGTGGCTGCGGGTCCCGTGATGAACTTCGTTCTCGCGATCGTGCTCTACGCCTCGGCGGGCGCGATCGGCGTTGAAGACATCGCACCCTACGTCGTCGCCAAGCCCGGCACGCAGGTCGAAGCGCAGGGCGTGCAACCGATGGACCGCGTGCTCGCGGTTGACGGCGAACGCATCGAAGGGATTTCGGACTTCAACCTCGCGCTCGTCGAACGCGCGGGTTCGCCCAAGGTCGAGATCACGCTCGCGCGTGCCGGGTCCCGTGCGGCCGAAGACCGCGACGCCCGCGAAGCGGCCTTGGCCGAAGGAACGGACGCCGGCGAAAACGAAGCGACCGGTGTCTACACGAGAACGTTCGACCTCTCGGACCTCACGCTCGACGGCATTGCCGATCAGAAGGGCTTCGCCTTCCCGTCGGTGGGCTTCCTCTTGACGGGGCGCGGCATCGTCATTGCCGACGTGGTCGCTGGCGGCCCCGCCGACAAGGCAGGTCTCAAGCAGCACGACTTTGTTCTCGAAGTTGCGGGTGAACGCGCGACGACAGCGAACTTCTCGGCGAAGATCCGCGAGAGTGCCGGCAAGCCCCTCGAGCTCGTCGTTCGCGGCGAATCGGGCGAGCGGCGCATCGTCGTCACGCCCGACGCCGTGCTTGACGAAAAAACGGGCGAGACCGTCGGGCGCGCGCAGCTGCGCTATGGGCCTTCGATCGAACTCTCGACCGTTCGTCACGGACCGATCGATTCGATTCGCTTGGCAGTCGACAAGGTCGCCCGCATGACGATCTTCCAGTTCACGACCGTGAGCAGCATGGCCAAGGGCGAAGTGAGCGCGGAAAACCTCTCGGGCCCGGTCGGCATCGCCGATATGGCGGGCAACGCCGTTGCGGCGGGCATCTCCGCGTTTCTCGAGTACATCGCGCTTATTTCGGTCGCGATCGGCTTCATGAACCTCATTCCGATTCCCGCGCTCGACGGCGGTCAGCTCGTGATTCTTGCGCTCGAAGGGGCTCTTCGCCGCAACTTTACGAAGCGCGTGAAGGAAATGCTGGGCGCGGCTTCGGTCGCGATTCTGCTGCTCTTGACGGTCTACGTCACGATGAACGACGTGGCGCGTCTTTCGGGCGGCTAAACTTCTTGATCGGCTGCCCGCGAAGGCTGGGCGCTCTGCCGCGCAAACGCGTCCGTCGTCGCTTTCGGGTTCGACAAACGCTTTCGCGGTGCGGTTTGCTCGCATTTCAGCGGTCTGGGGAGTGTTAACTCCAGCTTGAAAGTTGAATTTTCACGTTAGGCGGCCTTTTGAGCGGCCGCCTAAGCGCCTTCAAATTTGGTAACCTTAACCCGATTTTTTGCCGACCCGTTTTCGGGGGTCCGTGTGCGTCGTTTTTCTTTTGGAAAGCGCTTCGTGCCGGCTGCCCGTTTTTGTTCGGGTCGGCCGCATGGTTTGCGTGCGTTTTTTCCGTGAGTTTCGCGTCGCTCGCGCGGGCAGACTGTCCGCTCGTGCTTCGAGCGCCGAAACGAGAACAGAAAGAGAGTTCCGTCTTGCAGCGCCCACATCTGACCCGAATTGCAGCGTCGCTTGCCGCCCTGAGCCTTTTTGCCGGCAGCGTCAGTGCCTTTACGATCTCCGACATCCGCGTCGAGGGTATCTCGCGTACCGAGCCCGGTACGGTTTTCTCACACCTGCCTTTCCAGGCTGGCGACGAATACACGCCCGAAAAGGGCGCTCGCGCCATCCATTCGCTCTATCAGTCGGGACTCTTCCGGGACGTCTCGCTCTCGCAGGACGGCGATGTGCTCGTCGTGCGCGTGATGGAACGACCGGCAGTTGCCACCATCGAAACGCACGGCATCAAGGCGTTTGACAAGGATGCCGTGGAAAAGAGTCTTCGAGATGTCGGTATGGCCGAGGGCCGCATCTTCGACCAGGCGACGCTCGAGCGTGCCGACCAGGAACTGCGCCGCCAGTATCTCGCCCGCGGCTACTATGGCGTCTCGGTGAAGACCACGGTAACGCCGCTTGAGCGCAACCGCGTGCGCATCACGATCAGTGTTGACGAAGGCAGCGCCTCCTCGATCGCGTCGATTCGCTTCACGGGCAACCAGACGTTCGAAAGCGACGAACTCCTCGACATGATGCAGCTCGGCACGCCGAACTGGATGTCCTGGTACACGAAGCGCGACCTCTACTCGCGCGAAAAGCTCGCCGCGGACTTGGAAACGATCCGCTCGTTTTACATGAACCAGGGCTACCTCGACTTCAAGATCGACTCCGTGCAGGTCTCGATCGCGTCGAACAAGTCCGACGTCTTCATCGCCATCAACCTGACCGAAGGCGAGAAGTACACGATTTCGGGCGTGAAGCTGCAGGGCGACATGCTCGGTCTCGACAAGGACCTTGAAGCGCTCGTGACGATCAAGCCCGGCGAAATCTACAACGCCGAAACGGTGAAGAACGTTTCGACCGCCATTACCGACAAGCTTTCGACGCTCGGCTATGCCTTTGCGAGCGCGAACGCCAATCCGATCTCGGACGCGAACAATCGCACGGTTGAAATCGTCTACACGGTCGACCCGGGCCGCCGCGCTTACGTGCGCCGCGTCAACATCATCGGCAACAACCGCACCCGCGACGAAGTGATTCGCCGCGAAGTCCGTCAGTACGAAGCCGCTTGGTTCGACAGCGACAAGGTGAAGCTCTCGCGCGACCGTATCGACCGACTCGGCTACTTCGAGTCCGTCACGGCCGAACCGAAGCCCGTGCCCGGCACGCGCGACCAGGTCGACCTTGAAGTGAACGTGAAGGAACGTCCGACCGGTTCGATCTCGCTCGGTGCCGGCTACTCGACTTCTGAAGGCATCATCCTGTCGGCCGGTTTTGCCCAGAACAACGTCTTCGGTACCGGTAATTCGGTCTCGGTCGAAGTCAACACTTCGAAGTCGCAGCGTACCTACGCGCTCTCCGTGGTGGAACCGTATGTCACGCCCGAAGGCGTGAGCCGCTCCTACGACCTCTACGACCGCCGCGTCGACCTCGATGAACTCGACGTTGCGGACGTTGAATACGAAACCCGCGGCGTGGGCGTTTCCTGGGGTATTCCCTTCACGGAACTCGATCGCGTGTACCTGGGCGGCAAGCTCGAATCGACCAAGGTGATGACGAACAGCAACTCGCCGCAGCGCTACATCACCTATGCGGACAAGTTCGGCGAAAATCCCTGGAGCGTCGCGCTCACGCTCGGCTGGTCGCGAGACAGCCGCGACAATTCGCTCGCGCCGACGCGCGGCGTGTACCAGCGCCTTTCCGGTGAATTCGGTCTGCCGGGCGGCGACATCCAGTACTACAAGGCAACGTACCAGTACCAGCAGTACATTCCGCTTTCGAGAACGTGGACGCTCGCTTTCAACGGCGAAATCGGCTACGGCGACGTGTACGGCAGCACCGACATGTTCCCGTTCTTCAAGAACTTCTACGCGGGCGGTATCGGTTCGGTGCGCGGCTTCGAAAACGGCAGTCTCGGTCCGAAGGAATACGACCCGTACGACAACGACAGCGACAACCTGGGCGGCGACCGTATGGCGACGTTCTCCCTCGAACTGCTCGCGCCGCTGCCTGGCGGCGACCGTACGCTGCGAATCTTCGGGTTCCTGGACGGCGGTATGGTCTGGGGCTACGAAGGCATCGGCAACGGTCGCTATCGCCGTCAGCCGATCGACTTCGGCGATCTGCGCTACTCGACCGGTATCGGCGTGGCTTGGATCTCGCCCCTGGGCCCGCTCAAGTTCTCGATCGCTGCGCCGCTCAACGACGAGTCGGGCGACGACGTGCAGCGCTTCCAGTTCCAGATCGGTACGGGCTTCTAAGCCGCTTTGTACCGCGCTTCCTTCGAGGTGCCGCCCCAAGTCGGCCCCTCGGGGAAGCGGCAAAACCGCGGATTTTCGGTTCGCCGAAGCCGCGGTTTTTTTGTCGCGTCCTGTTCATTGCTAGAATCGCAAAAACAACTGCGGCGCGAGCGCTCTGCGCGCGGGGTGCGGCTCTTTGCGGGCCGTCTTTGCGGCGGGCGCGCTTTGCCGCGCCGCGATTTTTATTGAAAAGGTCCTCCCATGTTCGATTTCAAGTCCGCAACACTTTGCGCCGCATTCGGACTCGCACTTGCGGTGTCGGGCAGCGCCGCGGCTGCGCCCGATGCCGGACCGGCTGCGGCCGGCAAGGCGCCCGCAACGAGAGGCGTTGTCGAAAAGGTTCAGCCTGCGGCGGGCACGTCGCTCAAGATCGGCGTCGTCAACATGGAGCGCATCCTTCGCGAGGCGAAGCTCGCCATTCAGGCGAGCGACCGCTTGAATGCCGAAGGTCAGCGCCGGCAGGAAGAAATCGAAGCGCTTTCGCGCCGCTTCAAGTCGCGCCTCGAGCGCTTTGAAAAGAACGCGCCCGATATGGACGAATCCTCGCGCGTGCAGGAGCGCCGAGCACTCGCTGAAATGGAGCGCGACGTTACGCGCCGCACGCGCGAAGCGCGCGAAGAATTCAATCAGCGCCGCAACGAAGAGGTGCTCTTCCTGCAGAGCCGCGCTGCGCGCATCGTGCAGGAAATCGCCAAGAAGGACAAGTTCGACCTGGTGCTTTACGAGTACTTCTACGCGAGCGACCGCGTCGACCTCACGCGCCGTGTCATCGAAGAGCTTGACCGCGGCGTTGCGGACACCGAGAAAAAGTAAGCGCTTGCTTTTTAACGTCGAGAAGAACACATCGATGCGTGCATCGCCCGGACGTCGTATACCAAGGGCGGCGATGCGCCACTTGTTGAAGGAAGAATTTCAGGATGTCAGAGAAGAGCTTCGTACTTTCCGAATTGGTTGCGCTGATCGCCGAGCGCTCGAAGAATCGCCTTGCCATGCGGATTGAGGGCGAGGGGAGCGTTCGCGTGAGCCGCTTCATGCCGCCGCAGCACGCGGGTGAAGGGGACATGAGCTTCCTCTCGGATCCGGCTTACGCCGAAGCGATGAAGGCGAGTGCGGCTTCGGTGCTCGTGATGCGCGAAAAGGACGCGCGCGCCGTCTTTGGCGAGGCGCTCCCCGCGCGCACGATTCTTCTTTGTGACAACCCGTATGCCTTCTTTGCCTTTGCCTCGCAGTTCCTCTATCCCGTCGAGCGCGTGCCCGGCATTCATCCGCAGGCCTACGTGGAAGAGGGGGCCGAGGTCGATCCGACGGCCACGGTCGACGTTTTCGCCGTTGTTCGCAAGGGTGCGAAGATCGGCGCCAATGCGCTGATTTCCGCAGGCGTCTATGTGGGCGAAAATGCGGTTGTGGGTGCCGATACGGTCATCTACCCGAACGCGGTCCTCTACCACGATACGGTTGTGGGTGAAGGCTGCTGCATTCAGTCGGGCGCCGTCCTGGGCGGCGACGGCTTCGGCTTTGCGCCCTTCCAGGGCGAATGGGTGAAGATCCCGCAGCGCGGCCGTACCGTTATCGGCAACGACGTCGAAGTGGGCGCCAACACCACGATCGACCGCGGCGCGCTCGAAGATACGACCGTGGGTGAAGGCACGAAGATCGACAACCAGATTCAGCTCGGTCATAACGATCGCATCGGCAAGCACTGCGTGATGGCTTCGTGCGTGGGCATTGCTGGCTCGACCACCGTGGGCGACCATGTCATGATCGGGGGTGCCGCGATGATCAACGGCCACATTACGATTCCGTCGGGTTCGGCGATCGGGCCCGCCACGGCCGTGACGGGCTGGGGGAAGGAACCCAAGCAGCTCACGGGCTTTTTCCCGGCGCTCGGCATGCGCGAATTTAAGCTCACGGCTGCCACGATCACGCGCCTTCCCGAGATGCGAAAAGAACTCAAGTCGCTGCAGCGCGAAGTCGAAGAATTGAAAGCGCTAATCCGAAAGGGAGAAGCGTAAAAGCGCCAAACGCGCGAAAATCAAGTACTTGAAGTGGTTTCGGGCGCGTTTGCGCCCGAAAGCCTTTCGGCAGGACCCCAGACGATCGTTCTCTCGGACGATCCGGCCGCGAAAGGCGCCGCTCACACGAAACGAATTCCCATTTTTGTCGGAACACCCAGTAAACAAATGCCCAAAACCCTTAACATCAACGAGATCATGGATCAGCTGCCGCATCGGTATCCGTTCCTTTTGATCGATCGCGTCATCGAACTTTCCGACGACCTCACGCGCGTCGTCGCCATCAAGAACGTCACGATGAACGAACCGCAGTTCACGGGCCATTTCCCGCAGGTGCCGGTGATGCCGGGCGTTCTGATCATCGAAGCGATGGCCCAGGCCTGCGCCATTATTGCGCTCGCGCGTCTGCCTGAAGACGTCGACCGCAAGAAGTGCCTTTACTACTTTGCCGGCATCGACAACGCGCGCTTCAAGCGCGTCGTGCAGCCCGGCGACCAGCTCGTGATCGAAGGCAAGTTCCTGCGCTCGAAGATGGGCCTCGGGATCTTTGAAGCCGTTGCCAAGGTCGACGGCAAGGTTGCCGCGCAGGCGCAGATGATGTGCGCTTATCGGCCGGCCCCTGGCGCCGCAGGGAAGTAACGCCGCGACGCCTTCCCTGAGGTGAAGCGTCCTTGCGGCGCAGCAGAAAAGTCCCCGAACCGGCATGCCGGAACGGGGATTTTCTTTATGTCCGCCGAGCCGTGAGCGCCTGCGTTATTCGACGACGTAGGTTGCGGTGAGCTTGGCCTTCCCAATGGCCTTTGCGTTCAGCATGAAGCCTGCGGTCGGGCAATTGGCGTCTGCAGCAAGGCCGAGCTTTTCCTCCGGCAGCGCCCAAACGGTGAAAACATAGCGGTGCATGCCGTCGCCCGCGGGCGGCGCCGCGCCGCCGAAAGCGGCTTCGCCGTAGTCGTTGCGAAGCATCACGGCGCCGAGCTCGGAGAGCGACTCGGGCGAAACGCCTTCGGGAAGCGACGAAACGCTGCGCGGAATGTCAAGAACGCACCAGTGCCACCAGCCCGATCCGGTCGGCGCATCTGGATCAAAGCAGGTGACGGCAAAGCTTTTCGTGCCCGCCGGCGCATCGCGCCAAAGGAGCGCAGGCGAGAGGTTGCCGCCCGCATAGCTTTGTGCGGCCGGCATGCGCGAGCCTTCCTCAATCGTGGTGCTCAGAAGCTTCATGTGAGGTTTTCCTTTCCGATTGAATGAACAAGAAACAGATAGGACGGCCTGGGCCGTGAAGTTGAAGAAATTCTATCGGAAGCTCGCTTTCGATTGAGTCTGCTGGGGGCTTGAAATGTTGCGAAGGCTCTTTTCGCTTTCGGCGAAGGCACGCGGCTTAGCTGCCGCCGAGGCCTAGAGCGCCCGGAATGACGGGCGTGAAAGGCGAGCGGGCAGCTTCCTGAAGGTGCGAGAGGAGCTTCCTCGCAGCGTCTGTGAGCCGGCTCTCGTCGGCAGGCACTGCGATGCGCAGCATGCGGCGCGCCCAGTCGTCTTCGAGCCGCACGAGCGAGAGCGACAGGTCGCGGCCGAAGAAGGTCTCGTAGGTTGAGGCCGTTGCGAAGCCGATGCCCACGCCCGCACGAACATACCGGGCCATGATGCCGATGCTTGGCACGCGGATGCGCGGCACGATCGGGCGGCCGAGCTCAACGGCCTTCTCAAGCATGTAGGCCTGCATGACGGAATCGTTCGAAAGCGTAACGAAATCCTCTTCGAGCGCATCCAGAAAACTGCAGCGCCCTTTGAGGGCAAGCGGATGATCCTTCGCGGCAAAGAGCGCGAGCGTGTCTTCTCGATAGGGATGAAAGGCAAGGCCGCCGTAAAACTCCGTGTGTGCCGTGATGCCGATGTCGGCTTCGCCGAGCGCAATGGCTTCGGCCACGCCTCGGCTCGTGAGGAGCTTCTGCTCGATGCGGATTTCCGGGTGCGCCAGAAGGAAGCGGCTCAGATCGTCGGGCAGAAAAGCCACGGCTGCGTTGTAGTTTGCTGCGAACCGCACAACGAGGCGCTCGTCGCCGCGAAAGACCGACATGGCTTCGGTCATGCTGGCGACCTGCCGAAAGACTTTCCGAGTTTCCGCAGCAAGCCGCTCGCCAGCGAGCGTGAGCGCAAGCCCGCGCGGCAGGCGCGTCACAAGCTCGCAGCCCGCTTCTGCTTCCAGGTGCTTGAGCCGAACACTCGCTGCCGATGGCGTAATGCAGCACTGCGCAGCCGCACGCGTAAGGTTGCCCGTGTCGGCAATGGCAAGAAAGACGCGGAGGTCCGTAAAGTTGATATGTTTCATCGGGAATCGGATATTCGCCGCGGAATGCTGGAAGAGGCTTGATAAGCAAAGAAAAGCAACCCGACCGTTCGCGGAATGCGAACGATTGGTTAGCGAAATAGAAATTTTAAATGGAGGCGGGGCTCCATAAACTTGTGGACTGAAGTAAAGCTCGCTCGAGCGCTTTGTTCGGATCAATCGAACGGGTGGCGCATCGAGAGAAAAAGCCTCAGGCGCCCCCAATTCAGGCGGCACGCGGGCAAAAGAAAAGGAGCGCTTCGTCGCCGGAATTTTTGCCGGAACCCCGGCCCCCAAAGCGGCTGGACGCATGGGGCCGGGCGCGTTTTAGGGAGAAAGGCCGAGCGGCAGACCTCGGAAGGAGAGAAAAATATGATGCTTCGTCAATCCGCAACGGCCGCGATCCTTGCGGCGCTATTCGCTTCCTTTTCAGCTCAGGCGGCAGAGAAGGACTTCAATGCCCAGCTTGCGGGCGCACACATGAAGAAGGGCTTTGACTGCGCGACCTGCCATGTCGACGGCATGAAAGTGAGCGACTCGGAAAAAGAAATCAACAAGCAGTGCGTGAGCTGCCACGGCGGGCTTGAAAAGCTTGCTGACCCGAAAAAGACACCCGATCCGCATGCGAGCCACATCGGCACGATCCAGTGCACGGCTTGCCATGCTGGGCATGTCGAGTCGCAGTCTTACTGCCTCAGCTGCCACGACTTCCCGGCGATGAAGATTCCCTTCGGCAGCGCCAAGCCGCTCGAGTGGAAGTGGAAGGATCTCGCGTCCTACAAGGATGCGGCGCCTGTGCGAACCGAAGAAGCTGACCTCGTTGTTGTGGGTTCGGGCGCAGCGGGCTTCGTCGCAGCGATGGAGGCGCACGAAAAGGGCGTTCGCAACATCGTCATTCTTGAAAAGATGCCGATTCCGGGCGGCAACTCGCAGTTTGCCGCGGGCGGCATGAACGCAGCGGGCTCCGTCTATCAGAAGGCCAAGGGCATCGAGGATTCGGCCGAGCTGATGGCCGCCGACACGATGAAGGGCGGCAAGAACACGAGCAACCCCGAGCTCGTGGAAATCTTTGCGAGAAACTCTGCCGAATCGATTGCCTGGCTCAAGGCGCGCGGCGCAGAACTTGAAAACGTGGCTGCGGGCGGCGGCGCCTCAGCGCCCCGCATGCACGGTCCGAAGGGCGGCAAGGCGGTCGGGCCCTATCTGTCGGCGTTCTTCCGCGATCAGGCCGAAAAGATGGAAGGCGTTGACCTGCGCCTCAACAGCCGCCTGGTGCGCCTCATGACGGACAAGACGGGCGCAGTGACCGGCGTGCTCGTGGAAGGCAAGCACAACGGCATCTACGAGATCAAGGCCAAGGCGGTCGTGCTCGCCACGGGCGGCCTCGGCGCCAACAAGTCGCTCGTCAAGAAGTATCTGCCGAATCTGGATCCGGCCACGAAGACTTCGAACCAGCCGGGCACGACGGGCGACGGCATGTACCTCGGCGAACAGATCGGCGCGGCGCTCGTCGACATGAAGGAAATTCAGCTCAATCCGACGCTCCTTGTCGGGTCGCCCGTCATTATTTCGGAGACGGTGCGCGGGCAAGGCGCGGTTTTCGTCAACCGCGAAGGCAAGCGCTTCATTTCCGAGATGACCACGCGCGACGTCACGAGCGCGGCCGTCTCTGCGCAGACGGGCGGCACCGCCTTTGAAATTTTTGACGACGGCACGGTGAGCCGCGTCGCGCAGCTCAAGGCCTGCTTCAAGCTCGGACTTGTGAAGGAAGGCAATACGCTCGAAGAGCTCGCGAAGAACGCCGGCATCGATCCGAAGGCGCTCGTCGAAACGATCCGCGTCTACAACGGCTACGTGGATGCCGGGAAGGATCCCGACTTCAATCGTCCGAAGCCCCCCTTCAAGATCGAAGGCCCGAAGTTCTATGCGATTGAAATCACGCCTGCCATTCACTACGCCATGGGCGGCCTGAAGTTCAACGCAAAGACCCAGGTGATCAACACGGAAGGCAAGCCCATTGAAGGCCTCTTCGCAGCCGGCGAAACGACGGGCGGCCTGCACGGCAAGAACCGTCTCGGCGGCAACTCCGTCTCCGAAACGATCACGTTCGGCCGCATTGCAGGCGAGGAAGCCGCCAAGCGCGTGCTTGGCGAATAACCGGCTGCGTTCGTCCGGTTCCGCACGGGGCATCGCCCTGATGCGGCGCCCGACGGCGCCGGCGTGAAAACCGGTGATTTTTTAGAGCCGCTTCTTCCGAAAGGAAGAAGCGGTTTCCGTCTGCGCGGCGCGCACACGTCAAAATTATTCAAAAAGGCGCTTCGCTCCGTATAATCAAAGGTTGATCGGCGGCTGAGGCTAATACCTTCGACTGAAGTGCCAAGCGTTCAGCGCGCCCCTCCAGCACAACAGGAGGCTCGGTCCTGCGCTCTCGGGCGCGGTTGAAGCGGCCTCAACCAAGGAACAGCTATCGGCATGGCACAAATTCACCCGAGCGCGGTCGTCGACCCGCATGCTGAACTTGCCGACGACGTCGTCGTCGGTCCTTTTTGCCTCATCGGGCCCCGGGTACGAATCGGCGCAGGCACCGTTCTCAGAAGCCACGTGGTTGTTGAAGGTCGCACCGAAATCGGCTGCCGCAACGTGGTGTATGCCGGCACGAGCATCGGCTGCGCGCCGCAGGACAAGAAATATGCGGGCGAAGACACGCGCCTTGTCGTAGGCGACGACAATGTCATTCGCGAGAACTGCACGCTCTCGATCGGCACGATTCAGGATCAGGGCCTCACGGTCGTGGGAAGCCGTAACCTTCTGATGGCCAATGCGCATGTAGCGCACGACTGCATTGTCGGCAACGACACGATTCTTGCCAACAACGTCGCTTTGGGCGGTCACGTGCATGTTGACGATCATGCAATTGTGGGCGGGCAGACCGGTGTTCATCAGTTCGTCAGGATCGGGGCGTACGCTATGGTTGGCGGCGCTTCGGGCGTGCTGCAGGACGTGCCGCCGTACCTCATTTGCCATCTGAATCCCTGTACGCCGGCGGGCCTCAATATTGTGGGTCTGCGCCGCGCGGGCTTCACGGACGAGCAGGTGAGAGCACTTCGCCGCGCCTACGGCGCCTTCTACCGCGAGAATCTCACGGCCAAGGACGCCTGCGAAAAGATCGAGGCGATGGCTCAGGAATTTCCGGGCGCTGCCAAAGAGCTCGCGCGTTTTGTCGAATTCGTCCGCGCTTCAAAGCGCGGCGTGATCCGCTAAAGCGCCCGAGTACCGAAGCGGCCCCCTGGTTGCCTCAGCGGATCGCACCGCAAACAGTATGCGATGCGAGCGGCCTGAGGCAGCCGACGAACATACTGAAGACCCCACAGAATCAACGACGCTTAATCTGGAGACAACATGGGCACCCATCAACCGATTGCAACCCCGGAAAAGAACGGCGCAGTGTGGCTTGCCGGCGAAGCGAGCGGCGACTTCATCGCCTCGCTCGTTCTGCCCGAAGTCGAACGCCGCATGGACGGCGCCCCGCAGTACGGCGTCGGCGGCGCGCGCATGCGCGCTGCGGGCTTTCATGCCTGGCATGACATCAGCGAACTCTCTGTGCGCGGCTATGTGGAAGTGCTCTCGCACCTGCCGCGTCTGCTGCGCCTGAGAAGCGAGCTCGTGCAGAGCTTTGCGAATTCCAATCCGCGCGTCTTCGTCGGCGTCGACGCCCCGGACTTCAATCTCGACATTGAGGCGAAGCTGCGCCGCCGCGGCGTGCCGATCGTGCACTTCGTGAGCCCGGCCATCTGGGCCTGGCGTCCCGAGCGCATCCACAAGATCCGCACCGCGGTCGACCACATGCTGCTCGTCTTCCCGTTCGAGCAGGAGATTTACAAGCGCGCCGGCATTCCGGCGACCTATGTCGGCCATCCGCTCGCTTCCGTCATTCCGATGGAACCCGACACCGTGGGCGCGCGAGCCGACTTCGGTCTCAACGAAGATTCGCTTCCCGTTGTGACGGTGCTTCCGGGTTCGCGCATTGACGAAGTAAAGGGCTGCGCTCCTGCTTTCTTCGGTGCTGTTGAAAAGCTCCTGCACCGCTACGGCGACATGCACGTGCTCATTCCGGCCGCAGACGAGCGCGCTCGCGAAAACATCATCTTCCTCGCGGGGCAGTACGCGCGCCTTGCGCAGCGCATGATCGTTCGCGTCGGCACGAGCCACCGCATGATGGAAGCGGCCGATGCCGTGCTCGTGGCTTCGGGGACGGCGGCCTTGGAGGCGGCGCTCTACAAGAAGCCGATGGTTGTCGGCTACAAGATGCCTGCCGTGACCGGCATGATCATGCAGAAGAAGGGGCTCGTTCGCCATGTGTCGCTGCCCAATATTCTGCTTGGCGAAAATGTCGTTCCCGAGTTCCTGCAGTACTTCTGCGAAGCCGATCAGATCTCCTGGGCGCTCGAGCAGGCGCTCGCCGACGAAACGAATCGAGCGAATCTCGTCGAACGCTTCACGATGCTGCACGAAAGCCTCAAGGCCGACACGGCGAACCTCGCTGCCGAGGCCATCACGGCGATCGCTGCGCGTAAGCCCGCGGGCTTCTGAGTGCTGCGGTTCGCTTGAAGCGACTTCAATTGAGCGCCTCGCCGTCCGAATGCACGGGCTGCGGGGCGCTTCTGATTTTCTCTACCGAGGAATGCGCTTGTGACGAAAGCGAAAAGGGCGGCGACGGCTGCGGCTGAAACGACTGCAAAGACGACGCAAAAGCGTTCGAAGAAAGAACCGAAAACGGCAAAGGCAACCGCCAAGGCAGTTGCCGCGGACGCGGCGGGCGGCCTTTTTGCCGAAGCGGGTTTCTGGCCCGACGCGAAAATCATCGCGGGTGTAGATGAAGCCGGGCGCGGCCCGCTTGCCGGCCCCGTTTGCGCGGCGGCGGTCGTGCTCGATCCCGAGCGGCCGATCGAGGGACTCAACGACTCGAAGAAGCTTTCGGCCAAAAAGCGCGAGGCGCTCGAACCCCTCATCAAGGAGCGCGCCCGCGCCTGGGCTGTTGCTTGGGGAAGCGTCGAAGAGATTGATTCGCTCAATATTCTTGAGGCGACGCTTCTCGCAATGCGGCGTGCGGTAGAGGGATTGGGCATTACGCCCGACCTTGTGCTCGTCGACGGCAACCGGCCGCCGCACTTGGCTGTTCCTGTCGAAACGATTGTGAAGGGCGACGCCAAGGTGCCTGCCATTTCCGCCGCATCGATTCTTGCCAAAACTGCGCGAGACCGTCTCATGACGGAGGCGGCGCAAACGTATCCGGGCTACGGCTTTGAGGTGCACGCGGGCTACGGCACAAAGCGCCACCTCGAAGCGCTCAAGACGCTCGGCGTAACGCCCTTGCACCGGCGCTCCTTCGAGCCCGTCAAAAGCATGCTTGCCGAAGCGCCGACGGCAGAGAGTGCGCCCGCAAAAAACACAGCAGACGAAGCGGACAAAGCGCAGACCGACTGAAATGCCCGAGCCAGAAGGATCCAACATGAGCAGCATAGACATTGCCTACATCGAAAGCGACGCCAATCCGAAAGTGAAGCGCTGGAAGCGTTTGGCGCTTGAACCGCGCGCCGTGAAGCGCGAGCGCGCCACGCTCTTGGAGGGGCTTCATCTTCTTTCGGTTGTCCTCGAGCACCCGAAGGCCGAGATTGCCGCGCTGATTCTTTCCGAAGAGGCTGTCTCAGAAGCGCACGAGCTCGTCGAAAAGCTTGCCGAGCGCACGGGTGCACGCGTCTACGGCCTCACAAAGCGCCTCTACGATCAGATTTCGCCCGTTGAAAACGGTGCGGGCTGCATGTGCGAGATGGCAATCCCGGCGGCGGCCGCTCCCGAAGACTGGCGCGAAGCGGACGTGCTTTATCTTGACGGCGTGCAGGACGCGGGCAACGTCGGCACGCTTATTCGCACGGCCGTGGCGGCGGGCTTTGCGACGATCGCCGCTAACGTCGGCACGGCGAGCATCTGGTCGCCCAAGGTGCTGCGCGCCGGGATGGGCGCGCACCTCGCGGCGCACTTTGTTGAAAATCTTTCGCCCGAAACGTTTCGCGAGCATTACCGCGGCCGCATTTATGCGGCCGATGCGCGAGGCGGGCGCGACCTTTTTGCCGCGCCCGACTACGCCGACGGTCCCTGCGCTTGGGTGATGGGCGCAGAAGGGCCCGGCGTATCCGAAGCGGCGATCGCCGTCTGCGATGCACGCTATTACATTCCGATCGAGTCGAGCGTTGAGTCTCTCAACGTCGGGGCGGCAGCGGCCGTTTGCCTCTTTGACGCAAGAAGACGGCGTTTACTCAAGCACGGATAAATTTCGCTCAATAGAATGAGCGCCCTCGGTCGAGGCGGGCGACTTCCGCTTGGCCGAGCATTTTCTTCTTTGGGGTCCGCTACCGGGCCGCTTCATCAGCATTCTTTCGGCCGGAAGCGCATCGCGCGGCAAAAAACGCAGCGTCCCGCGCCTTCAACCACGATCATGCTCAACTTCAGCTACCACAATCCCACGCGTTTGGTTTTCGGGCGCGATGCAGAAACCCAGACGGGTGCGGTCATTCGCGAGACGCTCGGCAAGAGCGGTAAGGTGCTTGTTCTTTATGGCGGCGGCAGTGTCCGCCGCACGGGGCTCCTAGACGCGGTGCGCTCGAGCCTCGAAGAGGCGGGCTTTACCGTCATCGAAAAGGGCGGCGTGCAGCCCAACCCCCGCATGAACTTCGTGCGCGACACGGTCGACTGGATTCGCGATCAGGCGATCAAGGCCGTTGTCGCCGTGGGGGGCGGCTCCGTGATCGATACGGCCAAGGCGGTTGCGATCGGCGTTGAGTATGAGGGCGACAGCTGGGACTTTTTCACGGGTGAAGCGGTGCCCGAAAAGGCGCTCCCCGTCTTCGCGGTGCTCTCGATTCCGGCAGCGGGCTCCGAGCAGTCGACGCGCGCCGTCATCACGCACCACGGCGACAAGATCGGGATCGGTTCCCCGCTCATTCGACCGCGCGCGGCCCTCATCAATCCCGCGCGCTTTGCGACGCTGCCGGCGCTGCAGATCTCGGCCGGGGTCGTCGACATGTTCTCGCACATCCTCGAGCGTTACTTCTCGAATACCGAACACACGGAATTCGTCGACGGCCAGGCCGAAGCGGCGCTGCGCACGATTCTCGAATTCGGGCCGAAGGTGCTCTCGAACCCCAAGGACTACGACGCTTGGTGCCAGATCGGTCTTGCCGGGAGTTTTGCGCACAACGGCTACTTCGGCCTCGGGCGCGAGGAGGACTGGGCGTGCCACGCGATCGAACACGAAATCTCCGGCTGGAACGAAGCCGTCGTGCACGGCGCGGGCTTGGCCGTCGTGATCCCCGCCTGGATGCGCTACGTTTCGCAGTTTGCCCCCGCGCGCTTTGCCGCGTTCTCGCGCCGCGTGATGGGCGTCGCCGACACGACCGACGGCGAAAAGCGTTCGGAAGCGGCCGTGATTGCGCTCGGGATTGCGAAGTTCATCTCGTGGCTGCAGCAGATGAAGCTCGCGACGACGCTCGAGTCGCTCGGGATCGGCGACTGCCCGATCGAGTCGCTCGCGCGTCACGCTGTGAGAAAGGGACCGATCGGTCGTCTGAAGCCCCTTTCCGAAGATGATGTGCTTGCGATTCTCACTGCGGCAAAAAGCGGCAAGTAATCGCGAAAATCCAAAAATCGGGTGCGCAAAACTTCCGATATAGTCAAACGTGACGACTTGCGGGGCGAGTTCTTTGCCCCGCAATTTCTCTCGCTCGAAAAGGGGACGAAGTTTTGCGGCGCGATTGGCATTTCTACGAGAAGACTCCGCCCCGTCGGCGCGCGTTGCGCGTTGCGGGTTTGTGTGCGCTCGGCGCAGCCGTGTCCGGCGGCACCGGGGGCTTCATCATCAGCGAAGAAATGGGTGCAGCGCCCTCGGGTGAGCGGCTTCGCCGGATCGAAGCATCGCCCAACTGGCGCGACGGCGCTTTTCGCAACCTCGTCGAAGTGCCCGATTTCACGGGAAAGCGTCGCTCGAGCTGGCGCGCGATGTACGACTTTCTCACCGACAAGACCGCCGGAATCGAGCCATCGGTACGGGTGCCGAGCGTGAAAACACCGCTTGAGAGTGTGGCTTCGGGACAAATTGTTTGGTTGGGTCACTCAGGTTTTTTCTTGCACGAGAGCGGCCTGCGCGTACTTGTCGATCCTGCGCTTGGCGCGGCCTCGCCCGTGCCTTTTGCCTTCAAGCCCTTCCGGGGTGCGGACGTCTATCGGCCCGAGGACATGCCGTCCGTCGATTGCCTTTTCATTACGCACGATCACTACGATCACCTCGACTACGCGACGGTTCGCGCCATAGCGAATCGCGTCAAGCGCGTTGTTTGCCCGCTTGGCGTCGGTGCGCATTTCGAGTACTGGGGGTGGCCCGCGGAGCGCATCACGGAGCTCGACTGGTTTGAAGAGACGCGCGTGGGCGATTCGCTTCTCGCAACGGCCGTGCCTTCGCAGCACTTCTCGGGCAGAACCTTGAAGCGCAACACCACGCTTTGGGCCGGCTTCGTTTTGCAGTTTCCCGGCAAGACGCTTTACCTCTCGGGCGACGGCGGCTACGGGCCGCACTTCAAGGCGATCCGAAGCCGCTTTCCGTCGATCGACCTCGCGATTCTCGAGGACGGGCAGTACAACACCGACTGGTCGACCATTCATCTGATGCCCGAAGACTGGCGAAGAGCGGTTGCCGACCTCGCGCCAAAGCGCGTCATGCCCTGCCACAACGCCAAGTACGCGCTCTCGCGGCACGTCTGGACGGAACCCTTGAATTGCGCGCTCGCTTCATGCCGCGCGCTCGGCGTTGCGCCGGCTTTCCCGACCATCGGAGAGGCCTTTCTCTGGGCGTCGGGCGAACCGATGCCTCACCGCTGGTGGCCCGATCGCGCATAAGGCGCGGCAATACCGACTTTCGAGAATTCTTTCCGCGCGTGCGCTTGCGCTAGACTCATGCGCTTCACCGGTGCGTTCGCTTGGGGCCTGCGAGGGTGGGCGGTCGGCGGACGAGCACAACATCAACGGAACAATCGGTCGGACGACATCATGGAGAAAAAGCGCACGCGCTACGCGCAGGGCAAGCAAGTAAGAACCCAGACGGCAAAGGGTGCCCGTACGGGCGGGCGTGCCGGCGGCGGGGCGCGCGGCGGCAGAAAGGGCGGTGCGCCGCAGCACCCGGGCGTCGTGCTTGCGTCTGTTCTCGCCGACACGCCGCTCTCGCTCGCGGCGAAGTGGTTCGGCTTGACGCCCGAGGCGCTTGCCCGCGTCTATGCGGGTGAGGCGCCCGTGACGGCCGAAATGGCCGCGCAGGCAGGGTCGATTTTCGGCACGGGCTCGGCCCCCTGGCTCGAGATGCAGGCCGCTTGGGACGAAGCGGTGGCCGCAGCCGAGGCCCGTGAGGCGCCTTAAGCGCACTTCGCGGCGCAGCACCCGGCGACAAAAACGGACAAGGACAAAAGGCGGCCGGCTCGACGGCTTTCGAGCGGTCGCCTTTTGAGAGGAGCCGCTCATGCTGAGCGGTCTCCGGTGCCCGAAGCGTTACGAGCGCTTACGGCAGCTTATCGTATTGAGCGCGATCGACAGGCTCCATCCAGACGGCGGGCCCTTTCTCGGCGTCTACTTCAACGGAGAAGTGGGAAAACCAGCTGTCCTTTGCCGCGCCGTGCCAGTGCTTGACATGCGCGGGGATGTCGACGACGTCGCCCGGCTTCAATTCACGTGCGGGCTTGCCCCATTCCTGGTACCAGCCGCGGCCGGCGGTAACGAGCAGCGTCTGACCGCCTTCGTGAGCGTGCCAGCTGTTGATGCAGCCCGGCTCAAACGTGACGTTGCCGATGGGGCAGGCGGGCGTGAGCGAAAGCATCTTGAGCCAGACGCGGCCCGAGAAGTTCTTCTTGAAAAATTCGCTCGTTTGCAGTTCGCCCGCGTCGAACGTGAGCGTGTGGAGGAAATCGGTTTCGCTGGTCATGTCTTGATGTCCTATCTTGAGGGTAAAGCAGAAATGTTTAGGGCGGCGCAAAGGCCTTCCCGTCGTCACAACCAAAGCTTAGCTTTGCGCTTTTTGCCTCAATTTCAGAAACCGACGCCTTCCTTGCCCGATCCGATCGTTTCTGTTCGATCGGGCAAAAAATGCGCTGCGCGCTACGGGCGCAGGAGGTCCGTGATCGTGAGCGAGAGGAGCGGGCTCGAGCGCTTCTGCGCTTCTTCGTTGATGAGCTTCATCGCGAGCGAACCGAGCGTATCCTGCAGTCCGTTCTTCGGGTCCTTGAGGAGCACCTTCATCGCGGGCTTGCCGCAGCGCTTCATCACGAGGTTTGTGAGCACCTTCTGCGCGTTCGCTTCGACCGCCTTCGTCTTCGCGCTCGGAATCGTCTGCACTTCGCGCGCGGCGCGCGTTTTGCCGATCGTCACGTACGCCCACTGCACCATCGCGTCGCGGTCGGCGTTTGTGGTGTTCTCGTAAAGGCAGTCGGCGAGCGCATCGCTCTCCTTGGTGGCGGCCGAGGCATGCGGAGCGGCTAGTAGAATGGTGGCGGCCGCGAGCCCGGCGCAGAACGTGCGGGCAAGGGACGCGGCATTGAGGCGATGTGCGCAGTGCATAGAGCGATTCTCCGAAGACGTGGTCCGGGATAAGTGCAGGCACGCAAAGGCGATGCTGCATCGTTGCCGGTTCTTCGCCGCATTCTATCGCTGCGCCCGATTTCTTCCGTACCGAATATTGTTTCGAAGTTATGTACCGACTTTTAGACGCCGACTATTCGCTTCGCGACGTCGAACGCTTTGTGGAGCTCTCGATTCGCCGCGGGATCGGCTTTGCGTCGCTCGCGAAGGGCCCCGAGGGCGAGCGCGACGTGCGAACGGCCGCTGCGGCGGCGCTCCTAGACGCGGGCGACTTGCCGATGCCGCGCGACGTGCTCGAGAAGCGACTCACGGCGTTTCTCGCGGGACCGGGCAATTGGCTCGCCGAAAGTGCGGCGTCGCTCGAAGCGAAGCTCTTTGCGCTCGGGCTCCTCGAATCGAGCGCAGATGCGGCGGGCGACGCGCACGGTGCCGTGCGCTCGCTGCTCTCGCCGCGCCCCGACGTCACGACGGCGCGCTTGATCGACGAACTCGAAGCCGCGCGCGAGGTGCTCGCTTCGCGCCGTGCGGCGCGCATTCAGGCGCTTCAGGAAAAGAATCGCACGGTCAATAGCGGCGCGCCCGAAGTCGATCCGGCGCTCGACGAGCGCTTCATGCGCTTGGCGCTCGGTGCAGCTGCGGCTGCGGCCGAAGCGGGCGAAGTGCCTGTCGGCGCGGTCTTGGTCGAAGGCGACGAGATACTTGCCGTGACGGGCAATCGGACGCTTCGCGACTGCGACCCGAGTGCGCATGCCGAGATGCTTGCCCTTCGAGCGGGCGCCAAAAAGCGCGGCAACCATCGCCTCTGCGGCACGACGCTCTATGTCACGCTTGAGCCTTGTCCCATGTGCTCCGGCGCAATTGCCGAAGCGCGGTGCCGGCGGATCGTCTTCGGAGCGCTGGACCCGAGGCGCGGTGCCGTTCAGGGGGCGCTCAGACTCTACGACATTCCGGGCGTCAACCACCGGCCCTTCGTGACCGCGGGCGTGCTCGAAAACGAGGCGGCGGCGCTTTTGAAGCGCTTCTTTGAAGAAAAGCGCAACGCGCGCGGCGCGGCTGCCGAATGCGGCGCATGCGGCGAGTGAACAGAGGGGGAAGCGATGATGACCTCCGTGCGAAATGCGCAGGCTGCGCAGTCCGAGCTGCCGATTTACGAGCGCCCCGAGTCGCTTGCGGCCGATCCGGCGCTTGCGCCCGTGGCGAATTTGTGCGTGCACGAAGCGGCCGACATCGACGCGATGCGCCGCGCGGGCGCGTTCGAGCGGTGGGCGGGCAAGCGCGTCGCGATCTTTGCGCCTTCCTACCAGTTTTTGACGCGCACGGGCGACATTCATCACGCGCGGCGCGAGGCGGCGCTTGAAAACTGCCGCCGATGCGGGCTCGAACCCGTGCTCCTCGAACACCTACTCGAGCAAACCGGGCGTTTCGCGGGCAGCGACCAAGTCCGTGCGGCCGATCTCATGCGCGCGCTCACGATGCCCGAAATCGACCTCGCGATGCCGATTCGCGGCGGCTACGGAATGACGCGGCTCCTGCCTCTTCTCGACTGGTCGGTGTTGGCCGAGGCCAAGACGCCGATCGTGGGCTTCTCGGACTTTACGGCTTTGAATCTCGCGCTTTTCGCCCAAACGGGGCGCGCCTCCTGGCACGGCCCGATGCTGGGCAGTTTTGCGAATCCCGACCGTTTCGCGCTCGAGCGCTTCGGCGTCGTTTTCGGCGACGAACCGGGGCCGCTCGCGTGGCGGCACGGACGCGCGCCAAAGCTCCCCGATTGGGCCCGGACGGGCGTGCATGCGCTCGAAGGGACGCTCTGGGGCGGCAACCTCGCGCTCGTCTCGAGTTTGGTCGGCTCGCCTTGGCTGCCCGAGGTTTCCGACGGCATTCTTTTCCTAGAAGATGTCGACGAAGCGGCCTACCGCGTCGAGCGCATGCTGCTGACGCTCCTTGACGCAGGCATTCTCGAGCGGCAGCGCGCCATTCTTCTCGGGGACTTTGCGGGCGCGAACAACGCCTGGCGGTTCCCGGGCGACGCGACCCTCGCGCGCGTTTTCGACTACATTCGCTCGCGACTCCCGGAGCGTGTCTTGATGGTTTCGGGACTGCCCTTCGGACACGTGCCGCATCAGGCGACGCTCCCTGTCGGGGTCGCTGCACACTTGACGCTCGAAGCCGGCAGCGCGAAGCTAACGTGGTCGTCTGCGTCCGCAGTTCGCTGAGTCGAAGAAATCCGGAGGCGCTGCAGCCCGAAAAAGCGCCGCAAAAAGACGAAAAACAAAAACGAACGGATCGAGCGCTTCGCCTTGAGCGTTCGGTTCTCGTCCGTACCAATCGATATCCGAACCCATGCCCGCTTCACGTCGCTCTCTCATTTCGTTTCTGAAAAACTTCATGATGCTGCCCGCTTCACGCAGCGTCACGGCGCGCACGCTCGCCAAGCTCGTGCTCGCGTCGATGAAGCTCCTTCCGGTGGCGCTTGCCGCCCAGTTCACCGGGATTGCCTCGCTCTTAGCCACGTTCTGGCATTCGGATGTTTCGCGCATTTTCCTTTGCGTCTGGGCCGCTTTCGGGCTCGTGCAAGTCTATTTCGCACTTCACTTCGTTCGCGGCTTCTGGCGCGACCGCGAGCGTGTTGCGCGCGTCCGCATCTGGATTCGGCGCTGGACGGTTCTCGCGACGTGCGCGGGCTTCATCTGGGGCGTGGCGGGCGCGGTCTTTCTCGTTCCTGTCTCCGGGATCCTGCAGGTCGTGACGATTGCCGTGATCGTTGCCGTGACTTTTGCGAGCTGGCCCGTCTATTCGAGCTGGATGCCCGCGCTCACGTTCTTCACGCTTCTTTCGCTCGCGCCCATGACGATTTCGGTTGCGGCGCAGTACGGCGTCAGTCAAACGATCATGGCGCTCGTGCTTCTTGTCGTTACGGTCTTCATTCTTTATTCGGGGCGGCGCTTGAACGAAATGATGCTCTCTTCGATCCTCATGGACGATGAGAACCGACGCCTCGTCGAACGCCTGAAGCGTGAAGTGAACCGCACGGAAGCGGCGCGCCGCGCAACGCAGGAGGAGAGCGAAAGCCGCGCACGCTTCTTTGCTGCTGCGAACCACGACCTGCGTCAGCCCCTCCAGGCGATGGGGATATACCTCGATATTTTGAAGCGCCGCGCGACCCCGCAGACCGCTCCCGTGATCGAGCAGGTCGCGACCACGATGGGCGTCATTTCGACGCTTGTCGAACAGGTCCTCGAAGTAACGCGCATGGAGTTCGGGCGGCTTGAAATTCACCCGGAAGTGATCGGCATCCCGGCGCTTTTGCAGGAAGTCGACCGCGAATTCAGGCCGATTGCCGAAAAGAAGGGACTGCGCTTTCGCGTGCGTCCGATCGACGCATCGGTGCGCACCGATCCCCTGATGCTGCGCCGCGCGCTCAAAAACCTCATCACGAACGCCATTCGCTACACCGATAAGCCTCAGGGTGAAATCGTCGTTGCCGCGCGCCGTCTTGGGCACGCGCGCGTCTCGATCGGCGTCTACGATTCGGGACCGGGCCTCTCGAAAGCGGACTGCACGAAAATTTTCGAGACTTTTTACCGGGGAGCAGCCGGCAAGGCGTCGACCGCTTCGGGCTTTGGACTCGGTCTGTCGATCGTGAAGGGCATCTGCCGGCAGCTCGATATCGGGCTCTCGGTTGGTTCGCGCCTCGGGCGCGGCAGTGTTTTTCGGCTTGTGCTCGATGTGAGCGAAGCCGAGCAGGTGCGCCTTTTCGAAGAGGCGCCCGCAGGGCGCAGCGCGATTCGACCCTTTGCGGGCACCGTCGCGCTTCTTGAAGACAACGCGTTCGTGCAGACGGCCATGCGCGACGCGCTTGAAAGCTGGGGCTCGTCCGTTGTAAGTGAAGAGCAGCCCACCGAAGCCTTCTGGTCGGCGGTGGAGGCGGCTGCGAAAGAAAAGTCCCCGCTCGTTTTGATTTCCGACTACAACTTGGGCGAAGGGGCTCCGACCGGGCTCGCAGCCGCAGGCATTTTAGAGAAGCGTCTCGGGCGTGCGGTGCCCGCTGTTCTCATTACGGCGGTGTCGCGAGATCTGATCGAAGGCGACTTCGAGCGCGACCGCACGAGCGGGCGCGATGCCCCGAAGAGCCTCCCCGTCATTCTTCAGAAGCCTTGTTCGGCGGAAGCTTTGAATGAGGCGCTTCACGCTTCGCTCGAACGTTTCGCCGAGACCGAAAAGACAGAGACGGCAGTTGATACGATCGAATCTTCCGGTGCGGCAGGCGTCGAAGAACCCGATCAATCAAACGGAACGGTCAACTGAAAACAAAGCTGAAAGAAGAAGGAGTGAGGCCGTGAGTCACCTTTTTGCATTGTTTCTCGTCACGTCAATTGCCAACATCGTGACGCCGGGGCTGGGCGTAGCGATCATCGTGCTGATGGCGGCCGAGTACGGCTGGCGAAAGATGTTCTGGGGCTCGCTCGGGATTGCCGTCGGGATCGCCGTTCTCTTCACGATTGCGCTTTCGGGCGTGGGCGTCGTCATTGCCGCGTCGCCTGCGCTCTTTGCGCTCATTAAGCTCGCCGGCGCGCTCTACATATTTTTCATGGCCTGGCAGACGTGGCGAAAACCCGTCGTGAACTTCGGGCACCTTGAGGACGCGCACGCGGCAGAGGGCGCCAAACCCGATCTCGGACGCGGGCTCTTTTGGAAATGCGTCGTCATTTCGCTCACGAATCCGCAGCCGATCGTCTTCGGCGTCTCGGTGCTGCCGCAGTTCATCGATCCCGCGAAGCCCTACGTCGAGCAGGCCGCACTCATGATTGTCGTTTACTCGGCGATCGTTTTTGTTGCCATGGAGCTCTACGCCATGGCCGCCTCCCGCGCGCGCGTTTTTCTCGCCAAGGGGCGCGGTCCCCTCATCATGAAGCGCGTGAGTGCGGCGGTCTTTGTGCTAATCGGGCTCGCCGTACTTTATTCGACGGTCTCGGGGCTCCTTGCGACGCAGTAGAAGGAGGCGGTCGGTCGTTTTCGTCCTTTTAGTCCTGCTTGAGGTTTCTACGGTTCTCGAATCGAACGAAAAACGGAAAAAAGTGCGTAAATGCGTACTCGATCTGTGCTTCACTTGAAGTATCGGGGACTGAAATGCCGCAGCGCACGGCGTGAGAGGCTTCGAGCTTGAAGCGCTCGGTGCGCTGTTCCCTGAAGGAGATGCGACCTGAAGCGGCGGGCTTCAAAAGAAAGCGATTCGATTTCCTGCGGACGTACCGTTCGCAGCACGCGGGAGAAAGACATGACGATTACCTTGAACGGCGCTCCTACAACGACAACGACGACGCAGGTCGACCATGAGACGCAGCCCGGCGGTGCGCCGCAAACGGGTTCGGTCGTTTCCGAGTTGGCCGAAGAGGCGCTCGGTGTCGGGCTTGAAGTGGCTTCGGACCTTGTCAAAGAGGTGCTCGCAGCGACACCGCGCTCGGCAACTGATGCGCCCGAGGGTGCGGGTGATGTGCTCGACGGGACGCGTGGTCCGGACGCCTTCAACGCGTCAGACGCTTCCTGGGAGAAGGCGCAGAAAGCCATTCACAAGAATGCGCAGGTGCTCGTTGATCGCTTTATAGCGGGCTCGAGCGCGCACCCTCGTGCACTTCACGGGCTCGCGCAGCCCGATGACGCCGAAGCGCGTGATTTTGAAAAGGTGAACGCAGCGCTGAAGGCGGTGATCGACCCGCAAAACGTCAAGATCACGCCGGCCGAAGAAGACGAAGAAGACGAAGGTATCGCACACAGCGCCGAGCCGACGACCACCACTACTACTACGACAACCGGCGTTTCGCCTTCGAAGGTCGCGCGTGCAAAGTTCGAGGAACCGACCACAACCACGACAACCACAACGACCACGACAACGACAACGACAACGACCACCACCACGACTTCGGCGGCAGGGCATGCGGCTGCGGCGTCCCGAGTC
Source organism: Sutterella massiliensis (assembly GCF_016899755.1). GTDB lineage: Bacteria > Pseudomonadota > Gammaproteobacteria > Burkholderiales > Burkholderiaceae_F > Sutterella > Sutterella massiliensis. The sequence continues at coordinate 7,107 of NZ_JACJJC010000006.1, read as the reverse complement.
TGGAGCGAGACGACGGTGGCCGAAGCACAGGCGGCGAGGAGCTTCGCGCCGAGAGCGTCCGAGTCGCCAAAGAGCGACGCCATGCTTCGGTCGAGACTCCTTGCGATCATGCAAAGCGGCACGCCCGGTGAGTGTCTTCGGGCAAAACTTCAGTTCATCCGTCAAAATGCCGACGGTCTCGGTGCAGCGGCCCAGTCGACCGCCGCCATGCATTCGGCCGTACTGATTCAGACGAGCGCGTCCTACTTTACAGACGAGGCAGCGCATTTGGTCGGCAACGACCTTTTTGCCAACACGCTGTCGCTTTTCGCGGCGGAAACGCCCGAACACGCGCAGAGCGCAGCGCGCGATCTCGGAGCGACGCTTAAGAAAATTGCCTCGAAGCTCTCGTCCGAAACCGCAGAGGCACGCGAGATTTACGGCGCAATCGTGCTCGAACTCGGCTCACTCGTGGAAGCGAAACGCGCCGCGATGGCGCTCACGAAGGACGTGAGTTACTTTGCCGACGGTTCGGCCGACATTCGGGCGCAGAATTTCGGCTATCGGCCGGTCCCCGACCATCCCGGGCTCGTGCAGGATCCCGAAACGGATCCCGTTGAGACGCTTGCTCGCTTCGGCGGCCTTATGAGCGAAAAGCGCGACGCTGTTGCCACGGCTCTCAAAGACTTGCGCCTTTCGCTCGACGTCGCGCAGGCCGCGCTTGAAGAAGCGCAAGGCGAGGCGGGCGCAGCAAACGCGTGCGAAAAGTATGCGACAGTGCTTTCGCTCAACCGGCAGGCGGCCGAGATTCTTCTGCCCGCACTCGAAGAACAGGCGCTTTCGGCCGTTGAAGACACGCTTGCGAGAACGTTCTTCGACGTCGACTTGGTGAGCGAGGCGTCCGCCGACCGTTCGGCGGGCACCGCCGAGCGCGCTGCCGAGCTCGGCCGTACAGCTGCCAAGAATTTCGACTGGCTTGCCGTGGCGGCAGACCGTACCGGTTCTCTGCTCAACCTTGAGTGGGAGGTTGCGCAAACAGTCAAGAGCGATCGCGGTGCGCGCGGCGAACTCGACGACGCACTTCTCATATCGCACAGTCCCTTCAACGCGCTTCGGGATCTGGCGCTCGCACAAGCCCTGATGCAGGCGCCGTGGACGAAGGGCGCAACGCGCAAAGCGGCCGAGGCGAAGCTTACGCAGGCGAGCACACTGTCGGGTGCCGCTCAGGCAAGGCTCGCGGCTGAGGCGCTTGAGCTCCTGCACGGCGACCTTTGCGCCGAAAAGGCGCGCACCACGGGGGCGGCAGCCGCTGCGCAGAGCGAACTCGCGAAATTCGGCGTTGACGAGCACCATATCCGAGGCGGCATCCAGGGCGGCCTCAAGGCGCTCGCTGTGTCCCTCAAGTACGGGCACTTTGCACCTGTGACGAGTGCGGCGGGCACCGTGATTCCCGCGCGCTATTCCCGGCATGTTCTCGCAGAAATGGTCGACACGGTGGCTTCGGCCGCCGCGGTGCGCTACCCCGAAGTGGCCGCTGAGCTGCGCGCGCGTGGGACGGCATTCCTCAACGAACGAAATGAAGAGGCGAGCCGCGCCGCGTTCTCCGCCATTGCGCGCCTGTTTGCCTTCTTGGGGGAATTCGCTTCGGATCCGCCTGCGGGTCGGGCCGCTGCCGAAGGCGGCGCGCCCGCCGCTCAGGCACAGCCTCAGGTCCAAGCTCAGGCCCAAGCACCGGCAAACGCGCCCGATTCGCTTGACAAACTTGCACGTCTGTTCGTTGCGGACGATCCGGATGTCGAGCTCAACGAAGCCCGTAGAACGCTCGCGCACCTCATTGGCAGGGGCGACCTCTCGCGTGCGGCCGATCGTGCGGTCGAGCTCATGAGTTCGGCGCCCGGGGATCGGGAAACGGTGGGGCTCGCATCGGGCTTTGCCGCAGCGATGCGCGGCAGCCTCGCGGTCGACGTACAGCCTGCGGCGAATGCGGGCAAGATTGAGGCCGTCCTTCTTGCCGCCAAGTACTTGGACGGGCTCGGCTACAACGATTTCTTCAGGGAGCTTTTCGAGAGCGACCCGGACGCTTCGCTCTTTAGCGGGAGCAACGACCAAGCGCATGCCGGGATGGGGGCGGTGTCGGTCGCTCGTCCTCTTGTCGACGCGGCCGAGGCGTTCCGCGGGGCGCCTACGGCGGAGAACATGCTCAAGCTCGCCGCGGCCGTTGCCGATGCCGGCACCTCGCTTGACGCGCTCGACCTTGAGCTTCGCGCGAACGCGGCGGATAAACTCGACCCGAACGACATTGAAGCGCAACAGCGCCTCAATGAGCGGTGCGACCGCGCCATGGCGCAGTTGCGTGTTCTCACTGCGCACCGCGAAGTGTTTTTCTATGCTGCGCACGCGCTTTATGCGGCCGAAGAGAATTTCGCCGACCCGACCGACATGCGCGCCAATGCGCGCGGGAACCAGCGCTTTGAAGCGCTGGTTCGGAATACGCTTCCGGGCAAATGGCAGAAGCACTGCCTCTCGCTCATGCGAGCGGGCGTACGCGGCGCCATGGGCGGTGCCTCAACGGTACTCGCACTTGCGTCGCTCAAGGCGACGGGGGTGCATCTGTCGGAACGCTCCTTCTACGAAGCGCTCGGACGAACGGCGGACGTCAACGTTCAGCGGGTGCTTCGCCACTATCGGACGCACGCCGACGGGGGCGTGCGCGGGGCACGGGACGAGGCGCGAACGCTCGGCGACGAAATCGCGCATTTCCGCGAGAGCGTCGCCAAGGACGAGCACGTGCGCTCGATCGCCGATTCGCACGCGAGTACGGACGAAGCGCGGCGCTTTCAGGCAGAAGCGCTCGGCGTGCGCCTTCAGAGCCTCGGCATCGATGAACTTCAGGCGAAAAGAATCAAGCACGGCTTTGTTGCCTCGCCTGCCTCGACTGTAGCCGAACTCAAGAAAATCGAAGGTCAGTCGTCGGCGCTCGCGCTCATGGCCTTGAACCGCGTGGCGATCAATCGACCCGAAGACATCGACTCCGAGACGCTTTCGATGCTTGCGGGCGGCTTCGTGAAGCTGAAGGGCGGCAGCTTCCGGCTCTCGGACGCGGATCTCGTCAACGCAATCGTTCGTGCGGTGAAACTGCCCTTCCACGAGCGCGAGGCGGCGGTGCTTCTCGGCGAATTCATGCGCCGCATGCATGTAGCGCAAGGCCGACCGATCGGACTTGACGATGCGCTCATGCATCTCGCGCCAGCGGCGCCCGTCGCGGAAGACCTTCTCGACTGCTCGATCGACGAAGCCTCGGCGCGCTACGACACATATGAACTGGAGCGCACGCAATTCGAAACGACATCGGCACGCCTGCGCTTGGCCTGGCTGCACAACAGCGAGTCAGACAAGCCCGGTCCCGACGGGTATCCGGTGATCGGCGTCTTCACGCCCGAAGAGTCTTATGCCATCTTGCGCGCCATCGAGCCAAAGATTCTCGAAAAGAAGCTCGATGTCGGCATCAGCCGCGAGTGGCAAAAGGAGATCGAGACGAGCTACGCAGCGCTCCTCAGCACGTACGAGAGCGCGCCCGACGCCTCACAGAGCGACTTGCGCGCGGACGCGCTTCGCAAGCTTATGGCCGCGCTCACGCCCGCGCGGTTTAACCGCGGCCGCTACGTTCTCATGACGAAGCTTCACGATGAGAAAAAGCCTTCGGGCACGGACGAATTTCGGGCGGCTTGGCGCAGGCTCGGCGTAAAGAAGGGAATGCCGGGTGCGGAAAAGCTCGAAAAGACGCTGCAGCTCGAAACCGTGGTGCAGCTCGGCGACAACGCCCGCGTTGCGCTCTCTTCAGGTGGCACGATCGAAGGGCGGCTGATCTCGAGCTACCTCGGCGAACTCGACGATAAGCGCACGGCTCTCGCGTTTTTGACCGCAACGCACTGCGCGCTTGAACTCTCGGCTGCCTCGATCGGAAAGTCCGTCGAGTCGATCGCAGTGAGCGACCCGCACTGGCGACAGCGCGTAGCGGCAGACAAAGTGCGCGTGAGAAGCGACCAGACGCATTTAAAGGCGCTCCTTGCTTCGAAACCCGTGGGCGCCCAAGTGAGTCTCGCCGAAATCGTGGATGCGAACCTGCGCGAATTTCTCCCCGAAAATGCGGCCGCGGGCTTCATGACGGCGCTTCTTGCAGACAACGGAAAGCTGGCGGCTTCGCGCTCGCGTTCGCTCTTTCTCAGAGGCGAACTCCTTCGCAAGCAGCACTACTTTGAGGGACTCGCGACGGACATTCAATCGGCCGCGACGGGCTACGAACGCCTGGGCAATCTGCGTTCGGCCCGTGCGCAGCAGTTCCGGCTCGAGCAACGCATGCGTCTCACGTCGTGCCTCGATGCCATGACGCCCGGGGCAAGCGTCGCGATCACGAAGGATGGAAAGTTCCATGTCCTCGGAATGAAATTCTCTCATAGCATCGGCGCAGAGTCGTCGGACAGCTCGATGGGCATAGTCGCCAAGGCGGAACTCTCCCTCGGAGTCGACGTTAATCTTTCCGATGCCGTTGTCTTTACGAAAAATCGCGACGGTACCGTCACGATGCGCTCGACCAAGGCAGTCAAGGCGAGTGCGGGGGCGACGGCTTCGGTCAAGATGAGCGCGGGCATCGGTGCCGGGCTCGGGCGGCTTGATGCAGGGGCCGGCGCCGCTTTAAGCGGCTCGGTCGGCGCCTCGGTCGGTCTGGCTTTCGAATTCGGCGTAGAAAAAACGATGACGCCTGAAACGGGCGGCGTCTTTATGGAGAAGCTCTTTTCGCGTGAAATTTCTGCCGAGAATCTGAACGACGCGAAGGTCGGCAGGGCCGTTCGAGGCTCGGCTTCCGCGAGTATCGACGTGAGCGTCGGTGCCGCACTCGGTTTCTCGACAGCGTCGGAGACCGAAAAGAAGCTGATTTCGACGGAAACGGTCACCGATAAAAACGGCGTCAAAACCACGACGCAAATTTCGACGTTCAAAGACGGGAGAACCGAAACGAAGACGCTCAGGGAGAGTCCTAACGCACTTACCCGCACGAATACCACAGTGACGAATGCGAAAGGAACAGTGGTCTCGGAAAAGTCGACGATCGAACTCGAAGACGGCACAACGCTCTTCTCGGAATCGTCGGCGAACGGACTCGCAACCTCGTACGACAAGTTTTCGTACGATCCGGCCGAACTTTTGAGCCTCGAGGCGAGTGCCGGGGCGGGTGCGAAGGGCGCCGTGTCGGCAGTGAAGACCGTTCGCGAAACCGAACTCACGCGTGAGACCGAGTATGCCTTCAGCGGCGAATCCGAGCTGCACGCTTCGGCAAGCGTTCACAACACCGGCGCTTCCGTTGTCGATGAGCTTGCGGGCGGCAGCCTCGAGGGCAATGTCGTGTTTACGCTCGAAAAAAAGATGAAATTTGCGGTCGATACGGCCTATACGCGCGTCAACTCGCTTGTGAGCGGCGAAACCGTCGACGCGTCGAAACGCACGACCTGCACCTTCGACTTTGCCGAAGAGCCCCTGACAGTGCGATCGGTTCTGCGTGCGCAGCGGGTCCCGGCGCGGCAGGCCGCCGCAATTGCACGGCTCCTTGACGGCGCGGGCATTAAGGCGTCGAGCCTCACGATCGAGAGCCGCCATATCGGTCCGCTCGGCGGCCGCAGACTCTCGGCACGATCGCTCTGCCGGCCGCGCGCCTACGAACCGTACGCGGTGACGCTTTCGTATGAAAGCTCGAACAGCACGGCGAGCTTCCTCGCGCGCGCGCTCAACCAAGTGGGCGGCGCTTTGAACGGTGCGTTCGAGTTCACGCGCACTACAACGACGAAGCAGGAACTGCGCTTTGAGCTCGACGCAGTCTCGCGCCTGACGCCCGAGGTGATTCGTTCGGTGCTCGAAGAAAAACCGAGCATCGGGCTTCGCGCGGGCGAGATTGCCGTCTGAGTTCTTTTTGCCGGCCGCTCAGACGCAAAGGGAGGCGCATTAGAGGGCCCGGGCGCGCGGGAAGCACGGCTCGGGCCTTATTGCTGCACACTAGGCGGTGAACAGCCGATTGGCCTTAGGGTTTCCTTGGCCGCCAAATTGAACGCAACGGCGCAGCGAGTGCGTGATTGCGCGCTCAATGTGTGCTTCACTAAAAGTTTCGGGGCGCGGCGTGCGGCGAAGTCTGCACGATCGGGTGCGCTTTGAGAGCAGGCAGTTTTTCGAGGAGGTAGAGATGCTCAAAGAGATCAACACGCTGATTGCCGAGGGACGCCTGCCTTTGGCGCCTTTGGATCAGAACGGCCTCTCGGTCAATCCGACGATGTCGGGTGTTCTCTTTCTTTTGGCCGATGAAAAGAACCGCGCCTGCCGCTTCTACGTCAATGCGGCGCCGCTTTCGGATTTTGTGAAGACGAATCCCGAGCTCCTCCTTGAACTCCTTGCGCTCACGGGCCCCGCGTGCGACTACGCGGATCTGCGGCTCGGCGTCGACATGCGCGGACGCTTCCTCTGGGTAAGCACGACGGTGCCCTACGAGGCGCTCGACGAGACGGCGCTCCTCGCACGCTGCGAAGCCTTTAAGCGTGATGCGGCGCGCCTTTCGGCCGATGTGATTGCCGCCATCAATCGCGCAGCCGAGCGCGAGACGCTGGCGGCGGGCGCCTTCTCGGGCAGTGCGGCTTTTGCGGCCGGTGCTTTTGGCGTCGCCGGCGCAGCCGGTGCGGCAGTCGCGGCTTCGGCAGACGAAGCGCCTGAGAGGGCGGCTGCGGCTCAGTCGTCGGCAGCGGACGACTCGACGGCGCCGCTCGAAGATTTGGGTTTCCCGAGCGGCATTCTCTGGGGGTGAGCGGCTGACGAGGCCGGCGCATTCTGCACCTCAGTGCCGCCAGTGCGGCTCGTCCGGGGTCAGAAGATCAAGCGCTTCTCGACCTCTTCGTCGGCAAAAAACGCTCAATGGCAGCGAAGAGCAGTCCAAGCGCACTCGGGAAGCGAAGCGCGCATCGACGGGCAAAGCGAAAACCATTCCCTGCGAACGCCGGGGCGTTCGCAGCATGCGGAGATTCCTGCTGCTTTTGATATTTCGTTTATTTGTAAATAAAATTGCTCATTATGAGCAAGATATATCGTATTAGT
>NZ_JACJJC010000069.1 GCF_016899755.1 Sutterella massiliensis | reverse complement strand
GAATAGAACTTCGCCGCCGATTCGGATATCGGGTGAACCGCCACAAAGACGGCACCGCAAAGTTCAGCAATCCTTCGCGAAATGGTCACCGCCAAATCCAGCATTGCCGCACCCAGGCCGCCCCCCTGATACCTTTGATCGACGGCCAGACGGCCGATCAATACGACCGGAATGGGATCGGGTTTGTTTCGCCTGGAAGCGGCGCTCATCAGATTGTGTTCGAACACATTGGCGCAGATCGAGAAGAATCCCGCCAAATCGCCCGTGTCGGTGAAGACCAAATACGTCCGCGAAGCTTTTTTCCTTCGTTGGAAACGGCCCTCGTCTGAAGCCAGACAGTGAGGGATGCGTCGCCGCAGTCGAACTTTGCGAGATAAGGCTCGTGAGCCCTGTCCAGATGCACGGGCGCAAGAAACTTCATTCAGGAAGCTCCCACAAGCGTCGCGCTTCAAGCCGCTTGCGGCCTTCGATTTCTTCTGCCGAGATCGGCTGCTCGAGCATGTCGAGTATCGCGTTGAACTCGTCTTCCGCAATCGTTAGCGGTCGCTTGTCGACAAAGTTCTCTTCGAAAACCGGTCTGAGTGCCGATCGAACGATCTCGGTTTTGGTCCGGCGCTGCGTCTTGACCATCGAATCGAGCATGGCCATTTCCAGATCCGGAATTTTGATTGTCAGAACAGCCATCGTTACCCCCGTACTAACAACGTTAGTATGCGAGCGTCCGAAAATTATCGTCACAGATGCCTCCTATGAAAATGCGGAGACTGCTGCTCCTCTGCGGAGAAGCCAGTACCCCGCAGAGCGTTCATTTGAAGCGGCGCAAACGCGCCGAAGTTCACGAGAAAAGCTTCTTTTATGAATCGCTAAAGCTGGCGATTCCGCATTTTTAGCCTGTGCTGCGGAGAGCAGGCTTCGGCCGGGTTTTACATGCCGTCTGAAGAGCGCATGTCTCTCTGGCGAGAGAAGAATTCGTTTTTCCACCTGAAAAGCTGAAGACGGAGTTTCGAAGAAAGCCGTTCGGTTTTTTCGGCCTTTTCTTCGAAAGACCACCTTTTCAGCCTTTTGGTCCTCTTTCGAGACCTCGACGAAAAGCTCGCCGAGATCCCGAGAGCGTCTCAAAAATAGAATGATGCCGAAATCTCCTCGCGCAGTTCCGTCGTTTCACGGACGAAATCCTCGTCTTTGAAATCTCGCGGGACGTCGCGTCCGGTTGCTCTGAAGAGCCAACGTTCGGTGTCGGGCGAACGACACGCATCAAGTTCAGCCTCAGTCGGCTTGCGCGAAAGCGCAGCTTCAAAAAGCTTTTCGGCGCTGATGCGGCCCTTCACGGTGCTTTTCGTTATCGAGACGCCCGCAAACTCTGCAGCGCAGAAGTCGCCCATGAGCTTTTTCAAAGACGCCTTGGACGCTTCCTGCATCTGCTGCAGACGCTCGATCTCGCGGCGATGCCGGGCGATCTCCTCTTCGAGACCGAGAAAGTCTTTCGCCGCCGCGATCCAGATCTTCTG
>NZ_JACJJC010000068.1 GCF_016899755.1 Sutterella massiliensis | reverse complement strand
GGTTAAAGCTGATGAATTTCATAAAATCATGCGTGCGATAAAATAAATTCATCAGAAACACGATTTGAAAAAAAAAAGCCATATATCGCCTTTCATTCACGGACCAAGAATTCGAACACCGTTGGAAAAATCGGATCAGCGTGTGCGGAAAAGCGAAGCGCCCGCCTCTTTCGAGAGAGGCAGGCGCTTCGCGTCAGGAGAGAGAGTGATGCTGTCAAACGACAACTACGGCGTTACTTGCCGGCTGCTTTGACAATCGTTTGAGCGGCAATGCGACCGAAAGCGATGGCTTTGCCGAATGCCGTGCCGGTCATGTAAGCCGCGCCGTGAACGCCGCCCGTGCACTCGCCGGCAGCAAGAAGCCCCGGGATCCGATCGCCGAAAACGTCAATGACGTGCGCTTCGGTGTCGATTCGGACGCCGCAGTAAGTGCCGATCATGCCCGCCGTGGTCGGCATGATGAAGAACGGCCCCTTTTCGAGCGGAACGGGCTTGCCGTAACCCGAAGAGAGCGACGTACGGCCGAGCTTGTCCTTGCCGGCAGGTGCGTTTTCGTTGTACTCGCGAATGGTGGCAGCGAGGACCTTCGGATCGAGTCCGGCCTTTTGAGCCGCTTCTTCAATCGTCGCGCCGCTCACGGCGTACGGGACGGTCTTGCCCTCGTCAAAGGGCGACCACATCTTCTTGTCGAGCGCGCGGATCTTCATCTGTTCGCGGCGAATGGCATCGTCGAAGATGAGCCAGCTCTTGTGCTCAGGCTGAGAGAGCGCCTCGTCGCCGAGCAGCTTGTAGCTGAGCGACTCATTCACGAAGCGCTTGGCATCCTTGTTCACGATGATGGCGCCGGCGTAGTAGATGGTCGTCATATCGGCGATGCTCGTCGGATTGAGCTTGAAGCCGTAGGAGGCCTTGACGTAGTTGGTGTCCAAAACGTCCGCACCGCAGTCCTGAGCCATCAGCATCGCGTCGCCCGTCGTGCCCATTCCGGCAATAACGGAGGCCCACTTCATCGGCGGAGCGTATTTGCCGAGGAGATCCGGATTGCGGGAGAAACCGCCGCCCGCAAGAAGAACCCCGAAGCGTGCCTTTACCGTCTTCGCCTGCTCCTTGTGTTCGATGCGAACGCCCGCGACACGACCTTCGTCCGAGTCCCAGATAAGGCGCTTTGCGGCTGTGTTGAGACGAATTTCCGCGCCCTTGCTCTTGGCGTACTTGTTGTAGAGGCCGATCACGTCGGCGGGTTCGAAAGCGTGTGCTCGCGGCACGCTCATGCCGGCGGCAATGGCGACCGTCGAGGGCTTCAGGCCTTGCTTGAGCGCCCACTCGTATTCGTCTTTCGAAGCCTTGATGAACGCGCGGACGAGTTCCGGATCGTTCATTTTCTGACCGGTCTTCATCATGTCCGCGAAGAACTTCTCTGCGCTGTCCTCAATGCCCTTGGCTTTCTGCATTTCCGTACCGCCAACGGACCTGTCTCTTATACACATCT
>NZ_JACJJC010000067.1 GCF_016899755.1 Sutterella massiliensis | reverse complement strand
ATCTCGTCGGTATGTCCGTCCATCCAACGCATAAGTGAAAAAAGGCCTTTGGCGGCTTCGTTTCCTTCAATGCGGATCCGTTCGTTCGTACGGACGGAAAAGCCGATAGGCTCGGCATTGGTTCGACGCAGTCGTGCCATGAGCCTGCCGTTGACGAGGATACTCGCGAGCTGGTTGGGTTTCGGACCGCTGAAGTTATGAAAGTAAAAAGCCAGTTCTTCGGCACTAACATGGCTGACAGTCTTTGGCAGTCTTGCCGTCGCAACGAGTCGCGGGATCGACGGGTCGTCCGGGTTCCAACGCACGAAGCGCCGTATATTGAAGAGGGGCGATGACGATTGTTTGACCCGAAGTCGGGCCTGGTAGAGCCGTTCGAGGTGCTTCACCTCAAAGAAGCAGGCGGGAAAATCGTCCTTCACGGTGCCGTACGCTTTCACGAAGTCCGCTTCTGTCGGTCGCTCGGGAAGACTCTTAAAGGCACGATAAAGCGCGCGGGAAGCTGTGCAAAGGAGATCAACGAACAAATGTTCGGCAAAAGAATCCGGACGCGGGACCTGGCTCCGAACGTATTCGCGTAACGTCGCTTCTGAAAGCTCCGGATACTTCCGAATAAGTCGCAGCGTTTCCTGAATTCCCTTCGCGATAAGTCCGGCATCGTTTTCTAGCGCGTTGAGCGAAATGCCGGCCTGTATCATGACAAAGCCGATAAAGCGCTTCCCGTCGTCTTGAATCGAATGGTGAAGGCGCCACCAAACGGCCCCCGTTTTGACAATGCGCTTATGCTCGTCAAACGTGAGCTCACGGGGGAGTTCCTCATCAACTGTCTTCCATTGCCACGCGCCTTCTGTGTAAGCAAGCGACAGTCGTGCTGCGCTAAAAAGAAGACAGGCCGCCTCGAGTGTCGGCGTTTCTCCGAACGGATCCGGGAGCTTGAAGGCGTGCTTAAGCAGCGAACGAAGTTCGTCATATTCGGCGAGCGTAATGCGATACGTGTAGAGCGGCTTTCCGGTTGCATGGGCTAGTCCGCGTGAATCCAAAAAGCGATAAAGCCAGGTTCTGATGCTTGAGTTCATCGTCAACAATTTCGGTGGATGAGAAGCTCGCTCGCCTGAGCGGGAACAGCTTTCGATTCTACGCACCGACCTGCGTCGAGAAAGAGGCGACAAACTTTGACGGAGAATACGTATAGGTCTACGTGCGGGTACTAAGTATTAATACTTAGTAAATACTCAATCGAGTCATTGCAATGAACGTCCGATTGCCCAAGCCTAGACAACGTCCAGCCTGCCCAAAACGGCAATGCATCGTCTCGAAGAGCATCGATGCCATAACATGGCTCATCCTGTTCGGTCGAACTGAGGTCGTCCGAACGTCTTTCAGCTTGGTCGGTCAACTTGGTTTCAGACTGGAAACCGGCATTTCCTGTTTGCAGGCAAAACCAAATGCGCAAGGTCGCGTGGCATTCCAACTCGGAAGAACGTCTGGCGACAAATCAAGCAGGTCCGGATTCCGACTTTAGGCAGCAGAAAAGCCTCTGCCGTTTCGCGTATCT
>NZ_JACJJC010000066.1 GCF_016899755.1 Sutterella massiliensis | reverse complement strand
AGATGTGTATAAGAGACAGGTCGTATAGCGAAAACGAAGCCACCGCAGGGTGGCTTATTCCTTTCATGTGAATCAGGAGTTCGAGCGGCGAATTTGCGAACGGCCTCGAAACTTCGGCAGCTCTCTAAAATTTGGGGGCAGGCGATGCAGCGACAGCAAGGTGCAGTTTTCGCTCCGATTCCGGGACGAGATTCCCGTCTCGTCTGACCAACCCTTGGTTGACAGTGCGGACGGCTTTTAAAGCGACTGCTTGTGTGCCGAGCTACTTTTCAACAGGCTGAGCGGGCTCATTGACAAAACCGAGCGACGTTTCGTCGATCAAGAGACGGCTCAACAGCTCGGCGATGCGCCCTTTGTCATTCCGTGTGCCACCTTCCGTTTCTCCATCGGTCAAATTAGTGCTCGATGCTCGCTCCGGCAGGAAGACTGAACGTCGGGGCCAAAGTATCACCTCAAGGAGAATTACTGATGTTTTATCCGATCGAAATTGCCCAAAAGAAGGGCCTTCAGCCGTGACATCCCTGAGCTCGCCACTGCCTTTGACACTCTTGAAGAACTCAAGGAGGAGATAGCGGCCTTCGTAACCGTATGTTCTATAAACGAATTATCGGCATGAAAAGAAACGCATTCCTCTTCCGTCCGATCCCTTACCGGGAGAGGAACGCCTTTACGTTCCGCTATACATTCAGGCCAAGATTTCACTCTGGAACTGTATGGTCGACAAAGGCATGAATCTGCAGTCGCTCGCCAAAATGCTGGACATTTCGCCTGCTCATGCACAGCGGTATGTCGACCTGTGACTCAAGCGAGTCAGCCTAGAAAACATTTAGGAAGCGCTTCACCGCCTTGGGTTCCATTTAACCGCAAAGGCGGATGCGACCGATTGACGTACCGTGAATTGCGCCACAACCGGGTCGAAGAACGCCAGGCGCACGCTTGAGTCGTTGAGTTCGAGCCGGAGATACGAGGCTCCTTTGAGGAACGCAGGTGATCCAAGACCGCGATTTACGACATGAAGATCGTGAGGCTCCGGAAGCCTGCTGCTCGAAGTGCCGGTCGAACGTTTGAAAACGTACTTTACACCCAGCTCGTGCGCCAATTCCATTGCTGCTTCACTGTGTAAGTACGCTTGCGAATATCACCGAAAAGCTTGAGCTTACCGACATTGTTCGGGCGGACGCGGTACCGGTGTAAGGCTCCGACTTTTGCATTCTCACCGCCCGAATCTTCGGCCCGATCTATATCGCTCTTTTACAGTTTTAAGTGCGTCGCCCAAAGCAGAACACCGTCAAGAAAGGCCGTGGCGCCCGGCATGGCACTGGGGCCGGTGACGGATGCATAGACCGAAAGCAGCTTTCCGGACGGGTGCTCGAGATAACCCGCGAGCGCTCGTGTCGAGGCGAGTGTACCCGTCTTCAAGCGCGCCCGCACCCCGGGCAATCCTCATCGGCGCATGGTGCCGCCGACGCCAGCAATCGGCAAACTTTCAAAGAAGGCATTC
>NZ_JACJJC010000065.1 GCF_016899755.1 Sutterella massiliensis | reverse complement strand
GATAAGGCTTGGCTATCTCAAGAAAGCCGGCGAAAGTAGGAACGCGAAGGTGTTCGTAAGGACCGATTTTGAGAAGTCGAAAGAGTTCGTCAACGGAATTGGCTTTGGTAGCTATTGACCAACCGTAACCGCCGTTTTGATCCGGATCCATGTTGAAAAGCGCTTGGGCGACGCGCTTGACGATCGGGGGCGGTGCGCCCGGCACTGCGGCAAACGTCCAGTCCGGATAAAGAGCACTTGAATGCAGACATCGCAGTCCGTCTTCGGGCGCCGGATCAAGAACGCGAAGAGAGTCATGGAGCCTGCGGTCGTTTACCAGCATCGGTTCGAGCGTGCAGGCGCGCATAACGCCGACATCGGCTGCACCTTCTGCAACAAGTCGCGGGACAGCTGCAAGATCGGATCCCACAAAACGGATCGACGAAAAGAAGTTTTCCGGATCGTAGCCGAGTCGGGCAATTTCTCCGACGGCAACCTGCCAGTTCATGAATTTTTGTGGCCCTGTACCGACAGCGGATGCGCCTCTGGCGTCTTCGAGACGACGTATTGGGGAATCCTTTTTGACGATGAAGACACCGGCTACGCCGTAATTCGGATCATGCGCTTCTTCCGTAATAAGCGTTGCGAACGGTACGGCGCCTTTTGTCGTATAAGCGGCGCCCGAGGAAGTGAGGAAGAGGTCGAGTTCGCCGCTTTCTACCAGCGCGAGCAGCTCTTCGTTGCCGTAGCGGCGGATGTCGAAGCTGCACTCGGGAATCGCTTCCTTCAGGTACCGCTCCGTGACAACGAGCATTTCGTCGTTGCGGTCTATGTACGTCGTTTCGCCGTCAAAAGCCAGAAAGCCGATTCGGACAACTTCTCGCGGCGAGGACTCGGGTTCGGCGTGTACGGGGCCGGCCGTGAACGAAACAGTACAGACAAGAATGCACGGGAGGAGAGACGATAAAGCCCATCCATTACGGTTCGCGGCTGCGGCGCGCCGGGCCAACCGGAAAAACGTCGTGATGAAGGCCATTTCCGAAAACGGTCGACAAAGAAGAGGCTTTCGATTCTCGAAAGTCTGGCGCAGCGGCGTCTTTCTGTCGAGAGCTCGAAGAGTGTTATTCGATCTCGATCGAGAAGGTACGGGATTACGAAGAAAAGCGAACATTCATTTGATTCAGCACAGCCTACCCGAGTAGGGCGAACTCCGACACTCGATCTGAAAAGTGTCATTCAGACGCTGTCAGAAGGAGTGAAACTGATGAAGTTCAATACTGTCCTACAGGTGCTTTTGGCAGCCGGTTTCTTGGGCTGTGCAGCATCCGCAAATGCGTTTACGCCCGGCACATACGAAGCGGCGCTTCAGGGCATGCGCGCGCCGGTTCCGGTCAGCGTGACTTTCTCGGCCGATCGCATCGAAAAAGTCGTCATCGGGGCAAACAAGGAAACGGCCGGTCTCGGCTCGGTGGCGATTGAAAAGCTGCCGCCTGCAATTGTCGAGACGCAGTCGATCGGCATTGATGCGATCGGCGGCGCAACGCTTACAAGCCGGGCGATTCTTGACGGCGTGTCAGAGTGCATCAAAAGGGCCGGG
>NZ_JACJJC010000064.1 GCF_016899755.1 Sutterella massiliensis | reverse complement strand
AGATGTGTATAAGAGACAGGCGCCGTACCGATTGTTGCGCGACCAATCACTGTCTTCCTGCCCGTTGATGTTGAATGAATACTGAGCGTAAAGCTTGACGGGTCCGAGCTGAGGCGACACGTAAGTCAAAGCGTTGTCCATTCGGCTGTAATTCTGCGAATGTCGCGTGACGGTTCCCGAATAGGTACTCCAGCCGCCCCAGAAGTTGTCGGCAATCGGGTGGAAAATGGCGTACGACCCGTAGATGCCGCCGATTGAGCAGAATCGGCCCATCGCGAGACGCCCGTAATTGCCCTCCACGTAGAGAGCGGCTTCACGCCCGAAAATTTTTCCGTCGCCCATGGAGAAAGAACCGTCGTCCACGTTGAGGCCGTTTTCAAGAACGAAGCCGACCTTCGTGTTCCCTTGGAGTTCTTCATAACCCCTGAGCCCCACTCTCGAGCCTGAGAAGAGGCTGCCGGTCATGGCAAAGCTGTCGGAAGTGTAGGACTGCGCGTTCGTGTTCTTGAAGTCATAGTCCTTATGGAGATACTGCACGCCTTGGTCGAGCAGACCGTAAATCGTGACTTCCCCCGCTGCGGCTGATCCGAAAACAACGCTTGAGATAAGCGAAAACAGAAGCTTGGAATTGAGGTTCATGATCAAAAACTTTTTGGATGCGATGCGGCACGCGAGACTTAGTCGAGGGCCGCATCACGTTTATCGGCTGAGGGTTACTTGACCGCATTGCGCCCGGCAATCAGACCGAACGTGAATGCGTCGGCGATGCCGTTGCCGCCCACTCGGTTGTTGCCGTGAACGCCGCCCGTCACTTCGCCGGCGGCGTAAAGGCCAGGAATAACCTCGCCGTCGCGATCGATGACCTGTGCCCGTGCGTTGATCAGAACACCGCCCATCGTGTGGTGGCGCGCCATGGCAAATCGGGTTGCGTAGAAGGGAGCCGCCTCGATCTTTCGGGTGAGCATCGATGCGTCGCGGCCAAGCGCATCTTTCTTGCTTTCAACGCTCGCGTTGTAGGCATCAACGCTCTGCTTCACGGCGTCCCTCGGCACGCCCATTTTGTCGGCCAACGCTTCGATCGTATCGGCCTTGACAATCTCGCCCGCATCTACGCCGGACTGAAGCAAATCGCCCACTCGGCCCTGCGTACAGTGAACTTCGAAGCCCTTCGCATCCATGATGGAAAAGGCCTGTTCCTTCGTCTGCTTCAGGAACGCGTCGCAGAGCTGATCGCGCGGCGCGTCTTCGGAGATGAAGCGCTTGCCTTCCCAATTCACGAAAATGAAGTAGTCGACGAAAATGCTCATCGGGTAGTATTTCTTCATGTCGCTCGGGCGGTTGATCACGCACTGGATGTAATCCATCCCGACCGTTTCGGCGCCGAGATTGATCATGTACTTAAGAACTTCGCCGGTTGCACTCGGGAGATTGGAGGTACCTAGATGCTCTAGACGCGGATCATGAAGCCCGCACATTTTGGCATTGGCAGCAAAGCCGCCCGTCGCCGCAATCACTGCCTTTCGCGCACGAATG
>NZ_JACJJC010000063.1 GCF_016899755.1 Sutterella massiliensis | reverse complement strand
CTCGGGCGCCGTCGGAACCCGTGTCGACAACACGCTTCGTTATGAATCGCCGAAGCTTGCGGGCTTCAACTTCTACGCGCAGGTTTCTAACGGCATTGCGGGCGACGACGGTGTGCAGAGCAGCCGCAAGGACCGTTATGCCGCGCTCGGTGCAACGTACAAGAAAGGTCCTTTCATGGCCGTTCTCGTTGTCGACCGCATGTTCACGAAGAATGCTTCCGATACCTCAGCGTTCATTGGCGACGACTACACCACCGTCAACCTCGGCGGTACGTACGACTTCGGTCCCGTGAAGCTCTTTGTCGCCTACCAGTACGGCGACGGCGTCACGCGCGTCGGCAAGATCTCGAGCAGCGTGAAAGGTTCCGTCACGGGCACCGACCGCGAAAAGAACAGCACGGGCTACGACACGCACGCCGTTCTTCTCGGCGCGAACATCGATCTCTGGGGCGGTACGCTCAAGACAGCAGGCGGCTATGTGAAGGGCGATCGCGACTACAACACCTTCCGCACCGACGGTTCGCTGCGCCATAAGAACAGCGACGACGTGGAAGGCTGGCAGCTCGGCATCGGCTACCTCTATCCGCTCTCGAAGCGCACGGACCTCTATGCGGGCGCCGCCTACGTGCACGCGAAAAACTGGACGGATTCCGACCAGATTGCGCGTGACGGCTCGCTCATGAGCAAGTCCGATGAAGGCACGAACGAAAACACGCGTTCGTTCATTTTCGGCATGCGTCACCGGTTCTAAAAACCGGTTTCCGGCTCCCCGGTCCGCGGCGATCATGCAAAGCGCGGACCGGCCGACAAGCAGCGAGATACGAAGACTTTCGGTTAGCAAGAAGGCAATCAAATGCGAAGCATCAAATCCGCAGCGCTCGCGGCGCTGCTCGCAGGCGCGTTTCTTATGAACGGCGCACAGGCGCTCGACAACACCGTGAAGCCCGAATTCACGGACCGACTTGAAAAAGTGCCCGAAGTGGCGCTCCTCATCGGCAATTCCTACTCGTTTTACAACTGCGGCGTGCATACGTATCTGCGCGGCATGATGCGCGCATCTACGCCGAAGCTCGGGATGAAGACGCGGCTCCTCACAATCAGTTCCGGCTCTCTTTCCTTCCACGACATCGACTTTTACCTGAAGCCCCACGAACAGGATCCTTACGCCGATGTGAACGACAAGGGCGAACTCAAGCACCCGATGTTCGACATCGTTCTGCTGCAGGAGAATTCAGCTGGCGCAACGTCCGCCAAGCGCCTTCCGTTCTTTGAAAAGTACGCTGTCGCTCAGGCCGATGCCGTCCGCAAAGCCGGGAGCACCCCGCTCCTCGTCATGACGTGGCCGAGAAAAGACAAGCCGGCCGATATCGAAAAGCTTGCAGACAATACGATCCGCATCGGCAACAAAGCGCAGATGCGCGTGATTCCGGTGGGTCTCGCTTTTATGGAAGCCATCAAGGCGAAGCCCGACCTCGAGATGTATCAGCCCGACAAGAGCCATCCGTCCGCCGCGGGCTCGTACCTATACGGCGCCGTGCTCTATGCGTCGCTTTTCGGCAAGAATCCCGCCCCCGTCAACTATCTCGGCGAG
>NZ_JACJJC010000062.1 GCF_016899755.1 Sutterella massiliensis | reverse complement strand
GTGCAAAGAGAAAGCGAGAGAAGCGAAGCGGCGGCCGCTTCGATCGAGGGTTTCATTTTATGTCTCGAAATCGCTCGAAGATCTTCGAACGAAGGTATGGAGACGCCGAGCTCGAAGAGATCCTCCTACGAAGGAACTGCTTCAAAGCCAACATCTGCGTATGGGGTTTCGCATGTGCCGATTGAACGTCGCCGGAGAGAGCAGGCCCTTGGGGGCGCAATTCAATCGGCCGGTGCGTCGGTATCAGCGATTGCGCCGCAAGGAGAGAGGCGGCGCAGATCGCTTGTTTCGAACCGCTCGACGAGCGGTCCGAACGGCGATGCTCGTTACTTCGCGTCGCCGAAGGCTTTCGCCAAGTCGATCGGCATCGCCTGATAGCCGAATGTGTTGAGGAGGTGAATCTTCACGGACGGCTCCTTGGCGCCCCATTCGAATTCGGTGACGTACGGCGAAGGAACTGCAATACCCTTGCTCACCGTCATGCCGGCGGTCGAGAAGTAGCCGACAATCGAATCCTTGTCGTCATGGTATTCGCAGAGACCGGTGACCGGACTGTAGATTTCGTTCTTGCCCGTGCCGTATTCCCAAACCTGCTGGATCGTCATGTTGGCTTCGTCAACCTTGTAGACCACGAGGCGAGTGTACTTTTCGCTCGGGAGCGCAGGCTGTTCCATGCCGCGGCCGTCGCCGTTGTCGAAGACCGTCAAATAAACTTCGCCCGCCTTGGACTTCGAGTCGATGCGCCATGCGGTGTGCTGCGTCCAGGTCCAGTCGAAGCCGCCTTCGCAGGTGTTGTAGTTCTCGTCGCACTTCAGCGGCTTCCCGTTCTTGTCGACCGGCGTAAGGAGCTTCGTCTTGAAGTCGCCCTTCCAGCCCTGATGCGAGCCGATGATCCACTTCACCTTCTTGTCGCGGCCGATCTTGAAGATCGCGGACTGATGGCGCGAGGAGATGATGATGGAGTCGTCGGTCGGATCGTAGTCGACGGAGTTTACGTGAGCCCAGTTGCGGCCGGCACCGGTACCGAGGATGTCGCCGAACTTGTCGGACTTGTCGAGCTCTGCGAGTTCGTCCGCAGACATCGTGACGCCAGCCTTGTTCACGTCGATGTTCAGGCACACAGCGCCCTGGTCGAGGGTCTTGATCACGTCGGAGCGATACGGATCGAGGATGTTGTTGAGGTTCCATTCATCAACCACCTGACCGTCGGGATCGACTTCGATGATGACGTCGCGGATCGTACGGACGCGCTTGCCGTCAGGACGCAGATAATCGGCATCCGAAACGCGGATCAGATAGTTGCCGTTCTGCATCGGATCAAGCGAATGGCTGAAATCGTCATAGCCTTCCGGCAGCAGGCGGTTGAAGACCTTGCGGCCCATCAGGTCGTACTTGACGTAGCGCTGGCCGTAGCCCCAGGTGAGCGCACCGTCTTTGTTTTGACGGAAGCCCATCATCGTGCCGCCCCATTCGATCGAATTGATGTCGAAGATGGTGTCGGCCTTGAGGTACCAGCGGAGGTCCCCATGCGTGTCGATTACGCCGATTTCGGGCGAGCCGCTCCACTGGAGCGCACCGCCAACCGGGTTATTCCACGTGGCACGTGCGCCGCGAGGATTGTTTTCGAGAATGTTGTTGAGGAGATAG
>NZ_JACJJC010000060.1 GCF_016899755.1 Sutterella massiliensis | reverse complement strand
GCCGTCGTCCGTCTCGGTCTTCATGACCCAACGGCGCGGCTCGATTTCCGTGTAGACAAAACCCGGCGCCTGAAGGTCGCCGTTGGTGTCGACGTACGGTGCCACCCAGATGCGCATCACCTGCGAGGGCGTTCTGATCGGAACGGGCTTGTCGGGAAGTGCGGGCGTGTCGTAGTTGTTGACGAGTTCGTCGTCCGTGAAGGCAAGCGTCCTGCGCTCGGCGCTCTTTGCACGAGCCGCCGCTCGGTCGGCATCCTCCGCTTCGCCGTCCTTCGCAGCCGCATCTTCTCCGCTCGAGGCCAGCTCGGGATTGACATCTTCTGCCTTCACGCAGTCTTCGCAGTCCTCGTTGTAGGCGTCGCCCTTCTTCATGGGCGTCGGTACGACGCCGTTGTTCGTCGCCTCGTACACGTCTCGGGCGGATGCGCAGTAAATCGACCCCGGCATCCCGGAACAGGAGAACGCCTCTTCCCCCGTGTTGAGTGCGGAACACCCGGAAAGTGCGGCAGCACAGACCGCCGCGGCGACTGCCGAAGCAATGCGTCGGATTCTTTGCAGATTCATCGCTATGTTTCCCTATTTGTTGCTTACTTGGCCGCAGCGGGCTTCACGATCGGTTCGGTCGTGACCTTGAGGCGCGTACCGTTGATGACGATGACGTCGACCTGGCGGCCCGCATTGATTTCGACCACCGGAACCATTTGCTCGGCCAGATCCATGTAGAAGTCGGCCACGCGCTCGAGCGCGGCGGACGCACCCTTGGCAAGGCCGCCTTTGGCCGCGTCGCTCGACCAGTTCTGCTGGTAGAGCGTGTTGTTCGAGATGGAGTCGGTCTGAATGACGGGTACCGCGTCGTAGTCAAAGGCTTCGGCCATGCCGGAAGCGAAACCCGCGACAAGCGTTCTCGCGATCATCTGGCCCTGCTTCGAAACGAGACGGCCCTTCACGCCTTCCTTGCCGTCTTCGCCCACGACGTAAGAGTTGAGCTTCGTTTCGATCACGGCGCCGTCGCGACGAACGCAGGAGAGAACCTCGCCGCGCAGCTTCGCGCGCTCGCTCGAAAGTTCGCCGCGGCCGCCCACGAGCAGGAAGCACTCGCGGATGTCGGAGGTGAACTTGTTGGGCAGAATCGCTTCCTTCTGAATGCGGATGAGCGTGGGCGTGGGGTTTTCATAGGAGCCGCGCCCCGTCGGAAAGTCGCCGCCCGTGATGATCGTCCCCGTGATGATGGAACCTGCGGGGATGTACGCCACGGCGTCTTCGGGCGCGGTTTTCGCCTTTGTTGTCGGTGCGGGCTCCTCCTTGCGCGATTCGCTCACAACGGAAATGCGAAGCGGCGCCTTCTTCGGAGCGCTCTGCGCGCGCGTGCTGCTGCCCGGTCGATCGCCCGCCGCAGCGGTTGTCGTGTCGTATGCGAAGGGATTGCCTTCGATCGTGCCGTCGGACTTCACGCGCTCGCCCGCATGCTTCTCTCGGTTTGCACGCAAACGGTCTGAAATCGAGGAGCGGTCGCCTTTGCTCTCCCGATCCGCCTTTTCGTGCGCGGTCGACTTCTTGTCGGACGCTTCGGACGAATATCTGTCTCTTATACACATCT
>NZ_JACJJC010000005.1 GCF_016899755.1 Sutterella massiliensis | reverse complement strand
CGGTTCGTTGAATCGAATTTTTAAAGAACTGCTGAACATTTCGTTCAGCGCAGAATTGAAATCATATCGAAATCGATTCTGTTTGTCAAGAGCAATTTCGAAGAATTTTTAAAACCCGTCGTTTTGCGCTTGATCTCGACCGCTCCAGCGAGCGGCGAGGTTGCGTATTCTGCCTACCCGTTCGAAATCTGTCAAGGATAGTTCTACAAAATACGCAATTTCCGAAGTTTTATGTCTTTGCGTCACTGATTCCGAAGTCTGCACGGCTTCAGTATGTCGGGAGGCGCTTGAAAGAACGGGTGCGAACGCTTAGCAAGTACGCAGGGATTGCGCAGATCGTCGGGAGCCAAACGAACGGCCCAAAGAAAATGCCTCTTCTCCCTTTCTTTGGCCGAAAGCTTCTTAACGACGACGCGCGGCGCGCTCGACGAAGCATCCTCGGCACGCCCGCCCTTCCGAGCTTCAACACCCACGTAGCGGCCGTTACCGATATAGAGACCGGCAGCCTCAATCGAGGGCGACGTGCCTGCTTTGCCGCCTCCTTGCCGCGCCCCGGCGGGCTCGCCGAAAAAGAGCATGTCGCCCGCACGGAGCTCCTTAAAGTTTTTGCCGCCCGATAGCGGCGCTCCGAGGTAGGCCGTGCGCTCGAGCGTCGCAGGCAGCACCAGGTCGATCGACGCAAAGGCCGCTCTCAAGAGATCGGCGTCACTCATCTGTCGGCCGACAATCTTTTCGGCATGTGACGCCGCCGCTCCAAGCGCCTTAGCGGGCGTCTCTCTGCGGAATGCCTCCGCCTGGAGCTCAAAGTCGCCTAAAGGCGTCAGATCGCCGGACACCAACCGAGCGGCACGTCCGTCGGGCAGACGCAGTCCTTTGCCGCGCATGTCTCGCAGGTTGAGCGATTCGCCCACAGCCTTTGAAGCAGCCGCTTCACCGCCGGCATCTTGGATTTGGTCGAGCGTCGGATCAAGTGCAAGTACGGTGCCCTCATAGAGGCGGATCTTTTTTGAATAAACGGGCTCGGGCGCCGTCAAACCGATGGACTTACGGGAGGCAACAGCTTCAGGGGCCTCGGCTTCGATCTCGGCCTCTGAAGACGAGACGAAAACGCGTGCTCGTCGGTTCCAAGCCATGAGCGACGTGTCCGTACCGAGAAAGAGACCGTCTGTCGGCGTCCAGCCAATGCGCCCGTCAGGGGCCTGCACAAGCCGCATGTCGCCCGATTCGTTTCGTGCGAGTACGCGTAGCGGCGTTCCCATCACCTCAAAGCCCAAGTGCCGCATCGACTCGTCCACGGTCGGCGCGTGCAGAATGCTGCCGAATTCGGGGCGAACGAGCAGAATGGACGGCGACTTCACCAGCGCCCAAAAGAGGTTCTTGAGCGGCGCTTTTTCGGGAAGGACCCGAATAGTGTTTGCAGGCGCAATGTTCACGCGAAGCAATTCCGGGATCAGCCCCGAGAGGAACGCCTTGTCGCTCACGGCCCCCGTGAGCACAATCCCGTTTCGATTGCCGGGCTGCTGCTCAGCACGCACTTCAAAAACGCTCGTCAGTTCGTCATAGACCGCCTGCGCCCGATAGGCTGCCACTGCTGCGCGGGCTTTTTCAAGCGGCGTCATGTTCTCTTCGACTGTCTGCGCTTGTGTCGTCTGCCCGATTGCAACCGACTGCGGGCCGACGGGCGCTGCTGCGAGAGCGTTTGAAACTGCGCCGCCTGCGATCCCGAGCGCCCAAAGAACGGCAATCGGCAAAATAGCGGCACGATGCGTGCGATCGATCATAGGGGCCTCTTTCTGTATCAATGGGGACGACGCGCGGAGGCGGGCAACACAAGCTTCACGCGTGTGCCGCCGATCGGGCTCGCACGCTCGACGCTCACGTTCGCGCCGATACGCGACGCGCGTTCGGCCATGATGGAGAGCCCCACGTGCTGTCCGCGTCGGGCTTCAACCACCCTCTCGTCGATCCCGATGCCGTCGTCAATGATTTCCACCGTCAGGTCGTCGTCGTTTTCAACGCGCACTTCAACGTGTTCGGCCTGTGCGTGCTTGCGAACATTCGAGAGCGCTTCCTGAATAATGAAAATCACCTGAAGTTTCTGCCGCTCAGTGAGCTCGGCCCCGGGGCCACTCGTCTGCAGACGCACCGAAACGTGCGACTGCCCCTCAAAGCGGTCGATCACGGTTTTCACGCCGTCAATGAAGCCCTCTTTGTGCAGACGTTCGCGGAAGTTGAGAAGGAGTTCGCGAACATCCTCGTAGCATTCCTGCACACCCGTTCGAATGGCCGAGAGCGATTCGTCGCGCAGTTCGTCGTCCTTCTGCTTGATTCCTTCGTCAAGAAGCTGCACCTGGAGATTGAGAAACGAGAGCGCCTGCGCGATCGAATCGTGCAGTCCCTGCGCGAGAAGTTGACGCTCCTGAATGACTGCGAACTGACGATCCCTTTCGATCAGACGCGTGTTTTCGATGGCCGTCCCCAAATGCGTGGAGATGCTCTCAAGCAGCTGTACCGTCTGGCTCGAGAGTTGCGGATCCTTGCGGAATAGGAGCGTATAGATGCCGATGTCGCCCATAGCACTGCGGATCTGGAAGCAGTAGGCGGTCACATAACCCGAACTCGTCAAAAGCTTCGAGAGTCCCGACTCTTCCCGATCAAGATGCACGCAGAGCGGATAGTTCTTCGAGAGCACGCGCTCGCAAAGTCGCCCTTCGATATTTTCGGTCGTGAGGCGCTTCAGAAGTTCGGCGGGCAGCCCGCACGAAGCAACGACGGTGCTGCGCTCGCGCTTCGTGTCGCAAAGCGTGATTGCTGCGCCGTCGGCATCGGTATAGCCGACGATGCGCTCGACAAAGCCTTCCGTCACTTCATCAAAGGTGCGCTGCCGCGAGAAGAAAGCGGTCATTTCGTACAGCTGCGCGAGGTGGCGGTTCTTTTCTTCGACCACCGCCGTCTTTTCGGCCACTTTTTGCTCAAGGTTGTTGTAGAGGTCCTCGAGTCGATCGGCCATGCGATTGAATCCCGTCGTAATGCGGCAGAACTCGTCCTCAGTCTGGGGCACCACGACACGCGCTGCGAGGTCGCCCCCAGAGAGTCGGTTGATGCCTTCGCCGAGCCGGTCTAGCGGGCGAATCACCCACCTGAGAAGGAGCGCGATGATGGTGAAGAGACTCCCGATCGCAAGGACGATAAGAAGAATCTGCAGGTAGCGCAGCTGCCACAGGTATGAGCTGCGATACTGCTCGATCTGATTGGAGAAAGTGGAGATTTCTTCGCCGTATTCGGAGAGGCGCGTGAGGCGAACGGGCTGCGACTTTTCTCTTGCCTGCTCAAAGAGCGGGCGCAGATCGCGCTCCCACTGATAGACCAAGCGGTTGAGCTGCTCCTGAATTTCCGCCGTTTCCGGCACCCTGAGCGGCAGCCAGGGATCGCCCGTCTTGAGGCGATCGAAGTTCTTGCCCACGGCAGCCAATTCCGTATCGAACTCTTTGTCGCTGTAATTGGGCAGCGTGAAAAGGGAGAGTCTGAAGAGGTTGTAGCGGATTTCGGCTGCCGTAAAGCGTCCCGCCGCGCTCGCCTCGAGCTGCCAGTTCAGATACATCGTGTAGCCGACCGAGCAGACGATGAAGCTCACCCACATGAGCGTCAAAAAGAGCAGCCGGGCCGAAAGGCTTTTGAAAAATTTCATCATTGTTGCTTCGGCGCGGCGCCTCTTGCGGCTTTGCTTGAAAGCCGCAAGAGGCCGCACCGCCTCCTCGTCAATCGGTCGTCGCGCAGAGACGGCGGCGCTGCGGGCTAGGGCGCAGCGCCGCTTCCCCTTTAGAGCAGCGTCGGCGTATTCTCGTCAACCACTTCGATCACGAGGCCGCCGTTCTTCGCACTGCCGTCCGAGTCGCCCTCCGGCACATCGGGAAGCGCCTCAAGACGCTCGGCCTTCCAGGACACGTCAAGAACGCGTCCCTTTCGGGCGCGCTTAAAGGTATGCTCGGCAAAGCTGCGGCGGCTCACAAGCGCTTCGCGCGCCTTGCCGCCTCGGCCCGTGCCCTTCACGATCACCCCGCGGTCATCGATCACGACCGCGTCAAGAAGCTTCTCACCCGCATCGAGCTGCATGAGCGTGACGCCCTTGCCGCCCGAAGCGAGCCGGCGGATTTCATCAATGCCGAAAATAAGGAGACGTCCGCCGCTCGAAAGGCAGGCGAGCTTCGTCTTATTCGGACCGACCACGAGTACGTGCGAGAGCGTTTCACCCTCGGAGACCTTCACGAAACTGCGCCCGGCCTTCAGGCGCGTACCGAGGTCGCCGAACGAAGCCACGAGCCCCATGCCGTCGGTCGTTGCAAAAACGACATCCGTGTTGCTCGGGCCGGCAAGATAAGCCACGGGTTCGGCGCCCTTTTCCATTTCGATAAAGGACGAGAGCGGCAACCCGTCGCCTCTTGCCCCGGGAAGATTCGACACCGCAATGCTATAGACACGCCCGGCGTTGTCGATAACGGTGAGGCTGTCGACGGTGCGGCACTCGATCGCGCGATCGAAGCCGTCGCCCATCTTGAAATTCATGAGCGTACAGTCGTGGCCGTGCCCCGTTCTTGCACGCAGGAAGCCCTTCTTCGAAATGACGACCGTTACGGGTTCGTCGGCCACCGTCTGTTCGTGCGTAGCCGTCTGCGCTTCTTCAACGAGCGTGCGGCGATCGTCGCCGAAGGCTTTCGCGGCTTCGTTGATCTCTTTGGCGACCAGACGCTTCAAAGCACCTTCATTGCCGAGTACGCGCTCGAGCTGCGCGCGCTCCTTGCCGAGCTCGGCCAATTCCTTTTCGATCGCGATCGCGGCGAGTCGAGCGAGTTGGCGCAGGCGAATTTCGAGAATATCCTCCGCCTGGCGGTCCGTGAGGCCGAATTCGGCGATGAGCGCGGTCTTGGGTTCGTCGCTCGTTCGGATGATTTCGATTACGCGATCGATATTGAGCAGCACTAGCTGGCGCCCTTCGAGCACGTGAATGCGGTCGAGTACCTTATCGAGACGCGACTTCGAGCGGCGGCGCACCGTTTCGATGCGGAATGTGAGCCACTCGCCGAGAATCTCGAGGAGCGTCTTCTGGCAGGGCTTGCCGTCGATGCCGAGCATGACGAGGTTGACGGGCACGTTCGACTCGAGTTCCGTCTGCGAGAGGAGCATGCTCACGAATTCGTCGCGGTTCGTGCGGCTTGACTTCGGCTCGAAAACGAGGCGAACGGGAACACCGCCGCCCGACTCGTCGCGCACGCGGTCAAGAAGCGCAAGCATCGCGGCCTTGGCCTGCTGCTGCTTGGCAGAAAGCGACTTCTTGTCCTTTTTGACTTTCGGATTCGTAATCGCTTCGATGCGGTCGAGAATGATCTTTGAAGAGGCTGCAGGAGGCAGTTCGTCAACGACAAGCTGCCACTGACCGCGCGCGAGTTCCTCGAAGTGGTAGCGCGCACGAACGCGCAGCTTGCCGCGGCCGCTCGCATAGATATCGCGAATCTCCCGGCGCGACGAGATAATCTGCGCGCCGCAGGGGAAGTCGGGTGCGGGAAGCACCTGCATCACCTCGTCAAGCGTCGCCTCGGGCTTTTCAAGAAGCAGCACCGCTGCCGCGGCCACTTCGCGCAAATTGTGCGAGGGAATTTCCGTAGCCATACCGACGGCGATCCCGGAAGCCCCGTTCAAAAGAACGAAGGGCAGCTTTGCGGGGAGCTCGACGGGTTCCATGAAATTGCCGTCGTAATTGGGTACGAATTCAACAGCCCCCTGATCGAGCTCGTCCAAAAGGAGCTTGGCAATCGGCATCAGACGCGTTTCCGTATAACGCATCGCCGCCTGCGAGTCGCCGTCGCGCGAACCGAAGTTGCCTTCGCCCGCAATGAGCGGGTAGCGCATGGAGAAATCCTGCGCCATGCGAACGAGCGCATCGTAGACGGACTGGTCGCCGTGCGGGTGGTACTTACCGAGCACGTCGCCGACGACACGCGCCGACTTCACGTTCTTGGCGTCCCAGCGAATGCCCATGCGGTCCATATCGACAAGAATGCGGCGCTGCACGGGCTTCTGCCCGTCGGAAACTTCAGGCAATGCGCGGCTCTTGACAACCGACATCGCGTACTCGAGATAGGCCTGCGAGGCGTAGCGGGCAAGCACGAGCGCGCCGTCCTCTTCGGAGTCGCCCGTCATGGCAAGCGACATGGCCGAGTCGCTCTTCGGATCGCTCGAGTCGCTGCCGTCACCCTCGTCGCCATTGCCGCCCAAGTCTTCGTCCTCTGGATCGAGCGCATCTTCAGCGTCGTCCCGAGAGGTATCGGCCGCTTCAGCCGCGCTCTGCGCGGAGGTCGGTCGCTCGTTCGCGTCCGTACGTTCGTCCTCCGAGTCCTCGGGCACCACGACGGCCGCCTCATCTTCGTACACGAGGCCGATGCCGCCCTTGAGATCCGTCTCGCCGAGCGTCTCAAAACCCTCGACCGCGTCCATGTTGTCGAAAAGGCTCGGCCCGTCGGCGAGTCCCGCCTTCTTTTTCGTTCTGCTCATCTTTGCCATTTTTTGTTCTTTTCTTTAGACGTCCGCTTCAACCCGATTGCCGTAGGCTTCCATCCAAAGACGCCGCCCGTTCGACTCGTTGGCAGCCATCAGAAGATTCATGATCGACTGCGTGGCCGCTTCGGCGACGCTGCCGAAAGTGACGGGCAGAAGACGCCGGGTATCGGGATTAAGCGTCGTTTCGGCAAGCTGCTCGGCCTTCATTTCACCCAAGCCCTTGAAGCGCGAAATCTTGAGCTGCTGATCTTCAAAGCCTTCCTTACGCAGCGAATCGAGCGTGCGCTGCAGCTCGCGATCGTCAAGGCAGTAGAGCTTGCGCTCGGCCTTGCGGCCCTTCTTCGGCACATCGACGCGAAAGAGCGGCGGCATTGCGACGTACACGTGGCCGAGCTCGATGAGTTTCGGAAAGTGCTTGAAAAAGAGCGTCAAAAGCAGCACCTGAATGTGTGAGCCGTCGACGTCCGCGTCCGAAAGAATGCAGATCTTGCCGTAGCGCAGCCCCTTGAGATCCGGATCACCCTCTTTGTGATGGGGATCCACGCCGATTGCAAGCGCAATGTCGTGAATCGTATCCGAGCGGAAAAGCTCGTCGGCGCCCACTTCCCAAGTGTTCAGAATCTTGCCTCGCAAAGGCAGCACCGCCTGAAACTCCTTGTCGCGCCCCATTTTCGCGGAGCCGCCCGCCGAGTCGCCTTCGACGATGAAGAGCTCGTTGCGGGAAATGTCGTCGGTTTCGCAGTCGGTGAGCTTGCCGGGCAGCACCGCGACGCTCGATGTTTTCTTCTTCTCGTACTTGGCCGCCTGACGCTGGCGTGACTGCGCCACACTGATGATGTGTTCGGCAAGCTTCTTACCTTCTTCGAGGTGGTCGTTGAGCCAGAACTCGAACTGCGCGCGCACGAAGCTGCTGACGAGCTTGAGCGTGTCGCGGCTCGTAAGCTTTTCCTTCGTCTGTCCCTGGAACTGCGGATCGAGCGCTTTGGTCGAAAGGATGAAGTTCGCGCGCCCGAAAACGTCTTCGGCGAGCACTTTCACGCCCTTGGTCTGCAGGCCGTGCGCATCCATGAAGGCACGCATCGCCTGAAAGAGCCCATCCTTCAAACCCGATTCGTGCGTGCCGCCCTGCGGCGTCGGAATGAGGTTCACGTAGCTCTCACGCGTGAGCGGCCCTTCGGTCGTCCAAGCGACGACCCAGCTCGCGCCCTCGCCCTTGGCGTAACCTTCAAAATCGTCGTCGGCATAGCCCGAAGCCTCGAAGGGTTCGATGAGGGGATCGGCCTTAAGCTCCGTCATCAGATATTCCTTGAGGCCGCCCTCGTACTTCCAGTGCTCCTCAACGCCGCGCTTGACGTTTCGATAGTCGACTTCGCATCCCGGCAGCAACACGGCCTTCGAGCGCAGGAGCCGCACGAGAGAGGCTTCGGGAATTTCGGCGCTGTCGAAATACTTCGGGTCCGGATACACGCGAACGCGCGTGCCGGTCTGCGACTTTGGGCGCGGACTTTTGCGAACCGAAAGCGGCTCTGCGACAAAGCCGTCGCGAAAACCGATCGTCGACTCTTCACCGTCGCGCCAAACGGTAACGACGAGGTGCGTCGAAAGCGCGTTCGTCACCGAAACGCCCACACCGTGGAGCCCACCCGCAAAAGAGTACGGTCCCGAGCCGTCGGACTTGGCGAATTTGCCGCCCGCATGCAAGCGCGTAAAGACGAGTTCGACAACGGGGACCTGTTCCTCGGGGTGCAGTCCCGTCGGGATCCCTCGGCCGTTGTCTTCGACGGTGATGGCGCCGTCCTCCTCGACCGTGACGCTGATGCGCGTACCGAAACCCGCAAGCACTTCGTCGCTCGCGTTGTCGATCACTTCCTGAATGATGTGCAGCGGATTGTCCGTAAGTGTGTACATACCCGGACGCTGCTTGACAGGCTCGAGACCCTTGAGCACCCGAATGGAATTGACGCCGTAACTGTCTGCCTTGTTCGATTTCACTGCCATCTGTTTAAACCGCACATGAATTCGCGCCGCGCGCGAATTGTTCTGCCCGCACGAACGCTCTGCCCAAAGGCGAAAGACGCGCGCACGCGCGAGCGGGCGTCCGGTCTTCTCTCTGCACTGCCGGTACGCCTAACCCTAAAAAAATCAATGCGAGGCATTGTATCAGCCGCTTCGCTCGACGCCGTCATTCGAACTTTGTTCGGGCACACGACGCAGCGTGCTGCGCGTGCGCCGCAAGTCGGCTAAAAATTTCCGTTTCTTGAAAATACTCCGCAGGGGTAAAATTTTTTTTCTTCACCACCGACCACTACAGAACAAAAAGGTAACGGACAAAATGGGCAAGCTCTACATGGGTTTTGACGCCGGCACGCAAAGCGTGAAGGTTGCCGTCTACGACGAAAACTTCTCTTTGGTCGCCTCGCATGCGCTGCCGACCCAAATCGATTATCCGCAGCCGGGCTGGGTGCAGATGGACGTCGACAACTATCTCGACAATTGCGTCGAATGCATGCGTCTTGTCGTCGAGGATCTGCGCTCGCTCGGACGCGACCCGGCAGAAGTCGCCGCTATCATGGGCGACGGCATCATCTGCGGCATCGTCGGTATCGACGAAAATGCCCGTCCGATCACCCCGTACATCAACTACCTCGACAGCCGCACGATGCCGGACGTTGAAGCGCTCAACGCCCAAAAGCTCGACATCTGGGGCCGCGAAACCGGCAACCCTGAAGCTTCGCCCATGTTCCCGGCTATGTTTGCGCGCTGGTTCCTCAAGAATTCGCCCGCTTTCGTCGAAAAAGGGGTGAAGTTTGTGCATAACGCCCCCTACATCCTCATGAATCTCGCAGGCCTCAAGGCCGAAGACGCGTTCATCGACTGGGGCGCGATGTCGGGCTGGGGGCTCGGCTTTGACGTCAAGGCAAAGCGCTGGTCCAAAGCGCAGCTCGACATTCTCGGCATCGACGAAAAATACATGCCCCGCATTCTCAAGCCCTGGGATATTGTGGGCGGCCTTTGCGACGCTTTTGCCGAAAAGACGGGCCTTGCCGCCGGCACGCCGATACTTGCGGGCGCCGGCGACACGATGCAGTCGATGCTCGGTTCGGGCGTCTTCGAAGCCGGCCAAGGCGTCGATGTTGCGGGTACCTGCGCGATGTTCTGCGTATCGACGAACGGCATCATCCCCGAGCTCTCCAAACCCGGCATGGGCCTCATCTTCAATTCGGGCACGCTTCCGGATACCTATTTCTACTGGGGCACGGTCCGTACGGGCGGACTCGCGCTGCGCTGGTTCAAGGACAACGTGGCCTTGAAGCCGGGCGAAAGCGCCTACTACGGGCAGCTGAGCGAAGGCGCGGCGAAAGTACCTGCGGGCTCCAACGGCGTGCTCTTTTTGCCGTACCTCACCGGCGGCTCCGGCGACGAGAAAAACGCGAGCGGGTGCTTCCTCAACATGACGATGGACGACGACCAGTACGTCATGTGGCGTGCAGTGCTCGAAGGCATCGGCTACGACTACATGGGGGTCGCCGACCAGTACCGCGGCGCCGGTGTGCCGCTCAACCGAATCACCGTCACCGAAGGCGGCAGCCGCGACGAGCTCTGGAATCAGATCAAGGCCAATATGCTCGACGCCGAAGTGATCCGATACCGCAATGCAGGGGGCGCCGTGCTCACGAACTGCGTGTTCGGCGCCTGGGCAACGGGAAGCATCAACGACGTGAAGGCGGCACTCGCGCGCGTTATTGAAGAGAACGGCCGCTACGCGCCCGATGCCGAGCTCTCGAAGCGCTACCGCGCGCTTTACGAAAGCCGTACGACGCTCGTCAAGCACGATCTGCGTGAAGCGTTCGACCGGCTCGTAGCAATGCGCGAGCGCTAAGAACCGACAAGCCCCAAGCCTGATTGACAAAGACTTTTCGAGCGCGGATGCCCCTTGCGGCATTCGCGCTCTTTTTGTACGCGCAACCGACCACAAAGCGCATGAGTGCGGCCGCCGGTAGAGCAGAGAAAAAAATCGGGACCGCTCGAACGTACCTCATCGGCACGTTTTTGCGGTCCCGTTGGACTTCAAAGAAGGCGCAACGCTTTAGAGAGGCGCTTCTTCTTTTTCAGCATCCTTCGTGAAGTTAGGCTTGAGCACTTCAACGCCGAGCGCCTTTTCAAGCGCTTCGAGGTAGCCCATGCGATCGGCTTCGCCGTAGATCGAGGTGAGCTCACGCTGCAGACCGGCGAGCTCCTGCTCGTGAGCAGGATGCTTCTTCGCTTCGGAGATGTAGCTGATGATGTAGGCGCCGCCATCGACCTGCTTGCCGATGTAGGCGGGCAACTTGGTGTCCGGATGGCTCACTTCGGCATTCACGAGTGCTTCGGGCTGGCCCTTGGGATCGCGGCGCGACACCCAGGTTTCGGCCGAGAAGCCGTCCAGATTCTTCGATTCGCGAACTTCGGCGAGCTTGGCCTGACCGACTTCAAGCGCCTTGGCCGTAGCCTTCTGGAGCTTGAGCGTTTCGATGATGCTGGCGCGAACTTTTTCGAACGGTTCTTCGTGCGTCGGCTGATAGTCGAGCACGCGGGCCGCTACGAGCGTATTGGCGCGAACTTCCATCGCGGACGAGTTCTGCTTTTCCTTGAGGCACTCGGAGCCGAAGAGCGCTTCAACGACCTGGTCGTTGATGATGCTGCGCAGTTCGGGATCCTTGACGCCTTCGCGCGTAACGAAGTCGACCGTTTCAAGCTTGAGGCCGAACTTCTCAGCGGCGGGCTCAAGCGTGTCGGCCTGTTCGTAAACGATGTTCGTGAACTCTTCGGCCTTTTCCGAGAAGAGGCGGATCGACATCTGTTCGACGTATTCGCGCTCGATCTCGGTCTTCACGGCTTCATAGGGCTTGACGGCGCTTTCCTGAACGTCGGTGACGTAAATGATGTGGTAGCCGAACTCCGTTTCAATCGGACCGACGATGTCGCCCTTCTTGGCGGCGAAGACCGCATCTTCAAAAGGCTTGGTCATCATGCCGCGGCCGAAGTAGGAAAGGTCGCCGCCCGCAGCGGCGCTGCCCGGGTCGGCCGAGTTCTTTTCGGCGAGTTCGGCGAACTTCGTCGGATCAGCCTTGGCTTCGGCCATGAGTTCCTCGGCCTTCTTCCGCGAAGCCGCCTTGTCGTTGCCGAATTCGATCAGGATGTGGCTCGCACGGCGCTGCTCGGGCGTCGTCCAGCGGTTCTTGTTCTGTTCGTAATAGGCCTTCAGGTCGTCGGGGTTCACATTGACGTTGCGGAAATTCTCGGGGGAAAGAACAACGTACTGCGCCTTAACGTGCTCGGGCGAGAGGAACGACTGCTTGTTGGCGTCGTAGTAGGCCTTGGCTTCTTCGTCCGTCACCGTCATCTGATCGACATAATCGGTGGCGTTGACGATGTACGTGCGCACGAGGCGCTCCTCGGTCAGGATTTCATGCATCTGCTGCACGATCGCCTTGGGCACGGGATAGGTAGCAGCGACACCCGCCACAAGCGCTTCCTTGGCGAGATCGCGCTGGACTTCGGCAACAAACTGCTGGTCGCTCTTGCCTTGCGACTGCAGGAACTGAGCATAGAGTTCGGGCGAGAACTTTCCGTTCTGCATCAGGCCTTCGGCGCTCTTGATGAGCGCAATCGCGTCGGCTTCGCTTACGGCGATGTAGTTTTTCGCAATCGTCTGCGTAACGGCCGCATCGTCCATCAGCATGCGCAGGATGTCTTCGCGGGCCTGTTCGTTTTCGAGCATGTTGGCGCGGAAAGCGTCGCCCAATTGCTGACGCAGCCGCTCAAGCTGCTGGCGCTTGGCGTTGTCGAACATTTCCGGCGTGATCGCCACTTCGCCGACCTTGACGATGGCGTTGTCGGACGAGTCGATCATTCGGTTGTAGGAATAGATCCCGGTAACAACGAAACTCGGGATGATCAGCACCATGGCGATGAACATCAGCCAACGCTTGTGCTCGCGGAATGCCTGAAGCATGTGCGTTCCTTTCCTCGACGCCCTTTCGCCCTGCGAAGCGAAAGAAGCATGTGATTGCAAGTCTTGTAATTCTTCAACAGATTCTGCCGACAGATAAAGAAAAAGGCGAACCGCACG
Source organism: Sutterella massiliensis (assembly GCF_016899755.1). Lineage (GTDB taxonomy): Bacteria > Pseudomonadota > Gammaproteobacteria > Burkholderiales > Burkholderiaceae_F > Sutterella > Sutterella massiliensis. Next base: position 149,481 of record NZ_JACJJC010000005.1, on the reverse strand, counting down.
GTTCGCCTTTCTCAAAAATCTCTGGCGGAGTGGACGGGACTCGAACCCGCGACCCCCGGCGTGACAGGCCGGTATTCTAACCAACTGAACTACCACTCCGCGCTTAGCACAAACTGTCAAGGCTTAAACCAGGTTCGAATTCTACCGAACTTCCCGACGCTTCAGTTGACGATCTTTCGCTCATCAAGCAGTTGGCGGAGTGGACGGGACTCGAACCCGCGACCCCCGGCGTGACAGGCCGGTATTCTAACCAACTGAACTACCACTCCGCGCTTAGCACAAACTGTCAAGGCTTAAACCAGGTTCGAATTCTACCGAACTTCCCGACGCTTCAGTTGACGATCTTTCGCTCATCAAGCAGTTGGCGGAGTGGACGGGACTCGAACCCGCGACCCCCGGCGTGACAGGCCGGTATTCTAACCAACTGAACTACCACTCCACGAAGAGTCAGGCGTTTCAGCCTAGAGGGTGAATTATACAGAAGTTCTGAAAATTTGCAAGAACTTTTTTTATTCACCCTTCGCTTCAAGAAACTGGCGGAGTGGACGGGACTCGAACCCGCGACCCCCGGCGTGACAGGCCGGTATTCTAACCAACTGAACTACCACTCCGCTTATCGCTTGAAGCAACCCGCTCGGAAGCGGGTTCCGCCGTCCGTCATATTCGGCGGCAGAAGGCGAATTATACGGATGTCGTCGAAGAAATCAAGACCTTTGTGAAAAAAAAATTGAATTTTCTTTTCAATTGCAGCGTCAGGCTCCGTAAACAAGGATACTCGACGCTATTTCGAGCGCACTCACCAGCTCGAGCGTCTGCGGCTCGGGCGTCTGTCAATTGCTTCGGCGCGACTTCAAAAACAACTAAATAAAAAGCCCCGACAGTAAGTACTGCAGGGGCACGACGACTCAACACGCAAACGCATTTTAGCGATAACTTGTTGAATTTTTTGAATTTTGGTGGGTGATGAGAGACTCGAACTCCCGACCCTCGCCGTGTAAAGGCGGTGCTCTACCAACTGAGCTAATCACCCCTGATGCGCACTCGCCCTTGAACGAAGCAACGCAAGAGAGTGGATTTTATCAGAAGAATGCGCAGTAATGCAAGAAAATTTGAGCCCGATTCGCTTTTCGCGACTCGGGCTCAAATTCAAGGTGCAATGAAGCGCACAGCGCTGCTTCAGCTCGCTGTGGGCGCAAGCGCCTCACTCGAGCGATTCGCCGTCTGCATGGCGGGCGGAACGAGCGTCATGGCATCCTTGCCTTCGATCGCTGCCGAGGCTTCAAGCGCGACGGGCTGGCGCACAAGCGCGCGCTCGAGCACCTCCTCGATCTTGCGAACGGGTACGATTTCCAGTCCCTTGAGCGTGTCCTCGCCGATTTCGGTGAGGTCCTTCATGTTCTCTTCGGGAATGAGAACCGTGCGAACGTTCCCGCGAAGCGCCGCAAGGAGCTTTTCCTTGAGACCGCCGATTGCAAGCACTTCGCCGCGCAGCGTGATTTCCCCCGTCATCGCGACGTCGGAACGAACCGGAATCTGCGTGAGCGCGGAGACCATGGCCGTAACGATGGCCGCACCGGCAGACGGGCCGTCCTTCGGGATGGCGCCTTCGGGGAAATGAATGTGCCAGTCCGTCGTCGAGAAGACGTCGGACTTGAGGCCGAGCTGCGAAGCACGGGCGCGAACAACCGAACGGGCCGCTTCCACGCTTTCCTTCATCACATCGCCGAGCATGCCCGTGCGCAGAACCTGCCCCTTACCCGGGAAGGCGACCGCTTCAATCGTGAGGATGTCGCCGCCCACTTCGGACCACGACAACCCGTTGACGATGCCGACCTGCGGCTCGCGCTGCGCAACCGTGATGCTGTAGCGGCGAACGCCGAGGTACTTGTCGACGTTCTTTTCCGTCACAACGACAGGCAGCTCAGGCTTGCCCTTTTCGTTCTCTTCGAGCTCGGTAAGCACGATCTTTCGCAGAATCTTGCCGATCGAGCGCTCGAGGCCGCGAACGCCGGCTTCACGCGTGTAGTAGCGAATGATTTCGCGAACAGCCCCTTCGGTCACGGTGACTTCGTTGTCCTTGACGCCGTTGGCGCGCATCTGCTTGGGCACGAGGTGGCGTTCGGCAATGTGCACCTTTTCGTCCTCGGTGTAGCCAGAAAGCGAAATGACTTCCATGCGGTCGAGAAGCGCGGGCGGGATGTTGTAGCTGTTCGACGTGGCGATGAAGAGCACGTCCGAGAGGTCATACTCGCACTCGACGTAATGGTCTTCGAACGCGTTGTTCTGCTCGGGGTCGAGCACCTCAAGGAGCGCCGCGGCAGGGTCTCCGCGAACGTTCGAACCGATTTTGTCGATTTCGTCCAAAAGGAAGAGCGGATTGCGAACGCCGGCCTTCACGAGGTGCTTGATCACCTGCCCGGGCATGGCGCCCACGTAGGTGCGGCGATGACCGCGGATTTCCGCCTCGTCGGAAACGCCGCCCAGAGCCATGCGCACGTACTCGCGGTTCGTCGCTCGAGCGATCGAGCGGCCGAGCGAGGTCTTGCCGACGCCCGGTCCACCGACAAGGCAGAGGATTGGCGACTTCACCTTGCCGACGCGCTTTTGCACGGCGAGGTATTCAAGGATGCGCTCCTTCACCTTTTCGAGGCCCCAGTGATCCTCGTCGAGCACTTTGCGGGCGCGAGCGATGTTCTGGTTGACGCGGCTCTTCTTCGTCCAGGGAATGTCGAGCAGCGTGTCGACGTAGCTGCGAACAACCGCAGCTTCCGAACTTGCCGAGGGCATCATGCGAAGGCGCTTCAATTCCGTCAAGGCCGCCTCCTCGGCCGCCTTGGGCATCTTGGCTTCCTTCACCTTCTTTTCAAGCGCGGCGATCTCGTCGTCTTCACCTTCCCCTTCGCCGTCAAGGCCCAATTCCTTGCGGATGGCCTTCATCTGCTCATTGAGGTAGTACTCGCGCTGATTCTTCTCCATCTGGCCCTTGACGCGCATCTGAATGCGCTTTTCGATCTGACCGCTCTGGAGCTCGCGCTCGAGCGCTTCGATCAGAATCTCAAAGCGTTCGTTCGGCTTCGTCGAGCCGACGAAGCGAATGCGCTCTTCCGTCGAGAGGGGCACAACGGAGGCGGCGATGTCGCAGGCCTTAACCGCATCGCGCTCGGCGCGGATGGGCTTGAGGTGCTCGAGCGACATCTTCTTGACGTTCTGCGCGTAGTCCTCAAGGGTACGCATCAGCGTGCGGCGATACGCTTCGAGGTCACCCGCTTCGCACGGTTCGGTCTTGAGAATCTCGGCAGAGGCTTTGTAGTAGATGCCCGTGCGGTCAAAGGTGCTCACGCGGCAACGATCCGTGCCATGCATAAGCGCCTTCACCGAGCCGTCGGGCAGGCGCAGGAGCTGGTCGATTTCGCCCACGACGCCTACATCCCAAAAGTCTTCGGGCTTCGGATCGTCAACGGACTTATCGCGCTGCGTCACGAGGATGATCCGTCCGCCGAAACTCTGCAGCGACGCCTCTGCGGCCTTAACGGACATCGGGCGCGACATGAAGATGGTCGTCATGGCGTGCGGCCCGACAACCATGTCGCGAAGCGGAATGACCGGGTAAGGACCGGCCAGTTCCGGCGCATTGCTGTTCGCAAGAGTGTTCTCGTTGGTCAAAGCTCAATATCCAAAAAAAATTACGTCAGTAACCCTTATATGGGGGCTATCCCGTGTGTTTCAAGCCGTTCCTGCCGATTTAGCGCACGTTTTTGCCTACTTCGCCGAATCGGCGCGGCATACAGCCCCCGCTTCGGGTGCAGCCCTTGAGGCGCAGCCGCCCGCTCAGGCTTTGCGGACGATTTCGAGCGGCCCGGTCTTTTCGACTGCGGCAGCCGTCACGATCACCTTTTCGACGTCCTTTTCGCTCGGAATTTCGAACATCGTATCGAGAAGCACGTCTTCCATGATCGAGCGCAGGCCGCGCGCGCCGGTCTTGCGTTCGATGGCGCGCTTGGCAACGGCCTTGAGCGCGTCTTCGGTGAATTCGAGTTCGACGTCTTCCATGCCGAAAAGCGCCTGGTACTGACGCACGATCGCGTTCTTGGGCTTGGTCAGAATCTCGATGAGCGCCTTCTCGTCGAGCTCTTCGAGCACGGCGATGACAGGCAAGCGACCGACAAGTTCGGGAATGAGGCCGTACTTGACGAGGTCGGCGGGCTCAATCTGACTGAATAGACGCGTCAGATCCGCATCGCTCTTGCCGACAACCGTACCGTTGAAGCCGATTTCGCTCTTCTCGGTGCGATGGCGCACGATGCGCTCCATCCCGTCGAAAGCGCCGCCGCAGATGAAAAGAATCTGCGAAGTGTCGACTTCCATCATGGGCTTGCCGGGGTTCTTGCGGCCGCCCTTGACGGGCATCGAGGCGATCGTTCCTTCAACGAGCTTCAAGAGCGCCTGCTGCACGCCTTCGCCGGAAACGTCGCGCGTAATGGAGGGATTCTCCGACTTGCGGGCGATCTTGTCGATTTCATCAAGGTAGATGATCCCGCGCTGTGCGCGTTCGATATCGCCGTCGGCTGCCTGAACGAGCTTGGCGACGATATTTTCAACGTCTTCGCCCACATAGCCGGCTTCGGTCAAAGTCGTCGCATCGGCGATCGCGAAAGGCACGTCAAGACCGCGCGCGAGCGTCTGCGCGAGCAGCGTTTTGCCTGAGCCCGTCGGCCCGATCAGAAGAACGTTCGACTTCTGCAGTTCGACGGCGCTCGCTGCTTCGTCCTTCTTGGCATCACGGCTTCTGAGACGTTTGTAGTGGTTGTAGACCGCCACGGAAAGCGTACGCTTGGCGCGCTCCTGACCGATCACGTAGCCGTCAAGAAGCTCGTAGAGCTCCTTAGGCGTCGGCAGCGGCTTTTCAGCCTGCGCCTGCGGCGCATTCGCGTCGGCGGGCGCGGCATCGGGGTTGCCGTCAAGGTCGGCGGCCATCGCTCGAATGCATTCGTCGCAGAGGAGCTCGCCGTTTAAACCCTGAAAGAGCGCCTTGCAGTCGGATTCCGGGCGCCCGCAAAAGGCGCAGTAGCGTTTTGAATTCATAAACATTCCAATCTTCTTCGACCTAGCCGAGGGGCTCTGCCCCGGCTAGGGCTTCGGGCATCTCAATGATGCGGCAGCGCTTTACTTCGCAGCGGCCTCGTCGCGGCTAACGAGCACGCGGTCGATCAGACCGTACTCAAGCGCTTCCTGCGCGCTCATGAAGTTGTCGCGATCCGTATCACGGACGAGTTCTTCGTAGCTGCGGCCGGTAAAGCCCGCCATCATTTCGTTCATCTGACGCTTGATGAGCGTGAGCTGGCGCGCACGAATTTCCACGTCGCTTGCCTGACCCTCGGCGCCGCCGAGCGGCTGATGAATCATGATGCGCGAATGCGGCAGCGCAAAGCGCTTGCCCTTGGCGCCGCCCGCAAGCAGGAAGGCACCCATGGAGGCGGCCATGCCCATGCAGATCGTGCTCACATTCGGTCGGATGAACTGCATCGTGTCGTAGATCGCCATGCCGGCCGACACCGAGCCGCCCGGGCTGTTGATGTATAGCGAGATGTCCTTGTCGGGATCTTCGCTTTCAAGGAAGAGCAGCTGCGCGACGATGAGCGAAGCCGTCTGGTCGTTCACTTCCGAATTGAGAAAAACAATTCGATCGCGCAAGAGTCTCGAGTAAATGTCGAAGCTGCGTTCGCCGCGACCGGAACTTTCAATAACGATGGGCACTAAAGACATGTTGTTTCTTCTTTATTTGGCGCGGCAGCGGCGCCGGGCAAAGCCGGCGGCTTCATCCGTGCTCTTTCGGTTTTTCGGTCGAAGCATTATGACCAAAGACGCGCACGCCTGCACGATTCGCGCCCGCAAGAAACCGAAACGCCTGCCAAGCCGCTAGGCTCGAGCAGGCGCTTGCGATCGCATTCTTTAACGGATGCGCACGGCACTAAGCCGGTGCACCCGCGTGCCGCAGCGAAATTCTCAGCGGAATTCGCGCCTGCGGCACAAGGCGTCCGAATTAGAACTGGCCGGACATGACCTTGTCGAATTCGACTTCGACGTCTTCGGTCTGGGCCTTGCCGAGGATGAATTCGGCAACGTTTTCTTCGCGAATGCGGGCAACGAGGTTGGCGCGGGAGGCCTGGTCGTTGAGGATGTGCTTGACGACTTCAGCGGGCTCTTCGTAAGCAGCCGCGAGCGTTTCGGCCATCTTCTGCATCTGTTCGTTCGTCGGGGCGAGCTTTTCTTCGGCGATCAGGTTGTCGACGAAGAGACCGAGACGAACCTGCTTTTCAGCTTCGGGCTTGAAGACGTCGATCGGCAGATCCTTGAAGGCGTCGGCCTTGGCGCCGCGGGCAACGAACTGCTGCACGTAGGCGTTGGCAACGCTGCGGGCCTGGTCTTCAACGAGCACCTGCGGCACGGCGTAGGTGAGCGTGTTGTTGAGGAGTTCGAAGATTTCGGCCTTGTTCTTGTTTTCGATGCGGGCGGCGACTTCACGCTCGAGGTTGAGCTTGACTTCTTCGCGCATCTTTTCAACGCCTTCGATGCCGAGGCTTTCGGCAAATTCATCGTTGAGTTCCGGATAGGTCGGCGCTTCGACCTTGAGGACTTCCACGTCGAACTCAACGGAAGCACCGTTGAGGTCCTTGTGACCGTAGTCTTCCGGGAACGTGAGCGGGAAGGTCTTCTTTTCGCCGGCCTTCATGCCGCGAACGGCGTCTTCGAATTCGGGGAGCATGCGGCCCTGACCGAGAACGAAGGCGTAGTCTTCGGCGGTGCCGCCTTCAAAGGCGACGCCTTCCTTCATGCCCTTGAAGTTGAGCGTGACGCGGTCTTCGTCCTGAGCGGCACGGCCTTCTTCAACGTTGAAGGTGACGCGCTGCTTGCGCATCACTTCGATCGTCTTTTCGACGGCGGCTTCGTCAACCTTGCAGCCGTAGCGCTTGAGGCTGAGCGTCGTGAAGTCGACCTTCTGGATTTCGGGCATGACTTCGAACTTGGCCTTGAAGGTCATGAATTCCTTGTCTTCGGTCGGAACGGCATCGATCGAGGGAGCGCCGACGATCTGCTGCTTGGATTCGCGGGCGGCTTCAACCCAAGCGCGGCCGACGAGTTCATTGACGGCTTCATTGAAGGCTTCGGCGCCGTACATCATGCGAACTCGGTTCATCGGAACGTGGCCGCGACGGAAGCCGGGCATACGGGCGTTCTTGGCGTAGCGCTTGAGGTGCTGTTCGGCAAGCTTTTCCACGTCGGCAGCAGCCACCTTGAGTTCGAGCGAGTGCTCGAGCGGGTTGACGGCGGCGTTCGTTTCGACGACGGGCGAGGCCGCTTCGGCCTGCGTCTGTTCAACAGCCTGTTCCTGGGTCTGTTCGATCTTTTCTTCGGTCATTTCGAGTTCTTTGCAAAAAAATCGAGCCTCTTCGGGATCAGCCGTCAATTGACGCGCTTAAAGCCGAAAGCGTGCTCGATAGCGGTGGAAACATGCTTCCCGTGCGAGGCGCCGGAAAGCGAGCGGCTGCCGATTCGAGATCGAGCCGCCCGTCTGAAAATCTGTCCTTTTTCTTCGCTTTGCCCCCGAAGCGCAAAGCGCTCGGAATGCCAAAGCCGAATTCGAAGCTTCGCATTATAACGAAGAAGCCCGCCGATGCGCATTGCCTGTTTTCGCTAAACTTGCGCTCGGCTTGGAAAATTTTTGTTTGCCAGAACCGTTTTTCGCACTGTTTTCTCCGCATGCTTCTCACTCGTCATCGCACTTTGTTTACCCGCTCGATTTTGATCTCGACGGCCGTTGTCCTGCTCGGCGCCTGCGCCGTGGGCGATCGCACGAACGCCCCCGAGACCGGTCTTTCACACGACACGCATGCGGCGAGTACAGAAGAGCAACGCTTCAACGCAGAGGTCGAACGCATTGGCGAGCGCATGCGCGCCGCTTGCGTCTCCCCCAAGTACAAGCCCTACTTTGCCAAAACGGCCTGCCTGCCCGCCGGCATTACGGACGTCATGATGCGCGACCGCACCAAAATCACCGCCGCACAGAAAAAGGCCGCTCAGGACGTTTTCGATCTCACGCATACGCTGAGCGAAGAGATGCGCAGCTTCATGATCTCGACGGGACAGCCCGACCTCATTGAGCAGGCAGAGGCGTCGCGCCGAGAGGTCGACCCCCTGATCGAGAACCTCCAAAAAGCACTTTTGGCGGGCCGCATCACTTGGGGCGAATACAACACGCAGCGCCGCACGCTCTGGCTGCGCGAAAGCGGCGAGGAAGCGAAAACGCAAGAAGAGGTCACTCGAAACTAAAATCTCGCTTTGATCGCACTCAAGCAGACAAAAATTCACTTTTTTTGTCCGCTTGACGGGGCAACACGGCACTTTTCCGCTACAATGCGCCACTCCTGCGCGAGTGGCGAAATTGGTAGACGCACCAGGTTTAGGTCCTGACGCTTCACGGCGTGCCGGTTCAAATCCGGCCTCGCGCACCACAGACAACGGCTTCACGGCGAGCGAGCTGCTCCTCGAGACAGAAGCGAAAAAGGCACGTTTGCTTTCGGCGTTACGCCGAGAGAACGTGCCTTTCTTTTTAAGAGCGTCGGGCACACGCCTCAGGCGGCGCTACCAACGCGGGAAGGCGGCGCAGCACTTGCCGCGCCGCTTTCACATATCGTGCTTGGCGATTTATTCGGTCTTCTTCTGCGTGCCGTCAGCCTCTTGCGCATGACGACCGCAGCAGCAGCCTTCACCGTCCTCGTGGTCGTGTTCATGACCGTGGCCGCAGCAGCACTCGCCTTCATGGTCGCGGTGATGGTGACCGCAGCCGCATTCACTTTCGTGCGAATGCGCGTGATCGTGCCCGCAGCAGCAACCTTCACCGTGTTCATGCTTGTGTTCATCGCCATGACCGCCGCAGCAGCACTCGCCTTCGTGGTCGTGGTGATGATGACCGCAGCCGCATTCGCCTTCATGCGAATGCGCGTGATCGTGCCCGCAGCAGCAGCCTTCACCGTGTTCGTGCTTGTGTTCATCGCCGTGACCGCCGCAGCAGCACTCGCCTTCGTGGTCGTGGTGATGATGACCGCAGCCGCATTCGCCTTCATGCGAATGCGCGTGATCGTGCCCGCAGCAGCAGCCTTCACCGTGTTCGTGCTTGTGTTCATCGCCGTGATCGCCGCAGCAGCACTCGCCTTCGTGGTCGTGGTGATGATGGTGACCGCAGCCGCATTCGCCTTCATGATCGTGATGATGGCCACAGCCGCACTCGTGATCATGATGATGGTGGTGGCCGCAACCGCAGCCGCCGCCGTGATGGCCGCAGCCGCAGCCCGATTCAACAAACTGAATCGGATCGAAAGGCGCTTCGACAGGGGTCACGGTGAGCCCCACCATACCGAGCATCTGCGCAAGATTCGGCAGCGGCAACACGGCGAACCCGTCGGGCGCCTGCGCGACGCGCACGCCGCGGTTGATGAGCGCCGCAACGGCTTCACGCATCACATCGATATCGCCCGTCACATGCAGAATCTGTTCGACGGCAGGCTGTACGACCCAGAAAGCACCCGCATCGTCTACAAAGACATCGCCCACTTCGAGCGGGCGCATTTCTTCGACCGCAACGCTCACTTCACCGGCAGCGGTGGTGATCGTCTTGGGGCACTCGGCGCGCTCGGCAGAAGTAAGCACGAGGCCGCCGGCTCGCTCGAGGATGATCTTCGCGGGCGCAGCACCCGGCGGGAGAAGCTTCGTTAACGTGGTCATTTCGAAATTCCTTCGAAAAAGAAAAAATCGGATCGGAGCGAACGGTACGCTTCGCGTCGGGTAAGCCGCTCCGACAGAGGTGTTATCCATTCTAAGCGGCCTTCGAGCGCCTTTTGCGTACCTTTTTTACTACCGGATGACGGCGGCAAGCGCGTCCGACAAGCGGTCGACAGCGACGATTTCAAGACCGTCAATCGGCTGTTTGGGCGCATTGGCGCGCGGAATCACGGCGCGCGAGAAACCAAGTTTGGCCGCCTCTCGAAGACGCTCCTGCCCTCTTGGCGCGGGACGGATTTCGCCGGCGAGCCCCACTTCGCCGAAGACGACAAGTCCGGGCGAAAGGGGCTTGTTGCGAAAGCTTGAATGAATCGCCACGAGAACCGCGAGATCGGCTGCCGTTTCGGAGATCTTCACGCCGCCAACGGCATTGACGAAAACATCCTGATCAAAGAGCGCGACGCCCGCGTGACGGTGAAGCACCGCGAGAAGCATTGCAAGGCGCTGCGTATCGACGCCAACCGACAGACGCCTTGGCGTCGGCAGATGCGACTGATCGACGAGCGCCTGCACTTCGACAAGAATCGGACGCGTACCTTCCTGCGTCACGAGCACGGTCGAGCCCGGAATATTGGATTTGTATTCGGAGAGAAAGATCGCCGAAGGATTCGTCACACCGCGCAACCCGTGATCGGTCATCGCAAAGACGCCGAGCTCGTTCACGGCGCCGAAGCGATTCTTGAAGGCGCGCACGAGTCGGAAGTTCGAGTGCGTGTCACCCTCGAAATAAAGCACCGTGTCGACGATGTGTTCGAGAATGCGGGGGCCGGCAAGCGCACCCTCTTTGGTGACGTGCCCGACGAAAAAGAGCGTGACGCCGTAGGTCTTGGCGATACGCGTCAAGCGCGCCGCGCACTCCCGCACTTGTGAAACGGAGCCCGGCGCACTGTCGAGCTCTCCAGAAAAAAGCGTCTGAATCGAGTCGATCACGACGAAGGCGGGCTTTTCTTTGATGATGACGGCTTCGATATGTTCGAGTTCGATTTCGCTCATGAGCCGCATACCTTCAAGCGGCAACTGCAGGCGCTGCGCGCGCAGCGCAATCTGCGAGGCGCTCTCTTCGCCCGAGACGTATAGCGACGGAATACCGAGCGCGACGAGCCGCGCCATGACCTGAATGAGAAGCGTCGACTTGCCGATCCCTGGATCGCCGCCAATGAGCGCCACGCCCCCGCGCACGAGACCGCCGCCCATGACTCGGTCGAATTCCGAGAGCCCCGTAACGATGCGCGGCGCTTCCTCGATGCTTACCTCGGCTAGGTTCTGCACGGCGCCGGTCGTGTCGACAAAGCCGCGCGACGAACGGACATCGCGCGCGTCGCTCGAGTAGCGGGAGGCGGCGCCCTTTGTCGTCACCTTGAATTCCTGCAACGTATTCCACGCCTTGCAGTGCGGACACTGCCCGTGCCACTTGGCGGTCGTACCGCCGCACTCGGAGCAGACGAATTCGACGCGGTCTCGCTTAGCCATCGGCGTGCTCGCTCGTCCGGTCTGCCTCGCTTTCGTTCACGCGCACGGGTACGCGTCGCGCAAGCGCGCAAAGGAGCTCGTAGCCGATCGTGCCGCAGGCGGCAGCCACTTTGTTGACCGAAAGATTCTTCCCCCAGAGCTCCACCTCGGAGCCAAGCGCGGCCTTCGGGATGTCCGTGACGTCGATTTCGAGCATGTCCATCGAGACAGCCCCCGCAAGCGGCGCGATCTGCCCTTCAACCCAGACAGGGGCGCCGTCGGGCATCGACCGAGGATAGCCGTCGGCGTAGCCGCAGGCGACAACCGCGATGCGCGAAGGACGCTTGGCGATCCAGCGCGAACCGTAGCCCACGGCTTCGCCGGCCGCGATTTCCTGAATCGCGATGATTTTCGCCTTGAGACTCATCGCCGGAACGATGCCGAGCTCTTCGGAGGAAATGTGGCTGTCGGGACTCACGCCGTAAAGGGCAATCCCGCCGCGCACGGCGCAGCCGCCCACTTCCGGGTGAAAAAGAATGCCGGCGGAATTGGCCATGCAGGCTGCGGTCGCGCTGTGAGCGAGCCGTCCCATGCGGCTCAGCTGCTTTTCGACCGAAGCGGGCTTCTGCGCCGAGTAGGAGGGTTCGGCATTGGCAAAGTGCGTTACGACTCCCATGACGCGCACACCCTTGATGGCCGTGAGCTGGTCGTAGACGGTATTGACTTCAACGGGGAGGAACCCCAGGCGGTTCATGCCGGAATTGACCTTGATGTGGCAGCGAACGTCTTCGAGCTTGGCGCGGCGCAAAATCTCAATCTGCCAGGGCGAATGAATGATCGTTTCGACCTTGAGGCGCTGCAGCGGTTCGATGTCGGAGGCGTCGAAAAACCCTTCGAGAAGAAGAATGCGCCGCGTCCAGCCGGCATTGCGAGCCCGTTCAGCGTCGCAGAGGTCGATCGTGGCGAGCCCGTCGGCATCGGCAAAAGCCTTCACGGCATTTTCAAGTCCGTGCCCGTAGGCATTGGCCTTGACAACTGCCCAGACGTCGCGCCCGGCGGCGCATTCGCGAATGCGAGCGAGATTGTGCTTCAGGGCATTGAGATCGATTTCGGCATAAATGGGACGCGACATGGCGTACGCTTTCTCCTTCCGAGGACGGCGCGCCGTCGCTTTCCGACGAGCTGCCGCATGTGTGTTCTTGTTGGTGTGCGAGCGCTCGAGCCGCCGAACGTCCGCCGGAGGCCGTTTATCTTACTCGCTTGCCGCACGGCCTATGCCGTCGACTCGCTCCCCAAAAAGTCTCGGCCTGTTACAGGTTCGGCATCAGGCAGCGGGAAGCGGCAGTGCACTCGCGCGCACGAAACGCCCGAGCTCGGGCTTTCTCGCCAAGAGTTCGGGAAGCCAATCGGTCTCAAAGCGCGTCCGAAACACCCGAGCCGCTTCCAGGGCAAGCGCTCGAAAGCGCTGCGCGCCGGCAGCTGCCCAAAGCGTTTTTTCGATCGAAACGGCACCGATCGAGTGTACGGAAACGCGATCGAGCGCATGCCGCACGCACCAGAGGCTCGTGGGCGGCAAAATCGTCCAGCCGAACCCGGCCGACACGGCGCTTGCCACGGCTTGGGTGTTTTCGAGCGAGATCGCGTCGTGCGGCGCCACCCCGAGCATGCGCAGCATGCCTTGCGAACGGCACCAGTCGAGCGACTCGTGCCGATAGGACACAAAGGGGAGCCGCAGCCGCTCGAGCAAAACCTCGACAGGCAGAAAGTCTTTCGCGGCAGCGGCCTTCGGACACACGATGAGATAGTCCTCGCACATGAGTTCGAACGCGATCAGCCGGCGGTCCGCCGGAATGTCGGGGGCCACCACGACGTCCAGACGCCCTTTGCCAAAGTCGTCGAGCACTTTCGGAATGAGGCCGCCCGAAGCCTCAAAGGCGTCCACGCGCGGAATAAGCGCCGCTTCGAGCGCAGCCGATGCGTAGCTGCCCGCCACTTCCGTGATGCCGAAGCGAAGCGAGCGCACTTCGCCCGCGCGCAAGCCTTCAACGGCCTCGAGAAAGCGCTCCGCCTCTTCAAGCAGACCGACAGCAAGCTTAAAGACCTCGCGACCTTGGGAAGTGAGTTCCGCCGGCCGGCTTGTTCGATCGAAAAGCGTAAGTCCGAGCTGCGCCTCGAGTCGTTCGATCGTTTGCGAGACGGCCGACTGCGTGAGACCGAGCACCTTCGCAGTCTCCGAAAACGTCCCGGCGCGCACAGCCTGACTGAAAACAGCGAGATGCGCGGGCTGCAGCGCACGCAGGTCGCCGTACGATCGAATGGGTCGTGCGGGTGCCTTCGCCGCTTGACCTTGTTCGCGCGCCTCAACCGCGATCGGTGCCCCGCCTCTCTTGCCGTCCGTACGCAGCTCCTTCTTCACTTTGCGCTTCCATCATTATTCATTACGAAAAATCATAAGGAAGTCTAATGAAGAACACATCGAAAGAAGACCGAGCGTAGGATCCTTGCACCCGCAGGACCGACCGATCAACACCGTCAACGCATTGGGAAGCGCACGCGCCATGGAAAGCGTTCTTCTGATACTCCCTGACTTCCTCGTCATTCTTTTGGGGCTTTTCCTCGCGAGAAAGCTCGACTATCCGCGTGCCTTTTGGGATAAGGCCGAAAAGCTCGTCTTCTATGTGCTTTTTCCTCCGCTGCTCTTCAATTCGGTGTCGAGCGCCTCGATCGGACTCTCCTCGGCGAGCAAATTTCTGACGGTCGCCGTCACCGGCATGCTCATTGCCGTCCTTGTCGCCTGGTGCGTTCGCTACGTTGTCAAAGATAGCGACTGGACGCACGCCTCCGTCTTTCAGTGCGGCTTTCGCTTCAATACGTACATCGGCTTTGCCGTCGCCTCCCGCCTCTACGGCGATGAAGGCACATCGCTTTTAGCGCTTCTCATTGCATTCTGGGTGCCGATCAGCAACGCCATCGCCGTGAGCGTGCTCGCTGCGGCAGTTGCCCGTAAAGAAGCGGGCGCGCAGGCTGGCGCACGCACGAACGTTTTCGCTTCGACCGTGAAGGCCGTCGTTCGCAACCCGCTCATCATTGCCACCGTGCTCGGCCTCATCGTGAACGTGAGCGGCTTCAAGGTGCCGCAGACCGCGCACATCTTTCTTGCCGACCTCGGCAACGCATCGCTCGCGATGGGGCTTCTCTGCATCGGCGCCGGGCTCCGCACGGAAGACTTCCGCGCCCATATGCCGCTCATTGCGGCGTCGTGCGTCGACCGACTGCTCCTCGTGCCTCTCATCGCCTGGGGCATGGGTGTCGCCTTTGGGCTTTCGCCCGTGGAAGCGGGCGTAGCAATCGTTTTTGCGGCGCTCCCGACCGCGCAGTCCTGCTACGTGATGACAGCGAGCATGCGCGGCGATGCCGGAGCGGTTGCGAATGTCACGACCGCACAGACATTGGCCGCGATGGCAACGCTGCCCTTCTGGCTCGCGTTTTTGCTTCTCTAGAGCGCCGTCCGCCGTCATTGACCTTCTGCGGCCTTTGCTAAAATCAGCCATCGTTTCCAGGCATTCGAGCCGGCGCCGGGGGGTGTTTTTTTGCTTCTCGCAGCGGCCGCTTGAACACTCGCAAACTCCAGAACGCCCGCGAGGGCGTTCGCTTCATAGGTTTCACACATCTTATGAATCGCGGCTTTTACACCATCATGACGGCGCAGTTTCTTTCGTCGCTCGCCGACAATGCGCTCTTGATTGCCGCCATCGCTCTGCTCACGAGCCTCAACGCGCCCGAATGGCAGACGCCGCTTCTGAAGCTCTTTTTCGTGGTGAGCTACGTGCTCTTGGCCGCCTGGGTCGGCATCTTCGCCGATTCGATGCCCAAGGGGCGCGTGATGTTCCTGACGAACTTCATCAAGGCCTGCGGCTGCCTCCTGATGCTGTTCGGCGGGCATCCGCTTCTTGCTTATGCAATCGTGGGCGTGGGCGCCGCCGCCTACTCACCCGCAAAGTACGGAATCCTGACGGAGCTCCTCCCTGCTGAGAAGCTCGTCGTCGCCAACGGCTGGATTGAGGGCCTCACCGTGGGCTCGATCATTTTGGGCGTCGTCTTGGGCGGCGTTCTCATCAAGCCCGAAATCGCACAGCCCATTCTCGACATCTTCCACCTGAATGCGCTCGGCCTCTCGCAGTTTGCCGAGGCCGCGATTTTTGCGATCGCTTTCGTCTACCTCAGCGCTTCACTCGTGAACCTCGCCATCCCGGACACGGGAGCACGCTACCCCAAGCAGCGCTTCGACCCCGTCGACTCGATCCGCGGATTCCTTGAGAGCTGCATTCTGCTCTGGCACGACCGTCTCGGACAGATTTCGCTTTCGGTGACGACGCTCTTTTGGGGGGCGGGCGCCGTGCTGCAGTTCCTCGTTCTCAAGTGGTGCGACCATGCGCTCGGCATGGACCTCTCGCAGGGCGCCGTCATGCAGGCCGTCGTAAGCATCGGAATTGCCATCGGCGCCATACTCGCCGCCGCGAAGGTACCGCTTAAGAAGTCGCTCTCCGTCCTGCCGATGGGGATCCTCATGGGGATTCTCGTCACGTGCATGGCCTACTTCGACCGCAGCATGGCCCCTGAAGGCGGCCTTTCGATGTTCGGGTTCGAGCTCTCCTGGGCAACGATCATCGCCGCCGTAGCGATGGTGGCCGTAGGCATTTGTGCCGGCTTCTTCGTGGTACCGATGAACGCGCTTTTGCAGCACCGCGGTCACGTGCTTATGAGCGCGGGACGCTCCATTGCCGTGCAGAATTTCAACGAAAATCTTTCTATTCTCACGATGCTCGGCGTCTACTCGCTCTTGATCAAGCTCGATCTCTCGGTGCCGACCACGATGCTCGTCTTCGGCGCTTTCGTGATGATTTCGATGGGACTCGTGATCTTCAAGCACCACCGCAATCAGAGTCAGTACGACAGCACGCATCTGATCGGGGAAGCCAAGCGTCACTGACGCTCGGTAAAAGGCAACACCTTCCTCGCACAAGGCGGCACGCTTCGAAACCGAATGCGCGCCGCCTTTTTATTTCGGCGGCTCATCGTCGTTCATGCGCGATCAAATCCGCCGGACGCCCGGCCCCGAAATATCGCTTTCGCCCGAGACGCCTTTCGGGCGAACCGTGATATGCGCGTCGATGCGCTCGCGCACCGCACGCACGTGGCTGATAAGACCGATGAGCTTCTTGGAGCGCGACTGCAGATTTTCGAGCGCCCCGAGCGCCTTTTCGAGCGTTTCCGCATCGAGCGAACCGAAACCTTCGTCGAGAAAGAGCGTGTCGACGCGCAGGTTTCTCGAACTGATGCGCGCGAGCGCAAGCGCGAGTGCGAGACTCACGAGGAAAGTTTCGCCGCCCGAGAGATTGAAGGACGTGCGAACGAGTCCCGCGAGCTCTTCGTCGCGAACGGCCACTTCGAGCCCCGAGGTGCCGGCAGCGGCCAGCCGATAGCGGCTTTCCATCTGCTCGAGCACCTCGTTGGCATTGGCAAGCAGCAGCCGGAAGGTGAGCTTTTGCGCCGCAAGTCGGAAGCGCTTGCCGTCGGCGCTCCCGATCAGTTCGCTCAGCTGCCCCCAAGCGAGAAGCGACGCACGGGCCGCCGCGAGCGCCTCGGCAAACTCTTTCGTTTGCACGCGCCGCTCGTCGTCGGCCCTGCACTCCGCCGCAAGACGCCCCTTCTCTTCGCTCGCCTTGCCGGCAGCGGATTCGCTTTCGCGTACGGCGGCCTCCAGCGCTTCAAGGGGCAGAGTCAACACATCGAAAGCCGGCGTACCAGCGCCCGCAGCGCGCGTTTCTTCTTCGTGTGCACGCTTAAGCGCCTCGAGGTGCTTTTGCGCTTCTTCCTGCGCGCCCGCTGCCTTTTGTGCTTCACGCTCGCGCTCGGCGAGCTGCGTTTCGAGTGCTTCGAGTTCACGCTCGGGCACCGCAGCATGAACGAGCGCCCCCTCGTCGGCAAAACCCGATTCAGCGAGCGCCTCGGTCCAGTTGGTTTGCGCTTCTGCGAATGCTCTCTTCGCTCGGTCGCGCTCGCTCGTTCTGAGCTTCAACGCCGTTGCACTCGCCGCTTCGGCTGCCTGCGCATCGCTGAAGGCTTTTCTCGTCTTCACTTCCTTCTGCTGCGCGCTTTCGAGTGCGCAGGCGAGTGCCCGACGCTTGTGCTGCGCATCGACTTCCCCCCAGCGTTCGCGCCGCTCGGCGCTTGCCGTCTCCCAGGTGCGTTTGTCTTCGGCTGCACGCTTTTTCGCCTCGTCGACCGAGCGCTTGCGCTCGGCGCAGAGCCTCTGTGCGGCGAGTTTTTCGCCCGCGGCCTTCTCTTTGGCGCTGCGCCGCTCGTCAATCGCTTTCTTCACGGCCGCCCGCGCGTCGCGCCGCATTTCGAGCGCGTGGAGTATCTCGGCGGGCTTCGTCTTGAGGAGCACCGTTTCTTCGAAGAAAGGACGCGTACGCTCAAGGTAATTCGCGCGGGCTGCGTCAAGCGCTTCGGTGTCGCGCTCGAACTGCGCCCGGAAGTTTTCGCGCTTTGCGACTGCCGCCGCAAGCTTCTGCTCGGCCTCTTGCGCCAGGCCGCTCGCTCGATCCAGCGCGTCGCGCGCCGTCTTTTCGAGCGCCGCCGCCCGATCGCGCGCCGTACCGGCGTCGCCCGCCTCCTTGGACCAAAGGCGCAAACGATCGACCGCATTTTCGAGCTCGGCGATGCGCTCGGGGGCAACGCCGGCAGCAAAGGATGGATACTGCTCGATCAGCGCGTCAAGTCGCGCTTTCGAGCGCTCGCGAACCGCGAGCGGATAGGCCAATGCGGGCGAGGTGGACGCGTCGCTGCCGACATGCGCGCCGAGCGCCTTGAGGACCTCGTCGGCCGCCGAAATTTCTTCGCAGAGCGAAGCCGCCCACTGCGCGCCCCACCATTCGCCCGCAGCCTGCCGCATAGCGACAAGTCCGGCTTCAAGGGAACTTCCGGCCATGGCGCGTTCGTACGCGAGGCGCTTCTCTTCAAGTTCGCGAAGCGCCTCGTCGCGCTGTGCTCGAGCCGATTTGAGCGTGCTGCGGGCTGCCGTCGCCTCATCGTCTGCCGCTTTTGCCGACCGCTCGGCCGCTTCCTTTTCCCTACGCGTCTTCATTTCCGCTTGCCGCGCTTGGCGATGCGCCTCAACGGCGGCACGGATGACCTCAAGCGCTTCGACAATCGCGTCGTCGCCCGCACTTGCACGCTCCGCCGCTTCCGTCTCTTCGAGTGCCTTACCGGCTGCCGCTTCGGCTTCGAAAGCTTTCTTTTCGTCGAACTGCGCTTGCGTAAAACGCGCCTCGGCTGCCGCGCGTTCCTTCTCGGCACTCTCAAACGTGCGGCGCGCTTGCGCAATCGCGGCATCGGCCTTTGACATCGCATCGAACTCGGGTTCGAACGCTTTTTGCGCGGCCTGCGCCTCTCGGGTTTTGTCCGCACTCGCTTTTTGTGCAGCCTCGGCCGCCAAGCGCGACGCTGCTGCCGCCGCTTTTGTCTTTTCGGCCGACATCACCGCCGCTTCGGCCTGCGCGAGTGCGGTTTGCGTCCGTGTTTTTTCTTCGAGTGCGCGAGCGCCCTTGGCCGCTCTGCGTGCAGCCGCCGCACGCGCCCGCTCGGGCGCGGCCGCTTCAAGCGCCGCCTGCGCGGCCTTGCTGCGCTTTTTCGCTTCCATGTACGCGGCCGCCGCCGCATCGAGCGCGCGGCGCTTTTCAAGACGCTGATTGGCCGTTCGACGGCATTCAACTGCGGCTTTTTCCGCTGCCTGCGCAGCCTGCAGCGCCGCTTCAAGTGCGCCTCTTGCCTCGTCGCTCAAGGGCGCCGCCCCGGCGAGCGCGGCTTCGAGACGCTCGACACGCGCCTTATCTTCTGCTTCCTTGCGGTAAACGGTTCTGCCGATTTCCGAATAGAGCTCGGTTCCCGTGATGCGCTCGAGGATTGAAGCGCGTTCGTCGACTTTTGCACGCAACAGTTTCGCGAATGCCCCCTGCGCCAAAAGCACGCAGCGCGTGAAGCCCGCAAAGTCCATGCCGAGAAGCCACGTTACGGCTGCTTTCCAGTCGGTGATCTTTTCGGCGACGATGCGCCCTGCCTCGTCGTCGGGACTCGAGAGAAGCGCGAGCTCCACCTTTTCCGGTGTGAGCTTCTTCGAGCGTGGACCGTAGCCGCGCGACCAGCGCGAAAGCCACGTTTTACCGTGCGCTTCGAAAATCACCTGCGCATAGCATTCGGTACGGTTCTTCGTGAGAACCTGACACTCCGCCGCTTTATCCTTCGATTCCTCGGGCCGCTCTGCCGTTCGCGGCGTCTCGCCGTAGAGCGCAAGCGACACCGCGTCAAGGATCGAAGTCTTCCCGCTCCCCGTCGGCCCAACGATCGCAAAAATACCGCTCTCGGCCAAGACGGCGTTGGTGAAGTCGATTTCGTACTCGCCCGCGAGCGAATTGATGTTCTGGAACCGCAGTTTCAATAGACGCATATCTTTTTCCGTCCTCGTGGCTCTCAAGCGTTACTCGGCTTCGTTCTTTTCGCAAAGACGTTTGATCTCGGCGAGCGCTTCGGCCCCGCGCCCCGTTTCGCGGCGTACGCCCAAGGCATCTCGCGCTTCAGCAAGCGCCGCGGCAAAAGAGGCTTTGAGCGACTTTGTCTTGGCTTCGTCGAGTTCGAGCCGACCTAGGACATCTTCAAACACCTCTTCGGGCGTGATGTCTTCGAGCCGCATGAGCGCCGCTTCCGAGCGCTCGGCCTCGGCTGCGCGCGTCGCGCGAATGGGCCCGAGCACGACACCCGCCTTGTCGGCCGCGGCGCGCAGCGGCTCAATCAAAGCGCGCGCTTCAACGGGATCGAGTTCGAAAGCAACTTCAAGAACGGGCGGCAATTCGCCCGCACTGCGCGCAGCTGCGGCCTCGATCGCAGCGAGAAGTTCGTCGTAATTGCCGCGAATGCGTCCGACGCGCCGCGGCTGCGGCACCGGCACGGAAACGATTCGGGTGCGCGCTGCGTGCGCCGTGCGCGGCTTGTCGAGATCGATTTCCACCAAAAGCATCTGATGCGCATAGCGCTCGTTCTTAAAGGCCAGCGCGAGCGGTGCGCCGCAGTAGCGGGCTTCTCCAAGCCCGGCATAGCGCTTCACCGTTTGCGCCGCGTGAATGTGGCCGAGCGCGACGTAGTCCCAGTCGGCACCGAACGCATCGGCGCTCGCGTTGCGAAGCGCCCCCACGTAGTGAGATTCGCGCTCGCTTGTGTCGGCGGCAGGGAGCGACGCATCAGCCGGCGCCCCGGCGGTCGCTTCGCTCTCGAGCGCAGCTTCGCCTAAGCGGCTACCCGCCACGAAAAGGTGCCCCATGGCAACGCGGGGGACACTTTCGCTAGCGCCCGCCGCGGCAAGCCGCTCCTCCAAAATCTCGCGCACTGCCCGGTAGCGCTTCGCAACGCCCGCCGACCAGCTCTCGAAGCGCTCGGCTTCCGAAGCGCTTTGCCCGCTCGCGCGCACATCGCCCTCGCGCAGATAGGGCACCGCTGCGACGCCGAGCAGAGGTTCACCCGAGCGGTCGCGGATGACGAAGGCTTCGTCCTCTGGCGCCTCTCCCGCTATAAGGCAGTTCATGACGCCAAGGAGCGCCTTCGGCGCACTCAGAAAACGCTGCGAATCGTGGTTGCCCGCTGTCACAACGGTTTTAAGGAGCCTTGAAGAGGCTGCGCGCGAAAGAAATTCGTAATAAAGGCGCTGCGCATCGGTCGCGGGCATCGTCGTATCGAAGACGTCGCCCGAAATCAACAGCACGTCGACCGCCTGCGCTTCGACAAGGTCGAGAAGCCAGTCGAGAAACAGCCGGAAGTCGTCGGTGCGCTCCACGTCGGCCAAACGCTTGCCGAGGTGCCAGTCGGCAGTGTGAAGAATTCGAAGTGTTCTCATGATTACGCAGCAAAACGGTCCGAAAGCGGATGCTTCGGTGCCGAAAAGTGTAGCGAAGCGCGCGTCGACAACGGTCGTTCGAGGTTTTGTACGGCTACCAACACAGCCGCACAGAAACGAATCCTGCCGCGCGGGCCCGAAAAGCGAACGCCCCGTCCGTTGGTGCTCGGACGAGGCGTTTCCTGTGGAGAAATTTCGACGAAGCGATATTTTCAGTTCAATTGTTCTGCACTCTCGGGCGCAGTGCCAGTCGACGCCTGATGCACGACCGCCGCATCGGCTGGCCGCTTTTCAGCCGCGCGCTCGCTCGCAAAAGCCGCCGCGCGCGCGCCCGCCGTACGGCCGAAGACGACCGCACTCACGATACCGAGATTGTCGGGCACATGCCGCCCGAAAACGCCGCCCGCGACTTCACCGGCCGCAAAGAGCCCGGGAATCGGGCGACCGCTCGCACGGAGCACCTGTGCCGAGGTGTTGATCGCTACACCCGCAGAGGTCGAGTGATAGGCAGGGCGCACGCGCACGGCGCAGAGATCCCCGTGCTCGAGCGAGGAGTTGAGCGTCTGGCGGCCGAATGCGGTGTCCTTACCCACTTGCGCCATACGGCGGTAAGCGAACACCGTTTCGGTGAACTGCTTGGGCGAGACGCCGATCTGCCGCGCGAGAACGCCGGGATTCGGCGATCGGTAGACAACGTCGAGCGACCCGATGTCGGCAGCGGCCGAGAGCGTGCGGTCTTTTTCCAAAATGCTTTCGTCAAAGACAAGCCACGCCTCGTTGTTTGGTTCGCTCAAAATCGCCTGCGCCACCTCGTCGGAAGGGAGCAGTTCGTTGACAAAGCGGCGTCCCTTGTCGTTCACAAGGATCGCCCCGTCAACCCGAACCGCCTGCGGCACAACACTCCCCGTAACGGCGAGCGTCGTGCAATGCATGGAAACGCACCCGATCTTCGTCTTGACGCCCCCCGCCTTGCGCGCAAGCACGAGTCCGTCGCCCGTGGCGCCCGCAGAATTGGTGGTGGAAAGCAGCGGCAGCGTCGGGTTTTCCGAACGAATCACTTCGATCGAAGCGGCGTAGCCGCCCGTTGCAATCACAACCGCACCGGCCTCGTAGAGAAGCGCGCCGCAGCGCCCGTGTGCACGAACACCCGAAACGGCGCCCGTACGTTCGTCGTAGAGAATCGCTTCAGCGCGCGTGAGCGTCTGCACGGGAATGCGTGCCGCTTCCGTTGCCTGCAGAAGACCGCGAATGACTTCAAAGCCGAGGGGCGCGCCGTTGGCGGGCCGCCTCGAATAAAGGCCGGCAAATCCCGGATGCGCCGTTTTGCTCGACAAATCGATCCCGCATGACTCAAGCCAGGCAAGCGCCGAGCTCGACTCGGCAATGAGCTTTCGTGAAAGAACGGGTTCGCCCATCGCGTGGTGAACGGAAAGCGACGCGAAAAGCGCTTCGCCCTGCGGCGGCAGCGCGGAAATAGCAACGTTGGGCGAAGCGAGCCCCTGCGCAACGTCGTGGCGAACGCGCCCGTGCGCCACGGCCGCGCCGCTCGGCGCAGCTACCTGAGCCGACGGCACATCGACGCTCACCTCGGAGCGTCGCTCGGGCGAGAGTGCAAGGAGCCCGTCGAGCGAGAGAATCGTATTGCCGCCCGCCATCGGCATTTTCTCGAGCACGATCACGTCGGCACCCGCGCGCGAGGCTTCGATTGCGGCCGTTAGACCCGCGGCGCCTGCGCCGATGACAAGCACATCGCAGTGGTAGTGCGGCAGATGGCGGTCGTCTTCGGTGATGCAGCGCTCGGCAGGCGCACCTTCGAAGGCGTTGGGCGTTGAGGCTGCGGCCCCGGAAGGAAGTCCGGCCACACGGACGGGCGCACTTGAAGCCGACGAAGTCGACGAGACGGCGGCAGCTTCACTGAGGTTTGACGACGAAAAATCACTGCCGGGCGCCCCCTGCGCAGCAAGAGCTGTACCGGAAAACAGCAACGCAGCGCCCAAAAGTGCGGCCGCCGATGCTTGACAAATCAACCGATGGGATTGCTTGACGAGATTTTTCGGGTCGGACATGGATGGCTTCGCAACGGATCGAACGGACGGCGCGCTCCTTTGACACCCGCCGCGGTCTTGCTGACAACAAAGCCGCTCGCGGGCGCATGCCGAACGCGCTTACGCGCCGGGCATCCGCCATTGGGGGACACTCGGCAGATCAGTATTAAGTCGAGGAGGGAAAACCCTCGCACCGAAAGGATAGCAGTCTGAAACGTTTTCTGCGCGTCACTGTCGCAAAAGAGCCACGCAGAGCACCGCAATGGTTGCAGGCGGAGAAACGCAACACTGTTGCCGGATGCGTGACGGCATATCAAAAATTTGATGTAAATCAAACCAGAGGACAAGACGCAGAGTACCGACGCAGTTTTCGTTATTCCATTTTGGAATATCGGTATTGCCGTGTCCTGATGCGAGAACGGCCGGCCATCGACCTTGGATCTACCCCTTAATTGGTATATTTATGGTTTTTACCTACACGTAAAAAGACGTAAGACGAACACCCTTTTGAAGTGTGGACCCTATACGAGCGGCGGCTTGAGCGTGCGTTCGAGTGCGACGACACTCTACTCGCGCAAGAAAAGAGCCCGCTCGAAACCAAGGAAGCGGACCCGAACAAGCGTACGTTTTTGACCCTTCGGCCGGACCCGCAGCAAGAGAACTCCATACGGCGCGTCCGAGGCCGAGAAGACTCCCTGCTAGGAGGATCCATGGAAGTTTCACGCAGAAGTTTCTTCAAGCGAGGAATCCTGATGGGTGCGGCGCCGCTCGCAGCGGCAGCTGCGCAGACCGCGCACGCTGCCGGCCCGTCCGGCGCCAAGCCTGTTTATAAGCTTGCAGACGTCAAGGAAACGACGAACATTTGCTGCTACTGCTCGGGCGGCTGCGGCACGATATGCTCGGCGCGCAACGGCGAACTCATCAACCTCGAAGGCGACCCCGACCACCCGGTCAACATGGGCGGCCTCTGCCCGAAGGGCGCGGCCATGTGGGGCTTGAGAAACATCGTGACGCCCGAGCGCAAGGCCAAACTCCATCCGGACCGCGTACTCACGCCGCTCGTTCGCCGTCCGGGCAGCAAGACCTGGGAGAAGATCTCCTGGGACGAAGCCATTGATGCGATCGCCAAGCGCATCAAGAAGACGCGCGACGAGACCTTTGTCGAAAAGGAAGACGGCGTCACCGTCAACCGCTGCGACGGGATCGCGAGCTTTGGCGCTGCGCAGCTCAACAACGAAGAAGGCTGGCTCGTTCAGAAGTTCGCCCGCTCGCTCGGCATCGTCGCCATCGACAATCAGACGCGCGTATGCCACTCCTCGACCGTTTCGGGCCTCGCACCCTCGTTCGGCCGCGGCTCCATGACGTCGCACTGGTGCGACTTCCAGAATTCCGACGTCATCCTCTCGATCGGCTCGAACAACGTCGAAAACCATCCGCTCTCCTCGCGCTGGGTTGAACGCGCGCAGGACCGCGGCGCCACGTGGATCGTCGTCGATCCGCGCTACAACCGCTCGGCCGCCAACGCCGACATCTACGGCCGCATCCGCCCGGGCACCGATATTGCCTTTTACGGCGGCCTCATCAATTACATTCTCTCGAACGACCTCTGGCAGCACGAGTACGTTCTCAACTACACGAACGCCGCGTGCCTTCTTCGCGAAGACTACGAATTCGATCCGGAGTCGGGCCTCTTCTCGGGCTGGGATCCGGAAACGAAGCGCTACTCCGACGAAACCTGGGGCTACGACTACGATCAGGTCGCCAAGTGGGATACGTCCGAGACGGGGGCCTACGCCTGGGTGAACAAGCCCGGTACGCCGAAATTCAAGACGCCCGACCTTGAAGTCCTCAAGCGCGACCTCTCGCTCACGGATCCGCGCTGCGTCATCAACGTCATGAAGCGCCACTACGCGCGCTACACGCCGGAACTTGTCGCCAAGGTGACGGGTATGGACCCGGAAGTGATGATGAAGATCTGGCAGGTCTACGCCTCGACGGGTCGCCCGGATCGCTCGGGCTCGATCCTCTACGCGCTCGGCCAGACGCAGCACACGTACGGTTCGCAGAACTGCCGCGCGATGTGCATCGTGCAGCTTCTCCTCGGCAATATCGGCGTTGCGGGCGGCGGCATCAACGCGCTTCGCGGCGAACCGAACGTTCAGGGCTCGACCGACGTCGGCGCCTCCGTGCCCGATGCGCCGGGCTACCTCAAGTGGCCGACCGGCAAAAAACACCCGACGCTCGCGAAGTACCTCGAAGCGGAAACGTACGCTGCGGGCTACTACGCCAATAAGCCCAAGTTCTGGGTTTCGGCGCTGCGCGAATGGTTCGGCGAAAACGCCACCGTTGAGAACGACTACTGCTACGACCTGCTCCCGAAGATCAGCCCGAAGCTCGACTACGGCGCCTACTCGACCATCATGACCTTCAACATGATGCGCGACGAGCGAATCAAGGGCTACATGTGCTGGGGCATGAACCCGGCGCACTCGGCCGCCAACGGCGCGCACGTCCGCCGCTCGATGGCCAACCTCGACTGGCTGCTCGTGGCCGACTGGTTCCTCACGGAAACGGCAACCTTCTGGGAAGCGCCCGATATGGATCCGGAAAAGATCAACACCGAAGTGTTCTTCCTCCCGGCGGCGCTCATCTATGAAAAGACGGGCTCGATCAACAACTCAGGCCGCTGGATCCAGTGGCGCGAAAAGGCGATCGAACCGCCCGGCGAATGCAAGTCCGACTTCGAAATGCTTTCGCTGCTCTTTGAGCGCATCCGCTCGCTTTACGAAGCCGAAGGCGGCGCCTGCCCCGAGCAGGTGCTCAAGGCCAACATGCGCTACATGATCGACGGCAAGTACGACATCCGCGCGCTTTGCTGGGCTTTGAACGGCTACGACGTGAAGACGAAGAAGCTCCTCAAGGGCTACGCGGATCTGCAGGCCGACGGCTCGACCGCGTGCGGCATCTGGATCTTCTCGGGCTACTACAACAACAACGACGCGCCGCTCGACCCGATGAAGCAGCCGATGACGCGCCGCAGCAAGGAAGACCCGACGGGACTCGGCCTCTATCCGAACTGGTCCTTCGCTTGGCCGGCAAACCGCCGCATTCTCTACAACCGCGCTTCGGCCGACCCGAAGGGGCGTCCCTGGAACGACAAGCGCGTGCTCGTCGAATGGAAGAACGGCAAGTGGCTGCAAAACGACGTGGGCGACTTCGCAACGGCGAACCCGCCCGACAACAACGCGTTCTTCATGACGTGGGAGCAAAACGCACGCCTCTTCGCGTACCCGATGGTAGACGGCCCGATGCCCGAACACTTCGAGCCCTTTGAATCGCCGACGGCGAACGCCTTCAATGGCGCCGCACACAACCCGTGCGCCCGCTTCACGGAAGACAAGTCCGTTCGCCGCGGCGAGGCAGGCGACTACCCGTACGTCTGCACGACGTACTCCGTGACCGAGCACTGGCAGTCCGGTACGCAGACGCGCAACATTCCGTGGCTCAACGAACTCGTGCCCTGCAACTTCATCGAGCTCTCCGAAGAGCTCGCCAAGGAAAAGGGCATCAAGACGGGCGACGACGTTCGCGTCTGGAACAACCGCGGCTCCGTTGTCGTCAAGGCCATGGTCACGATCCGCATGCAGCCCATGCAAGTCAACGGCAAGCTCACGCACGTCGTCGGCATGCCGCACCACTTCTCCTGGGCCACGAAGCTCGCCACGGGCGACAACGTCAACGACCTCACGCCCAACGTCGGGGATCCGAACTCCTACATTCCCGAATACAAGGCGTTCCTCGTCAACATTGAAAAAGCCGCATGAAGTGCGCTTCGTCAAAAGTTTTAGGAGACTGACAAATGGCTAAGCAAGAAGTCGCCATGCTTTTCGACTCGTCGCACTGCACGGGTTGCAAAGGCTGCCAGGTGGCGTGCAAGCAGTGGAACATGCTGCCCTCCGCCCTGGGCCTCAATGAAAACAAGTTCACGGGGTCGCTGCAGAGTCCCGCTGACCTCAACGGGGACACGCGTCTCATCATGACGTTTGATGAGAAGCCCTCGGGCAACAAGTTCCAGCCGATTCACTGGGCGATCGGCCGTCGCTCGTGCTTCCACTGCACGAACGCGGCCTGCGTCGAGGTGTGCTCGTCGGGCGCACTCACTAAGAAGGAAAACGGCGTCGTCGCGTTCGACACCGAAAAGTGCAACGGCTGCACGTACTGCCAGAGCGCCTGCCCCTTCGACGTGCCGCGCTTCCGCCCGCAGGACGGTCGAATCGACAAGTGCACGCTCTGCATCGATCGTCTTGAAGAAGGCGAAGTACCCGCGTGCGTGAAGACCTGTCAGCCCGAAGCGCTCAAGTTCGGTCCGCGCGAAGAGATGATCGCGCTCGGCAAGCAGCGCGTCGAATTCCTCAAAAAGAAGGGCTTCGAGAAGGCCGAGCTCTACGGTGAAACGGAAATGGGCGGTCTGCACGTGCTCTCCGTGCTCAAGTTCGGGCACGAAGCGTACGGGCTGCCGACCGATCCGACGCCCAATACGCTCATCCCGGCAATCAAGGCGATGAAGCCCATTGCCGCTGCGGGCACGGGCCTCGTCGTCGCCGGACTCGCCGTCTCCTTCCTCGCCGCCATGGGCTACCGCCGCAAGGAAGTGACGATCGAAGAAGCCAAGAAGAGCTGGACGCCCGAACAGCGGGCCAAGGCCGACCGTGAAGTCGCCGAACTGCTTCGCAGGGAGCGCGCCGCCAACAACGAAACGAAGTGAAGGAGCAACAAATGACTCGATACATTCAGCGTCATTCGCTCTTGACGCGCGTCACGCACGGCGTTGCCGCCGTCTCCTGCATTCTGCTCGCCGTCTCGGGCCTCTTTGTCTTCTGGCCCGAACTCGGCGGCTCGATCATGGGGGGCGACTTCACCTACATGATGCGCATGCTGCATCGCCTCCTTGCGATCCCGTTCATCCTCGTGCCGCTCTTTGCGCTCTTTAAGTCGCCCTCGGGCGCAGCGCACCTCTTCAAGGAGGACATCTTCGGCAAGTGGGACAAGGACGACTACGCTTGGGCGATGAAGTTCCCGTTCTACCTCTTTGCGCCGGGCAAGGTTCACATGCCCCCGCAGCATCACGTGAAGTCCGCGCAGCGCTTGGCTGACGGCGCGCTGCTTTTCTTCTGCGTGATCATGGCAGTGACGGGCATGATCCTCTGGCTCAACACGGGACTGCTCCCCTCGGGCGGCATGAAGGTGGAATTCTCGGGCGAGACGATCCTCTGGGCGCGTCTGCTGCACGACATCTTCTTCTTCCTCACCGTCTTTGTCGGCATCGCGCACATCTACCTCGGCGCGGGCATCTTCCAGCCCTACCGCGGCACGGCGCGCATCATGTTCGGCGACGGCAAGGTGAGCGAATCGGACGCCGCCTACCACTGGGGCTACTGGGCCAATGAAGAAATTGCGCTCGGCAAGAACGTCACGGTGGAAAAGGACGGCAAGGCCAATTGAGGCCGCACCGATACGAAGCGCCCGAGGGAGAGCGCTTCCGAAAAACAATCTCCCTCTAAAGACCCTTGCCGCAAGGTAGAGTCAAGGGAAGTCCCTTGAGGACGCGAAAATCGCTGAGGCCGATTCGGGCGGAGCAGCCGCTCCGCCCGAATCGGCCCGAAACAAGAAAACCGTTTTCGGCCGCATGCGAAGCGCCCGCCCGAGCGAGCGCTTCGCATGAGAGACCGAAAGGCGCGCCGCGCAACGGCTTTGGAGCACCCAAGCCAGGCTCGTCAAACCGCAACAGAAGGATCATCCGCATGAACCGCAACGCCATCGAACGCGCACTTGAAAAATACGCCGGCCACAAGGACCCGACCGTCCGTGCTGATCTTGCACTCTGGGGGCCGCTCCTCCTTGAAGCCGCCGACATCTCGCAAGCGCTGCGCCCGAGCGACATCCGCGCCAACGAGCCGACCAACAAGGAGCTCGACCAGGCCGTTCGCGGCGGCCCGACGCTGCTCTCGCTCGGTCTCGTCAAGATCGAAGAAGCCGCTTACGCCGACGCCTTGAAGCGCCTTGCAGCGAAGCTCCTCGAAACGCTCAAGCGCGAAGGCCGCATCGGGAAAGATGCCGCCGCGGAAGTCGAGTCGATCGACTGGGCGCCCTTTGCGACGCGCGCGGCGCTCCTTGATGCCGCATCCGACTTACCGGGCTACCTCGAGCGCAGCGAAGCGCTCTGGCTCGAGCTTCACGGCGAAAAGAGCGAGGGGCTCTTTGAAAACTTCATCGTGATCGTGCTCGGCCTGGCTCTGCGCGCCTCGCTCGACCGCTTCGCTTCGCAGTGCTCGCGCTTGATCGAAATGCGCGACAAGCCCGTCGTCGACTACGAACGCCGCCTAACCTGTCCGGTCTGCGGCTCGCACCCGATCATGGCGGTCGTAGCCCCGACGCCGCAGAGCGGCAACGCCAAAAAGCTCTTTTGCGGCGCCTGCGGCGCGAGCTGGAAGTTCGAGCGTATCCGATGCGCGGCCTGCGGCGACGAAGCGGTCTCCGACCTTCGATATGTGCATGACGAAGCCGACGAAGCGCATCGCCTCCATGTGTGCGCCGACTGCGGCGCCGCCACGCCCACAGTCTTTCTGAAGGGCGAAGAGATCGGCGTCTCGCCCGACGTCGAATACCTCGTCACCGAAGCGCTCGCCGATGCCTTTGCGGCACCCGTCAACTGAGTCCCCCAAAAAAAGTACCGAACCGAATTCGGAACCCCTCAAACGATTCTGCGTTTTTCCGGAGGTCCACCATGACGAAACCCTACGCCTTCGAAGCCGTGCCGAACGCGATACCCTTTTCGGTGCCCTCTGAGCTCTCCGCGCCCGACGCGCCGATCGGCGGCGCCCGCACGCCCGAGGGCGCCGTAATGCTCGACATCGTGCGCATGAGCGGCACGAGCGCTACGACGGGCCCCGATACCGACTGGGTGGCCGACGAGGTGCCCGTCGCCCTCGTCTATAACGGCATCTCGCATGCCGTCATGATGACGACGCCCACGATGCTCAAGGAATTTGCCGTGGGTTTTTCGCTCGCCGAAGGTATCGTGAAGTCGCTCGACGAGATCTACGACATTGAAGTCGAAGAAACCTGCAGCGGGCGCGCCGTCAATCTCGAAGTGTCGTCCGAGGCTTTCTGGCAGCTCAAAAGCCGCCGCCGCTCGATGACCGGGCGCACGGGCTGCGGACTCTGCGGCGTTGAAAGTCTTGAGGGTGCCGTGGGCGAAGTCCGAACGGTCGCTCACACGCAGCGCTTTGAGATGCGTCACTACGAAGCGGCGCTCGGCTACCTTTATGACGCCGAAAAGCTCGGGCGCCTCACGGGCGCGACGCACGCGGCCGTTTGGGTGCATCCCGACGGCACGCTCGCGGGCGGCGCCGAAGATGTGGGCCGCCACGTTGCGCTCGACAAGCTCCTCGGTCTGCGCGCGCTTTCGGGCTGGCACGTGGGCGCCCTCGTCGTCAGTTCGCGCGCCTCTTTCGAAATGGTGCAAAAGGCCGTCAACTGCGGCGTAGAAATCCTCTTTGCTGTCTCTGCCCCGACGGCGCTCGCCGTGAAGCTTGCCAAGGAGGCCGGACTCACGCTCGCAGCCTTCTGCCGGCGCGGTCGCGCCAATATCTATGCGCACCCAGAACGCCTCACGGGGCTGCCGCTCGCAGCCTAAAGAGCGGCCCAACCGATAATCGGCAACAAAAAAACGCACGCTTTCGTTGAGCGTGCGTTTTTTCTCTTTAGGCTCGCGAACGCCCGGCGTACGGGCGTTCGCTCGAGACACAGAAGGTCGCGTCGACGGTTAGAAGACGACCTTCGAGATGCACCAGCCGATGATCGTGCCCGAAACCACGAAGACGAGACCCGGACGGATGTACGAGTGGTTGATCACGTAGGTGCCAAGGCGCGTCGTCCCCGTACGGTCGAAAGCCGTGCAGCCGATCTGCGCTCCCCCCGGAATGACGAAGTCGCCGAAACAGCAGGCCCAAGTGCCGATCAGGAATTCGGGCGGCAGACCGAACTTGAGGCCGAGCGGCATCATGATCGTCGTCGAAACGGTCGGCGAGAAGATCACGGTCGAGACGCAGAAGGCGGCAATGCAGAAGAGGAAGGGCGCGGTCGTGGCGATGCCCGAGAAGGCGTCGGCGAGGACCTTCGTGTGCTGATCGAAGAACGTGCCCGTACACCAAGCGATGCCGAAAACAGCCACAACACCGATGAGGCCGGAGCGGAAGACCGAACCGGACGCAAACTGCTCGGGCTTGACGCGGCAGACCATGATGATCACGAAGGCCGTCGCAAGCATCACCATCTGAATGATCTGCGGAATGGCAAGCATCGTCGTGGCGCCTTCGGCATTCGTCCACGAGGGACGAAGCGCGGGCACGGAGCCGACGAGGATCGAAACCAGAATGCCGAGCATGAAGATGATCACGGAGAGCTTCGCCGCGGGCTTGCGTTCGTACTTCGTCGTGAGGTCGCCCCCAGCGAGCCACTGGTAGTCGCCCGAAGCGACACGGCGCTGGAATTCGGGATCGTCCTCGAGCTCCTTGCCGCGCCAGAAAACAGAAAGCGACGCGCAAAGCGTGGCGAGAATGAAGGTCGGCAGCGTCACCGCAAGGATGTGCCCGAAGGAGATCCCCTGCGTCGACATGATGCCCACCATGGCGGCCATGGCGGCCGACATGGGCGAAGCCATCACGCCGATACCCGCCGAAATGACGGAGGCGGAAATCGCACGTTCGGGGCGCACCTTCGCAGAAGCGGCCACTTCGGCAACGACCGGGTAGACCGCAAAGGCAACGTAAGCCGTCCCCACGAGAATCACGAAGGTCGAGCAGACAAGCGGCCCCACGATCGTAATAGCTTTGGGCCATTTTCTAAGGAGCTTCTCTGCGAGTCGAACGAGGAGATCCAAACCGCCCGCGCCCTGCAGAATCGAGGTGCACGCGATGACGGCCGTGATGATGAGCAGAACGGAAACGGGCGGCTCGCCGGGCTTGACGCCCAAACCGAGCACGAGGATACACACGCCGAGACCGCCGGCGGCGCCGAGACCGAGGCCGCCCAAGCGGCCGCCGATGCCGACGCACAGGAGCACGACGGCAAGCTCCATCCAAAACATAAGATCCATTTGGAGTGCCTTTTATTGTTATCAGCTGACTTTTAGGTTGTTGGCGGCGAATTCGCCGAGGCGTGAAGCTTAGGCAAAAATGCGCACGCGTTGTGCCGCCGCCGTTCTCTTTTTGTAGACGTGTTGCGTTTAGACGTGGAAAAGCTCGGTTGAGGCGGGTTTTTCGGCGAGAAGCGCAACAACGTCGGCCGCGACGTCTTCACTCGCGTCGAGCGTCATCAGGCGCTCGGCAAGCTTGTCGACCGTCTCAGCCGCGAGCACCATGCCGGAAACGGACTTGAACTTTTTGAGAAGCGCTTCGTCCGAGACGGGGTTGACCGGCGCACCGAGCGGCATCGGCACGTGCTCGCGCAGCACGCGCCCGTCCTTCAAAGTGACGATGACGGTGGGTTCTTCATCGTCAGCCTGCGTCTTGTCGACCGTGAAGCGGATCCGTTCCATCAGCGCTTCGACCCTCGGATCGTCGCGCCGCTCGCGCGCGTAGGAAGCAAGCGAAGCGTTGCCGAAGACGAGGTCCGCAGCGAGGCTGTACGGGATCGACAGCTGCGCCGAAGGCATCGGATGACGATCGAAGCCGCCGCACATGCCGAAAACGAAAGGATTGATGACGACTTCGATCGCTTCGACGTCGTCGGCCCCGAAGCCGTGCGCAGCGCGCAGGTTGTCGACCGCGTCGATCGCAGCATGGGTCGAGCGGCATGAGGCATGAGGCTTGATCGAGACGCGCCCGAGCTTCCAGACGCGCCCGAGGTCTCTGAGCCACGCGTCGGGGTCTTCCGACTGCGGCGCAAAACTCTTCGAGAACCCGCCCCAGACGTCTTCGAAAATCTTTGTGGGGCCCGTAAATCCCTCGCGGGCGAGAAGCACGGAAAGGAGTCCGCCGCTCGCGGCATGCCCCGCATGCAAGCGCTTACTCTGCGCGCCGTTATGTACGCATGCCCAAAGCCCGCCCGAGAAAGACGAGGCGAGTCCGAGCGCCATCTGCGTTTCCTTCACCGACGCCCCCAGAATGCGTGCGGCAGCGGCTGCTGCGCCGAAGGGCCCGCAGGTACCCGTCGAATGAAAGCCCGCGCCGTTATGCGCTTCGTAAGCGCCGCAGGCTTCGAGCGCGCGACGCGCCACGTCGTAGCCGATTACGACGGCAGCGAGGAACTCGCGCCCGGTCACGACGCGCCCGGCGTCGCGTGCAATTTCGACCGCCGCAATTGCCGCAGGAACAACAACGGCCCCCGAATGGTCGCACCCGCCCGTGTCGTCAAGTTCAAACGCGTGTGCGGCCGTGCCGTTCACGAGTGCCGCCGAAATGGGCGGCAACGTCCGACCCGCGGCCCAAAGGGCACTCGCGCCCGACGGTTCGCCCGCAGCGACAAGCGTCTTCACGAGCAGCTGAGCCTCGAGCGAAATGGCGCCGGCAATGCCCGCACCGATCGTGTCGAGCGTGTGGCGCTCGGCTTTTCGATACATTTCGACCGGAATCGCCGAGAGCGGCGTTTCGACAATGAAGCGGGCAAGCGCTTCGCTCTTGTCCACCGAAGAAATTTCTGTGGTTTGCGTCATGGTTGGAGGATCTGGAAGTTGAATGTTCGAAAGCGCCCGCGCGGACTATGCTGCCGCAGCCCGGACGCTTTCATAAAAAAAAACGAAAAAGAACGGAAAACTGTCGGAGCGATATTCCGGCACGCGACGCCAGAACATTCGCTCTCGGTCGGTCTTTCAGCTCGAAGCGGCGCCCGATTCCTCGGCCGCCAAGCGGCGCTCGGCCTCGAGAACGGCTTCGGCTTCCGCCTCGAGCACCTCCTTGAGCGACTCGCGTGCGGCCGCAATGTCTTCGGCCTTCAAGGCCGCAACAAGTCGGGCGTTACCCGAAACAAGCCGGCTCACGAGCTCGTGATCGAAATGCGCCTGTTCGGCAAAAAGCTTTTCGATGAAGCCGAGCAGCGCAAGTGCATACGCCGTGAGAATCCGATTGCCGCAAGACTCGATGATTTCGCGGTGCAGCGCCGCATGAAGCTTCAGCACGGCGGCGTGAAATTCCACGCAGTTCTGCATCTGCGGCACCTTCTCTTCGAGTCGGCCGAAGAGCACGGGCGTCAGACGGCGAATCGATAGCGCGAGCAAGTCGCCCTCCGTGCGCTCGCGTGCTTCAAGGAGCTCGCGAACATCGACGCTCGAAGCGGAAATCTGCTCCTCAATGTTCTCGGCCATGAGCTTCGGGTCGGGCGGCAACACCGTCACGCCGCGCTTTTGCGCACGCGCGACGACGCCAAGCTGCGCGAGCTTGTCGAGCACGCGCCGCACGCGGTAGCGCGACACGTTGAAGCGCTCGGCAAGCGTCGCCTCCGTGTCGACCGCATCCGCCTCTTTGGCGCGGCGAAGAAGGTGCCGATGAATATCGCGAAACAGACTCTCTTCGTCCATCTGAAAGTTCCTTCGGGCGCGGTGCACGAAAGGCCGCAGCCCGCGAAGAGGCGTATGTCGTCTCGCCCCGATTGAAAGTTTGATCGAGCAATTCTGCGTACGAAACCGCGTTTCGTCAATCCTTTATCCTAAAACAAACTCATATACTCGCAATTTACGCTTTAAATTAGCGACAATATATTTAAGTTGTCGACACAATTGAATTTAATAACGCTTTTATTCGTTTTTAAAAAGGAAAACCAGAATTCCAAGAGCCGAGGCGGCCGCTTCGATCTTCCGGCCAACGAACTCGTTGAACGCTTCAACGCAACGATCACGTTCGAGCAGCGCGTCTGTTCGTTTGACATCGCCGACTCGATCGCGCACGCAACGATGCTCGCGCGCCAGGGCATCATCTCGAAAGAAGACGCCGAAGCGATCTGCCGCGGGCTCGAGCAGGTCAAGGCTGAAATCGAAGCAGGCCAATTCGTCTTCAGCGTGAAGGACGAAGACATCCATATGGCGATTGAAAAGCGCATGACCGAAATCGTCGGGCCTGCGGGCGGTCGCCTGCATACGGGCCACAGCCGCAACGACCAGACGACGACGTCGACGAAGATGTGTCTGCGCCACGAAATCCGCGAAGTCCAGAAAGCCGTTCGACTCTTTGTCGACACGGCCGAACGTCACCTTGACGTGATCATGCCCAGCTACACGCACATGCAGAACGGTCAGCCCCAGAACTCCACCGAGGTAACTTTGTGCACCAAAAAGGCATCCGCAATACCACAGACCTTTAAGAGTCCGTCTATACTTGACAAAATTAGTCAACTTTTGTTGACAGAGACAACAACACAACAGTCAAGTTCGCGCCCGCCCATGCAGGCCGCAAAGGACTCTCACACATGACTCCCGATGCTCACAACAAACCCGCCGCCCCGTTGCCGGCCGCAGAGATCCCGACCCGCCACGTCATGACGCCCGAAGAGAAGCGCAGTCAGATCACGCTCGCCTGCCTTTACCTCGCTGCGATGGCGCTCGGCGTTGCCAACGGCCTTTGGGGCGGCGAGATGCTGCAGCAGATTGCGCAGATCGTCTCGTCGATCTTCATCCGCCTCTTCAAGTTCATTTCGATCCCGATTATTGCGGTCTCGATCATCGCGACGCTCGCGAGCATTTCGCAGTCGAGCGACTCGGGGAAGATCTTCCGCCGCTCGATCTTCTACACGCTCTTTACGACGATCCTCGCCGCGACGTTGGCTGCGGTGCTTTTTGTCGTGTTTTCGCCCGCCAACGTCGCCATCTCCGGCTCGAGCGCTTCGCTCGAAGGCGTTGCGCCGAAGCAGAGCTACCTCGATTATGTCCAGACGGTGATTCCGGACAACTTCCTCGCGCCCTTCCTGTCGGCGAACGTTCTTTCGGTGCTGCTGATTTCGGCCGCCGTCGGCATCGCGATTGCGAAGCTCCCGTCGGGCAGCCGCCCCCAGGAGGTGCTCATGGCCTTCTTCTCGGGGCTGCAGTCCGTGCTCTTTACGATCGTGGGCTGGATCATCAAGGCGCTGCCGATCGGCCTCTTCGGCTTCTTTACCGTTCTCACGACCGAACTCGCTTCGGGCGTGGCAATCGGCGGGCTCGGCAGCTACTTCGGCGCCGTGCTTTCGGCCAACTTCATTCAGATGCTCGTGATCCTGCCGCTCGTGCTCCTCGCGCGCGGCCTCAACCCGATCCGCGTTGCACGTGGCATGTTCCCCGCGCTCATGGTGGCCTTCTTCTCGAAGTCCTCCGCGGGGACACTCCCCGTGACGATGGCTTGCGCTGAGAAGCTTGGCGTTCGCAAGCCCGTCTCGCGCTTCGTGCTCCCGATCTGCACGACGATCAATATGAACGGGTGCGCGGCCTTCATTCTCATCACGGTCGTCTACCTCATGCAGAACGCGGGCGCCGACATCACAGTCGGCACGCTTGCGGCATGGATTCTCATTTCGACCATTGCCGCCGTCGGCAACGCCGGCGTGCCGATGGGGTGCTTCTTCCTCTCGGCCTCGCTTTTGGCGAGCATGAACGTGCCCATTCTGCTCATGGGCGTGATTCTGCCCTTCTATGCTGTGATCGACGCCATCGAAACGACGCTCAATGTGTGGTCCGACAGTGCCGTCGCCGCCATGGTGAATAAGGACATGTACGGCGACAAGCTTTAAGTGGTTCTGTTCTGCCCATTAATTAGAGGGGACGACCCTGAAGGCCGTCCCCTCTCCTATTTTTGAGCGCTTGTTTTCACTTCGGGAAGCGGCGCCTCCTGAATGAGTGCGATCAATACGCCATGATCTGACCGTCGGTGCGCTTTTCGGTCGCGCCGCAGAGGACGCCCTCGGAATTGCGCAGAATCATCTGGCCGCGTCCCATGTGGTAGGGGTCGGGCTGAACGATGATGTTGTGGCCGCGGCGCTGCAGGAGGCGAATGACGTGGTTGGGCGTATCCTGCTCAACCTCGACGTTCTTGCCGCCCACCCACTGCCAGCGCGGCGCATCGAGCGCCTGCTGCGGGTTGAGGTGCCAGTCGATCATGTTCTGCACGACCTGCACGTGGGCCTGCGGCTGCATGAAGCCGCCCATGATCCCGAAGGGGCCGACGGGCTCACCGTCCTTCGTGAGGAAGCCCGGAATGATCGTGTGGTAGGGACGCTTGCCGCCCAAGAGCGCGTTCGGGTGGTTTTCGTCGAACTTGAAGTTTTCCGCGCGGTCGTTGAGCGCAATGCCCGTGCCCGGAATCACGATGCCCGAGCCGAAGCCGCGGAAGTTCGACTGAATGAAGGAAACCATGTTCCCTTCGCCGTCGACGCAGCAGAAATAAATCGTCGAGTGGTACTTCGGATCGCCCGCGCTCGGCATGATGGCTTCCTCGCCAATCAAGGCGCGGCGGTCGGCCGCATAACGCTCGGAGAGCAGCTCGTCGACGGTAACGCGCATGTAGGACGGTTCGGCCACGTGCGCGGCCGTGTCGCTCATCGCAAGCTTCATCGCTTCGATTTGCTTGTGCATCGTATCGGCACAATCGCGCTCGCCGAGCTCGAACCCCTTCAGAATCTGCAGCG
Organism: Sutterella massiliensis; assembly: GCF_016899755.1. Taxonomy (GTDB): domain Bacteria; phylum Pseudomonadota; class Gammaproteobacteria; order Burkholderiales; family Burkholderiaceae_F; genus Sutterella; species Sutterella massiliensis. The sequence continues at coordinate 111,558 of NZ_JACJJC010000005.1, read as the reverse complement.
CCATGAGCACCGTAATGCCGTGACCGTTGGGCGGCAGCTCCCAAACGTCGTAGCCGTGGTAGTTGACCGAAATCGGCTCGACCCATTCGGGCTTATAGGCCGCGAGGTCCTCCTTCGTGAGGAAGCCGTTGTGCTTCTTAAAGAAGGCGTCCATCTTCTCGGCGAGTTCACCCCGATAAAAGGCTTCGCCCTTCGTCTCGGCGATGAGGCGAAGCGTCTTGGCGTGGTCCGGCGCGCGGAAGATTTCGCCCGGCCGATACCACGTGCCCTTGTCCATGAAGGTGTCAAAGAGCCCCTGGAACTCGGGGCGGTCTTTGTACTTGCCGTAGATCTGCCAAGCTTCTTCCCAAAGGCGCGAGACGTTGGGGGAGACAGGGTAGCCGTTTTCGGCGTAGCTGATCGCGGGCGCCATCACATCTTCGAGCGGCATGGAGCCGAAGCGCTCGTGAAGCGCCATCCAAGCGCCGACGGCGCCCGGCACATTGATCGGCTCCACACCGTAGGAGGGGATCTTCTCAAAGCCGCGCGCCTTGAGCGCTGCAACCGAATTGGTCTTCGGCGCGGGCCCCGAGCCGTTGATGCCGTAGAGCTTCCCCTTGAACCAAACGATCGCAAAGCAGTCCGCGCCGATGCCGTTGCCCGTCGGTTCAACGACCGGATAGGCGCTCGCCATGGCAATGGCCGCGTCAACGGCGTTGCCGCCCTTCATGAGCGTCTGCAGCCCGATCGAAGCGGCCGTGGGATTGCCGGCGCAGGCCATGCCGTTCTTGGCGTAGACCACGTGGCGCTTGGAGGGATAGGGATAGTCCTGCGCGTCGAAATCGAACTTGATCATTTCAATGAAATCCTAAGCGAATGAAAAAAGTGGGGACGGAGCACGGCGCGACGAGCGTTGACATGCGCCGCCGCGATCGTGCCCCGAGGGACGATTAGGGCTGCAGGAGCCCCTGGAAGATGCCCGCCATGATGACCGAGCAGGACGTCACGGTTGCAAAGCCCGAGACAAGGTACTTCGGCATCAGATGGTCGGAGATGTACTGCATTTCGGCTTCGTTTTCGCCGACGGCTTTCGCCACTTCGTTGACGATGAGGTAGGTCGCCGGGAACCCGAGAAGCTGGCCCACGGAAACGCCCATGGCAAGGTTTCGCGAACCGAGAAGCTTCCAGAAGGGCAGCACGTAGAAGAAGAGATAGAGCACGGCGCAGGTGACGACAAAAAGCACGACAAGCGCATAGGCGAGCGTCGACAGGTCTTCAAGGCGAATCTGCGCAAGCGACGGAATGATGGTCGCAAAGATGAAGACGTTGAAAATGCCCGACGAATTCGAGTGCTTGAGGATGTTCTTCGGCAGCATCCCCGTCGCGGAGACGAGCGTACCGAGGATAAGCGCCCAGATCGAGGAAGCGAGCCCCGTCCACTTGCCGAGCACGAATGCAACCCAGGCGAAGAACGCCGTAATCGCGAGCGAAACGAAAACGCCGTAATACTTCTTGTGCGACTCGAAGAAATTGGGTTTGGCGGGCGCTTCGTCCGTTTTTTCGGCTCCGGCCTTCTGCTCGGTCTTGGCCTTCGCAACGGCGCCGCCCGTGCGGCGATACTCTTCGATGAGCACGCGCGCTTCACGAATGCCGTAGTAGGAAGCGATCGGCGTCCCCACAAACTTCTGCACGGCGTAGACAATGGCGCCGAGCGCAGCCGCGAGATTCATGCCGTGCTCGAGCGCGGCGCTCGTCATGATTTGCGTCGCCACGATGCCGCCGTTGATGATCGGCACACTAACGATCGTTTCGTTGTAGCCGATCAGCGGAATCATGGCCAGACCGGCAATGGCGACGACGACCATCGAGAAGATGGCGGTGACGAGCGTGCGCCATTCGGCGATGAATTCACGCAGGTTGATCGAGGTCCCCATCGAAAAAACGATGAAGGGCGTCACCCATTTGCCGACCTCGGTGAGACCAGCCTGCTTGATGATGTCGGGGGGAATGAGCCCCGTGACAAAGCAGATGAGAAAGAGGAAAAGACTCACGAAGACAGATGAGAGCTTTGCCTTCGTGAGCGTGCCGAGCACGTCCCCGATGCCGAAAAAGAGCAGGCAGAGAAAGAGGTAGAAGAAGACGTTGTCAAACATGGCCGAACACCGCCGTGCGCACACGCGGAAAAGCCCGCACGCACGCCTTGAGCGCCTTGGATGCTTTGTTGATTGGGAAAAGCGGGTGGAAAGACCCGACTTTTCCTAGATTAGCGAGGGCTCTCTCGCTCGGCCTCAGGTGTTCGACCTAGTAAGGCGTCGTGAAACGCAAGAAGCGAATCGGCTGAAATTGCGAAAAATTCACCCGATCTCTCTGCGAAAAGATTGTTTGACTGCCATCCGTCAATCAAGCCTTTGCAAGGAGCACATCGGCGCCGAGCGCGCGAGCGAGTGCGGGCACATCATTGCAAAGGAGAATGGGTTCGGCTTCAAGAAGCGACTCTGCGCTCATGGCGCCGTAGGTAACGCCGATACCCCGGCACCCGTAGGCGCGCGCCATGTAGAGGTCGTGCGTCGTATCGCCAACCATAATCGTGCGCTCGGCAGCGATGCAGGTTTCGATCCCGATTTCTTCAAGCATGTCGGGATTGGGCTTCGAAGCGCACATGTCGGCCGTTCGTGTCGCACTGAAACATTCGGCAAGCCCAGTCATCTTCAGCACCCGATCGAGTCCGCGTCGCGACTTGCCCGTAGCAACAGCAAGCGTTACGCCAGCCGATGCAAGCGCACGAATCAGCGCCTCGATCCCGGGAAAAAGATGCACTTCATTTTCGAGCGAGCGGTAGTGCGCCGCGTAGTATTTCGAGAAAGTCTGGTACTCCTCGACCGGACACGTGGGCGCAATGATCCGGATCGCTTCGCGCCAGCCCAGGCCGATCACGGAATTGGCGAGCTTCGTCGAGGGCACCGGCAGGCGCATTTTTTCGCACGCATGCTGAATGCTGAGTGCGATGGCAGCCGTCGTATCTAGCACGGTACCGTCCCAGTCGAAAACGACAAGATCGTAGCCGCCCGCGGGCGCCGTTTCTCTATTGAAGACTTCGGACATGGGAACCTCGGAAAAGTGCAGAAACGCTCGTACGATAGCACGGCGCTCCTGCACCGGACGAATTGCGCAAAACGTCTTTTGCCGGATGGTCGAACCGCAGCTGCAGGAATCTCCGACGACCGATATCGGTGCGTTGCTTCTTTTCTCGACGCTCGACGTCAATCTTCGGCGTCAAGCGCCGCAAGAATTTCACGCGCACCAGGATCGTCCGAATCGTCAAAGGCCTTGTGAAGCACGCGCTTGATGCGCCCGCTCGGCGAAGCGTATTCGAACGCTTCACGCAGGAGCAGCGGATCGCCCGCAAGCACTTCGATGACGTCCGTTTCGTCCAGCAACGCCAGTGCGTCGTCGTTGCCTAAAAGTGCTGTACGCACGTCATACGACGCGTCGCGCTTAAGGAGATCGAGCACCGGCTGAGGCAGATTCTTGCGATCGGCGACCGCCTCGCGAAGCTCGGCGCAGCCGCTTGCGGCAAAGCGCACCAGAAATTCGTCGGGCACTTTGAGCGCTTGGACCATGCGCAAAAAGCGCCCGAGCTGACGAACTTCCAGGAAAACCATCGGCGCATTCGTCCCGAAATCGATCGCATCGAGCATATCGGTGCCGCTTCCGTCACCCGCCTCGCTGCAAGCCTCCCGCATGAAAGCGAGCGCATAAACGCAACCGTCGGGTTCGACGAAGCGCCAGCGCTCTTCCTTCGGTTTTGTACCGATGCGACCGGACATGTGCAGGAAATTCATGCGCGCGCTCGTCGGAAAGTCAAGGGCGCTCATGAGGCGTTCTCGAACATTTGGGTCCGGATGCGTTTCGTGGGCGTTTTTGAAGGCCTGCGCCGCGCGCATGCACGCTTCGAGCGCCTTGGCCTTCTCAACGAGAAGAGCCGCGTCGCCCGCCGCCGCAGCCTTGAGCCAATCGTCCTGCGCTTCGCTCGTAATCCGCTCGAGCGAAGCGGCGAGCGACTCGATCAGGCGTTCGTCGTGAGCGGCGATTTCGCACAGAAGAGCCGAATCAAGTCGACGAACCGCATCGCAGTTGTCAGCCAACTGCTTTCGCACGTCGTGCGCTTCGTCGGATGCGAGCGCAAGAAGCGTCGTCTCTTCCAGTTCCGCCTGTGCCGCGGCGGCGCGTCGACAGCGCGCGTCGACATGGCGAGCGAGACGCTCGAAGAAAGCGTTCTTTTTCGTGCGCCACGCCGACGGATAGTTGTTCCAGTCGATCGCATCAAAACGATCGAACATATCGAGCGCTTCAGCCGCAGCCGCCATCGGAAGCGGCAGCACGATCGCATCCTCGCGATCGATGCCTGCGTCGCCAAGACGTCCGCTCACGAGCGCCATGCCGCTCGAAGCGGCGGCCGCGCGTGCCGCACAAATACGATTGAGACGAGAAAACCGAGAAAAGTTTGCGAGTGCCGCCATTTACCAACCAACTCCTTTTCGATTAAGCATCGGAAACACGTACCAAACTGCGCTTCCGTTGTTTTCATCTTAGGAACCAATACGTCAATTTTCGTCGCGTACATATTTTTTACTTGCGACATTAATTGACGCTATAAAACGGCAGAAAAGGCATTAGCACTAAAAAGGGCTACCGCCGACAACTTCTCGCCAGCCCCCGTCCGGTCGACATTTTCGGGCGAGTCGCGGCAAAATCAGGATTCACCGCAACGGATTTTTCTCGAGCCAGCATGCACTCGCAAGCCTTCCGCTATCTCACCGCCATTCTTGAGGCCGGCAGCATTTCGCGCGCCGCGGCAGCTCTCGAGATTTCGCAGCCCTCGCTCTCGCAATATGTGCAGCGACTCGAAAAGGACGTCGGTGCCGAACTCTTCGACCGCTCGACGCGGCCGCTTTCGCTGACGGAATCGGGGCGGATTTTTTACGACGCCGAAAAGCGCGTCGCGCAAATCCGCGAGGACTGCCGTCGAGCCGTCCTCGACATCAACGGCGGTGAACGCGGACGCGTTGTGATCGGCGCCTCGGAGTATCGAGAGATTTTCTTTCTGACGGAGGTGCTCCCTGTCTTTCGCGCAGCACACCCGGGCATTGAGATCGCACTCGAAGAAGGTACGACGCGCGAGCTCGAAGAATTCGTCTGGAGCGGCAAAACGGATTTGTCGCTTGTGATCGCGCCGCTGGCGCAGCCCGGACTCGAGTCGATAGAAATCTGCGAAGAGCGGCTCCTCCTTGCCGTGAACGAAAAGAGCCCGCTGACGGCGGCTGCCATGGCGGTCTGCCCGCCGCAACTGCGGCAAGCCGAATTTCCGCCTTTTCCTTTCAAACTCCTAGCCGACGAGCCCTTCATCGTCGTGCGCGCCGGACAGCAGATCCACGACCTTTACCGCTCGCTTGTCGCGCAAACCGGGGCTTCTCCCAAAATCGTCCTTGAAAGCGAATCGCTTAACGCCGCGCTCGCACTTGCGGGTGCCGGACTCGGTGCAACGATTGTGACCGAAACGCTTGCACGCCGAAGCAACGCCGCGCTCGGGGTGAAATTCTTTGCGATCGACCCGGCGGTACCGAACCGCTTGGTCGTCGCTGCCTATCGGCCGGCGCGCTACCTCTCGAAGGCTGCGCGCCTGCTCGTGCGAACGATGCAAGCGGTCGCTGCCGAGCGCTTCCAGAACGGCTGAGCGGACACTCGAGAAACCGAGAGCGCGTCCGCATGCTTAGCGGCGCGCGGGCACGAGCTTATAGAGACGGTCACCCTCGCGGATGCGCTCGGGGACGGCGATTGTCGGTTCGTCGCCTTTGCCGGCGCACTTGGCGGGCACTTCTTCAAGAAGCATCCCCTCAACCGTTCCCATGACAGCCCCCGAGGTGGGGCCCGTCACGACGAAGCGGTCGCCCTCTTCAATCGTCTGCGTTTCGATGCGGAAGCACCCGACGCCCGCACGCGGGTAGTAATTGATGCAGCGGCCGACATAGACTTTCTTGAGCGAAGCGAGCGAACCGTTGCCGGCCGTCTGCTCAAGCGACTTTGCGCCCATGTACCAGCCGTCCCAGTAGCCGCGGTTGAACACACCGCCAAGCCGCTCGTTCCAACGTTCGACGTCGGCCTCGGCCCAGCGGCCTCCGAGCACCGCCTCGAGCGCCTCGCGGTAGCACTCGACCGTCGTGCGCACATATTCGGGGCTGCGGGCGCGCCCCTCGATCTTGAAGACCTTGATGCCGGCCGTCACCATGCGGTCCATGATCCCGATCGTTTTAAGGTCCTTGGGCGAGAGAAAGCGCGCACCGTCAAAGTCGATCGCCTCGCCGCGCTCGATGTCTTCGAGCCGATACTTGCGACGGCAGATATGCTGGCACTCGCCGCGGTTGCCGCTTTTGCCCCGCAAAAAGAAGCTCAAATTGCAGCGCCCGCTCACGGCCATGCAAAGGGCGCCGTGACAGAAGCACTCGATGCGAACGCGCTCGCCGCTCGGGCCGCAGATGTTTTCCCGTTCGATCGTCTCGGCTATGCCCCTGATTTCTTCGAGCGTCAGCTCTCGCGCAAGAACAACGACGTCGGCAAACTGCGCATAAAACTTGAGCGCCCGCGCGTTCGAGATGCTCAACTGCGTCGAAAGGTGCACCTCAATGCCGCGTTCGCGCGCGGCGGCGATGGCGGCCGGGTCCGCCGCAATCACGGCCGAAATACCCGCCTCGGCCGCCCGATCGAGCATGTGCTCCATGAGCGGCAATTCCCCCTCGTAGACGATGGAATTGAGCGTGAGGTAGGCCTTCGCCCCCTTGTCCGAACAGCGCGAAACAATTTCGGGGAGGTCTTCGAGCGTGATACTCGAAGCGGTTCGCGAGCGCATATTGAGTGCGCCTGCGCCGAAATAAACCGAGTCGGCACCGCCCGCAAGCGCGGCGGCAACGGCGTCGAGCGCGCCGGCAGGGGCCATGATTTCGTAGCCGTTCAGAGCGTGAGCGTTGGGCATGTTGGAACTGGACCGAGCGCGGCAACCGACTGTCTGAGCGAGCAGCGCCTCGGCGAAAAACCGATCGAATAATGGAGATTCGGCATTTTCTTTAGAGACGGCCGTCGCGTCAAGCCTGTGCGTGCGCTCGTCATCAATTCTTCCATCCGTCGCGATGCGCGCAAAACTTATGCGCAAAAAAGACCGCTCGAAACGCAATGTCTCGAGCGGCGGATCAACGCTCGCGGCATCGGTCGGCCGAGCGTTCGGTCGATGCCGCTAGGGCGTCGTCAAGATCGGGTTATTTTTTTATCGTTCCTCAATCGAAGTAGTCGACGTGCTTGTTGATCTCGTCAACGATCGGCTGCTTGCGCGCGTTGAAGACCTTCTTATTCTTCTCGAAAAGGTTTTGGCCCTTCGTGTCGATCGAAACGATGAGCGGACCGAATTCCTTGACGCGCATCACCCAAATCGACTCGGGCATGCCGAGTTCCTCCCAATGGTGCGCCTCGACCTCTTCGACCTTGCTGGCCGCAAGCACCGCGCAGCCGCCCGGCCACACGCAGTGCAAAGCCTTGTAGTCGCGGCAGCCCGCTTCCGTATTGGGTCCCATGCCGCCCTTGCCGACAATGAGCTTCACGCCGGTGTCGCGAATGAATTCGCGCTCGAACTTCTCCATACGCATCGAGGTCGTGGGTCCGATCGATACGACCTTGTAGCCGCTCGCGGATTCTTCGCCGCAGGGCACCATGATGGGCCCGGCATGAAAGATCGCTTTGCCTGCGAGATCGACGGGTAGTTCGCGGTGCTGCTTGACGAGCCGCATGTGCACGTCGTCGCGCGAGGTAATGAGGTAGCCCTCCAAATAAACGATGTCGCCGATTTCGATCCCTTCGAGATCCTCGTCCTTGATCGGCGTCTTGAGGTAGTGCGTCTTCACAGTTCCACCCCCTTGTGAGAAAGCAGTTCGTAGGACATGTCGGCATGCAGGCGAATCGCCGCACGGCGGTGTCCCCAGCAGCCGACCGAAACGCCGACGGCAAGGCACGACGGGTGGCGCGCGGCCTGTTCGACATTGACGCCCATAACGGAAAGTTCGCCTGTAAGACCGCCGGGGCCGATATTGATTTTGTTCAGTCCCTCTTCGACCATGCGCTCGAACTCGGCTGCGCGGGCGTTGGAGTTGTGCGAGCCCACCGGGCGCATGAGCGCGCGTTTCGAGAGCGTTGCCGCCACTTCGACGGAACCGGCAATCCCGACGCCGACGAGCAGCGGCGGGCAGGCGTTGACGCCGCGCTCGCAGATCGTGTCGAAAATGAATTGCACGACCGCTTCGTAGCCTTCGACGGGCATGAGCACCTTCGCCGCACCGGGCAGCGAGCAGCCGCCGCCCGCCATGTAGGCGTAGATCACGGCATCCGTCGAATTCGGGACAATCTCGAGGTCAATCCAAGGAATGCGGTGCCCGGTGTTGTCGCCCGTATTGCGCTCGTCAAAAATCTGAACGGCGTTGTGGCGCAGCGGCGCCGCCTTCGTTGCGCGACGCACGGCCTCCTTGAGGCACGCTTCGAGCTCGTTGCGAATGGGAAAATCGGCACCGAGTTCGATGTGATACTGAATGACGCCCGTATCCTGGCAGAAAGGAACGTTGCGCGCTTTGGCCATGTCGAGATCGGTAAACATGGCATCGTAAATAAGCTCGGCGAGTTCGCTCTTCTGAACGCGCCGCATCTCTTCGAGCTTCTCGTAAACGTCGTCAGGCAGCCGCTTGCCGAAGAAAGCGGTGAATTTGGCCATGACGTCCGTAAAACGCTCGACAAGCTGAGCCTGATCGGACATTGCTTCTTTCTCCTTAGGGTCGATGTAGCCTCGACGACGCCCCGAAGGGCGCCCCTGAAACTAAGCCCAAAGTCTAGGGAGCGATTGCCCATAAGTCGAATATTTGATGAATTATCAAATATATAACTTACAGACTATAAGAAGACTGACCGAACCTCAGCGCGAACGGCGAAGCGCCGCGAGGAGCCCCTCGCACTCGGGCGGCAGCGGCGCGCGAATATCGAGCGCCTCGCCCGACACCGGGTGCTCGAACGCAAGACGCGCGGCATGCAGAAACATGCGCTTAAACGGCATGCCGAGCGTACCCTGTGCGACCGCCTTGTTGAATTCGAAATCCCCGTACTTGTCGTCGCCCACAAGCGGATGTCCGCTCGCACAAGCGTGCACGCGAATCTGGTGCGTGCGGCCGGTCTTGAGTTCGACGTCCAGGAACGTTACGGCACCGAAGCGCTCGAGCTGCGTGAAGATCGAGTGCGCCTTCATGCCCTCGGCCGAAACGCGCACGCGCCGCTCGCCCGACGCAAGCAGGTATCGCTCCAAGGGCAGCCGCACGTGCTGGCGCTCGTTTACCCAGTCGCCCTTGACGAGCGTGAAGTAATGCTTCTCGACACCGCCCGCCTTCATAAGGTCGTGCATGCGCACAAGCGCCTTTCTGGTTTTGGCAATCACGATCGCGCCGCTCGTCTCCTTGTCAAGACGGTGGCAGAGCTCGAGCATGGGCTCGTCGGGGTGCGTCGCACGAAGCCGCTCGATGAGGCCGTAGGAAATCCCCGAGCCGCCGTGCGCGGCAATGCCGGCGGGCTTGTTGACGACAAGCAGATGACGGTCCTCGTAAAGCACGGGAATCGCGCCCTCGGCAAAGGGCGCCGCAGGCGCCTGCGTCACCGGACGCTGCGAAACGCGCATCGGCGGAATGCGCAGTACGTCTCCCGTCTCGAGCTTGAGTTCGGCCTTGGCGCGTTTGCGGTTGACACGCACTTCACCCTGACGGACCACGCGGTAGATGTGGCTCTTGGGCACCCCCTTGGCCACACGCACGAGATAATTGTCCAAGCGCTGTCCCGCAGCGTCTTCGCCGATTTCGACATACGTAACCCGATCGGCGGGCAGTACCGAGATCGAAGCAGATTTCTGGGGCGTAATTTCTGTTTTGGCAGGTGCGGACATCGTCTATACTTTCGTTCTGTGCGCCGGAAGCGGTGCCGCAATGCGCGGCGGCGTTTTCAGTGCTTGTCGACATGCCTCAAAGGCGATCGGCGGCCCTACGAAGGCCGCGCGCGCATTGTCGCATGTTTCGTTTTGGATTTGTTTCCGTTGGATGCGCCTTGCCGCGCCCGCCTTCGACCGCTTCAGGCCGCTTTCGGCCGGTTCGAACCGAGGCAAAGGCAGGTTTTGCGCATCGAGCGGTTTTTTGTTTGTTTTGCACGCTTAGCGCAGTCTTCGCTGCGGCGACCTAAAGCGAACAACCGAACTCGGACACGCTTCCCCAGGATAGGCGTTCCGCCCTGCGGCTTTTCTTTTCAGAAGCGCGCTCGCAGCCTTTTGCCCCCTACAAAGGGGGAAATTGGCCGCTTGAGCGCACGCAAAAGAGTGCTGCGGCGCGGGAGCCCATGGCGCGGATAAGGTGTCTGCTTGCGGAAACCGCTTCGCCGTCAGCGTTTGATTTGTGCGGCGCGCAGCTTCGGCCGGCCGACTCGTTCGTCCGGCCGTTGCCACGGATTTAAAGAATTTCGTTCGCTCTTCCGACGATTGTCGAGCGCCTGGCGCTTCCGGATCGAGGAGACCGATGCGATCGAGCCCCGCGCACGCGTTTGCGTCCGACGGGCGCTTTGCCGAATCGGACGACCTGAAGGATTGCGAATCGAAAGCGTTGCGTTGAAGACGCGGCCGGCACATTGACGACGGCTGCGGACTCGACGGCCATAGCCCGCTCGGCGAAGCTGAAGCTCCCGCCGGCTGCCGCACGCCATGCACCCCAAAGCGAGGGTCGCGCCTGCCGCCGGAACGGTCCCTATTTCAGAGCTCGCTCGCCCAAGAACGCGTGGCACCGCCGCCGACGCCTCTCTTTCGAACCCGCAATCCACAAAATGCCGTCCGACACGCCTAAGCGTTCCGAAGGCCGCACTTGCGAGCCCGGCTTCAGCTCGCCTCGCGGCCGTCATCCTCGCCACCCGGACCGCTTCAAAGCATTCGCATCGCCGAAAGACAGAATTTTCGGGTCCTGTTCGTAAAGAACGCCGCCCGAGAAGCGGAACAGCTGTGAGGGATCGAGCCCTCGCCGTCCGACAGTTTGCATCCCGACGTACGGGTCGAGCGTCGCCTTCGAGCAGGAAGTGTTGACGCGCTACGAGACCGCGTCGACGCGTTTTCGCGGGCTGGATGCAGAAGTGCCTGTCGCCCGAGCGAGATGCGACTCTCCCCAAAGCGCCGAATGCCGCACCTGTTGTGCGGTGCGTTCGGCCGACACGCTATCCGCGACTTGCCGGTCCACGGCGTGCCGCTCCTTGCTCGGGAGCCGTGCGCGTGTTCTTTTTTATGCTCTTTTCGCCAGTCAAGAGACCGACAAGCTTCCGGAGCGCCCGACGCGGGCTCTCTGTGCGGCCCGTGCTGCGCAGATAAGCCGCGATGCGCGCAAAAGAAGGCAAATTACAGCGCGAACGATTGAATTTACTTCAGTGGCACGTCCTTCGCCCGCGTCAGTGGCGCCTCAAGGAGTGCTCAATGAAGCGAATGCTTTTCAATGCCACGCATCCGGAAGAAACGCGCGTCGGCATCGTCGACGGTCAGAAGCTGATCGACATCGACATCGAAACAGCGGGCCGCGAAGCCCGCAAGTCCAATATCTATAAGGGCATCGTCACGCGCATCGAGCCGAGTCTCGAAGCGTGCTTCATCAACTACGGCGAGGATCGCCACGGCTTTCTGCCCTTTAAGGAAATTTCGCGCGCCTACTTCAAGCCCGGTCTCGACGTGCGCACCGCCACGATCCGCGAAGCCATCACGGAAGGGCAGGAGCTCATCGTCCAGGTTGAAAAGGAAGAACGCGGCAACAAGGGCGCCGCGCTCACGACCTTCATCAGCCTCGCGGGCCGCTATCTCGTTCTGATGCCGAACAACCCGCGTGCGGGCGGCGTCTCGCGCCGCATTGAAGGTGAAGAACGTCAGGAACTGCGCGAAGCGATGGAAAAGCTCGACGTCCCCTCGGGCATGTCGACCATTGCGCGCACCGCGGGCATCGGCCGCACGACCGAAGAGCTCCAGTGGGACCTCAACTACCTTCTGAAGCTCTGGGAAGCCATTGTCGACGCCGCCAAGCCCCAGTACGAACTCGTCACGGAAGAAAACGGCCGACGCAAGGTCAACGTCACGACCGAAGCCGTGATGAACGGCAAGCCCCTGAAGCGCCTCAACCCCGCGCCCTTCCTGATCGTTGAAGAGTCGAACCTCGTCGTTCGCGCCATCCGCGACTACTTCCAGCCCGAAATCGGCGAAATTCTCGTTGACACGGACGAAATCTACGAGCAGGCCCGCCAGTTCATGGCGCACGTCATGCCCGACATGATCGGTCGCGTGAAGCGCTACCGCGACGACATTCCGCTCTTTACGCGTTTCCAGATCGAGCAGCAGATCGAAACGGCCTACTCGCGCACGGTGCCGCTGCCTTCGGGCGGCGCGATCGTGATCGACCATACCGAAGCGCTCGTGGCAATCGACGTCAACTCCGCACGCGCTACTCGCGGCGCCGACATTGAGGAAACGGCTTTCCGCACGAACTGCGAAGCCGCCGACGAAGTGGCCCGTCAGATGCGCCTGCGCGACTTGGGCGGTCTCATCGTGATCGACTTCATCGACATGGCCGATCCGAAGAATCAGCGTGCCGTCGAGCAGCGCCTGAAGGACGCCATCCGCTTCGACCGCGCCCGCGTGCAGATCGCCAAGATCAGCCGCTTCGGCCTGATGGAGCTCTCGCGCCAGCGTCTGCGCCCGGCCCTCTCCGAAGGCAGCCACATCACCTGCCCGCGCTGCAACGGCGTCGGCGTCATCCGCGACACGGAAAGCTGCGCAATCCAGGTGCTGCGCATCCTGCAGGAAGAAGCGATGAAGGAAGGCACGGGCGCCGTCGAGGCGCAGGTGCCCGTCGACGTCGCGACGTTCCTCCTGAACGAAAAGCGCATCGACATCACGAAGCTCGAAGCGCGCCACCGCGTGCCGATCATTCTCGTGCCGAACACGTACCTCGAAACGCCGCACTACCACATCGAGCGCATCCGCCAGGACGACGAACGTCTCGAAAAGCATGTGGCGAGCTTCAACCTCGTTGAAGAAATCGACACGCGTGCGAGCGACCCGTATGCGCAGAAGTCCGCCGAAGAAAAGGCGCCGCGCAGCAAGCAGGAACCTGTCATCAAGAACATCATGATTGAGCGCGAGCCCGCGCCCGTCCATGTTCCGAAGGAAGAGAAGGCGCAGTCGCAGAAGAAGCCCGTTGAAGCGCGTCCCGAAGCCGTGACGCCCAAGAAGGGGCTCTTTGCGCGCATCGCCGCGTTCCTCTTTGGCGACAAGGAAGAGAAGAAGGAAGTCGAACCTGAAACGCCGAAGAAGCCCGCCGAAGAAAAGAGCGCTCGCGCCTCGAGCGAGCGCGGCTCGCGCCGCGGTACGCGCAGAGGTGAACGCACGAACCGCAGCCGACGCGATCGCACGGGCGAGCGACTCGAACGTGCGGATCGCCGCGAAGCCGCTGCTGCTGAGGAAAAGCGCGCTGACGAAGAAAAGCGCCAGAGCGCGCGTGCGGATCGTACGGATCGCGCAGCCGACGTGAAGGCCGAAATCAAGGCCGACGCGCAGGAGCGCACCGAAAAGAACGAACGCCGTTCGCGCCGGCGCCGCAGCCGCACCGAAGCCGCAGCCGACGAAACGCAGCAGTCCGCCCTGGCCGTTCAGGTCGCACCGGTCGAACAGCTCGCGCCGACAGCTGAAGCGGTACCCGAAGCCATTCAGACGACGACCGAACCCGCTCAGGGCACGGAAGACGCCGAACTGGCGCCGCAGGAAACCCGCAGCGAAGAGAGCACCGAACGTAAGCCGCGCCGCCGCTCCCGTCGCCGCCGCTCGAACGAAGCCGTCGAGACCGTCGAAGCCGCCGAGGCGACTGAAACGATCGAGACGACCGAAGCGGTGACTGCAGCCGAAGTGCCCGCCCAGAAGCCCGAAGCGGCTGAGAAGGTCGAAGCGATCGAAGCGCCGGTCGCTGCCGAAAGCGGCGAAGGCAGGGAAGCCGCCGAAAGCATCGAGACAGCGCAATCCGTCGAAGGCGCCGAAGCCGCTGAAAACGCCGAAGAAGGCGCTCGCCGCCGTCGTCCGCGCCGTCGCCGCCGCAGCCGCAATGCAGCCGAAGGCGAAGCGAGTACCGAGACCGCGCAGGATGTGCAGCCGAACGCTGTGGCCGAAACGAGCGAGCCCGCTGCAGCGGCTGCCGCAGCCGAAGCTCCCTCAAGCGTTGAAGTCGTGAAGACCGAAGCGCTTGAGCAGATCGAGACGAAGGCGCCTGAAGCCAAGACCGAAGAGAAGGCTCAAGAAAAAGCCGAAAAGACGGTTGACGCCAAGGTCAAACCTGCGATCGATCCAGTCGAAGCGATGTGCGCCGAAGTAGCCGCACACCCCGCTTTCGGCACCTTCCACGAAAGCGAACCGCTCGTTCAGATCGAAACGAAGCCCTCGGCCGTCTCGATGGCCGTTTCCATGGCCGTTCGCGAAACTTTCCGTGAAGCCGCGAAAGAGCCCGCGAAGAAGGAACGCCGCCGTCGCTCGCGTAAGCCCCGCAGCGAAGCGCCCGTTGAAGAGAAGCTCGTTCAGATCGAAACGAAGGTGACCGCTGACGAAACCGCTGCCGCGGCTGCAACCGAAACGGTGCAGGAAGTGCGTGCAGCTGAACCGAAGCCTGAAGCGACCGAAACGGTCGAATCGGTCGAAAATGCGCAGGCTGCCGACGCCGAGCCCGTCGCTGAAGTGCTCGAGCAGATCGAGACGAAGCCCGTCGCCGCTGAGACGGTTGAAGCAGCTCAACCGGTTGAACCGCTTGAAGCCGTTCAACCCTTCGGAACCCTCGCAATTGCCGAAGGGCTCGAAGCGAACCTCGCGCGCGCCGGCCTCGTTCAGGTCCATACCCGCCGCGACTTCGACACGCGCGTGAGCTACGCCCCCGTGATCTACCCGGGGCGTCCAACCGTGCATGCCGCCACTCCCGCAGACGAAGCCGAAGGGCTCGTGCAGGTTCACACCCGTCCCGAGCTCGTGAAGCCCGTCGTCTACGAACCCGTCCGCTACCCGGGCCGCCGCACGGAAAAATCCGTTGAAGCGGTCGCCGAAGCGCTCGTTCAGGTGGAAACGAAGAAAGCCTAAAACGCTGCTCAGGTGCGGTCGGTGGCGTCAGTGCCGTCCGACCGCCAAAAGCACCAAAAGCAGCAAAAAGCGCCATAGGCCCATAAAGAACCCCGGATTGTTGCAAAACGTCCGGGGTTCTCTTTTTTTCTTCGAGCTTTTCGCAGACGCCTTTCAGCCGAACGGCGATTGCCGGTCCGCTTAGCGCCGTTCGGCTCGCTTGGCGGCAGACCGCACGACAAGCCAAAGGCATGCCGTCATCAGAGCGGCCCCCAACATCACGGCGCTGTACTTCCAGGCTTCGCCCATGACAAGCGGCACAAAGACCGAGGATGAAAGACAGAAGGCCATCGTGAGGCAGAACTGCTGAATGGAAGCGGCAAGCCCGCGTCGCGTGGGGAACCAGTCGAGGTTCATGACATTCATCACGGGACGGACAGCCGAAACGGCCACGTTGTAAATCATCGGAAAGACGATGACGGCAGGATAGCCGCCGACGCCCTCAAGCTCGAGCCAGATGCCGAGAATGCCCGAAGCCACCATCACGAGGATGCCGCCGAAAATGAGGCGCCAATTGCCGATCTTGGCCATGATGCGCGGCCCAATAAAGGCGCCGACCATCGTTGCGGCGACGAGCGGCACCATAAGAAGTCCGAAGTCGTTGACGTCGCGCGCCATGATGTGCAGCACAAAGTCGGCAGCTCCCGCCGAATAGACGATCGTGCCCAAAAATGCAAAGCCGTGCCCGAGCGCGCCCGCCATGAAGGCTTTGTGGCGAACGGCCCTGAAGTAGCCCGAAAGCAGCGGCCCCGCACGGAAGGGCTGCCTGCGCTGGCGCTCGAGCGACTCCTTGAGGCAGCGCCATACAAGGAGCGCAACGCAGACATTGAAGAGCGCCAAGAACGCAAAAACCGCACGCCATCCCGCCAAAAGCGTAATCCAGCCGCCCGCAACGGGCGCAGCAGCGGGCGCAAGCGCGAAAAGAATCGCCGTGAGGCCGATGAGTCGCGCGGCATCGGCGCCATCCCATCGGTCACGAATGACTGCCTGCGACAGAACGGCCCCCACCGATGCACACATGCCCTGCAAAACGCGCCAGCAGTAAAGCGCCTCGAGCGAATCGGCAAACATCGCGCCGATGGAGGCAGCGGCAAAGACGAGCGTCGCCGCAATGATGACGGGCTTGCGGCCGACGGCGTCGGAAATCGCGCCCACAAAGAGCGCACTCACGGCATAGGCGGCAAGATACACGGAGAGCGTCTGCTGTACGCCCACCATGGTTGTCCCGAGGTCGGCCGCTATCGTCCCAAAGGCGGGTACGTAAGTATTCGCAGCAAAGGGACCGAGACTCGAGATGGCCGCTAGCAGCGCCGCGTCCCCAAATGACGGCGACCGAGGCGCAGCCTTGCCGGCGTTGTCGGCACCGGTGCCCGAGGTTGCTTCGATTTTCCCCATCAAGACGCTGCTTCCTTAGAATGCAAAGGTTTCCGAAGCTTTCAGTTTATGCCGAGCATGCCCACTTCCGCATCCCAAGAAGCGTTGACGCCCCTTCGTCCCTATTGCGGACGTTTTGCGCCCTCACCCACCGGCCGCCTGCACCGTGGGAGCCTCGCTGCGGCGCTCGCAAGCCGATTGGATGCGCATGCGGCGGGCGGCCGCTGGCTGATTCGCATTGAAGACATCGATCCGCCGCGCGATATTCCGGGAGCAGGCGAAGACATACTGCGCACGCTCGAGCGCCTTGGCATGCCTTCGGACGGTCCCGTACTCTGGCAGCACGACAGACTCGACGCTTACGCTGCGGTCTTCGAGGACTTGAAGGCCAAGGGCGCCGTCTACGGATGCGCGTGTTCGCGAAAGGAAATTCGTGCGGCGGCGCAGGCGCTTGGACTCCCTGAGGGCGTTTATCCCGGCACCTGCCGCGGGGGTACGGGCGGACGCGAAGCACGTGCCTGGCGCTTTCGCGTACCCGATCGAGATGTCACCTTTGTCGACAGACTCGCCGGCCCCTATACGCAGAATGTGGAAAAGGCCGTGGGCGACTTCGTTCTGAAGCGCGCAGACGGCCTTTGGGCGTATCAGCTGGCCGTCGTCGTCGACGACATCTTTGAAGGCATCACGGACATCGTTCGCGGGGCCGACCTCATCGACAACACGCCGCGCCAGTGCCTCCTCTATGAAGCGCTCGGCGCGCCGGTGCCCCGCTACATGCACATCCCGCTCGTTCTCAACGATCGGGGCGAAAAACTCAGCAAGCAGCAGGGTGCAACACCGCTTGCCGACGACGATCTCTTGGGTGAACTCGAGCGCGCGTTCGTTCATCTCGGGTTCGAACGGATCGGCGCCGACTCCATCGAAGCATTTCATCGCGAAGCACTGCGGTGCTGGGCCGACCGATTTGCCGAAGAGCCGGCTTGAAGCATTTCTATCGACGCTATGGCTACGAAACCGTCTTTAAGACTTCGGGCAGCTTTGGATCTTCTACCAAGAGCGCTCCGCTTGTCATAAGTTTTTTCAGCAGTTCGTCGACGCGTCTTGATCTATACACAGCTATTTGAAATTTAGCGAAATATCAGAATAAACAAACTATTCGGCCAGATTTCATCGAACCATTTGACCCAAAAAGTGCACAAAGGTGCGCTTGAATTTGTTTTCTCAGCACTGGCTCGGGCGTTTCTGCTTCTCTCTTTTACCGTGCAGAAAAAAGGCCCTCCCTTTTCCAGGAAGAGCCTTCGTCCAAACAGAAAAAGCGATTTAACGCACGATGCGAGGCGGCTTCGCCAGACGCGCCATCGACGAGTCGTCGGGTTCTTGTGCCGCAACCGCATACGGCAGATCGTCGTCATCGTCTTCGGAAACGATTTTGTCCGCGAGACCGAGGAAGCCCGGCACCACCACGTCGTCCGTCCCGGTTTCGTCACCCGAGGGGTCTTCGACCGACATCACCTTCACTTCGAACTGCAGGCCGCAGCCAGCGAGCGGGTGATTGGCTTCGAGAATCGCCACGCCTTCGGCGACATCGGTAATGCGCCAGATGCGGCCGTCGGGGCCTTCGCCCGGCACTTCGTCAAACTGCAGCCCCGGCACGACGCTTTCAGGATCGCCAAGCCGCTCAAGCGGTACCATGCGGATCGCGTCCGCGTCGTATTCGCCGAAAGCGTCTTCGGGTTCGAGCGCAATCGTGAAGCCTTCGCCCGGGAAGCGTCCTTCGAGCGCAGCCTCGATCTTCGGGAAGATATCGCCGTGCCCGTGCAGGTACGTAATCCCTTCGGGGCCGGTTTCTTCGAGAATCTTGCCGGTCATGTCTGCCATCTTGACAGCAAGCGTCACGAGCTTGTTCTTCTGAACGTGCTGTTGCGTCATTTTCTTGTTTCTAATCCCGTTGATTGAATCTGGTGCTCGTGCGGGCTTCTGCGCCGCAACGATCGGAAAAATTGCTCAATGGTCTTATTCTCGCGCGCTCAGAGCTCGCTTGCCTGCGGCCAACGACGCCCCTCGGGCCTACCCGGCAGAAAGAGCGCCGCAGCAATAAGCACGAGGTTGGCGATGGGAACTTCGGCGAGTAGCGCCCAGGCGCCCGAAAGCCCCCAGTCGTGCGCGCGGCGCGCGAGAAGCGCCATGAGTGCAAGCATCCACGCCCCCGTAAGCCAAGGAAGCGTCTTGGCTATCGCGACAATTGTCTCGTCGGAAATCCAGGCAGCGTCCGCTATCGGGTCGAGAAGCCAATAGCCTGCGACCCCAAGGAGCGCCCAAAGCGCAAACCCCTTGGCAAACGTCACGCGTCCGATGCGGCACTGCGGCCAGTAAAGCCGCATGAAGAGCGCGCCCAAAAGCGCCGGCACCCACAAGAGCCACTGCGTGAGCCCGTGCGCACCCGCGCTTTTCGCAGCCGCCCCCTCGTATGCTTCGCAGGCGTCGTACCGCATCATGTGCCGCTCATCCGTCAAGAATCGCATTCTGCCTTTGGGCGTCCCGCTCAAAGCGACATGATTCGCAGCTTCCACGTCCGGAATTCCGCTTCGGTGATGCGGCCCTTCTTGAGAAGCTTGCGAAGCTTTTCGACCGTGCCGACCTTCACCTGCAAGCGAATCGACGTGTTCTCGTCCATGCATTGAACGCGCGCGATTTCATAAAGGCGCTCGGCAGGCGAAACGGATGCGGCAGGGGTCTCGGCTCCCATCGAGGACTGCAGGGAGGGCTCGAGCGACTCGGGTGAACTGCTCGCCTCAACCGTCTCCTCACGCATACGTTCGCCGATTTGTTTGGCCTTTCGGTACGCTTCCCGGTCAAGCGTCGGGATCGTGAGCGGATCGGGCCCGAAGCGGTTCATGCTCGTGCCGCGCACAAGGCCGAGTGCGATAAGCACGAGGACGTTGACAACGGGAATAAGAAGAAAGAGTGCCGCCCAGCCGCTCGTAGCAAGGTCGTGCAAACGCCGCACGACCGCGGTCGCGAGTAGCGCCACCGAAAGCAGCAAAAGCACGCCGCCTAAAAAGCTCAGTGCAATACCGACGGGCTCGGCCACGGGCGCCGCTTCAAAGCCCATGAAGGAAGCCGCTGCAGGCGAAAACCCGAACACGACGAAACTCGCGCCCATGAGCGCAAACGCGGCAAAGAGCGAGAGCCAGTACGCCTCTCTCGAAGCGCGCCCTGCGGGCGATATCGTGAGCACTTCGTTCAGTGCGACGCTCATAATGCGGTTCCTCGAACAGAAGAAAAATGCCGGGCAAGTCGCGCGACAAGGCGCTCTCACCCGGCAGTTTTTATGCGTTTTGCGCGCGCCGCCCAACGCCCTCCCGCCCCCTTTCGGGGCGGACGAGCGCACTCGGCGCGCACCGCCTCAGCCTCAGCGAAGCTGTTCGGCCAAGAGCGTCAGAATGTTCGGCGCAACACCCGTGGGATCGGGATTGCCGTCGCCGTCCTGCACCGTAATGCGGGTATTGGCGCCTTCGTCGGCAAGATGGATGCGGTAGTTGGGCGCATCGATCGCCTTGTCGGAACCGAAGAGATTCGTGAAGAAGCCCTGCTCTTCCTTCTTCTTCTGTTCGTACGTCGGATCGAGATAGCGCACGAGGTAGTAGCCCGCAACGCGGTCGCGGTCGACGAGCTCGAAGCCCATGCGGTCGATGACGAGGCCGACGGTACGCCAGGCGCGATCGTAGGGCTCGAAGAGTTCGACGGCTTGCACCTTTTCGTCGGCGCCGTTGACAATGCGGCTCTTCGCGGGCACGGGTTCGGGCTGCAGATCCTGCTTAATCTGTTCGGCCAGCGCTTCTTCAGCCTTGCCCGAAGCATTCGGATTAAATTCGGCATCGATGCGAAGCGCAAGGCGCTGCAGCATTTCGGCTTCCATTGTGGGATCGTTCGGACCAGGCTGCCAGACGGTCGAGTCGTTCTGAGCACCCGTCACGACTTCGACCATCGAGCGATGCGTGATGTAGATGTCGGTCGTCGAATCGTCGTTGCGCTCCATGCGGACGCGGTACTGATCCTGCTCACCCGTCGAATAGGCGAAGTCAAGCACCTTGCCGACCGTGCGGCGAATGATGTCCTGCGGGAGTTTCGCTTTGTTTTCAGCCCATTCCGTTTCCATGTAGCCCGTCTTGGCGTCCTGCGCCTTCACGACAAGGCCCACGGAGGGCCAGAAGTCCTGCACCACGGGCCAGAGTTCTTCAGGCTTGGCATTGACGCGCAGCCAGCGGTCCGTGCCTTCCTTCATCACCTTGACGGTCACAGTGGCGGGCACGATTTCGCTGCCAACGGGTGTGTTGCTCTGAGCGGCCGCTGCCTGCTGACGCGCCGCTTCGGCGTTGGCGCTCACGACGGTCGTGCGCGACGGAACGGCGAATCGGTTGTCGTTGCCGATCGGCGTGAGATCGGGCGGCACTTCGAGGTTGGCGCGGGAGTTCGACGATTCGTACTGCACCTTCTCGTCGGTGAAGTCGATGCCGAGAACGGAGCAGCCGGAGACCGCGGTCGCGGCGGCGGCAAGCACAGCGAGACGAAGCGAAAGCTTGGTCATTGAATTGATTCCTGAAAAACAATATCCGGCCCTGCCGGAGGCAATTTTGAAATTTTAGCAAAGAGCCGCACGGCCTTTTGTGCTCGAAACTGCGAATTTATCGCGTGCCGAGCGGCTGTCCGTACGGTTCCGCGTCCGCGGGCTTTGTCCAGACGATGCGCGCGACGGCGTGATCTTCGGTCGTCATGCCTTCTTCGTAGGCAACGATATGCGCTTCTGCGGGCGTGAGCATAAGAAGCTCTCGCTCCAAAAGGTAGTGCGCCGGGTTTCGCGGACGTCCCCAGATGAGGCCGTTGGCTTTGGTGAAGGTCTCCATGATGAAAACGCCGCCCGGGCGCAACGAGCGCATGTAGTGCTCGAAATGCGGTCGATGAAGGTAGTTCGTGACGACGATCGCATCGAACGCTTCGTCCGCGTAGGGCCAGGGTTCCTTTTCGAGGTCGCGGCACTCGAGCGTGATGCCCGGAGCGCCCGCAAGCGGCTCGATTGCGTGCAGATCGATGTCGACGGCCGTGACACGCGCCCCGCGAAGTGCGAAATAGGCCGTGTGGCGCCCTTCGCCGCAGGCAACGTCCAGCACATGCGCACGGCGCGGCAGCAGCCCCGCAAAACGCATCACCCAGGCCGACGGACGCATCATCGCGTCGCAATGACAGAGTAGCGAGTCCTTACTATCGTTTTCTTCGATTGCCACCCGGGCCTCCGTCAAATGAGAAGCTCGACAACCATCTGCCCGAACATCAGGAACGGGCGCACAAAGAAGCTCAAGCCCCCGCCCACCATCAGCACAAGCAGAATGATCATGCCGTAGGGTTCGATCCGATCAAACGCCGCTGCTGCCCGGTAGGGCAGCAGCCCCGAAACGATGCGTCCGCCGTCGAGCGGCGGAATCGGGATGAGGTTGAAAGCCATCAGCATCAAATTGACGCTGATGCCCGCCGTGCAGACCGAAATCAGAAACTTCTCGTAAATGCCCGCAATGAGGAACACCTTGAGAAGCAGCGCCCAGAGCATCATCTGGAGGAGATTGGAAATCGGGCCCGCGGCTGCCGTAAGCATCATGCCGGAGCGGTAGCTGCGAAAACGGTTCGGATTGACGGGCACGGGCTTGGCCCAGCCGAAGAGAAGTCCGCCGCCCCCAGTCATGGCACTCATGAGAAGAAGGGCACCGGGCACCGCAATCGTGCCGACAGGGTCGATGTGCGCCAGAGGATTGAGCGTTACGCGGCCGAGCGCAACGGCCGTTTTGTCGCCGAGCCTCGCCGCCATCCAGCCGTGCGCCGCTTCGTGCAGCGTGATGGCGAAGATGAGCGGAATTGCATAAACGCAGACGAGCTGCACGGCATGGGCAAAAGAGTCCATCTCTGGAAAAAATCCTTGATTAGGCAATAAACGGTATGGCTTTCGATTCTAGCTGTGCCGCGGCACCCGCAATGTCCGCAAACTTGTTGCAAACGGAAAACACGCGTTTCAGATCGTTGACGAATCCGAGCGACGAGTCTCAGTCAAAGCTCGTCGGGTAGCCCCAGAGCGTCCAGACGGGGCGCAGATCGTGCGGAATCGGCGGCTGCTCGCCTGGCATCGGCCGCTTGGAGCGCTGACTGTGCCAGTCCGAGCCTGTACTTGCCAAAAAACCCATCTGACGGGCGACTTCGGCGAAGTGAACGTTCGCTTTTTCGCCTTGAGAACCCGAAGTGACTTCGATCGCCGTGCCGCCCGCGCCCTGAAACGTCTCAAGGAGCGCCGTCTCCTCCCAAGCGCTCGCGTACTTATAGCGGCCCGGGTGCGCTAATACGGCCGTACCGCCTTCGGCGCGAATGAAGTCGAGTGCTTCGGGAATGCTCGGCCAGGCAACGTCGACGCTGCAGGGGCGCCCGCGGCTCAGGTATTTGTCAAACGCCTCCTGGTAGACGCGGATGTAGCCCTTTTCGAGAAGCCAGAGCCCGAAATGCGTGCGCGAGAGATTGTCGGTACTGCCGCCCGCGAGCTTCACGGCGCCTTCGAAAGCCCCGGGCATGCCGAGTTTTTCAAAGGCGGCGCCCATCTCGCGGCCGCGCGCCTCGCGCTTTTTCGAAACATCGGCAAAGAACGCGGCAACACCCGGACTTTCTGGATCGATCCCGTAGCCCACGATGTGAATCGTCTGACCGCCCCAGAGCGTCGAAACCTCCACGCCCGTCACGAATTCGATGCCGAGCGCCTTGGCGGCGTCCCGCGCGGCAGCCGTTCCCGCCATTGTGTCGTGGTCCGTGAGACTCATGAGCCGGATGCCCTGCCGAGCGCAAAGCCCGACAAGCTCGGCGGGCTTCAGCGCGCCGTCGGACGCATTGGAATGCATGTGCATGTCGACCGGCATGGCAGCCTCCTCAAAATCCATCGATGTGTTGTTCTTGGTTTACTCAACCGAGAAAGTGTACAAAACCGCGCGGCGAGCGACACGATTTACCGCTCTGCCCGGACGCCCCGTCCTTTTCTATTTTTGCCGTCGCAACGATCGGCCGCTCATTCGTTCCCTGAGCCCCGCCGACTCTGAAGCGAAAGGCTACAATGCTCGCCAAATCAATGGTTTCTCTAACGCATCAGCATGGACGAAATTCAAAAGCTTCTTTTCTCCCGCGCCAACGTGCGCGGCGAAACCGTTGCGCTGCACGGGTCCCTCGCGCAGGCGCTCGAACACCAGGCGCTCCCCGTGGCGGCGCGCCGCTTGGCGGGCGAAGCCGCTGCCGCGGCACTTCTCGCCGCCGCCGCACTTCAATTCGACGGCACGGTGCAGCTGCAGATTGCGGGCGACGGCCCGGTGAAGCTCCTTGTCGTGGAAGTGCGCAAGGACCTCTCCTACCGCGTCACCGTACGCATGCGCGACAACGCCGGCGACATCGACCCGAACGCGACGCTTGCCGACCTCGTCAACAAGACGGGGCGCGGCCGATGCGCCTTCATTCTCGACATGACCGGCCGAACGCGCGATCAGCAGCCCTACCAGGGCGTGGTGCCGCTCGCGGGTGCGACGCTTGCCGAAGCGCTTGAAGCGTACTTTGCACAATCCGAACAGGTGGAGACCGTTCTGCGCCTTGCTGCCGACGATGTGGCTGCGGGCGGCGTCATGCTGCAGAAGATGCCAGCCACGGGCGGCCAGCTTCCTGAAGACTACGATCCGGAGGGTTGGTCGCGTCTTCGCATGTTTGCCGAAACCGTCAAGAGCGAAGAACTTCTCACGCTGCGCCCCGAGGATGTGAATCGCCGTCTCTTCTGGGAAGAGTCGCCGCTCGTCACGTTCGAGGCGAACCCTGTCTTCCGGTGCACCTGCACCGACGAACGGTTCGAGAACATCGTGCGCTCCGTGGGTGAAGCCGAAATCCGCGAAATCCTGCGCGCGCAGGGCGGCAAGTTCACGATCACGTGCGACTTCTGCGGCAAGGAAAAAACGTTCGACGAGGTCGACGTCGCCGCCATCTTCGGCCGCAAGACCGAGGAAAAGGACAACTGATCGCTCACCTCCGGCGGTTGTTCAATCGGACAAAAAAGTTCGCCCGAGAGGCTTCATCGCTTCTCGGGCGTTTTTTCGTTTTTGGCGCAACGTACTACTCGCGTCGATCGCGCGCTTTGGGCGCGCGCTGATTCTTCGGCGCGTGGTAGAGGTCCGACTTCTTCGGTTCGAAGGTCGGCGCCGAACCGGGCTTCACGTCAACCTGCAGCTGCGGAATCGGTTCGCTCTGTCGGCCGCCGCGGCGCACGTCTTCAACGCTTTCGACGCGAAAGAGTCGCTCGCCGGGCTTGATCATGTTGAGCTCGTAGCGCGCACGCGCTTCGACCGCGTCCTGATTGTGCTCGAGCGAATAGAGCTCGGCGGCAAGCGCCTCGTTCGTCGCGCGCAGGCGATCGTTTTCGAGGCGCTGCTCGGCAAGGTCGCGTTTCATTTCCACATACCGAAACCAGCTCGAGGGACCAGCCCAGAGCTGATACTGCATGACGCCGATGCCGAGCGTCAGTAGAACGATATAGAACCTGATCATGACCGATGCGCCGTCCTTTTGTCCTCAGCGCGCCGCACTTATAAAGAGCACGACGCGCCTCAAGGACGCGAAGCCGATCAGCCGCGGATCGAGTAGAAGGCGTTGCGGCCCGGGTAGACCGCAGCGGCACCCAGCTCTTCTTCAATGCGAAGCAGCTGATTGTACTTGGCCATGCGGTCGGAGCGGCTCATCGAACCGGTCTTGATCTGGCCGGCGTTGAGACCGACGGCGATGTCGGCAATCGTGCTGTCTTCGCTTTCGCCCGAGCGGTGCGAAATGACGGCCGTGTAGCGGGCTCGCTTGGCCATTTCAATCGCTTCGAACGTTTCCGTGAGCGTTCCGATCTGGTTGACCTTGATGAGGATCGAGTTGGCCACGCCCTTTTCAATGCCTTCGCGCAGAATCGCGGGATTCGTCACGAAGAGGTCGTCGCCGACGAGCTGGACGCGGTTACCGAGCGCATCGGTGAGCTTCTTCCAGCCTTCCCAGTCGCCTTCGGCCATGCCGTCTTCGATCGAGACGATCGGATAGCGATCGCACCAGCCCTTGAGAACGTCGATCCATTCGTCGGCCGTGAGCGCCTTGCCTGTGGACTTCTTCATGACGTACTTGCCGCCGTCGAAGAATTCCGAGCTCGCGCAGTCAAGCGCAATGAGGATGTCCTTGCCCGGCTCGTAGCCCGCGTTCTGAGCGGCCTCCAGGATGAGTTCGATCGCTTCTTCATGCGAGTCGATCTTCGGCGCAAAGCCGCCTTCGTCGCCCACGGCCGTGGACATGCCGCGCTTGTTGACAAGACTCTTCAGGGCATGGAACGTTTCCGCGCCGCAGCGGAGCGCTTCGCGGAAAGAGGTCGCGCCCGCGGGAATGATCATGAATTCCTGCAGGTCGAGGTTGTTGTTGGCGTGCGCGCCGCCGTTGATGACGTTCATCATCGGCACGGGCATCGTCACGGCGTGCATGCCGCCGAAGTAGCGATAAAGGGGCAGCCCCGTTTCTTCGGCCGCAGCGCGCGCCGTCGCCATCGAAACGGCGAGGAGCGCATTGGCGCCCAAGCGGCTCTTGTTGTCGGTGCCGTCAAGCGCAATCATCGTGCGGTCGACAGCCACCTGGTCGCAGCCGTCAAGGCCCGTCACGGCCTCGGCGATTTCGCCCTTGACATTTTCAACAGCCTTCAAAACGCCCTTGCCGTTGTAGCGAGCCTTGTCGCCGTCGCGCAGCTCGATCGCTTCGCGAACCCCCGTCGAGGCGCCCGAGGGAACGATGGCGCGGCCGAAAGCGCCCGATTCGAGAACGACTTCGGCTTCGACGGTCGGATTGCCGCGGCTGTCGAGTACTTCACGGGCATGGACATCAATAATGGCGCTCATGATGATTCCTTTTTGGGAAAGTTAGACGCGGGCGGCAACGCTTTTCGGTTCGATGGCCGCTCGCCGTTTTTGGCTTCGGCGGGCGAACTCGAACCGGCGGCTGCCGGCGCCGTTGACAACGAAAAAAACGACGTCGGGCGTCCGCTTTCGGGCGCCCGACGGGAAGTTGACTGTTCTTAAGCGAAATCGCATTCGAGGAAGGGACGGACCTTCACGACGCGGTCGATTTCCTGAAGACTTTCGAGGAGTTCGCGCATGCGCGAGAGCGGCACGACGTTCGGGCCGTCACTCTTGGCCTCGCAGGGCTTCGGATGCGTTTCCATGAAGAGGCCCGCAATACCCGTCGCGGTCGCCGCACGAGCAAGCACGGGTACAAACTGGCGCTGGCCGCTCGAAGAAGTGCCGTTGCCGCCGGGGAGCTGCACCGAGTGCGTCGCATCAAACACGACGGGCGCATTCGTCTCGCGCATGATCGCAAGCGAGCGCATGTCGGAGACGAGGTTGCCGTAGCCGAACGACGCACCGCGCTCGCAGACCATGAAGCGGTCGGTCGAGAGCCCCGCGCGCTCAGCAGCCGCGCGCGCTTTTTCGACAACATTCTTCATGTCGCCGGGCGCAAGGAACTGGCCCTTCTTGATGTTGACGGGCTTGCCCGAAACGGCGCAGGCGTGAATGAAGTCCGTCTGGCGGCAGAGGAAAGCGGGCGTCTGCAGAACGTCGACCACCTCGGCGACAAAGGGTACTTCGTCGGCCGTGTGCACGTCCGTCAAAACGGGTACGCCCACGGTCTCGCGAACCTTGGCGAGAATGCGCAGCCCCTCTTCCATGCCGGGGCCGCGGAACCCCTTTTCAGAGGTGCGATTGGCCTTGTCGAAGCTCGCCTTGAAAATGTAGGGAATCCCGAGCGCATCGGTAATCGCCTTCATTTCGCCGGCAATGTCGACGGCCATCGCTTCGCCTTCGATCACGCACGGACCGGCAATGAGAAAAAACGGCCGATCAAGGCCGACTTCAAAACCACAGAGCTCCACGAGGTGCCCTCCGAATGCGGACGCGGCCCGAAAGCCTCGGGCACGCCCTGATTGAACGGGTTTCGGGCCGCCAAAACGGCGCAGCTGCGCCGCGGCGCCCGAACCGGCGCCCGAACCGGCGCCCGAGCGCTCCGGCAAACGGACCGGAGCGCTCTTGGAGCGCATTAAGCGGCCGCTTCGCGGTGCTTGAGTGCGGCTTCGATGTACGCCTTAAAGAGCGGATGGCCGAAGCGCGGGTTCGACGTGAATTCCGGATGGAACTGCACGGCAAAGAAGAATGGATGATCGGGCAGCTCCATCATCTCGGGCAGGTGTTCGCCCGGCGTCTTCGCCGAGATCACCATACCCTTTTCTTCGAACTGTGAAACGTAGGAGTTGTTCACTTCGTAGCGATGGCGGTGACGTTCGGCAACAACGTCGCCGTAGATCTTGTGGCCGAGCGTGCCCTTCGTGACGGGCACTTCCTGACGGCCGAGACGCATCGTGCCGCCGAGGTCCGAGGATTCGTCGCGCTTTTGCACGGCGCCCGAACGGTCCTTCCATTCGGTAAGCAGCGCCACGACGGGGTGCGGCGTATCCGGATCGAGCTCGGTCGAATTGGCGCCGCCGAGACCGCAGACGTGACGCGCGAATTCGATCACGGCGCACTGCATGCCGAGGCAGATGCCAAGGAACGGGATCTTGTTTTCGCGAGCGTATTCGATCGCCTTGATCATGCCTTCCGTACCGCGCTTACCGAAGCCGCCCGGCACGAGGATGGCGTCAAGACCTTCGAGCGCGCCGCAGCCCTCTTCCTCGATCTTGCTCGAATCGATGAACTTCGTGCGAACCTTGGTTTCGGTATGGATGCCGGCGTGCAGAAGCGCTTCGTTGAGCGACTTGTAGCTGTCGGCGTAGTCGACGTACTTGCCGACCATACCCACCGTAACGGTGTGCTTGGGATTGCGGATGCGCTCGACAATGTGCTCCCAGGCCGAGAGGTCGGCAGGCTTCGTTTCGAGACCGAGCTTGCGGCAGACGATCTCGTCGAGGTGCTGCGCGTGCAGCATCAGGGGCACTTCGTAGATGGTCGAAGCGTCGGCAACGCTGATAACGCAGTCCATCGGCACGTTCGAGAAGAGCGAAATCTTGGCGCGTTCACCTTCCGGAATCATGCGTTCGGCACGGCAGAGGAGAACGTCGGGGTAGACGCCTTCTTCGCGCAGCTTCTGCACGGAGTGCTGCGTGGGCTTGGTCTTGAGTTCACCGGCCGACGGGATCCACGGGCAGAGCGTGAGGTGGATGAAGCACGTGTTGTTGCGGCCGACGCGGAACGACATCTGGCGCACGGCTTCAACGAAGGGCAGCGACTCGATGTCGCCCACGGTGCCGCCGATTTCGACGACGCAGACGTCGGGCTTGCCGTCAAAAGCGGAAGCGGCGCCGCGCGCGATGAATTCCTGAATTTCGTTCGTGATGTGCGGAATCACCTGAACGGTCTTGCCCAGATACTCGCCGCGGCGCTCCTTGCGCAGCACGCTCTCGTAGATCTGGCCGGACGTGAAGTTGTTGGGCTTGTGCATCTTCGAAGAGATGAAGCGCTCATAGTGCCCGAGGTCCAAGTCCGTTTCCGCACCGTCTTCCGTCACGAACACTTCACCGTGCTGAAAAGGCGACATCGTGCCCGGATCGACGTTGATGTACGGATCGAGCTTGATCATCGTCACCTTCAGACCGCGAGATTCGAGGATGGCCGCCAAAGAAGCGGCGGCGATGCCCTTCCCAAGAGAGGAGACAACGCCGCCGGTCACAAATACGTACTTGGTCATGAAAATTCCAACCAGAGAAACACCTTTTCGCTTTTTTACGAAAGGCAGGGATAAGTTTCGAAGCGCCGATTATACGAAGATTGCCCGAGGCGTCGCCGCGATATCGAAGCGTAATTTTGCGCGAGGCGCGCTCTCGTTCGACATCATCGGCGATCCGCTTCGGGTGCAGATCTCGGTTCGGCTTATTTTAGATGAAGCGCCCGCCCGCTTGAAGAGGCGCGAGCAGAGTTGAGGAGCGCCGAAAGAGAGCGGCGCGAACCGCTCTCAAGCGCCCTGTCGGGAAATGAAGACGTTTATCGAGCGCGCGAAGCCCGCTCGGCGCAGGCGCACCCGTGCTCGCTGTCCGCCCACTCGGGCTGAATCGTCACGTGGTCGATCCCGAAGCGTTCGCGCAGCCCCGCGCGGATTTCGTTCAGAATCGTCGGCCAGCACCGCGAAGACGAAATCTTCACGTGGCACTGCAGCGCCGCATGCCCCGGACTCATCGTCCAGACGTGCAGATCGTGCACGTGCGCGACATCGGGCACCGAAGCGATGAAGTCGCCCACTGCGACGTACTCGACGCCCTCGGGGGTGCTGTCAAGCAGCACACGGATCGAGTCGCGCAGAATCGAATAGGTCGCGTGCAGTAGCATCACCCCCACGAACATCGAAAGAATCGGGTCGATGATCGAAGGGCCGCCCGCGAGAATGATGCCGCCCGCCACAATAGCCGCAACCGACCCCAAGAGGTCGCCCATGACGTGCAGGAGCGCCGCACGCGTATTCATGTTCTTCTTGTCGCGCGAGAGCGACCAGGCGACGCCGAGATTGATCACGAGACCGGTAAAGGCGATCATCATGACGCTGCCGCCCGAAACAGCGGGCGGCGTCTGAATGCGCTCGAACGCCTCGACAAAAAGCCAAATGACGACGCAAAGCATGACGAGACCGTTCACAAAGGCTGCAACCACTTCGACGCGGCCGTGCCCGAAGTTGTGCACTTCGTCGGCACCCTTGGCGGCGATGCGGTTGGCGATGAGCGCAAAAAGCAGGCTTGCCGAGTCGGTCACCATGTGGCCCGCATCGCCGATAAGCGCGAGCGAATTGGCCCAGATGCCGCCCGCGAGTTCGATGGCGGAGAACCCGAACGTGAGGAGCACCGCAAGTCCGAGAACCGAGAGTCGTGTCTGCTCGGCGGCGTGCGCGTAGACGCTGTCACCCTCTTCGTGGGCGTAGAAAGTCTTTTCGCGTGCCTCAATGTCGGCACGGCGTTCGGCCGTTTCGCGGCGTTCTTCTTGGTGTTTCGAGGTCATAGTCGACTCTTTTCGGGCTTTCCGACGACCGGTCGGTTGCTTGCGGCTTGAGGGGGCCGGACGTCAAATCGCCCGGGCTTCGACAGAGCGAAGCCCGGGCGCACGTGCTTTATTCAGCTCGGGTGATTATAAAGCGAAGATCACTGCTTGAGGAGCGGCGTGACCGTATCGAGGTCGCCGCCCGAGAGGAGGCCTTCCTTCGAGTAGATGCCGAGCTTGGCGCGCGTGTCGACGATGTCGAGATTGCGCATCGTGAGCTGGCCGATGCGGTCTTCGGCCGTGAACATGCTGTCGCCCTTTTCCATCGTGAGACGGCTCGGTTCATACGTGAGGTTCGGGCTCACCGTGTTGAGGATCGTGTAGTCGTTGCCGCGGCGCAGCTCGAGCGTCACTTCGCCCGTGATGGCGCTCGCCACCCAGCGCATCGCCGTTTCGCGCAGCATGATCGCCTGGCTGTCGAACCAGCGGCCCTGGTAGAGGTAGCGGCCGAGGCGGATACCGTTCGTGCGGTACTGCTCGATCGTGTCTTCGTTGTGAATGCCCGTGACGAGACGTTCGTAGCAGATGAAGAGCAGCGCCATGCCCGGAGCTTCGTAGATGCCGCGGCTCTTGGCTTCGATGATGCGGTTTTCGATCTGGTCGCTCATGCCGAGACCATGACGGCCGCCGATGCGGTTCGCTTCCATCATGAGAGCAACCGGGTCGGAGAAGCGTTCGCCATTGATCGCGACGGGAACGCCGTCCTGGAACGCAACCTTGACGACTTCGGGTTCGATCTTGCAGTCGCTCTTCCAGAAGGGCACGCCCATAATCGGCTCGACGATCTTCATGCTCGTGGCGAGCTCTTCGAGGTCCTTGGCTTCATGCGTGGCGCCGAGCATGTTCGAGTCGGTCGAATAAGCCTTCTCGGCGCTCATGCGGTACTCGAACCCTTCCTTCTGGAGGAAGGCGGACATTTCGGCACGGCCGCCGAGTTCCTTGATGAACGTCACGTCCAGCCAGGGCTTATAGATCTTGAGGTTGGGATTGGCCAGAAGCCCGTAGCGGTAGAAGCGCTCGATGTCGTTGCCCTTGTAGGTCGAGCCGTCGCCCCAGATATCGACGCCGTCTTCGCGCATCGCGGCTACGAGCATCGTGCCCGTCACGGCGCGGCCGATCGGCGTGGTGTTGAAGTAGAGCTGCCCGCCCGTGGAGATGTGGAAGGCGCCCGACTGAATAGCGGCGATGCCTTCGTTGACAAGCTGCGCGCGGCAGTCGATCAGACGCGCGTTTTCGGCGCCGTATTCCATGGCGCGGCGCGGAATCGCTTCGTAGTCCGTCTCGTCGGGCTGCCCGAGGTTGGCCGTATAGGCATAGGGGAGCGCACCCTTCACCTTCATCCAGTGAAGCGCGCAGCTCGTATCGAGGCCGCCCGAAAAGGCAATGCCGACCTTCTGGCCGACCGGGACGCTTTGCAGAATCGTCTGAGACATAACTTCCTACCGTTGCAAAAAATTCGAACTGTTGAGGGTCGCCGCCCGAAGGCGTTTTTCTTCCGGCGCCGGCATCCGCGACTGCGGCGCCATGGCGTTGTGTTGATTTCGACCGACCCATTATGGGCGTGCAAAACGCAAAAAAACGGGCACTTCGGAAGCTCGAAATCGGTCTTTGGAGCGCCGCAAGATGTCTAGGCAGAATGTCTTATTCCCTTTAACTTATTAGTGGTTTTTTGTCGACAAATCATCACTTTTGATGAGCGTGAACGTTCGAATCGGTCCATTTCTGTCGCGAAAAGCCCTGACTTGCAGGCTGATCGAAGGGTGGATCTTCTATTAATGGCAATTTAGTATTAATTAAACTAATTATTTGATATTTGTATGCGCAATGCGGGACGCCTAGCATGCACTCAAGCATTCCGGTTACACGGAAAAGGAGAAAAAATGCAGAGGCACTTCTTGAAAAAAGCCGCTTGGGCCGTCTCAGTCGCGAGCGCGGGCTTGGCCGGACTTGTCGCGCCGTCGTTCGCTGACGTGGCGCAAGGCGTTTTGTCGGTTCAGCAAAAGGGATCGGCGGCGACGTAACCGGCACGATTACCGTCAAAAACGGCAAGCTCGCTGAAGTCGAGGCCGACACCGGTTCGGAAACGCCGGGCTACGGCCACGACATCGGCCGAGTGATGGCCGAGCGCATTCTTGCTGCGGGCGCCTCGAAGGTCGACGGCGTCTCAGGCGCCACCGTGACAAGCGACGCCGTCCGGACGGCCGCAGAATCGGCGCTTCGAGAAGCGGGGCTGTCGAAAGCGACCGAAACCAAGGCCCGCGTTGGTCGTTGGATCGGTACGGCACACGGCGCAAAGAGCGAGCTCAGCGCGGAGATTGTTGTCGACGACGCAGGGTACATTCGCATCGAAAAGGTGGCGAGCGGCGACACACTTTATGTGAAGGACTTTACGGTGCGGGCGGCGCAATCGGCAACGCCATCACGAATGCGGGACTAGGTGCGCATAACGCCACGTCGCTCGCCTCCGGTCTGCTCGCCGGACGTGAAGCGAGAGCGTTCGCTGCGAAATAACCGAAAGCTCGACTCGATTGCCTCGGCAAAGCCTCCGCAAGGGACTTCGCCGCTGACTGAAGGCTGTCGCGACTTCCCGTAGTTGCAACGGCCTTTTGCATTTGTTTTCGAGTCCGGCCGATCACTCGACCCGCAAGCCGATGCTTGGCGCCCAATGACTGTTTGTTGTCATTCGCGAACGCAGTCGAAATAGCAGTCACACGACTAATCTCCTTCAAAGCATCGAAGCATGTCCGCGCATGCACGCGTGCTGCTTGCAAACCGTAAGAGACGAAAGCGGGCAGCGGGCTCGTCGTGCGCTCCCAAACTTCGGAGAGAGAGAAATGTCCCCGTCCTGCGCCGCCAACACGTCCGCCAGCACCAGCACCTGCCGGGCCGCCCCCGCCTGTCTTGGCATCGGCGCACGCATCGGTCTTGACTTCGGAAACACGGCAGCGCGCGACGCACTGCGTGCGCTTTTGCGTCTCGTTTCGCTCGCGGACTGTAAGACCAGCCTTAGCGAACGGCAAAAAGCGGCGCTTGCCGACTTCGTTCTCGACGACGCCGCTTTCTCGCGCGGACTCGAAGCCCTCTGCGTACATTCGCTCGAAAGCGCGATCGATCGCCTTCGCGCCTTTTCCCTTTTCGGCGAACTCGATGGCTTCCAATGGAAGACATTCCCCGAGAGCCGCGCGTTGCGGCTCTCGGCTGCCGCTCGCATCGGCGCGCTGCCCGTCGTGATTGCCATCGATCTCTTTGCCGACGCCGAAGCGCTGCGCAACGCCGCCCCCGAGTCACTCATTCTGCGGGAGACACCTTGGTTCGTCATTGCAAGCAGTCCCCTGCCCGATCGGGACACCGACGAAAAGCCTGAACCGCTTTCTCTAAGCGTCTTTGCCGGCAACGGCACGGAAAACATCATGTGCGCCCTGTCGCTTGAAGATGCGGGCAAAGTGCTGCGCCTTAAGACGACGCTCGACCAGACGACACCTCTGCGTTCGCGCGGCACAAGGCGATCAATTTACGGTGAAGCGATTTCTCAGCCCGGCGCCTGCGCGCTCCTCTCGGCCGAAGGTGCATCCAGCGCGGAGCGCGCCGATGCGCTTGCACGCGTGCTGCTGAAAGGCGCGGATATTCTCGAGCGGCGGCTTGACATCGCCCGCGCGAGTCTTGTCGAGGGCCGCAAAATCGAAACCCGCCTATTGAAGGAAAGCAGTCTCTGAGACGCCGCCTATCACACCGACCATTCAACACACACCGAACGGAGGATTTTCATCATGACGACTATTCAGCTGCCCGAACCGCAGGCGCTCACGATGACGCTCGGCGATGCGCTTGCTCGCCGCCGCACCAACCGCGAATGCACGGATGAAGCGCTTTGCGACAAGGACCTCGCGGCGCTCCTTTGGGCGTGCGCAGGCATCACGAGCGAAGACGGCCGCAGAACCGTGCCTTCGACGCTCGACCTGCGCGCCGTCACGGCCTACGTGCTGCGCGCTGACGGCGCCTGGCGCTTCGACCCGGAAAAGAATGCGCTCGAACAGACGACCGCCGAGGACGTGCGCGAACTTTCGACTAGCTACCAGTACGAGTACGTCAAGAAGGCGCCCGTGACGATCGTCTTCGTTGCAGACCGAGAACGCTCCAAGAATGCGCGCCCGACAGGCGTCTTCGTCGACGCGGGTACGATGGGTCAGGCCTGCTACCTCGCCGCAACGTCGCTCGGGCTTGCGGGATGTGTTCGTGCGTCGTTCGACCACGACGCGCTTCGCAACGGCATGAAGCTCGCTGAACACATGGAACCGATCGTGCTCTTCACTGTGGGCCGCCCCGCCTGATTCGAGTACGCCGACGCCGAATCCTAAAGGCCGAAAGCGCCGCCCGAGTTCGACTCGGACGGCGTTTTCCTTTGCGTTTCTTCGGGCGTCATGGCCGCAGCACATGCTCAGCCGCGCTGCGCCGCCGCACGCCAGTGCGCGAGGAAAGGCAGAATCTTGCGGTCGTTGGGCCGGTTGAGAAACTCAAGGAGCGCCTCCGCGGGAACGAGGCTCACCGCCTGGCTTTCCCAGCCGACGTTCTTGGGCGTGCCGCCCGTTCTGCGCGCCATGTAGTAGCGCGTAACGGTCTTCGTGCGGTCGATGTCGCAGAGCCAGCAGACGGGCTCGGCGATGAGACCGCTCTCTTCCCAGGTTTCCTTCATGGCGTTGACGACAAGCGTCAGTCCCGCATCGAGCCGTCCCTTCGGAAAAGTGGCGTCAGCGCCCGCATAGCGGTTCGAGGGGTGAACGACCCAAAAGCGACCGTCTGGCTCGGCAACGACGAGGCCGCTCGTAAAGCGCTTCTGCGTGACGGGCAGCGGCGGCTCCCTAAATTTCGCGAGGCGCATCATCGCGGCCTTCACAGCCTTGCCTTCGAATTTTTCGCTCGTGAAGGCAACATCGTTGAGCGCTGCGGGAAGCGCCCCGCCGTGCGTTGCTGAATACGTGGCGCTCGCGTCCGGATCGAGCCACGCGGCTGCGTCGCTCGGTGCACTCGGCGCTTCGATCAGAAGGGGATTGCCGTTTTCGTCAGGCTGCGGATGAAGCGTCGATGCAAGAGGTTCCATGGTGAATGCCTTTTATGAAGAAAAAGCACTTCCGTCGCATCAGGTCGGCAGCTGCCGAATGCGGCGGCGATAGGCCGCGGGCGACGAGCCGAACCAGCGATAGCAGGTGCGGGAGAAATTGCTCGGATCGGAGAAGCCGATCGTGTAGGCAATTTCGGTGATGCTGAGCTCGGTGTGCGCGAGCGCGTCGTGCGCGAGCTGCTTGCGGTGCTTCTCGAGAAGCTCTGCGAAGGTCGCCCCCTCGCCTTCGAGCCGCCGCTGCAGCGTGCGCGAAGACAAATTGAGTCGGGAGGCAACGTCTGCGATCTTAACGCTTTCGCCCGCCTTGAGAAGCACCTGTATTTCTTCTTCGACGCGAACCGTAAACGAGAACTGCCGCACGCGGTTGAGATACTGCATGACGACGTGCTCGTTGGCTTCACGCAGCATTGCATTGGCGCCCGCATAGGGCTCCATCACGTCGGCGTAGGAGAAACGAATGTAATCGGGACCGAGATCGTCGGTTTCAACGCGGCAGCCGAAGTATTCGTCCAAACGCCGGTGGTCCGCCTCGGACGTGCGCGGCAGATGAATATGCACCGCGAGCGGCGTCACCTTGTGCTGCGAAAGCGAATTGGCCTGGCGGTGGATGAAAGCGAGCATGGCCATCAGTGCCGCATGCTTGGCTTCGTAGCCGTGGAGCGTACGCAAATAAAGCGTCGAGCCCGACGCATCGTGCGCGAGGCTCATTTCCATCGTCGTCGAAATCACCTTGGCGTAGCGTGCCGTGAGGTCGAGCACCTGCGCGAGCGAGTGCGACGTCACGATCGCAAGCCCCAGGCCGTGCATCGTTGCCACCTGCATTTCCTGCCCGCAGCGAAGACCGATCAGTTCGTCACCGCTCCCCGAAATGATGGCTTCCCAGAAACGGCGCACGTTCATGGCGGGGAAGCGGGCATCGGGCACGGAAAGAAGCGAAACGTCGAGCCCCACGCGTTCCATCACGGCCTCGGGCGTAATCCCGTAGCCGCGAACCGTCTGGCAGATGGAGCGGATCCAACTAGCGAGAATGCTGTCGCCGAGCGGCAGAAACGTATCGTCCGTCCCGGTCATGGCCCCGGACGATTGGAATGCATCAACCATGGTTCTTACTCGCCAATGAAGATTTCGCGGAAAAGTGATGATATCGACCTACCGTTTTCCGCAGCTGTTTTTGCGCGCCGAAAAATTTTCACACCGATTCTCCGCAAATGAAAATACCAAATTGTTTGCAACTGCTCGTTATTCCTTGGAAATAATCGCTTTTTCAGGCCAATTATCCAAATGGCCTTTAACGCCGAAAAATAGGTTTTCCGCGCCAGACAACCTCAAAAAAACGGTCGGCAACGCGCGGGCTGCCGACCGACTCGAATAACGAGAGAAAATTGCCTTACAACCCTGTCAATCGGAGCGCTTATTCGTAAATAACGCCCTTTTCGACGACAACGCGGGTACCGGACTTGCCGGCAAGGATGTCTTCGATCTTGTCGAGCGCACCGATAACGGCGGTCTTGCCCGTCTGTTCGACGAATCGGCAGGCAGCTTCAACCTTCGGACCCATCGAGCCCTTGGCAAAGCCGAAGGCGCGCAGCGAAGCCGGATCGGCCTGACGGATCTTCTTCTGCGTGGGCTGACGCCAGTCGACATAAGCGGCGTCAACGTCGGTCGCAATGATGAACATGTCGGCGTCGAGCGACGTAGCGAGCACGGAGGAAGCCAGATCCTTGTCGATCACGGCTTCGGCCCCGACGAGGTTGCCCTTTTCGTCAAAGTAGGTCGGGATCCCGCCGCCACCGCAGCAAATCGTGATGTATCCCTTTTCGGCGAGCGTGCGAAGCGGTTCAAGACCCCAGATCTGCTTGGGTTCCGGACTCGGCACAACACGACGGTACTTGTCGTTGTCGGGCGCGATCGTCCAGCCGTGTTCCTTGGCGAGACGTTCGGCTTCTTCCTTTTCATAGACGGGGCCGACGGGCTTAGTCGGGTTCTGGAAGGCCGGGTCGTTCGGGTCGACGCGGGTCTGCGTGAGCACCGTAGCGAGCTTGGCGGACTTCGGCACGAAGTTGACGAGTTCCTGCTGGATCATGTAGCCGATCATGCCGATCGATTCGGCGCCGATCACGTCGAGCGGATACATCGGCACTTCCTTGTACGCATTGTTCTGCAGCGCAAGAAGGCCCACCTGCGGACCGTTGCCGTGCGCGATCACGAGCTGGTTTCCTTCATAGGCCTTGGCGATCTGCTGGCAGGCGATGCGAACGTTGGCGCGCTGGTTTTCGCAGAGCATCGGTTCGCCGCGCTTCAGAAGGGCGTTGCCGCCGAGAGCAATAACAAGACGCATTTTGATGATTTCCTTGAAATAATTTTAAAGGGCCGACCGTTTTTGAAGACAAGACGATCCCTTCGCCGTTTTTCGTACGCTTACGCGAGCCACAAAAAACGGACGTTGAATCTGTTTCGCTGGTACGGTTGAGGCGGCTCGCCTCAACCGCTACGAGAAAGAGCGCCGCCGGCCGCTCCAATGACCGTCAAGCGGCCGGCGCACTTCCGGAGAAGTCTTTTCCGGTTTCTTCCGACGAATTAGGCAACGCCGACGACGGAAGCGAGGAGCGCCATGCGCAGCGCCACCGAGAAGCCGATCGCACGGAAGTAGAGCTGGTGCTCGGTGTTGTCGATGCCGAAGTCGAATTCGCCAGGGTTGCGCGGCAGCGAGTGATGCACGCCGACGGTCTTGCCAGTCTTCGCCTTGATGTTCTTGAGCATTTCGAGCGAGACGTAGTAGTTGGCCATCTTCTTTTCGAAGTCGGCGCGGTTCGGATCGTCCTTCTTCACGGAGCAGCCCGGCAGATAGATAAGGTCGACGCCCTTGTCCATGTAGAGCTCTTCGTTCTGCTTCATCGTGAGGTCGAAGTGTTCTTCGAAGTTCGCACCCATGGCGACGAGCTTCTGACGAACGATTTCGGGCGTACGCAGTTCACTCGTGCCCGTGTAGACGATCTTGGCGCCGAGGCGGGCGAGCGCAAGCGCGAAGGACTGCCCGGAGCGGGCGCGCGAGAGGTCGGGCGTGGCGATCGCAACCGTGAGCTTCGAGAGGTCGCCGAAGGCGCGCCAGCAGGTGTAGGAGTCGAGCAGCCCCTGCGTCGGGTGCGTGACGTTGCCGTAGCCGC
This sequence comes from Sutterella massiliensis, assembly GCF_016899755.1. Lineage (GTDB taxonomy): Bacteria > Pseudomonadota > Gammaproteobacteria > Burkholderiales > Burkholderiaceae_F > Sutterella > Sutterella massiliensis. The sequence goes on along the minus strand of NZ_JACJJC010000005.1, from coordinate 72,501 downwards.
CGGAGATCACGGGCGAGCAGTGACCCTTGATTTCTTCGAGCGCGCCCAGGGCTTCCTGGTCGTTCGGGTGACGCATCACGATGACGTCGGCGTATTCGCTCGTCACGCGCAGCGAGTCGGCGAGCGACTCGTTCTTCGCGACGGAGGAATTGTGCGTCGGGTCGGCTTCAGTGATCACCGAGCCGCCGAGGCGGTGCATGGCGTTTTCGTGCGAGCATCGCGTACGGGTCGAGGGCTGGAAGAAGAGCGTGTAGAGCACCTTGCCCTTGAGGAGGTCCGTGCCGGTGCGCATGAACGGTTCGAGCATTTCCGCAGCGCGGAAGAGGCTCATGATTTCGTCCTGCGAGAAGTCGTCGAGGAACGTGATGTTCTTGCCGCGCATGTGGGTCGCGTCAAGGTATTCACGGATGTCAAGGGCTTTGAAGTTTGCGTCGAGCGCCATGATCGGCTCCTTATTGGGTCGTGGTTGATTGTTCGGTCGGCGAGCGCCCTCAGGTCTGAAGTTCGGTCTGAGACGAAGTGCGCTCGCACGACGAGTGAGATTCTTCGAAAGTCGTTCGGTCGATCAGATTTCGACGTCGCGGTTGCAGTCCTTCGAATAGATGTAGGAGAAGGGTTCGCGGCCGATGCCGTAGCCCGCCTGCACCGAGAAGGCGCCCATCCAGAGGAAGTCTTCCTTCTTGACGAGGTACCAGGTATCGTCAAGGAGATACGTGCCCTGGCCTTCGTAGATGTAGGCACCGTGTTCCTGAACATGCGTTTCGCAGATGTTGTGCGAGGCACCCGGATCGAACGAGAGGATGTGCATGTTCATGTCGAAGGCTTCTTCAACCGGGAGGAAGTCCTTGACGTGCACGTTGGCCATGCCGTCGTAGTCGCGGAAGGCAACTTCGTTGATGTTGCCGAAGACCGTCCAGGGCTTGAGGCCCTTCGGATGCGGGATGTAGCGCTGCTTGTAGAGCAGGATGCGGCCTTCGCGGCCGTTCTTCGTGCGGAAGCCGATGCCGACGCCGGCGGGCGCATAGGCATAGCCGCCCTGCGTGAGAACGCACGTTTCGTCGCCGACCGTCACTTCAAGTTCGACTTCGCCGTCGAGCACATAGATGAAGGACTCTTCAAGCGCTTCGGTCGCGTACGGATATTCCGTGTGCGCATCGGGACCGAGCGTGCCGATCAGCTGCACGAAGCCGGCGCCGATCTTGGGCGAGCACAGAATCGTCATCTTCGTGTCGACGATGCCGGGGATGGTGTTGATGACGCGCCCCTGCGGCGTGATGATCGCAAAGTCGTGCTTGACGACCGAACGGTTCGAAAGAAGGTCCTGCGGATAGCCGGGCATGTTTGTCTCCTAGTGTCTGAAACTCAACGGACGCGCCTCCTTTGCGCGCCGGCGTTGCAAAAAACTATAGGTTTCAGACGTCGCCCAATTACCGCTCAGAACGTCAAGCTATTGTCATTTCGCGCCAGTAGATATCCCGCACATCCGAGCCATCTATTGGAGAAATTTTCTTATTTTTCAAATAGTCGCAAAGTTCTTTTTCATAAAGAGGACGCACAATATCGCAAACTCGCTTGTCGCGATAGGTCAGTACATACCATTCTTCTTGTCATTTCGCGCCACCTAAAGTTTGCCTGCCTCGTCTTCGACGCACCAGAGAAAAAATTGGCAGTTTGAGCCTTTGCGTTATGTCCGGTAATACGACCTCGACAGATGCGATTTAGTGCCTAAACGATCGCTACGGCGAGTACGGCTTATGAAAAATGAAGGCCGGGCGCCAAACCTCAGAGCTTGACTGAACGTTTCTGAATGATTTCGAGAAGGCAAAAGACGACGAATGTAAAGATCGTTGGCAGCAGGCAGAGTGCGGTTGCAGCGTCGAATTCGGCACGAGAGACGGCATTGAAAATCTCGAGCGAAAGCGTGTTGGTACGATCGGAAATATTGCCGCCCAGCATCATCGTGATGCCCACTTCGCCACTCGCCCGTGTGAGTCCCAAAAGCAGGCCTGCCGCCAAATGCGGCCGCACGAGCGGCATCGTGCCCCGGCGAAAAACCGTTAAGGGCGTTGCGCCGTGCACACGCGCGGCGAATTCGATCGCCTGAAGCGTTGCACGCTTTTTAACGGCAGTCCGGCGACAAAGGCGGCGAAATAGACGGCCGCGGTCGTGAAGACAAGCGCAATACCGACGTCGCTCAAGACGATTCCGAGCAGAGCCTGGACTGAAGCGCCCTACCTTCAGGGACTTTCATTGAAGTCACCAGGCGAAATGTCATCTCGCTTGCCGGAAGCACCCATTGCTTTCTCCATTTAGAAATAGGCACTTTTCCCTACCTGTTCGGTTTTATTGAACTGAGGCAATAGTCTTACTGTTTTTGATCGCCGACGAGCGCCCCGATCGATAGACTTTTCTTCGCAAATGCAGGTGCGGCGCGCGAAAAGAACTATCGCTCGCGCGCCTCACGAAGCAGGACCAGTGCTTTCCGGTCGGATGGGTTCGACCGGAATCGACCAACACTAGAAAAAGCATTTCACCCAAAGGAGATGTTCGTCATGAAGATCAAACACACCCTTGTCGCCCTTGGTATCGCCGCCCTTTCGAGCGCCGCCATGGCCGCCTCGCTGCCGAATATCGCCGTGCTCGCCACGGGCGGCACGATCGCCGGTGCCGGCGCTTCCTCGACCGGCTCGGCCTACCAGGCTGGCAAGGTCTCGGTGAACCACCTCGTCGACGCGGTTCCCGAACTCGCCAAGATCGCGAACGTCACGCCCGTCCAGGTCACGAACATCGGTTCGCAGGACATGTCCGACGAAGTCTGGCTCAAGCTCGCCAAGACGATCTCGGCCGACTGCGGCAAGTATGACGGCTTCGTGATCACGCACGGTACCGACACGATGGAAGAAACCGCCTACTTCCTGCAGCTCACGAACCGCTGCAAGAAGCCGGTCGTTCTCGTCGGCGCCATGCTGCCCTCGACGGGCCTCTCGGCTGACGGTCCCCGCAACCTCTTTAACGCCGTTCTGACGGCCGCCACGCCCGAAACCGCCAAGCAGGGCGTCGTGGTTGCCATGGACAACGTTGTTGTCGGCGCCCGCGAAGTGATCAAGACCAATACGGTTCAGCCCGAAACGTTCCAGGCCGGCAACTTCGGCAAGGTCGGCACGATCTTCAACAACCATGTTGAATACGAAGCCGTCGGTCTGCGCGCTCAGAAGGAAGCTCCGTTCGACGTGACGAAGCTCGAATCGCTTCCGAAGGTCGGTATCGTCTACAACCACGCCGGCGTTGAAGGCTACCAGGCCGAAGCGCTTGTGAAGGCCGGCTACAAGGGCATCGTCTCCGCCGGTGTCGGCAACGGCAACATCCACAAGGCGATCTGGCCGATCCTCGAAAAGGCTGCCAAGGACGGCACGGTTGTGGTTCGTTCTTCGCGCGTCCCGACGGGCGCCACGACGAAGGAAGCCGAAGTCGACGACCAGAAGATGCACTGGGTTGCCTCGGGTTCGCTCAACCCGCAGAAGGCCCGCGTGCTTCTGCAGCTCGCTCTGACGAAGACGAGCGACTGGAAGGAAGTCCAGAAGTACTTCGACCAGTACTAATCGGCTGACGATCTGAAGTGCCGCAAGGAATTCTCTCGGGCGGCACTTCGACAATGCTGATCCGCATTCAAGCCCGGTCTCAAGCCGGGCTCGAGTCGTTTGGCGGGCCGAAAAACAAAAAAGCCTTCCATTATCCGACGAGGACAGGAAGGCTTTTCTTTGCAGCGGCTTATCGCGCGCTGGCCGGGCCACCGGGACTCGAACCCAGATCGGTCCCTTAGGAGGGGACAGTTCTATCCAGTTGAACTATGGCCCGGAGACGTTCGCTGCCGCTCGGCAAAGAGCCGCCGCGAAGGTCCGGCATCGACGGACGGCACCAGGCCCCCCGTCAGGAAGAATGGCAAGTCTAGCACGGACGACTTCATAACGGCGCCTGCGGATCTGCGCCGCTATGAAAGACGGCTTTGCGCTCGCTGCGCCTCAAAGCTTTCGAATCTTTGGGCGGGCGAATTTCAGCATCAGCTCGGCTTCGCGGCTCGCGAACTTCACGCGAATGCGCGCCATATCGCCGATACCCGTCACCGAAAGAACGCGCCCGGGACCGAGCGTTTCGTGCTCGATGCGGTCGCCAGGCGCAAAACCCGAAGCGGAGGCGCCGAGATTGCTGCGCTCCAAAGGCGAGATGCTTTCAAGCGGCCCGCGTCCCTTTTCGAGCGCAGCGCGCCCGGAAAAGCCCGAGCTCCCGAAACGGGACCCGTAGCCGCTGCCGCTCGTTCCGGAGCGCGCGGCCCCGCCAAAGGGCGAGCGGGCCACGTGCGCCGCAAAGGCCGCACGTGTCTCCGGCGAGAGCGAAGAGCCCGATGCACGCGACCCGTAACCCGAAGCACCTCGGGCGCCGTAGCCGCCCGTGCTGCCCCGACCGCTCTTGCTGTAGCCGCCGTAACCGCCGCGCCCCGACGAGCCGCTCTTGCGACCGTAATCGTCGAAATACGCGTCGAATCCGTCGTCGTCATCGTCGCGGCGCGACCTCGCGAGCTCGCGAATGTCGAGAAGCTCCTGCGGAATTTCGTTGACGAAGCTCGAAACGGGGTTGCTGAAGTTGTTGCCGTAAAGGAGTCGCTCGCGACAGTGCGAAATCACGAGGCGTTTTTTCGCACGCGTGATCGCCACATACATGAGACGGCGCTCTTCTTCAAGGCCGCCTCGGCCGCCCTTCTTCTCCGTTTCCTTGAGCGCCGAAAAATGCGGAAAGATCCCTTCTTCGGCCCCGATGATGTAGACGTACTTGAATTCGAGCCCCTTTGCGGCGTGCACCGTCATGAGCTGCACCGCATCGGTCGAGGCGTCTTCATTTTTGTCGCCCGCTTCGAGCGTCGCCTGCGTGAGAAACCCTTCGAGCGGCGAAGGCGAATCGTCGCTCACGGGCTCAAACGCGCAGTGCTCGGGACGGATCCCTTCGTTTTCGAGGTAGCCCTTGGCGGCACTCAGAATTTCGTCCATGTTGGCCACACGGTCTTCGCCGTCCTTTTCCTTCATGTACGCGTCGCGCAGCCCCGAAGCCGTGATCGTGTAACGGATCGCCTTGTCGAGCGACATCGTCTGCGCATCGGTGCGCATCTTAAGAATGAGCGAATGGAAGGCTGCGAGCTTCGGCGGCACCTTCACCGTATCGTCCGAGAGCGCAGCCCAGAGACTCACGCCGCGCGCACGCGCTTCGAGCGTGAGCGACTCGATTGTTTTGGCGCCGATGCCGCGCGTCGGAAAGTTGACGATGCGCAGGAAGCTCGTGTCGTCCCAGGGGTTCGTAAGGAGCCGCAGATACGCGAGAACATGCTTCACTTCCGCACGCTCGAAGAATCGCAGCCCGCCGTAGACGCGGTAGGGAATGCCTGCGGAAGCGAGCGCGCTTTCCATGGCGCGCGACTGCGAGTTCATGCGGTAGAGCACAGCGAAGTCGCGATAGACAGTCCCGCGGCCGCGTTCGTGCTCGATGTCGTCGACCACCCAGCGCGCTTCGGCACGGTCATCGGGGAGTTCTTCAACGATGATCTTTTCGCCGCGCGCACCCGAAGTCCAGAGATTCTTGCCCAAGCGCCCGGAATTCTTCGCGATGAGGCCGTTGGCGGCATCGAGAATGGTCCCCGTCGAGCGATAGTTTTCTTCGAGGCGAATCGGCTCGGCAACGCGAAAGTCCTTGAGGAAGTCCTCCATGTTGCCGACGTTGGCACCGCGGAAGGCGTAAATCGACTGGTCGTCGTCGCCCACGGCAAAAACCGCATTGAGCGAGCACCCGTCCGGGCCGAGTCCGGCGCCCGCAAGGAGCTTAAGCCAGCGGTACTGCAGGATGTTCGTGTCCTGGAACTCGTCGACGAGAATGTGGCGGAAGCGGTGCTGATAGTGCGTGCGAACGAGTTCGTTGCGCTCGAGGAGTTCATAGCAGCGCAAAAGCAGCTCGGCGAAGTCCACGACGCCTTCGCGCTGGCATTGCCGCTCGTACTCGACGTAAAGCGACTTCGTCGTCTCGTCGCAGTCGCTGCCCGTCACCTGGCTCGAGCGCAGTCCGTGCTCCTTGCTCCAATTGATGAAGTTCTGCACGTACTTCGCATCGGTCTTCTCCGGATCGACGTTGGCGGCCTTCATCACGCGCTTGATGAGCGAGAGCTGATCGCCGCTGTCGAGAATCTGGAAGGTTTTCGGCAGCGCCGCAAATTCCGCGTGCCGGCGCAGAATCCGGTTGCAGAGCCCGTGGAACGTCCCCACCCACATGCGGCGCAGGTCGTAGGGAAGCATCGTTTCAAGACGCGTCACCATTTCCTTGGCCGCCTTGTTCGTAAAGGTCACGGCAAGAATCTCGTCGGTGCGCGCGAGATGTTCGTTCAGAAGGTACGCAATACGCGAAGTGAGCACGCGCGTTTTGCCCGACCCCGCGCCCGCAAGAATGAGGACGCTGTCTTCCGGGGCGGTGACCGCCTGAAGCTGACGGGGATTGAGGCTCGAGAGCAAATCTTGTTGCATGGCGTGGAAAGGCTTTGCAGGACGGGTTTTCCCTCCTGGGAGTGCGGCGCTGCGGCAGAAAGCTCCCCGGAGGTGAATTCGAGGCTCGAAAAGTTAGCATATTTCGGCATCCGAGCGCCCATTGGTTCGTTTCCGTGCGGCGCGCGTCGGCCGCGAGAAAACGAGATACGCGCTCGGCACAAACGCTTAGACGAAGCGTCGCGCCGTCATGATCGGCGTGGCGGCGCTTGCGAAGTGCACAGCACGCGCACGCGGGTCCCAAAGACAAATGGCTATACTTTTCGACTGACTATTTTTTTCCGTTCAACTCTCAATTATCGGATTTAAGCGTTATGCGCGAGACTTACTCCCCGCAGGCGGTCGAGAGCGAAGTTCAGGGCATGTGGAAGGCCCGCGACGTCTATCGTGCCGTCGAAAATGCGCTCGACGAGAAGGGCAATCCCAAGCCCAAGTTCTACGTCTGCTCGATGCTTCCCTACCCGAGCGGCAAGCTGCACATGGGTCATGTGCGCAACTACACGCTCAACGACGTGATGTACCGCTACTTCCGCATGAAGGGCTACAACGTCATGACCCCGATGGGCTGGGACGCGTTCGGTCTGCCGGCTGAAAACGCTGCCATCGCCAAGAAGGTGGCTCCTGCGCAGTGGACCTACAACAACATCGCCGACATGAAGTCGCAGATGGAGCCCCTGGGGCTCGCCTTCGACTGGTCGCGCGAAGTCGCCACGTGCCGCCCCGAGTACTATCGCTGGAACCAGTGGATGTTCCTCAAGATGCTCGAAAAGGGCATTGCGTACCGCAAGACGCAGATCGTCAACTGGGACCCGGTCGACAAGACCGTTCTCGCCAACGAACAGGTGATCGACGGGCGCGGCTGGCGCTCGGGCGCCGTTGTCGAAAAGCGTGAAATCCCGGGTTACTACCTCGGCATCACGCAGTACGCGCAGGAACTTTTGGACGACCTCAAGCAGCTTGACGGGTGGCCCGAACAGGTCCGCCGCATGCAGGAACACTGGATCGGCCGCTCCGAAGGCCTCACGATCACGTTCCCGTACGAACTCGACGGCGAAGCCAAGACGCTGCGCGTCTACACGACGCGCCCGGACACCCTGATGGGCGTCACCTTCATGTCGATTGCGGCCGAGCATCCGCTCGCCACGCGCCTGAGCGAAAATAATCCGCAGCTGCAGGCCTTCATCAAGGAATGCGCCAAGGGTTCGGTCTCCGAAGCCGACATGGCGACGATGGAAAAGAAGGGCGTCCCCACGGGCTTCTCGGTGAAGCACCCGCTCACGGGCGCCGACATCCCCGTCTGGGTCGGCAACTACGTGCTCATGAGCTACGGCGAAGGCGCCGTCATGGGCGTACCCGCGCACGACGAACGCGACTTTGCGTTTGCCAAGAAATACGGTCTGCCCATCAAGCAGGTGGTTTCCGTCGAAGGCCAGACCTACTCGACCGAGGCCTGGGAAGAGTGGTACGGCGAAAAGTCCGACGAAACGAAGCTCGTCAACTCGGGCGCCTATGACGGTCTCGGCTTCCACGCCGCCTTTGAAGCGATCCTCAAGGACCTCGCCGAAAAGGGCTTGGGCGAAAAGCGCGTGCAGTTCCGTCTGCGCGACTGGGGCATTTCCCGCCAGCGCTACTGGGGTACGCCGATTCCGATCATCAAGTGCCCGCACTGCGGCCCGGTCCCCGTTCCCTACGAAGACCTCCCGGTTGTTCTGCCCGAAGACCTCGTGCCGGACGGCAGCGGCAACCCGCTCGACAAGTGCGACGCCTTCAAGAAGGTGAAGTGCCCGAAGTGCGGCTGCGACGCCGAGCGCGAAACCGACACGATGGACACGTTCGTCGACTCCTCGTGGTACTTCCAGCGCTACTGCTCGCCCGACTGCAACGAAGCCATGGTCGACAAGCGCGCCGACTACTGGATGCCGATGGATCAGTACATCGGCGGCATCGAGCACGCCGTGCTGCACCTGCTCTACGCCCGCTTCTGGACGAAGGTGATGCGCGACCTCGGGCTCGTCAAGTATGACGAACCCTTCAAGCGCCTCTTCACGCAGGGCATGCTCATGGCCGAATGCTTCTACCGCGATCTGCCCGACGGCCACCGCCGCTGGTACTACCCGGATGAAGTCGAAATGCAGTTCGACGACAAAGGCCGTCCCTCGGGCGCGATTTCGAAGGAAGACGGCGAGCCTGTGGTGCTCGGCGGCATCGAAAAGATGTCGAAGTCCAAGTGCAACGTTGTCGAGCCGCGCGACATCATTCAGAAGTACGGTGCCGACACGGCCCGCAGCTTCGTGATGTTCGCCGGTCCCCCCGATCAGTCGGCCGCCTGGTCCAATTCGGGTGCCGAAGGCACGTTCCGCTTCCTGCGCCGCATCTGGAACTGGGTCTATGCCAAGCACGAAGCGCTGCTCGCCGCGCCGATGACGTTTGATGCCGCCGCGCTCAGCCACGACGCCAAGCATCTGCGCCGCGAAGTGCATACGGCGCTGCGCCAGGCCGAATTCGACTTCGAGCGCATGCAGTACAACACGGTCGTGTCGGCCTGCATGAAGATGTTCAACGTGATCGAAGCCTTTAAGGAAGAAGGCGCCGCCGCGGACGCCGTCCGCAAGGAATGCGCTTCGATTCTGCTACGTACGCTCTACCCGATCGCGCCGCACATCACGACCGCCCTCTGGGGCGAAGTGGGCTTTGTCGAAGCGATCGGCGAGCTCATCGATGCGCCCTGGCCGAAGTGGTCCGAAGAAGCGATCGCCGCCGACGAATTGAAGCTCGTCGTGCAGGTGAACGGCAAGCTGCGCGGCGAAATCCGCGTGCCGACCGACGCCGACCAGGCGACGATTGAGGCCGCTGCGCTCGCCAATCCCGACGTGCAGCGCTTTGTGGGTGAACTCACCGTTCGCAAGGTAATCGTCGTCAAGAACCGCCTCGTGAACGTCGTCGCGAAGTAATCGCAAAGCGATCGAGCCGCGGGCAGCTGCCCGCGCTCCCTCGGGCCGCAAAGCTCGAAAGCCCGGCTGCAACCGCGCAGCCGGGCTTTATTTTCGTGTGCTCTCTCGGTTCGCTTTTGGTGACGGTAGCTTCCTTTTTTCAGCAACCGTCTCTATGGCCGGTCATCGTTTTGTACGGTGCGACGCACTTTATAATGAGCGGACCCGAGCGCCCTGAAGAGCGACGATAACGCCCCCAAAGCGACCGATCCGCCTTCGCGCCCGACCCGCTCCGCACGCAGACCGCAATCGCCGCGTGCGAACACAGAACCCGACACTTTCGTCCGCCGCAGCCCGAGGGTCCGCGCCAGTTCACTCGCAGCGCGAAGCGCCTCCTGCGGCCCCATTTTCATGCAGACAACTCGACGCGCACTGCTATCGGCCGCCGGCGCCGGCCTTCTTCTTTCGGGCTGCGGCTTTCGCCTTCGCGGCCACTTCCAGGCGCCCTTTGAAACGCTTTACCTGCAGATGCGCGAGAACACGCGCTTTTCCGGCTTGCTCAAGCGCATGATCGAATCCGGCTCGAACGTGCGCTGCGTCAAGAGCCCGAATGAGGCGGAAGCGATTCTGGAACTCATCGACTGGGAGCGTGACCGCGAGGTGCTCTCGATCAGCGACTCGGGCCGCGCGCGCGAGTACGAGCTCACGCTCACAATCGAATTCCGCGTCACGTCGACGATTGAAGACTTCACTTTCGTCGAGCCGACGCAGCTCATCGCACACCGAGACATCACGTATTCGGAAAGCGAATTCCTTTCGCGCGAAAAGGAAGAAGAGGTCCTTTACCGCGATATGGAAAACGACCTCATCGCGCAGATGATCCGCTACATCGAAGCGGCGCGAAAGCCATGATTGAAGCGGGCGAACTCGCTGCCTACCTGGAAGCGCAAGCCGAGCTTGCGCCCTTCTGGCTTGTTACGGGCAGCGAAGACCTTCTGAAGCTCGAGAGCGTGGACCTCATCCGCGAGCGCGCACGCGCACTCGGCTACACGGACCGCCAGGTGCTCGAGCTCGCTCCCTCGTCGGACTGGTCGCAGCTTGCCGATTCGGCTGCCGCAATCGGGATGTTTGCCGACAAGAAACTTCTCGAAGTGCGAATCCCGGGTGGCGCGCCCGGCATTCGCGGTGCGGGACCGCTTACGCAGTTCGTCGAGCGGCCTTTCGAGGGCGTCGTCACCGTTTTCTCGATGCCGCGCCCGGGCTGGCAGGGTGAAAAAGCCAAATGGTGGACGGCGCTCGTCAAGGCTTCGAGCGTCGTCGACTGCTCGCCCGTGCCGCGCGAAGCGCTGCCGCGCTGGCTCGCCTCGCGCCTTGCGCGCAACGGTCAGAAAGCGCCGCGCGAGGCGCTCGAGCGCTTCGCCGACTTGGTCGAAGGCAACCTTCTCGCCGCCAAACAGGAAGTCGACAAGCTCGGCATTCTCTTCGGTCCCGGCGAACTCACGTCGGAAAACATCGATGCGTGCGTGAGCAACAGCTCGCGCTACGGCACGGACGCACTCGTTCGCTCGACACTTTTGGGCGAACCCGAGCGCGTCGCACGCATCGTTGACGGCCTTGAAGCGCAAGCCGAGCCCTTCCCGCTCATCCTCATGATGCTCACAATGCAGCTCAGAAGCGTCCTGCGGCTTTCCGCCGCCTACGCGCGCGGTCAGTCTTTCGTCAAGGGCGTCTTCGCCACCGACGAACTCAAGCGCGCAGCAAGGCGCCTGAAGCCCCAGCGCGTTGCGGCGGCGCTCTCGGTATGCGCCGACATCGACCGCATCTCAAAGGGGCTCCCCGTGCCGCAGCGCGACAGCGATCCGTGGATCGAACTAAAGAGCGTCTGTCTCTTTCTCGCCCGCTGAAAGCATGCGCCGCACCCGCTCGAGCCGCTCGAGGCGGACCTACAATGAGAACCGAGCACGCAGCTGCTCGCAAAGCATTTTTCCCCAGGGAGCCCCTAGCCATGTCCACGCAAGAGAAAGCCGCCGACGCCCGTGAAGTCGTCGCTACGCTCGGCCGCGCCTCCAAGCGCGCTGCAAGAAGCCTCGCGAGTGCGCCGAGCGCGAAGAAAAACCTCGCGCTCTCGACGCTCGCCGCGCTTTTGACCGAAGAGCGCGAAGCGATTTTTGCCGCCAACCGCCTCGACCTCGAACGTGCGCGCGCCGAAGGGCTCTCCGAAGCCTTCCTCGACCGCCTTGCCATCACCGACAAAGTGCTCGAGCGCATGGCCGAAGGGGTTCGCGAAATCGAAGCGCTCCCCGATCCCGTGGGCGAAATCGAAGCGCTGCGCCCTCGGCCGACCGGCATCAGCGTCGGCCGCATGCGCGTGCCGCTCGGCGTCATCGCCATGATTTTCGAATCGCGCCCGAACGTCACGATCGACGCTTCGGCGCTCGCCATCAAGTCGGGCAACGCCATCATTCTGCGCGGCGGCCACGAAGCGCTTGAAAGCAACAAGAAGCTCGCCGAACTCGTCTCCCGCGCGCTTGAAGCGGCCGGGCTCCCGGGCGCGGGCGTACAGGTCGTCGCCGTCGGCGACCGCACCATCGTGGGCGAACTCATCCGCGCGCGCAAATTCGTCGACGTGCTGATTCCGCGCGGCGGCAAGGGCCTCATCTCGCGCCTCATGGCCGAAGCGACGGTGCCGATGATCAAGCACCTCGACGGCATCTGCCACACCTATGTGGATGCCGCCGCCGACATCGAAATGGCCGTTCGCGTCACGGACAACGCCAAGACGCAGCGCTACTCGCCCTGCAACGCCACGGAGACGCTCCTTGTGCACCGCGACGCCGCGGAGGCGTTTCTGCCGAAAATCGGCCGCATCTTTGCCGATAAGGGCGTCGAAATGCGCGCAGACCCCGCTGCGTTTGCAATTTTGTCTGCGGCGGAACTCCCCGTCGTTGCCGCAGAGGACACGGACTGGGATACCGAATACAATGCGCCCGTCATCAGCATTGCCGTCGTCGATTCGCTCGACGCGGCGATCGACTTCATTGCTGAGCACGGCTCGCAGCACACCGATGCGATCATTACGAACGACTGGACGGCAGCGAACCGCTTTTTGCGGGAAGTCGACTCGAGCTCCGTCATGGTAAACGCATCGACGCGCTTTGCCGACGGCTTTGAGTACGGCCTCGGCGCGGAGATCGGCATCTCGACCGACAAACTTCACGTGCGCGGCCCTGTCGGACTTGAAGGCCTCACGAACCTCAAGTACGTCGTCCTGGGCCACGGCGAAGGGCGCGCCTAAATCGCCTGTCCTCGCGCCGCAGACGCCTTCCTGAGAGAGACGCCGCAAAGCGCACACAGAAAGCAACAACTGCCCTCGGGCGCCGCTTCAGCGAAGCGGCGCCCGCCCGAACAATCCAACTACTGACACCAACATGCCGGCCTTTTCCTTTTACGCTGTTTGCCCCTTCGGACTCGAGACGCTGCTCGCAGACGAGATTCTCGCGCTCGGCGCGGATCCCGATCTCGTGCGCCCCGGCCGCGGCGGCGTACAGTTTGCGGGCGACACGGGCCTCGCGATGGCCGCGTGCCTGCATTCGCGTCTTGCAAGCCGCATTCTGATGCGTGTCGCGCACGCCGAATACTGGGACAGCCGCGATGTTTACGACATTGCCCGCTCGACGAAGTGGGAGCGCTGGTTCGGTCCCGACGTAACGCTTCGCATCGACACGAGCGCGACGCGCTGCCCGCTCGAGAGCATCGACTTCGCGGCGCTGCGCATCAAGGATGCGATCTGCGACCGCTTCCGCGAACTCGCCGGACGGCGTCCGAGCGTCGACCGCCGCACACCCGACGTGCGCATCGTGGCGCACTTCACGTACGATCGCGTGAGCCTCTTTCTCGACCTCGCGGGCGAAGCGCTCTTTAAGCGCGGCTGGCGCCTCACGCACGGCGAAGCGCCCCTGAAGGAAAACCTCGCCGCCGGTCTTCTGCTGCTCTCGGAATGGCGCCCCGAAATGCCCCTGGTCGACCCCTTCTGCGGCTCGGGCACGATTGCCATTGAAGCCGCGCGCATCGCGATCAACTACGCGCCGGGACTAGACCGCAGCTTTGCCTTTGAAAACCTCGAAGGGTTCGACCGCTCGCTCTGGACGGAAATGCTCGAAGACGCGCGTGCGGCCGTGAATCCGCATGCCGAAGTCCTCATCCGCGCGAGCGACATCTCTTCGATCGTCGTTGAAAAGGCGCTCGAAAACGCCGATCGCGCCGGTCTCGGAAAGCTCCTCGACGACGGCCGCCTCAGCTTCACGCAGGGTGACGCGCGCGAAGTCGTCCCGCCCGAACTCCCCGAAGGGTTCGAGCCGGGGCTCGTCATCGCAAATCCGCCCTACGGCGAACAGTCCAATCCGAAGTCCGCATCCATTCAGTCCATGATGGGACACGTGGCAGCGAACCTCAAGCAGCATTACGCAGGGTGGCGCGCCTGGATGCTCTCCTCCGACCGGACGCTGCCGAGCCAGATGCGGCTGAAGCCCTCGCGCAAGGTCGTACTCTTTAACGGCCCGCTCGAATGCCGCTTCTTCCGCTTCGACATGGTCGCGGGCAGCAACCGCCGCGAAAAGAAGACGCAGACGAACGACGCCGAATAAGCGGGCATCCATTCGTACGCTTCGCTTCAAGAGAAAAATCGCCCGAAAGCTTTTCGAAGCCTTCGGGCGTTTTTCTCGTGCGGTGCTTCGCTTCGAGCTCGTTATTCGCCCGAGCTTCTCGCAAGGTAGGTGCGCCCTGCCGCATCGGCCTTCAGAATTGCCGCCGTGAATTTTTCCTTCGTCATTTCGTAGGGCACGCACGTCCACTCGCGCATCGCGCTCGCACGCTCGACCAAGCGCACGATGTCGGCGTGCTCGACGATATCGATGTCGGCGAGCGTGATCGGCAATCGAATCGAACGGTTGAACGCAATGAAGCGCTCGAGCTCTTCGTCTCGACCGTCGGCAGCGAGCAGCACGAGATTGCCGAAGCTCACCACTTCGCCGTGAAGGTGCGTGTGCACCTTGGGCAGCACCATCGAAGCGTTGTAGAAGCAGTGCGCAAGCGAAGAGTTGTAATAGTAGTCGTCAGCGGTCGTCACGAGGTTCGAGACGATCCCCGTCGAAATAATGATGTCGAGCACCACTTCCACAAAAGCATCCGTCAGCCGAGCGGCGCGGAAATCTTCGAGTGCGGCCTTGCCGTATGTGAGAAGCGGCGCTTCGCAGATGCGGCCGAGCTCAACACCCATGAGCGGCGTATGCGAGAGGCGCTTGCCGCGGCTCGCGAGCTGCGTTTCGAGCCCCTTGCTGAGCGCGTCTCCGATCCCGGCCCAAAAGAGCTCTTCGGGACTGTCGAGAATGACGCTCGTGTTGATGAAGCAGTGCGTCGGGCAGCCCTTCGGAAAGTAGTAGCGGTCGAGGGCGCCGTCTTCACGGTAGATAACGGAAATAGCCGAAACGGGGGCGCAGTTCGACGCCACCGTCGGGCACGAGAAGAAGGGCTTGCCGAGCATGTCGGCCGCAGCCTTCACCGTATCAATGGCGCGCCCGCCGCCGACGCCAAAAAGCATATCGGCAGCCTGCACTTCGGGAGCGGTGACAATCCGTTCGACCGCAGCCATCGTCGCGTCCGAGCCGTAGACAAACCAATCGGCAATCTCTATCCCCGCGTCCGCGAGCCCCTGACGAAGCGCGGGCCCCGCCTTTTCGAGCGCCGTTGCGCCGCCCACCACCGCCGCGCGCTTGCCAAAGCGTGTACAGACGGCGCCGATCTCTTCGTAGCAGTTCGGCCCGATGCTGTAGTTGGGCAGCGTCACCGTGTAGTTCTTCATTCTTTGCCTCTCTTTGTCAATCGTTTACCTTCGCGGCCGCTTCGACGGCTCTCTCAGGCGCGGCCCGACGGACCGCCCGAACGAAGGCGCAGTTTTACGATTGTAGGAGCTCGCTAAGAGCTCCTTGCCCGTTTTCTGTGCCGCAGAGGGCATCCAAAGAGGACGACTTGAAGAAAGCTTGTTGCAGACCGCCAGCGAACAAGCGCTTTTCCTTAGGAGAAGTTGCTCAGAAGACAATTAATAAAACCTGAACGGGATTAATAAAATGTCCGGATAAGAAAAAACCCGCCATTCCGAAGAAGACGGGTCTTTTCGTGACAAGCCGCCGCTCGAAAAAGAGCGGCGGATCGTTCGCAAAGCAAAAGCCGAATTAGGCTTCCTTGCGGACGAGGCGTTCCTTGATGCGGGCGGCCTTGCCGGAGCGTTCGCGCAGGTAGTAGAGCTTGGCGCGGCGGACGTCGCCGTGGCGCTTCACCACGATGCTTTCGATCGTCGGGGCATAGAGCTGGAACGTACGTTCGACGCCTTCGCCCGAGGAGATCTTGCGAACGATGAACGAGGAGTTGAGACCGCGGTTGCGGCGGGCAATGACGACGCCTTCGAAGGCCTGAAGACGCTTGCGCGAGCCTTCGATGACATTCACGTTGACGACGACGGTGTCGCCGGCGCGGAAGTCGGGGATGGTCTTGCCGGCGGAAACGCGGGCGATTTCTTCCTGTTCGAGAATCTGGATCAGATTCATTTTTTACTCCGTTGCCATCGTCATGCGGCCCATGTCGGGCTGCGCGTCATGCGCAGCGAGGGGCTTGCGACGCAGCCGATGCGGATCGAGATCCGTTCGGGCGCGCTCGTCTGACAAGTCCGCCGCCGAGAGGATGGTGTTGATGAAAAAGATGCCCGGCAAAAGCGCCGGACATCCGAAAAACTTATTCTTCCCGCCAGCCGAGCGAACGCAGATATTTCTTGTCCGCACGGTCAAGGCGACCGGAAGAGTTCGCGATTTTAATCAAATCGGGGCGTGTGCGCAAGGTAAGTGCGAGACTTTCTTTGCGCGTCCAGTCCGCGATGTTGGCGTGGTGCCCCGAAAGGAGCACTTCGGGCACGCCCTGTCCGCGCCAGACTTCGGGGCGCGTGTAGTGCGGAGCATCAAGAAGTCCCGTCGCGAAGCTTTCGTCCGAAGCCGAGAGATCCTTGATCGCCCCCGGCAGCTGCCGCACGACCGCGTCGATCAGCGCGCATGCCGGCAGCTCCCCGCCCGAAAGCACGAAGTCGCCGAGGCTCACCACCTCGTCGACATAGGTCGAAAGGAAGCGCTCGTCGATCCCTTCGTAGCGGCCGCAAACAAGCACGAGATCCTCGCGGGACTCGACGAAGGCGCGCACGCGCGCATCGGTGAGTCGCTCGCCGTTCGGCGCAAAGCTCACCACGCGCCCGCGGTTGCCGGAAGCGCGAATGAAGTCGATCGTCTGCGCGAGCGGCTCGGCCATCATGACCATGCCCGGACCGCCGCCGAAGGGTCGGTCGTCGACCGTACGATGCGTATCGTGCGTCGCCTCGCGCGGGTTCCAGAGATTGATCGACCAGAGGCCGCGCTTGCGGGCGCGCGCGGTGATGCCGCAGTCGCGGACAGCGGAGAAAATTTCCGGGAAAAGCGTGACGACGTCAAAGCGCATCGGGAGCGGCTCCTAAAGCGTTGTATCGGACGAAGAGAATGCGAGGATCGATCAGCGCCACTCGGGCAGCCAGTCGATGACGATGCGCTTCTTCTCGATGTCGATTTCGCGCAGGAACACGTCCTTGACGTTGGGCACCATGAAGCGCTTTTTCTTGCCGTCCTCGGCCGTGTATTCGACGATCAGCAGATCCTGTGCGCCGTTCGTGCCGATGTCGACGAGCGTGCCGAGCGCGGCACCCTCGAGATTCACGACTTCGCAGCCGACGAGATCGACAGCCCAGACGGCATCTTCGCCCGCATCAGGGAAGTCCGCGCGCGAAACGGCGATGTGAAGGCGCAACGCGTCGGCCGCCTCCTTCGTGTCGCACCCGTCCCACTTGGCGATGAAGCCCGTACCGTGACGGCGCAGGCCCTTGACGACGACTTCGGTGCGGCGTCCGAGCTGATCGACGAGCGTCCAGTTGCGCACCTTTTCGAGCACTTCGCCCGTTTCAAAGGGCACGATTCGCACCCAGCCCCGGAAACCGTAGGCGCCGCCCGTGCGGCCGAGTTCGACAAGATCGTCCATGACAGAATCCTTGAGAGGTCTTTCGGCAAAGAAAAACCCCGCATTCTCAGGCGTAGATACCGGACTCATGCGGCAGGAACGGATCCGATGTGCTAGACACGAGAGGCACGACCGTTCAGCCGAGTCCGCACTTGAGGGGGTGCGGGGTTTTTAGTGCTAGTGCTGCCCTAGGCGCAGATAGCGCGCTCGAGCGAGCAGCTTCAAGCGGCTGTCGAAATTATTCGGCAGCGGCTTCGGCGGCGGGCTTGGCAGCCTCGGCAGCCTTGAATTCCTTCACGAGGCGGGCAACCGTTTCGGAGAGCTGCGCGCCGTTGCCCTGCCAGAAAGCGAGGCGTTCGGTGTTGATCGAAAGGCGGACGGCCTGGCCGGCAGCCATCGGGTTATAGTAGCCGACGCGTTCGATGAAGCGGCCGTCACGACGGCAGCGCGAGTCGCAAACGTTGATGGAGTAGAAGGGACGCTTCTTCGAGCCGCCGCGGGCGAGACGAACGATGACCATGAGTTTACCTCTTTAACTTTGGTGCTTTGAATGGTGCTTGAAGCGCACTTTGCGAGCGCTCTTCAAGCGGGAATTTGGAAATAAGGCGGGCGTCGGCTCATGAAGCGACGCCCGCGAATTCGCGATTTTAATCGAGCGAATTCGACGCTTGCAAGCCGTGCGCCCCGCTTTTTTGCGTTGGGCGGCACCCGGCCCGCACGCGCTTACTTCGCGCCGAGTGCGGCCTGCAATTCGCGGCAGGTTTCGGCACCGTCGGCAACGAGTCCGTAGTCGGCGATTTCGAAAATCGGCGCCTCCGGGTCCTTGTTGATCGCAACGATCACCTTGGCGTCCTTGATGCCGGCCGTGTGCTGGATCGCGCCCGAGATGCCGACGCCGAAATAGAGTTCGGGCGCCACCATCTTGCCCGTCTGACCGATCTGCCAGTCGTTCGGGCAAAGCCCCATGTCGACTGCGGTGCGCGTGGCGCCGACGGCCGCGCCGATCGAGTCGGCAAAGCCTTCCATCGCCTTGAAGCCCTCTTCGTCGATGAGGCCGCGCCCGCCCGCGACGACAACGCGTGCGGAGACGAGTTCGGGACGATCGGATTCGGTTTCGGCGAACTTCACGAAACGCGAGTCGTCGTAGAGCTGTTCGGCAATGACTTCTTCGATCACGGCTTCGCCCCCTGTGCCGCAGGGCGCAAAAGAGGTCGCGCGGATCGTGCCGACCACCGTTTCCTCATCGACTTCAACGGTCGCGAGGAGCGAACCGGCGTAGATGCCGCGAACGAAGGTCTTCGGGCCCTTCACGGCAAGCACGTCGGAAACGGGCGAGCAGTCAAGAAGCGCAGCCGTGCGCGGCATCGCCGCTTTGCCGAGCGAGCTCGACACGTAGAAAATGTGCGAGTAGCCCTTGCCTTCGCGCGCGACGAGCGCGGCGAGCGCCTCGGGACATTCCTGCGCGAGCTGCGGGCTCTGTGCGTAGATCACCGTGCGCACGCCTTCGAGCTTGGCGGCCTCCTCGGCCACGGCGCTGCAGGCGTTGCCGGCGACGAGCACGTCGACCGTATCGGCCATCTGACGAAGGGCGGTGAGCGCATGCGCCGTCGCGGGCTTGAGCGTCACGTTGTCGTGTTCTGCAACCAAAAGTGCGGGCATTCTTGCTGACTCCTTCTTCAGATGACGCGGGCTTCGTTCTTGAGTTTGTCAACGAGCTCGGCAACGCTCGAAACCATGACGCCCGCCTTGCGCGCAGGCGGCAGCTCCACACGCACCGTGCGGATGCGCGGTGCCGTTTCGACGCCGAGCGCAGCGAGTTCGATCGTTTCGACGGGCTTCTTGCGAGCCTTGGCCATCGAGGGCAGCGTGACGTAGCGCGGCTCGGCAAGGCGCAGGTCCGCCGTCACGACGGCGGGCGAGGCGAGCGAGACGGTCTGCGTGCCGCCGTCGGTTTCGCGCGTGACGATGTAGCGGCCGTCCACGCAATCGATTTCGCTCGCGAAGGCGCCGAGCGGACGCGCCCAGAGAGCCGAGAGCATCTGACCGACCTGATTGGCGTCGTCGTCGATCGCCTGCTTGCCCAAAAGCACCAGATCGGGCTTTTCGCGCTCGACGATTTTGGCGAGCACCTTGGCAACGGCCAGGGGTTCCAGCGCATCGTCGGTAAGCACATGAATCGAGCGGTCGGCGCCGATCGCCATCGCCACGCGCAGCGTGTCGACGGACTTGAGCGCACCGATCGTCACGGCAACGACTTCGTCGGCCTTGCCGGCCTCCTTGAGCTGAACGGCCGCTTCAACGGCGATTTCGTCGAAGGGATTGATCGCCATCTTGGCGATTTTCGTATCGACCCCGGAATTGTCGGGCAGCGGCCGAACCTTGACCTTGGCGTCAACGACGCGCTTCACAGCTACTAAGATCTTCACAGCGGTTCCAAGCGGTAATGATGAAAGGCCGTCCGCGGGCGCTCGCGCGAGCGCGCATCCGCTGCCCTGGCGGCGGGCGCACCCGGGAAGCGGCGCAAAACGGCTTTCGAAAAAGCACAAAAAACGACTTCGGCACTGCCGGCGAACGGGCCGCACCGCTCGAAAGCGAGCGAAGGGAACCCGAGCGCACCGGTCGAACCGAAGCGCGGTGCCGCTCATTATAGCGGTGCAAAACCCGTCAAAAAGCACCTCGAAATGGCGATTTTCTTAGGATTTTCTTAACGTTGCGAGACTTTTTCGACAATGCGAAAGTTCAAGCCGGACGCGGCGCGGCACTTCTCAAGCGCCTCGCCTGCCGCTTTGCCGCATAGGTGGATCGGCGATCGGTCGCAGTTGGACAACTTCGCCGCTGATGAGGAAACGAAACCGCGAGCGGCGCCAACTCAGCTCGCAAAGGGCAGCGTCGCGCCGCCCACGACGAGGTAGCGCGCGCACTTGCCCGCCGCAATGAGGCCCATCGTTGCAAAGGGGTTGAGGCGCAGCCACCCCGCCGCCACCGAGAGAGCGTCGCCCACGAGCGGCAGCCAGCAAAAGAGCATCGCCCAAATGCCGTAGCGGTGCAGCCACTTGAGTGCCCGCCCCTCCTTTTTCTTTTCTGGAATGAAGCGCCCGATGGCGTAGCCCGTCATGCTCCCGAGCGTATTGCCGAGCGTAGCGATCGCCACGAAATAGAGATAGCGCGAGGGGTCCCCCGCGATAGCGCCCACAAGCACCACTTCCGAGCCGCCCGGCATGAGCGTCGCGGAAACGAATGCAGCGGCAAAAAGTGCGTATTCGATGCTTTCGTGCTGGAAAAGCGCCAGAAGCGCGTCGGTCCATTCGGTCATGGGATCGGCGTACCTTTTCGAGAAAAACGGCTCTCCTCAAAGCGCCGCCCGAGTGCAGACGCATTCGGGCGGCTTCGTGCTGAGCGCCCGCATTTTTGTTCGCATCGGGCGCCCCCTCCATTAAACAACAGACGGCAATCGCGCTTTAGAGGTCGATGCGCTTTTTCGTCTTCGGATCGAACCAATGGATACCCTTGGCGGCGAAGGTCATGGCGGCCTTCTCACCCGCCTGCGGGATAAAGCTCTCGCGGTCTTCGCGGAAGACGACGTTCTGCCCGAGCATGCGCCCGTGCACGAGGTAGTCGGGACCGAGCCCTTCGACGGTGTCGACGTCAAAGAGCGCCAGAGCGTCGGCAGCCGTCGCGGGCATGAGGCGCACGTGTTCGGGGCGCACGCCGAGCACGAGTTCTCGCCCGTCGAGCTCGGCAAAAACCGCCGGAAGAGCCACTCGTCCGCCCGCGTGCTCGAATGCGCGCCCGCCCTCAACGACGCGGCCCTGCAGAAGGTTCATCGGCGGCGAACCGATGAAGTTCGCCACAAACATCGTCGCGGGCTTGTCGTAAACCTCCTGAGGCGTGCCGACCTGTTCGGCAACGCCGCCATTCATGACGATCATGCGGTGCGCAAGCGTCATGGCCTCGACCTGATCGTGCGTGACGTAAAGACTCGTCGTGCGCAGACGGCGATGCAGCTGCTGAATCTGCAGGCGCGTCTGCACGCGCAGCTTCGCGTCAAGGTTCGAGAGCGGCTCGTCAAAGAGGAAGGCCGAGGGTTCACGCACGATCGCGCGGCCCATTGCCACGCGCTGGCGCTGCCCGCCCGAAAGCTGGCGAGGACGGCGCTCGAGCAGATGCTCAAGCTCGAGCATCTTCGCCGCACCGGCGACGCGCTTTTCGATTTCCTCCTTGGGTACGCCGCGGATCTTGAGGCCGTAAGCCATGTTGTCGAAGACCGTCATGTGCGGGTAGAGCGCGTAGTTCTGAAAGACCATCGCGCAGTCGCGGTCCTTGGGCTCGAGGCGGTTCACGACGCGCCCGCCGATCAGGAGTTCGCCCGAAGTGATTTCTTCGAGCCCCGCAACCATGCGCAGAAGCGTCGACTTCCCGCAACCCGAGGGCCCCACGATCACGATGAATTCGCCGTCGGCGATGTCGAGCGTGAGCCCGTGAACGACTTCCGTGTCGCCGTAGCTCTTTCTGAGATTCTTGAATTGAATGCTTGCCATTGTCGGATTTCCGGTATTCGTTGCGCGTTACTTTTCGGTGTCGACCAGACCCTTGACGAACCAGCGCTGCATGAGCGTGACGACGAGTGCGGGCGGCAGAAGCGCCAGGATGGCCGTTGCCATGATGAGGTTCCATTCGTTGGCCGAGTCGCCGCCGCCGATCATGCGCTTGATGCCGATCACGATCGGGTACATGTCTTCCTTGGTCGTGACGAGGAGCGGCCAGAGGTACTGATTCCAGCCGTAGATGAACTGGATGACGAACATCGCGGCGATGTTCGTGAGCGAAAGCGGCAACAGAATCGTGAAGAAGAACCGCATCGGTCCGGCGCCGTCCATGCGCGCGGCCTCGGCGAGTTCATCCGGCACCGTCAGGAAGAACTGTCGGAAGAGGAACGTTGCCGTTGCCGAAGCGATCACGGGCAGGATGAGGCCCGCCCAGCTGTCGATCAGATGCAGATCGGCCATCACCTGGTAGGTAGGCGTGATGCGCACTTCGACGGGCAGCATGAGCGTGACGAAGATGAGCCAGAAGCAGAGCTTTCTGAGCGGAAAGCGGAAGTAGACGATCGCAAAGGCCGAAAGGAGCGAAATCAGAATCTTCCCGAAGGAGATGCCGAGCGCCATCATGAGCGAGACGAACATCATGCGACCCACGGGCGCGCGCGAAGCCGTGCCGCCGCCCTCAAAGAGAATCTGCGAATAGTTCTCGATGAGATGCGTGCCCGGAATGAGACTCATCGGCGCCTGCTCGACCTGGACAGCCGTCTGCGTGGAAGCGACAAAGGCAACGTAGACCGGGAAGACCACGATCACGACGCCAATGATGAGAACGAGGTGCGTGAGGAAATTGAGCCAGGGGCGATTTTCAACCATGTCGTGCTCCTCAATAGTTGACTCGCCGTTCGATGAAGCGGAACTGCACCACCGTGAGCGCAATCACCATCACCATCAGAATGACGGACTGAGCGGCCGAACCGCCGAAGTTCATGTTGCGAAAGCCGTCGACGAAGACCTTGTAGACGAGGATGTTCGTGTCCTGCCCGGGACCGCCCTGCGTCGTTGCGTCGACGATGGCGAAGGTGTCGAAGAACGCGTAAACGACGTTCATCACAAGAAGGAAGAAGGTCGTGGGCGACAGGAGCGGGAAGACGACGCTCCAGAAGCGGCGCACGGGACCGGCGCCGTCCATGGCCGCGGCCTCAAGAAGCGACTTCGGAATCGCCTGCAGCCCCGCGAGGAAGAAGATGAAGTTGTAGCTCACCTGCTTCCAGACGGCCGCTACAACGATGAGAATCAGCGCGTCGGTCGAGCTGATCATGTAGTTCCAGTCAATCCCGAGCGCGTGAAGCACGTAGGAGACGACGCCGAGCGTCGGATTGAAGATGAACATCCAGAGTACGCCCGCCACGGCAGGCGCAATGGCGTAGGGAACGATCAGGAACGTCTTGTAGGCATTCGCGCCGCGGATGACGCGGTCGGCGCAAACGGCAAAGAGGAGACTGAGCGCCATCGCCACAAAGGCGACGAGCACAGAGAAGACCATCGTGATCTTGAAGCTTGAGAGATAGTTCGGATCCGCAAAGAGATCCTTGAAGTTCTGCAGGCCGACGAACTCAACGGCAAGGCCGAAAGGGTCCTCCATCAGCACGGACTGATGAATGGCTTGACCAGCGGGCAGAAAGAAGAAGATGAGCGTGATGAGCAGCTGCGGCGCAATCAGCACGTAGGGCAGCCAACGGCTCTTGAATACGGCTCGTTTTTCCACTTGAGGTTTCTCGCTTGAAGCGCGGTGTTGGTGAAGCGCACACGCCGAACGAACAAACCAGTACGCTCTCTCGAAGAGGGGCGCACAGGCTCGTTCGATTCGATCGTGCCGCCAAAGAAGTGCGCTCGGGCGCAGCCGCAGCGCACTTGCGTTTCGGACCCGAAAGCCGTCAGCGGGCGATGCGCTC
This sequence comes from Sutterella massiliensis, assembly GCF_016899755.1. Classification (GTDB taxonomy): domain Bacteria; phylum Pseudomonadota; class Gammaproteobacteria; order Burkholderiales; family Burkholderiaceae_F; genus Sutterella; species Sutterella massiliensis. The sequence continues at coordinate 48,427 of NZ_JACJJC010000005.1, read as the reverse complement.
GAAGCGCGTCAACTGTTCGTTGCCGCGGCGCATGACGGCGTCGATCGCCGCCTTGGCGTCCTGCTGACCGGACCAGACCTTTTCGAACTCTTCGTCAACGATCGTGCGGATGTTGGGCAGATAGCCGAGGCGGATGCCGCGGCTCTTGTCGGTCGTCTTGAGCATCTGCTTCACGGCGACGTCCGCACCCGGATTCTTTTCGTAGTAGCCGCTTTCCTTAGCGATCTCAAAGGCCCTCATCGTGACGGGGAGGTAGCCCGTGCGCATGTGGTTTTCTGCCTGAATCTTCGGGTCGGAAAGGAAGTTGAAGAAGTCCGCGACGCACTTGTTCTCGGCTTCGGACTTGCCGGCCATCGCCCAGAGCGAAGCGCCGCCAAGCGCCGTATTCATCGGCGCATCGGGCACGTCCGGATAGTAGGGCATCGGCAGCGTCATGAACTTGAAGTCGGCATTGCGGCGGATGTTGGCAAGCGACCCCGACGAGCCCATATTGATCGCGCATTCGCCCGAATAGAAGGTCGCGTCGGGCAGATTGCCGCGGCCCTTGTAAACGAAGGTGCCTTCCTTGGCCATGCGCGCAAGATTTTCGATGTGACGCTGATGCAGCGGCGTATTGATCGCGAGGCGCGCCTGCGGGCCGCCGAAACCGTTGTTGAGCGTGGCAAATTCAATGTTGTGCCACGTCGAGAAGCTTTCGAGCTGCGTCCAGCCCATCCAGGAAACGGTCATCGGGCACTTTTCCCCGGCGGCCTTCAGAGCCTGGGCGGCCTTTTCAATTTCGGGCCAAGTCTTCGGCAGCTTGTCGGTTTCGGTAGGCAGGCCCGCTTTGGCGAACTTGTCGAGATTGACGTAGAGAACGGTGGTGGAGGAATTGAAGGGGTAGCTCAGCATGCGGCCGTCGGCCGTGGAGTAGTACCCGAAGACGGCGGGAATGTAGCCCTTCGGGTCAAATTTGTAGCCCGCCTTTTCCATGATGTCGCCCACGGGCACGATCGCGCCCTTGCTGTACATCATCGTGGCGGTACCCACTTCAAAGACCTGCAGCACGTTGGGCGAGCGTCCCGCGCGGTGGGCGGCAATGCCCGCCATCATCGTCTGATCGTAGCTGCCCTTGTAGGAGGAAGTGAGCCGGCAGTTCTGCTGGCTTTTGTTGAAGTTGTCCGTAACGTCCTGCACCCAGTCGCCAAGGGTATTGGCCATCGCATGCCAGAGCGTGATTTCCGTGGGCGCAGCGCTTGCGGCGCCGGCAGCCAAAAGAACGGCGGCCGAGAGGGCAGCCGCAGCAATTTGCTTGCTCATTCAATTCTCCTGCGAGCAACTTGACCTTTTCTGGCGCCAAGAGCAGCCCGCGCCCGACGCAAGCTTCCCGCACGAGAATCAAGCGCCGCAGGTGCCGCAGGACCTCATCGGCTCTTCCTTGAAGGAGGAAAGGCAAACTCCTTATCCGGCTCCCGATGCGTCGCTAGAGGCTCACACCGGCATTCGAATTTTCTTCGAGATAATAGGGGGCGTTTTTGTGTTCTGTCCATACGCCAAACGACGGAATGCATGCAAAACGACGCCAAAACGCCCCGCAAGCGCATAGCCATTGACCGTATGGCTCGTTCTGCCTTCCGGGCCTTTCGAGCAATACGGCTTCATTTAGCGAAAGAGCGCCTTCATTTCGGCCGTGCGCTTCAGTGCAGCTTCGACCGCCTCATCCATCATTTCATCAATGTCGCGCGCATTCATGACTTCGAGCGCCTTGGCGGTCGTACCGCCCTTGCTCGTGACGTTCTCGCGAAGACGCGAGAACGGTTCGCCGCTTTCGCGCGCGAGCACCGCGGCGCCGTACACCGTACCGAGCGCGAGCGCCTTCGCGGCTTCGGGCGAGAGCCCGCGGCGCGTACCCGCGCGTTCGAGCGCTTCCATGAAGCGGAAGACGTACGCCGGGCCCGAACCCGGGATGGCCCCCACGAGATCAATTCCGGCTTCGTCGTCCATTTCGACCACGTCGCCCGCAGCTGCGAGCACGGTCTTGGCCTGCGCCACCGCATCGCTCGAAATGTCGGCCGGCGCCCAGAAACCCGTCGTGCCGCAGCCGACCATCGCGGGCGTGTTGGGCATGGCGCGCATCACGGGGTAGCCGCCGAGCCAGCCGCGAAGCACCTGCGCCTCAATCCCCGCAGCAATCGAGAGTGCCGCGCCCTTCGGATTCAAAAGCGACACAACGGGCTCGAGCGCCGCCTTCATGCCCTGCGGCTTCACGGCGAGCACAATGAGATCGAGCTTCGTCACCCACTCGCCGAGCGCTTCGTGCACGGTGACGCCGAAATCGGCCGCGAGTTTTTCGAGCTTCTCGGGGTGACGGTCGATCACGTGAATCTTTTCGGGCGGCATTTTCTTTGCCAAACCGCCCGCGAGTGCGCGCGCCATATTGCCGCCACCTAAGAATCCGACTTCAAACATTTCTCACTCCTTCGCCGGCCGTCGGCCGGCCGCTTCATACTTTTTCGAAAAATCCGTTTGCCTATTTATTGCTGCGGACGCGCACCGTAGTCGCGCCGCCCGAAGATGGCGCTCCCGATGCGCACTTCGGTCGATCCCGCCTTGACGGCCTCACGCAGATCCGCGCTCATGCCGATCGAAAGCGTGTCGAAGTCAACCGCTTCGGGATGACGCGCTCTGTAGTTGTCAAAGAGTCTGCGCATGGCTTCGAGCGGCTTCATGCGAGCCGCCTCATCGTCTGCTGGCGCGGGAATCGCCATAAGGCCGCGCAGCCGCAGTCGCGGCAGTGCCGAGAGCGCAGACGCAAACGGCTCGAGCGCCTCGGGTGCAATTCCCGACTTTGAGTCTTCGCCGTCAATGTTGATTTCGATAAGAACGTTTAAGGGCGCCATGTCTTCGGGGCGCTGTTCGGAGAGACGCTTGGCAATGCGCAGCCGATCGAGCGTCTCCACCCAGTCGAAGCGCTCGGCGACCGGCCGAGTCTTATTGGCCTGAAGCGGGCCGATAAAGTGCCATTCGAGCTTCAGATCCGGTCGGTTCTCCCGAAACCAATCGACTTTGGCGCAGCCCTCCTGCGCGTAGTTTTCGCCGAAAGCGCGCTGACCGAGCTCGGCGCACTTTAAGAGTGCCGATTCGTCGAACGTTTTCCCGACGGCAAGCAGCTTCACGTCCGAAGGCGCCCGCCCGCACGCGTCGGCCGTGGCCTTCAGCGCTCGAACGACGCTTTCGTAGCGAAACTCAATTCCGGGTTCGAGCGTGCTCATAAAACTTTCTCCTTGTCGAGGGCCACTGCCCAAAAACGCTATGCGGCGCAGTTGCGGCAAGGGCTTCCGATACTGCCGGTACCGCTCACTGTTCCGAAAAAGTTACTCGAAATTACTCGATGTCTAGGTCCTACGCCGCTCAAAGATTCTATACGGCAGCACGCGGTCGGCCGAAAGCCGTCTTTGACGGGTCATCTCGACGCAACGCGATCGAACCAGCCGTGCTGTTCGCCTACGTCGAGCAAATTTGATTGACATCAAAACGCTTCATTTTTTGAATCAAAGGAAAAGTCAATTTTTGATCCTTTTTAGTCTTTAAGACTAATTTCCAGTCACGACCATCATCACCAAAATATCGAAAAAAGGGATCTCGCTTCGATCATTTCAAGGCCGCTCGCATCGTCCGCCCGCCTTCGGCTGTTTTTCATGGAGAAAACAAGACGCTCGCTCAGGGTCGAGACACCGGTTCGCCCCGCCTCGGTGTGCAGTGCAACTCATCCTGATAACCGTCTGCACCCCGCAGCTTCATGATTGGTCAGGCGAGAAAAAAGTCCGCCAGAGGCAAATTTCTATCGGATATTCCCCTGCAGCACTAGGAAACTCAAACACAAGATCAATTATAAAGATCAATAAGTGAGCCTCAATTTCGAGATTCGAATACACTCAGTTCAACAAAAAGAATTCATGAAGTTCTCGCAAGAACTTCGGCAAGCAACCACCGCACCATCGGGAGGCCGTCATGCTCAGCACCGTTCAGCACCTGCGCTCGCAATCCGCCGCTCGCGCACTTCACGCGTTCGCCGAAGCCGCCCGCGCTTTCCCGGCGCGCCTTTTTGCCGATGCGTCGCAATCGCCGCGTATCGCTTCGGACATTGATGCGCTCGACGCACTTTTGAGTGGCGGCTTTCCGAAAGCGGGACTGACCGAACTTCTGCCCGCTGCAGGCGCACGCGGCGAAGTCGATTGCGTGCTCGGCGCCCTCGCCAAACTCGGTCGAACGGTCTGGGTGCTCCCAACCGAATGCACGTACGTGCCAAACGGCGCGCTTTTGCGTGCTCGCGGCGTGGAACTGAGCGAGCAGCTCTTCGTCGTGCCGAGCTCGGCCGAAGAGGCTTTCGATACGGCCGTTCGCGCCGCTGCAAGCGGCGAAGCCCGGGCGGTCATCGCGTGGCTGCCGTCACTCACCACCGCCGAGGACTTCCGTGCGATGCGCCGTCTCGCACTCGCTTCGGAGACGGCGGGCATCCCTGTTTTTGTCATTCGACCGGCTGCGATGGCCTGTACCAATTCGCCCGCCAAGTTGCGCCTGCAGCTCTTTCGTGCCGACCGCCCGAACGCGGTGCGCGTTCGCGCCAATATGGAAAGCCCGCTGATGCCGATCGTGCGTGAAGCGGTTGTCGGTCTGGAGGCAACAAAGACGCCCCGCAAGCAGCCCGCACCCGCCGCGCGCATTCTTGCTGCGGGTACGTCCCAAGCGGAGGCCGTCACCGCTGCCGTCCGTGCAGCAGCCGTCGCTTCGGCCGCCAACCGTCCCGAGAAACACGAGCGCAAGTTCCTCGGCTGCCCGCATGCCGCTTCACCGCGAAAGGGCCCTGAACTCGCCGCCGCGCTCTGAGCGGCTGTGCGTCCGCTGCACCGATTCCCCTGAAGCGCCCCAGATCGCGCCCCATATTCAATCGAAGAAGAAAAGGAGGCGGCGCTTCTGCGTTCGACCGAAAAAACGGAACGCAGAGCGTCGATTTTCAATGACAACCGACAACCGGCCCCAAGCGTTCACCATCACGCTTGACCACGCACTCTTTTTCGCGCTTTCCGTCGACTTTGTGCCGACGCTGCGCGATGTGGCGGCCGGCAGGCGCGCACTCGCCGAATCGCTCCGACATTCGCGAAGCACCCCTGCGGCACTGCACTCGGGCGGCTGCATCGTGAGCGCAAACGATGCGGCACTTCTTCGCGGCATTTCTATCGGCATGCCCGCCGCGGATGCGCTTCGGCGCGTACCGACACTGCGGCTCTCCGCCGTAGAAACGGCTGAAGCGGCGCACCTCGGCGCCGTCCTTGCTTCGATACTTCGCTTCGCCTTGCTGCCGGCAGCTTTCGAGGGCCCCATTGCACTAAATCGCGACAGCGCAAAAGATCGCCTCTCCGCTGCGATCGTGCTGCCGCAGCATGCGGCGGAAAGCACCATCGAGCGGATCCGTGACCGAGCGATTCGGGAAGCCGAACGGCTTTCGCTCGCTATCGATGTGCAGATTGGACCTGCCCTTGCCGGAAATGAGGACCCCGTCGCCGAACCCTTCGGGTTCGACCGTGTATCGACACCGCTTTATTGTCTGAGCGACGTGCTCTTTGAGAGCATCTCGTTTGAAATCGGCATTGAACGGGCGGCTGCGGTCGCGGCAAGCGTCGCCACGCCCGCTTTCGACGAAAGCATGCCGCAAATCATCCGCTGGACGCTCACGCCGCTCGAAAGTCGCCCGCAAGCGCGTCCCTCGGAGGACACAACCGAATGCGCCGAGTGCGGTCCCGCATGTACCGTCCGCATGGAAGGGGGCTCGCGCCTCGAGACCCTTGCCTCGGACCTCGCGCGCGGCATCGGTCGCATCGCACAGGCAACAGGCGGCGCATACATACGACTTGACGCGCGCGCGGGCAACGCTGCGCCCGATCGCCTTAACCGTGCCGCAGATCAGCTGAATTCGACGCTTGCGGCCGAACTCCTCGAGCAATTCGGTCGCCGCCGTGTTTTCCAGCTCGGTCAAGTCATCCCAGAAGACGCGTGCACGAAAAATACAGCCGTCGAAGCGACTTTCCTGCCCGTTTTTCCCACCCGGTTCGGCAGAAGCCGCCTCGACGCACCCCAGAACGAATGCGCCATCGACCTGCCGGCAGCAAACGCTCGTTCGTGCGACCGCCCCGCTTTCCTGCTGCCCGAGCCGCAACGGCTCCCCGTACGAGCGGGCCGCCCTTGGCGCCACGGTCCCGTCCGCCTTCTGACTTCGGGCGAATCGATCCCGACTGAACGGAGTGCCGACCGCATTTATTACCGCGGCGAAGACGAAACCCGCGAAACGCTCTGGCTCTACCACGACGGCCGCAGCGACGCTTGGTACCTCGCCGGCCGCTATCTCTGATTGCATAGCAGCGCATCGGCCCGCGAACAAGAATCTTCCGGGTACGGTCGCCCGGCTGAAAACGCTCGGCGTATCATCGGCAGACTGACCACCTCGCTTTTTATCTTTGCCCATGACTGCCAAGCCGGGACACCGCACCGTTACGCCTGCCGACCGTTTTCCCGAAGGCGCCTGCGAAGCTGCTCGCCTCCCCGAACCCGATGCTTTTGCGGCGCTCGAGCCTGCGCCTGTGCTGCTGCACAGCTGCTGCGCGCCCTGTTCGTCGGCGATTCTCGAGTGGCTCCTTGCACGCAACTACCGGCCGACCGTCTTTTTCTACAACCCCAACATCTTTCCGCGCGAAGAGTACGACGTGCGCCGCAACGAATGCATTCGCTACTGCGAAGCACTCGGCATCCCCTTTGTCGACGGCGACTACGAGCATGAGCGCTGGCGCGAAGCCGTCAGGGGCCTCGAAAACGAACCCGAACGCGGTGCGCGCTGCGCCGTTTGTTTTCGCGAGCGCATGCGTGCGGCGGCGCTCGCGGCCGCTTCACTCGGCATCGAGCATTTCACGACAACGCTCGCCGGCAGCCGCTGGAAACGGCTCGAACAGATCCGCGAAGCCGCTCGGGCGGCCGAAAAGCTCGTCCCCGGGGTGCGATACTGGGACATGGACTGGAAAAAAGGCGGACTGCAGCAGCGTCGCGGCGAAATTCTGCGCGAGCAAAATTTCTACAACCAGCTCTGGTGCGGCTGCGAATTCTCGATGGGTCACCTCGCCGGGCGCGATCCGATGACGCTTCCCGTTTATGTGCGCGGCCGCTTCGGTTGCCCGAGCTGCTGAGAGATTCCTGCAGCAAAAGCGTTTACGACGCGCTCAATAAGGTCGCCCGCGCCGCAGTTTCCTACTTAACGCAATTTCTACGGCAGCCGCAGCTACGAGCGCTGTAGAAATATTCCTTCTTTCGACTCAGGAACCGCAGGCGCCTCGGATTCCCATTTCTCACGCCTCTCTCAAGACAAATGAACGCTCTCGCCGATGTCCTTGCCTACGTCGCCGTCATCGTGATCGGCCAAATCCTGCGGCTTAACGGCACCTTCCCCCGCGATGCCGTGCGGCCGATGAACATGCTCGTCCTCTACGTGACGCTGCCCTGTTCGGTGATCGTATTTCTCTCGGGCGTGAAGCTCTCGAGCGACCTTTTGATTCCGTTCTTTGTCGGACTCCTTTCCAACTGGGCGCTCATTGCGCTTGCCGTCCTGCTTACGCGCCGCGAAGCCGAGCGAAGGGGCGAACCCAATCTCGTGCCGTTTTCGATGCTCAACCTCTCGGGCTACAACATCGGCACTTTCGCGATGCCTTTCACGATGGGCATCGTCTCGCCCGTGGGCTTTCTTTCGATCTGCCTCTTTGACGTCGGCAACGCCGTCATGGTGACGGGCGGAACCTACGCGATTGCCGTTCGCGATGAGAAGGCGGGCTGGCGCGAGCGTCTGCGCTCGATCGGCATGCGGCTTCTCTCCTCGAGCTGTCTCTGGACCTACGCATTCGTCCTCGCGCTCGCCTTTATGGAAGTGGTGCTGCCGCGACCGATCCTGCACTTTTGCGAAGTCGTCGGCAAAGCCAATCCTTTCCTCGCGATGCTCTTGATCGGGCTCTCCGTCAATCTGCGCATCGACTGGGCAAAGTTCCGACCGCTCGTGAAGCTCCTCGTCTGGCGCTATGTCGGCAACGCCGCCCTCGCTGCGCTCGCTTTCTTCTTTCTGCCCGTTGCGGAGGAAATCCGCAAGGCGCTCGTGCTCGTGCTCATGGCACCGATGCCGGCCATGGGCGTCATCTTCACGATGAAGGCCAAGCTCGATTGGGAAACCGCAGCAAACCTCAACTCGGTCTCCGTTATCGTTTCCGTGCTTTTGATGACGGCCACCATCGTTTTCCTCTGATCGGCGAGGCGGACCGAACGAGCAGCGTGTGTTGCGCCCGCAGCATACGGATTCGTCCGCCTTTTTCCGTTCTCTTGTTCGAGGACAAATGAGAATTTGTCTCGTCGTTGCAATATTGTCGAATCACGTTGCGTGAATAGTCCAAAAACGACAAGACACAGGCACTGAAGCGCTTCCCGCTGGTAACGGATCGACTCGACTGCGCGCGAGCCGCCCCATGCTCGGTCGAGGCGCCCGCCCTCATTTCTTCTATGAACATCTTCCTCGTCATTCTTCTTGCTGCCATCGCCATCGTTACGCTGCTGCGCTACAAGCTGCCGATCGGCGTCGCCATTCTCTCGGGCGGCCTCGTCATGTGGCTCTGCCTCGACCGCACACTCGCTTCGCTCGTCGAATCGGCCGTGATGACCGTCGAGCAATCGAGAACGTACGACCTCCTTTTTTCGCTCTATTTCGTGATGTGTCTCGAAATCGAGCTGCGCCGCTCGGGTACGCTCGACGGCATGGTGAAGGCGCTGAACCGCCTCTTCAAGTCGACGCGCGTCACGCTCGCGACGATGCCCGCCTTCCTCGGGTTCCTCCCGTCGCTCGGCGGCGCCCGGTTTTCCGCACCGATTGTTGAGGCCGCAAGCGCCAAGATGAATTTGAAGCCCGAGACGAAGGCGGCCATCAACTTCTGGTTCCGTCACATTTTCGAAGTCTCGAGCCCGACGATTCCGGGCATGATTTTGGCCTGCGCGATTGCCGGCATTCACGTCTCCGACCTCGTGCTGCACCTGCTTTGGTTCTCGGTGGCGGCCTTCGTGATCGGCTGGCTCGTTCTTCTCGCGCCGCTCAAAAAGCACGACCACATTTCAAGCGAACCCGTATCGATCGAAGCCAAACTGCAGAACATCTTCGACGTCGTGCTCGCGATAGCCCCTGTGGTCGTGAACCTCCTGCTCATGATCGTCTTCGACATCTCGGCGGCGATCTCGATGGGCATCGTCACGGCGGCAATGATTCCGATTCTGCGGCTGTGCGGGCGGCGCGCCAATCTGCGCGAAATTCTTTTGGGCGCCCTCGACTACAAGCTCCTCGGCAACGTTTGCCTGATCCTTTACTTCATCGGGCTTCTCACCACGACGGGCGCGCTCGAGCAGATCGTCGCGATCATGACGAGCTCGGCGATTCCGACGCCGGTCGTGTTCGCGATTCTCTCCTTCATCATCGGCATGCTCACCGGCATGAGCCAGGGCTACATCTCGATGGTGATGCCGATCGCAGCGAGCATCTCGTTCGGCAGCATCGATTACGCGGGCCTCGCGATGGTCTTCGGGTGTGCCGGTCAGATGATTACGCCCGTACACCTCTGCTTCACGATTTCGGTCGACTACTTCAAGGCGAACTTCTTTAAGACCCTGAAGCCCGTCCTTCTCATTGAAGTGCCGCTCATCGCTCTCTTCTCGATCGTGACCTACTTCACCTGGGTCGGCTGATCGACCAAGCGGAATTTCAAGACGAACGCCCGAAGCGCCAAACGCACTTCGGGCGTTCTCATTGGAATGTTCCGCTTGCGTCCCAATCAGTTCTCGCGCGTTTCAAGCGGAATCGTCATCGGCATCTCGACGGGCTTCGGGCCGAGATGGGGTGACGCACGTCCGTCCAAGCCTTTTTCATGAAGCCAGCCTTCGAGCTGCGCAAGCACCTCAAGATTGTTGCGGTCGGCAAAGGCCGCATGCGTGTTGCCGCGAATGCCGAGCTTGGGAAGTTCGACCAGCGTCGCGTCGCCGCCGTGACGATTGACGAGCTCGACGAACTGTCGGGCGCGCTCGCGGGCGATGCGCCAAACGTCTTCATTGAAGACTTCACTCGGCTTGTCTTTGATGTAGTCGCCAAAGACGATAAGAATCGGCACCTTCGTGAGCGCCTGCCATTTCTGCATCGGCACCATCCGCGGGAACATGCGAGAAGCGACAAGTTCAGTCGCCGCCTCCACGGGCGCGGGCGGCTCTTCTTCCGGAAAAGCGCAAGCACCGGGTTCGTAGGCCACGACGGCCTTCACGTGCGGGCTCGCCATCGCGATTTCCCAGCCGTACTGGCCGCTGTTGGAATGCGTCATGAGGATGCCGTCACCGATGCGATCGAAGAGCGCGGCGCCCGTCCTGCCGATAAAGGCTCGATACTCGGCCGTCAGCGGCTCTTCACCCGTATCGGGTGTCTGCTGACGGAAAAACTGATCGACGGCGGCGCCCGAAAGCGGAAACTGACTCCCAGAGTAAATCGTCGGCGCCTCGGGCGCTTTCCAGTCGCCGTTTCGGAAGGCTGACCAGACACCGCTTTCTCGCGCCGTCGTCGGGATGGTCGGACCTTCAGACTTCGCCATCGTGTAGCCCGCACGGCCTCGACGCGGCTGATCGACAATGTAGACGGACCAATCATGCCTCGGCAAAAGCGCCTGATAGCCTTCGCGTCCGTCCGGCGTCGATTCGTAAGTCTTCCCGGATTGACCGATGCCGTGCCACATCACGATCGGCAGCGAACGGGAATTCGCTGCAATGTAGTACTGCGCGTAGCCGTGGTCTCCGTGAAAAGTTTCGCCGTTCTCGAGTTTCGCAACCGTCCCGCCGAAAAAGAAGCTTCCCATCGTTCTGAGCGAAATCGGCGCGGTGTCCGCGGCAAGCGCATTCGCTTTAGGGGCTGCGGCGCTCGAAAACGAAACCGAAAAACCGGCGGCTGCCGCTGAAAATGCAGCAAGGAATCCTCTGCGCGTAAACATGGATCGAATCCTCCACAAAACAATCGCGTTTTCAAATGAGTGATTCGATCTTATTTAATAAATTTCAAGTAGTTAAATTCTTTATAACGATGTAATTATCAATAAAATTGAACGATTGCTTCTCGCTAAGAATCCCGGACATGCATTTCGAACTACGTCAGCTTCGCCACTTTGTTGCGGTCGCCGAAAGCGAAACGCTCACTTCGGCAGCTGAACGGCTTTTCATGACGCAATCCGCTCTCAGCATGTCGATTCGACGGCTTGAAGAATCGCTCGGCGTGCGGCTTTTTGCACGCGTCGGCCGTCGACTTCTTCTCACAAACGAAGGAGAACGGCTGCTCGAAGACGCACGCGCCGTCCTGCGCTCGGCAGAACGCCTTCAGTCGCGCGCAAGCGCCTTGCGCGCAGGCAAGTCGCATCTGCGCATCGGCTTTTGCGACCCAGGTCCGTACTGGTACCTCGTCCCCAAAATCGCCCCGTATTTTTCCGACTGTCGGTTTGAACCGGTACTTGCCTGCGGCGAGTGCACGGTCGAGCGGCTCCTGGACGAAAGCTTCGATGTGCTCGTTGCAGCGGACGTAGCACACCGCGCCGACATCGAAATCGAACCTTTTGCCGTTGACCGGCTGCTCTTAAGCGTTCCGGCCGAGCGGATCGAGCAATTGCGGTTTGCCGCGGGCGATCGCTTGTCCGAGCTTCGCGACGCAGAGCTCTTCGTCCTCGAAGTGGACGGCCCGCTTTCGGAACAGTCCGCGCAGCTGCGCCGCACGCTCGCCCCATCCGTTAACGTGAAGCTCTTTCACGATTATTTTTTCTTTCAGCAGGCACTCGCCGAAAAGCCGGCGCTCACCTTCACGACAACGCTCGTGAGCTCATACCGGCACGACGAAGGCGAACGCATGCTCCTGCCAATCGCCGACCCGCTCGCTGCCATTCGCTACGACCTTGTTCGGCGAGCGGGCGATCAAAATTCGCTCGCGGCGCGTTTTTGTCGGCTCGCGCGACAATTGGCTGCCGACGAAATACACGCGCCCGAACGAACAAAGACTTAAACGGCTTCGAGCGCCGCGAGCCGTTCGCGCGCAAGTGTCGCAAAGAAATACGCAGCCGCAGGAAGCACACGGTCGTTGAAGTCGTATTTTGGATTGTGCGTTGCCGCTTCGTGCTGCTCGTCAACGATGCCGATGCGAAACATGATCCCGGGCGCCTTCTTTTGGTATTCGGAGAAGTCTTCCCCACCCGTCGTCTGCGGCGTGGTCTTGACGAATTTGCTGCCGAAGAGACGCTTGGCGAGCGTACTCGCAGCCTCGGTCGCTGCTGCGTCGTTGACGACAACGGACGTCAGCCGGTCGTAGCGAACTTCGCCCGTACAGCTCTGCGCAGCGGCTACATGCTCGACCATGAGGCGCATTTGGCGCTCGACTTCCGTGCGGCACACTTCGCTATAGGTGCGCACCGTCCCGCTCATGCGCAGCTCGTTCGGAATGACATTGGGCGCATCGTACTTCCCGGCTTCGATCGAAGAAATCGAAAGCACGACGGGCTCAAGCGCATCGGTCTTTCGAGAAACGATCGTCTGGAGCGAATTGATGAGAAGACCGGCCGCTGGCATCGTGTCGATCCCCATGTGCGGGCGTGCTGCGTGAATGCCGCGCCCTACGAGGCGAATGTAGAAGAAGTCGCACGAGGCCTGAAGAGGGCCGGCACGGAAGGAGAATTCGCCTGCCGGCAGGAGCGAATCGTTGTGCGCGCCGTAGATCTCGGCGATTGCTTCTTTCTCGAAGAGCCCGCTCTCGACAACGGCAAGCGCGCCGCGTCCGATTTCTTCGGCAGGCTGAAAGATCGCCACAATGCGGCCGGGGAAGTTGCGGTCAGCCGCAAGATCACGCAGCGCCAGCATGAGCCACGCGGCATGCCCGTCGTGCCCGCAGGCGTGATTGCGGCAAATCGTGCTCGCCCAGGGCGTACCCGACTCGTCGGGCATCGAGAGCGCGTCGATGTCGGCGCGAAGCGCAACGGTTTTGCCCGGACGATTGCCTTCGATCGTCACGATAAGACCGCCCCGAACGGATTCGGCGTCAATCGCCGTGATTCCGTAGCTTCTGAGCGCCCGCTCGATGAGCGCACACGTCTTGGACGTTTCGAACCCAAGCTCGGGATTCGAATGAATCTTGCGCCGCAGCGCGGCCGCTTCGTCGGCCCAAGTCAAAAACCGCTCGGGGAGCTTCTCTGCATGCACCCAGTTCTCGCTAGCCATGGTTGAAACCTCGCTTTTTTCTCGTTGATTCCTCTTTGAACGGTACGCGGCCGTGGCACGCTGACCCGTCCTGTGCGTCGAATGCTTCCGATCTTTTTCGTTCGGCAGTTCTTCGATCTTATGGCGCCTTAACCTCCGTGCTCGGTCTCGAGCTGTCTTCCCCCCCAACGAAAGAAAAACTTTCTTGACGGCGTCCGCGAGAGCCTCTGAGAAATGTCTTATAGGCAACTTTCTCGTATACCGAAAAACCGTTGAACATGAAATAAAGGGCTTTTGCCCGACCATACCTGCGTTATCCACGCTTTTCACGTCTTTTGCGCGTCTGCGGGCTTATTCAAAAGCAGCACGAGACGAGCGTTTCACCCGAGAAGGTGCTCCATGCAATCGAAGAGATCGAACCCGAAGAAGGCTGACCGATTCACTTCCGTTCGCGGCCGCGCCGCGATTGCGGCCTCGCTTGCCGCCGTACTCATTACGGCGTCTGCTGGCATTGCCGCCAAGGACATTACGGTTGCGGTCGGCGCCGCCTTCTCGACGCTCGATCCCTACGACTGCCCGGACGTACTGACGCGCATCTGCGCCAAATCCATCTACGAGGGACTTTTCACCTTCGACAAGAACCTCAAGCCCGTTCCCGAACTCGCCGAGAGCTTTGAAGCCTCGGCCGACGCGAGCGAATACACGATCAAACTCAAGACGGGCGTGAAGTTCCACGACGGCACGGACTTCAACGCCGAAGCGGTGAAGGTGAATTTCGACCGCTTCTTGAATCCCGAAAACCGGCTCAACCGCTACTCGGCCTACTCGATGATCGAGAAGGTTGAAGTGCTTGACCCCGCGACCGTTCGCTTCAAGCTCAAAAAACCCATGCCGAGTTTCATCGGGCGCCTGGCTGCAACGACGCCGCAGATGATCTGCCCGAGCTACATCGAAAAGTACGGCACCGGCAAGCAGCTCGCGACGCGCGCCTGCGGCACGGGCCCCTATGTGCTCGAGCGTTTCAATCCGAACGACGGGATTTTCGTCAAGAAGAATCCGAACTACCGCGTGCCGGGACTGCCGAAACTCGACTCGATTCACTGGGTGCCCGTCATTGAAAACGCAACGCGCGCGGCGATGCTGCGAACGGGCGAAGCGCAGTACGTGACGCCCATGCCCCTCGAGCAGATCGCGCAGCTCAAAGACGACAAGTCGCTTGAAATCCAATCGATGCCGTCGCTCATGTCGCGCTATCTCTCGATCAACAATCGCGTCAAGCCCTTTAACGACAAGCGCGTTCGCGAAGCGATCAACTATGCGATCAACAAGGAGGCGCTCGCCAAAGTGGCCTACGCGGGCTACGCCGTACCGATGTCGGGCATCATTCCGCCGAAGCTGCCCACGTCGCTCAAGATGGGCCCCTGGCCTTACGACCCGAAAAAAGCACGCGAACTCTTGAAGGAAGCGGGCTACCCGAACGGCTTTGAAACGACGCTCTGGTCGGCCTACACGAATACGACCGCCTCAAAGGCCGTGCAGTTCATTCAGCAGCAGCTGCGCCAAGTGGGCATCAAAGTCACGACGCGCCTCCTCGAGCCCGGCGTTCGCACGAGCGAGGTCTATGCCGTTCAGAATCCCGACGACGCGAAGTCGCGTCTTTACTATGTCGGCTGGGCCGACTCGACGATGGACCCGGACCTCACGATCCGACCGGTGCTCGACAGCCGCGAGGCGCCCCCGAAGTTCATGAACACGTCCTACTACGCCAACCCGAAACTTGACGACGTTCTCGACCGCGCGCAGGTTGAAACGGATGCCGAAAAGCGTCAGGCGCTCTACAACGAAGCGCAGCGCATCGCTTGGAGCGACGCGCCCTGGGCGTTCCTTCTCTATGAAGAGAACACGGCGGGCGCGAGCGTGAAGCTCAAGAATTTCACGCTGCGCCCCGACGGCGGCTTTGACTTCTATAACGCCTACTGGGAAGAATGATCGACCGTGCGGCGCTTGGCCGCCGCACACGCTTACGCCTGATGCGGCACCGAGCGGCGCCGCATCGGGCGTTTTTCGTATCCAAACAAGGTGTTGCCGCGAGAAGCGGCGCCTCGTTAAGAATGCCCGACATTCTTGCGAGGTAGAATTCGCATCTCGGCGACGCTTTCGGCACGCGTGCGTCTCAAGCCGTGCGCGACCGATGCTGCCCTTCAGATTCTTTTTTTGTGCTCCGACCGAAGCGGCAAACGCTCGACGGAGCTGCTAACTTCACTGTCTGTCATGAAAGAAATCCGCACCCGCATCGCCCCGAGTCCCACGGGCATGATGCACCTCGGCACCGCGCGTACCGCCATCTACTGCTGGGCCGTTGCCCGTCACTTCGGGGGCAAGTTCCTGCTGCGCATCGAAGACACCGACCAGGTTCGTTCGACGAAGGAGGCTGTCCAGGTGATTCTCGACGGCATGAAGTGGCTCAACCTCGACTACGATGAAGGCCCCATCTATCAGATGGACCGCCTTGCGCGCTACCAGGAAGTGGTCGATCAGCTGCTCGCCTCGGGTCATGCCTACTACTGCTACGCCACGCCCGAAGAGCTCGACGAAATGCGCGAAGAACAGAAGCGCCTGGGCCTCAAGCCCCGCTATGACGGCCGTTGGCGCCCCGAAAACGCCAAGGGCAAGGCCATTCCCGAAGGCGTCAAGCCCGTCATTCGCTTCCGCAACCCCGACGAAGGCACGGTCACCTGGAACGACGCCGTCTACGGTCCGATCACGGTTGCCAACAGCGAACTCGACGACCTCATCATCATGCGTAACGGCATCCCGACCTACAACTTTGCCGTTGTCGTCGACGACTGGGACATGAAGGTGAGCCACGTCATCCGCGGCGCCGACCACATCAACAACACGCCGCGCCAGATCAACATCTACAACGCGCTCGGCGCCGAAGTGCCGGTCTTCGCGCACCTGCCCCTCATCTGCGGTCCCGACGGCCAGAAGCTCTCGAAGCGCCACGGCACGGTTTCGGTCCTCGAATACGAAAAGCAGGGCTATCTCCCCGAAGCGATCTTCAACTACCTCGCCCGTCTCGGCTGGGGTCACGGGAACATGGAAAAGTTCTCGCGCGAAGAACTCGCGAAGATCTTCGAGCTTGCCGACTGCTCGCGCGCCTCGGCCCGCATCGACTGGAAGAAGCTCGACTGGCTCAACCAGCAGTACATGAAGGAAGCCGACGACGCGCGCCTTGCTGAACTCGTGAAGCCCCGCATTGAAGCCCACGGCGGCTCGATCGAAAAGGGCCCGGACCTCGCGCAGGTTTGCGCGCTCCTCAAGAGCCGCTCCGCCACGCTTGAAAAGCTTGCCGAAAGCGCTCTCTTCTTCTACGTCGACCCGAAGATCGATCCCGCCGCTGCCGAAGCCGCGCTCGCCTCGGGCGGCCGCGAAGCGCTCGCGCTCTTCGGTGAAAAGCTCGCCGCGCTCGAAGAGGTGACGCCCGAAAACGTCTACCACTGCATCCAGGCCGTGATGACCGAACGCGAAATCCCGATGAAGGTACTCGCCACGCCGCTGCGCGTACTCGTCTGCGCTGCCGACCGCACGCCGCAGATCGACATCACGCTCTGCCTGATCGGCCGCGACACGGTGCTCGAACGCATCCGCGCCGCACTCGCCTAACGCGCCCGGCGGTCGGCATTCTCACCGGCCCCCCGGTTAACTGAAAGCCGTCCGCCGCTTCGAATTTACTTCGAAAAACTCGGACGGCTTTTTTCTTGATCCGAAACAAAACGAAATTTGCTTTCTTCGTGCGAGAGGCATAGAATTTGTTTTCTCGCGAGTCCCTATCGTCTAGAGGCCTAGGACAGCAGCCCCTCACGCTGCGAACTCCGGTTCGAATCCGGATGGGGACGCCAATCGCATCAAGATCCCTGTACTGCAAGCCTTCGGTGTTCCGGAGGCTTTTTTGTTGCCTATACCTCTCAGGCCTACCAAGCCACCGTTCAACCCGCCGATCCGTTTCGTGAATGCGCACGTACGCTCGGGCATTTTCGGGCAAGCATCGGGCACTGCAACGTGCGGACATCCAGCGCAAACTCGATATCATCCTAAAAGCCGGTCGACACCCGACCGAATCAATGGAGATTCCGCACGACATGAGTGAGAGCGAAACCGCAGCGCAGCCGATTCTGCCGCGCATCCGCCGCTACTGGGACGGGCGCGCCGAAGGCTTTCGGGAAACGCGCGCCTTTGAGTTCGCCGGCCCCTTGAAGGTACGCTGGCTCGCCGAGATCGAACCCGCTTATAGGGCGATCGCCGCAAAACGAAACACAGGTCGACTCGACGTCCTCGATATCGGTACGGGAACGGGGTTTCTTGCGCTTTTGGCGGCTACGCTCGGCGCGCGCGCCGTCGGCGTTGACCTTTCGGAGGAAATGATTGCCGCAGCAAAGCGCACGGCCGAAGAGCTTTCGCTTGCCGACAAGACGCAGTTCTACGTCATGAACGCGCAGGCGCTCGACGCCTTTGAGGACGCACAGTTCGACCTCATCGTCTCGCGCAACTTGGTTTGGACACTCCCGGACCCGAAGGCCGCTTATCGCGAATGGCTTCGTCTCTTGCGCCCGGGCGGAAAGCTCTTGGTCTTTGACGCCGACTATGGCGCCGTTTCGTTCACGAATCTCACTGCCGAACTCGAAGCCGACGGCATCGAGAACGCGCACGAAGGGATCGGCGAAACGCGTCTCAACGAATGCGACGAAATCAAGGCGACGCTCTCGATCAGCCGTGAGCGGCGACCAGCCTGGGATAAGGCGACGCTCGAAGCACTCGGCTTTGCGGCGGTCGACGCGGACGAGACGCTCTCAAGGCGCATCTACCTTGAGCAGGATGAAGCTTGGAATCCCGTGCCGATGTTCGTCGTTCGTGCGGAAAAGCCTGCACTCTAAAGACGTTCAACCAAGCAATGCCAACCAAGCGGGCGCCTCAGAGGCCGCCCGCGAGGAGCGCAAGCACGCCGCCCGTGGCAGGACGCACGCCTGCGTAGCTCGAGCGCGTCGGTGCGGCACGGCGGCGCTCAAAGCGCGGACGCGTCGCTTCGGCCTTGCGAACCGTGACGGTGCCATCGTCCTCGACGGCGAATTCAACGCAGGAGTTGCCTTCCTCAAGGCCTAGGAATTCACGAATTTCCTTGGGGATCGTGACCTGCCCCTTAATGGTGAGTCGATGCGACATCGTCTGCTCCTCTTTAGCCGTCTGCGGCACTCGCAGCGCCGGGCCCGGCAATCCGGAAACAAATCCGCCCGGGCGCTGTCAGATGGAGAGGTCGCGCCCCGACCGAAATTTCAAATAAACCGATTGTCTCGGCGAACGTCTTTTCGCATCGAACGCACTTGACGCGGACGCAAAAAAACCTCCCGAGCCGACAACGACGCGAGAGGTCCTTCCTTGCGTTTCCTAGTCCCGTATAGTTGTCCGCATCCGCGATGCCGACCGCATTGGCTTCGCACTTGGCGAAACCGGCCACCTTGCCCGGGGAATGTGAACGCGCCCTTCGGTTATGAGCCTTTCAGACGCCTTCTGCGGCAGGTTGGCATGAGGCAGTAAACCTCAACTCGTCATGTCGTTTTTGAAGTATGCCCCAAGCGCCTTGAAAAAGCAATGGCACGTCAGGGCTTCTTCGGCTTTTGGAGATCACGCGTCGCGGCTGCGCGCAATCGGGAAACCACCGAGAAGCGCGGCAAGCGGGCGCTTCTTTTCACGGCGCTCGAGATAAGCGGGCGCCTGCTGCCCGGCCTTCTCGCCCGTACGGTTCGTATGCTCGATATAGGGCATATCGAAAATCGGATCGCGAAGGCGCTGAGAGGGCGGCACATAAGCGCGAGCGCGTTCGCGTGCGAGCTTTTCGTCCTCAGGCGTATCGATGCGTTCAGCGGGGGTGCCGCGGCGCGACGGACGGCGGCTTCGCGGCATGGGCGAAAGCGGAATTGCCGTGAAGCTCTGCTTGGTAAGCTTTTCAATCGCCTCAACGAGACGCGCGTCGCTCTCGGTCGCAAGCATTGAAGCGACGCCCTTGCTGCCCGCACGCCCCGTGCGGCCGATGCGGTGCACGTAATCTTCGGCGCTGTAAGGCACGTCGTAGTTGATGACGAAGGGAAGCTCCTTGATGTCAAGCCCGCGCGCAGCGACGTCGGTCGCAACGAGCACGTGAATCGCGCCGCTCTTGAAGCCCTCGAGCGCGGCCTGACGCTCTTCCTGCGTCTTGTCGCCGTGAATGGCGTCGGCATTGATACCGACGCGCTCGAGCGTACGCGCCAAGCGTCGGCAGGTGATCTTCGCGTTGACGAAGACAAGCACCTGCGTGAGCGGACCGCCTTCGGGGCCGCGCGTCTTGAGCATATCGATGAGAACGTCGGTCTTGTCGCGCTCGGAGACGCTGAAGAGCTCCTGCGTCACGGTGTCGGCCGTCGAATTTTCTCGCGCCACTTCGATGATCGCCGGATTGTCGCGCAGGAAATTTTTCGCGAGACGCTTGATTTCGGGCGAGAAAGTCGCCGAGAAGAGCAGACTCTGGCGATTGGCGGGCAAAAGCTTCAGGATGCGCGAAATGTCGGGCAGGAACCCCATGTCGAGCATGCGGTCGGCTTCGTCGAGCACGACCACTTCGACCTGCGAAAGGTTCACGGCGCGGCTTTCGACATGGTCGAGGAGTCGCCCGGGCGTCGCGGTGAGCACTTCAATGCCGCGACGCAGCATGTCGGCCTGCGGACGAATGTCGACGCCGCCGTAGACAACACCTACGCGAAGCGGCACGTCTGCAGCGTACTTGACGAGGTTTTCGTTCACCTGGTCGGCAAGTTCGCGCGTCGGCGTCAGGATGAGCGCGCGCACGGGGTGACGTGCGGGCGAAGCGGAGGTATTGGCCTTCGGGAGAATCCGCTCAAGAAGCGGCAGCCCGTAGCCCGCAGTCTTCCCGGTGCCGGTCTGTGCCGCTCCCATAACGTCGCCCCCTCTCATGACGACGGGAATCGCCTGCGCCTGGATGGGCGTCGGCTCCCGATAGCCCATGCGGGCGATGGCGGAAAGAATGCGGGAATCTAGACCGAATTGTTCGAAGGAAGACATCCTGAATGCGTCTGTCGAAAATGATGAAAGCGCCGGCGCTCTCTCGCGCGCACCTTGCTCGCAATGCGCGCTTGAAAGATCACGGAAACGTTTGATTTTACCCGATTGCCGCGTTTTTTCGAATCCGCACGATTTCGCACGGCGCGACGCTCGGAAAAGCGAAGCCGCCCGAGTTCCGTCCGACGGACGGAGCACGAAGCGGCTCCTTCGAAGCCGTGGCCCCGCTTGTCTTCAGGGCCTGCGGCGATTTACTGCAGATAGTCCTTGAGCGTGTTGCTCTTTTCGGGCTGGCGCAGGCGGCGGATAGCCGCCGCTTCGATCTGGCGCACGCGCTCGCGCGTGAGGCCGAGCATGCGGCCCACTTCTTCGAGCGTGTGATCCTGATTCGTGCCGATGCCGTAGCGCAGGCGCAGCACCTGGGCTTCACGCGGCTGCAGATCGTTCAGGGTCTTGTTGATGCACTCGACCATGGAGCGATCCTGGAAAGCAACGCTCGGATCGTCGTGTTCACTGCCCTTGACGAAGTCGAGCTTCGTAGCGTCTTCTTCGTCGCCGATCGGCGCGTCGATCGATTCGACGCCGCGCATCGACTGCGTGAGCAGGAGCACCTTCGAGATCGGCAGATCCGTGAGATCGGCGAGTTCCTGCTCGGTCGGCTGACGGCCGTGCTGCTGCAGAAACTTCTGCTTCTGGCGGCGCAGCTTGTTGTAAGACTCCGTCATGTGAACCGGGATGCGGATCGTGTTGCCGAAGTCCGCAACGGCGCGCGTCACCGACTGGCGAACCCACCAGGTCGCGTAGGTCGAGAACTTGTAGCCGCGGCGGTACTCGAACTTGTCGACCGCCTTCATGAGGCCGAGGTTGCCTTCCTGAATGAGGTCGGTCATCGCAAGGCCGCGGTTGACGTAGCCCTTGGCGATCGAAATCACGAGACGCAGATTCGCCTCGATCATCTTCGCCTTGGCCTGCATGAGGTTCGTCTGCGCGAGACGCATGGCGCGGTGCAGCTCACGCTGCTCTTCGAGCTTCATGAAAGCCTTCTTTTCGTTGGCCACGAGCTTCACGCGCGCTTCATTGAGCGGCGCAACGCTGCGGCCGACGGCGAGCGACCAAGGCTTGCCCGAAGCGGCAATCTCTTCGAAGACGCCTTCGCGGATCACGTCCTCGCTCTTGAGCAGCGCAAGCGCTTCCTGCTGCGGCATGCGGCACTGATCGACGAGAATGTGACGCATTTCCTTGAGCGTGGCGTTCACCTCTTCCATGTGCGCGCTCATGTGTTCGGTGATCTGCGTGACGAGCTTCACCGAGAAGCGCACGGGCGAGAGCGCCGTCTGCATGGTCTTCAGGGCCTTGCGGTATTCCTTTTCCTTTTCCGGATCGCCGAAGCTTTCTTCAACGACCTTGAGCGCCTTGGCGCACTTGCGGAAAATCGAGAGGACGCGCTTGCGCATTTCGGCGAGTTGCTCGGCGGTCATGGCCGCCGCGCCGATGTCGGTCGCGATTTCTTCGTGCGTCTCGTCGCTATTGGCTTCGGCAGCAAGCGCCTCTTCGGCAACGAGCTGCGAGTCGTTGAAGCCGTCGACAACGGTGTCGACCGGCACGCCTTCGTCCTTCAGGCCTTCGCCCAGGCGCAGGATTTCGGCGACGGCATTCGGGTACTGCACCATCGTCGAAACGAGCTTGATCGTGAACTGTTCGATCGACTTGGCAACTTCGATTTCGCCGGCACGCGTGAGAAGCTTGTGCGAACCGACGCCGCGCAGGTACGCGCGCAGCGGGTCCTTCGAGAGACCGGCGGACTCTTCGGGCGTGAGCATCACGGCCGCATCGTCTTCGTCGATTTCTTCGGCGTTGTCGCCGAGCATGCCGTTGATGAGGATGTCGTCCTCATCGGGCGGCGCCTCAAAGACCTGGATGCCCAGGCGCACGAGCTGCTCGGTCACTTCCTGCAGGCTGTCGGCGGTCTTCAGCGCGCTTTCAGGCAGGTGGTCGTTGATGTCGGCGAGCGTCACCCAGCCGCGGCTGCCGCCGAGGCGCACGAGTTCGCCGTAGCCGTTGTGCGAGGACACGTCGTCGATGCCGGCCGAACCGGCGTCTTCGGCGCCCGCCTGCCACGCGTCGAGCGCACTCGCTTCGTCAACGTTGTCCTCGATATCGTCGCCGTCGACTTCACCGAGCTCGACGGGCGCATCGTCGTCGACTCGCACGTCATCGAGCTGCTCGTCGGCAACGGTCTTCTTCTTTCTTCGGGTGGTGGTCTTGGTCGTCTTGGCCATGTTTTCCCCAAGCTTGCAGCGAATCGTTCGGCGTGCGCCCGCCCGCTCCTCCGGGGCCGATTCAGCGCTTGCAGCCGCCGCACAATCCGTGCGAATTCGAATCTTTCTCGTGTGAACGCCCCGACGCCGAAACGGACTTTCGGAGGTCGCACAGTCTTTTCCCGCGCGAGCTTTCTGCCGCATGAGCTGCCCGGAGGAACCTTTCCTCAGCGTCGGGCCGCGCTCGAACGAAGGCGCATTCTCTTCTCTCTCCGGTCCCACCGGCTGACGCATTCGCACTTCGGAGCTTTCGGCCCGCTTATAAGGGGCGCACACACGAAAAAGCTGCCACAAAGGGCAGCGGGAAAAAAGGCGTTCAGAATACAAGGATCGACTACATTTTTCAATCCAAAAAAGCAATATTCTCTCGGCGTCAAAAGCCGTGATTCGATGCTTTTTTCTGTCGAAAATCAATACAGCTTTGCGAATTCGACGCAAAAGCGAATGTCAAATGCGTCACTTTTCTCGACCAACGGTCAAAAATGACGTCAAGCATTCTTTTGAAGTACGGTTCGAGACGCCGTTTGAAAGGCGTCGAAGTGACGCTCTCATTGTCCCTTTTCGGGATAATTCCTGCGATCATTCCGTCCTGCCGGAAGAAAACGAAACATTTTAGGATCTCAAAAATTGAGTACCCCACAAGCGACCGTCCGCAGTCACGACGACGATCAGACCGAAATGCGCCGAGCGCAACGCGCACGCGTACTTGAAGCGCTTGCCCGAGCGGGCATTGCGTTCGAACTGCACGAGCATCCCGCGGTCTACAACATGGTCGAAGCGCGGGCGCTCGAGCGCCCGCATCCGCTCGCTCAAGCGAAAAACCTCTTCGTGCGCGACGACAAGAAAGCGCGCTATTTCCTTATGAGCGTTCGCGATGAAAAGCGTGTCGACCTCAAAGCTTTCCGCGCGGCGCACGGGACGCGCCGACTCACACTCGCCGAACCCGAAGCGCTTGCTACGCTCCTCGGCCTCTTCCCTGGCGCCGTTTCGCCTTTCGGCCTCCTGAACGACCGCGCGCATGTCGTCGAATTCTTTGTCGACCGCGATTTTCTCGACGAAGAAAACCTCATCGGTCTGCACCCGAACGACAACACGGCAACCGTCTATCTGAAAACGAGCGACCTCATTGCGTTTCTTGAAGCGAGCGGCGTACGCGTTACGCTCTGCCGCTTTGACTGAAGGCGCGCCCGCGCAGAGCGCTTGCGCTTCGTTCGAGCGAGCCGATCGCAAAAACGCACGACAGCCGATCGAGCGGTCGTGCGTTTTTCTTTGCAATGCGGCGGGCGCCTTTGGCGGCCCCCGTCGGTCCAAGCGAGCGCGAAACGAACGTCAGTCCTTGTTGTCGCCTTCGATGAAGCTGCGAAGCTTGTCGGCACGCGACGGGTGGCGGAGCTTGCGAAGCGCCTTCGTTTCGATCTGGCGAATGCGTTCGCGCGTCACGTCGAACTGCTTGCCCACCTCTTCGAGCGTGTGGTCGGACTGCATTTCGATGCCAAAGCGCATGCGAAGCACCTTCGCTTCGCGCGGCGACAAGCTGTCGAGCACCTGACGGACCGTCTCCGAGAGGCTCGTATTCTGGATGGCTTCCGAAGGCGCCACCGTCTGCGTGTCTTCGAGGAAGTCGCCGAGGTGCGAATCGTCGTCGTCGCCGATCGGCGTTTCCATCGAAATCGGCTCCTTGGCGATCTTCATGATCTTGAGGATCTTGTCCTCGGGCATTTCCATCAGCTCGGCAAGCTTGCGGCTGTCGGGCTCGACCCCGGTTTCCTGCAGCACCTGACGCGTGATTCGATTCATGCGGTTGATCGTTTCGATCATGTGCACCGGAATGCGGATCGTGCGCGCCTGGTCGGCGATAGAGCGGGTGATGGCCTGGCGGATCCACCAGGTCGCATAGGTCGAGAACTTGTAGCCGCGGCGATACTCAAACTTGTCGACGGCCTTCATGAGGCCGACGTTGCCTTCCTGGATCAGGTCGAGGAACTGCAGGCCGCGGTTCGTGTACTTCTTGGCGATCGAAATGACGAGGCGCAGGTTCGCTTCGGTCATTTCGCGCTTGGCATTGCGCGCCTTGGCTTCACCCGTAGCCATCTGCTTATAGGTATCGAGAAGCGAGCCCACCGTCGAATAGGCGTGCTTTTCGAGGTCGGCCAAGTGTCGCTGCTCTTCTTCAACGGTCGCACGCATACGCAGAATCGCAGGCGCCTTTTCCGGGTACTTCGCCGCCACTTCGTCGATCCAACCCACGCGCGAGGCGTTGGCAATGAAGTTGCCGAGGAACCACTCGCGGTTGATGCCGATGCGACGCACGAGCTCGTCGTAGACGGTGCGCTCGCTCTTGCGAACGTCGTTCACCGTGCGGCGCAGCGTTTCGCAGAGCTTGTCGGCATTCTTCGCCGTAAAGCGAATGCCCATGAGTTCCTGCTGGATGCGATCCTTGTAGTCTTCGAGCGACGCGGCGTCGGGGCCCTCTTCGACGAAGACGCGCTTTAATTCGTCAAAATGCGCTTCGACGCGGTCGAAGATCTCCAGGCTCTTCTTCTTGAGTTCCTGCAGCTGCCCGACCGTCATGGCCGAGGCGCCCATATCCGTTTCGTCTTCGTTGTGACCGAGCACGCCCTTTTCGTCGTTCGTCGAAACGAGGCCGTCGACGATTTCGTCGATCGGCGTGTCGCCTTCGCGAATGGCGTGTGCGCTCTTCAAGATCTCTTCGATCGTCACAGGGCACCGGGCAATGGCGAGCACCATGTGCTTCAAGCCGTCCTCGATGCGCTTGCTGATCTCGATTTCACCTTCGCGCGAAAGCAGCTCGACCGAACCCATTTCGCGCATATAGATGCGAACGGGGTCGGTCGTGCGGCCGAATTCGCTGTCAACGGTCGAGAGCGCCGCTTCGGCTTCCGCCTCGGCATCCTCTTCGCTCATCGCGGCGCCCGTGCCCTGCATGAGGAGCTGCTCCTCGTCGGGCGCGACTTCGTGCACGGCAATATTGAGGTTGCCGAGAATGTGCACAATCGCTTCGATCGCGTCGTCGTCAAGGAGCGTATTCGGGATGTTGTCGTTAATTTCGCTATAGGTGACGTAGCCGCGCTCCTTGCCCATGCTGATGAGCTTAATGAGGCGCGAGCGGCGCACTTCCTGCGAGTCGTCGCCGTCAACGCTGTAGCCGTGCGCCATCGCTTCGCGGATCGCCTTTTCCTTGGCGGCGCGGCTCTTGCGCGAAACACGCGTCTTCTTTGCGGGCGCTGCGCCCTTGGCGTCGGCCGCGGCTTCGCTCTTGGCGTCGGCAGCAGTCTCTTCGGCTTCCTCGACCCCTTCGACGTCCTCTACGTCGTCTTGCGAGGCGCCTTCACCCGACGAAACATCGTCGAGTCCTTCGAGCTCCGGAATATCTTCGTAGTCGTCGGCGTCTTCGGCGTCGATCACGTCGGCGAAATTGTCGTCGTCGCCCTCGAACCCGTCGAGATCGTCGTCTTCAACGGCCTTCTTGCGTCCGCGCGCGCTCTTCTTGGGCTTGGCGTCTTTTTTGGCGGTCTTCGTCTTGGCACTCTTCGTGCGCGTCGACTTCGCGCGCGTCTTCTTGGGCTTTTCTTCGCCCTCGGACGCGGCTTCGGCCGTCGCTTCGCTCGCTTCGGCGGGTTCGGCCTCTTCAGAGGCAGCCGCCTCGGCAACCTCGGCCTTCGCCTTCTTCGCGCGGGCGGACTTCTTTTCGGTCTTTTCGGCTTTTTCCGCCTTCTCAGCCTTGCTCTTCGTCGAGCGCGACTTCTTGGGCTTGGCCGCCTTCTCATCCTCGGGCGCCTTTTCGCTCTCGGCAGCCTCGGGCGCCGCCGTTTCGACGGCGGCCTTCGCCTTCTTCGAGGGCTTGCTCTTCTTGGGCTTTTCGGCGGCTTCGGTCGCTTCCGTCGCCGCAGCGCTCTGCAGCGCTTCTTCGGCCGCCTCCGCCTTCGTGCGGCGCTTCTTCGTCTTCTTTTCCTGCACGTCGACAGCCTCCACGGAGAGCGTCAGGCCGGCCGTCTCGAGCGGCGCCGCCTTCGATGCCGACTTCTTCGCTTTCTTCGCCGAGGTCTTTTCAACGGACGAATCCTTCGCTTCAGTCGCTTTTTTTGAACCAGCCATGTATAACCACTCCGTGCTCTGCGGCCGCAGCCCCGGGGCCGCTTTAAGCGAAACGCCGCCGCTCTAAATGCCGAAAGCCCCCGTCGGACAGCCGCAGGCAGCCCGCAGAGGTGTGCGCATCGAAGCGCGTCGGCCGCCCCGGCCGCACGCCCCGTCAACTTTTATGTGAAAGACTTCCGAAACGGCTCCCGAACCACCGAAACGGACGTATATCCTCGAAATTTTGCCATATCGGCCCCTTTTCGACCTTTGATCCATCCGAAGAAACCCTAGAGATTTCAAGACATACTGCACGCTATTTTGTAACAAAACGTTTCCGTACTCCGTTCTACCTAGACGGCGGAAACGATTTTCACGGCGAATTTGCTTGTTTGAACGCCTCATCCGCATTCGGATACGCCCGGCACGGGCGCGCGCAACGCCTCTCGGGAAGTACGGCCGACCGATCAGCGGCCGCGGAATCGGTCGAAGTCGGCCGCATCGAATTCATCGCCGCCCGCATCAGACTCGAACGCGTAGGCTTCGTCGTCCTCAATGGGCGGGACATCGTTGAAGCCTTCGGGAACGGCACCCGCATCGGCAAAGCCCGAAGTCCCCGCCATGTCGGGGTCCGGACCGCCCGACGGCAGGTCCGAGCCGTCAGAGGGCGGCACGCCGGGAGCGCCCGGCACAACCGGCGCCGCGCCGAAGAAACCGTCCGTTGAAACACCCTTTTGAGCGGCGCGCTTTTGCGCATCGGCCATGAGCGCAGCAAGAATCGCGTCGCGATTGGCGCGCGCGGCATTGCGCTTGGCGATCGCCTCGGGTGAAGCTGCCGGTGAGACGCAGCTGCTCGCGGGAACAGGCGCCGCAGCCGGACGAGCGGGTTCGGGCGAAGCGGCGGGTGCCGATTCGCTCGGTTGAGCAACAGTCGCTGCAGCGGCCGCCAGGGCAGACGCGGGCGACCAAGCCGCGGGCGGCGCGGCGCCGAACACGGCCGCACTCTCTTCGCGGCGCGCAGCCTCAGGCCGCCAAGCGCTGCCCGAGGAAGCGAAAGCAGGCTCGGACGAACGCTCGAGCGCCGCACTTTCGGCTTTCGCCGCATCGGCCCCGAGAAAGTGCATCTGGAGCGCGCGCACCTTCGGGTTGGAGGAAAGCGCCTTCGGCGCGTCGCTCTCCGAAGCGGCGCCGGCAGCGCCGCCCGAATTGCGTTCGCGCGTTTCGACTTCCCGCCGGTAGTTCTGCTCTTCGAGCTTGGCAGCCTCGATGCGTGCGTCGAGTTCGGCACGCCGCAGCGCAAGCTGCTTGAGAAACGCCTCGTCGGGCAACGTCGCCTGCCCTTCGAGGAGAAGCCGCGAATTCGTGCGTTCGAGTTCCAGGTCGAGAAACGCGCGCTTGAGCTCAAGACGCGCCCCCTCTTCGGGTGTTTCGATAACGAGTTCGTCCGCCAGCAGCTTCAGGTAGTACTGCGCGTGCTCGGAATGTTCGAGCACCGAGAGAAGCGACGCCGGGTTGAGGACGTCGCCCGTTTCCTCTTCCTCCTGCGCGGCCGCGCGCCACACCTCGACGATACGCTGCGCGGCGGGGTGCTCGCTCGAAATGAATTCGTCCTCGATCTGGTGGCTGAATTCGGAAAGAAGCGCCGGATAAGCCAGGAAGCACTGCAGCATGCGGTCGCGCACATCCTTGACGGGAACGCGCGGCTCCGGACGCGGCATGTAGCCGCCCCGGTCGTAGTAGCCGTCGTACCCTCGCCCGAACCGTCGGTCCGAGCGCCAGCCGTTTTGCACATTTCGCAAGCCCGCGTAGCCCCCGCCCGCACCCCGGTAGCTTCGCCAGCCGCTCTGATAGGCGCCTCGGCCGCCGTAGTAGCCGCCCGAAAGCGCGCCGCTCGCCGTACTCGGCGAATTCCCCTGGGCCAAGCCGTACTGCGCAGCCACGTCTTCGGGCTGCAGACGTGCGAGGCCCGCAATCTCCTTCATAAGCGAGAGCCGCAGCACGGGCGCGTGCTGCAGCGCAAGAATGAAGGGCTTGGCTTCGGCAACAAGTTTGGCGCGCTCTTCGGCAAAGACGAGCGACTTGCCTTCGAGGAGAAGGCTCTTCAGAAAGTCCGTGAGCGGCAGCGACTTTTCGAGTTCGCGCTCGAAAGCCTGCGCCCCCTCGGCTTTGATGAGGCTGTCGGGGTCGTGCTCGGGCGGCAGGAGCACGAAATTGGCGCGCTGCGTGTCGGTGAGAACGGGAAGCGCCGCCTCCAGCGCGCGCTTGGCTGCCTTGCGGCCCGCCGAGTCGCCGTCAAAGGAGAAGTAGACGACGTCGGCAAGCTTGAAGAGCTTTCGCACGTGCTCGGGCGTAATCGACGTCCCGAGCGCCGCGACGGCCTCTCGGAACCCAGCCTGCGAGAGCTGGATGACGTCCATGTAGCCCTCGCAGACAATGGCGCGGCCTTTCTCGCCAATGTCGCTGCGTCCTTCGTAAAGGCCGTAGAGCTCGGAGCCCTTGTGATAGATGGGCGTCTCGGGACTATTGAGGTACTTCGGCTGCTCGTCGCCCTTCATCGTGCGCGCACCGAACCCGATCACCGCCCCCTTGGGGTTGCGGATCGGGAACATGATGCGGTCTCGGAAGGCGTCGTAGCGGCGGCCGTTCTTTTCGTTGACGAGCCCCACTTCGAGGAGCTTGGGCTCGTCGTAGCGCTCGTCGGGAAAGACCGCCTTGAGCGCATGCCAGCCGTCGGGCGAGTAGCCGAGCGCAAAGCGCGCCGCCGTCTCGCCGGAGATTTCACGCGCCTTGAGGTAGTCGATCGCCTTTTTCGTCGTTTTAAGCTGCAGCGTGTAGAAGTCGGCCGCCGCCTGCATGAAATCCGAAAGCGACTTCGCGCGCTCGCGGGCGGCACGCTTGGCGGGCGAGCGATCCTCGGGGACCTCCATGCCGTAAAAACCCGCAAGCTTGCGAACGGCTTCGGGGAACTCCAGATTTTCGATTGCCATCAAAAAGCCGATGGCATTGCCCGATTTGCCGCAGCCGAAGCACTTGTAGATTTGCTTCGAAGGGCTGATCGAAAAAGAGGGCGTCTTTTCTTTGTGGAACGGGCAGCAGCACATGTAGTTGCGCCCGCTCTTCTTGAGCTGGACGTAACGGCCGGCCACGTCGACGATGTCGGCGCGGTCGAGCAGACTGGTGATGAAGCCCTCTGGAATCATGCGAACGACGAAAGAAACGGTCCGGAGCGCTCTTCGCTCCGCTTTTACAAAAACCAATTATTGTACCGAGCTTCTTTCGCCGGACAAGATCCGTACCGAACGCGATCGACGGCCTGCGAACGGTCACGCAGATGCGTCTTCGTTCGCATCCTCCGTCAATCGTGCGCGCCCGAGCGTGAGACGCCGCTCCCAAATCCATTCGGGGCCGTGCGCGACAGCCGTGTCGCTCACGGCAAAGGCGCGCGGCGTGAGACCGATCGCAGCCCCCGTGCCGACGGGCTTCTCGAGTCCCGAGAGACGCGCGAGCTTTTCAAAGGACCGCCAATCGGCCTTTCCGAGCGTATCGCCCTTTTGGACGTTGACGGGATAGAGCGCCGTTTCCGTTTCGATGAGCAGGTCGATCGAAAAGCCCTTGCTGTCCTTCATGTAATAGAAGGCATGCGGCGCCGCTGCTTCGCTCCAGCTTCGCATGACAGCCGTAGCGACAAATGTCTCCAGAAACCGCATCGCCGCCGGGTGCGAGGCCATTTCGTCGGGCGTACGCAGCCCGAGGAGCGCCGCGATGAGACCCGTATCGATCATGAGAAGCTTGGGCGAGCGCATGAGCTGACGCCCGGTTTCACCCGGCCAGGGGCGCAGGAGATAGACGATGCCCGCGGCCTCCGCCGCCGCCACCCAGCGCTTGACGGTTTCGGCCGTCACCCCTGCGTCTCTGGCCAGAGCGTTGTAGCGAAGCACTTCGCCGCTCAGTCGCGCGAGTGCAGAGAGAAAGCGGCGAAACTCCGCACCCTTACTGGCACGCGCCTGTTCGACGGCGTCGCCCGAGAGTCGCAGCACGAGGTTTTCGTGCAAAAGCGCGAGCCCTTCGTCGCTCTCAAAGAACGCGTCGGGCCAGGCGCCCTCGAAGACGGCGCGCCAAAGCGCTTCGGGCGGCATCGTCTGTGCGCCGGCGGAGAGACACGCAAAGCTCGGGAGATAGGGGGCGGCCTGCGTGCCTGCACCCGACGCCGCCCGCACCAACCCACGCTCTTCTGCCGCATGCCCAACCTGCGGCAGCGCCGTCATTTCTTTTTCCGACATCAATCTGCACCGTCAAAAACGTCCGAAGCAAGCGGCAGTCGCTTGCACAAAATCAAACAGGGATTTTATCCGATATTTATATCGGATTTTATCCAATACATATATTGAATAAAATTCCGTTTTAAAGAAAATAAAGTCAATATTCTCAATCGGTTGCACAAATAACGGCATCAGGCTTGCCACTTCGAAAAATTTGTGACAGAATCCGTTCCCTCAACGATTGACTGCATCTTGCCCCGGAACCGGATGCAGCGGCTTTTGATGTTTCCGGGAACAATTATTTTCAGGTGTCTGATGCCTACCATCCGCGTCAAGGAAAACGAACCGTTTGAAGTTGCCCTTCGCCGCTTCAAGCGCACGATCGAAAAGTCGGGCCTCCTCACGGAACTTCGCGCCCGCGAATTCTATGAAAAGCCCACGGCCGAACGTAAGCGCAAGAAGGCTGCCGCCATCAAGCGTCATTACAAGCGCCTGCGCAGCATGATGCTGCCGAAGAAGCTCTACTAATCGAGCTTCGTTTGGGAAGCGCGCGGGTTAGGGCGGCATGTGCCCGATCCGTTGCATCAGTCCCAAGACAGATACGCGCGAGGAGCGCGGCAGTAATGCCGGCTCTTCCTCAAGGGAACGCCGGGCCTCAGAGAAACGAGGAATCCGGCGTTTTCTTCTTTCAGAAGCTCATCATCCCGAACACAAAGGGGCCTTAGCGATGATCAAGGACAAAATCAACGAAGACATGAAGAGCGCCATGCGCGCGCACGACACGGCGCGCCTCGGCACGATTCGCCTGTTGCGCGCCGCCGTCAAGCAGCGCGAAATCGACGAGCAGATCGAAGCGACGGATGCGCAGGTAATGGAAGTGATCGCCAAGATGGTCAAGCAGCGCCGCGACTCGGTCGAGCAGTACCGTGCGGGCGGCCGCGAAGACCTCGCCGCGAAGGAACAGGCTGAAATCGACGTGCTCGCGAGCTACCTGCCGCAGCAGCTCACCGAAGCCGAAATTGCCGCGATCATCGACGAAGCCGTTGCCGCCGCAGGTGTGACGGGCATGGCCGCCATGGGCAAAGTGATGGGCCTCGTGAAGCCGCGCGTTGCGGGTCGTGCCGACCTCGGCAAGGTTTCCGCGCTCGTGAAGGCTCGCCTCACGGCCTAAAGCGCCGCCCGGGAAGGGCACGCGCCAAGCGCCTCTCTCGTCGGCCTCGCACCCGGACGTTTCGGTGCGTGCAGAGTCCGGCGCGGGAGGCATCATTTTTTTTCTGAATCACGGATCGCCGCGCCGAGCGGCAACCGCCTAAAATGCCCGCACTATGTTAGTACTTGGCATTGAATCCTCCTGCGACGAAACCGGCGTCGCTCTCATTTCCGATACCGAAGGGCTCCTCGCCGACGCGCTGCACACGCAGATCGACATGCACCGCGCCTACGGCGGCGTCGTGCCCGAACTCGCGAGCCGCGACCACATCCGCCGTGCCGTGGCGCTCGCCGACGTCGTGCTCGAGAAGGCGGACCGCAAACGCAGCGACATTGACGCGGTCGCCGTCACGGAAGGTCCGGGACTCGCGGGTGCGCTCCTCGTCGGCGCCTCCGTCGGTCACGCGATCGGCTGGGCGCTTGACGTACCCGTGATCGGCATCAACCACATGGAGGGCCACCTCCTCGCGGCGCGCTTGGCCGATCCCAAGCCCGAATTCCCGTTCCTCGCGCTCCTCGTCTCGGGCGGCCACACGCAGTTCATGAAGGTCGAAGCGTTCGGCAAGTACGAACTCCTCGGCGAGACGCTCGACGATGCGGCCGGCGAAGCCTTCGACAAAACCGCGCAGCTCTTGGGGCTTCCGTACCCGGGCGGCCCCGCCGTTTCCGCGCTCGCCGAAAAGGGGACGCCCGGCGCCGTCGAGCTCTCGCGCCCGATGATTCATTCGCCCAACCTTGACATGAGCTTCTCGGGCCTCAAGACTTCGGTGCTCACGGCCGTTACAAAGGCTGAAGCCCCGAATGACGAAACTTTCCGCGCCGACCTCGCGCGCGGCTTCGTCGATGCGGTGACCGACGTGCTTTCACAAAAGCTCATCCGCGCCATGCGCATGACAAAGATGACCGAAGTGGTCGTCGCGGGGGGTGTCTCCGCAAACAAGCAGCTGCGAGCGGCGCTCACCGATGTCGTTCGCCGTCGCCGCGGGCGCATTTATTTCCCGCCGATGCGGCTTTGCACCGACAACGGCGCAATGATCGCCGCTGCGGGCTTGGCGCGCCTGCAGTCGATGACGCCGGAGGAAATCGAAGCGTGCCGACGCAGCACGTCCTTCGGCGTCAAGCCGCGCTGGTCGCTCGCCGGCCGTTGACCGGACGAAAGCTAGAGGCAAAAGGCCGCTCTTCGCCAACGCGTCGAGCGGCCTTTTTTTGCGTGCTATGCGCTTACTGCCGGCAAATCCTAGTTAGCGGGACTTAAAGAGAGTCTTTATCTGAGTTGAATGATTGGAGCTAGGGTATTTCCTGAGGCAGCCCGATTGTCTATCGGTCGATCACAGATACAAAAAAAGCCCGATCCGTTAAGAGTCGAGCTTTTTTCGTGCTGGTCGAAAACCCAATTACTTGAGCTTCGTTTCCTTGTAGACCACATGCTTGCGGGCTACCGGGTCGTACTTCGACATTTCGAGCTTGCCGCTCGAGTTCTTACGATTCTTCGTCGTCGTGTAGAAGTGACCGGTACCGGCGGTGGATTCCAGCTTGATCTTTTCGCGAACGCCTTTCGCCATGGTGAATCTCCTTCAGATTAGATTTCGCCGCGGGCGCGAAGGTCCGCAAGAACCGCATCGATGCCGAGCTTGTCGACAGTGCGCAGGCCGGCATTCGTCAGACGAAGACGGACCCAACGGTTTTCGCTTTCAACCCAGAAGCGGCGATACTGCAGATTCGGCATGAAGCGACGCTTGGTCTTGTTGTTAGCGTGCGAGACCTGATGGCCGACCATCGGCGCCTTACCGGTGACTTGACACACTCGTGCCATCTTCAACTCCAGTCTTAATTGAGTAATAGCGCCTAACGGGCCGTCCTTCTCAGGGGGCCGCGCGAGCGCCGAAAAAGAAAGATTGTACGTCAAACCCTTAAAGCGTCGCCACAAGGCCGGGCGGCCGAGTTTGGCTCCCCACAGTGTCAGTACAGGGATCCGGGAAACGCGAGATTTAAGACGCGGAGCGCATTGTACTCGTTTCAAGGGCTTTGTGTGCAGAAAGGGACGATTTTATTTAATCTTTTCAGCGGCGTCCACGTTCAAGGCTTGCAAATCGAGCGGGCTACAGCGATTGCCGGACTCTCGGCAGCCGATGCGACGCCCTTTTTTTCTTCGAGATCCCGACAAAAGGTTTGACCATGCAGATCCTTCTCGCACAGCCGCGCGGCTTTTGCGCGGGCGTCACGCGCGCCATTGCGATCGTCGAGCGCGCGCTCGCCATTTACGGCGCCCCCATCTACGTCCGCCACGAGATCGTGCACAACCGCACCGTGGTCGACAATCTGCGCGAGCGCGGCGCCGTTTTCGTTGACGACCTCGCCGAGGTGCCCGAAGGCGCGACGCTCGTCTTTTCCGCGCATGGCGTGCCGCTTGCCGTTGCGCAGGAAGCTCAGGCGCGCGGCTTTCGTATTTTCGACGCCACCTGCCCGCTCGTCACCAAGGTGCACCGCGAAGTCGGTCGCTGGCGCGAAGAAGGCCGACGCATCATCATGATCGGCCACGCCGGGCATCCCGAAGTCGAAGGCACCATGGGCCAGGTTCCCGACGGCATCAGTCTGGTCGAGAAACCCGAAGACGTCGCCAAGCTCCCCTACGGCAACGACGAGCCGCTCGCCTTCGTAACGCAGACGACGATCAGCGCCGACGACAGCCACGACGTGATCGAAGCGCTGCGCGCCCGTTACCCGCAGATCGAATCCCCGAAGCGCCAGGACATCTGCTACGCGACGCAGAACCGCCAGGAAGCCGTCAAAAAGCTCGCGCTCTCGGGCGTCGACATCGTGCTCGTGATCGGTTCGGTGACGAGTTCAAACTCGAACCGCCTGCGCGAAGTGGCGGAACGCCAGGGCGTGCGCGCCTATCTTGTCGACTCGGCCGAACACGTCGACCCGGCATGGTTCGAGGGCGTTACGCGCGTTGGCATCACTGCAGGCGCCTCCGCGCCCGAGTCCCTCGTTCAGGGCGTTGTCGAATGGCTTCGCCGGCACGCGGGTGCGGCCGACGTGAAAGCGCTCGACGGGGAAGAGGAAAATGTTGCTTTCCCGCTACCCAAAGGCCTCTGGGAGAGTGACCTCGCCGAAGCCCGCCAGACGCGCGGCTGAGCGCAGAGCGGCGCCCGCCGAGGTACCGCCCGAACTCTCCTCACTCATCGCGCCGATCGCGCGAAAAGCCCGCGCATCGGGCAGAATGGTGCTCATTCGGTTCCGAGGAATAAGAGGCACGCTTTACGTGCGCTCGACCAACAACTCCCTCGGGACCCGTCGTTTTTGATCGGAGGAACCCTCTCGTGGCCAAGTCTCAGCATCAGAGCCTCACGCCCGCAACGCAGTGGCTCAAGGCGCACAAAATCCCGTTTGAAGAACGCTCCTACGAGTACGTCGAGCACGGCGGCACGGCGCTTGCGGCTTCGGCCTGCGGGCTCGACCATCACCACGTCATCAAGACGCTCATCATGGAGGACGAACACGCCAAGCCGCTCGTCATCCTGATGCACGGCGATTGCGAAGTATCAACGAAAAACCTCGCGCGCCAGGTCGGCGTCAAGCACATTGCGCCCTGCAAGCCCGAACAGGCGCAGCGCAACTCGGGCTACTTCGTGGGCGGCACGAGCCCCTTCGGCACCAAGAAGAAGATGCCCATCTACGTCGAAGCTTCGATTCTTGAGCTCGACCACATCTTCATCAACGGTGGCCGCCGTGGCTACCAAGTCGGCATCGACCCGAAGATTCTGCGCGACGTGCTCGGTGCAATCCCCGTCAACTGTGCACTTGCCAAGGAAGACTAAGCGCTTTCGCATCGACAGCCGCTTTCTCGCAAACGGGCGTCCGGTAAAAGACGCCCGTTTGCGTTCTCGAGCGTCGCTTATCGCTTGCCGAGCCAAGGCGGCAGACGACCAGCCTCTTCTGCGAGCACCGCACGCAGCCACTCGTGTGCGGGACTCTTATGGGTACGCTCGTGCCAGATCATCACCGGATCCCATGGACAAGTCCGATAGAACGGGTCCTCGCAATGCGTGACAGGCAGGATCTTTTCGAGAAAATTTGCTGTCTCCAGCGGCAGTGTGAGTAAATCGTCCGAATCGACGAGAAAAAAGGCGGCCGCCAGAAAATGCGGCATCGTTACGCTGTACCTTGCCTTGACCGCGTTTTCGTCCAGAATCTCTCGAAAACCGCCGCCGGAAGCCTTTTTGAAAACGATGCCGATGCGCGAATAAGGCTCGATGTCGGCAGCCTCGAGCGCACGCTCGTGACTGAGCGCCTCGAGCGGATGGCCCTTACGCATGATGAGGACATGGCGCGATCTCAACAGAGTCTTCTGATGAAAGCTCGCTCCCGGATGGATCGACGGATCGCAAAATATCGCCAAATCGACGTCTCCTGAACGCAGCTCGTCAAAGACCGTGTCTTCGAGCATTCGCACGCGGAAATTCATGCCGGGCGCTTCTTCGCGAAGCCGCGCCATAGCAGGCAGCAGAACAGTCGCAGCTGTGTTGTCAGGCGCAGAAATCTCGAAGGTTTCGTGCGAGTGCGCAGGCGAAAACGGAACACCCGGACGCACGAGCGCTTCGAGCGAAGCGATCACGTGCTCGAACGCAGGTGCAAGCTCGAGCATCCGGCGCGTCGGCACCATGAGGCCGCCGCTACGCACATAAAGCTTGTCGCCCAGGATCTCGCGCGCCGTCTTGAGGTCGCGAGACGCCGTTCCGATGCTCACGCCCAAAGAGAGCGCAGTCTTCGAGAGTTGCGGTTCGCGCAGCAGCGCGAGAAGAAGCCGCAGCATTCGAACTTCGAGCTCGCCGCTCGCAGAATTTTTGTCGAAAGCCATTTGCAAAAAATTGAATTGGTGCCGAGGAATGTCAGACTACCTCGACACGAGCGGTTTTCCTAGACTTTTTCCCGTCCCGCAGTACGTCCTTTTCTCTTCTCTCCGGGCCGTGCCGCGAGTCCACATCTGGAGAAACCGTTATGCATCACACCGTCAAAATCATCGCCGCTGCCGCCGTCTGCGCAGCCGCTGCCGGAGCCGCCATGGCCATGGGGGGCGCCTCGGGCGCAAACGTCACCTACGCCGTCCAGGGTCACATCGGCGAAGTCGTTTGGAATCCGTACAAGATTGCGCCGCTCACGGCCGTCATCCGCAACGGCGGCTATGAACTCAAGGATGTACACGTTCGCATCGTACCGAAAACGGGCGGCCAGGAGATCGCCTACGACGTCTCGCGCCGCGAACTTCTCACGCACGCGGGCGTCCCTGTCTTCGGGCTCTATCCGGACTACGTCAACACGGTTGAAGTGAGCTACACGCGCGTCTTCCAGGGTAAGGAAGAAAAATTCGAAGACCGCTACCAGTTCTACGCCCCGCCCGTCTACACGGTGAGTAACGGCACGCCGATGCAGACGACGACGATGTTCAACGCCAAGGCCGAAAAGGTCGATCCCGAGTTCAAGGACCGTCTCTACCTGATCGACAATCAGCTCTACTCGGCCGCACCGCAGGGCGGGCGCTTCGTCTGGAACAACCCGACAGGCGGCGCGCTCGAGTGGGCTTTCAACTCCGAAGTCGGCATCATCGACACGACGGGTGCCGTGCGCTGGTATCTGATGAATACGCTCATCAACGACACCGAAGATCCGTGGTCTTCGGGCTTCATGATGGGCTTCCAGCAGACCGATGACGGTGCGCTCACCTGGGGCTTCGGGCAGCGCTATGTGAAGTACGACCTGCTCGGGCGCGAAATCTACAATCGCCGCCTCCCCTCGGGCTACGCCGACTACTCGCACGCCTTTGACAACATGCAGAACGGCAATTCGCTTCTGCGCGTTTCCTCGGCGGACTATCGCCGCGCCGACAACAAGCGCGTTCACACGGTGCGCGACGTCATCATTGAAGTCGACCCGAACGGCGGCGTCGTAGACGAATGGAAGCTGATGGAAATCCTTGACCCGTATCGCGACAACGTGATCAAGGTGCTCGACCAGGGTGCGGTTTGCCTCAACATCGACGCTTCGAAGTCCGGCCAGACACTCTCGGCCGAAGAACTCGCCAAGCAGGAAGCCGAAGGCGTCTTCGGCGACGTTGCGGGCGTGGGAGCGGGCCGCAACTGGGCGCACGTCAACTCCGTCGACTACGACCCGACCGACGACTCGATCATCATCAGCTCGCGCCATCAGTCGGCCGTGATCAAGATCGGCCGCGACAAGAAGGTGAAGTGGATTCTCTCTTCGCCCGAAGGCTGGAAGGGTGACCTCGCCAAGAAGGTCCTTACGCCCGTCGACAAGAACGGCAAACCCATCAAGTGCGAAGACAGCAAGTGCGAAGGCACCTTCGACTGGTCCTGGACGCAGCACACCGCCTGGCGCATTGACGAAAAGTCGGACGAAAACGTGATCTTCATCACGGTCTTTGACAACGGCGACGCGCGTGGCATGGAACAGCCGGCACTGCAGGACGACAAGTACACACGCGGCGTGATTTATAGAATCGACCAGAAGAAGGGCACGGTCGAACAGGTTTGGGAAGTAGGCAAGGAACTCGGCCACGCCGCCTTCAGTCCCGTCACGGGCCTCTGCCAGTACCAGCCCGACAAGAACTCGGTGGTCGTCTTCTACTCGACCGCGGGTCTCTCCTTCGACCTCCATGCGGGCGGCGGCGCGATGGACGCGAACATGCCGCAGCCGCATATCGCCGAGTACCGCTGGGGCGAAACGGATCCGGCCGTGAAGATCACTTTGAAGGATGCCTTCGGCTACCAGGCCTTCCCGGTGAGCGTCGAAAAGGCCTTCTCGAAGAACTGATCAAACGAGAGTCCATTCCGGTCACTCGACCGAAATCTCCTTTCTCTCCGGTCGCGGCGTCCCGGACTCAACACGACGCCCGCGACCGACTTACCTCGCCCGAAGTACCCTCATGGCGGCGCTTCGGGCGCTTTTTTCGTCGCTCGCTCTGCATGGAAGCTCTTCACGTTCGTGCGCGTCATGAGCGAAGCGCCCGGACGAACCGAGCGGCTTTCGCACGCTCGGGCCCGGCTTCTGCTGATTTTTCGGGCAGCGGATTATTCGGCGCTTTCCTCAGCCGCCGCCTGCTTCACGGGCTTCGCGCGTTCGGCTTTGCCCGAACGCTCGAGAACGGCCGCGAAGAAGCCGTCAGTGTTGTTGACATGCGGCAGAAGCTGCATGTAAGCGCCGAAGCGCTCCCACTGCGACTCGGGGAAGACGATGCGCTGTTCGGCAAAGACGTCCTTAGCGGGCACGAGCTGCCAATCGGGATGCGCCGCGAGGAACGCTTCGACGACGTCCTGGTTTTCTCGCTTCAAAAGCGAACAGGTCGCATAGACGAGACGACCGCCCGCCTTCACGAGCTTCGCGGCATTTTCGAGCACGCTCTTTTGAATCGCGTTGATGCGTTCGAGCTCTTCGGGCGAGAGACGCCACTTGAGGTCGGGGTTGCGGCGCAGCGTCCCCGTGCCGGTACAGGGTGCGTCAACGAGCACGCGGTCGAACTTGCCGCGCAGGCGCTTGACGCGCGGATCCTGTTCGCTGCGAATGGCCGCGGGATGCACGTTCGTCAAGCCCGCGCGACGCATGCGCGGCGCCATGCCGGCCAAGCGCTTTTCGTTGACGTCGAAAGCGTAGAGGCTCCCCGTAGAGCGCATGAGCGCGCCCACGGCAAGCGTCTTGCCGCCCGCACCCGCGCAGAAGTCGCAGACCATTTCGCGGCGGCGCGCGCCCAAGAGCCGCGCAATGAGCTGACTGCCTTCATCCTGCACGTCAACAAGGCCCTCCTTATAAACGGGCCAGCGCGTAAGGCCGGGCTTCGTCGGCAGACGAATGCCGTCGGGGCTGTAGGGCGTGGGATAGGCTTCGACGCCGTCGGCGTGAAGCGTCTCGAGCACGCTCTCGCGGTCGGCCTTCAGAAGGTTGACGCGCAGATCAAGGGGCGCGCCCTCCATCATCGCGGGATAAAGCAGATTTGCGTCCTCGTACTGCGCTTCGATAAGGTCGAAGAGCCACTGCGGCAACTCCGAGCGCACGTGGGGCGACGCATCCTCGGCACGGAAAGCGAGCACGTTCTTCAAGGGACCGGCCTCGGGACCGATCGCCGAAGGCGAAATCGCATCAAGCCCGTGCTGGCGCGCGAGCGTAGCGAGCGCAGCAAGACGCGGCGCGCGTTCGGGACGCACCGGCCGCATCGCGGCGCGCAGCGACGCGTAGCGGCGAAGCGCGTAGTAGATTCCCTCGGCAATGAGGCCGCGGTCGCGCATGCCGAGCTTCGGATTGCTCTTAAAGAAGAGCTTCATGAGCACGTCGGCCGGACCGTCGAACTTGAGGATCACGGCGAGCGCGCGCGCGAGTTCGTCAACGATGAGGTTCGTGATGCGAACTTCGCCCGGCGCCTTCGGGGCCATGCGCTTTTCAGGGGTCTTCGGGCCGCTCACGCGAACGTTGCCCGCGGCGTGTCGCTCGGCACGGCGTCGCGCATCGGCAGCGCGCTGCCGTTCGGTGCGTTTGGGTTCGTCGCGGCGCGACGTCTTCTTGGGCTTTTGCATCGCAAAGGCGCGACGCTTGGGATGCGATTCGGTCATCTTGTTTCTTGAGATAGAAGTGTGTCCGGACTCGAAGCCCGGACGATGCTCGGGCACCCTTCGTTCAGAAGGACGCTGAGGCTCATTCGAGTTCGTGTGCGGCGCGACGAAACTTATTCGGCCGGGAACACCGCAAGCGAGCGGGCCGTTTCGTCGTCCATTACCGCCCGCCCGTCAACGAGCTTCACAGCGCCGAGCGCCACGGCGCGCACGCACTTCGGATAGAGCGCGTGCTCGAAGGGCAAAAGACGCGCAGCGAGCGCTTCGGGCGTATCGGAAGCGAGAATCGGCACGACGGACTGCCCGATGATGGCGCCGCCGTCCAAAACGGGCGAGACGAAATGCACGGTCGAGCCGTGCACGCGGCAGCCCGCTTCGATCGCGCGCTTGTGCGTATCGAGCCCCGGGAAAAGCGGCAGCAGCGCCGGATGGATATTGAGGATCTTTCCTTCGAAACGCTTCACGAAGCCCTCGGTGAGGATGCGCATGAAACCCGCCAGCACGATGACATCGGGCTCAAACGGCTCGATCGACGCAGCGAGCGCCTCGTCAAAAGCTTCGCGCGAGGGGAACGCCTTGTGATCGATCGCGATCGCTTCAAGGCCTTCGGCCTTGGCGCGGGCAAGCCCTGCGGCTTCCGGGCGGTTCGAAATCACGGCGCGGATTTTGAGACCGAAGCGTCCCTCCCAGTCCTCGGCGCGCGACGTCTTCAGGATCGCTTCGAAATTGCTGCCTCGACCGGAAAGGAGGATGACGATGTTCTTCATTTGGGTTGCCCTCGTGAGCTCAGAGAGGATGGTGTCGACGGGTTTCGGTGCGGACCACAGGCAGGAAGCGCGTGAATCAACGTGCGTTTTAGCGGCCTTTTTTCACGCCACCTCCCTTCTGTAAGGCGCGGGATTCTATCAAAAGGCGCTCGCCCCAAGCAGATAATGCGCGCGGCTCGCCTGCAGCCGCTGCCGCACCGACGATGCGAAAAAATGCTTAGAGCAATGCGCGCACGCGCAACGGCCGCGCTGCGCGGCAGGCCGCAGTCCTCGGCGTGATCTTATAATCGATCCTCGCCTCGCGCCAAGCGTTTTGCCTTCGGCCTTTCCGGCCCCGGTCCCCAAGCGCTCGCGCGCATTCTTTTTTCCGTACCGATAGACAAACCAAAAAAGGATTCACGCCCATGCATGTATTTCGAGGTCTGCCGCATCCGCTCCTGAAGCGGCCCTCCGCCGTTGCGATCGGCAACTTCGACGGAGTGCACCTCGGTCACCAGGCGCTCCTTCAGTCGGTTGTGCACGCTGCGAGCGAACGCGGGCTCGTGCCCTCGGTCGTCACGTTCGAGCCGCACCCGAGAGAAGTGTTGGGCGCGGATCCGCTGCCGCGCATTTCGACGCTTTTGGACAAAATCGAAGCGATTCTCGCCACCGGGATCGAACGCATTTACATCATGCCGTTCTCGCGCCGGATGGCCGCCTTGAGCGCCAGTGAATTCGTTGAAGACATTCTGGTCGACGGCCTCGACACGCGCTGGCTCATGGTGGGCGAAGACTTTCGCTTCGGCAGCGACCGCACGGGCGACGTCGAGTCGCTGCACGCCTTCGGCGCCGAACACCACTTTGAGGTGTTCGCCTCGCCCCTCGTCTTTCACGGCACGTCGAAAGTGAGTTCGACGCGCATCCGAGAAGAACTTGCCAAGGGCGACCTCTACGAGGCGTACCTCATGCTCGGGCGCCGCTACACCATGGCCGGCCGCGTCATTCACGGCGCGGCGCTCGGCCGCACGCTCGGCTACCCGACCCTGAACCTCGCGCCGATTCCGCCCGGCAGCCGTGCACGCCCTGCCGTCACGGGCGTCTTTGCCGTTCGCGTCGAAGGGCTCGGCCCCTCGATTCGACCGGCCGTCGCCTCGATCGGCATCAAGCCGACCGTCACGAACGAGCGCCGCTGGCTCCTTGAGACGCACGTCTTCGACTGGTCCGGGAGCGCCTACGGCAAATATGTGCGCGTGCACTTCGTTGAGAAGCTGCGCGACGAGAAGAAATTCGGCAGCATCGAAGAACTTCGAGCTGCCATTGAAAGCGACGCCCTTCGTGCGCGCCGCATTCTCGGGTGTACGCCCGGGGATGGCATTTTCAAGCCTTAAAGCACGAGCAAACCCAAGAAGCGTGCCCGAAAGGAACGCCCGCCGGCGCGGCTTTTCCGCCCCAGAAAGCGTTCCGCACTGCTTCACCTGAAGAGCCCGAGGGGGCCAGGAGACAACTATGACCAAAGAAGCCCAGGCGGCCGACGCCGCCAAGAAGTATCCGCTCAACCTGCCGGATACCCCGTTCCCGATGCGCGGCAACCTCCCGAAGCGCGAACCCGAATGGATTCGCGAATGGGATGAGAAGCACATCTACGAGCGCATCATCGATG
This sequence comes from Sutterella massiliensis, assembly GCF_016899755.1. Classification (GTDB taxonomy): domain Bacteria; phylum Pseudomonadota; class Gammaproteobacteria; order Burkholderiales; family Burkholderiaceae_F; genus Sutterella; species Sutterella massiliensis. The sequence continues at coordinate 5,110 of NZ_JACJJC010000005.1, read as the reverse complement.
CGCGCCGCGACGCCAAGAAGTTCATTCTTCACGACGGCCCGCCTTATGCCAACGGCGCCATTCACGTCGGGCACGCGATCAACAAGATCCTGAAGGACATGATCCTCAAGGAAAAGACGCTCGAAGGCTTCCAGGCCCCCTACGTGCCCGGCTGGGACTGCCACGGCATGCCGATCGAAGTGCAGATCGAAAAGCTCCACGGCAAGAACCTGCCCGTTGACGAAATGCAGCGCCTGGCACGCGAATACGCGATGGAACAGTCGAAGCTGCAGCTCGCCGACTTCAAGCGCCTGGGCGTTCTCGGCTATTGGGAAAATCCGTACCGAACGCTTCGCTACGACACGGAAGCGGCCGAAATCCGCGCGCTCAAGGGCGTCGTGGAAAAGGGCTACGTCTACCGTGGTTTGAAGCCCGTCAACTGGTGCTTCGACTGCCAGAGCGCGCTCGCCGAAGCCGAGGTCGAATATAAGGACGTCGCCTCCGACACGATCGACGTCGCCTTCCGTCTCTACGAAGAAGACGAACCGCGCGTTGAAGCCGCTTTCGGCAAGAAGCTCGAAAAGCCCTGCTTCATCGTGATCTGGACGACGACCCCGTGGACGATCCCGTCGAACCAGGCGCTCAACGTGCATCCCGAGCTCGACTACGTGCTCGTTGAAACCGACGCAAAGTACCTTATCCTCGCCGAGGCGCTCGCCGAAGCGGCGCTCAAGCGCTACGGCCTCGAAGGCGCGACCGTCGCCAAGTGCAAGGGCGCCGCGCTCGAGATGCTGCGCTTCAAGCACCCGCTCTACGACATGGACGCGGGCTACAAGCGTCTCTCGCCCGTTTATCTCGCCGACTACGTTGACGCGACGGCCGGCACCGGCATCGTGCACTCGGCACCCGCCTACGGTGTTGACGACTTTGTCTCGTGCAAGAAGCACGGCATGACGAACGAAGAGGTTCTCACGCCCGTGAAGGGCGACGGCTTCTACTGCGACGAGCTGCCGCTCTTTGGCGGCCTCAACATCTGGAAGGCCGCCCCGAAGATTCTCGACGCGCTCACCGTTGCGGGCAACCTCCTCGCGCACGGCAAGATGACGCACAGCTACATGCACTGCTGGCGCCACAAGACCCCCCTCATCTACCGCGCCACCTCGCAGTGGTTCGTGCGCATGGATGCGCCCGACGAAGACACGAAGAGCGTGCTCGGCCTCCCTGCGCAGCCCGAAACGCTGCGCGAAACGGCGCTGCGCGCCGTGAAGGCGACGAAGTTCTTCCCGCAGTGGGGCATCAACCGCCTCTACTCGATGATCGAAAACCGTCCCGACTGGTGCATCTCGCGCCAGCGCAACTGGGGTGTGCCGCTGCCCTTCTTCCTGCACAAGGTGACGGGCGAACTCCATCCGCGCACGCTCGAAATCATGGATGAGGCGGCCGACATCGTCGAAAAGGGCGGCATCGAAGCCTGGAGCAAGGTGACGGCCGAAGAGATCCTCGGCGAAGAAGCCAAGGACTACGTGAAGTCGACCGACATTCTCGACGTCTGGTTCGACTCGGGTTCGACCCACTACACCGTGATGCGCGGCTCGCACAAGGATATCCTCGGCTTCCCGGCCGACCTATACCTGGAAGGCTCCGACCAGCACCGCGGCTGGTTCCACTCCTCGCTTCTCATCGCCGCGATGCTCGACGGCCGCGCTCCGTACGACCAGCTCCTCACGCACGGGTTCTGCGTCGACGAAAAGGGCGAAAAGATGTCGAAGTCGAAGGGCAACATCGTTCGTCCGCAAGAAATCAGCGACAAGTTCGGCGCCGAAATCCTCCGCCTCTGGGTCGCCTCGACCGACTATTCGGGCGAACTGCGCATTGGGCCGACGATTCTCAAGCGCGTCGTCGAAAGCTATCGCCGCATCCGCAATACGCTGCGATTCCTGCTCGCCAACACGTCGGACTTCGACGTCAAGAAGGACGCCGTGCCGCTCGAAGCGATGCTCGAACTCGACCGCTGGGCCGTCGCCTTCACGGAAGACTTCCAGCAGAAGGTGCTCGCCGAGTACAAGGACTGCCGCTTCCACAATGTGGTGTCGCTCCTGCAGACCTTCGCCTCGACCGACCTCGGGAGCTTCTACCTCGACGTGCTCAAGGACCGTCTCTACACGACCGCGCCGACGAGCGCTGCGCGCCGCTCCGCGCAGACCGCGCTCTGGCTCATCACGAAGACGCTCCTGCGCCTGATGGCGCCGATCCTCTCCTTCACGGCCGAAGAAGCCTTCAAGGTCTTCTCGCCCAACGAAAGCGAGACGATCTTTACGGAAACGTTCGAGCCGCTGCCCGCCGTCGCGGACGCCGAAGCGCTTCTCTCGAAGTGGGCCAAGATCCGCGCGGTGCGCGCCGACGTGCAGAAGGCGATCGAAGACGAACGCGCCAAGGGTACGATCGGTTCGTCGCTGCAGGCCGTCGGCACGCTCAAGGCACCGGCCGAGCTCTACGACATGCTCGCCTCGCTCGGCGATGAGCTTCGCTTCGTGATGATCATGAGCGGCATCAAGCTCGAGAAGTCCGAAGACGGCACGACGAGCGTCGAAGTGCACGCGGCCGAAGCCAAGAAGTGCGAACGCTGCTGGCACTACGTCGAGGGCGTCGGCGAAAACGCCGAACACCCGACGATCTGCCCGCGCTGCATCTCGAACCTCTTCGGTTCGGGCGAAGTGCGCCGCATTGCCTAACGCTTTCTTGAAGCATGGCTAGCGGCAATACGAACGGCAAGCGAAGCCAGTCGGGCGCGCAGCGCGCGCCCGGCGCGGCGAGAAAGCGAACGGCTGCCTCGGCAGGCCGAAGCGATCCGAATCCGCTTCGCTTCAGTCTCTGGTTCTTCTTCGGGTTCCTCATCGTCGTGCTCGATCAGGCGACGAAGTTCTACTTCGAGCGCGCGCTCGACCCGGGCGACGTGGTGCCGGTGCTGCCGGGCTTTAACTTCGTGCTCGCGCACAACCGCGGCGCCGCTTTCTCTTTTCTCGCCGACGCAGGCGGCTGGCAGCGCTGGTTCTTCACGATTCTCGCGGCTGCCGTCGTTGTTTTCGTGCTGCGGCTTCTTTGGAAGCACGGCGGCAAGTGGCTCTTCAGTCTCTCGCTCACGCTCATTGCGGCGGGTGCGGCAGGCAACCTCATCGACCGCGCGCTTTCGGGGTACGTGGTCGACTTTATCGATCTCTATTGGCAGACTTGGCACTGGCCGGCCTTCAACGTGGCCGATATCGCCATCTGCACAGGGGCGGCGGGACTCGTTTTGGACGAGCTCCTCGGTGTCGCTCGAGACCGATAGGTGAAGAGCGAAGCGCCTTGCGATTCTCCTAAACGCCGCAGACAACCCAACCGCGCCGCCCGAAGCGATTCCCAGCCTCGGGCGGCCGCTTTTTTGCCGATAATGTGCGCTTGCGGCGCCGCTTCCGAGCCGACAGCGCTGCAAGCTTTTTTCGACTACAACTGCCCGAGCGATGAACGAAGCTCTCGAGAAGCCCCTTGCGGGCAAAAAAATCACCGTTGCCGCCACGGGCGGCATCGCGCTCTACAAAGTCTGCTCGCTCGTGCGCGGCCTCGTTCGCGCGGGCGCAGAAGTGCGCGTTGCGATGACCGAGAACGCGACGCGTTTCGTTGGCGCCGTCACGTTTGAGGCGCTCTCCGGACACCCCGTGGCGCTCACCGAATGGACACCCGGCCCCGACGGCGCGATGCCGCACATCGAGCTCGCCAAATGCGACCTCATGATCGTCGCGCCCGCCACGGCCAACATACTTGCCAAGGCCGCACACGGCATCGCCGACGACCTCGTCTCGACGCTCATCGCGGCGCGCCGCGCCGACATCGTCTTTCTGCCCGCCATGAACGTGCACATGTGGACAAACGCCGCCACGCAGCGCAACGTGGCGCAGTTGAAAGCCGCCGGCGCGCACTTCATCGGACCCGATGCGGGTTTTCAGGCCTGCGGCGACCTCGGCAGCGGCCGCATGACCGAACCCGAAGCCGCGCTCGATGCGCTCCTCGGGTTCTTTGCGCCGAAGGTTCTCAAAGGACGCCGCGTGCTCGTCACCGCCGGCCCCACGTTCGAAGCCATTGACCCCGTGCGCGGCATCACGAACCGCTCGAGCGGCCGTCAGGGCTACGCCATTGCGCGCGCGGCGCGCGATGCGGGCGCCGAAGTCGAACTCGTCGCGGGCCCGACGTCGCTCACCGATCCCTTCGGCATCCGCACGACGCATGTCGTCTCGGCCGACGACATGCTGCGCGCCGTTTTCGAGCGGCTCGAAGCGCTGCAATCCCCCGAAGCGGCCGATCGCCCCGCAGTCGACCTCTTTATCGGCGTGGCAGCGGTCTGCGACTGGCGCCCGAAGAGCGCCTCGAGCGTCAAGATCAAAAAAGTAAAGCCCGCACCCGACAACGAGCGCTGCGCCCCCACGCCCTTTGCCAGCATTGCGTGGACGGAAAACGCCGACATCCTCGCTGAGGTCGCCCGAAGCGGACGTGCGGCAGTGACGGGCGGCTTTGCCGCGGAGACGGCCGATGATGAAGCGCTTTTTGCTTATGCAGCGGCGAAGCTAGAACGCAAAGGGATCGACTTTATCGTCGCCAACGATGCGAGAAGCGCGCTCGACGCGCCCGGGAACGCCGTCGCCTGGATCGCTCGCGGCCTGGAAGCGCCTCTTCGCTTCGGACCGGCCGCAAAGAGCGCCTGCGCGCGCTTTATCGTCGAGCGCGCCGCCGAGCGCCTTGGCGAAAAGACCCGGCGACAGCCCGCTTAGGCCCAGGCAAAAACTTGCGGAGATTCCTGCTGCTTTTGATATTTCGTTTATTTGTAAATAAAATTGCTCATTATGAGCAAGATATATCGTATTAGTGAATTTGCAAAACGTATCGGCCGATCTCCTTCAACTGTCCGTCGATGGGAGACAGAAGGCAAGATACGGGCAAAAAGGCTGGCATCGGGACATCGCTATTTTGACGAATCCGATGTCAGAAAAATCTTCGGTCTGGAACCCGAAAAGAAGCTGACAATCGTTTACTGCCGTGTCAGTAGTGCGGCTCAGAAGAGCGACTTGAAGTCGCAGCTGGCTGCGATGCAGGCGTTTTG
>NZ_JACJJC010000059.1 GCF_016899755.1 Sutterella massiliensis | reverse complement strand
CGGAGATCGACCTTATCATGCCGGATCATTCTCATCCGACTGCCGCCGGTTCCTATCTTGCGGGTGCAGTCATCTGGTCGACGCTGATGAAGGAATCGCTTGAAGGGAATACCTTTCCGGGCGGCTGCGAGAAGCCGTTGCCGCCCGAAGTCACGCTGAAGCTCCAGAAAGCCGCCTGGGACGTCACGAAAGCCTTCTTCCGTTGGTAAGTAAGCGGCACAGGGCAAGGGCTCGGCTTTAATCGTACCCCTTGCATTTGACAGCAAGAGCGTCTTTTCGTTTTCCTACTCGGCCCTGCCTCTATTCGGGCCGAGTTTTTTATCGAACGGGTCGTAAAACCTCTCCCCGGGGGAGGATATAAGGCCCATCGTGCGCAGCACTGTTACGTGACGTTAATACCTGAACAGTTGAGGACGTATAAAACTGAACGAAATTTCGGACATCGGACAAGTAAAGCTGAACACGACGCTCACGGGGCGTCCCGAACCCAATAGACTAAGCCACCCGAACCGTCCGGAAGCGTCGAACAACTTCGTGAAACGCTCTTAGAAATCGAACGTGAAGTGATAGTGGTTCGTCGTGTAATGCTGTAGTCGGAGCTCAACGGCGATGTTGTTGAACGTCCTTGCGATTCGCCGACCGACTATAACGGGCATCGGATAAGAAAAGCCGTAGCGAGCGCAGAGATCTTCAGCGAGGAGTTCCGCCCTTACCGTCTCGGAGTAGTTGGTAATCGTCACACCACAGGACTTCTGATAAAAAGCATAGAGAAGCCGCTCTTTATGGTGCGCCATCTTTTCTGCGGTCAGCGTCGGAAAGAGTCGCCGAACGAGAAAGTGCTCGTCCAAGCTCACACATTCGTCCCTAGATCTCAAGCGTATGAAGTGCGCCCGCTTCACGTGGATCAGGTCAGCAAAGGGATCGACGCCGAGAAGCTCAGCCTGCTTGCGATCCGCCGGCACGACTTCGAAGAGTTCTAGCGTCGTCCGGGTTGGAACTCGCGGCAAGTTGTCGTCCGGCACGAGGCGCACGAACCGGAACAGCGCATTTTTCGAATCCTCTTCGTAGTCGGCAACGAAAGTGCCCTTGCCCTGCCGCCGAAGCAGAACGCCCTTTTCCGTCAGAATTTTGAGGGCGCTCCTTGCCGTACCGGGCGATACCTTGAAAAGTTCCGCGAGTTTTATCTCGCTCGGCAGCATTTCGCCTTTCTTCCAATGTCCGCTCTCGATCAGTTCCTCGAGCCTTTTAGCCAAGTAGACATAGAGCGGATCCCGAGCGGCAGGCAGATCCCAAGCGTCACTCGACCAGCGATTGTCTCTCATACGCATCTCCCTTCAAGTTGCTCCCCTATCTGCCTGCGCCGCACCGACCGCGAAGCGGGCGATGCGATTTTAAATTTAAAACGACTCAAACAACAGGCGTGGTCTGCAGTCCGTTCTTCATCAGTACGAAGCGCCTGTCCATTTCAAAAGCTTCCGGAAGACTTTGCTCGTCCTGAATGCAAAAGTCGCCGCGATGATGTCCGTGCTCATTACATCCGAAAATGTAGAAGCCTGCTTTGCCGCCGTGCGAGCGGACTTCCCGACAGAGCCAGGTACAGTCTTCGGAGCCCGTGATGTCGTCACGCGTCGAAACATTGTCGATGAATGAAATACCCTTAGCAATGC
>NZ_JACJJC010000058.1 GCF_016899755.1 Sutterella massiliensis | reverse complement strand
TCATTGCGGAGGTGGCGTTCATGCTTTGGTTTGCGGCGGCCGTTCATGCTTGCGGTCTTGTCGATGCGGCGGCTCAATTCCTTTCAATGCTCGGCATGCCGCCTTTTGTTTCCGTTCTTGTTACCGCCTTTGCCGTCAGCTTCATCACCGGCGTCAGTCTTGCGTCGGTTGCGATTTCGATGCCGCTTGCCGTCGCCATCGCACCGGGATCGTCTTTGGCCGCTTTCGGTGTCATTGCAGCAGGTTTTCTTGCGCAATTCGTCACGCCCGCACATCTGTGTCTTGTCGTGTCTGCGCAAGGGTTGGGTGCGAGCGTGTCATCGCTGCTCAAAGAGCTGGCATTGCCGCTCGTGCTTTCAATCGCAGTGCTCGCACTTCTCGGAGCCGCTGTGTTCTTTGCAGCCCAGGATCCGGGCCTTGGCGCAAGGCTTTGAGTGCAATTTCGCGAAAAAACGCGACGCCCCCGTCAACGGCAGACGAGAAGAGAAGATAGGAGAGGAGGCGGGACGAGGTGAGATAGGCAGGAAAAGGAAGCAAGGGGTGACCGTTCGCGCAACCGTTTCCCATGTCGATTGCCGATTCGCGTCGCAGAGGAAAACGCCGAATCAGCAGCCGACCTCGAAAAGCCGCTCCATCTGGGTCGGGCGTCTGCAGAGAAAAGGCATCGACCGGCAGATAAAGCTGCGTAAGTGCGCGAAGGCACCGCTTGCTTCGGATGCGCATGATAGCAGAGCGGGCGCAGGCGCCGCGCTGCGCCCCGGCGAATGTTTCTCGTCGCTGCCGTCGGACGTCTGCTGCAAGCTGATGCTTGTCGGCCAACTTGACTAATCGGAAAGCCAGCGGCACAAAGCCGATTCGTTGTAGAACATACTTGAGTAGAACGCACTTGAGTAGAACGCACATGAGATCGATCGGCCGGTGTGTGATTTCAATTTCCAGAAGACAGAGGAACGAATCTGTTTGTCTGGCGCAAAAGGACAGGTCCTTCTGCCGTAAAAGCCGCTCGGAAGCGGATCAGCGGGGACGAAGCCGGTCGAATTCGTCCCCTGATGCCATCGAAGTGCTCGCCCGGACGAAAATTCAGTCGTCAAGGCGCATGGAACCCTTGTTTGTGAAGTCACCGTTTCCGGCGAGTTTTTCGAGCAGGGGGCCGATTGCCTTCAGAAGCTTCACTGCACAGGCATTGGGCGAATTTTCCCTCGCAGCCTGTGCGCAGCGGCTCTGCCAATAGGACGAGTCGCGCTCGTCGTAGAGTCGATATAGGGCGTCCGCCCACGGACGGCAGCTTTCTTCGCTCGGGAGCGTGAGCCACTTCTTGCGCTCTTCAGTCGTCCCGCATTCGGCCGGGGCATCGAGAACAATGCCGCCGCCGTTCACCGCTTCGGGGAGACCGCCACTCTTCGACGCGAGCACCGGGATGCCGTTCATGACGGCCTCCGTGGCGACGCGCCCCCAGCTTTCGTACCAAAGAGAGGGCGCGAGGAGCACCGACGTGTTGCGGTAGATTTCTTTGACTTCAAACGACGCGGGTCGAATACGGATGTTGCGGAAGGACTGCTCGCCTTTGAAAGCCGAACCCGGCTTCTCGCCGGGGAGCGCTAGTGCGCGCAGCGCAGACGCAAAGGTCTGACGCGTTTCGACAATCTGGAAGGGAATGTCGGGCCGCTCTTTGTTCGCCATGAGAACCAGGCGGGCGACAACGGCTGCGCCTTTGGC
>NZ_JACJJC010000057.1 GCF_016899755.1 Sutterella massiliensis | reverse complement strand
CCTGAGCAACCGCATTGAGGAGGCGCTTGACTTTTTCCCGACTTTGTTTCGTTCCAAGCGTCAGCAAATATAGAACGCCGGCGTTTTGTGCCGGATCGGCTGAAGCTGCCGGACCGACGGCAGCTGCGTGCGCGGCAGGAACAGCGGAAATCTCAAAAGACATAAGGTTTCGCCCTCGTTTCCGGAAAAGAAGCGGAAAGCAAAAATAAGTAGCGGAAATGGTTATTTCCGTGTCCTATTTTATCAGATACCCTCGTTGAATGATGAGAGATCAATATTGAGGGCGAGTTTTTCTTTTGATTGGGCGGGGATCGGGTCAGATGCGAAACCGAAATCGGTTTTAAATCCGCCTGAAATTCGGTTAATCTCTCGGAAAGGACTGTTGCACAGGCGGTTCAGCTAATATCAATTCATCGGAAAATCGGGTCGCTGCGTTTTTTGCAGTGCACAGTCTTCGATTTGAACGCGTCACTTCGACCTACGCCAATGCGAGTGGCCGCCGGACAGGCTAGTTTCGTGTCTTATGAGTTCTGACTGACGGCGCCCGTTTTTCATAAGCGCCTGATAAGCTGCGAACCCGCCCAAATCCTTCATCTGAGTGGATAACCTCCGGTGAAGATACTGCCACGCGGCTTCCATTCCTTGCCTCTCGACCGTCCAATCTCAGAATTGGTGTTAAGTCTGTACGCGGAGTTGGGCAAGTTCTCACTAGCAGCGTATCACTGTTCCGACGTGTTCGCTTCGTTGACGGGTTTAGCTTCCTTCTGCTTTTTTTTCATTTCTTCGAGAACCAGTTATCCAGGACATAACAGTAAGCTCTTTAAACCGCTCCTGGATGGTGTTGATGTCAACTTCAGTCAGTTCGTCAACTCGTTCGACGCGAGGAGAAAAAGACAGACTCCGGTGGACATTTTTTCCATTACGCCAAGTTTGTAACTGCGGCAAGCGCGATTGACGAGCGCTGTCGGTTTCAGTTCAGCCCTCAGGAGCACTTTGCCGACTTCATTGGTGACAACGGCTCTAAAGCGAACGCGAGATTCAGGGAATCTCCAGCGTCAAAGCGCCGTCGAACATTGCGGCCGAGCCCGCGCATAGACGTGCAGATTTTGATAACGCTTTCCGCAACGCTCTTTTCCTGCCAGTGCTTCAAGAACTCTTCCAGCGTGGTGCACTGGAACTCTTCGGATGTCTTCTTCGATATCGGTGAAGCGAGCGGCTAGGATGACCTGGTCTACGTAGTCTTTAGTCCTTCTGCTGACGCCGCTTTCGCTGTTAGCGTGACGAAGTTTGCCGAGCATGATGAGTTCAAGGAGTCTGTAGAGCAGCTTTTGAATCGCTGCCTGGCGCTTGTTGACCCAATGATCGTTTACGGCAATTTCTCCAGATCGAAGTCCTGCGGTGACGACTTCTTTTGGCAACAGCTTCGAACTTAGTTAAGAAAGGCCCGGAGGTGGTGATCCAGGCCTTTCCGATCGTCAATATTGGTTAAATGTTATTTTCGATCTGCGCTCACGCTTTCCGCATTGCAGCGTTTCGCCCGGCCACTCTGCCGAAGACGAGGCAGTCAGCGATCGATACCGTGCCGAGGCGTACCATGCCGTGCACGCCGCCGGTTACTTCGCCGGCAGCATAAAGACCAGGAATCACGTCGAGGTCGGTCGAAAGGACCTCAGCCTTCGTGTTGATGGCTAGACCGCCCATGCAGTAATGAACGCGCGGCCAGAGACGGCAGGCGTAGAAACTGCCTTCGTTCGGAACCGTATCGTCGAA
>NZ_JACJJC010000564.1 GCF_016899755.1 Sutterella massiliensis | reverse complement strand
GTGCTACTCTGTGCCCTCTATGGTGTATAAGCTAATTATGAAAGTTATTTAAGAATCAAACAATCAGAATTTATAAGACTCGGCTTTATTTCCGATTTTTTCGTACTTCTTATCTACTACGGTAATGTTGGTTACCCCCATCATCTTCAGGTTATCGCCACCTTTGGTCGTAATAACTTTCACATTCTTCAGGGTCGCGTTTTCGGCACGGTTCAATGTCACGCCGTCC
>NZ_JACJJC010000563.1 GCF_016899755.1 Sutterella massiliensis | reverse complement strand
CACGTTGACGTTGTCCACAGGATAGCATATGCGGGAAGTCGTCGAAGCGATTGTGTGGCTCGGGAATGCCAGTACGATACAGCAGCTCCAGCATCCGCCTACGGGCCTGATCCCGCGTCATACCCTGATGCAGAATCAACGGTTCGACCAGCTGCTTACCGATGGTATATACCGGTTTCAGAGAATTCATTGGCTCTTGAAAAATCATCGCTATCTCGCGCCCACGTAT
>NZ_JACJJC010000056.1 GCF_016899755.1 Sutterella massiliensis | reverse complement strand
CCGGTGGTCGTTCCGACGACAGCCTACGCTACTGAAGCGCTCTGCGATCCTACGGATCCGAGCAAGCCGCGAAAAGTCAAGTATTGCCGCGTAGTGCGCCGAGTGATTCGCGGTCGCATGCGCTACTTCCTGCAGCTTGTGCTGGAGGGACTTGCACCGGTCCGCTACATCCCAGCGCCGAAATCGGCGTGGGTCGGGATCGATCCTGGGCCTTCGAAGATTGCTTTTGTTTCTGAGAATGGTGTCGCACTGCTGCGTTCGTCGCCCAGAAGCGAAGACCATGCAGCAGAGAAAGCACGGATTCTGCGCGAGATGGATCGGTCTCGCCGGGCAACCAATCCCGACAACTACGAAAAGAACGGCGTCGTCAAGAAAGGGCGTCGTATCTGGAACTATTCAAAGCGCTACGAAGCGCTCAAACTGAAACTGGCGGAAATCTACCGGCGCGAGCGTGAAACGCGGAAGACCGACCACGGTCTGATCGCGAACACGATCATTCAACTCGGCGGCACCGTCAAATGTGAGAAGAACAGCTATGTCAGCTTTCAAATGAACTTTGGAAAGAGTGTCGGTCGAAACGGCACGGCATCGTTGATTCAGCGCATACGCAGCAAGGCTGAAAGCGCCAGCGGAGCGGAATTCGTTGATCTTCCCTGTCGTCATCTCCGACTCTCTCAATACAACCATGTGACGGAAACTTATGAGAAGAAGCCGCTCAGTCAGCGGTGGGCGCGAGTAGGTGACGTCATTGTTCAGCGAGACGCGTACAGCGCCTTTTTGGCCATGTGCGTCGTTGAAGGTCAGCATGATCCGTGCCTGATTCGCAAGAAATGGGCGAGTGTGGAGACGCTCTTAAAGCATGCCGGTCTTGCTTATGACCTAAAGCAGCCAAATCGGGAAATCGACTTGTCGAAATCCACGCAGGAGCCGTCATTCGCTGCGGCCTTTCGCCAGAGGCGGCAGCACGCCAGAATCATCCGTGTCTTCGGCGACAGCCGGTCAGCAACCGCTTCCAAGCGGCCTCGCCGGAAAAACCGAAGTCGGGTCGGATGAATAAACCTCCGTGATGAGGATGGGGACAAGAATCCCCGTCACGGCGGGGAGTCTCAATTAAGGCAAGGAGGCTCGCTCCAAGACAGAGCAATCTCCTTGCCGAAGAAAGATGATTGTGTTGCTCGGGAAAAGGAAGCCGCATTCCCGCTAAAGACTTATAGCGAATCCGAATAATGCGTTTTACAAGAAACAACGGTCAGAGTCGTTTTATCAAAAACATAGACCAGCCGGTGCTCCTCGTAAATTCTTCGACTCCAAGCGCCACTTAATGAATATTTCAAGGCTTCTGGTTTCCCGATGCCTTCCGTCGGATGGCGTAACGCGTCCTCAATTAGGGAATTAATCTTGCGGAGGATTCTCTTATCGTTAGCCTGCCACTCAACATATTGAGACCAGGCATCGTCGTACCACGCAAGAATCATTTCATTACTCCTTCAACAGAGCATGCTGAGAAACCTTGTGGCCGCGACGAACATCCTCCAAGGCCTTTCCAGATAGGCAATGTTGGCTTTGTTGTAAAACGGGTCTGCCGTCGGAACGAAAGGAAGATGGTTCGATCGAACGATCTCCTTCAGATACATCCTTACAGCCGTTGTCAAATCAAGCCCCATTTGATAGCTGTCTCTTATACACATCT
>NZ_JACJJC010000562.1 GCF_016899755.1 Sutterella massiliensis | reverse complement strand
GTCCCAGACGGATGTCAATGATGTAATCGGACAGATTTTTGCCCGTGCGGAGTTTAAAGAAGCGGCTGAACGATACTTCGGTCATTCCGACCATATCTGCCAGTTGGTTCAGCCGGATTTCTTCTTTGTAATGCTGGTTGATATAGTCTTGTACTTTCTGCACTCGGCGACTGTCTGAGTGTTGTTGGATTTTCGCGAACGAAGAACTGGATAGCACGCGTGCTTCTTC
>NZ_JACJJC010000561.1 GCF_016899755.1 Sutterella massiliensis | reverse complement strand
AGCCGGATGTCAAGCATTGACTTGACGCGGTTCATGTACCCTAAAACGCGCTGAAACCCGCGCCGTTATTGGGTTTTTTGGTTGCGGTATGGGGGTGTCGCTGGTATAAAAGCTGCACCCCGCGGGCACCCGAGCAAGGTGTTCCGACCGGGTTCCAGCCGGCCCGCAGCGGCGCAAGCCCCGGGCCGGTCACTCATTCAGCGGTTCCCTACCGCACATGGAGTAACTC
>NZ_JACJJC010000560.1 GCF_016899755.1 Sutterella massiliensis | reverse complement strand
GTGATGAATCCCCAACCTGCCGATGACGCGCCACAATTTATGAAGGATTATTATGACTATTATAAAACGAAGCGTGGCTATCACTCCCGTTCCATCAATTCAGGTCTGGGGTGGAACGTCACTTCCTCGCTTTCACTTCTCAATATGCCCATTTTGGCTTACAGCGATGAAATCCGCAGTGCCGTATTGGTGGTGCATGGCGAAAAGGCACATTCGCGCTATTTCGGCG
>NZ_JACJJC010000559.1 GCF_016899755.1 Sutterella massiliensis | reverse complement strand
GACTGTCCTGAGCGTTGCGGTCGAACCGATATGGCGCGTTCCCCACCTCGACGAGTCGGGCGTATTTGCGGAACACGCGTTTGCCCGCATCCATTCGGATCGGACTCGGAATGCGGCCGGCCGTCATGCCTAGATAGGCGCCAACGGCATTGACCGTTGTATTGAGATCCCAACCGGTGATCCAGCTCAACAGAGCGAAACCGTCGGTTTTCGCCCCGCATGTGTTGCA
>NZ_JACJJC010000558.1 GCF_016899755.1 Sutterella massiliensis | reverse complement strand
CGGCAATCGACGTCGTCGCCTGGTCGCCAACGGGTTCGTTCCCATCTTCCGCATCTTGATCGAGCCCCGTGAGGAGTTCGAAGTGAAGGTCCGCTTTGGCGGGCATGCCTTGCATTAAGCCGTAGGCATTCAACGACTGCGGCGGCAGGGGAGAGCCGTCGGTCTTCGCGCAAAGAAGCCAGACGCCTTCGAAGCGTTCCCGATCGCTTGCGGTCGTGACGCTCATTAGG
>NZ_JACJJC010000557.1 GCF_016899755.1 Sutterella massiliensis | reverse complement strand
ATCTAATCGGCACAATTTTATTCTTTGACATCACAAGCTCCATTTCTCACACAAGGCAGCTTTTCCAGGTTACCGATAGAACGAGAGGGCCGCTCCACTAATCTCTAAGACCTGTTTAATGAATGCGGATTTAAGCATTCGGGCCAGAATGAACTTCAGAAGTCTTATCCGTGCCAAATAAGGGTCCATGCAATTTCTGCAATGAGATCAAAATGGCTGTGGGATAAGCC
>NZ_JACJJC010000556.1 GCF_016899755.1 Sutterella massiliensis | reverse complement strand
ATTAAGGCTTTGCCGGCACTCGATCTCACGCCGAACGATCTCCACGCCGCGAAACCCATGAAGGTCGAGGTTTTTTGGGTACAGAGCGCCTACGGCACCATTGGATTCGAGAACGAAGCGTTTGGTTGTCCCAAGATTGCAACACTGGACCCGAACAGCACCGAGGACATTCTGCGCCGTCGTTGTTGGGCGGAAATCAGCATCAGGCATGCGGACGACTCAGACATTCC
>NZ_JACJJC010000555.1 GCF_016899755.1 Sutterella massiliensis | reverse complement strand
CGAACGCCAAAAGACCAAGGACAGTGTGGCGTTTGAAAAACTGGAAGCCAAGAAAGTGCGCGATGAGGCGGCTGAGGTTTTCGCTGCCGCTGAAAAGAAACTCGAAAAGAGTGAGTCCCTCATTGAACAGCTACGAGCAGAGGTGCGGACGCTGGAAGCGACGAAGGAGCGTTTGCAGGCAGAGCGCGACGCTGCCCTCAGAGAAGCCGCGGCAGCAACCATGCGTAAGCT
>NZ_JACJJC010000554.1 GCF_016899755.1 Sutterella massiliensis | reverse complement strand
CCGCACCACCTCACTGAATGCGCGCCACTCGCGCCCGCGCTCACGGCCCGTGCGCAGCAACATCTCGGTATTTTCGTAGCTCGCGAGATCTTGCGCGTAGCGCTGGGCGACGCCGTTCAGCAACTGGTGCACGTGGTAAATCGCGCCCACGACCTCGCTCGAGTGGGCGCCGAGCTCGACCATGCGAGTTGCCTGAGTGGCAGCGTCGAAGAAGCCATTGCGAGCGCGACTC
>NZ_JACJJC010000553.1 GCF_016899755.1 Sutterella massiliensis | reverse complement strand
ATGTGATTTTGATCGTGTGCTGGAGCAATTGAAGGAAAATTATGGTTCCAAGGTGGTGCCAGTGCAATATCCTATCAGTACAGGTCCCGATTTTAATTCGTTGATTGATGTACTTTTAATGAAAAAATATTCTTGGAAACCGGAAGGCGGTGAGCCGACGATTGAAGAAATTCCTGCTGAAGAAATGGAAAAGGCTCAGGCATGGCATAAAATATTGGTAGAAGCTGCAGCTG
>NZ_JACJJC010000055.1 GCF_016899755.1 Sutterella massiliensis | reverse complement strand
TCCCAGACAAGTCTCTCGGCCGCCGTCTTCATGAGGAAAACGACCTTTTGGGACTTGTCCCAGTCGAAAAGAGCCTTGATGAGCTTCGAGGGGACGAAGTGATGAGCGCGTGGCACGCTCATGCCGGAGACCGCCGTAACCGTATCGGGCTTCGTGTTCAGCTTTTGGGTGACGAATTCGTAGACGATTCGGCTAGAGGCCGCCATTGCCTTGACAAGATCGGGGTCGTTCTTGTTCTGCCCCGTCTTGAGCATGTCTTTGAGGAAGATATCGTCGGCGTCCTTGATGCCTCGCTCGCGCTGTTCGGCGGAGTCCGCAACGGACCACTGTCCGCCGGAAAGCAGCGTCGACCCGCCGACGAGCATCGTTTTTTCCAAGATGACGGTCGACAGTCCTGCTTCGCGCGCATAGGCGGCAGCGGCCAGTCCGCCCCCGCCCGCGCCGACGATGACGATGTCGAATTCCTGATCCCACTTGCGGGGCATGCCGGTGGGTGCTGCATGAACCGAGGCTGCGCCGGCTGCAACGGGCGCAACGGCGAGTGCTTTGAGAAGGTTTCTTCGAGACGCAAACATGACGCTCTCCTTTTTGTGGTCGTCGAAACGGGAATGCTCGGGCCGAAGCAAAGCGGCCTTCAGTATTGCTTGCTTTTATGCTCCGAAAATGAGTACGCGCGTAGTTTGTCGGGGCGCAACGGCAGGCTTTGCGCTATTTACGCGCTCCGAAATCCTCGGCATCATTCCGGCATCAGGAGCCGCAAATGAAGATGCCGTCCGTCCAATCGCCCGCCTTCGGAGAAAACATCTGGTCGTTCATGACGACAGCTGCCAGCCTTCTGACGGCCGGCTGCTTGGGATGCGGGCTTGCCGCAGCGGAGCCGATCGAGTACGGCGTTTTTTTGGACAGAAGCCGGGTGCCAGTTCGCATCTACGGCACGGAGTTCACTGACCCGGAGAGCGCCCCGCAGCTTCTGAGGGATACGATTGCAACGCTCAAGCGAGCGCTTTGGCCGAGGCCGCTCATCGTTCATTCAGTGGGACTTGACGAAATCGATGCCGCCATTCGATCCGGCCAGGCTGACATCGTCATCACGGGGTCCTCAATTTATCGACGGAACCTCGCTTTCGGGATGCGCGACATCGCAACGGTGTACACGGCGCTTCAGCCGGATCCGGATCATGCCATCGGGTCGCTCGTCGTCGTCAGAGCGGACAATCGGGACATCAGTAGCCTTGTCGATCTGAAGGGCAAAACCATCGCCGTCAATCACCCGATGGGCTTCCAAGGATTGCTCATCATCCAAAAGGAGATCGCCGACCTCGGGTTCGATCCGGAAAAGTACTTCAAGCGCATCGACTATTTCGGGCTCGCCATCGAGCCGCGCCTTGAAGCGGTTCGTGATGGACGCGCCGACGCCGCGATCATCAGCGCCTGCTGGGTGGAGAAGCAGCGCCAGAAGAATCCCGAAAGTGATCCGCTCAAGAATCTGCGTCCCACCGCGCTTCGTCCACAGACGAGCAGCCAGTGCCTGGCGAGCTCCGCTTTGTACCCGAACTACAGCTTTTTGATTTCGCCCCGTCTTGATGTCGAGACGATCCGGACGATCTCGAACGCGATTCACCGAATGCCAGAGAACGATGCCGGTGAGGGCTGGACGATGGCAAGCAGCTTTACGGAGACGGACGAGCTCTACCGTACGCTCAAGCTTGGGCCGTATGCCTACTGTCTCTTATACACATCT
>NZ_JACJJC010000552.1 GCF_016899755.1 Sutterella massiliensis | reverse complement strand
GTATACAGGAATCCCTTTTTTATTTTTTGCATTCGTAGCGCTTAAAGCTAAAATACGCGAAAAAAAGTTCTTTATAATTTTTGCAATTTTATCTCTTGTTGTCTCCACAAATTTGCCACTCTTTAAATTTTTATATCTTTTACCTATTCCCGTTGTCTCGACAACTGTACCGACAAGAGAACTAAGTCTTTTTATATTTAGCATGATAGTCCTGGGTGCAATGGGTATAGACT
>NZ_JACJJC010000551.1 GCF_016899755.1 Sutterella massiliensis | reverse complement strand
GTTCCGATTGAACAGCCGACGCTTCCAGACGAATCGCGGTATCCAAATCCATGGATTTTTACGATTTGCACGTTCTTGGGGCTACTTTTACTTTATGGACTGATTCGTTTGATCGTCGCTTCGGTTCGTGAGCACGCTGGCTTCTGATTTTTGAATTAATAGAAATGAGGATTTCAACAAGATGAAAACGGTTCTCAACGCGGCGGTGACGGCGGCGCTTGCCGTCCTCGTCT
>NZ_JACJJC010000550.1 GCF_016899755.1 Sutterella massiliensis | reverse complement strand
ATTCAATCCTGGTCGACGATACCGGCGGCGTGTAGATCTCTAACCTCGCAGTATCAATAAAAAAAATAATGAATCCCGGGGATGCGCCCGGGCATCTGCGCTTTGCCAACATTTCCGAAGCTCAAGGGTTGCCCAACAATACCGTGTACGGCCTGCGCGCCGACGGCACCGGCAACATCTGGATCAGCACCAACTTCGGCCTGGCGCGGCTCGACCCGAAGACCAATGCGATAC
>NZ_JACJJC010000549.1 GCF_016899755.1 Sutterella massiliensis | reverse complement strand
TATTTAGTTTATGCATCAGTAATGATGATTATACAAAATTTAGGTAATAAATGTAGGTCACTGCCAACAATATTACGGCAATCGCCAAGAAAACGAAGCGCAAAAACTGCTCATCAGCCCGTAATTGGTTGCTTAAGTTTTGCGCCGGTAATAAGAACAAACCACATTTAGGGCAACAAGAATCTATTTGGTTCAAGAGCTTGATGGAACGGGCATTTTCACAACGAAGCGGAG
>NZ_JACJJC010000548.1 GCF_016899755.1 Sutterella massiliensis | reverse complement strand
CATCGCGGCAGCCTTCCGGCTCGATTGAGCGCGCTAGAAAGGTGAAGAACGCAAGCCCGATCACGAAACCGACCAAGATGCCGAAATTCACTTTGCTCATTTCCCCTCTCCCGCAGTTATGGTGACTCGCTCGACGCGGTAGCCGGCTGGCGGTACGGGGTCGAAGTATTTCGCTTGCTCTTGCGTTTCGCAGACGCGCCTACCCAGAAGCGGCCCGCCGTCGCCAACCAGCAT
>NZ_JACJJC010000547.1 GCF_016899755.1 Sutterella massiliensis | reverse complement strand
GAAGTAGGGCACGCCGTCGAAGGAGTTGACGGCGAAGGCGCCGCCGGTGGAGGCCTTCAACAGCTTGGCGATCTGCTGGTCGATCCAGCGGGGCACGCCGCGAGCCATGGTCTGGGCCCGCATGCGGTACATGTCGCCGTGCCGCGAGGTGAGGATGCGCGTCGGGACCGTGAGGTTGTCCGACCACTCCTTCGTGATGATGGTGACCTCCTTCGTGATCGCGGCCTTCTTCTC
>NZ_JACJJC010000546.1 GCF_016899755.1 Sutterella massiliensis | reverse complement strand
CCTCTGGGTCGTGGCAGCAGGTGCGCACCGGTGCCGGTATCGGCTGGATTCCTTCGAGCAAGCTCTCAACCAAGGTGATCGCGCCTCCTGCGAAGCCCAAGGTGTATAACTATGCCAAGGCCTTCACTGCGGTGAAGGTGAAGGCTGCTGCGAGTTCGGCGAACGTGGTCTCGATTCACCGTCAGACCAAGGTTGAGGTGCTGGGCAAGAGTGGGTCCTGGACGAAGGTCGTGGT
>NZ_JACJJC010000545.1 GCF_016899755.1 Sutterella massiliensis | reverse complement strand
GGCTTGTCGCGTCCGTCCCAGGTAGGACTGACTTCCACTTGCATGTTTTTCTGCAGTTCCTCTTTTGCCATGTTGCTTAATACAGGAGCTGCCATGTCATAAGCCAGCTTACACCAGTAAGCGCGGTCGGGCTGGCTTCCAGCTTCCAGATAGCGTACGTACTCGCATGCTGCCAGCAGGAAAGCTCCTACACCGAAATTGGCGGTAGACTTGGCATCGACCACCTGTCCGGGTA
>NZ_JACJJC010000544.1 GCF_016899755.1 Sutterella massiliensis | reverse complement strand
GATTTGCAAAAGCAATAATCTGCCCCATCGTCCACCCTTGATTGATGGTTCTTCGATTTTCTTATTGTAGCAGAATTCGTGACAGTATGTTGCAGAATTGACAGTGCGTCTCAGGCCAGAAAAGCAGCTTTATCGAAACAAGAGAGGGAAACCTTTTTATTTATGCGGAAATAAAACAAAGAGAATAAAGCTTTCCCAATCTGATGAACTATAGCTAAGTGCTTTTCGCTGGTTC
>NZ_JACJJC010000054.1 GCF_016899755.1 Sutterella massiliensis | reverse complement strand
CGTAGGGATTCGTTGCTTCGCCGGTTGGAAAGTCTTCCCGCAACGGGAGCGTTTCCGGTGTGCCGTACACGGTTGAAGATGAAGAGAAAATAAGGCGGGTTACGCCTGCATTTCGCATTGCCTGGAGAAGTCGAACGGTTCCGACAACATTGTTGTCATAGTATTCCAGAGGCTTTTCGACTGATTCTCCTACGGCTTTGAGGCCGGCAAAGTGAATGACAGCTTCGGCGCCCGTTGACTTCAGTGCGGTTTCAAGCTTTTTTTCGTCGCGAATATCCCCTTCAATAAAAAGCGGTGTGTTGCCTGTGATCTGTGCGATACGCTCGCAGACGCTTCTGTCCGCATTGGAAAGATTGTCGTAAAGCGTGACTTCGTGGCCGGCTTCTAGAAGTGCGACAGCCGTATGAGAGCCGATAAAGCCCATGCCGCCGGTGAGGAAAATACGCATGGTTTGAAACCCTAAAGAAAAAAGACAAAAGAACGAGAAGGCGAATCTGTAAGAGGGGGCATTTTAAACGGCGAGACGAACGGCAAGACAGCGCGAAAAACGGTACTGTGCGCTCAGAGCACTCGTATAAACCCTTGATCCCCTTTCCAACCCGCTCCGCATCCGTAAAATGCTCAAATTTCCACCGCTGACAGATTAATTTTGTAAGCGCTTTAATGCTTGTTAGAAGATGAAACTCACGCAGGAAGAAGCCGACACGCAGTTAGGCGAAAACGGCAATCGTACTCCCGAGCAGGGATTTAATGCGAGTTTTCCGCTTAAGGGGCGTTCTTTCCTTCTTCTGCAGGGGCCGCAGAGCGGTTTTTTCAAGCTTCTTGCTCGCGACCTTGCTGTTGCGGGCGCTGCTGTCCACAAGGTGAATTTCTGCGGTGGGGACGTGTTTCTCTGGGGCCTCTTCAACAAAGCCATCAACTATCGAGGCAATCTTTACGAGTGGCCGGCATGGGTCGGCTCGCTTTATCGAGAGCTTGGCATCACGGATATTTGCGTCTACGGGGATTGGCGCCCTTTGCACTGGGAAGCCATTCGTCTCGCGATCGTTCGCGGCATTCGTGTTTGGGTGTTTGAAGAAGGTTATTTGCGTGCCGGTTTTTCGACGCTTGAAGAAAACGGGGTAAACGGACGCTCTTCGCTTCCGACGAGTGCGCACGAAATTCATGAGCTCGCGCAAACTCTGAAGGATCCGAAGCCGGCCGCCATCGACAACGATATTCGCGACAAGGTTTGGAAGGCGATTCTTCATCACACAGGCAACTTCTTCCTTTGGCCGATGTTTCGGCACTACCGTACGCATCGTCCGACGAACATCTTTTTCGAGCTCATCGGCATTTTGCCGAGGTATTTGACGAGGAAAAAGCGCGCGAAATTATCGGAAGAAAAACTTCACAATTTCTTCAAGAACAAGTCGCCGTATTTCTTCTTTCCGCTGCAGCTTGTTTCGGACAGTCAGATTCAGCTCTATTCGCCGTATGTCAGAGTGCAGGAAGCAATTGCCGACGTATTGGCTTCGTTTGCCCGATCGGCAATGCCCGGGACACGGCTCTTGATCAAGAACCACCCGCTCGACAACGGACTTATTCGATACGGCGATTTCATAGAGGGCTTTGCCCGCGAACTTGGCATTGAGGAGCGGGTGACTTTTGTCGAAGACGGCAATACCGCCAAAATGATCGCCGCGAGCCGTGGTGTCGTGCTCGTCAATAGCACTGTCGGCATCATGGCGCTCGAAGCCGGAAAGCCCGTGTTCTGTTTGGGCAAGAGCATTTACAACTTGCCCGGGATGACGCAGTCGTATCCTTTC
>NZ_JACJJC010000543.1 GCF_016899755.1 Sutterella massiliensis | reverse complement strand
ACACTTCCCCCAACTGCTACGTATGCCATAGTCATAATGTCACCTCGTCAAGTAATGACGGTTTTTCTGATTCGGTTAAGAGATTTTGTTCAAAGGATTCGTAGTCAGGCCATGACATAACATCTTCCATGCCTTCGCCAATTTGCTCGCCTTCGTATTTGTGAAAGGTTGTCCACACGGTATCGGTCAATGCCTGAACCATGCGTTTAGTGCCAATGGGCGATATGAATGTGTAG
>NZ_JACJJC010000542.1 GCF_016899755.1 Sutterella massiliensis | reverse complement strand
GTGACGCCGCTGGCGTCTTCGATAGATCAATCGTAGGCTAAATTTTGATTAGCGGCAAGTAATCTCCGTGAATCATGACAAAAAAGATAGCGCGGCTATAATTTCAGGATGAATACCGCCATCTACGTCACGCTCGGCCTTCTCGCAATCTACCTGTTCTTCACGGACGCCAGATTCATGCTGGCGCTTGCCGTGGCGTCCGTTGTGCTCTATGCCCTTGAGCGGGTAGGCGCCAT
>NZ_JACJJC010000541.1 GCF_016899755.1 Sutterella massiliensis | reverse complement strand
CTTTTGCACCGTGCCATATAGCATAAAAACCCGCCATGGTAGCGAGCAGTGCCTGAGCTGTACAGATATTCGATGTTGCCCGTTCACGTTTGATGTGCTGTTCTCGTGTTTGTAAAGCCATCCGGTAACATACATGTCCATATTTGTCTTTCGAGAGGCCGATGATTCTTCCTGGCATATTGCGCTTGTATTCATCCCGTGTGGCGAAATAAGCAGCTGATGGCCCGCCATAGAAC
>NZ_JACJJC010000540.1 GCF_016899755.1 Sutterella massiliensis | reverse complement strand
GTTATAAAAAATATTTTAGAGCCGCAAGCGAGGGACCGAAAACATTCGCTTAAAGAGATAATGAATGCAATCCTTTATATCAACAAGACCGGCTGCCAGTGGCGTATGCTTCCTTCTGACTTCGCCCCTTGGCAAACCGTCTATTGCTATTTCCGTAAATGGAAGCTTGAAGGCGTGTTTGAAGAGGTGATGGATACCTTGCACGCTTTCATCCGTAAACAGGCAGGGCATCAGGA
>NZ_JACJJC010000539.1 GCF_016899755.1 Sutterella massiliensis | reverse complement strand
GTTAAATATAGATGAACATCTTCATGAAATTTTCCTCCGTAATGTTTTGAAAATTTTTCACCGTTTTGCGGCAATTCGGCGTATTTGATTGAATGTTTTCCCTTCTTTATAATCGAAGTAAATATTTTTTCCTTGCAGGAAATTTCAAATTTATGTCCGCTCATATGAATAAAATTATAAATGGCATTAGGTTTGTTTGAAATTTCCAATAATTTGGTACAAGCTTCTTCCGAAAG
>NZ_JACJJC010000538.1 GCF_016899755.1 Sutterella massiliensis | reverse complement strand
GGTCTAAATCCTCCGCGAATTCGAGTACGGCGTTTTGCGGAACGTCCTCCGCGGTCGTTTTCTTTTCCGGCCGCTTTCTCAGGAGCGAAGATCCCGAACGCGGCCGAGGCTTCGAGGTCGGGGTCGGCGCTTTCTTTTCGGAGGCGCCTGCGCGCGTCTTGCGTTTCTTTCCGGTTTTTGCTTCTTTTTCCAGGAGCTTGGCACGCGTGGTTAGACGTTCGTAAATCTGTTTGAAGT
>NZ_JACJJC010000537.1 GCF_016899755.1 Sutterella massiliensis | reverse complement strand
TTGATTATCGGGGCGGTTGAAGCGCAGGGCATCAAAATGGCGGAAATGCACTATAGGCCGCCACGTCCGTTTACGCACGACTTGTTGTTGAATGTGATGGCAGTTGGTCGTCTGCAATGTCTGAAAGGGGTTATTTATCAAGTGAAGAATGTAATATATTCCACCTATTTATATATAAGGAGAGCCGATGGGGAAGTGGATGTAGTAGATGCGCGTACGTCGGATGCCATTGTGTTG
>NZ_JACJJC010000536.1 GCF_016899755.1 Sutterella massiliensis | reverse complement strand
CTCCCATACGATGGCTATATCTACTAATTTTTGTCGCAACTCATTCATACATGCCTAACTACTCGCGTAAGGCGCAAGCACCCACAACAAAATTAAAAACTGAGAGTACCTCAGAATCATAAAAAATAACACAATAATTGGCTGGGTGCTTGTCGCACTTGACGCGCAAGTTAGACAGTACACAGCACATAGGCAAGCATTTCAATTTCAACGACAGAATATACATCCGAACGATTA
>NZ_JACJJC010000535.1 GCF_016899755.1 Sutterella massiliensis | reverse complement strand
GATTAGGTATTTGAGATGAGGTAATTCCAAAAGGCTCAGTTCTTCATGAGCACTTCGACGTCGCCGTTCTCCTGCGGCAGCAGGTTCGAGCTGAGCTGCCTGCCGTTGAAGCTGATCCTGCGGACATCACTCCCGCCGCCGAGGTAGGCGATGTTGTAGGTGAATCCGCGATATCTGAAGTTCTGGATTTTCAGGCCTGAGAACTTCCTCGGAATGTGGGGAGTGATCCTGAGTCCGT
>NZ_JACJJC010000053.1 GCF_016899755.1 Sutterella massiliensis | reverse complement strand
TCTCGAGATTGTCGTCCGAAAGAAAGGCCGACGCACTGCCATACCGACGCACCTGCCAGTCGTCAAAGGAGAGAAATACGGAAAGCGCCTTCAGAACAGACTCGTCATCGTCTACAAGGCGCACAACAGACTGAGCCTTGTGCAAGGAAGAAAGGGATGCCACCTGTTTTCCTGCATCTTCATTCGGCATGACTGACCTCCGGAGGAAATTCTGCTTTCAACAGCACCAGCACGGCTCGCAGACCGTGCGGTTCGATACGTTCGAATTCCAGGTGACCGCCATTTGCTTCAGCGATCGCAGACGCAATGGCGAGGCCGAAACCGAGCCCGTCCGCCTTTGAACTGGAGCCTACTTAGCCGAGTCTATCGAAGTCGTCATCGGAAATCGCCGGACCGTTGTCAGAAACGGAGAGCCGCCAGGTTGACCCCGAGTCCTCTGCCGACAGAAGGATGCACGGCGCTTCAGTATCTTTAAGGGCTGCTGCTGAATTTCGCAGAAAATTCGAGAGAACGAAAAGCAGCTCAAACGGATCTGCCCTAACCCAAAGACCGGCAGGCAGCCGGTTCTCGATCTTCAAGCCGCGAACTTCCAGCGTCTTAACAGCATCCTTTGCAATGGCCGACAGATCGCAAGGAACGGGATTGCGGCTGCGCTTTTTGGCATAAGAGCGAACATGTTCAACGATGGCGGCAGATCGATCGACCTCGTGCGAGAGCGAAGAGAGAATCGTCGCCACCTTCTCTTCAGCCGCTTTCGGGAGGTCCTGCTTTTCGAGCAACAGTTTGAGCGCACCCGCGTAGAGCGAAACATTCATGATCGGCTGCTTGATCTCGTGAGCGAACATGCTTGAGAGTTGCGCCACGATATTCGTTCGCTCAATCGTCAGAAGCGCATTTCTTGCTTCCTGAGCTTCACGGAAAAAGCGTTCCGTTTCCTCAAGTGCCTCAGAGAGCTGAGCGGTCCGCTTCCTCACAAGGAGATTGATCGTCACGATGTGAAATACGACTGCCGTCAACAGCAGGATCCCCAAAAGAATCTCCGTTTTCCAACGCTTCCAGATGGCTTCGAAGGTGAGGTCGTTCTGTCCCTCAAAGGGTCCGATTGAAAGTACGCGGAGCAGCTCGAAGGTCGGCACAAAGTCGTTGCAAACAGTCCACTGAAAATCCAAGTTCTCAGAAGGCATCGAAAGTATGGATACGGTTGCTTCCCGGACGGTTTCGGCATCGACCCACGGCAGCGATGAAAAGACTACGTCGGGGTACCGGTCGGTGCTTCTGATGCAGCCGCCATGGGCAGGCTTTTCTGCCAAAATGCGGAAGTCTCCATCACGAATGACGCCGTTTGCCAGGAGCTGCTCGTATTCGCAAGTCGAGAGTACGCCGACATCTGCCGCACCGATTTTCACCAGTGTTCCCACGTCCGGAACACCGTAAGAAGTTTCGATGAGTTCTCCGAAATGATGCTCGGGATCCAAGCCCTCTTTAGCAAGTTCTCCCTGCGCAATCAACCAGCCGTCAAAGCTTCGGCGATCGGAAATTGCCGCCCTGGCCCCTTGTAGGTCGGCAAGGGTCCGGTACCTGCTCGAAGCTCTGACAACAAAAGCAGAAGAAACCGTCTCCGATGGCTTCGGTGATGTTTTCGGCTGTCGCGTCGCAATTTGATGGCTGCCTACAGAACCCATAAGCGCAGCGTAAAGGGAGCCCGATGTCACCAGGAAGTCGGGACGCAAACGACGGATGTCTTCTTCAACGTGACGATAATCAAGCTCGACAAACTTGAATCGGCGCGAAGGAAGCGTTTCAAGCAGATGGTCGAGCGT
>NZ_JACJJC010000534.1 GCF_016899755.1 Sutterella massiliensis | reverse complement strand
GTCCGAAGAGGGGCCAGAACATTTTTGGTCAAGCCGCCAAAGACCGAAAAGCTGCTCGAAGCCATCACGCTTGCGACTGCCGATGATTGGGCTCGGCGTAAAGAAGAAGCTTATGCAGCTTCTCTTGCTTCCCAATGGAAGACGCTTACAAAGGCTGAAGCGCAGGTTGCAGTCATGGTCGGAAAAGGTTTGTCCAACGCACTGATTGCCGAAACCATTGGTGTTACCGAAAGAACGG
>NZ_JACJJC010000533.1 GCF_016899755.1 Sutterella massiliensis | reverse complement strand
GCTCAACGCATCGAACTCGAAATCCTGCGCTCCACGCGACCAACCGCACCCGCCGTCCATGTTCCGGACAACTCGGTCAACTGCCAGGTGCTCGAAGCCGCCTGCCTGCTCACCGCCAAGGCGGCCCATGTCGAAGAAGCGTATGACGAGCAGACGCTGGATCTGGCCTCGCGCCGGTTCCGGGGTGGAATCGGCTTGCAGGAACTGCTGCTCGAAGCCGCCTGGGCCAATGGCTACAC
>NZ_JACJJC010000532.1 GCF_016899755.1 Sutterella massiliensis | reverse complement strand
TCATCAATCAGGGGTGGGGACCAGATCTGCACCCCATTCTGCACCAAGGACAGGGTCAAGGCTCGCTATGGCTTCTACTTCCTCTGATATTTTCTCACCCGATGCGAGTGTCCGGCGGAATGTCAAGGGGAAGAAGAGAGACGGCCCCCTGGAGCTGTTCCTCGAAGATCCAGCTGTGAGGGATATAGATGCCTTCAGACAGATAGTGCTCAACGCCACCACAGGGGTGGGACTAGCAG
>NZ_JACJJC010000531.1 GCF_016899755.1 Sutterella massiliensis | reverse complement strand
TGCGGCAACGTCAGGTCGGGGTCGGCGCTTTCCTGCCCGTCAAAGTCGATGATGTCCAAATCGAGCGTGCGCGACGTCCAATGGTCGGTGCGCACGCGACCATGTGAGGCTTCGATGCGCTGCAAACCGGCCAGCAGTTCGGCGGCCGAAAGCCTGGTATCCACGGACACGACCGCATTGCGGAATTCCGCAGTACCTTCCGGCATGCCCCATGCGTCGGTCCGATAGAGCGGCGACACC
>NZ_JACJJC010000530.1 GCF_016899755.1 Sutterella massiliensis | reverse complement strand
AGTTGTAAATGCCCTGGCGGCCTTTGTTAATGGGGCTGAAATGAATACTTTTGTAATATTTGTTGTGTTTGTTGGGCTTTCAGCAATATTCATTGATCATAAGTTAATTGAATATCGAATTAACAAGGGCTGGTATGGTAAGAACGAGTTTGAAAGTCGTGAAATAATTCGATTTGTGCTTGCTCATGCAGATAAGAATGATTTTAATGATCAGGGGGGGTTGAAAAAGGTCATTCCAGC
>NZ_JACJJC010000529.1 GCF_016899755.1 Sutterella massiliensis | reverse complement strand
GCCGCAGTCATAGGAAGCGCCGAGCGTAAAGGCCAGCGTATCCTTGCCGTGACCGGCCGTCTTTTCGTTATTGGCCTTGTCGGTGTATTCGAAAATACCCGTCAGACCGAAGCCGCCGTTCTCATACGTGGCACCGAGGGAGCCGTAACGATCAGCCGTCGTCTTGCCTACGGCGAGGCAGTTCGAAACCTTCGTGTTCACTTCAAACGAAAAATGGCCGTACACCTACACGCCGTACAA
>NZ_JACJJC010000528.1 GCF_016899755.1 Sutterella massiliensis | reverse complement strand
GAATTCACTTGGTCATTGGGCGGCGGTCAGATTACCAGCGGTACTTTTGATCCCGGCATTAACGCATTGCCCGATGTCGGATCCGATGAGCGGATTGTTGTGGACCTTAGCAAGGTCAATTTCACCGATGTCACCCGGCTTATCTATGGGCAGGACGAAATAAGCTCGCTTGCGCCTTTGATCGGCGTTGATTCGACTTACGTTACAGGTTGGGGGTTGGATGCGCCGCCTCCCCTTGTA
>NZ_JACJJC010000527.1 GCF_016899755.1 Sutterella massiliensis | reverse complement strand
CTCAGGAAATCGGTGCGGGCGTTCGCGGTATGGCGGGCGTGGAGTCGCTGCATCTGCCGATCGTATATGTCGGCCCCAAGGGCAACGGCTCCCCCACCCGCGCCCTTCCCTACTGCATCGGCATCAACGACGAAGGCCGGCGTTTTGCAGACGAATCGGCCGGCTACGCCTCATTCGGCAAAGCCGTGCTCAAGCAGCCGAACCAGCGCGCTGCGCTCATTTTCGACGAAGCGCTCAAGC
>NZ_JACJJC010000526.1 GCF_016899755.1 Sutterella massiliensis | reverse complement strand
ATCATGCTATTCACCTATTCCAAACAGCCCCTTGATTTTCCCAATCAATTGGCTCAAAAACAACCCGAAGCATGGGCAAACTATGGAAGGCGATGTAGATAATTGGGAAGAATATCGTGCTTGCTTGACAGGTGGTATTCTAATTAGGAACCGCAAAAATCTTAATCCATTCAACTTGCTGCGGAAATTTGCAGGATTTGAGCAATTGGGAAGCCACTTTCAACGGCAGACCCCTGTTGAC
>NZ_JACJJC010000525.1 GCF_016899755.1 Sutterella massiliensis | reverse complement strand
CTTTTTAACTCATGACGGGTAAGGCACCTTAACGGGGTATTTCAATAATGATTCAGCTTCTATAAGACGTGGACGCATCCGATAGCAGGACTGCTCTGAAAATCGTTTTTCGATAGAGCGAAAACCCCAGGATTGATGAATATTGTTCTCAATCGATTGATTGAAGAACCCTGTCAATTGCGGGAATTAAAGATATCGAAGTGTTGGAAGGCATCACAGAAGTCCATCAAGTGGGGAAAAC
>NZ_JACJJC010000052.1 GCF_016899755.1 Sutterella massiliensis | reverse complement strand
AGTACATCGTGTCCGATGAAAAGCACGCTTCGCGCGGTAAGGCAGCTAAAGCGACCATGGCTGCCGTTGCCGTTGCTGCTGCGTTTGCTGCGGGTTCCGCTTTTGCCGCTTACGTACCTGCTGGTATGTCAGGCTCTTCCCTTTCGGCATCGAACTCGAACGGTTACGTCGAAACCGGCGTTATCGGTGACAAGGCTTCCTGGGAAACGGATGAATACAAGGCAAATTGGGGCTTGACCGCACTGAAGGCTTCGAGCGCATATGCTCTTGGCTATCACGGTCAGGGTGTCAAAGTTGGCATGATGGACTCCGGCATTCTCAAGGACCATTTGGAACTTTCCGGTGATCGTTGGCATGCCGTGCACGCTTCTGGCGAATATTCCAAGGACGGTGTTTATTACCCGCAGAATCAGCCCGGAGACCAGCAGGAATACCACAAGGGCCAAGGGTTTGACTTGGACGGGTATTACAACCCCGAGTACAACGACAACCATGGTACCGGTTGTGCGGGTGTGTATGCCGGCAACCGTAACGGCACTGGCATGCATGGCGTTGCCTGGGGTTCCGAATTTTATTCGGCGAATACTGGCGGCAACGACAACACCAACTATGGCCCCTTCCCGGATTACGGCTTCTTCAAGACTGGCTATGATGCCTTGGTTAATGCTGGCGTGAAGATCATCAACAACAGCTTTGGTACGAATCTGAAGCAGGTTGATGAAAACGGCAATATTCTCGACTACTACCACAGCGGTCCTGAGCTTACGACCGTTAACGACATCGAGTACGAATACTTCCTCTTTAAGAAGATGTATGAGGAAGGTCCCTCGTTTGTTGATGCCGCTTGGGAAGCCGTGAAGGGTAAGGATGTCATTCAAGTCTTTACCAACGGCAATAACGACCGTGCAAATCCCTACCACCGTGCACTCTACCCGTACTTCACGCCTGAAGCAGAAAAGCAGTGGATTGCCATTGCCGGCTTGAGACAGAATAGCTCGACCTCTGACCCCGACAATTACAGATTGGAAGCCAACTTCAACGAAGCTGGTTACGCTAAGTACTGGACGATGGCTGGTCCTGGTCAGAACGGTTACACCTCCAACATCAGCGGTGGTTACGGCGGCTACAGCGGTACCTCGATGGCTGCTCCGTTTGTCTCTGGCGCTTTCGCGGTTCTCGCCTCTCGCTATCAGGACATGAGCGCTGTACAGGTTCGTGAAGTGCTGTTGACAACAGCAAATCACAAGAATGCCGATGGCACCAACATGGAAGGCTGGGACAATGTTGACGGCACCACTCCGCTTGAGGGCGAAGTGTCCGACCGCATGGGTTGGGGCGTCCCTGACCTGGAAAAGGGGATGTACGGTCCTGGTCAGTTCTTCAATGGGAAATTCACTTATAACCTGAAGAATCTTGACGTTTGGTCCAATGACATTTCTCAGGTTACTTTGGATCAGCGCGCCAAAGAAGATATTGAGTGGCTGAAGTCAGTGACCGATGACGGCACGGTTGATGGTAAGGTCGTTGTATCGGACGATCCTGCAGATTACAAGCTGACGAACACGAGTACTGGCTCTGCCAACGCTGACGGCCAGGAACACAATTACGACCTCGCTGGTATTCCGGATAAGGAAATCGATCTTGAAGACGCTATGAAGTGGCGTCTGGAATACTACGAAAAGCGTGCTCAGGCTATTCGCGATAAGATCGCAAACGGCGACTACAACGGTTCGCTCGTGAAGACTGGCGAAGGTACGCTCGTTATGACGGGCAACAACACCTACCGCGGCGGTACGACGGTTGAAGAGGGCACTCTCTGGGGCTTCAACGACTCCTTTGGTGTCACGGAAACGGAAGCCAAGACGACCGCAAATGG
>NZ_JACJJC010000524.1 GCF_016899755.1 Sutterella massiliensis | reverse complement strand
AAACTATACATTTCGGGCTGCAAAATTACAAATAACTTTTTAATACACAAACTGTTTTTGCATAAAATTCTGATAACGATAAAATTTTCTCCTTTCTTTTCCGCAAACTGATTAGTCAGAGAGAAAGGCATAGAGCTTACCCAGCCGGAGAACATCCGTCACAAACTCCAAAGATGACAATACGGATCATTATACAATGACTTTCAGGATTCTATGTCCCAAGAGAAGAATCATCCCTTTCC
>NZ_JACJJC010000523.1 GCF_016899755.1 Sutterella massiliensis | reverse complement strand
GCAGAAGGCGGCTGAACGGCAGGCAAAGGTTGTGGCCCAACGTTTGGCAAAGGTGCAGAAGATCGGCGTGATCGGTCAGATGAGCAGTCTTTTTGCGCACGAAATCCGTCAGCCCTTGAGTGCCATAGGCGTGTGGGCTTACTCGCTGAGAAAGCTCCTCCTAAAAGAAGGCAAATCGCCTGACATGGTTGAGGCTGTGGATGGAATTCTCAACGAAACTCGCCGATCGGAGGCCATCGTCC
>NZ_JACJJC010000522.1 GCF_016899755.1 Sutterella massiliensis | reverse complement strand
AGCCTGAGCAGTCATGCTGGACCGCCCAGGCTCCCAGGGTTCAGTCCTCGACGTCGATCAGCCCAGAGTGGTAGGCCTTGACCAGATTTCGCGGGACGCGCAGGACCTTGCCCTCAACGCGGATCTCAACCAACTGTGTTGGCGTGGTCTTCCACTGGGCCCGCCTATGACGCGTGGTCGAACGGGACTTCTTTCGCTTCGGTACTGCCATGGCTTCACCAGCTTGACTTCGCGATTCCGGGG
>NZ_JACJJC010000521.1 GCF_016899755.1 Sutterella massiliensis | reverse complement strand
CATCTGCGGTATAATAAACCGAATAAGGATCATTCAGCCCCTCCATCACACCATGCAGCAGACCGTTTTCCAAATCATCCTTATCGTAATCCTCATAGTAGTACCCATCTATGTAGTTCGCTAGCTCATCGATTTTCTGCACGGTCTTGTCGTCAAGCACATCTTCGCTTTTTGCAACGGTATGCACGCTCCTGCCTGTAATCATTGTGTATGCAAAGAGCACGATCAATCCAAGCACAATGG
>NZ_JACJJC010000520.1 GCF_016899755.1 Sutterella massiliensis | reverse complement strand
TCCAGTAACTCCAGCGGCGTGTAATCTGCCACTTCTAGTTTGGGACGCTCAATGATTTCTACATCATCGTAAGCGCCTAAAATGTCGTAAATGTCGTATAGCTCACCAGAAGTAAAACCCTTGACCGTCTCCGAAAATCCGTGCCCAGTATTGGAAGTACCGGGAACACGCATGATCTTATTCTGAGACCAACTGGAAGGATCGGCACCTTCAGCAGCGTGCGCGATTGCCATACGGTGTGAC
>NZ_JACJJC010000519.1 GCF_016899755.1 Sutterella massiliensis | reverse complement strand
TCATATCAAAGCTGGCCACGGTGGAGACGGTGGAGGAGACAGAAGTACAGGCGCCGATGGAGATGATAAATACATTGAAGTTCCATTGGGAACAGTTGTAAAAGATAAAGAAACAGGCGAAACCTTATTTGAAATTACCGAAGACGGAGAAAAGAGAGTTCTTTGTAAAGGAGGAAAAGGAGGTTTAGGAAACTGGCACTTTAGAAGCTCGACAAATCAAACACCGCGTTATTCGCAGCCAGG
>NZ_JACJJC010000518.1 GCF_016899755.1 Sutterella massiliensis | reverse complement strand
GCCGATGATTGAGCCGACCACGTTGCCGATAGGGCCAAGCAGCGAGCCGAGCGATCCGCCGATCATGCCGCCGAGCGATCCGCCGATCATGCCGCCGATCTGTGCGCCCTTGTTGTCACCGAACAGCAGCGAGCCGGTCGCCATACCAAGCTGGCCACCTTGCAGCAGTTTCGAGAAAGTGCCGGTGTTCCCGAACACCTTGTCAAGAGCGCTGGAAAATTCCTCGCCAAGCCGGTGAATGAT
>NZ_JACJJC010000517.1 GCF_016899755.1 Sutterella massiliensis | reverse complement strand
CTCCAACGACTACTCCGACGGTATTCGGGGAACCGACGAGGTCCGGGTTGGCCCGATTCGACTCGTTGGGCAGGGCCTTGCCGACCCATCAGCGGTGAAGAAGGCGGCACTGCTGTCGTTCCTCGTCGCATGTGTGTGTGGCGCAATCCTGGTTCTGCTCACGCAAGCCTGGTGGTTGTTGATCGTCGGTGTGCTTGCCGTTGCTGTCGCGTGGTTCTACACCGGCGGACCTCGCCCCTACGG
>NZ_JACJJC010000516.1 GCF_016899755.1 Sutterella massiliensis | reverse complement strand
CTGTTGGGCTGCGCTGCGCCGCCGTTCGTGTAGTTCGGCACGATCGTGTCGCGGTTCTCTTGTGCGAGCTCGAAGAGTTTGTCGAGCACCTTGTCGAACGCGCGGGCGAAGTCGATCGCCGCGTCGCGCATCATGGCGATTCGCATCGTCGAGAGGATGTCCTGGCTCGAGCGGCCGGCGTGAATAATCGTCACCTCGGGGCCGGTCTCGGCAATAAGCATCGGCTCGTATGCGATGGACTTC
>NZ_JACJJC010000515.1 GCF_016899755.1 Sutterella massiliensis | reverse complement strand
ATTCAATCGTCGCCTGCCGCTCGGTTACGCCGACTATTCGCACGCACTCGATCAGGCTCAGAACGGCCATACATTCCTTCGCGTCTCTTCATCGGACCTCCGTCGTGCGGACAACAAGCGCGTTCACACGGTTCGCGACCTCATCGTCGAAATGGATTCGGAAGGCAATGCTGTTGACGAGTTCAAGCTTTGGGAAATTCTCGATCCGTACCGCGACAACGTGCTGAAGGCGCTCGACCAGGG
>NZ_JACJJC010000051.1 GCF_016899755.1 Sutterella massiliensis | reverse complement strand
AACTCTTGGGGTCTCCATTTCGACCCTTCGGCGATGGGATGCGGAGGGCAAGCTGCACGCGAATCGCACCCGTTCCGGACATCGTCGGTATGATGTATCGGAGCTCGTGGGGCTGACGAGTAGTCTTTCCGCTGAAATGCCAAGCAAAAGAACCGTAGCCTACGCCCGAGTATCGAGTGCGGATCAGAAAGGCGATCTTGAGCGGCAGAAGCAGGTGCTCGAACTTTTTTGTGCGAGTCACGGCTGGACTTACGAGGTCATAGCGGACCTTGGGTCCGGCATGAACTATCGCAAGAAAGGGCTGCTGCGGTTGCTCAACATGCTGATTGACGGCGAGATCGAACGACTGGTCGTCACGCATAAGGATCGCTTGCTGCGCTTCGGTGCGGAGATGGTATTTGCTGTTTGTGAAATGAAAAACGTCGAGGTTGTCATCATCAACAAAGGGACCGAGTCCTCGTTTGAAGAGGACTTGGCCAAAGACGTGCTCGAGATCATCACGGTTTTCAGCGCACGGCTTTACGGCTCTCGCAGCAAGAAGAATCAGAAGCTTCTGGACGGCATGAAGAAGGCTGTCGCCGACTCGGAGAACTGAGATGGCAGAAAAGCCGTATGTCTGGCATCTTGGCTTCAAAACGAAGCTCGTTCCGACGCCCGAGCAGGTGCAGTACTTTGCGCGTGCCTGCGGCGTCGCGCGCTTTGCGTACAACTGGGCGCTCGAGCAGTGGCACGAGCAGTATCGGGCACACAAAGCGGAGCCTGAGAGCGTGCCTCTGCCGAACGAATGCGCTCTCAGGCGGAAACTGAACAAAATCAAGCGACAGGAATTCCCCTGGATGCTTGAGGTGACGAAATGCGCTCCCCAGTTCGCCATAAAGTCGCTTGGTAAGGCATACGCCAATCATTTCCGCAACCCGAAGCATTTCGGGTTCCCGACATTCAAGCGCAAGTTCCGAAACGACAGTTTTACCATCTCAAACGATCAATTCAAGCTCGAAGGTTCACGCATCTGCATCCCCAAGCTCGGTTGGGTGCGGATGTGTGAGCCTTTGCGCTTCAAAAACGCGAAAGTCCTGTCTGCCGTGATTTCGCGGCAGGCCGACAGCTGGTATGTCAGTCTGAATTGCGAGGTTTCGGATCTCGACCATCTCGTTCCTGCCGAGAACCAAGGCAGGATCGGGATTGATCTGGGCATCAGCAAACTGGCGACGCTGTCGAACGGACTCGAATTTGAAGCACCCAAACCGCTCAAGAACCTGCTCGGGAAACTGAAGAAAAAGCAGAAGAAGTTCTCCCGGGCAAAGAAAGGCAGCAATAATAGCAGCAAGCTCGCCGTGGAGATCGCCCGTCTTCATCGGCGAATCGGCAACATCCGCAAGGATGCGCTTCACAAGCTGACAACGTTTATCGCCGCCAACTACTCAGAGGTAGTGATTGAAGATCTGAACGTCAAGGGCATGATGGCGAATCATTGCCTGGCGCGTGCCATAGCCGATATCGGTTTTTACGAATTCCGCCGTCAGCTAGAGTACAAAATCGAGCTTCGCGGCGGCAGACTCATTGTCGCGGACCGCTTTTTTCCGAGCTCAAAGCTTTGCCGCTTCTGTCACAAGAAGAACGACGGCCTGCAGCTCTCGGACCGTGAATGGGTTTGTCCGCACTGTGGCGCAAAGATCGAATCGCGCGACCTGAATGCGGCGATCAATCTCTGTCACTATCCCGAATCAGTTTATTGGTGGTCCGAGAGTACAGCGGACTATGCCCCTCCGGCGGTAGCTCACCATGAGAAAAGCGAGCCGGACGTCAGCCCCGTTTCCCTGCAAGGGGATAGAGGTGGTCAGTGCCGTTCCCAAACCCGCGGGAAGCAATCCCGCGGAC
>NZ_JACJJC010000514.1 GCF_016899755.1 Sutterella massiliensis | reverse complement strand
GAGCCAACCTGAGTCGGGTTGGTGGCGCTGGTTTGTCTCAATACGATCGGCTCGATTCAAGAACGGCCGTATCGAACCTTCAGATGGAACGAAGGCGTTCAATGTCAAGACATTAGGTATATGTCTCGGTTACGTTTTCGATCCCATACCCGAGCTACACGATTTTCTTTTCAAGGGTTTAATTCACAGTGCTGGCGACGTAGACCCGGTTGTCTGGGCAATTGATGAGGAGGGTGTGCTCAC
>NZ_JACJJC010000513.1 GCF_016899755.1 Sutterella massiliensis | reverse complement strand
GTCTGAAAGAGCGTGAAGAAGAAGGTGAGTGTTTCGTAATCAAGATTCGGAAGCATCATAACGACCCTAACAATTCAGGCTGATAGTCGCGAACGATACAGATACCAGCTATGCAATTATGATGGACTGAAAAACAATTAGGATACTCTAATATATAAGGTAAACATTTACGTGTAATTCCGCAAAAAAGGCGTTGAGGAAAATTTTTCATAAATTTTTTAGCAAGTTTTCTTTGACAGAAAT
>NZ_JACJJC010000512.1 GCF_016899755.1 Sutterella massiliensis | reverse complement strand
CAACGAAACGGCGAAACCTGAGAAAGAAAAAATCGCCGAAGCGAATCAGGCTGCGCCCGAACCGGCGGTCGAATACGCGCCTGTACCTCTGTCCGCCAAATGGGTCCGCGACATGCTGCCGCGCTACCGCGACATCATGTGGAGCGACCCAACGCCCGAAAACGTCAAGGCCTACTTTCTCCTTCAACGCTTTGCGATAGACCGCAGCCAAAAAGTGGCGGAGGTCGCTCAGCAGGTCACACT
>NZ_JACJJC010000511.1 GCF_016899755.1 Sutterella massiliensis | reverse complement strand
CCATTAGTCGTGATAATCACGGCTTTTATCCAATCTTCTATAGTATTATTGAAGATAAATGGGTCATATCAAATAGTTTTGTTGCCATTTTTGAAGAACTTAAAAGCAAATCAATCGATTTGCATTTAAATATTGCATTGTTACAATCTTGGAATAGTGATTTAGCTTTAACACTTCAAGCTAGCTCTTTTGATACCTTCATTGATGAAATTAAACTGTTGCCCTCAACTCATTATTTTAAGG
>NZ_JACJJC010000510.1 GCF_016899755.1 Sutterella massiliensis | reverse complement strand
CACCGACCTGAAGATAATACCCGTTTACGGAGGTTCGTCTATCGAGAGCCAAATCAAGAGCCTGAAGAAAGGCGTACATATCATTGTTGCCACTCCGGGACGTCTTATCGACCTGATAGAACGTAAAGTGGCGAAACTGGAAACCATCCGTGACGTAGTGATGGATGAAGCCGACGAAATGTTGAACATGGGCTTTACCGACAGCATCAACGCTATCTTGGAAAAGGTGCCCGAAGACCGCAAT
>NZ_JACJJC010000509.1 GCF_016899755.1 Sutterella massiliensis | reverse complement strand
GCATTGAAATTATCGCCGGCTCCAATCGTGCTTACGGTTTCGACCTTCGGCACCGGATATGTATTGGAGTATTGCCGGGTAAACAGACGGACATCGTGTGCTCCATCGGTATAAATAAACGGATTGCAATAAAAAGCCACTTTCTGACGATAAACTTCCTCGGCACGGTCCAGTCCGAACATAAACCGGAAATCTTCGGACGAGCCACGCAGGATATCAGCATATTCGAAGTTTTCAAGAATGG
>NZ_JACJJC010000508.1 GCF_016899755.1 Sutterella massiliensis | reverse complement strand
ATTATGAGATCAGCTATATTGTTGCTAATCGTACTCTTATTGTCGGCATGTGCTTCATTTGATCACAATGGCCGTGGCAAATTTGCGTTAAACATAAGCGGTCTTCCTGTCATAACAAACGATAAAGGAGATGAGTATGTTAAAGACTCAAATAGACTGTTTATCGAAGATTCGAAAATTATTTTTCGACGTAGATTTTGATTAGAAGAATATGTGTCGTTGACCGAGCGTACGAAGGTAGCAG
>NZ_JACJJC010000507.1 GCF_016899755.1 Sutterella massiliensis | reverse complement strand
AGCAGGAGGACCATCTGTAAGTATCATAATTGTAGATCAAAATAACAACATTATTACTCAAACACCATCAAATAGATTTTTAGTAAACGATGGATTGAATACTGTAAAATTAGACTTCCCAATAGCTATTCCTAGAGGAACAAACTATAGAATGATGTTAAACTTTGCAACTGGTGGAGTCTCAAGTAACCCATCAGGTGCTAGATTCTTATTTCCTTTCGATGCTGTATATAACAATCAGACAG
>NZ_JACJJC010000506.1 GCF_016899755.1 Sutterella massiliensis | reverse complement strand
ACGCCACCGTGACGTGCGGTATTCGAATGAATATCCTGCCGGATGCAGGTGCCCTCATTGCGGTACTTTCTGGATTGACTGAAAAAACATTTACCAACCAATAAATTCAAACGATATGAAAATCTGCTGTTCACAAGAGCATTACGACAAGGTCGTACAGTATGCAAAATCAATCAATGACAAGACCCTGGAAAACTGTCTTGAACGTCTAAAACAATGGGAGAAGAACGAGAACCGTCCATGCG
>NZ_JACJJC010000505.1 GCF_016899755.1 Sutterella massiliensis | reverse complement strand
CTCATACACCTTATGTTTAAAAACTTGTTATGAAGAACAAAGGTAAATAAAAAAACAGATAAGATTGCATGAGTTTAGAAGTATTTTGCCGATAAATGTCGGATTTTGTGGGCTTTTTGTCTGTTTGTAGCAAATAGTTGCTTGTGCCGGATTTTATTGCGGAGTCAAGTCGTACATGACTCCGAATTTCCAGTCAAGAATTTTTCGCAAACCAATTTTGTCTTACTATAAAATATATCCATAAT
>NZ_JACJJC010000050.1 GCF_016899755.1 Sutterella massiliensis | reverse complement strand
CAAAAAGGCGCTGAGCATCAGACCGCTTCGCAGCCGCATTACAGAAAAAGGCATGATTTACAGCCCGAAGCACGGCTTCGTGGCATTCACCGTTCCGCTTTTTGACGAGTTCATTCGACGTCAGAAAAGGCTGTGACAGCAAGTTCCAGACTTTCAAAGTAAAAATGTCTTGAAACAACATTCACCGAATGAATATGGATTTTTTTTATGAAGGGCCGAAGCGAGCCATTTAAAGCCTTAGCACGAAAGAGCTTTTCGTTCACTTAGGTCTCGGAGGAAACTGTTTACAATTTCTGCCCGTCGACATATTCCCTAATTTGTCTGCCAAACACCCGTAGAGGCAGAAAATGCCAGCGGCAATCGACTGAGGCGTCCACCACTTCCAGGTTCCACCAAGAACGTCGGATTTTCACGAGGCAGCGGACGAAAAAAACACTATCCCCTTATCGAAAATACAGTCTTGCGAAACTGTTCTCAAATCCGTAACATTTTAATATCCTATATCTTTAATTAAAAATTTTGAAAGAAACTTTTGATTTGAATCTATTAAAAATGCCAGCTATTGCCGATTTTTTTTCAGAGTATTCACTGACTCCATCTCAGTCTGTTGCCATTAAAGCACTCGAAGCATTTTTGAATGATGCTGAAAAAGATGTCTTCATCCTTAAGGGCTACGCAGGCACAGGGAAAACGTTTCTGACGAAAGGCATCTGTGCGTACCTCAATGCTCTCGGGCGAAACTGTATTCTCTGTGCCCCCACAGGGAAAGCGGCAAAAGTTCTGAGAAAAAAGAGCGCAAACACTGCTTCAACGATTCACAGTCTAATCTACGGATCCCCTGTTCCTGAGCCTTACATCGATCCGAACTCACCTAAGGATGCGGAAGAAACGGCCACATTTCGGTGGCACATGAGCATAAGAGAGAACTTTTTCAATACGAATGCTGTCTACATCGTTGATGAAGCCTCGATGGTATCCGACGTATATTCGGATTCAGAATTCATTCTGGCTGGAAGTGGTTATCTTTTACGCGATTTTATTCAATTCATCAATTTCGACATAAACGAACACTCTAAAAAACTTATTTTTATTGGTGATCCAGCGCAGTTGCCTCCAGTCCATCAAAATGTTTCGCCTGCCTTAAGCGATCGCTATATTCAGGAGAATTTCGGCCTTCGAGTCTCATGCGTAGAACTTAGCGATGTCGTTCGTCAGCAGAATGATTCAGGCATACTTAGCAATGCAACAAAACTGAGAATGGCGATCGCAAATAAGCAATTCAACAAACTTTCTGTCGAAGAATGTGCAAACGATATCGAAAAAATTGAAAATGCAGAGGCTCTTTCCAAGTACCTCGAGAGCATTCAAGCTAACGGTATAGCGAGTGCGGCAATCATTAGCGGAACTAACAAGACGACCTATTTATACAACTGTCTCATTCACAATCGTCTCTTCCCGGATCACCAGAATAAAATCGCATGCGGCGATGTACTCATGGTCTATCGTAACGACGACGACTATCCAAACGGCACGCAGGTCGTTCTCAAGCGAATTATTGGCGATCCTATTCGCCGCATAATTCCAGTGAAAGCCTCTCCCAGAAATTCTAAACACAATGAAACCGTTAAGGTTCCGCTTGTATTTCGTCGGGTAGAGGTCGAGGAACCAGGCACAGAATCAGCTTTTGAGAAAATTCTTCTTGAAAGTTTTGTTTACGACCCTGAAGGTTCTCTCGCCTCCGAAGTCAACAAAGCTCTCTTCATCGATTTCCTCATTCGAAACAGAGATATTGATTACCGCGGAATCCTTGCGAATTCGATCGCTCGCGAAGAATGTAGATCACGAATGATGACAGACAAATATCTGCATTGTCTTGTCGCCAAGTGGGGATA
>NZ_JACJJC010000504.1 GCF_016899755.1 Sutterella massiliensis | reverse complement strand
TCAGCATAGATCGACGTAAGGCCGGGATAAATGACAAAGCGTGACGTGCCGTATGTCATCGGCAACAGGAATAATGGGACTGACGCCAGCGTTCCAAATACTTGAACCTCGCCCGCCATCCGTCCTGCATACCCACCGGCAAATCGGCAGTTTTGTGCATTGGAAAAGGCGTTATCAGGCAAGTCAACCGGCGCTTGGTCGATCATCATGCCGTACTGCCCAAGATTTGAAATGTTGTATTTCAT
>NZ_JACJJC010000503.1 GCF_016899755.1 Sutterella massiliensis | reverse complement strand
GTATATTTTTTTTCAGAAGACGTAAAATACACGCTTAAAAATAAGACAGCGATCAGGAACTGGATCAGGGATACGATCTTTGCTGAAGGGTACCAGCTGGAGGAACTGAATTTCATCTTATGCTCTGACGAATATTTACTCGTTATAAACAAGCAATACCTCGATCATGACACTTATACTGATGTGATAACTTTTGATAACTCAGAAGAGCTTAAAACGATCTTAGGGGATATATTTATCAGCAT
>NZ_JACJJC010000502.1 GCF_016899755.1 Sutterella massiliensis | reverse complement strand
GCACCGAGTCATTGTGTGACATATTGAGTTCAGGGCATTTCACTAGCTCAGGCAAATAATGCAGATGCTCAAGGAGCCATAATATTAAATGCAGATGATACTGTACCTCATCATATATTTGCTAATGCTCAACCTATACCCTGATCTTTTCAGGCTTTATATTGTTGTTGAGCAAGTTCTTGGCGAGATTGTTCATATGTTTTGGCTGTTGTAAGAGCTTCTTTCCCTGCACCGATTATATTAGAT
>NZ_JACJJC010000501.1 GCF_016899755.1 Sutterella massiliensis | reverse complement strand
GCTTCATAGAGCCGACGGTATGGTCCGATCTCGCGAAAGACGGCCGTTCGCCTCGGACGGTTCGCGCGCCCGCAGGGAAGAAGCTTTGTCTTTGGCGCAATTGCCAACGCGTTTCGATAGAAAATGCCGAGGCGTTTCGCGAATTCGCCGAGTGCCGTGAGTCGTGCGAGCGAACGCCTAAGCGCCGCGAAACGCGACTGCAGCAGCGGGCGCGAGGGCGAGACGTAGCCTTCGGGCACCTCGAAG
>NZ_JACJJC010000500.1 GCF_016899755.1 Sutterella massiliensis | reverse complement strand
AATCAGACAATTTTGTTTATAAGACAGACATTATAAAAAGTGCCGCCCTGCATTAGCCGGACAGCACTTTTTCTTTTCATATTTATGTGGCAAAATCCAGGCTATAAAACCCATAGCCTAACACTTATTATCAGTTTATACTTTGTGCCTCTCTTAAATGATCAATCGTCTGCCTTGCACGGTTTAGTGCCTCATCATTTCTCATGCCCCCCAGCAAAGCATTCCGCACAGAAATACCGAATATCTG
>NZ_JACJJC010000499.1 GCF_016899755.1 Sutterella massiliensis | reverse complement strand
GCCTTCGACGGCGCGATCGCGGGCAAGTTCATGAATGCCGCAGCTCTTTGGGAAAAGAGCCGCAAGACGGACATTTTCGACGCCCGCGCGAAAGCCGTCTCCGCGCTCCCGATATCGAATCTGCGCGGCACAGCGCTCGCGTCGTACCTTGTCCAGAGCGTCCGCGACCTGCGCAGCTACGACACGAACACGATCCTCTCGGTCTTCATCGCCTTCACGCAGAGCTTCCTCTCCATCCTGGCCGGAC
>NZ_JACJJC010000498.1 GCF_016899755.1 Sutterella massiliensis | reverse complement strand
CGCACGCCGCGCCTCCTCGTCGAAGCCATCTGCCAATTCGTCAAGCGCGCAAGCGGAGAGTTTGGCGATCTGAAAAAGGGGGTGATCGGCTTGCTCGTTCGGATGCGCATCAACCATGCCTGCACGTTCCGACGATATTCGCGAGCGAACGGGGTCGGGTTTCACGCGCAAATATTCGTTGCCAAATCCCGCAGCTGCCATCGCCTGAAGCTCTTTCTGCAAAGCCGAAAAGCCCGAGAATCCCATG
>NZ_JACJJC010000497.1 GCF_016899755.1 Sutterella massiliensis | reverse complement strand
GTAGAAGTAATCAATTTTCGTATGCGCAGAAAGCGAAAATCCCTCATCGCGGTTCGGTTCGTGATCCAACTCTTCAAGCGAAAGCGGCAGCTGTTCCGTTTCGCCTTTATCGTTCATTCGCGTCATGTACTTCACGCCGATGCGACCTCGCACCGCCATGAAAATCATCTTTTCTACCGGACTCAAACGGAAGTAATCGTCCGGGAACCAAAGCATGTTTCCGCTGATAATGTCGCGAACAACCCACT
>NZ_JACJJC010000004.1 GCF_016899755.1 Sutterella massiliensis | reverse complement strand
CGTGGAATGGAAACAACCGTACGGCGCCAGGCTCTTGCCAAGAGTGCGAATAAATGCCCTCCATTCCGGGGTTGAACCGCCCTAAAGAATGGAAATGGAACCGGTAGATTTAACCGGTTTCGGGGAACGGCCCTAAGATCCTTTTCACCGAGTGCGTCGCCACTGCGCGCTCAAGAAGAAAAAAGGAAGAAAAACAATGAATCTCTCTGCCGTTCTTGCCGGTCTCGGAACCGGCGCGGGCTTGATCGTCGCGATCGGCGCACAGAATGCTTTCGTACTTCGCCAGGGACTTCGCCGCGAGTGCGTCGGGCTCGTCGTCCTCACCTGCATCATGGGCGACGTCATCTGCATTTCGCTCGGCGTGACAGGTATGGGCGCCGCCGTGAAGGCTCACCCGATCGTTCTGGAAATCTTTCGCTGGGGCGGCGCCGCATTTCTCACCTACTACGGTTTTCTCGCCGCACGCCGCGCCATGAAGGGCGGTGAAGCGCTGGGCGTCCCCGATGACGGAGCGGCTTTGAAGACGTCGCCCGGCAAGATTCTTGCTGCGTGCCTCGCCTTCACCTTTCTCAATCCGCACGTCTATCTCGATACGGTCGTGCTGCTCGGGAGCATCTCGACGCAGTACGCGGGTTCTGACCGCTGGCTCTTTGCGCTCGGCGCCTATTCGGCGAGCATTCTCTGGTTCTCTGCGCTCGGCTTCGGCGCGAAGCGTCTGCAGCCCTTTTTCCGCAAACCGCGCGCCTGGCAGCTCTTGGACGGCTTCATTGCGCTCGTGATGTTCTCCATTGCGATTGCGCTTGCGAGCAATCCGCTCGCTGTCTGATCGATTACTCGAGCGACGGGAGATCGTCGAACGTTGAGTCGTCGTGCGACAAGAGGAGCCGTTTCTTTGCAACCTCTTCAATTCCGAGGTCCTTGACCCAGTTGCGGCAGGTTGAGGGACTTACCCCGGTTTTCTCGCTGATCTGCCGCCAGCTCAGACCCGCACGTCGCAGATCGGCCACATAGTTTCTTGCGTCGGACGAATAGCGAAGCTGATTGGCCGAAACACTCACGCGAAACGTGCCGCGCTTATAAGCACGCAGCCAATCGCGCACCGTGTACTTCGAGAGGCCGAGCGTCGCCGCAACGAGCTTATAGCCCTTGCCCTGCTCAAAAAGGTGCTTGGCTTGACGGCGGTGGTATTCGCTCGGCGTCTCCGGACGCTTCTCTTTTTCGGGCATCAGGGGCACGCTCCCGCCGGCCTGCGCGATCTGCAGCTTCATGATGGATGTCGTCGTCCATAAAAATGCCGCTCCGAACGTCTGTTCTCGTCCGGAGCGGCTTTTGCGCATTCTTGGGTGCACTTGGGAATCCCAAGCGCACCACAGTCTTCTTTTCGATTGCTTCATGCGGGCGAAGCCGCTCACCCGAAGGTGCGCGAAGTCGCTCGTTGAAGTGCTCTATCAGAAGGCGTAGGCAGCACGCGCCTGGAAGGCGTTGTTGCTGCGATCGTTCGTGCCGAAGCCGTAGCGATACGAGAGGCCGAACGTGAAGTTGCCGTAAGAGGCGTTCACGCCGAGCGTCGAGTTGTAGACGTTGTCAAGTACGTCAACGTCGCCGATAAGCGTGTTGACATCCTTGTCGCCCAACTGCGGAACGATCGTGAAGTCAAAGGACGGCGTGAGCGTCCAACCGGCGGACGGTTCGAAGTCGCCCGCGATCTTCACGCCGATCGGCGTTTCGAAAACGTCCATCGAGTCGGAGTCGAGACCGCGGTAGTCGTCAACGTCGATCTTCGTGTAACGCAGACCCACGTGCGGAACGACCTTGAAGCCTTCGTCCCAAACCGTCATGTCGGCGCGAACGCCGATCGTGAAGACGGACGAGTCGATGTTTTCCTTGACGGAAGCACCTGCCACCGAACCCGTGATGTCGTTGTCAAACGAGAGGTACGAAGCGTCGGCCGAGAAGTAGAAGCCGGCGATGTCCTTGCCCGTATAGATCGACACGCCCCAGAAGTCGGCGTCGTTGCCGTACTTGCCGACGCTCTTTTCGCTGTCGGCGTCGCCCGAACCAACGGAGAGAGCAAGACCGAGCTTGGCGCCGCAGGAGAACGTGCCGTCAAAGCCGATCGTGCCGCCGTAGATGTCGGCCGAGTAACCGCTGTCGCCGTACATCGTTTCGGCTTCGTTCGAAGCGTAGAAGACGTCGGCCCACACGCCGAGACCCGTGGAGGGTTCGAGGTTGCGGCGCTGGATCGTGCCCGTCACCTGTTCGGCAGCGTCGTAAGCGACGTTGTAGGTACCGGCCGTGACAGGCATGGCGAGGTACTCTTCCGTCGCCTGCTGCCCCTTGGCGTTCAGCGACGTGCCGTCCTGGTTAAGGAACGGATCGTACTGGCCGATAGCGTTGATGACGCCCTGGTCTTCACGGTTGCCGTCCTGCGCAAGAACCTGGTCGAGCGCGTTGGCGAGGTCGTCGTTGCCCTGAACGGCGTCGCGGTTGAAGCCGATCGTGAGCGTACCGTCGTCCTTAGAAACTTCGGAAACGTTCAGGAAGAGGTTCGTGTCGCTGTAATAATTGGTGCCAGCGCTGTTGAGCTTTTCACCGAACTTAATCGTTCCCTTCGAAAGAAGGTTATCGAGAACGACCTGCGCGTTGTTGCCCTGCCCGTCGCTGCCAAGCGTCACTTCAGCACCGAAGACGGCATCGCCACTGCTGATGAATTTGTCGGCATCCACAACAACGATAGAATTCGTGGCCAACTTGACAGCGTTAGCACCGGCCTGCCCAGCCGCACTCACATTCCCAAGGTTGAGAATGCCGTTTTCACCCACGTCGATCGTGTGGTCGACGTAAGCAACAGCATCTGTATCCTCATCGAATTTGTCCCCGAGGCTCGCAAGCGCTGCATCAAGACGCTGCTCGGCAGCAGCCGAAAGATTCGTCATCAGGTAAGAGTCGCCGAGAGCGGTGAGCGTACCCTGAATTTGTGCGACGCGATTACCATCCGCGTCCGTCGCAGCTTCAGCAATATAGAAATCGCCGGAGGGAATATTTTCGGAGCCAATGGCAGCGGCGGTCTTTACTGTGGCACCTTCAGCAATCGTCTGCACGCCAAAGAAACCGCCCACGGTGACATTAGAACCGGTAGCAAGCGTATCGGTAATAACGTAGCCGTCAACCTTCGCATTCGTAACTTCGAGCGTCTTGACGGTAAGCGAACCGTCGATCCGGCTGTCCTTCGCCTTAAGATTCGTCATGTTGACGGCAGCAGTTTCGTCAACATTGAAGGTACCGACATTGGCTACATTCAGATTGAATTCACCGCCGGCCACCTGAACGGTACCGTCGCCCATAATCGTGCCGAGATACGTGCCGCCCTTGACCTGATCGGCAGTCGTACCGAGCGTGAGCGTGTGCCCACCAACGCGGAACTGGCTGTGTTCATCGGAACCAACAACGAGCTGCGAGCCGTCGCCAACAAGCGTAAAGTCAGCATCAAGGTCGAGGTGCGTGGTCTTTTCGCTGAGAATCTCAATCTTCTGAACGCCCTTCAGACCCTGCTTGATGTGAATGGCGCTCTGATCGTACGGGTGCACATCCGTTGCCTGAAGCGTAGCACCGCCGTAGACAACACCGCTTACGGCCGTGACTCCCTCAACGTTCGTCGAAAGGTCTTCGTTCTTGATCGT
This sequence comes from Sutterella massiliensis, assembly GCF_016899755.1. Taxonomy (GTDB): domain Bacteria; phylum Pseudomonadota; class Gammaproteobacteria; order Burkholderiales; family Burkholderiaceae_F; genus Sutterella; species Sutterella massiliensis. Next base: position 189,146 of record NZ_JACJJC010000004.1, on the reverse strand, counting down.
GGTGATTTCGACTTCCTGTCCGTCCACAATCGTGACAACTTCATCAGCAACGAGCGTGATACTGCCACCCAAAGCCCCAGCAAGGCTCTGGTCGAAGGTACCATCAATACCGATCGTACCGGACTGAAGTTCGAAATTACCCTTCCGGGCTTCTCCCGTGAAGAGACTATCCGTGGTCGTATTGAGCGTGCCGCCACTCAGGGTCAACTTGCCCGTCGTGTCTTCGAACGTAATGTCGTCAACCGTCAGCGAGCCACCAGTGATATTGACCTTACCACTGTTCGTTCCCTTGTCGGTATTGCCGCGATAAACGAGCAAGGAATCGAATTCGACAGACGCGTCATTTGAAATATTCAACGAGCTGCCCGCCCCAACAGTCATGTCCGAGAAGTTGTATTCGCCGCCCGTGACGTTGAGGGTACCGTTCTGAGCTTCGTTGTAGGAACCGACCTTGACCTTGCCCTGGTATTCGGAACCGGCAACATAGAGAGCGCCTCCGTCAAGCTCCATCTTCGTGCCATAGGCAATCAGGAGCGTGTCATGAGGCTTCGTCGCCAAGTCGTCCTTGTCGCCGCCTGAGTTGAGCTTCGTGACGTTAAAGATGCCGTCATGCTCAACGGTAATGTTCTTGAACTGGTTGTCGGCCTGCCAGATCGAAGCGGAGATCTTGCCGTCTTCGACGACAAGGTTCTGGATCTTCGATTTGTTGCCGTCTTCGAGCGTGACATTGGCACCCTCAGCAACCTTGAGCGTGAAAGTGTCAGACTGATTATTCAGATCGATCGAACCCTGGTAACCATTTGCATTAAGCGTGGTGTCCTTGACACCCGTTGCAATGCGAACTTCGCCCAGAACACGAGAGCCTGCCTGGAAGTTAAGAATCGTACCGTCAGTCGTGCCGTTCGTGCTTTTCTGAATGTCAATCGAGGTGGCATTGTCGGCCGATGCATCGATCGTGCCGTAGTTCGTAAAGATCGCACCAGTCTGATCCTTGATCAGAACACCGTGCGTAAAGCTATCCTTTTCACCATTGTTCGCACCAACGAGAATCGTGCCCTTGTTCGTGGCCGTCGAATTGGCTGCGCCGCCGAGTTCGATGCCGGAACCCTGCTCTTCAACGTAGATCCAACCCTCGTTGATCAACTTGGATCCCGTATCACCCTTGCCAACCGTCATGCCGTAGGCATTCTTAGCAACGATCGTACCCGTATTCGTTGCCGTAGCCCCGTTGCCAGCCCAGATCGCCTTGTTCTGCCAAGCATTGCCGGTGCCGGTCACGGTACCGTCTTCAGCAGTCGTCTGCCCCGACGTCACATAAATCGTACCGGCATTCGTCAGGTCGCCATTAGCGCCAGACACTGCCAGACCGGTAGCCTGTGCTGCCGCCGTATTGCCCGAGACCCAAAGCGTCTTATTAAAAGTCTGCTTTCCTTCGGTCCCCAAGAAGGTGCCGGGAACCTTCGTATTACCTTGTACTTCAGGCGCCCAAACAAAGCTGCTCTGATCGGCAAGCGACTCCCAATCGCCGGGCGTGCTCACGGAATCAACACCTTCAGGCACATCCTGCCACTGACCGGCAGCAAGAGCGGCACCGGACATGACCGCGATAGCTGTGCCGAGAACGACTGCGAATTTCGTCTTCATCGAGATAACTCCAAGAATTTGTTCTCTCGCCCGCAAACGTGCGTGCGAGCGGTCTCTGCGGGCCAAAGGCGCAGCGCAAAAAACCACGAATCCATGCTAGGAATTGAGCTCAAACAGGGGTGTGGATATTACCCTTATTTGAAGCCTGTTTTTAAATTCGAATTATCCGTATATAGCTCTATTTAAAGGGTCAAAACTTCCATGCATCGCACACCCCCTAATACATTAAAAGAGGGGTACGTTGCATGTTTGCCACGTTTATCAAAACATGTGTTTACCCTTATAGCCGCAACCTGATTTGTCGACAGAATGAGGTGCAAACAAGCCGCCAAATCCACGGCGACACCCCAGCCAAAATGACGGCGGCCGACCGCTCCTCCACGAAGCGATCGGCCTGCGAAATGCAATCGGATTTTGGAGGGACCCGCTTCTGCGAAAGCAAGTCCCGCTGCCGGATAGTCACTGCTTACGCGTGAACTTGTGCTCGTACGAACCCTGGCGCAGATGGAGCTTGTCGGGCCCGATCTCGAGCACGAGGTACTGCATTTCGAAGGGGATCGTCATGCCGTTGCCGATACTGTCGCCCCAGATCGTGAGCACATCGCCCTTGATTTCCCAGCGTTTGGCGGCAAGGGTGGCCATCCCGATCGACGAAGCCTTGCCGTCCTCGCGGAATTCGTAGCCCTGCGTGCGGCCGGGAAGCCCCGGCACGGGCTCTACCCACTGCCCGACAAAGGCAGCACGCGCAGCGGTGTCAACGGGTGAAGCCGCCGTCGAGTTATCGGTCTTGGGCGCTTCGACCTGAGCGGGCGGCTCCTGAGCAGCCGGTTCGTCGCCGTCCACCCACCCCGCGATCGTGCTGCAGCCCGTGAGCGCTGCGATAGCGAGAGAAGATGCGAGAAGAAGGAAAATGCGCATGGTGTATCCGTCGTGAGTTGGAAGATCCTTTCATCATACGCAACGCCCGCGGCTTTAGGCCGAAGCATACATTCCGCGCTTACGCATTGAAACAAGCGCGTCGAAAGGACCGTCTGAAAACCATCTCGGCAGAAAGCGTGCATCCGCTCGGTAAACATGTAGTCAAAGGCTCGGCCAAGCAAGTGCGGCTCCGTCCATCACGCCGTCGCCTGATATATTGAGTTTCTTTCACAACGAACGTTTTGCCGCCGTTGGCCGCACGCCTTCTCGAGCAGGTTCTCTCGGAAACGCCTTCAGCATGTCTTTTTTCTCGCGCATCGCAGATTGTCTTGACGCCCGCCGCGGACGCGCCGCAGCGCTTCTTTTGGCGGCGGTACTCGTTTGCCTTTTTGCCGCGAGCGTTCCGCAGTTCCTGAAGACCCCCTTCCAAACGGACCTCCTCGCGCTTTTGCCCGGCCGACTGGACGAATCGATTCCCGCGCCGCTTGAGAAGGCGTTCCTCGAAAAACTCCGTTCGGCCGAAAGCGACCGCGCAACGATTCTTCTTTCCTTTTCGCGCAAGACACCGGAGGATCAGACAAAGGGGCAACCGGCTTCAAACCTTTCGAAAGAAGAAACCGGCGCGGTGCTCTCCGCGGTCGATGCATTTGCCGAAGCGCTCCAACGTGACGGGCTTTTTAAAGAAGTGCCCGTCCAAGGGTTTGCCGTGAACGGACAAAAGGGAGCCGCTTCGCTTGCACCCGCCGCAGCCGCAGGAAACCTCGTTCGCGCGGAAGACGAAGCGATGCTCGAAGCGGCCGCTCTCGATCCGAAGCTCGCGGAGCGCCGCATGCTCGCATGCCTGATGCGCGCCGATTCACCGAAGCTCCTCGGCTTTTCGGCCGACCCCTTCTGTCTTTTCGACCGCTGGTTCTTTGGGCAAACGGCGGCACTTCCTTTCGAGCAGACAAACGTTGGCGACAAAACGTACATCCGCGTGCGTTCGAACGGCGAGACTGAAAAATCGGCTGCCGAGCGCGCAAGCTACCTGCTTCTCATGCAGCCCGCTGCGGGCGTCGCCGCCTCGGGCGAAGGTTTTCTCACCGACCGCATCCGAGAAGCGGAAGCTTTCGCCCGCCAAACGCTTGAAAAGAATCCGGACGCAGCCGGTCTCACGATGACCGTCACGACCGCGGGCGTGCCGCTCTTTACCGACGCCATTGCCGCGCAGGCTTCCGGGGAACTCGCGCTGATCGGGACGCTTGCTTCGCTCGGCGTCGCCGTCCTCGCGCTTCTCGCTTTCGGGCGGATCACGACCGTGCTCCTCATGGTGACCTCCGTCGCGATCGGGTTCGGCGCGGCCGCCTCCGTGTCGCTTTTGGGCTTCGGGGAACTCGCGCTCGTCACTTTCGTCTTCGGCACGACTTTGATCGGCGTTGCCGTCGATTATTCGACGCACTGGTTTGCTTTGAAGCGGCCGGACGAAGATGCTTATGCACGCCGCAGACGGCTTTTGTCCTCGCTTCTCATGGCAGGGGGCTCCTCGGCCGCCGCCTACGGGGTACTTGCGCTCACGCCGCTCCCGGGCTTGAGGCAAATGGCGGCGCTTGCGGCGGGCGGCGTGCTCGCAACGCTCGCCGTCGTGCTCGTCTTCGGGCCTTTCGTGGAACGGCTGGCGCCAAAGCGCGAAACGCGGCTCATGCGCCGTCTAGAAACGAAGCTCGCGCATTTGCCGCGCCTCAACGCGAAAGCGCTGAAGCGGCCCGCCGTTCTCCTTCCGCTCGCCTTTTTCTTTGGCGCACTGGTTTTCGGACTTTCGCGCCTCACGTTTGCACCGGGCATCCGAGATTTGTCGGCTGCACCCGCAGAACTCGTTGCCGCACAGGCGACGCTCCAAAAACGCCTCGAGCTGCCCTCGCCCGCACAGGCATTCTTTGTCTCGGGGAAAAATCTCGATGAAGCGCTCGCACGTGAAGCGGCGCTTCTCAAGGACCTGAAAGCGCAAGGCGACGCCAAGGCAAACGCGCCGCATCTCGCGGCCCTCGAGACGTCGGGACTCTCGCAATGGCTGCCGACCTCGGAAGAGCAGACCCGTATGCGGGCGCTCGTCAACGCCGCCATTGAAGCGGGCGCGCCCGCACTGCAAAGCCGCCTCGGCGCCCGTCCTCAGGGACCCGGCACCGAAGCCGTGACTTACGAAGCCCTTCTCGAGACGCCGCTTGCGCCGCTCGTGCAGCACTTCGTGCTGAAGAATGACGCGCAGGGCGCAGCCCTCATGACCATGCTCTCGGGCGTCACCCCCGAAATGCTTCCTGAGCTCGAAAGCGCCGCTCGAAAGCACGAAGGCGTACGGTTTCTCGACATCACGGCACGCATGAGCGAGACGCTTTCCATCTACCGAACGCGTGTCTTCGAACTGCTTGCCGCGGGCTTCTTTGTTCTCTGGGGCGTCATGACGCTGCGCTTCGGCCGCGGCGGCTGGCGCGCAGTGCTCCCAGCGGGCCTCGGCGTCCTCGCGGCGCTCGCGGCGTCGGGCATCGCGGGTATCCCGGCGACGCTTTTCACGGCACTCGCCTGCGTGCTTCTTCTCGGGCTCGGCGTCGACTACGGAATCTTTTTGTCAGGGAACCCCGAAGACGGCCGCACGTCGGCCGCGGTCTTCTTCTGCGGCCTCACGACCATGCTCTCATTCGGGCTTCTTGCCTTTTCGGCTACGCCCGCGCTCGCGAGCTTCGGCTTCACGATTCTCGCGGGCCTCGTCGTGATCTGGGTAGCAACGCCGCTCCTGCGGCCGAAAGGCTGAGCACGCAGCTTCGCAAAGCTGCCGTCAGTCGGCTGGCTTTTGCGCCGTCGACACGTCGCCGGCAGCCGATGGGTCAACCAACGTCGCTTCGCCCGATGCGTTTGCCTTATCCGCCTCCACGCATTCGCGCATAAAAGCACGCAGCCGATCAGCCGCATTCATACCCGCCTTTTGCGACGATTCGGCAAAAGCGCGCACAAGTGCCGCATCGACACGAATGGAATAAACGATTTCGCTCATCTGAATCTCCGAAACAAAGAGTGGTCATCTGCGGATGCAGCGGGCAGCCCGATTGGTCGGCACCGTGCAATCGCGCCCGAAGGACTCCGCATCATAGCCGAGCGCACGCACTTCAAGGACGCGCTCACCCGAAACCGGCGCCCGCGCTTTGTGCAAACGCCAATTGCGGCAAACGACGCGAGGCCGCATCATGTTTACAATCCTGCTTCGCAAGCCGCACGACCTGTGCGTCTCTCTCGACCGATTTCGCCCATGCGCCGCATCTTTCGATCGCTCCCCTATTTCTTGCCGCCCGATCCCGAGCCCGTCGCCGCCCTCTTTTCGAACGGGCGCAAGCGCCGCATTCCGAAGGGCGGCACGCTCAAGGCGGGCGGGATGGAGCCGCGGGTTTTTCTCCTGACATCTGGACAATGCGCTTATTACGCGGGCGAAGGCTTCGGGCGGCGGCCCACCATTCTCTCGACGATTCTCCCGGGGCGCATCATGGGCGACATGACGGCCGCGGTCGGCACGCGCTGCAACGTGCATACCGTAGCGCTCGAACCCAGCGAGGTGATTGAACTAAATCCCGCGTACTTTCAGCGCACGATCGCCAACGACCCGTCGCTCGCGACGCTGCAGCTCAAAAACATCACCGCCAAAGAAGAGTCCCTCATCGAAGGCATGGTCGCGAATTTCATGCGGCCGCCCGAAGAACGCCTTTTGATTTACATGAAGGCGCTTCTCCTCATGACGGCAGGGCGCCCATCGAACGGGACCTTCCCGACCGAGATCGACTGGACACGCGTCGAAATCTTTGTGCCGGCGCTCGACTCGAATACCTCAGCTGCACAAGCACAAGTTCGACTTGCGGCCTTGAAGGGTCTCCCGAGCGCGGAGCGCCTGGGCGAAGCGCTCAACCTCAACCGCGTGAGTGTCGCGCGCATCATCGCCGGGTGGCTGCGCTTGGGACGCGCCGTTAGGCGCAACCGAAAGCTCTTCGTCGATCCGACGCTCTTTGACGGCATAGACGATTGGATGAACGCCGCGACGCCTCTCTCGGCGACAGCCGAATAGCCGACGCCCGTCAGCGTGAGGCCACGTCGTCCGTTCGGCCCACGGTTTTCGGTTCAGCGCGTCTTCACGCTCTTCTAGAATCAAAACCTCTCGCAAACCGAGCGGCACGCAGCTGCTCGCTCGAAGTCCTGCGAGTACTCGTCCCATTCCTTTCTGCCACTCGGAGGCCGTCCGCGCATGACCGCTTTTCTCCTTTGCGCCTACATCGCACTCCTGATTGCCCTGAGCGTACGCAACACCCGCGCCGCGTCCGCCAAAAGCCTCATCACGGGCGAAGGAACCGCGGGGCCGCTCCTTTGCGCGCTCTCGCTCACGAGCACCATCATCGGCGGATCGGCCACGCTCGGCATGGGCGCGCTCGCCCAGAAAACGGGCACGGCCGCTTTTTGGTGGCTCGGCGTGGGCGCAATCGGTCTCGTCCTGCACGGACTCGTCATTGCGCCCTTGATCCGGCGGCTTCCGGCCTGCACCCTCCCCGAAGTGCTGCGGGTTTTGGTCGGCCGACGGGCCGAACGGTTTGCGGGCTTCATCATCGCGATGGCCTGGATCGGCGTCACGGCCGCGCAGTTTGCCGCACTGAAAACGCTTTTGGGCGACATGCTCCCCGGAACGACGGGCACGGTCTTTTTCATCGTGCTCTCGGGCGCAATCGTGCTCCACACGGCTGCGGGCGGCCAAAAGGGGGTGCTTCGCACCGATGCCGTCCAAGCGATGCTTTTGGCGGGCGGCTTCACGGCCGCAGCCTGCTGGGTGCTTTCCGCCTCAGGGACGGACCCCGTTTTGGGCGAACGGCTTGCCGCGATCGACCCCGTCCCCTTTAACGAGCGCTTCGGCTTTGCCGACTGGGTGAAGCTCATGGCGCTCGTCGGCCTCACGTACGTGATCGGCCCGGACATGTTCTCGCGAACATTCGCCTCGAAGAACGGTGCCGCCGCGCGCAAGGGCGCGTTCTTTGCGGCCGTGGGCCTCGTTTTCTTCGGCGCCGCGATCACGCTTCTGGCGATGACGAACCTCTCAGCCGGGAACCCCATTGCCGGCTGGCTCTCGCCCGAGTCGACCATGCCCGCCGCGATCCGAACGGCGCTCGCCTTCGGGCTCGTCGCGGCGCTTGCGGGCTCGGCCGATACGGTGCTCCTCTCGGCCTGCGCCATTATCGAACGCGACCTCCTTGGTGCCGACCGCTCAGGGCGCATGCGACTCCTTGTTGCGCTCTTTGGCTTGGGCGCCGTCATCGTCGCGGCCACTTCGGGCGACATCATCGCGTGGCTCCTCTATGCCTACGCGCTTTTCGTCCCGGGCGTGGCGCTCCCGCTTCTCGTGGTGCTCCTCGCACTCGCCCTTCGCGGCGGCGCCGATGCGCTTGACCTCGACAACAACCTCGCAGCCGCGCGGACGTTCGCCAACGAACGCCTCTGGCTCGCAGGCGCCGCTGCGGGCGGCCTCTGCGGCCTCGTCGGGAACTTCATGGGCTCGGGCTGGACCTTTGCGGGGCTCGCCGCGTCTCTCGTTTTCGCCATGCTTTCGGTGGCAACGGCGTTCAAAACACCGAGCGCAGCCCGCGTTCGATAAAATCGACGGTTCGTTTGCCTGACACTTTCAGTGCAGCAGCGCTTCCCAAGTCTTTGAGGTTTATACATGTCCGCAACCGTTGCCGATTCCGCATCTTCCGTCGCCGCCGAATCCGCCTCGCAGCCATCGGCACGCCTCGGCCTCGTCGTTGAAGGAGGCGGCTATCGGGCGCTTTATGCGGCAGGGGTCCTTGACGTGCTGCTTGACCTGAAGCTCTCCGTCTCGGGCGTGATCGGCGTCTCCGCCGGCGCTATTCACGGCATTTCCTACGCGTCGGGCCAGAAGGAAAGAAGTCTCCGAATCTACACGCGCTTTTGCGGCGACCCGCGATTCTTCAGCTTCAAGACCTTTCTGCGCACGGGGACGATGGTCGACAACGACTTCTGCTACCGCAAGCTCCCGAGAGAACTTGAGCCTTTCGACGAAGAGGCGTTCGAGCGCTCCGGCATCGACTTCTATGCCGTTTCGAGCAACCTCGAAACGGGCGAAGCCGAATATCTGCGCATGACGAATGCCTTTCGGGATATGGATGCGCTCATCGCCTCGGCGTCGCTGCCCTATGTTTCGAAGCCCGTCGAATACCAAGGGAAGAAGCTTTTGGACGGCGGCTGCACGGACCGCGTGCCCCTCGCTGCCTTCGAGCGCATGGGTTTCGCACGCAACATCGTCGTCATGACGCACCCGCGCGAGCACCGCGTTAAAGACCGCGATGCCGCCTTGGCCCCGCTCTTTTACCGACGCTACCCGAAATTTGTCGAAGCGTTTCGCGCGAGCGGTGAACGCTACGAAGCGACGCAGCGCCTCATCGACGAACGGAAAGCCGAAGGCCGCGTCTTCGCCATTCGCCCTGCCGAACCCATTCCCGTCGGGCGCTTGACGCGCGACCCCAAGGACGTCCGCAAGGCCTATGAACTCGGCCGGCGCGACGCGCTGCAGTCGGCCGAAGCGCTCTGCCGCTGGGCGGCGTAACGCGACGCAGCAGTCTGAGCGCGGCACCGCGCGCGAAGGCGACTCCCAAAGACTAATCGGGCGCAGAACCGAAATCCTGCGCCCGATCGTCGTTGCGGTTTGGCGCCGCTTTGGGCGCCAAGCTTCAACTTACTTCAGCGTCTTCATGTATTCGACCGCGGAGTCGACCGCAATGCGGCCCGAATTCACGGCAAACCCGACCGTGGAACCGGCCATCAGGAGGTCGTAGCTGTCGCCGTACATGCCGCCGACGTCATTGCCCGCCGCATAAAGACCCGGAATCGGTTCTTCGTCGGGCGTGACGACTTCAAAGCGTTCGTTCGCTTTGATGCCGCCCAGGGTACCGAGCGTGCTCGCCACCGACTTGATCGCGTAGAAGGGACCGGTCTTCACTTCGCGCAGGTACTTCGGATCCTTGGCGAATTCGGCGTCGTGACGTACCGCGCAGAAGCCGTTGTAGTCGGCGACGGTCTTTTCGAGCTTCTTCGGATCCATGCCGGTGACCTTCGCGAGCTCTTCGAGCGTGTCGGCCTTAAAGGCCCAGCCGCCCTTAACGGCGTCGGCCCATTCCTTTTCGAAGTTCGCAAGCTTCGTGCCGACCGGCACCATCACGCCGACACCCAGGTCGATGCCTTCGTTCTTTTCCATGTGGTCGAGCGTCGCCTGATCGTAGACAACGTACATCGTGCCGCCGATGCGCTCAAGCGCGTTCCCGGCAAACGGCCACTCAAGCATGATCTGCTCGTTGCAGAAGCGCTCGCCCTTGGGCGTCAACCAGAGGTGCGGCTGCTTCGCCGTTGCGCTCACGTGATTCGTCGTACCGATGCCGCGCGGACCCGGACGATAGGACGCCTGCACTTCTGTGCCTTCCTGGCCCGCACCCACGGCCCAGGCCATGCGGATGCCGTCGCCCGTTTTACCCGTCTGCGCGAGGCCGTCGGCGTTCGGGAAGCGCAGATACTTTTCGCGCATTTCCTTGTTGGCGAAGAAGCCGCCCGTGGCGATGATCGTCGCCTTCGAACGAATCGTGATCTTGTCGCCCGCCTTGTTGGTCGCTTCGACGCCTACGATGCGGCCGTTTTCTTCAATGAGCTTCTCACCCCAGGTTTCGGTGAGGAGCTTCTGTCCGGCGGCCTTGTACTTTTCCTGGAAGAGCTTGATCCAGCCCGCGCCGCGCCCTTCGTAGATGTGCCAGGTATAAAGACCGTTCGGGTAGTTCGAGAAGAGCTTTTCGAACTTCACGCCGTTCTTCTGCATCCAGTCGATCGTGTCGGCAGAGCGGTCAACGAACGCACGCACCATGCGGGCGTTGCCGCGCCAGTGACCGTAGTTCATGATCATCATGAACGCCTGGTCCTTCGTGAGGCCGTAATTCCAGTCCTTCTGCATCTTGGATTCGACCGCGAAGATGCCTTCGCTGAAGGCGCCCGTGCCGCCTGGAAAGGCTGCCTTTTCAAGCGTGATGACGTTGAGGCCCTTCTCGGCCGCTGCCCACGCGGCGGCCGTGCCCGAGGCGCCCGCGCCGATCACGACGATGTCGGTCGAAAGCGTCTAGTCCGCACCGAAAGCGGGCGTCATGACGGCGGCGGCAGCCGCTGCGGCAACGGTCATTACGAAGCACTTCTTCATGGTTTCTCTCCTTCTGACGGTGCTTGAAATCCTGGGGCTCCTTCGAGCGCAAGTCGATCGACACGCTGCCCGGGTCCTGCAGAGACTTCGAAGCTTCTGATCTCGGCGAATCTCGCGAATCGCACGTTTTTTTGGGGCGCGCTTTAAGGGCCAAACCCCGGCGAAAACCGGCCGAGCGTCCGGGCTCGCCGCACCCTTGAAACACGTTGAATCGAAGGTTAATTGGAGCGGTTCGTTGCCGTCTGTAGCTTCGGCTACATTTGCGGGAAACCGCTCAAAGCCGTCCAGAGATCTCGAAAACGAACGGTCTGAGAAAAGAAAAAGGACGCAACCCAAAAAGAATCGAGCCGCTTCAGGCGGTACCCAAAGCGGCTCAACATTCGTCGGATTCGGCCTAAGAGCGCTTACTTCGCTTCATCGAGGCTCGAAATCGGCGTAAACGTGCCGTCGGCATTCGGACGGAACACATAGTGTTCCTTCAGGTAGATGATGTCCTTGCGGTGCACGGCGCCGAGCTCGGCCAAAATCGCCGCACGGGCAACGACTTCGGCGCCCGCAGCCTTGGCGAGGTTTTCAATGGCGGCGAGCGATTCGCCGGTTGCGATCACGTCGTCGATCAAGGCCACGCGCTTGCCGCGGATCTTTTCGGCATCGCACCCGTCGAGCCAAAGGGTCTGTTCCTTCTGCGTCGTCACGGAGTGCACGCTGTGGGAAACGGGATTGACCATGTAGGGCTTGCGGCTCTTGCGCGCCGTGATGAACTCCTTCATCCCCATAAGGCGGCTCATTTCATAGGTGAGGCAAATCCCCTTGGCTTCGGCCGTCATCAGATAGTCGACTTCAGGGAGGCGCTTGACGAGTTCGGGCGCGACCGCCTGAACGAGCTCCGTATCGGAGAGGCAGACAAAGCTCGCGAGCGCGAGGTTGTCGGCGATTTGGACATAGGGGAGCTTGCGCTTGAGGCCGCAGATTTCGAAATCGAAGTACTTCACTTGGGTTCTTCCTGAAAGGAGATTGAAGGGCTCGCCCACGAACTCGGGCCGCGTCTTTTTCTACGAACGACGTTCGCGCCCGCGGCCGCATAAGACCGCTCGAGCAGTGCCGAATTCGGCGAGGCCCATATGATACGAGTCCTCGGGGCGACGCGCGACCGACAAAGCCCTAGGTTCGGCAACGCAAGCCGCCTCACCGCGCGCTCTAGACGGATATAGTTGACGGACGTACAACGAAAATACAGGTTTGCTTCCCGCCATGACGATCGACATCTCGAAATTGAAGCCCGCCACGCAGCTCGTGCATGCGGGCCGGCACGACGACCCCGACTGGATTTATGTGAATCCGCCCGTCATCCGCGCTTCAACGGTGCTGCACGACTCGGTCGCCGACATGCTTTCGCGCATCGAGTCGGCCGAGGCGATGCGCCCGGACCGGCCGACCTACGGCACGCACGGCTCGGCAACGCATCACGCGTTCTTTCGCGCGCTCATGGCGCTCGAAGGCCCCAAGGCGGCGGGCGCCTGGGCGTTCTCCTCGGGACTTGGCGCCTGTACGACGCCCTTGATGGCCTTTCTGAAGGCGGGCGACCATGCGCTCTTTGCCGACTCCATCTACGGACCCACGCGCGAATTTGCCGAGTCGATTCTTCGCCGCTTCGGCGTTGACGTCGAATTTTTCGACCCGACGATCGGCGAAGGGATTGAAGCGCTCTTTCGCCCGAACACGGCGCTCGTCATGATGGAGTCGCCGGGCTCGCACTCCTTTGAACTCATGGACGTCCCGGCCGTCGCCGCCAAGTGCCGCGCCCACGGCATCAAGACCGCGATCGACAACACGTGGGCAACGCCGCTTTACTTCAAACCGCTTGAAGTCGGCGTCGACATGGTGATTCATGCGGCCACGAAGTACATCGCAGGCCACTCGGACCTCACGATGGGGGTCGTCATCTGCAATGCCGACGTCTGGCCGCAGGTCTACAAAACCGTCTCGCAGTTCGGCGAATTCGCCTCGCCCGACGACATCTATCTCGCCTATCGGGGCCTGCACACCATGAAGGTGCGCGTCGAAGCGGCGGCAAAAAATGCGCGAACGATCATCGAGTGGCTCCTTGAGCGCCCCGAAGTCGAAGCGGTGCTCTACCCGCCGCTCAAGTCCGATCCCTCGCACGAGATCTGGAAGCGCGACTACACGGGCGCGACGAGCCTCTTTGCCGTGCGCTTCAAGCCCGAATTCGAAGGGAAGCTCGATCCCTTTGTCGACGCGCTCGAACTCTTCGGGCGCGGCTACTCCTGGGGCGGCTACGAAAGCCTCCTCATCGAAAGCTACGGCGACCGCTCCGTGAAGCCCGTGCCCTTCCGCCGCATGGTGCGCGTCGCCGTCGGCCTTGAAGATCCCGCCGACCTCATTGCCGACCTCGAACGCGGCTTTGCCGCGCTTCACCGCGAGCGCGAACGCGCGTCGCAGAGCGGCCTCAAGCGCTTCCTCACGAAGGCGATCGAGTCGACGCTCGGGCGCGGCCGCGAAAAAAGCGAGAAGCAGTCGTAAACGAGTATCTTGAGGAGCCGGAGGACAGCTTCAAGCGCCAAGCAGCTCCTCGACGCCCCTCGAGAAAGCAGAAGGCCTTCGCAGTGTCCGTTTTCTGCGAAGGCCTTCTTCGTATTCTTTCTTGGTGCGCCCTGCAGGGCTTGAACCTGCGACCAAGCGATTATGAGTCGCCTGCTCTAACCAACTGAGCTAAGGGCGCGCCGAGGGAATGCATTGTACAGAAAGTACCCGAGTTTGGGTATATGGGGCCCAAAATAAAATTTTGTTGGCCGCAGATGCGGCGGGCGGCGCTTGGATGCGCCGCCCGCGTGTTTCAGATCAGAGCGCTCTTCTCGATCAACCCCCCGCCACCTTGGCCGAGAGGTCAATGAGACCGTGGCCGAGGAAGTGGCTGCAGAGCACCCCGATGATGATGGCGATGATGTTGAGGAAGAACCCGGCGCGCACCATTTCACCGATCTTGAGGCGCCCCGTACCGAAGACGATCGCGTTCGGGGGCGTACCCACCGGCATCATGAAGGCTGCCGACGCTGCGAAGACCATCGCAAAGAGCGGGGCTTCCGGATCGATGCGAAGGCTGTCAGCCGCCGCCGCGATCACCGGCATCATCGTGGCCGTGAGCGCCGTGTTCGACGTCACTTCGGAAGCGAACGTGATGAGGGTCGAAATACCGAACATCATGGCAAGTTCGTCAAAGCCGGCGAAGATATTGGCCTGCGCACCGATGAAGTCCGCAAGACCCGTCTTCTGAATGGCGTCCGCCATCGAGAGGCCGCCGCCGAAGAGAAGGAGTACGTCCCAGGCCACCACGTCCTTGGCGGAATTCCAGTCGAGAGCGTGGATGCCGCGCTTGGCGTCAACGGGAATCATGAAGAGCACGAGACCGGCCGTCATGGCGATCGCTTCGTCCGAGAAGCTCTTGAAGGGCATGATGCCGCCGATTTCGAGCGACCGGATGATCGGGCCGCCCATCCAGAAGATCGCCGCGCAGAGGAAGACGACGAGGACAATGCGTTCGCCGCGGCTCATGGGACCGAGCTTGGCGAGTTCGCTCTTCACCCATTCGCGCCCGCCCGGAATGCCCGGCAGGTTCACGCGGAAAAGAACGCGCGTGAGCATGAAGTACGTCGCCGGCAGCAGCAGGAGCGTCATCGGCAGCGCCACCTTCATCCAGCTCAGGAACGAGACGGACGCACCGTACGAATCTGCAACAAATCGTGCAAAGAGACCGTTCGGGGGCGAGCCCACGAGCGTCGCGATGCCGCCGATAGAAGCGGCGTACGCAATGGAAAGAAGAACGCAGACTTCAAAGTTGTGCGTGTCTTTTTCCAATGCGTGGCCGGACTCAGCCGCACGAACAACACCCATGACCGCGATGCCGATCGGCACCATCATGGCAGCCGTCGCCGTGTTCGACACCCACGCCGAAATGAGCGCCGTAGACGTCATTAGCCCGAGAATCATGCGGTTGGGCTTCGTGCCGAAGAGCGAAATGGTAAGGAGCGCGATGCGGCGGTCCAAGTGCCAGCGATGAACGCCGGCAGCGATCAAGAAGCCGCCCAGGAAGAGGAAGATCGTTCCCGATGCGTAGTGCCTCATCGTGTTGCCGGGCGACGCCACTTCAAGAAGCGGGAACAAAACGACCGGCAGCATGGCCGTGACAGCGATGGGCAGCGCTTCGGTGAACCACCAGAACGCCATGAGCGTCGTCACCGCAGCGCAGGCGCGGCCCGCCTGTGCAAAGGCGGTCGTTTCGCCGGAAGCGCTGACGAAGCTGTCGGGGAGCAAAAAATAGACGGCTATCGCGAGCAGAGGCCCGACGATAAAGGCCCAGACTTTCGAGGAGTTCGATACGGCATCGATCTCGAGCGTCGACTTGTGGAGGGGCATAAGGTCTCTCCTTTGAAGAATGTCAAAGAGTGTGAACTCTCTTTACGTTTCTTGAAGAGTACATGAAAAATTTGCGGCATCTGAAGCGAAATACCCGCTTTTTTGCTTCGAAAAAACGAGATACGACGAATTGCTGACCCACTTTTGGCGGAGGCGGACAGCATGCAATTCCGTCATCCGTTCAGGATTCAATTCAACGACGCCGACGGCATCTGCGGTTGTAAAACGCTCTCGGCAGCACCTCCGCTCTGGCGTTTGAGAGAAGAAAATCTTTACTCGAAAGCGTTGAACGTCGCCTCCGATCGCCGCAGGCGGCACTCTCGAACTGAGAAACGAGAATGCCGCGACTTGCGGCTTTTTTGTAAGTCAAATTCTGGTTTACGGCCAAAATTCATTTTTTTAGAATTGTTCACACGGGCCGCGGCATCCCGAAAAACACTCAATCGGATGAGCGGCATCAAAAAACTGCGTTCCTCGACGCAAATAAGAACAATAAGGAGCTCCTATGTGGACGGCCGCACTCTTTGCCGAAGTCGCCGACTCGGTCGGCATGGTCGGCTTTGCCGTGGCGGGCCTTTTCGCGGTTCGCGGACGCAGCATTGACCCAGTGGGCGTTTTCTTTGCCGTCTTTGCCACGGCATTCGGCGGCGGCATCGTGCGCGACCTCCTCCTCGACTTTCGGCCCTTTTACTGGTCGACGCACACGCATTGGATCTGGTTCTGTCTGATCCTCACGGTTTTTAAGCCCGCGATCAACCGCATACTCGCGAGAAGGTTCGAGAACTTCACCATGCAGCTTGCCGACGCTGTAGGTCTGAGCTTCTTTGCGGTTTCGAGCTGCTACCGCGCGGTTGAAGCGGGCGAAGCTCCGATCGTGGCGGTACTCATTGGCGTCGCGACGGGCGTCTTCGGCGGCATGGTCCGAGACGTCTTTACAGGCAAGGTCCCCGCCGTTGTTTCCGACACCAATCCTTACGCAAGTCTCGCCTTTGTCGGCTGCTGGGTGTTCTATTTCATGAGCTACAGCTTCGGCGTCGACCCCATGGTGAGCGGTCCGCTCTGCGTACTCGGCATCATTGCCGTTCGAATGGCGTGCTACCTCGGACTGCCCCTTCGCATCAAGTACTTTTCCGAGTAAACGGTCGTCCAACCTAACGCCAACAACAGACTCTCGGCCAATCAACAAAAGCCGCAGGCTCTTTTTGAGAATGCCTGCGGCTTTTCAGTCCGATCTCTACACCGAATCAACGAACATCAGTTGCGGCGATCATCCCGGCGATCGCGCCGATCATCGCGCCTGTCGTCCCGGCGATCGCGTCTTTCGTCACGTTTGTCGTCGCGCCGATCGTCCCGTCTGTTGTCACGGCGGTCATCACGCCTATCGTCTCGGCGATCGTTGCGCCGATCGTTGTTCCGCGGTTTGCGGCCGCGCTGCTTGCGCCAATCGCGTCCGGCCTTCTCTTCGTTGTAGCGCCAGCGAAGCTCCTTTTGCCACTCGTCGCGCGTGTAGCGCTTGCCGTCTTCACGGTCGTAGTAGTACTTCCCGTCCCAACGGCCTTCGTCCCGGTTCTTCTCGAACCACTCGCGCTCCTTTCTGTCGCGAATGCCCTGGAGGATCCCGCTGAAAATATCGCCCTCGGCAGCATACGATGCGGCGGGAAGAACAGCGAGCGCGGCAGCGGCGACCAGGAACGTTCTGCGGTTGGTCATGGTTATCCTCCTTTTCTTCGCAGATGGCGAAGAAGTTTCTCTCATTGCGGCAACCTCTCCGAGGCAACCGTCCTCAATAGGAACGGCACCTCAAGATCACCTTCATCAAGACCCATATTAGGCGCTCAAAAACGCTTAAGCGATCATCAAAACGGATCTTTTCTCAACTTTGCCTTTCTTTTCGATTCCGTTCGGACGATTTGCTTTTCTTACTTCCTTCCCTCCGACACGCGAAGCACGCCAATTCGTCCGGTTCAAGGCGTTCCTTTGTCCAGCAGAGCAGGATTGCCGCCGCAGCGAGCATCGGCACCCGGCTCCAATACGCACAAATCCTGCCGTGCGCCACCCCCAAAATGCCTTCGCCTGTGCTAGCTTTCTTCGAATCCGTCTTGAACCCGCATTGAAGCCGCTGCCGCATTGAAGTGCTCGCGAATTCTCACAGCAAGATCCCTCGAGCTTTCAATTGGCCGGCGCTCGGCCCCAACCCATTCAAAGGAGTTTTTCCGATGTCCTTTGCGAGCATCATGAAGCCCAAATCCGTCGCCGTGATCGGCGCCTCCACCCGCGCGCATACGATCGGCTCGGACCTGATGAAGCGTCTCGTCGAGTACGGCTTCAAAGGCAGCATCTACCCCGTCAACCCCAAGGGCGGCGAAATGCTCGGCCTCAAGGTGATCCCGACCGTTGACGAACTGCCCGACGGCGTGGACCTCGCCGTCGTGATCGTCAACGCCCAGCGCGTGCTCGACACGGTCGACGCCTGTGCGCGCCGCGGCATCAAGGGGCTCGTCGTGATCTCCGCGGGCTTCAAGGAAACGGGAGCGGAAGGCCGCGCGCTTGAAGAAGCGCTCCTAGAGCGCGTTCGCAGCCACGGCATGCGCATGGTGGGCCCGAACTGCCTCGGCGTCGTCAACACGCACCCCGACGTGCGTCTCGATGCGTGCTTTGCGGAAAGCCTCCCCGAGCGCGGCGACATCGGCTTCGTCTCGCAGTCGGGCGCCCTCGGCGGCGGCATTCTCAATATTCTGAAGGACCTCAACCTCGGCTTCGCGCAGTTCGTCTCGATCGGCAACCAGGCCGACATCAATGCGGAAACGGCACTCGAAAACTGGGAAAACGACGACGATGTGAAGCAGATCCTGCTTTACATGGAATCGATCGCCAATCCGGCGAACTTCCGCAAGCTCGCCGAACGCATCTCGAAGAAAAAGCCGATTCTTGCTTTGAAGGCGGGCCGCAGCGCCGCCGGCGCGAGCGCGGCGAGTTCGCACACGGGTTCGCTTGCCGGCGCCGACCGCGCCGCCGACGCGCTTTTGAAGCAGTCGGGCGTCATTCGCGAGCTCGGTCTTCGCGAACTTTTCTCGACCGCCAAGGTCTTCTCGAACTGCCCGATTCCGAAAGGCAACCGCGTCGCGATCGTAACGAACTCGGGCGGCCCCGGCATCATGGCAACCGACGCCGTCGTCTCGCACGGCATGGAAATCGCGCAGCTCACGGACGAAACGAAGGCAAAGCTCAAGAGCTTCCTCCCTGCCGCCGCTTCGGTGAAGAACCCCGTCGACATGATCGCTTCGGCGCCGATCGAGCACTACCGCCAGACGGTTGAAACGGTGCTCGCCGACCCGAGCGTCGACATGGTCATGGTGATCTACCTGCCCTTCCTCGGGCTCGCCGACACGGATGTGGCCGACGCGCTCATGGAAATCAAGGCCGCGCACCCCGAGAAGCCCATCGTCGGCGTCTTTATGACGACGAGCCGCTTTTTTGTGGAACTCGCCGACCGTCACGTTTCGGTGCCCTTCTACATGTATGCCGAAGAAGCGGTCGACGCGCTTGCGCGTCTTGACATGCAGCGCCGCTGGATCGAGCGCCCCGTGGGGCAGATTCCCGAACTCGCCGTTGACGCCGAACGCGCCCGCACGATCTTCAAGGCCGCCGCAGCCGAAGACCGCAAGGAACTCACGACGCGCGAATCGCTCGAAGTGCTCGACGCCTACGGCGTTCGCATCTGCCGCAGCGGCATGGCGAAGACCGTCGACGAAGCCGTCGAAATAGCCGAACGCATCGGCTTCCCCGTTGTCATGAAGATGACCTCAAAGACCACCTCCCACAAGACGGACGTGGGCGGCGTTCGTGTCGGAATCCGCTCGGCCGAAGCGCTTCGACGCGAATATGCCGACCTCGTTGAAAAGCTTGAAGCAAAGGGGCTTCTTGACGGTCTTGAAGGCGTCCTCATCCAGGAAATGGTCGAAGGCAAGCGCGAAATGGTCTGCGGCATCGCTTCGGATCCCCAGTACGGTCCCATGGTGATGTTCGGCCTCGGCGGTGTCTTCGTCGAAGTGCTGAAGGATGTCGTCTTCCGCCTTGCGCCTTTGACTGACGTCGACGCGGCCGAAATGGTGCGCAGCGTCAAGGCTTTCAAACTCCTTCAGGGTGCTCGCGGCACAACGCCCGCGCAGATCGACCGCGTGGAAGAGACGCTCTTGCGCATCTCTCGGCTTGTCAGCGATTTCCCGGCCGTGAAGGAACTCGACATCAATCCGCTCATGATTTCGGAAAAGTCGGGTGAACCGATCGCGGTCGACGGCCGTATCGAAATCGACGCCGCCAAGCTCTCGTAAGCCTTGGCCCGGACCTGTTCCGGATCGACGGCTCACATCAGCCGCGATCCGGCGCAGAGCCCGCACTGCCCGCCGTCAGAAGCCGTCGGCGGGCATTTTCATGAGCGCAAAGCGCGCCACTATCTGCCGACTCTCTCAAGGTTTCCCGTCATGTTTGATCCCGAACGCTTCCAGCTCTACGACGCCGAGCGCAGGCTCATGCTTGCCGTTATGCCGCTTACGCGCGAAGAGGCGCTTGCCCAGATACCGGGCGAGTTTGTCGTAGGCGATCGACTCCTCGCCAAGCGTCTCGGCGTCGAAGCCGTGCCGGAAGACGTCATGAACGCGCGGTTCAGCGAATTCGCGGCCGAGCCCGAAGAAAAAATTCTTCGCCTCTGGATGAATGCTTCGGAAAATGCCGACAGCTGCGACATTTTTGTGTCGCCCTTTGACGCGCTCCCAGATGCGGGCGGTGCACCCGACTGGAGCCTCAAAAGCTGCGGTTTTTTCTTGGGCGACATCGCCGTGTTCTCAGAATGGATCGCCACGATTTACGGCGTAGAAACACCCGAAGAGCTTCGCCGCGTCACTTCGCGTTTTCTCTCGCGCGACCTCGAGCGCATGGTGCGTGCCGTGAAGCTCTTTGATCTCGCTGAAAACAAAGAAATTGCCTGCTGGCCGATCCTGCATGACAACCCGCTTCGCGCTTTCAGCGCCGCGAGCGAAAGCTACCCCGAGATTCGTTACGACGATGACGATTTCGACATACACCTGAAGCCCGAAGCGCTCGGCAGCTGACATCGGCGTATAAAAATCCCGCTTCCTTCGGACGATGTCCTCGAAAAGCGGGATTTTTTTTCTCCGAACGGCCGGCCGTTACGACACGTTCGAAAGCACGCCTTTTGTTGAGATTAACCGCGCGCCTTCAAGACAGTAGCCATCGCCTTAGCGACGTAGCCCACGTTGCGATGATTGAGGCCTGCGACGCAGATGCGGCCGTTGCGAACGCCGTAGACGGCAAACTCTTCGCGCAGACGGTCCATCTCTTCGGGCGTGAGACCCGTGAAGGAGAACATGCCCTTCTGCTTGGTCGCAAACGACAGATCCGCGCCTTCGGCTTCACCGGCTTCGGCAAGCGCACGGCGCATTTCGCAGATGCGGTCGTGCATTTCGACAACGTCCTTGAACCAGCGCTTCTTGAGTTCGGGGTCGCCGAGCACTTCGGCAACAACGTTTGCGCCGTGAGCGGGCGGGTTCGAGTACTCGGCGCGCACGAGCGCCTTCAGAATCGAAGTCGCCACCTCGGCTTCGCGCTTGTCGCCGCAGACGACATGGAGCGCACCGACGCGTTCGCCGTAGAGCGCGAAATTCTTCGAGCAGGACGTGGCCGCCATGAAACGGATGCCGCTCTCGGCAAAGAGGCGCATCGCAAAGGCATCTTCCTCAAGGCCGTCGCCAAAGCCCTGATAAGCCATATCAAGCAGCGGCAACAGATCGCGCGCCTTCACGACTTCGAGAACCTTGCGCCACTCTTCGTGCGAAAGGTCGACGCCCGTCGGATTGTGGCAGCAGGCGTGGAAAAGAACAAGTGAACCCTCTTCGACTTCGTTGAGTGCAGCGATCATCGCTTCAAAGTCAACGCCGTCCTTTGCGGCATTGAGGTACGGATACTTGGAGACCGTGAGTCCGTCGCCCTTGAAGATCGCGATGTGGTTGCCCCAGGTCGGATCGGAGACGACGGCCTTGGCAACGCCGAGGTACTGATGCGCAAACGCGGCGCCGAGCTGCAGCGCCCCCGTGCCGCCGAGTGTTTGGATCGTCGTGATGCGGCCTTCAACGACGGCGGGCGAGGCTTCTCCGAAAACGAGGTGCTTGACGGCCTCGCAGAACTTCGGAATGCCCGACATCGGCATGTAGCCGTGAGGAAGCTTCTTTTCCGAGAGCCGCGTTTCGGCTTCCTCCACAACATCAAGAAGCGGCAGATTGCCCGCTTCGGTCAGGTAGCAGCCGACGCCGAGATTCACCTTTTCCGGACGCTCGTCGGTCTTGAAAAGTTCGTTGAGGCCGAGAATCGGGTCGTCCGGCATGGGGTCAAGGTGTTGAAAAACCTGTTCGAGTAGGGACACGATGATTTCTCCTTTTCTTGATCAATTCGGTAGTGCGGTCGGAGGCTGCTGAGCAAAGCTCTGCCGCTGCGGGCGGAAACAACGCAACGAACACTCCTGGCCGAGGGGATTGGAAAACTATAACCCGATGCGGACCGACCAAAGCTGCCTATCGTGACGGAGTACATGCACAGAGCGGCGCATTTGCAAAGGATTCTTGACGTTTTACGCGCAGAATCAGGCTTTTTAACTAGCTTTCGGACAACACGTCCGCACTCGTTCGCACCGACACAACACGCCGCGCCGCAGTTCCCGAACAAAGCGAACGCCCGCATATAAAGGGTTTTCACTTATTTCTTTTGACTGATATTCGATCATCGCCTTGCTTTTCCAAGCTTTCATACGTATTATCCGCCTACCTTAATACGAATCGTTCTCGTTTTTATTATCAAATAAATCATGACCGTCTCTCACCGACTTCGCCGCCCGACACCGATCATGCTCTCGCTGCTTTCTGCCGTCGCAGCGCTCGGCGCGGCTTCCGCTCACGCTGCGGATGCCGCACCGACTGCAACCGATGCCGGCGAAGCAGTTATTTCGCTCGACGCCGTCAACGTCACGGCGGAGGTTCTCAAAATCAACGTGCTTCCGGAAGAAACGCCGCAGTCCGTTGCAATCATTGAAAAGCAGGAGCTCGAAGAGAAAGTCCTTCGCAAGGTCGACGACGCGCTTCGCTACACGCCGGGCTTTGTCAATCCTTACGGCGCCGACTACGACACCAACTGGATGCGCATGCGCGGCTTCCAGGTAACAACGCTCGTTGACGGCCAGACGCAATACCAGGAAGGGTACTTCGACACGACGATCGAGCCCTTCGGGCTTGAGGCGATCGAAGTGATCTCGGGGCCCGCCTCGGCACTTTACGGCGATTCGCAGCCGGGCGGCGTCGTCAATCTTGTTACGAAAAAGCCCACAAAAACCCCTCAAAAGACCGTCACGCTTACGGGCGGCTCCCAGAGCTTCGTTCAAGGGGGCTTCGATATTTCAGACTTTGTCACCGAAGACGGCTCGCAGCGCTACCGTCTCGTTGCCATGGCCAACCGTGAGGATTCGTTCGTCAACGGCGTCAACGGCTGGCGCGCCTACGTCGCACCGAGCTGGACGATCGACATTTCCGAAAAAACGTCGCTTACGCTCATGGCGAGCTACCTCAAGGACAAAAAGACTCCGAGCGCAGCCTTCATGCCCGCCTGGGGAACGGTTGTCGATCGCAATGGCAGCAAAATCCCCTACGGCACGAATTACGGCGATCCGGAGCACGACGTCTACGACAAGGATCAGGCGAGCTTCGGCTGGGAGTTCCGCCATGCCTTCAACGATCGTCTCGAATACAAGCAGAGCTTTACCGTCAAGCACACGGACCTCTACTTCCGAACGACGGCCGCTTACGGGTCCCTTGACACCGCCGCCGGCCCCTCGGCGAACGGTCTTTACCGCGCCACGCTTTTGAACGACGGCACGCAGACGAGCTTCACCTTCGACAACAACCTGACGGGCACGTGGAAGACCGACGACATCGACACCGTGCTGCAGCTCGGCTTCGACTACCAGCACCATCGCAACAAGTGGGACGGCAACGGTCTCGGCGTTGCCATCGAGAATGCCGATCCCTTCAACCCGTCGCACAGCGGCATGCCTTCGGACAGCGAACTCAAGCTCTGGGGCAACGAGATCAAAAAGCGCCAGCTTGGTCTTTACACGCAGGCGCAGACCGTCTGGAACGATACGATTCTTCTTAAGGGCGGCATGCGCTACGACTTCGTCAAAATCGACGCGACGAACGAAAATCCCGATTCGATCAACGCCTCCGACAAGCTTGACGAAGGGCAGCTCTCCTGGAACGCAGGCGTCATGTATTTCGGTCCCTTCGGCATTTCTCCCTACCTCAACTACTCGGAGGCCTTCTTCACGAATGCTTCGATGGCACAGGTCGGGGGCTACCTGCCCGGAACCTACGGCTACTACATTTACGAGCCCGTAGAAACCGAACAGCTCGAGGCAGGCGTGAAATTCACGCCCGACTGGCTCGACGGCTACGTCAACATCGCGTGGTTCCGCTTGAAGCAGAAAAATGCGCTCGCGCAGTCAGTGATCGGCGGCATTCTTGCGCAGTCGCAGGTCGCGCAGAAAGAGTCGACGGGCATCGAATTCTCGGTGAATGCAGCACTCACGGACAACCTGCGTCTTAACGCCGCCTACACGTACCAAGAAGTCACAAAGCCCAAGTACCAGGACGCCTTCGGCAAGTGGCACGACGAGGCCGAACTCTCGCCCAAGCATGTCGCCTCTGCGTGGCTCTCCTACAACTTTGCCGATTTCGGGCTCCCGAATCTTACGATCGGCAACGGGATCCGCTTCCTCGGCTCGACCCGCGACACGTACTATCGACACAAGGTTGATTCCGCAACGCTTTGGGACGCCAACGCTGTCTACACGTACGACCGTCACTGGAAGTTTGTCGCCTCCGCGTCGAACATTACCGACCACCGCTACGTGGCAGGCTGCGACTGGAACACGGCCTACTACGGCGAAGGCCGTGTCGTTCGCGGCACGGTGAGCTACAGCTGGTAGCCATCTGTCGGGAACCGGGGCCGATCTTCTCCGCTTTCGGCCTTTTGATCAGGACGCTGCGGCACGTTCACAAACAGGCCGCAGCGTCACCACTATTTTCTAATTCGCTTCGCCGGGGCGAGCTCACAAAGCGCAAAAATGCTGCGGCAACCATTTCATGCTTGAGATTGAAGACCTTCGAGTCGTTCGAGACGGTCGAACGATTCTCGACATCGATCATTTGTCGATTCCGACCGACAAACTCACGGTCGTGCTCGGCCACAACGGCAGCGGAAAATCAACGCTTGCAAACGTCATCGCCGGCCTGACAAAGCCCGAAAGCGGCACAGTCATGCTCGAAGGCGTCGACATTTTTTCGCTTTCCGAAAAAGAACGGGCTGGCGCAATCGCCTTTTTGCCGCAGAAGCTTCCCGCCTCCGCGGGCCTTACCTGCCGCGAGCTCGTGCGGCTCGGCCGCTACCCCTACCGAGGTCTTTTCGGCCGCTGGCGCAAGGACGACGAAAGAGCGGTGGACGAAGCGCTTGCCGCCACGGATACCTCGCGCTTTGCCTTCGCCTGTGCAGACGAACTCTCCGGGGGGGAACGTCAGCGCGTTTGGATCGGCATGCTGCTCGCGCAAGCCTCGCCGCTCATGATTCTCGACGAACCGACTTCCGCGCTCGACGTCAAGCACCAGTACGGCGTTCTCGGTCTTTTGGAAAAACTCAACCGCACTGCCTCGCGCGGCGTCATCACGATCATTCACGACATCAACCTTGCGCTTCGATACGCGACGCACGTCGTGGCGCTCAAGGGCGGCAGGTTGCTCTTTGAGGGCGGCCGTGACGTGCTCGCCGACGAGGCAAACCTCCGTTCGCTCTTTGAGACGGATCTGCGTCTCTTTGACCATCCGCATCCGCCCGCAGAACACTGTTCGACGAACCTCAAAGTGGCGGTTGTATGCGAATGAACAATCTTTTTTCCTTCAGGCGCTCTTCGTCAAACGCCGTGAAAGCGCCCGGGCGGCGAAAGTTCCTCGCCGCGGCGCTTCTCTGCGCCTTCCTTTCCACGAAAGCGGAAGCGATTGGACCGAGCGAAGCCGGCTGCCCGGCCCGTCGCATCCGCGACAGCCGCGGCGAGCACGTCTTTCCCGCGACGCCTTCGCGCGTCGTGGCGCTGCAGTGGGATCTCCTTGAAAACCTGATTGCGCTCGGCATCCGTCCCGTCGGTGCCGCCGACACCGCACCCTGGCGTCAGTGGGTGCGCACGCCCGCGCTCCCCGAGGGCATCGCAGACGTGGGCACGCGTGCCGAACCCAATATCGAGCGCATTGCGTCACTCAAGCCCGACCTCATACTGATCGGTCCCACACAGCTCGACCGGCTGCAGATCCTTGGAAAGATCGCACCCGTTCTCTGTTTTGAGAACGCTAAAAAAGAGGCGCCTCTCGGGCAGGCCGAAGGAACCATTGCGAATCTGCTCGCGCTTGGCAGACTCTTCGAGCGAGAAGCGAGGGCGCAAGCGCTCGTTATGCGAATTGATGAAACGCTTGCGCGCTTGGGCGAAGAGATCCGTCATGCGTTCGGCGGTGCGCCTGCCGTTCAGGTGATCCGATTTTCCGGTCCGACAACGCTTTTCGTTTACACATCCAATTCCATTGCGCACTACGCGCTCGAAAAAATGGGCATCCGCCAGCCGCTCGATCTGCCGGCAGCCGATTACGGGCTCACTCAACTTCGAATCCGCGACTTGAAGAACCTCGAAGAGGCTTACATCATCTATGTGCGTCCCTTTGCCATGGAAAAGAAAGTTCTCAATTCGATTCTCTGGCGCGCGACGCCCTTTGCAAGAAAGGGACGCGTCGCCGCCGCCGAACCCTATTGGAGCCACGGCGGCGCGCTGTCGATTCTTGCGACGGCCGAATCGATCTGCCATGCGCTTTTGACGCTCGCGCCGGATAGCGGCGGCATCCACCGAAAGGAGGCGGCATGACTGCGGCAAAGATCGCCCGAAATTCAAGTTCTCGCTCACGGCCCTTTGTCCGTCACGCGCGAGCGTTCCCGTGGCTCGTTCTCGCGCTCTTAGGCACCGGTCTTTCAATTCGGGTAGAGAACCCCCTCGGCGCAAAAGAACTCATCGAGCTTCTCATGGATCCGAGCCGCGCGGAGAGCTTCGACGCCTTCTACTACGCTTACGGAACGCTGCCGCGTCTGGCTGCCGCACTGCTCGGCGGCGCCATTTTGGGATTGACCGGAGCGCTTTTGCAGCAGCTGACGAATAATCCGATGACCTCGCCCATGACGCTCGGCACATCTGCAGGCGCCTGGCTTGCAATCGTTCTTGCTTCTGCGTTTGCGCCCGCACTCACGGGGGACGGTCTTGCATTTGCTGCTTTCGCAGGAGGACTCACGGGATTCGGACTCATTGCCGCCATTGCCGGACCGCGCGGCATGACGGGTTCTGCGCTCGTTATTGCCGGCATGGTCGTCAATTTGCTTTTCGGCGCCGTCGCCGCAGCAGTGCTCCTTCTGAAGAGCGATTTTGTTTCCAACATCTTTCTTTGGGGTGCAGGCGACCTCGCGCAAAACGGCCGGGATGGCGTCAGCTGGCTGGCTTGGCGAACGATCCCCGTGATGGCGGCCCTTATCGCCTTTGCGCCGCGTCTTCTCGCACTTCTTTCGCTCGGCGAAGAGGGCGCACGCGCACGCGGCCTCGCCGTGCAGCCGGTATTTGTTGCGCTCGCTTTTCTGGGCGTCTGGCTCGCCTGCTCGTTTGTGACGCTCGCAGGCGTCATCAACTTCACGGGACTCATTGCCCCCAATATCGCGAGGTCCCTGGGCTGGCGCTCGCCTCGCTCGCAGCTCGTCGCGAGCGCGCTTATCGGCAGCGTCCTCTTGTGTGCAACGGACGGAATCGCGGTGCTTCTCGGCGCTCTTACCGAGTCGATCGTTCCGACGGGCGTCATCGCGGCGCTTTTGGGAACCCCCGTCTTCATCGCTTATCTTCTTCGCACTCAAACCGGGCTCAGAGAGAATCCGCAGGAGTGCATCGGCATCGAGCGAACAGTGCATAAGAGCGCAATGCGCGCGTCAGCGAAGGGCTTCGACGCGTTTTCGGGCTTGGTCCGTGTGCTTTGGCCGATCGCAGCAGTGCTTGCGCTCGTCGCCGGGCTCACCCTCTTTTTGAACGCTTCGACCGAAGGCTGGCGCTGGGGAGCCGCGAGCGAGCAAGCGCTCGCGCTGCGGCTGCCTAGACTTGCAACCGCTCTTTTCGCCGGCGCTTCGCTCGCCGCGGCAGGCGTGATCTTGCGGCGCCTCGTCGGCAACCCTTTGGCCAGTCCCGACATCCTCGGCGTCACCTCGGGCGCCACTTTTGCCGTCGTTGCGGCGGCGACCTTCTGCGGCGCGGGCGTAGGTTCCGATGCGGAATCGTCAGTGCTGTGGGCGCTCGCTGGAAGCCTGGCCGTGTTGGGCGCCATTCTCATGCTCGCCAAGCGCACGCATTTTTCGCC
The DNA here is from genome assembly GCF_016899755.1 of Sutterella massiliensis. GTDB lineage: Bacteria > Pseudomonadota > Gammaproteobacteria > Burkholderiales > Burkholderiaceae_F > Sutterella > Sutterella massiliensis. Next base: position 161,372 of record NZ_JACJJC010000004.1, on the reverse strand, counting down.
CGTGCTCGTCATTGTTCTCGGGATTGCGGTTTCCGCCCTTTTTGACGCCTTTACGGCCCTGATGCTTTCGCGCGGCACAATGGACAACTATTTCATTCTTCAGTGGCTTTCGGGGTCGACCTACAAAGCAACGAGCGAAAGCGCCGAGCGCCTCGCCCTCGCCTTCGCCATACTTGCCGCCCTTGCATTTGCACTTTCAAGAAGCCTCACGCTTCTTTCGATCGGACGGGACTTTGCCGCTTCGCGCGGTCTCTCCGTCAAAGGCATGACGGCCATCCTGCTCCTTCTATGCGCCCTGCTCTGCGCTTCAGCGACAGCCACTATGGGCCCTGTCGCCTTTGTCGGACTCGTTGCGCCCCATCTCGCCGTGCTCCTCGGTGCAAGGACCTGTACCGAAGAGCTCGTTACAGCCGCATTAGCGGGCGCCGCACTCACGGCTTCTGCCGACTGGCTCGGCCAAATGTTGATTGCGCCCGCACAGATCCCAGCGGGCACGCTTGCCGCGATCGTCGGCGCGCTTTATTTCCTCGCGCTCCTTCTCAAAGCGCGTCTCTGCCGCGGAGCAACTCGATGACGTTTGAGCGGGACTTTTCCTCATTTGAGCTTCTTCGGCATGCTGCGCCTCGCATGCTGATGTCGCTTGTCGTCATGTCCTATCTCGTTGTTGACGGACTACTCGTCAGCCGGTATCTGGGAACAACCGCACTTGCCTCGATCAGTCTGAGCTATCCGATCATTTCTTTTCTGATGGCATTCGGCGTTATGACTGCGAGCGGCTCCGGCACCTGTGCGGCGCGTTCGCTTGGCTCGGGCAAACCCAATGAGGCGCGAACGTTGCTCGCGACCGCTCTATGTACGAACGGCTCTTTCGGTCTTCTTTTGGGCGGCATATCGTTCGCCTTCCTGCCCGTCATTTTCGAAAGAATCGGCATGCCGGCCGAAGCGAGAGATCTTGCAGCGACGTACATGCGCATTCTTCTCGCAGCAGCGCCGCTCTTTTTGCTGAGTTTTGTCGTTCAGACTTTTCTCACGGTTTGCGCCCGTCCCAAAGACGCGCTTCTCGTTGCCGTCGTATCGGGCGTCGTGAATGCTGCAGCCGACTGGTTCGCGCTAAGTATTCTCGGCACAGGCATCGAGGGCGCGGCCTGCGCCACCGTCCTTTCGTGGTTGACTGCGGTGCTCTTTGGGCTAGTCCTCCTCGCGCGCCCGCAGTGCGCCGCGTCGCTTCGCTTCGTTAGGCCTTCTCTCGGAAAGCTCCCGGCAATTTTCCTAACGGGCGGCTTCGAATTTACCTCGAATCTCTGCGGCGTCTTTACGCTCTGGTTTTTCAACCGCGCCTTCTTGGCCGAGCTCGGCGTTGACGGCGTAGCCGCCCTCTCGGTCGCAACGTTTACGGTTTTCGTCTTCAACGCCGCCTATCACGGGTACTGCGAAGCCGTTGCGCCGATTGTTGCCTACAAATCGGGCGCGAACGACCGCCGCGGTGTCCTTCAAACGCTGCGCAGAGCACTTTTTGCCGCGCTCTGCCTTTCGCTGTCGGCTTACATGTGTTCAAGTGTCGCAGGCAGCGCGGTCTTCGGCTATTTCGCCGCAGAGAACACGACTGTCATCGCTCTTCTGAAAATCGCCTATCCGATTCAGGCTCTCTCACTTCTCTTTTTAGGTCTCAATCTCTTTCTTACGTACGCGCTCGCCGCGCTCGCTTTCGGCGGATGCGCCTCGGCCGTTTCGCTTTTGAGAACGTTTATATTGCCGTGCACGGCGATTGCGGTTCTGCCTGCTGCTGCAGAAGCGATCGAGTCCTCGGGGCTTGCGCAGCTCGTCGACCTGAGCGCGTCTCCGCTTTGGTTTGCCGTACCGTTCGCCGAACTCGTGACGCTTTTCGCAGCAGGCGCGCTTCTGTTTGCAAAAGCAAAGCTGCCTCAACCGACAGGCTTTGGTGCCTGAAAACTGCATTTTGCTTGCATAGGAACTGCGGCCGCTCAAGCGTTCGGGCCGCAGTCCCTGCTCTCAATTGCGTGCGATCACTCCTGCCAGTACGCTTCGTAAAACTCGAAAGTCGAATCAAGCATCGGACGGAAATTTTTGAGATGCCTGTTCACCGCGGCAAGGTTGTTCTCGTAAGTAAGAAAAACCGCCGGTACGTCGTTCCAAATCATCTTCTGCGCTTCGCCGTACGCAGCAAGCCGCTTTTCAAGATCCGTTTCGGCCATACCGCGGTCGAGCGCCGCATCCATCGCCGGATTGCTGTAGTAGCTCGTGTTGCCGAGCTTCGGGGGTGCTTCACGCGAGTCGAAAAGCGGACGAATGCCCCAGTCGGGTTCGGCGGTGGAATTCGACCAGCCGATGAGATAAAGGCGCACAGGCGCCGTCTTCGGATCCGGGTGGCTGTCGACCAACGAAACGCGCTGCCCGGACTCCAATACGCGGGTTTCGGCCTGAATGCCGACCTGTCGAAGCTGCTGCTGCAGGAACTGGACCGCCTTGGCGTTCGTCGACGTATTGAAGGCAGCCCAAATTTGCGTGCGGAAACCGTTCGGATAACCCGCTTCCTTCAAAAGTTCTCGTGCCTTTTTCGGGTCATACGGCCAGGGCCCGAGCTTGAGGCCGCCAGGCACTTCCGGCGGCTGCACGCCCGTCGCAGGGCGCGAAAAGCCGCCGTACACAACCTTGCAGAAAGCATCCTTGTTGATCGCATAAGCGATCGCCTGACGAACGCGAAGGTCGTTCAAAGGTTCGGCAAGCGTATTGATTGCGAGATAACGCTGCTGAATCGACGGCTTCACGATCGCAACCGCCTGATCGCTTTCGTTCACGCGTCCCATGAGTTCGGGCGGCATGGCGTGAACGTAGTCGGCCTCGCCCGTCAAAACCATCTGTGCGCGGGTGCTGTTTTCGGGCACCGGCAGCCACCGGATGCCATCGAGCTTCGGAAGTCCAGCGATGCGGTAGTTCGGATTCTTCTCTACGACGAGACGCTCGCTCGGATTGAATTCTTTGAGCACGTAGGGGCCCGTACCGCAGGCGTTGTGAGCGAGCCCGTCGCTGCCGAACTTTTTAATGGCGCTCGGGCAGATCATTTGTCCCGTGCCATTTGCAAGACGCGAAATAAAGGCCGACATCGGCGTTTTGAGGATGAACTTAACGCGGTACTTGTCGAGCACTTCGACGCGGTCGATGAAGCCGAAGAATGTCCTGCGCGAAAGCGCGTTCTTCGGATCGAGCACGCGATCGAAGTTGACCTTGACGGCCTGAGCGTCAAATTCCGTGCCGTCGTGAAATTTCACGCCCTCACGAAGCTTAAACACATACTCGAGTCCGTTCTCGCTCACCTCGTAAGACTCGGCGAGCTGCGGCTGCGGCTCGAGCTTGTCGTTAAAGGCGTAAAGACCTTCGTAGAAAGACTTTGCGACGTTTCGAGAAAGCGCATCGCCCGCGTCGTAGGGATCGAGCGTCGTAAAACCCGTCGCCACCGCTACCGTAATCGTTCTCGCTGCCGCGGTGCCGCAAGCCAGAAGTGCGGTCAAGGCCATGCCAGCAGCTATGCCCGCAGCCACACGCCCGAACGGCGGGCAGCGGCGTGGCAATTGTTGATCGCTTTGGACGATTGGGCGCGCAACGTTCCTTGCGCTTTTGTTGCGAACGGTTTTCATAGATATTCCTCTTGCCTTGATTGATCGGAAAGGCTTTGCGTGCGTTTCGTTTTTTGTATGCGGGTGTTTGAGCCGAGTTGCAGGAGCACCCGATTTCGAGCGTAGCGGAGCGGCTCACGGCGGTAAACACCGCTACGATGTTGCTCCTAAGAAGCACGCCCGAGTGCGACTGGTCGGACGCAATGAAACACGTAATTCCGTCAAAACAGTTGTCAAATCGCAGTTTTTCACGGCCATTTAACGCTAAAAGCGCCACAAAGAGAACGTCTTGCATCAAAGCTTCGTATGTTCTCGAGTTGTGCTGCGGCGCGTTCGCTCGGTTCCGGCAAAACGAATTAAGCTCGCGGCCACTCTTGCACGATCTGCTCGCTCGGTCTTCTTTTGGAGAGCAAATCTCTTGCCTGTCTTTTTCGAACGAATCGACGTGGCCGCGGAAGCGAAGTCCCGCTGTGCCATGTATGCGCCTGTTCCCCGCAGCAGCATCGCTCTTGAAGCTGTATTTTTGCTGTCCAGACTTTTCTCGCGGTTTGCGTGCGACCTAAAGAACCGGCAAAGATGCAGACATATCGCATCTACGGCTATAGTCCCGGAAGGATAGGCGCTAAATTGGTCCCGTTTGACAATCCACTCATAGTGAGTGAACGACGCCTCATTATTTTTTGACCGTTTCCTTCGCTCGTAATCGTCGTCCCTGATCATGCTGCTCCCCTCGACTGCGCACCAGAAGCCGACAATGCCGTCGCGCGGCGCCCCGAACGGTTGTAGGCGCGTTTTCGGAGCTTTGATACGTGTTCTCCAAGTCCGGCTGAGACAGACGGCGCTCCTTGTCTGCCTCCTTTTGTTTGCGCCCGCTTCAGCGCCAGCGAATGCGCAGGCCGCGGCAACGCTGAACAGCCTTTCCGTGCTCGCCTCGCCTGAGGAAATGCCTGCAGAGATCAGAGTGGGTTTGCAGTCGACGCTCGACCCGGAATTTCTGGTCGAGTCCTTTGCAACGACGATGCGCCGCCTCCGATCGCTCTACCCGAAAACCGTCTTCCGAACGACACTCTATTCGGCAGCGGAACTTGCCGACGTTGTCGAGAACCGCAAAGTCGACATCTTCTTTGCTGACGGGGCACTCTTCAGCCTGCTTTCGCTCGAGCACGGAGCGCAGCAGCTTGCCTCGCGCGTCTCGCCCTATGCCGAAGATCCGACCAAGGCAGCAAGCTTCACGATTGTGGTGCCGATGGAAAGCACCATACGCACGCTCGCCGACCTCAGGGGAAAACGAATTGCTGCCGAAGACCGCAGCGACTTTTCCACGTGGCAACTCTTCGAAGGTCTCATGACCAAGGAAAAGCTCGCCGACGAGGACTGGGACCGCAACGCCGTCTTTACGAAATTCGCCTTCCCCGACCCAATTCTCCTTGCGCAGGAAGGTCGAGCGGACGCGGCGGTCATCAAGGCGTGCACCTATGAAAAGATGATCGGCACGCGCGCGATCGAACCGGGCGCTTTTCGCGTTGTGAACCTTCAGCCCGCCGTTGCGGGATTTCCCTGCCGGCGCTCGGCCCCCCTCTTTCCGGACGTTGTGATGGGCATTGCCAAAGGCGTGGACGCGAAAACAACGAGCGCACTCGCCGTGGCGGTTCTCACCGCACCGAAGTCCCGCGGCGGCTACTACTGGCGCATAGCAAGCGACTTCTCTTCCGTGCGCGACCTCTACCGAACCCTCGGCATCGGTCCCTACCGCTACCTCAAAACCACGACCTTCGAGGCGCTCTGGAACACCTACAAAACACCGATTCTCGCCGTGCTCGCGACGATTCTGCTTCTCGCGCTCCATTCGCTCGTCTCAAACATTCAAGTGGAGCGGCGCACGCGGGCGCTGCGGCTTGCGCTTGCCGAAAAGGACAAAGCTGCACGTGAAGCACGCCTTGCGCGCGAGCGTCTGGCCGAGATGGAACGCGCGGGCGTCGTGGCGGGCTTGTCGAGCATGTTCGCGCACGAGGTACGTCAGCCTTTGGCAACGCTTTGCGCTTACGCCGACGGTCTGCGGCTCGGCTTTTCGTCGCTTCTCTCGCGCCTGACCCAAACGCCGAATCCGCAAGCTGGCGCAAGTGCCCGGCGCAGCCGGCCGGCGGGCACACGGATCTCCGAAGCCGATCTCAAGCACTCGCTTGAAGCCATGGCAGCTGCCGCAGATCACCTCTCCGACTCGGCCGAACGCGTCTCTGCGATTGTCGAGCGCGTACGCGGCTACGCAAAGTCGCGCGCACACCCGCATGTACCTATGCCCGCAGCCGACATCGTCGACAAAGCGCTTGCAACGTTTTCGCAGAGCTCGCTCAGCGAAGGCATCCAAATCGTTCGGACGAGCGAAAGGAACGCCGCAGACACAATCGTTGCGGTTGAGCCCTTAGAAATGGAACTCGCGGTCGTCAATCTTTTGCGAAACGCCGCTGCGGCCATGCGCGAGGCGCAGTCAACCGAGCGCAAGATAGACATTTCGATTCGCCGGAGTGCGCCCCCTGCAAATACCCCGTCCGTGACGAACGAATCGGTCGAAATCGTCGTTCGGGATACGGGCGACGGCATCCATCCCGTTGACGAAGCGGTTTTCATGCGGCTCGCCCAACCCATGAAAAGTTCAAAAGCCGAAGGCCTCGGTCTCGGCCTTTCAATAGTGAAGCGAATCATGGAAGCTCACGGCGGAAGCCTTCGCTTTGAAAGAAGCGATCGTCCGGGCCTCACGGCAGTTCTGAAGCTTCCTGCGGCAGGCTTCTCTTCCGATGCGAGGAGCGGCGAACTGCAAAACGACTCCAAATCCCAAACTCATGGCTGAAAACGTTGGCATATCTTTCGCCAATACCTGCAACAACAGCGTATACAGAGACACACCGCCGTAAAAATCCCGTGTGGCGTACGCGCATCGAATCGCGCCCGCCGGTGTGCACATGCATAGAATTTCTTCCGTGATTGATCACGCGGATCGCCCTCGAGCTCAGAGGGCCCTTCTCTTTTCAGCTGTTCGCTCTTTTCTTTCCGATCTTTTCCTTTTTTGTTCGCGAGCGCCTTTGACACTCTCGGCAGTGCGCCCGCGTTTTTCATCCGAGCGTCGAACGGCGAACGCGCCTCACCGCTTCTGCCGTCGGACTTTCGAAAACGAACCGCCCCGCAGGACTTTTACACGGGCGGAACGCGTGCTTGCAGCACACGCAGCAGGCACCGAACCGATCGACCCATATCCACGCACCGAGGTCAATACGAAACATTGATCGCCTGCCGGGCGTTTCATTGCGTCGGTTAATGACGTGAATGACAAAATAATGCGTCTTTTATTGACGCTAAAAAAGATAAATTTTCCTTGAGAAAACAAGAAAAAGAAACTGAGGATTCCCCATGCGCAAATTGTTTGGCAAAGAATCGCCCTCTCAGCGCCTCACGGACCTTTGGGCATTGCGCCTCATAGAAAAAGCCGATCTTTGGGAAGAGGTTGCGACGAGCGACTGCTTCGATTCGGACGACATAATGGCGCACGGCGTCTTTCGTCGTCTGCGCGATGAAATCAATCTCGCTACCCTCATCTATCGCAACGCTGCCTTTCTTAAAACGGGCGACTTGTCGCTCGGGCGCTTTTCACTGCGGAACACTGCAGAAAATCCGGACGAAGGAACAGAAGCGCTCATCGAGTCGGGCAAAGCACTCGAAGACTTCAAGATCCGGGCAACTTCAGGCCCGCAGAACGCATCGCTTGTCTTGGTGCCCGAAAACAAGCGCTTCCCGCTTCTCGTCGAAAAGACGACCGACGCTATCGAGAACCTCGGCTGCATGCTCGACACGAACGAAGACAGCAACAAAACGCCGTCGCGCCTCGGCGACCTTTGGAAGCAGATTTCCCGAGGCGGAACCGTCGAGAAATGGCTCGGCAGGACAAAGCCCGAAACCTTCTCCGTCGCGCTCGCCAAACTCGAAGCCGAACTTAAAGCAGGCAAGCCGGCGCTTGCCGAGTACTTCGCCTGCAACCTTGACGAAATCGCCGCCACATTCGGACTTTCGACGCTCGAGAAGAACATCCTCTGTTTTTTCGTTACCGCTTTCGACACGAATCTTTTCGGTTCTGTTCTCAATTTTTTTGACTTCACCGAAAATACGAACGAACTTATCGTCGACGTTATTGCGGCAGCACTCGACGTCCGTACCGAAGAAATAAAAGCAGCCCTTCGCGCCGACTCGACGCTGATGCGATCGGGACTCGTCGCCATTAAGGAAACGGATCGGAAATGGCTCACGAGCCGCTTGAGCTTCCTCGACAACGACCGCTTCAAAAGCCTTCGCTCCAAGCGCATTCCCGTCGAAGCGCTCATTTCGGCGAGCATCGTGCCCGCACCTGCGGCAGAACTATCGCTTGCGAATTATGCGCACGTGCCGTGTGTTTCTCGAGTCATGATTCCATACCTTCGACGTGCGGTCGCCGAAAAACGCCGGGGAGCCAATGTTCTCGTCTACGGACTCCCCGGTACGGGCAAAACCCAGCTCGCGCGCGCCGCAGCAGATGCGCTCGGCCTAAAGCTCTATGAGGTTTCGACCGACAAGACGGAAAACGACACGCCTCGGCTGCAGCGCTGGAAATCCGCATCCGTCTTTTTGAACTCGTCGAGAAACGCGCTCCTTGCGATTGACGAAGCCGAAGACGTATTCAACGAGGAACTCGAGACGATCACGGACTCGGGTGTTTTTCGCTCGAACAAAGGAGAGTTCAACAAACTCCTTGAAACCAATGCCGTCCCGACCTTTTGGATCACCAACTCGATCGAGTACATCGATCCTGCGATGATCCGGCGCTTTGACTTGGTTATCGAAGTACCGACGCCCGATGCAGAATGCCGACGACGCATGGTCGAAAAAGTCTTCGGCGGAAATCTCTCGACAGAGGCCGTCAATCGACTGGCCGAGACCGAGCGCCTCGCGCCCGCCGTATTGAGCCGCGCTGCAGCGGTCGCATCCCTCGCGGGTTTAAGAGATGGCGACTTGAACGAAAACGACGTCGTCGACATGATCGGCGAAACACTTCGTGCACAAGGATTCGGGCGCATCAACGAAAAAAGCGCGGCACTGCCCGGCTTCTACGACCCGGCTTTCGTGAACGCCGATCTCGATCTGGCCGAGCTGGCAGAAGGCCTCAAGTCGGCCGGCCGCGGTCGACTCTGCCTTTACGGGCCGCCCGGAACAGGCAAATCGGCGTACGCCGCCTGGGTTGCAAAAGTGCTCAACCGCCCCTTGGTTCGCAAAACGGTTGCCGACCTTACGAGCTGCTACGTCGGCGAAACGGAGAAGCTCATTGCCGAAGCGTTCCGCGAAGCCGAGCGTGCCAAAGCGGTGCTTTTGATCGACGAAGCGGATTCCTTCCTTTTGGATCGCCGGTACTCTCAGCGCTCTTGGGAAACGACGCAGGTAAATGAAATGCTCGCGCAGCTCGAGCGCTACGACGGCTACTTCATTGCGACGACAAATCTGATCGACACGCTCGACCCGGCATCACTCCGACGGTTCGACCTCAAGGCGAAGTTCGATTTTCTGAAGGAAACGCAGTGCGAAGCATTGGCGCAAAAAGTGCTCGAAGGCTTCGGCTTTTCGCTTGCTCCCGAAGACGCCGCAGCGCTTAAAGGTCGACGCAACCTCACGCCCGGCGACTTCGCAGCGGTACGCCGTCAGGCAGCCTTCCGCAGGCTTCGCGGCAGCGGCGACTTCGTCAAGCGCCTTGTTGAAGAATCGAAGTTGAAGGGCGGCGCGGCAGTGAAAATCGGCTTTTGAACGCAGAGCTCCGCCCGAGGCGACACGAAGGAGAAGATAGCAATTTCGTAATACAGTGCAATTCCTTTTCTGGAAGGGCATTTGTTTTTTCTTTCTGTGCTCTCCCGATCAACGGACTTCGGCATCCGGGCCGCCGAAAAAGTGCGCTCTATGAAAGCCCCGAGCCGAACGATTGCGGCCGGCGTTCATGGCCGACATTGGCCGAGAACGCAGACCTCGTGCGAAAATGGTTGCTTGCGTGAAGGTGCGCAGCCGCGCGCCCACACGGTCCACCGCTTCGTTTCCTCTCTTTACGTGCCGATGCCCTTCCAACCGCTCATACGACTTGTTGACGACGACGCAGACCTGCGCGGCGCTCTCCTTTTTGCGCTTCGCATGGCCGGTTTTGACGCTGCGGGCTACGAGAGTGCTGAGGATTTCCTCTCGCACGACGATTGCCGGCGCCCCGGGTGCGTTGTGATGGACATTCGCATGGGCGGCATGACCGGACTTGAGTGCCAAGCGAAGATGCCCGATGCAGGATTCGACCAGCCGATCATTTTCCTTTCGGGACACGGTGACGTCGAAATGGCGCTTCTCGCCGTCAAACGGGGCGCCGCAGACTTTCTGACAAAACCCGTGCGCGTTGAAAAGCTTGCCGAAAGCTGCCGGCGGCTCTGCGCCTGGCACGAGTCCGAACGCAAGGCGGCTGCCGAGAAACGCCTCGCCCGCGAGCGCGTCGAGTCGCTCACGCCCCGCGAGCTCGATGTCGCCCGCGAAGCGGCCAAAGGCCTTCCCAACAAAGCGATCGCCAACGCACTCGGCGTTTCGGAGCAGGCCGTAAAGATCCACCGCTCGAGCATCTACAAGAAGCTCGACGCTAAAAGCGCGGTCGACATCAAGGCGTGCCTTGATGAAGCCGGCATAGAAAACGCCGCAGCGAAAGCGGCGGCCGATGACGCGCCCCTCATTCGCGCGGCGCTCCTGCCGCCCGATCCGGACGAGGCAGGCCGATGACGCCCCTGGAGGTTCAATGTCTTTCGCAGGACTTCGGCCGACTGAGCCGCCGCACGGTTCTCGAGAAAGCAGCGCGCCCTTTGGCCGCAGGGCTTCTCTTAAGCGGCCCCCTCGGGCTTATCGCAGGCTGTCATCGCGCGGACGACACCGAAACCGAAAAGACGGCGGCCGACGATGCGTTCCCGCCAAGCGGCGTCATTGACGACGAAATGCTTGCCGAGCGCATCGCCGAGCAGGCCGTGAAAAACGACCGACTTCGCACCGCAGACCTCGTCATCGCGGGCGGGGGCGGCGCGGGACTTGCCGCCGCGGCGCGCGCGGGCGAACTCGGCATGACGGTCATTCTGCTCGAGAAGATGCCCGAGTTGGGCGGCAATACGCGAATCGCGAGCGGCTACTATGCGGCGGTCGACCCGCTGCGTCAAGGGGCAGCCGGCATCACGGATTCCCCGGAAGAGTTTCTCGCGCTCCTTGCCGAAAACGCCTCCCCCGGGCTCGACCCTGTCCGCTGGGCGCGGCTGCGGCGGCTCGCGAACGACGCGCTGCCCGTCATGCGCTGGCTCGAGGGCTTGGGCGTGCGGTTTTCCAACGACGTTCTCGAGATTTCGGGGTCGCTCTTTCCCCGTACCTATAAGCCGCTGCAGCCCAACGGCGAGGGCTACATCCGACAGCTCGCCGCAGCGGCCCTGAGAACGGGCGCCGTCATCCGCACGCACACGGCCGCCGAGTCGCTCGTCACGTCGCCCAAGGGGCGCGTGCTCGGCGTACGCGCCCGCACACGGGACGGCCGCACGATCGAAATTCACGCCAATCGCGGCGTACTCGTCGCATCGGGCGGCTTTGCTGCGAGCCGCGACATGATTGCGCGCTTTGCGCCCCGCTACGCCGATCTCACGCACGACAACGCGCCGGGCATCACGGGCGAGATGCTCCTTGCGGCCGCCCGCGCGGGAGCGCAGCTCGTCGACATGGACGAAGTGCAGTGCCAGCCGGGGTGTCCTCCGGGCGGCACGCGGCGCGTTCGCTTTCATAACGACGTCAACCGCTTCATCTTTCTCGACCGCTGCGGCCGGCGCTTCGCCGCCGAAGACGGTCGGCGCGATATGCTGCGCGACAAGATTCTGGCGCTCCCAGACGCCATGGCCTATGCGCTCGTCGACGACGACGGCTTCAGAAGCTACAACCGTCTCATTCAGCGCGAGGCGGTTTTGGGCGTCGAAAGCGGCGACGCGTGGGTAGCCGAAACCCTTTCTGAGCTCGCGGGCGCCGTGGGGTTCGAGCCCGACATACTTGAAGAAACCGTGCAACGCTACAACCGCGGGATTGCCGACGGGCGCGACGCTTTCGGCAAACACGTCGCGCAGGCGCGCCCGATCGTGCGTTCACCCTATTGGCTCGCACCCGCCGCCATGAGCGTGCACGCGACCTCCGGCGGCATTTTCACCGATGAAAACGCCTGCGCGCTCGACAAGGACGGCCGCCCGATCCCGGGCCTCTGGGCCGCGGGCGAAGCCGCCGGCGGCCTACACGGCCCCAACCAATTGGGCGGGTGCGGACTCGCGGACGCTTTCGTCTTCGGCCGGGCCGCCGCGGACTCGATTTTGCGTGCTGGCTAACATTATTTCATTGTTTTCTATAAGAAAAGTCGTTATTCCTTTTCCTACATAACCGTCGGTATAAGGCGGCGCGTCGCCCAAAAAATCACAATCTCCACCGTGCGCGAGGTCCCGCGCGCCCTTCGGGGCGCTGCGTCGAACCCCGCTCATACCACACAAAGGAGATTTTTCATGAAGGCTTTCACGCTTCGCGCCGCAGCGCTTTCCGTTGCCGCGCTTTTCAGCTCTGTCTCTCTCGCCGCCGCAGACGGCGTGCTCACGGGTGAAGCCCAGGGCCGCAACGGCCCCGTCAAGGTCGAAGTCACGATGAAGGACGGCAAGATTGCCGACCTCAAGGTTGTCCAGCACAAGGAATCGACCGGCATCGCCGACCCTGCGCTCGAACGCATCCCCGCTGCTGCCGTTGCCGAGCAGTCGCTTGCCGTTGACGTTGTGGGCGGCGCAACGCTCACCTCCGAAGCGATCCTCGCTGCGGCCGTCGCCGCGCTCAAGGCGGGCGGCATCGATCCGGCGCCCTACATGAAGAAACCCGACGCTTCGAGCGCCGCCAACGCCCCGGTTGAAAAGGTTGCGGCCGACATCCTCGTGATCGGCGCCGGCAACGGCGGCATCACGGCTGCCGTGAAGGCCGCGATGGCAGGCCAGAAGGTCGTCCTCATCGAAAAGCGTCCGGCTGCGGGCGGCGTCTCGGCCCTGAACCACGGCGGTCTCGCCGCGACGGGCACCCGCTACCAGCGCGAAGAAATGAAGGAAACGAAGGATTCGCCCGAGCTCCTTTATAAGGACATGCTGCGCGTAGGCAAGAACGCCAACGACCCGGTCCTCGCCAAGATGGTGAGTGAACGCACGGGCGAAGTCGGCGACTGGCTCATCGACGACCTCAAGGTCGCCTACGGCGCCGCCTGGGTGCAGTTCCCGGACCACAGTGCGCACCGTCAGATCTCCGCCAAGGGCAACTCCGTCGGCTGGCAGAAGACGATGCTCGAAATCTTCGAAAAGCACGGCGGCGTTCTCATGACCGACATGCGCGCGAGCGAATTCATCACGGACGCTTCGGGTGCCGTCACGGGCGTGAAGGCCACGGGCCTCAAGGGCAAGCCCTATGAATTCGACGCCAAGTCCTTCGTTCTCGCCGCGGGCGGCTACGGCGCCGACAAAACGATGCTGCCGGCGCGCATGAAGGACGTGCTCTTTTACGGCATCCCGACCGAAACGGGTGACGGCTTCAAGATGGCCACCGCGATCGGCGCCGACACGATCAACCTCGACTACGTGAAGACCTACCCGAACGGCGTTGAAGTCCAGCCGGGCCGCTCCATGGATACGACGGGCTCCTCGACCTTTGCCGTTCGCGGCAGCGCCATTTTCGTCAATACCGACGGCAAGCGCTGCGTGAACGAAAATCTGTCGCTCGGCGAACTCACCGAGGCAACGCTCGCGCAGAAGAACCACATCATGTACCTCGTCATGGACGACAAGGCCTGGAAGGCTTATGTCAAGAAGGCCATCGACGACCACACCGTGCCCGACGCCTCGACCTTTGAAAACTGGAAGTCGCTGCGCAACAACGGCCGTCCGGTGATCTGCGAAGGCGAACTTGATGTCTGCGCCAAGGAAATGGGCATCGACCCGAAGGGGCTCGTTCAGACCGTCGCCGACTGGAACAAGGCCGTCGCTGCGGGTGAAGACAAGGCGTTCGGCCGTAAGGCCCTCGTTGCTTTGGGCGAAGGCCCCTATCACATCGTCGAACAGAAGGCCCGTTACCAGACGACCTTGGGCGGCCTCAAGGCCGACGCCACGATGGCGATCCTCAATAAGGAAGGCAAGCCCATCGGCAATCTCTACGGCGCTGGCTGCGTCGTGGGCGGCGCCAACGGTGCCGACTCGATGACGACGCTCATGAACACCTGGGCGATCGTTTCGGGCTACGTCGCGGGCGAAAGCGCCGTGAAGAACGCGAAGTAATGCCGCCCGAAGACCGTCGGCAGCGAATCCCTTTCGGTAGTCGACGGCCGAGCGAAAACTTCGCCGTCTTCTTTTGAAGCTTTCTCAGGAACCCCGGCGCGAGCGGCACTGCCTGCGCCGGGCGCGAACCCTTCACACCATCTCGAGACCATTCGAGAAGAAGAGAAGCCCGCGCTTCTTTCCGAGGCGCCTTTCGCGCCGACAGCCTCTCCTTTGTCCCCGAAGAAACCCGAGAGAAACGCAACCAAACAACTGCAGTGTTCCCATTCGCTTCTCTTCTTCCCGAATGCTCTCGGGGCCGTCCCCGGAGCGCCGTGCCGGTCGCACTCGATCGAGAGACCCCCTCGGTCCGCTGAGCGACGCGGCAGTGATCCATCCGTTCGATCCGTTTCGACTTGTGATCCTTCGGTCCCAACAACAATCATCAACATTGCGAGACCCCCATATGCCTCAACATGTTTTCGAACCGCTCGCGCGCACCGCGTGCACGAGCCGCCGGTCCCTCCTTCTCGGCGCCGCGAACCTTGCTGTGCTCGGCTTTGCGCCGCTGCCGATTTCGCGTGCCGTTGCCGCTGCCGTTGAAGACTACGGCGACTACACGTGGGGCGCATGCGTCATCAACTGCGGCAACCGCTGCCCGCTTCGCGTCTATTCGAAGAACGGCCGCGTGATCCGCATCGAAACGGACAACACCATCAAGGACGGCTGCAAGCCGCGCCAGATCCGCGCCTGTCTGAAGGGCCGCTCGATGCGCGAGCGCCTCTACTCGCCCGACCGTCTCAAATACCCGATGAAGCGCGTGGGCGAACGCGGCGAAGCCAAATTCGAACGCATCACTTGGGAAGAAGCTTACGAAACAATCGCCACGCGCTGGAAGGCGATCCTTGAAAAGTACGGCCCCGACGCCGTCTACTGGCAGTACTGCTCGGGCCAGCAGTCGCTCGTCAACTCCCGCCGCGCCTGGCAGCGCCTCATGAACATCATGGGCGGCTACTTGAAGTACTACGGCTCGTACTCGTCGGCGCAGATTTCGGCCGCTTTCCCCTATACCTACGGCAAGAAGGTCGCTTCGGGTGTCGAGCAGATCGCCAACGCCAAGCTCTACGTCGCCTTCGGCAACAACCCGTCGGTCACCCGCGGCTCGGGGGGCTCCAAGGGCTACCAGTTCCGCTGCGCGCTTGAGAAGGGCCACCCGAAGACCATCGTCATCGACCCGATCTACACCGACACGGTGGCGGGCAAGGTCGACCAGTGGATCCCGATCCGCCCGGGCACGGACGCCGCACTCGTCGAAGGCATCGCTTACGAACTGATCCGCAACGGCTGGGTCGACGAAGCGTTCCTCGCGAAGTACTGCATCGGCTACGACGAAAAGACGCTCCCGAAGGGCGCGCCCGAAAAGAGCGACTACAAGTCCTATATCTTGGGCGAAGCCGACGGTACGCCCAAGACCCCCGAATACGCCTCGCGCATCACGGGGATCCCCGTTGAAACGATCGTTGCGCTCGCGCGCGAAATCGGCACGACGAAGCCCTGCTTCATCGCGCAGGGTCTCGGGCCGCAGCGCCAGGCCAACGGCGAACAGACCGCCCGCGCCATCGCGATGCTTGCGATTCTCACGGGTCAGGTGGGGCTCCCCGGCACGTCGACCGGCATGGAAGAAGACGGCACGAACTGGGAGCCGGTGTATCTTCCTGTCGGCGAAAACAAGGTGAAGGCCACGATCCCGGTCTTCCTCTGGACGGACGCGATCACGCGCGGCCCCGAAATGGATGCCACGCACGACGGCATCCGCGGTGTCGAAAAGCTCTCGAACCACATCCGCATGATCGTGAATTCGGGCGGCAACACGCTCATCAACCAGCACTCCGACACGTTCAAGACCGACAAGATTCTGCGCGACACGACGAAGTGCGAATTCATCGTTGTCTGCGACAACATGATGACGCCCTCGGCCCGCTACGCCGACATTCTGCTGCCGGACACGCTTGGACCCGAAACCTTCGACATCTGCGGCAACGGCGACAGCATGGGCGACCTCGCCTGCATCTACCCGATGCATAAGGCGGTCGAACCGCAGTGGGAACAGAAGCCCTCGTGGGAAATCTGCCTCGGCATCGCCCGCGCGCTCGGCGTCGAAGAAGCCTACACGGAAGGCCGCGACCAGATGGGCTGGATTCGCTGGTGCTATGAAGAAACGCGCAAGGCCAATCCCGAACTCCCGAGCTTCGAAGCCTTCTGGAACAAGGGCCCGCGCCAGCTCTTCGACGTGAAGTGGCAGCCCATCATGTTTGAAGACTTCCGCAAGGACCCTGAGAAGCACCCGCTCTCGACCCCGTCGGGGAAGATCGAAATCTATTCGGAACGCTTGGCCGAGCTCGCCCGCACCTGGGTGCTCCCGAAGGGCGACGTGATCAGCGCGATCCCGAAGTTCGTCCGCACGGCCGAAATGCCCGAAACGGAACTCGCGAAGAAGTATCCGCTGCAGTGCTTCGGCTACCACGGCCACGGCCGCACGCATTCGACCTTCCACAATCTGCCCAAGCTGCGCGAAGTGCATCCGGACCGTCTGCTGCTCAATGAACTCGACGCGAAGGCCCGCGGTCTTGCCGACGGCGACATGGTCGAAGTCTTCAACGACCGCGGCGCGATCCGCCTGCCCGTACACGTCACGAAGCGCATCATGCCGGGCGTGTGCGCCCTGCCGCAGGGTGCCTGGTTCAAGCCCGAAACGAAGGACGGCCGCACGGTTGACGCGGGCGCGTGCATCAACACGCTCACCTCGCAGCATCCGAGCCCGCTTGCCAAGGGCAACCCCCAGCACTCGAACCTCGTTGACATTCGCCGCGCGTAATCGGCCCGAACTTGAAGGAGAACACCATGAAGCAACTCGGCTTCTTCATTGATCTCACGAAATGCACGGGCTGCGCCACGTGCACGATTGCCTGCAAGGATGCGCACGACCTCGAAGTCGGCCGCAACTTCCGCAAGGTCCTCGAAGCCCAGTCGGGCAGCTGGCGTCAGGACCGCGCAACGGGTGCCTGGCACCAGGACGTGCGTGCCTACTACATTTCGATGGCTTGCAACCACTGCGCGGACCCCGCCTGCGTGAAGGTGTGCCCGACGAAGGCCCACTACAAGCGCAGCGAAGACGGCCTCGTCGTCATCGATCCGTTGAAGTGCATCGGCTGCGGCATGTGCGCGGCGGCGTGCCCGTACGAAGCCCCGCAGCTCGACAAGAAGGCGCGCAAGATGACGAAGTGCAACGGCTGTCTCGAACGCCTAGAAAAGGGCCTGCAGCCGATCTGCGTCGAATCCTGCCCGCAGCGCGCGCTCGAATTCGGCCCGATCGACGAGCTTCGCAAGAAGCACGGCGACCTCGCCCAGATCGCGCCGCTTCCGGCGGCCGATCAGACGAAGCCCTCGCTCGTCATTCGCCCGCCGAAGAACTGATCGGCGCCTTTAAACACCCGCTGTCCATGGGAAAGCATGGGCGGCGAGCGTTTGAGAAACGGGGCTTTCGTCGAGAGGCTCGACGAAACGCCCTGAAGCACGCTGCAGCAACCTGCAGCGTGCTTTTTTCACGTCTCGAGCATCGAAAGGATCGGCTTTTACGACTTTCTGAAAACGCTCGTTAAAGCAGCAGCGGCCGCAACCGCCGCAAGAAGCACCGCCTCGCTGAGAAACGCGGTCGAGAGCGACGTCGCTTCAGCGAGCACCCCGATCGCAGCGGGCCCCGTGAGGAGCCCAGCGTAGCCCAAAGTCGTCGCCGCGCTCATCGCGAGGCTCATCGGCATCTCTTTTTGTTCGCCCGTTGCTGCGAATGCGATCGGCACGATGTTGGCCGTGCCGAGCCCCACGAGGAAGAATGCGGCGGCAGCCGTCCAGGCGTTGGGCGAAAGCACGGCAAGAACAAAAGCGAAAGCTGCTGCGGCTGCACCGAAAACCACCGTGCGCTTCGGACCGATCGACATGATGACGCGGTCGCCGACAAAACGCATCACCGTCATCGCAACGGAAAAGATCGCAAAGCCCATGCCCGCGTGTTCAAGCGCCGCCCCCTTTTCATCCATGAGAAAGAGCGCACCCCAGTCAAGAATCGAGCCTTCGACAAGGAACAGAATGAAGCAGACGGCGCCCAAAAAGAGGACCACGCCCTTCGGAAACACGAACTTGGGACCGCCGTGACCGTCACTCTCGGCGTTGCGTCCGGCGTCGGGCAGCATCGCGCGCCCGGCAAAAAGCCAGACGACGGCCGACAGCATGCTGAGCGCACAGGCCGAGCCCACGCCCGGCAGTCCCGCCGTCTGCAGCAGCGTCATGAGGCCAGCGCCGGCAACGCCTCCGATCGAATAGAGCGCGTGAAAGCCCGAGAGCAGTTTGCGGCCGCTTCTCGCCTCTACAACGACCGAATGAATGTTCATGCCGACGTCGATCGCGCCGAAAAAGGCGCCGAAGCAAAAGAGAATGACGACAACGGCAGCGGTGCTCGGCAGCGCAGCAGGCACGAGCGCCGCGGCGACAAGAAGCGAGGACGCGACGGGCACGGCAAACGCGAGTACTTTTTTCGCACCCGAGCGGCCGATGAGAATACCCGAGAGCGGCATCGTCACAAGCGCACCGAACCCGATCGACAGAAGCACAGCGCCGAAGGCACCTTCATCCAGACCCAACGCGCTTTTAACAAATGGCACGAGCGACGCCCAGAGCGCCATCAGAAAGCCGGCGAGAAAAAACGAAACGCGCGTTGCGATGTGCGACGGTGGAATTTCGCGAAGTACATCCTGCCAATTGAAGCGGTCGAATGATCGGCGGTGCATGATCGATCCGGAAAAACTGTTGACAACGGAAATGCCGCACATTCTACCGAGGCGGCAACCGGATCGAATGGGCGCAGTTAGGCTCCTTGGTCTAAATGAAAATCACTATCTCGCACGCGCCGAGACAAATTCAAGTCGAATGCAATCCTCCGTCAAGCCTTCACCCGAATCGCTCTGCAATAATGGATTTAGGAAGCTCGCGGCGCGAGCGCCCCCGACGCCGGAAGCGCTTCATTCTTGAAACGCCGATGCCTGAGGGGCGCGTGCTTCGAGCTCAAGAAGAAAAAAGCCGGACCGAACGGCAGACCGCACATTCGGGCGCCATTCGACAAAATGAAAAGACGCCGCGTGCTTGAAGCCTCGGGTTCGCTCCGGCCGCGTCTATTGAGAAGGAGGATCTCATGCGCATTCTCGTACCGGTCGACGGCAGCGCTTCCAGCAAGCGCATCATCGAATTTTTGGGCTCCCGCCAGTCGCTTCTGGGTGACAAGGCCGACATTGAGCTTTTGAACGTGCAGTATTCGATCCCTGAGGGGATTGTGCAGCGCTTCGGGCTCGAAGCCGTGAAGGAAGTCTACGAAGCCGAAGGTCAGGCCATTTTCGAAAAGCTCGCGCCCGAACTCGAGGCGGCAGGGCTCGACTGCAAGAAAAAGGTGCTCTACGGCGACTTCGGCCGCGCGATTGCGCGCGAAGCCGAAGCGTTCGACGCGGACCTCGTTGTCATGGGCACGCGCGGGCTCTCCCCGATCAAGAGCTTCTTCCTCGGTTCCGTCTCCAATTCGGCGCTTCAGTACACGATGCGCCCGATGCTCCTCATTCGCGACGTCGTTCCGGTGCTCAAGGCCAACCTGCGCGTAGCGATTGCTTCGGACGGGTCCGAATACGCGCTTCGCGGTGCGAAATTCATCGCCGAGCATCATGCGATTTTCGGCTCCAACCCGAAGGTTTCGGTCGTCAACGTTGCGCCCGACTTCCGCACGATTGTCGTCGGGAGCGAAATGGACTTCGCCAACCCCGTCGACAGCCCCGAAATCTTCGCCAAGGAGCAGGAAAAGCTCTTTAAGGAAGCAACCGAACCCGTCGTTGCCGCTTTGAAGGCCGAAGGGATCGCCGCCGACGCCGTACGCCTTGAAGGCGACGCGGGCGAAGCACTCACCGACTGGGCCAAGGAAAACGCAGACCTTCTTATCATGGGCTCGCACGGTTACGGCAATTTCACGGCCGCCGTTCTCGGTTCGACCGCAATGAAGATCGCTTCGGCCTGCGACCTGCCGATTCTGATCGTGCGCAAGTAAAGCGACTCGGAAGACGCCCGGGGGACGTCTCCGGGCTTAACACCCCGAAAAGATCTGCTTACTAAACTCGCGCCATTGACCAACCGCTTTATTAGGAAATTGACCATGCGCATTCTCGTCCCCGTCGACAACAGCAGCCACAGCCGCCACGTCGTCAACTTCCTCTCGCACCGCGAAACGCTTTTGGGCGACAACCCCGAAATCGAGCTCGTGAACGTGCAGTATTCGGTGCCCGAGAAGGTGATTGAGCTCTTCAACATGACGTCGGTGAAGACTTACTACATGGAAGAAGGCCGCAAAGTTTTCGAGGCGCTTCGCGAAGATGTCGACCTCGACAAGCTTCACGCCGTCGAAAAGGTGCTCTACGGTGAAACGGGCCGCACGATTGCCGCCGAAGCCAATGAAACCGAAGCCGACCTCATCGTGATGGGCCAGCGCGGCCTCAATCCGATGAAGAGCCTCTTCCTCGGCTCCGTTTCGAATTCAGTCCTCGCCAACACCAAGGTGCCGATGCTCCTTCTGCGCGACAAGACGCCGCCCTTGACCGACAAGCTGCGCGTGGGGATCTGCGTCGACGGCTCCGAATACGGTGAAGCTGCCGCGAACTTCGTGCTCGAGCACCTTTCGCTCTTCGGCCGCGAAGCGACGTTCGAAGTCATTCACGCCGCCGAACCTCTGCCCGATCCTATCGCGCCCAATCCCATGAGCCCGATGACCCCGGTCGTCACGCGCGAAGAGCTCGACGCGCGTCAGCGCAAGGCCTTTGAAGAAGCGGTCGCCCCGGTCGTCGAATGCTTCAAGAAGGCGGGCGTCAAGATCGGCACAAAGCTTCTCTACGGCGAAGCCGGCGAAGTCATCCCCGAATACGCCAATGAAGCGCTCGACCTTGTCGTGATGGGCTCGCACGGCTACGGCAACTTCACTGCGGCCGTCATGGGCTCGACCGCCATGCACCTTGCAGCGCGCTCTGAAAAGCCGATCCTAGTGATTCGCAAGCCCTGATGGTTACGTTTGCGTGCTGAAAACGCCTTCGGGCGTTCAGCGCAAATGATGGACGACTTTGAGCCGCATCGTCAGTCCCGATGATGCGGCTTTGTCGTGTATCGACACTACCTCTTTATCGCGACCTACTTTTCTTTAATAAAACGCCGCCTTATTAAAGATTTTCAGTGTTTACTTTAATAAGAACGCTCTCAGACGCCTCGTTATTAAAGTTTTTTGAGTGCGATTACCTCGCCCGTAAAGAATCAGCAGCGCAAGTCGCGAGTCAAGCGCCTGGTCACGAAACCGGTTTGGATCACCCGCGCCGACCGTAGCAGGTGAGCATCACCGTCATCGCAAAGATCACCGCAATCCCGAAGAGCTCGACGGCATTGAGCGTGAGCCCCATGAGAAGCACGCCGAGAATCACGGCCGAGAGCGGCTCGATGCACGCCAAAAGCGATGCAACTGGTGCCGGAATGAAGGCGAGGCTTCGCAGGTAGCAGCAGAAAGCCGCCACGGTGCCGAAAGCCGCAATATAGAAATAGACGGCCGCCGTATCGAGCCGCCATTGCATGCGCACGAAGTCGGGCGGCGACGCAACGATCAGCAGGAGACCGCCCGCGAGCATGCCTGCGCCCACGAGGACGCCGACGGGAATTTCCTTGAGGACGCGCTTGGGCTGAATCGTGCCGAACGCAACAAAGCCCGCCGACACAATCCCCCAGATGACGCCTGCCGTCGAAAAGTCCACGGTATCCAAGCGCCCCTTTGTCACGATGCAGCCGACGCCGATTGCCGCCATCGCAAGCGACAGCCATTCGCGGCGCGTGATCGCACGCTTTTCGGCGTACGCGGTCCACGCAGTCACAAAGAGCGGCACCGTCGTCACCATGAGAGAAGCGGTCGCGGCGTTCGACTTCTCGATCGAGAGGAAGAAAGTCGCTTGCGCGGCGACGAGTCCGAGGCCGTAAATCAGAATGTCGATGGCGTTGCGCTTCTTTAAGACGGCCTTAAGATCGAAGCGCTTCGAAACGAGCGTTTCGTAAAGAAGAAGCAAAAGCCCCGCGCCCAAGAGTCGAATGGAGACGAGGTCGAACACTTCAAAGGACGCGCGCTGCAGCAGGTACTGCGCCGCCACGCCCATCGAGCCCCAGAAAAAGCCCGCCGCACAAGCGAGCAGGATGCCTTGCAGATAGTTGCGCGAAGCCATGAAAAGAATACCGACATCAGCCGCGCCGCGGCGTTGAAATTCCCGTGCGGCGCTCGATAACGGATCTTAGCCGAGAGCCGAGTTATTCGGCATTTTCTTCAGGTGTCGTCCCAATTTGCCGCTTCACGTGCATTGCCGTTCGATACGACGGTTTCGGTCGAAAGAAAGCGTATTATTCCTCCCAAAAAAAAGCAGCCCGCAGTCGCCAAGCAAGGCGGCGACGGGCCGCAAAAGAGAGGGCGGTGCATCGCATCGGAACTCGTTGTGACGCGATGCACCGTCGCCCATCTCAAAAAAGCGTCGGCAGCAGGGCGCTTGCCAAACTCACCCTTAGACAAGCTGGGCCCTCAAGCCGAAAGCAATCTGATTACAGTCTTCAGATGAAAAAGCGCATGACAAGCATGCCGATGCATCCCATGAGGACGCTGTTGAGCATCAGTACGGGCCAGTAGCGCTTGGGGACGTTTGCCACGCCGAGCAGACGACCCATGTACTGAATCTGAGAGGCCATCAGGATCAACGCAGGTGACAGAATCGTGAGTTCCGTGGGTCCCAAAATGTTTCCAGAAGCCAGGCTAGCCGCAACACCGACGCCGGCACCGCACGACAGCCAGGTGGCGAGAAGCACCGTGATGGCCTCCCCGGGAAGCCCGAATACCCCCATAACGCCTCCGCAGGTGGCTCCCAAAAAGTCGAGCACACCGAAGAGCTTGAGAATATAGGTGAGCACGAAGGCCATCAAAACGTTCGGCAGCAGACTGTATAGACCGATGTTGAGTCCTTTTTTCAAGCCGACGATGAAGATATCGAACGGGTTGTTCGAGTGAGAGACGGCGGTTTCAGGCATTTTCGAAATCCTTTTTGTAAAGCGTGTTGAGAACGAATCGAATCAGTGCGCCGCCCGCAAACTTAAGAACAAGTATCACGATGACAGGCAGCCACACAGGACACAGGAAAAAGGCGAACAGTGCCGAAACCGTCGAGTAGTAATTGCTTACACACCCTGCGCCCGCGTACTGCCAAGCCGCGATCGTGACGAGATTCTTCGTCGTGATGCGACCTTCATCGTAAAGGGCTCGGGTAAGCGCGGCGCCGCCGTCCGTACTCTGAAGGTCCGTAATGAGTGCAAGTCCGCAGTACCCCGGTACGCCGAGAAGGGGCTTCAAGAGGGGCGTAAGCAGCACCTGTGCTGCACGAAGCGCCCCGTAATGAGCGAGGACTTCAATCAATCCCATGGCGAGCATGACGCCCGGGATCAGATTGAGCGAAAAAAGAAAACCCGCTCGCGCACTTATGCCGCCCGAGCCCGTAAAGTTGTTTTTTGAATCGGCGATGGTGCCGAACGAGCCGATAAGCGTCGTAAAGTCCAGAGCGCCGAGCCACTTCTGACCTTCGGGCATTTTGTAGAAAACGCCCGAGAAGAGAATGACCGCAAAAATGAGTGCGACGTAGGCCCCGATGCCGACTTTTTCGGTCTTTTCCGAGGCGGACGACGACACAATGTTGTCTGCCATAGTGTTTCTCCGTTGAGAGTGAGAGGGATGGGAAAAAATCCGAATTCACTATGCAGCACATGAGGCGGCTCAAAAAACGCGAGACCCTTTCAATCGACGCAATGTTGCGTCTTTCGGCAAAAACTAAGGGATAAACCTTAACGGGTTCTACATTGTTTACCGTATACAAAACTAGACTAAATACCCAATTTATCGACAAATAGCCGACAAATCAGCTTCTGCATGTTGATTTTGATTGCGACGGGCAATTGGAGGTTGACGGTACTGTGGCCGTGCTTGCCCGTATACAAGGCCCTTTTCCGAGGCGATGCACACACGGCGTTCATATTGACCTTCGGTAGCTATCGTTCGACTATCCGCGGATTACAGAAGACATCCGCATTTATCTTTCAGGAAAACGCTCTTCCCGAAAACATCTATTCCGTTTTATTTTCAAAGTTTGTCATCGAATTGTCATAAAGCCGTAACTCGTCTGTTACTTTTCGAAAATAGTATGCGCCAATCCTCCACGACAGTGCGGTGCACCCTCGGCCGTACGAAGTTGAAGTCAATATGGATCCGCTAATCATCACCTGCCTGGGTCTGCTCGGCCTCCTTGCCGTGTTCGACCTTTATGTTGGCGTCAGCAACGACGCCGTCAATTTCGTCAACTCCGCGGTGGGTTCCCGTACCGCACCTTTCTACGTCATCATGGCTGTTGCGAGCGCGGGCGTGCTCGCGGGCGCCACCTTCTCTTCGGGGATGATGGAAATCGCCAAGTCGGGCGTTCTCGTTCCCTCACAGTTCACCTTCACCGAAGTACTCATCATTTTCTCGGCCGTGATGGTGACAGACGTTCTGCTTTTGAACGTCTTCAATTCACTCGGTCTGCCCACCTCCACCACCGTTTCGATCGTTTTTGAACTCTTGGGCGGCACGATGGCGCTTGCCTGCCTCAAAGTGTGGACGAACGAACTGCCGATTACGGATCTCGCCCTCTACGTGAATTCGGCCAAGGCCCTTTCGATGATCATGGCGATTCTCGTCTCGGTCGTTGTCGCATTCGTCGCAGGTCTTGTCGTGCAGTTCGTGATGCGTCTTCTCTTCACGTTCAACTACGCACGCGCCTACCGCATTCTCGGCGGCCTTTTCGGTGCACTCTGCATGACGGCGATCGTCTACTTCCTCGTGATGAAGGGCGCCAAGGGGGCTTCCTTCATGACGCCCGAAATGCTTGAGTGGCTGAAAACGAACAATGACCCGATTCTGCTCGCGGTCTTCGGCATTTCGTTCCTGCTCATGCAGGGAGCGATTCTTCTCAAGAACGCAAACATCTTCCCCTTTGTCATTCTTGCAGGCACCTTCTCGCTCGCATTCGCCTTCGCAGGCAACGACCTTGTCAATTTCGTGGGCGTGCCGCTTGCTGCGCTTGACGCCTGGCACATCTTCAGTGCCGCCGAAGGTGCCGACCCGTCAAGCTTCATGATGGGCCAGCTCGCCGAACCGACCACGGCGAGTTCCATGTGGCTTCTGCTCTCGGGCGTCGTCATGGTCGGAACGCTCTGGATCTCGAAGAAGGCGCGCCGCGTGATCATCACGTCTGTCAAGCTGTCGTCGTCTTCCCGCGGCGGCAAAGAACAGTTCGGCTCGTCGCTGCCGGCCCGTGTTCTTGTGAGAACGACGCTTCACGCGAGCAACATGATTCAGCAGTTCCTGCCCGCCTCGCTCCTGCGCGGGCTCGGCAGCCGCTACGTGCCTCGCCAGTACAAGCCCGGAGAAATTGAGCTTCCCTTCGACGAAATTCGCGCAACCGTGAACCTCGTTCTCGCCGCCGCCCTCATCGCATCGGCAACGAGCTTGAAGCTCCCGCTCTCGACCACGTACGTGACCTTCATGGTCGCCATGGGTTCTTCTCTGGCCGACGGTGCGTGGGATCGTGAGAGTGCCGTCTACCGTGTTTCCGGCGTGCTTACTGTCATCTCGGGCTGGTTCCTCACGGCCTTCTCCGCTGCGACGGCTTGCGGCATCGTCACGATTCTCTTCCTCTGGGGCGGCACGTGGCTCATGATTGCCGGCATGGTAGTGGCCTGTGCACTTCTCGTGAAGTCCAACTTCTTCACGAAGGAAGAAGGGCTTGATCTGGACGATGGGCGCGAAATTTCCGAAGGCAACCGCGACGCCATCTTCACGAAGCTTGAAGCCGCAGTTCGAGACAACGTTCGCGAAACTCTCAACATCGCTTCTGGCGGCATTGAGGGGCTTCTCAATCAGGATGTTCACTCGCTTCGCCGCTTGAAGAGCGACGCAGTCAAACTCTTTGACAAGGCAACAGAGCAGCGCGGCGAGTACTACACCATGTCGACGAACGCCAACGCGCCCAAGGCCGATCGCGACGCGCGCAACTTCTACTATCGTGCCTGCACGAACATGAAGGAAGTCGCGCACGAGCTACGCGACCAGATCGGCGTCTCGGAAAACTATGTTGCCAACAGCCATTCGGCAATGACGGGCAGCATGGCCGCGAACCTCGGCAAGCTCGCTCACCTCCTGCGTACGATGGATCCGACAATGAAGCCCGACGAATGCCGTCGCGTGCACGAGCTCATCGACGAAGCACAGAAC
This sequence comes from Sutterella massiliensis, assembly GCF_016899755.1. Taxonomy (GTDB): domain Bacteria; phylum Pseudomonadota; class Gammaproteobacteria; order Burkholderiales; family Burkholderiaceae_F; genus Sutterella; species Sutterella massiliensis. The sequence goes on along the minus strand of NZ_JACJJC010000004.1, from coordinate 134,925 downwards.
GAATACCTTGCGCAGTTCTCGCAGGAAAAGATCTCGCTTCGCAAATCCGAGCTTTTCTTGGGCAAGCTCATCTTCACGCGTGAAATGCTCAACCGCTTCTCGATGGTGAAGTTCCTCTTGGCCGGCCTTGAAGAGCAGCGCGAAGAAGGCCTCTACCAGGCAGATGCGGACCGCGCTAAGAAGCAGGCGGGCGCCGCTTCGAGCTGATGAAGCTGATCGAGGCTTTCGAAGCGCAATCTCGCAAGCCTTGACGAATCAAGCATTGGAGCCAATCGGCGTCGGATCAATACCGGCGCCGATTGGCTTTTCGTTTGCCATCCTATCGTCCAACACCATACTGGCCAACGCCTTTTGCAACTGAAAACAGGTTGAATTTCCAGTCGAGAAAAACACCGATCGGCGAACCGTAAGACACATGCGACAGATCAAAGCGCCTAAGAAGCGCTTGAAGACACAATAGTTGTGCGGTGTGCCGCAGCGGGTTTACGCAAAGGCCTCCTCTTATCGACCGCGTCCCGCAGCTGCCTCGCAAGGACTATCGAAAGGAGACAAAACCATGAAACTCAATCGCCGTCAGCTTCTCGGTTCCGCCGCAGCCGTCGCCACCGCCGCTGCCGCACCGGCCGTCATGGCCGCCGTGAAGGAAGAAAAGACCGATCTCGTGATCGTGGGCGGCGGCCTCGCCGGTCTCTGCGCCGCTTACGCGGCCGTTCGCAAGGGCGTGAAGCCCATCGTTCTGGAAAAACTCCAGTTCCTGGGCGGCGCGGGCCTCTTCCCCGAAGGGTCGCTCGGCGTCAACACGCGCTACACGAAGGAGCACGGCATCAAGACGACCGTGCAGGAAGTGCTCGACGCGGCGCTTCAGTATCACCACTTCCGTGCCGACCCGGCGATTCTGCGCGTTCTCATTGAAGAATCGAGCCGCACCATTGACGACGTGCTCGACCTCGGCATCGAACTGCGCGGTATTCGCACGGTTTATCCGAAGGAAGAGTCGCTCCAGACTTGGCACCTTTTTAAGGGCGGGTGCGCCGCGGTCATTCAGAAGTTTGTCGAACAGGTGAAAGCCAAGGGCGGCGTGATTCATACGGAAACGAGCGCCCAGAAACTCATCATGGAAGCCGGTCGCGTTGCGGGTGTTGAGGCGACCGCGAAGAACGGCGACAAGTTCATCATCCACGCCAAGAAGGTGATCATCGCCACGGGCGGCTTTGCGGCGAACAAGGAAATGCTCGCGCAGTACGTCTTCGACTCGTCCGACCTCGGCATGATCGAACCGATATGGCTGCGCGGTCCGGTCGTCGACGGGCGCACGGGCGACGGCATCAACATGGCGCGCCTTGTCGGTGCCGGCGTCACGGGCATGCACACAGTCGCGGGCAACGCCCCGTATCTCCCCGACGTGCCGCCGATCAATCAGTTCTCCGGTCCCGATGAATTGAAGCAGGGCCGCTGCGCCCTCGCGCAGCCCTGGCTCTGGGTCGACCACACCGGCAAGCGCTTCTTCAACGAATCGCGTGGGTCGGTCTTCGTTGACGTCTACAACGCCATGACGACCGCGGGCGGCGTTTCCTACACGATCTTCGACCAGCACATGATGGACAAGATGGTGAACGAAGGCGCGGTGCTGCCCTTCAACGCCATCGTGCTCGCGGGCGTGCCCCTCAAGGCGCTCCCGAAGACCTGGGAAATCGGCATGCAGCGCGGCTGGGCCTTCAAGGCCGACACGGTCGAAGAGCTCGCGCAGCAGCTCGGCATGCCGCCCGAAAATCTCGTCGACACGATGAAGCGCGTCAACAAGTACGCCGAAGACAAGCACGATCCGGAATTCGGGCGCCTGCCCGAGCACCTCGTGAAGTTCGACTTGCAGAAGGGCCCGTACTACGCGCTCAAGGCCATTCGCTGCTTCTTCCTCACGCTGGGCGGCGTCAAGGTGACGCCCAACTTCGAAGCGCGTACGCCGCAGGGCGACGTCATTCCGGGGCTCTATGTCGTCGGTCAGGACATCGGCGGTCTCTTCGACTCGACCTATGACTTGCGCTGCGAAGGCTCGGCCTCGTCGTTCGCGATGACCTCGGGCCGTGTGGCGGCCGAACACGCCATCAAGATGCTCGAAGCCGGGAAGTAATCGTCGGCACTTGTACGACCGACTGCCAATTGAACGCCAAGAAATACGAAGCGCTCCCTCGCGGTCGGTCGGCACACCACCACGTTCTTTCTATCATTCTTTCTGTCAAATTCGATCAAATCGCCTGATAGCATCAATCGAATGATAGAAAGCCGATTTTTGCAGCAAAAACTCTGCTGCTCTTTGGCGAAGAAGTCCGCACTCTCTTCCGAAAGCTGCGGACTTCTTTTTTCACACGGAAAGCGCGGGCTTATTGATTCATTCGCGTCTTCCCCGTCGCACCGCGGCTTGCGGCCGCATCGGGCGCAAACATGTGCTCGACTTGGCGACTCGTAAGCTCAACGCCGAAGACCGTTCGGTAGTAGTCCTTCACGTACGCTTCAAGATCGATGTCCTTGAAGCGCTCGGGATAGACGCGCTTGGCCATCCAAAGAAGCGTGAGCGGCGTATCGGCCGAAGGCGTGTAGCTGCGGTAGATCCCGAGCGGCATCTTGAAGACGCGCTTTTCGCGAACGGCCTTCACGGGCGACCAGTCGTCGCCGCCCACTTTGTTCTTGTAGATATCTTCTGGAACAGCCGCCGTGAAATTCGTGATGAAAATCACGTCGGGGTCGTACCCGTAAACCTCTTCCATGCCGATCACGGCGTTGGCGTTGTCGGCGGTGATCCCTTCGGCAACATTGATGCCGCCCACGGCATCGCACCAATACTGGCCGAAAAAGTTCTTGCCCGAGGTGACGAGCGACTTCGCGTCGTAGCGGAAGACAAAGAGGATGCGGGCGCGCTCTTCGCGCTTCAGGTCCTTCGTGCGGTCGGCCACGAGCTTCGCGATTTCAAGCGACTTTGCTTCAATCGCTTCGCCCTTGCCCTTGACTTCGGGGAAGAGTTCGGCAAGCGAGCGCATCCACTGATTGTGCGTTTCGATGACGTCGTAGTGCCACTTCGAAGGACTGATCCCGAATGCGGTCAGACCCGCACCGCGAATCATGTCGATCATGCGGCGGTCAGGCGCGTTCACAAGCACTACGTCGGGCTTCAACGCCATAAGCGCCTCGATATTGAGGTTCGCGCCCTGGATAAAGCCCGTATCGGCCTTGAGAACTTCCGGATAGAGTTCGCCCAAAAGGCCGTTTTTCGCAGCGGAATAACTCGCCGGATGCATGCCGACGATCTTCGAGCCGTCATTCAGATAAACAGCTACGGCCGAAGCAAGCGGCAGAATGTTCGTGACGACAATGCGCTCGATTTTCTCGGGCACTTCCACCTTGTCGCCGTTGTCGTCAACGACGATGCGCGTGGCCGCCTTGACGTCCGTTGCCGTGGCGTAAGCCGCCTGCGAAAAAAGCGGCGAAACGCCAATGGCGCCCGCGGCGCCGAAGAGACCGAGCACTGCCCGGCGGCCCATTGAATTCATGCTGTTCGACATCGGAATGTCCTTTTGCCTATGCGTTGGTTTTGATGTTCCCGTATTTCAGTTGACCGGCACTTAGACCTCGGCGCGCGCCCGCACGATCGCCTCGCACACGCTGCGCCATCCGTCGGGCTCGAAGATATCGGGCGTTTCCTGCCGCCAGATGCGCCCGGAGGCGGCTTCGTGCGGTAGAGGCACCGTGCGCGCGAGTCCGGCGCGCTTCGCCCCCGCAAAAAAGAGCGGATCGGCCAAAAGCACCGTCCGTCTGCCGCTTGCCGCAGCCGAACGGAAAATGGCGTCGAAGTCCGATTCGGCGAGCTCTGGGAGCACGCGAACACCGCGACGGCCGTCGCCGACGCCGAGCGCCGGCAGCGCACTCGCGGCAAGCGCCTTGAGGCCCAAATCGCGTTCGATCGCGAGCGCAATCTCCGCCGCGCGCAGCGGCTCGTGCACGACGATGACGTCGGCTTCAAGCGCGAGCGCGGGGTCGATCGCTTCGGGCGCCCGTCCGACGATACCCGCGAGATCGAGGATGCCCTCGGGGCGGTCCTTCTGTTCGTTCTCGCTTTCGGTCGAACCCGCGAGTGCGTCGAGCTCTGCGAGAACGCGCTTTACCCACGCTTGGGCACCCGCTTCTCCCACGGGCAGACCGCCAAAGAACGGCATCCCGAAATGCCGCGCAAAGACCTGCGCAAGCGGCAGTCCGGCCGAGGAGACAACAAGATTCAACGCCGCTTCGCGCGTACGCGAGAGTTCGGCCAAATTCGAGCCCATCGCCCAGCAGGCGTTGATGTGGATGCCTGCTGCCGCGAGCAGCGAGCGAATACGTTCGATTTCGCCGCAGATCGAAAAGTCGAGGGGCGTCGCCCCAAGGATGTTGACTGCAAGCGGATCCACCGCTCGAGCGGGCTTCACGAAGCGGCGCGCGAGTTCGATCCAGCCCTGCGCCGCGCCGATCGAATACGCGCGCATGCCGTTCGTCGAGAGCGCGAAGAAAGGCACCCCCGTACGATCTTCGACCTCGCTCGCAATTCCTTTTAAGTCCGACCCCGTCATCATCGGAATAATCGTGCCCGCAAGCACGCCGAAGGCGGGCTGCAGCCGCTCGGCCGCGTCGACGAGGTTCTCGGCCAAAATCGATTCGTTGCCGAGCACCGCATCCATTTCGTTCAAAGCCGACACGTAGACCGCCGAATTCATCGTTTCCCAGCGCGGCTCGTCGTGCGTCGAATAGGTCGAATTGCACCCCGAGGCGTCGTGAATGACGGTCATGCCGCCCAATTCGTAGAGCGCGCTCGCCACACCCGAAACGTCGGACGTGTAGGTCGTCATCGTGACCTGCGTGTAATCGAGGGGCAGACGCCCTGCCGATTCTTGTCTCTCTTCCTTCACCGTCGCCCCCCTTCAGATCCAGCCGGCCTCGGATTCGCACGTGCCGCCGAGGCACCCGTAGCCCTTGATGCGGATGACCGCAGCGACGTCGGCCTCATGTTCAGCCGCTCGGACGAGGCGCGTCGCAAGCGCTGCGACGCCCGAATGTCCCCAAAGCGGACCGCCTTCGATCAGATTCACCATGTGTTTCGCGCCCGTGAACCACGCCGCTTTCTGCCCGATCGCAACAAGTCCTTCACGCTCGGGGCGCATCTGCGCGTCGCGCGGCGCAAAGCGCATTTCAGGGGTCGTGATCGGGTGAACGGCGAGCGCCGGGTGCGAGGCCTTGAGCGCATAGAAGTCCGCACGGTCGGCGGGAAGGAACCCGTCGGCAAAGATGTCCGTCACGCGAATGCCCGCGTCGAGAAGGCGGCGCGCAAGCCCCAAGGGGCGCGTCGTCGCGCTCTGGCAGATCGCAACGGGACGCTCGCCCAAAACCCGAGCGGCTTCGGCGAGCGCTTCGCGCGCCGCGCGCTTCTCAACCTCGGCGGCTGAGAGATAGTCCGCGTCCGTCGGATCGAGCCCGAGCGCAACGGCCAATCGTGCGTTTTCGCGGTCGATTTCGGCTTCGTCGTAGCTGAGAACCAACCGAAGGTGCTGCATCCCGCAGCGCTCTTCAAGGAGTTCGCCCGCCTGTTTCGCAGCCGGGTTGATCGTGACCGCTACGCGCGCATTCGCCATCGCGAGGTAATCGTCCCAACGTTCGAGTCCGGCCAATTCGTAAAAAGGCACGCCCGCCCGCGCTGCGATTTTCGAGAAGAAACTTTCGGCGCCGAAAGGCTCGAGTGCGCCCGCGAGCAGAAGCCCGCCTTTGGGCGCATCGAGCTTGCGCAACCCTGCGTAGAGCTGCATGCGCATTTTGTTGTCGGGCGGCATTTCGCTCTTGCGGAAGGTGGGCGTCATGTAGGCGTCGATGAAGGTCACTTCGGGGAAGCGATCCGCAAGCACCTTCATCGCCCATTCGACGTCCGCCCCCGTAAAGTGGTGCACGCAGCTCGTATAGAGCAGCACGGCCTTGGGGAGTTTCGGGAGCGTCTTCAGAATCTCGGTCGCCCCCTCGATCATCGTCTCTTCAAGACGTCCGTCGCGGAAGTGTTCTTCGGTGACCGTGATCGTCGAAAAACGGTCCTGCACATTCATTTCCGCGGCCGAAAGCACGACGCCGCGCAGGCACGCCTGCGCGCAGACGAAAATTTCGTGCATCTCGGGCATCAGCATTCCGACGTGCACGATCGTCCAGGGACCGCGCGCCGGGGGCGAATACTCGATCCCGAGCGAAAAAGGCTTGGGCCAGGCGGCTTCGCCCATCGTCACCGTCGTGAGCGGCAGCGCCGGGTTGTAGGCGGCGTCGGCATCCGTGCGGCGAATGGACGGATGGAGCGGGCGCAAAACGCTTTGAACGGACATCGATTCGGTCTCCCTATTGAGGCGTCAAATGAAGTCGCTTTCCGTCTCGGGAATGATCCCGAAAGCCTTGCGTCCCTCACCCACGAGCCCTGCGCGTGCGTTTTCACGGCAGATCGCAAGAATCGACTGCGCGAGCTTGCGGTAGCTCTCGGCCATGTCGCTTTCAGGAGCCGTGACGAGCACGGCTTCACCGCGCACGTCGGCCGCCTGAACAAGTTCGGAACGCGGCAGGTCGCCGACGATGCGGGTCTTGAGGCGCGCGGCAACGGCTTCGACCTGTTCGCGTTCTTCAGGCACGTCTCGACGGTTCAGAACGAGGCCGCCCAATTTGGCGTAGCCGCGCTCGGCAAACGTGTCGACAGCTTCGGCGATGTTGGAGGCTGCGTAGAGCGCCATGCTTTCACCCGAGGTGACAATAAAGACGTTCTTGGCCCACCCCTCGCGAATCGGCATCGCGAAGCCCCCGCACACGACGTCGCCCAAGACGTCGAAGATCACGACGTCGGGCCGGTAGATTTCAAACGCCCGGCGCGCCTTCAGGGCTTCGAAAGCCGCAATGATGCCGCGGCCCGCACAGCCGACACCGGGGCGAGGACCGCCCGCTTCTACGAGAAGAACGCCGCCCGTGCCTTCCGTCACCATGCGCTCCAAGGGGAGCGCCGAGCGATGATGCGAGCGCAAAAGATCGAGCACGGTTTCAACAGTCTTGCCGCTGCGAAGGAGCTTCGTCGAATCCGCCTTCGGGTCGCAGCCCACAAGCATCACCTTGAGGCCGCTCTCGGCGAGCGCGAGCGCCACATTGGCCGAGGTCGTCGATTTACCAATGCCGCCCTTGCCGTAAAGCGCAAAACAAAGCATCTGATGCGCATCGTCCGCCGGACGATCGAATTCGAAATACGCGGCCTCGAAAGCCGTCGGTTGCGTGCGTGACATGTCTGACTGTTTTTCCTGTTTTTGGAGAGACGTGAAGTGTTGAGTGTAGATCCAAAAGCCTCGTCTCACCCACCACCTCTTCGCGCACTGGTGCCAGCAAACTTAACGGAGAGGCTTTTTCGCGGCTTGATGAGCCTAAGACAACTACAGGTGCAGCCGAAACGTCGATTTCGCCAGGCAACCTGCCGCGGTTTCCTGCATCTTCTCATGATCGGCGCGGATACGGTGCCAAGCGTTGAGTTTCATACGGCACTCGGACGAAGTTGTTCGTCAGACATAGGAGCGCAGATACGGTGAAACGGTTCCCGGCGCGTCTTGTCAAACGCTCTTGCGCTCTGTGCTCGTATTTTCTGCCGAATCACGGCGCTTCCGTGCGCTCGACTCGCGCATGAAGATGCTCTCGACTGCCGTTCGCAATGAAAAAACGAATACCGTTCAGGATTTCGCGAGTCTTGAGAGTCGGAAGGCGCGCGGCGTCGTGCACCTCCCCGAAGTCGGCATTCGCGGCAACTCCCACTTCCCGTTTGCCGAAAAGAACAATCTGGAAGTAGCCGGCGCATTGGAAGCCTGGCTCAAGGAAAAAGGTCTTGACGCTCGGAAGTAAGCAATCCTTCTGAAAAGAGCCTCCTCTAAGCCGCTCGTCGCACATCTTGTGCCCGAGCGGCTTTTTTCACCTGCGCGCGAGAAAAAATATCCGCTGAGCAACTGCTGCCGCTGGATCTCGCGCAACTTCGCTTGAGAAAGCACCGCTGCTCGTCGTACGATCGGCAAATGCAGAGAGCGCTCGATACGCCGTCGAGCACACGGAACATCATGCAATGATCATCTACCGCAGCGACAAAAAAGGCTTCATTGAGGATACGCGCAGCTGCGCGATCGTCGAAAAGCTCATGACGAATTTCCGAGCGGCCGAAGGCCGCCACGCTTCACCCGGCGAAGAACGGGCGTGGCAGTCGTCGCTGCAGTACGTCGCGAACGCCGTCGACTGCGAGTCGGTGCCTTCGGACGCGGGCGTCGCGATCGAATACCAGATTCCGTCCTGCGCTAAGCGCGTCGACGTGCTTCTCTCGGGCTTTGACGCCGAGAACCGCCCGAACCTTGTCGTCATTGAGTTGAAGCAGTGGTCGGAGACGGCCGCCACCGACGAAGACGGCATTCTCGCTGCGCCTCGCTACGGCGCGGCGCTCGCGCGTGGTCCGCACCCGAGTTATCAAGCGTGGTCGTACGCCGAGCTGCTGCGCGGCTTCAACACGGCGTGCGCCGTCGAACCCGCCGAAACGCACGCGGCTTCGAGAGCGCCGCAGCACGCCGGGATCGCGATTGCGCCGTGCGCCTATTTGCACAACCACTCGGCCAAGGGCGCCGAGCAAACGGTGCGCGATCCGCGCTACGAGACCTATCTCAAGGCCGCACCCGTTTTTCTCGCCGGTCCCAAGGAACAAAAGAAGCTGCGCGAATTCCTGTCGCGCTTCATCACGACGGGCGACGCCGGTCAAATCATCGAGCGCGTCGAAATGGGCGAAATTCGACCGTCGAAGGCGCTCGCCGACGCTGTCTCGAGCATGTTGCGCGGCAACCGCGAATTTGTGCTCGTCGACGAGCAGAAAACCGTCTACGAACACGTACTCTCGCTCGTGAAGCACAAAGCGAAGCCCAAAAACGCCGACTTAGAGGTGCGTGAAGCGGCGGCCGGTATCGACCGCCAGGTCGTCATCGTGCGCGGCGGTCCCGGCACGGGAAAATCGGTTGTCGCCGTCAATCTGCTTGCCGCACTTACCGAGAAGCGCATTCTCACGTGCTACGTCTCGAAGAACGCCGCGCCGCGCACGGTTTATGCCGCGAAGCTCGCGGGAACGAAGACGCTCAAAAAGACCGTCATCTCGAACCTCTTCAAAGGCTCGGACTGGGCTTGGGACGTGCCGCCCGAAGCCTACGGCGCCTTCGGCTGCCTTCTCGTCGACGAAGCGCACCGTCTGCGCGAGAAGAGCGGCATTTTCGGCAATAAAGGCGAGAACCAGATTCGCGAGCTCATCCGTGCGGCGCGCGTCTCGGTCTTCTTCATTGATGACGAGCAGCGCATTCACGTCAAAGATTTCGGTTCCGTCGCCGCCATTCGCGAAGCCGCGGCGCTCGAAGGGGCGGCCGTCGAAGAATTCGAACTCCCGAGCCAATTCCGCTGCTCTGGATCCGACGGCTACCTCGCGTGGCTTGACCGCGTGCTCGGGATCCGCGAGACCGCGAACCGCACGCTCGAAGGCGTGCATTACGACTTTCGCGTCTACGACTCGGCCGCGTCGCTCTATGTCGCGCTTCAAACGGAAAACGCACGCGGCGCGGGCCACGAGGCGCGGCTTCTTGCGGGCTACTGCTGGCCTTGGATTTCGAAAAATGCGGACGACCCCGCGTCGATCCCCGACATCGTGCTCGACGGCGGGTCCTTCGCCATTCCTTGGAACTTCAATAAATCGAGCAGCCTCTGGCTTTTGAACGACACGACGCTCTCGCAGGCAGGCTGCATTCACACTTCGCAGGGACTCGAAGTCGCCTATGTGGGCGTCATCATCGGACCCGATTTCCTCGTTCGCAACGGCGAAATCGTGACGGACTTCCGCAAGCGCGCCAAGGACGACAAGAGCATTTGGGGCCTCAAGGGGGAAGCGAAAAAGGACCCTGCTGCCGCCAAAGCCACGGGCGACCGCATCATTCGCGACACCTACCGCGTTCTCATGACGCGCGGACTCAAAGGCTGCTTCATCTATTCCGAGGACGAAGAAACGCGCGACTGGTTCCGCTCGCAGATGGGGCGTCGGCAGAACACCTGACGGCGGGCGAAAGACACGCAGTAAAGAGCAGCCGGAACAGCTTCGACGCCCTTGAGTGCGCCTTCGGGAAACAATGTTTAACGCTTCTCGCACAGACAATTCGGAAAAGTCCTCTGTCGGAAAAGCCGCCCAGGATCGACACCGAATTCGTGTATTGGGCAAACGCCCAAAAAGGAGCCGTCATTCGCGAGGCGCCCGACAAGAGCCGCGTTCTCGGTGTTGAAGTCGAAACGAAGAACGGCAAGGAATACTGGGCCGAGAAGAAGGGCGTCGTTGCGGCAACGGGCGTTTTTACGCCGACAGTGTCGGTGTTTCAGAGCAGCGGCGCGAGAAGCCGCTGTCGCCTCAATCAAAGCGCGACGTGTGAATGAGCCACGTGCGCACGAGAAGTGCAGCGAGCGCGACAACCGCCACACTCGCCCACGCGGACCACGCCGCAGGAACCATCATGGCAAAGAGCGCCAGGACAAGGAGCTCCGCCCCCGCCTTCACGATCGTGAGTCGAATCCGTCCGGGCGGCGAATTTTCCGCACGTCTGACGCGACCGCAGTACCAGCCGTCGACGAGTACGGCGCCCCAGAACCAAACGAGCACCCAAGCGGTCGCGAAAATTGACGCCAAGCGCTTCACGAAAAGTCGTCCGAGGTCGCCGAGCCGCCGAAAGGACTCGGACTGTTCGAGCCGCACCAGGACGCGTTCAAAGGGATCGCGGCCAACAGCACCGTTCGCGAACGCGCCCTGCCCGTCGGCCAAGGGCGAACTTTCCGAGCGAAAGCCGATTTTGCCCCCGGCACGACGCTCAGGGTAACGGACGTCTTGCGCGGCATCGCCACAAAGGTCTTCGAGCGCACGCGCCGTGCCGGCGAAGACCGGTCCCAAGCGCACGAACTCGGCGTCGTGCACTTGGGCGGCGCGCCGGAAGTCGTCTTCCGTGAAGTACACGGTCGAGCAGGCGGCGGTGAGAATCGCGAGCGCCGTATAGAGACCGACGCGCGTATAGACATGGTTTTGCATGTGTTCGTGGATCCTGCGTACTCAATCGTGTTTGAGACCTGTTGGACGACGGTTGGAGCGCTGTTGAAAGCCCGCCGCCGCGCCCTGCCAAAAGGTCGAGAAACGCTTGCGAATGTTCGAGAAAGCCGCCCGGACGCGCGCCGCGGCGTAGTCCGAAGCGTCTTCGGACGCCGCCAGTTCGCCCAAGGCGTTGAAGAGCCGCCGCGTCGGGCACTCGGGGTCGAGAAAGAGCGAACGACCTTTGTAGAGTCGGCCGCCAACGGACGCAAAGAATTCGAGGTTGGGCAGCTCGCGAAGCCGATCACCGTCGATTAGAGGCGCACTTGCAAGCGTCGCGCTTTCCGAGGCATTCAAACGAACGTCGCCAAGGAGCGCCTCTTCGCGCATGAGCGCCTTGGAACGCCCCGTTTCTTCGCGCAGACTTCGACCGAGAAGCGCCTCGACAAAGCGCTGCGTGTCTGCGTCGATCGTTCGCAGCGCAATCACGTTGTTGAGGTTCCCGAGCGCTTGCAGCGCTTTGGCGCGGCTGCCGAGCATTGCTTCCAGGTCGGCCGTCGTCTGCATGGCGCACGTCGTCTGAATGCCTGCTTCGCGGCCTTTGTTGAGCAACTCCAAGAGCGGTTGGTTGATCACGTTCGAGGTCTCGTCGACAAAGAGCGAAATCTTCCGTGCCGATTGTCCCGACTCGCCGCGGTTATAGAGTTCCCCCGCGAGCGACGTGAGGTCCGAAAGAAGCAGCATCCCGAGCGCCTCGGCCACAGCCGCGTCGGTGAGCGAGTCAAGTCCGACATAAAGCATGTCGCCGCCGCGAACCACCTTGGCGAGCGTCGTCACGGGCCGCGTGTCGGCGGGGTCCGCGGGATCGGGCGAGAGCAAGGGTCCGAGCGCGTCGCCCGAGAGCTTCGCGAGAGCCGTTCGCAGCGACCCCGTCACTTTTGCGGTCTGCTCTTTCGTGCGAGGCTCGCACGCGGCGATCACCGTCCGAACGCGGTCGATGGCGTTAGCCCCCAAGGCACGCTTTACCTTCGCGCGAAAGCGCGGCTCGGCGACGGACCGCTCCCAAACGAAATTGAGTGCGCAAAGCCGCGCCTCGCGCCCGTGCCCGTGCGTCTGTTGCAATTCTTCAAGAAGCGCGTCGGCTTCCTTTCGCCAGTCGTATCCGCCTTCACCGCTCCCCTTGTGTTCCAATTTTTGCAACGGTCCTGCAACGGCGTCACTCTCGCCGTCGAGCCCTTCCGTCGCGCGCCAGCCCGCGTCAAGCGCACGCACGAACATCTTTTCGAGCACGTCTTCGAGCCCGATCGACACGTACTTTTCGATCGCCGCGAGCGTGGGCCGCTCTTCAATAAACAAAAGCGCCTCCACAACCCGATTCGCGGCGGCCCAGCTCAAATCGGCAAATTCCTTGGCGTGCGGCCCAATGACGTCGCGCAAGCGGCTAGCGATTTCGCTCGGCCGCTGAAAGTTCGCGAGCGGGTCGAGCCGCACGCTCGCCTCGGGCTTCGAGGGGTGCAGGAGGAAGGGGGCCCGCCGGCCCGCCGCTTCTGCAGACTTGCAGACGGCCCGATAAAGCTGCTCGGAAAACTTCGGATCGATCACGACGACCACGTCGCCGCGCAAAACGGCCTGCGAGATGAGGTTGGCGAGAAGGACGCCCTTGCCCGCACCCGTCGTACCGACGATGAGCGTGCCAGCTCCCATTTCGTCGAACGAGATGTCGAGCGGGCGCTCTTCGGGGCCGATGCCGTGCAGCACGGGCGAGCCGATTCGCCGTCCGAGCCCTTTCTTGCCGTTTCTGAGGAAGGGAACGAGCGCCTCGGGCGCGCGGCAGCGCACCCAATCCCGGCTCGGGAGCATCGAAGCGAGTTGCGCTTCGGCCGATCCCCATTCGAAGCCGAGACCGAGCCAGAGTCCGTTCACGGGCGGCAGCAGCGCGGCATCAAAACGAATGCCGCACGCACCTTCGCGTACTTGCGACGCGCGTTCGGTACGTTCGAGCGCCTTCGTGCGGCGCCAAGGCGAGTAAGCGAGCCGCGTCAACCGAGCACCCGTCCGGCCGTGCACCGAAACGTCTGCCTGCGCGAGCCGCCGCATGTGTACAACGAGGTCCGCGAGCGTAAAGCGCGCGGGCGCTTCACCCCAGAGGCGCGCCCGTACGGTGAGAATGCGCTTTGCGGCGTTCATGCGAGACGCTGCCGCGAATCCCAAAAGTCCCGCCGCGGGAAGCATCAGTGCGGCGTGGCCCGCGCCCGCTGCGCCGAGCGCCAGCGCCACGGCGGCACCCGCACCGAAAGCGAGCGCACTTCTTATCTCAAAGGCGGGACGCCAGTGGGCGGCCGCCCAAAGACGCGCTTCTTGCGCCGTTACCGGCCGCTCGCCGCGCTGCCAGGCTTTTCGTCGGACCGCCAGGCGCTTCACTGCGTGCCGGCCCGCTTGATGGATCATGTTTTTCAATGCCATTCCCTCATGAAGAACCACCCGGCGAATCACGACGAAAACCCTGCGGCACGTCTCAGTACCGCAGCGGCCATCCGCGCGTACGGTCCTTCATCGGGACCAGTGAGACCGACCAGACAAAGCGATGCCGCGCCCGCTTCAATTTCGCGCGGCGCAGGTACGGCTTGACCCTCGACCGTGCGCGTCATCAGTTGGAGATGCCGACGCGAAACAAGAACACCCCAGGTACCTTCGTCCGCCTGTCGACCGGCATCGACCGAAAGATGCTGTGCCGGCGCGAGCAACGTGCGCGCCGACGCGCGCGGCGCCGCTCGGACAACGGGGCGCACGAGCGCGTCGGGCAAAGTGCGAAAAGCACAGAACGAGTCGCCCGCCGAGTCAGCCGCTTCGCAGAGATGCTTCAAAACGGCATTGAGGTCCGCGAGTACGCCTGCCGCCAGCAAAAGCTCGATCGTACGATCGATTTCTCCCGCAGCGCACGAAAGGGCTTGAAGCGGCACGAAGACGGCGCCGCCGATCTTGCCGCCAATGGCAAAGCGTTCGGGCGCAGCAGAACAGTTAAGCCGCGCCACCGCTTCGCCAAGCCTCGACCGAATCGTCGGGTGGACCGCGCTCGCCGCGCGCGTCAATGTCCAGAAAAATGGCGACGCCGCTTTTTGCGTCGACGCTTCTTTTGCGCTGCCAGCGTACCCGTGCGTCGACTCGGCCGTTTGGGTCGCCTCGATGCTCACGAACGCCGATTCGGCTTCCGTCTGCAGCGCCGCAAGCGCTTTTAAATAACCCGCCGTAGCGAAAGCTGGCGCAGGACGCACGTTTGAACGCCTATTTTGAAGACCGGCAGCCGCTGCGGCATCTGCGGGAAGGACCTTGTCGACCCGATCGAAATCGACCGAGAGGGCAAGACACCCTTTCTTCGGCACCGGAAGAAACGGATCGCGCGCGAGGAACGATCGTACGCGTGCGTGCTCGTGAGCGTACGCAGGACCTTCGTCCGGCGCGTCGTCGCGACTCGGACCGCTGCGCCCTCGTTTTGCATGCGCGGCGAGTGCCAAAAGGACGGCCGGATCCGCAATGCGCAGCGCACCGGCAGTCGCTTCATTCCGCCGATCGGTCGACTGCTCGTCGGTCGGTCGCGTTCGAATCCGAAAAACGGGACTGCCGCTTGGGGTGCGCTCGACAAAACCGACTTCGGCCAGGACGGCCGCGACAATCGCGGGCTCGGCCAGTGCGCGGCACTCCGTATCTTCGAGCCGCTCTTCAAGCGAACTTTCGAGCACCTCGAACAAATCCCCAAAGCCCTCGGGCCACGGCAGATAAAGTCCGTCCTCGGCATAGTGCAGCGTGAGGCCGCCCGAGCGCGACGCCTGGCTGAAGGTGCCCGCCGGCGCTTGCGCGGCCTCTTCGCCCGACATCAAGTCGACAGCAACCCTGCGCACTGCTTCGTTGACGCGCCAGCGACCCGTTTCCACAAGGCGCTCGGCTGCGCGCACGAGAAGCGGCCCCCAGGCACGCAGACTCGCGCGCGTGCCGTCGCGGGCTGCCGTCTCAGCAGCGCGCTCTCGGAGCGCCGCCGAGATCCCCGCATCGGCCGTGTCACGAAGCGCGTCGATGAGGTGAGACGATGCACCGCACCCGCGCACGCAGGCAAAAAGCGCCTCACGCATGCTGGGCATGCTTGACGAGCCTACCTCGCGCTCACCGGCTGACGAGCCGAGTCGTTCGAGTGTTTCCCTGCGGACAACGCGCAGGAAAACGCTCGAGCGCACCAACTCGCGCGCGCCGCTCGAGCGGCTGTCGCCCGCACGGAGGCCGCCCGCACGGAGGCCGCCCTGGCGCCAACGCAAACGAAGCACGGCTTCGCCGCGCAGGCGCCCGAACGAACGGAGCGAAAAATCGTACAGGGTCTCGGCCGTCGGATCGAACCGAAAAAGAGGCTCGAAGCGCCGCTCGTCGCGCGAAGTTCGACCGACCTCCGCGCAGAGCACCGAGAGAACGTCCGCCGAGCCGATGAGCGCAAGCAGAGCAGCCGCGAGCGTGAAGTTTTCAATGAAGGTCTTTCTCGCCGTCGGCGTGAGGTTCCGCCCGGGAAGCACGCGCCCGGCCGCCGCAACGGCGTTGGCCGCACTGCGAACGCCGAGCTCGAAAAGTCCGTCGGCTTCGGCAAAAGGGCCCGATGCGCCCGCCGGCAGTCCCTGCACAAGCGCGCCCCAGGCAAGCACCGCAGGCAGAAGACAGGATTCAAATATGTTTTTGTCTCCCACGGATGCACGCAAAGCTTCAAGCGACCCCGCGTGACGAACCGCGAGGACACCGGGATCGACGGGCGCGACGACGCCGGGCGATCGGAATGAGGAAGCGCATGACAAGGGCACGAAACCCTCGAACGCATCGACCGCACCGAGCATCACCCCGGGCAGTCGCCCCGAAAAGGCGTCGTCGGGCGAACGGCACATGTCGAGCGGCTGTGAGCGCCGTGCTCCCGATGGAACAGCACGGAGCGAAGCCGCCCTCTCGGGAGCGGCAAGTGAAACGGAATAAGGATAGGCGTCGTACATAACGAAAACTTGAAAGCCCGCTGCGGTTGCGAAAAACGCGCGAACCGAACCAAGACTCAAACGGAAACGGCAAGCGCCCGACGCACGAAAACGTTCGCGGTCGGGCCGGAAAAGCTTTTTCAATGAATCGAACGCGATGCGGCAAATCTGCGGCAATCTGCGACAGTCTTCGGATCCGAAGGCGCTTCGGCAGTGAACCGAACTGCCGAGTCGGCTCTATTCGGGAACTGCGCTCGACCTCAATCGAATGAATCGATTTGGCGCGTCGTCGGGGATGCGCCGCGCTTGAGCACAATGGCCGCCGCGGCGTCAGCCCCCGACACCGCAAAGTCCGGCGCGCCTGCCGAACGCTCGAAATCGAGCGCTTGCACGGCGGCAACGAGCGCTTCAACCGCCGATTCGCCGATATCGGCCTCGGCAGCCGCCCGTGCGCGATTCTTCGAAGTGAGCGGAAACTTCATGAAGAACCCTGCCTCATAGGCTTCTATAAGGAGAAGCCGGGTAATGTTCTCTATCGAGCCCGCGAAGCACGGCGCGGCCCTGCCCTCCCCGTCACGTCGGAGACGCATACTCGATGCACGGCCGACGGCAAAGAGACCCGCGCCGTGAAAGGCGCGCCGCTGCAGGTCCGCCGCACGCATGCGGTGGTAGTCGGGAAACGATGCGAGTCCCATCCGATCGACGCGAACATCTTCGAAAACATTCGCGAGCCGCACTCGATAGGGATCCAATTGCCGAAAGCGTTCGAAGTCGGAATACCGAACATGAAAGACTTCGTGCAGCGCCTGCGACCAAAAATTCGAGCCCGCCCGACCGTATGCGGAATCCAGACCGGGGAGCCGTATCGTAAAGCCGCCCGCGTCCGATACCGTTTCTGCGACCGCCTCACCCGCTCTGGCACGCTCGATGCGAATCCGCCGACGCGGTCCCGATTCGGGCTGCGCGGCGCGCAGCAGCCGCTCGACAAAGGCGGGCGGCAATCCGTTCGCCTCGAGCGCAATGCCATTCGAACTGGAGGGCGTTGGACGCATAAGAATCCTTTGAAAAAAGAGACGAAGCAGACGAAAAAGACGCAAAGACCGTTTCGGCCGCATGGGCCGCAACAGATACGCAGACGCGACGCGCGTAAAGCGCGCACGCTCAACGCTAGCACGGCACGCCAAAGCGGCCGCCGTTTGAAAAAACCAAAAGAAAAACGCAATCGCTTCCAACGAGCGCCCAAGCGCTCGCGGAAGGATTGCGTCGAAAAAAATGCCGGGACCAGCGTGATCGTCCGTCAACCTGTTTCTCTTCTCGGAAGCCTTTGCGAACGAAACACTCG
This sequence comes from Sutterella massiliensis, assembly GCF_016899755.1. GTDB lineage: Bacteria > Pseudomonadota > Gammaproteobacteria > Burkholderiales > Burkholderiaceae_F > Sutterella > Sutterella massiliensis. The sequence continues at coordinate 117,446 of NZ_JACJJC010000004.1, read as the reverse complement.
ACATCGCCCGGCGGATGCCCGCCATGCCGGTCGGGCGGTGTCCGCTGCCGCCGCAAAACGAACGGCACAATTCTTTGGTTTTCAAACGAAAGCCCGGACACTGCGACCGCAGTCGACGCACCGGCGCGCCGGAACGCGCTTCGTCGCAATCACGGATTGCGGCCGAGTGCCCGTCGCTCTTTTATGAAGCGACAGACAGGCGGTCGACTGCAAGGCAAACGATTCGCGAGCCGTTTGGGCGCCGCTCTCGGCCGAACGCCGACGCAATTCGGTCGGCAGGCGCGAAGTGCCGGTTGAGAAACCGACTTGAGGCGCAAAGAAAAAACGCAGAAGCTCGCTGCGGCAGTTCCGAGCCAATCTCTTCTCGATTCGATCGGCCGAAGGACTTCGAATGGATCAACTCTCGTCAACGCACGCTTCATTCGTGCGCCTCGCACTGCCGTCGGGACGCGGCCGAAACCCGTGGTTCGACCCGCGTCCGCGGGAACGTTTCGATGTGCACTCTTGCACTCAGCGGACTAAGCCGCTACGGAAGAAGCACAGCCGGCGCCGGCGCAGCGCGAAAAAGACCGGTTCGCGCAGTGACGGCACCGTAGACGGAATTCGAGCCTCGGCTCCAAGGGCCGCGTCCCTTCGCTTGGATGAAGCAGAGACGCAATTTGCGCTGCGAGCACGGGAAAAGTCAAGAGCGAACGGGTTCAATCGCGGTTTTCAGGCGCTTTTTGCGGCTTCCGAAGAGTCGGTGTCTTGACAGCCTTGCGCGATTGGAACCAGCCGTAGAGATTGGCGAGCGAGAGTCCGATCTCGAGCGCACAGCCCGCCCCAGCTACCTGCAAAAGCGTTGTGTACGAATCAGAGCAGCGAACCCAAAAAGATGCCGAACCGAAAAGCGCCGCCCTCGAAGCGAAAGAGCGTTACGGTGAGGACGACGCTCGCGACGAGCGGGAGTATTTCTTGCGGCGCCAGCCCGTCGAGCTTCGGGAGCACGCGCGCGGCGACCGAAAGAACCGAGAGAACGATCACCCAAAACCAGGAACGGCTTTTGATCGAAATACCGATGCGCAGACAAGCGATGATGTTGGCGAGCACCGCGAGCGGCAGTCCCAGAAGCCAGAAGTGCAGGCCGTAAAAGACCGTGTGAACGAAAAGCCAGCATTTGATCGAGCGCTCCGTCTGCCGCGTCCTCGCCCAGAAGGCGAGGAGTGCCGCCAGCCAACCGACGCCTTGCGCCCACATCGAACCGTCCACAACGTCTCTCCGCGTTTACCGGCCCGACCCGTTCAAGCCGCTCCGCTCAAAGATACTCAGTCTTCCGAGAGGAGCGCCTCGGTTTTCTCCCGTAGGGCCGAAAGCCGCGCGAAGACGTTTTCTCGAGAAAACCGCTCGAAAAAGCGCGTCTTCGAAGCAATCACGCCCAGAGCCAGTATCGGCGTCGTGCGGTTTAAAAAGACCGGGAGCGCCATCGTGAAGACGCCCTTGTTCCACTCCTCGTCGTGCACGCCGAAGCCGCGCTCGCGGGCTTCCTTCAAGTCCGCCCGAATCTCTTCCGGATCGACGTGCGTGTTGTCCTGGAACTTCACGTGCGGGCGCAGGAGTTCTGCATCGATCTTGTCGGCGGGCTGATGCGACCAGAGGATTTTGCCAGCGGCCGACGCATGAATCGGAAAGGCGTTTCCAGGGTGAAGTCCCTCCGCTTCCAAGGGCTTTGCGTAGCCCGCGAGACTGATGATGCGTCCGCGCATTCTGACGAGATAGATCGTCTCGCCGAACTCGTCGGCCAAGGCCGAAAACGCCCGTTCAACCTTCCCGAAGAGCGAGCGGTTGCGATCGGCCGCCGTCCCGATTTCCGCGAAGCGCTTCGTGAGGCGATGCCGGCCGCGGCCCCGAATAAACGCTCAAACATCAGCCGCCGCTGCCGCTCGTTTTTCGGCCGCGGCGGCTTTCCATGTAAAAAACGCTCGTCTCGAGAGCCGAAGCTTTAGAGCGCACGCTCGAGCGCGCGCAGAAGAAGTCCCGCCGAACGGTGAAGCGCCTGTGCCGCCGTGAGTAGACGCATACCCTGTGCGGCAGGTGGTTTCTGGGTAGAGCAGGCGCTCACTTCGCCAAGCACCCGCCGGAACGCCACGTTCGCCGCCGCAAGCCGATTGCGGGTCGGCGACCCCGCGCGCCCGAAGCCGAGTTCGTCCTCGGCGTAGCCCGCGTTCACGAGTGCGTGAAGCCGCGCCATACGCGTTTCCTCGTCGCCCGAATCCATCCTGCGTGCGTCGCGAAGCGTTTGAATCGCACGTTCGATCCCTACGAAAACGGGACTCGCGGCAAACCCGGCGAGGCACGCGGCTGTCTCGTCAAGACCGGCCGCTTCGGCCCAAGCTTTGGCATCGTTAAGCTGCGCGCGGACTTCGCTCAAGGCTTTGTCTGCTTCGTCGGCGCAGTCTTCGGCTTCCGCCGCAATCGAAAGCGCAGCCGCGCCTTCGCCTGCCGCGGCGAGCGACGCCTTGAGGATAATCGTCCCGTCGCGAAGGAGCGCTTCGGGGGCGATGGCATCCAAATCGTCGGCGCGCGTATGCCAGTGCGGCCCGTAAACGCCGCCCAAACCCGCCACGGCGAGCGAAACACCGCTCATCTCGGCAGGCACCTCGGCGACGTTTGAAAAGACGGTCGGCACGCCCGCAGCGTAGAACGACTGGTCGCAGCTGCGCGAAAAACGCATCGGCTGAAGCGGCGCATCGATCCCCGCCGCCCGAAGCGAACGGCGTGCGAGAAGCGCCGCACAGGCCGAAAGCGGCATTTTGCCGTTCACGACGCTCTCGCGCATGCCGAGGCAGTCGACGTTGATATTGAGAAAGACCGAACGCGAGAGCGCCGCCCCGTGCCGCTCGCTCCAGGCAGCACTCCCGGCGTAGCGGCCGTGACTGTGGCCGCTCCAGGCAACGGCCATGGCGCCCGCACGCAAAGCGTCTTTCCTCGCGGCAAGTGCTTCAAGTACGCCCGCCGTCACGGCCAGACCGCTCGCGTTGTCCACGGCGCCCGCACCCCAGCTGTCCATGTGTCCCGTAAGGAGAAAGCGGGGCTTGCCGTCGGCCGTCGCCTCATCGATCAAAGGACTGCAGCCGACGGCGCCCGTCAGAACGGTACTCATGCGCCAGCCCGAGTGCACCCGGTTTTCGAGTTCGACCGCTTCGCCCGTCTGCGCAGCGGCGAGAAGGCGCTTAGCGGCGGCATCCGTCACGGCCGCGTTCGGTATGCGAACGTAGCGTGCGATGTCCTCGTCGCCTGCCGGACTTCCCCAGAGGTCGCTCACGATCATGCGCCGCACGCGCTCGCCCGTATTGAAAAGCAGCGCGGCGGCACCGGCGGCTTGCGCCGCGCGCAGCAGACCGAGCGACGGCAACCCTTCGACAAGGAGCACCGCACCGTCGACGGCCGCCTCCCCCCGCGCGAGCGCCTCGCGCGCTTGACGGTCGAGCGCGAGGAGCGGGCCCTTCGCCGAAATCGTGAAGTCGCCCGGCGCCCCGTCTTCGAGCGGATGCGTCATGGCGTTGCCTTCGATTTCAGGACTCTCGATTGCAGCTGCCCCGGCGCGAATCGAAGCGTCGGCCGTCGAAACGAAAATCGGGATGCGTTCGCGATGCGTCTGTGCGCCCGCACGCCTGTAGGCGGCTTCGAGCACGTCAAAAGCGCGCTCTTCGGCCTCGTTGGAAAGTCGCTCGCCGCATGCGACGAGCGCGCGCAAAACGTCGTACACCGTTTTTTCGAATCGTTCCATTGCGTTCACCTGCTTTCGCCCGAAGAAGCTCGAGCGCCGTGCCGCGTTCTGAAGCACGAAAGAGAAGTAAAAAAGGCGCGGCCGAACGAGAATACCCGCAGCCGCACAACTCGTTCTTCGACTTTACCGCGGCCGTTCGTTTTTGGCATCTTTCGAATCGTTTGTCGCCAATGGCAGCCGATCGGGCAAAAACGGCCAAATTTGCGAAATTGCGGATTTGTCCTTTGCGGCGAACGAATCGGCCTCAGTATGTTTGCTCATTTCGGCCCTCTCAATCGCGTTCTACTATGGAGAAGGTAGCCTGGACGGCGAGTCGTCTCCCTCGGTCTCAAGTGGCACCGACCGCGCTCCGGCGCTTTCTCCCATCAAAATAAGCTCCGCGCAAAAACCTATAAGGAGGAAAACCATGCATGCCTTCACCAACGCTTTCGAGCGGCGGTGGTTCTGGATCTTCATGGCGATCTGGGCCTTCATCTGTCTGCCGCTGCCGATTTTCTACGACACGGAATACAACCCGAGCTTCTTCGGCGTACCGCTCTTTATCTACGGCTGGCTCGTTTACGGGCTCTTCACAATCATCATGATCGGCGTCTGGGCCGCTAGCTGCTTGAAGCGCCCCGAATACCACGAATTCGATGAAGACGACCCCGAATCCACCGAAGGGAGCAGCAAATGAACCATGTCATTGATACCGCGACGATGACGGTACCGTTCCTTTGCGTCATCATCCTCTACTGTCTCATTCTCACCGGCCTCGGCTGGTACGGCTCCCAGAAAAACAAGGGCCTCTCCGACTACTTCACGATGTCGGGCAAGGCGGGCGCCATTCTCACGGGCATCGCCTACTTCTCCACGCAGTACTCCATGTCGACCTTTATGGGCGTGCCCGGGTCGATTTACCACGTCGGCTACGCGGGGATGTCCGTCTCGGTGCCTGGCATCGCGTTTTCGATGCTCATTCCGGCACTTCTCGTCGGCCGTCGACTCATCACGCTCGGTCACCGCTACAACATGCTCACGATGGCCGACTACCTGGCCGACCGTTATGAGTCCACGGGCGTTCGCGGTCTGCTTGCCGTCCTCATGCTCATCTTCCTCGTCTCGATGATGGGCGCGCAGACGATCGGCGGCGGTGTGATCTTCACGACCTATACGGGCGCGCCCGAATGGGTCGGCATCGTCGTGATGGGCGTCACCGTTATGCTCTACTGCATGGCGGGCGGCATCCGATCGATCATGCTTACCGACCTCATTCAGGGCATCCTGATGGTCGTGACTGCAGTCGTCACGTTCTTCGTGTCGCTCAAGCTCGGCGGCGGTCTGGAAGTCATCAACGAAAAGCTCGCGGCAATGGACACCAACTACGTGAGCTTCCCCGGCCACAACAATTCCTATCCGTGGCAGGGCTACGTTTCGATGATCGTGATGTGGAGCTTCTTTGCGATCGGCCAGCCCCATCTCTTCACGAAGTTCTTCACGATGAAGGACCACAAGACGATGTTCAAGGCCGTCATTCTCGGCACGCTCGGCATGTGGTTCTCCGCCTCCTTCATCGAATGGTGCGGCGTCACGGGCATCATCTCGTTCCCGGGCCTCGAAGGCAAGCAGTCCGACTTCGTCGTGCCGCTCATTCTGCAGGGCGGCCTCTCGCCGATTCTCTCCTCGCTCATGATTGCGGGCATTTTCTCGGCCGGCATGTCGACGATTTCTTCGCTCCTTCTGACGGCTACGTCCGCGGCTTCGCGCGACCTCTATCAGAAGATCCTGAAGCGCAATGCAACCGACGAAGAAACGCTGCGCCTCTCGAAGGTGATCACGGTCTGCCTCGGCATCATCGCGATCGGCATCGGCATCTATAAGCCGGGCTCGATCTTCCAGATCGTTCTCTTCGCGTACGGCGGTCTCGGCATCTGGGCCGCGCCGATTCTGCTCGGCATGTACTGGCGCCGCACCACGACGGCCGCGGTTTACGTGGGCGTCATTTCGGCCGAAATCCTTTACGTCCTCATGGTTGTGAAGTTCACGTCCTGGAGCTTCGGCTTCAATCCGCTCATCGTCGCCTGGGCCTTTGCCATGGTCGTGATGATTGTCGTGAGCCTCCTCACGAAGCCCGCGAGCGAAGCGACGATTCGCCGCCACTTCGACGACCTTGATCGACGTGCAGATGCAGCCTGATCCTGCATCGCATTGAATGACAGCGCTTTTCTAAAAGCGCAGACACACTCGGGCGGCCTCGCGCCGCCCGAACTGCGTTGCCGAACACCACTCGAGAAAACACCATGAAGCTCGCACACCTTTCCTGGCGCAAAGCCGAACCCGTTCTTAACAATCCCGACACCGTCGTCGTCATTCCGATCGGCAGCACCGAGCAGCACGGCCCGGTCGGGCCGCTCGGCACAGACTGGCTGATTCCGGAATGGATCACGAACGAAATGGAAAAGCGCACGGACATTCTCGTGACGCCCGTGATTCCCTTCGGCGTCGCCACGCACCACACGTCCTTCCCCGGCACGATCGACATGGGGCTCGAAACCCTCATCGCCGTCATGCGCGGCGTCTTCACGAATCTTGCCAAGCACGGCGCACGCCGCTTCGTTGTCGTGAACGGTCACGGCGGCAATGACCCCGCGATTGAAAAGGCCGGGCTTGAAATCGCGCGCGAAACCGGCGCGCTCGTCGCGCTTCTCAACTGGTGGAGCATTGCGCCGCAGCTCAACAAGGCCTGGACCACTGGTCACGGCGACGCGCAGGAAGTCGCCGCCATGATGCACGTGCACCCCGAGCTCGTCGACCTCGCCGACTGCCCGAAGACCGTTGTGAACGAACTCTCCGAAGACTTTGCCTTCACGCACCTCTCCGCGATCCGCTACAAGGGCGCCGTCGTGAAGCTCGTGCGCGACTTGAAGCGCGGCATTCCGCAGGGCGGCTTCGGCGGGCTCGCGAGCGAAAATGCGACCGCCCAATGGGGCGCCGACATGATGACGGCGATCGTCGACTACTTCTCGGCCTTTGTCGAAGATTTCCGCAAGGTGCCGCTCGACAGGATCGAAGACCGATAAGCCTCTTACTCAAACTCTTGACGCAAAGGCCTCGCGATCCGTTCGCGAGGCCTTTGCTTTTCTCCGCTTTATTGGGGCGCACATTCCGTGCGCGCCGACAGCATCAGTAGACGCGGTAGTAAAGAATGTCGGGCCCGTTCGGGCGCGACGCGCGGTGCACTTCGTAGTACTGCGGGAAGGCTTCGATCAGGTTCGAGAGCTTGTCAAAGCCGAAATTGCGGCAGTCGAAATCGGGCTTGGCGCGGCGCAGATAGTTCCCGGCCGTCGCCATATTGGTCCAGCCCGACTCGTCGGAGAAGTTTTCGCAAGCGCGTACGAGAAGTTCGTGCACGACCTGCATTTCGTTTTCGTCAGCAGCTGCGGCCTCGGCCGGCGACAGGTTGTCGCCGAGGTTTTCCAAAAAGAGAAAAACGTCGCAGGCGTTGCGGAACGAGGGCGAGGTCTGACGCGTCCCGACGCCGATTACTTCAACGCCCGACTCGCGAAGCTTCACGGCGAGCGGCGTAAAGTCGCTGTCGCTCGAAACGAGCACAAACGTGTCGTAGAGGCGGCGCGCGAGCAGATCCATCGCGTCGATCGTGAGCGCGATGTCGGTCGCGTTTTTCCCCGAAACATAGTCGAACTGCTGCTCGGCCTTGATCGCGAGTTCGTTCAGGACCTTATCCCAGTTGCCGAGCGTGGGTTTGGTCCAGTTGCCGTAGGCGCGCTTCACCACAATGCGCCCGCGCGTCGAAATCTCGCGCAGCACGAATTCGAGCTTCGAGAGCTGCGTGTTGTCCGCGTCGATCAGAACAGCAATCTCATTGGTGTCTTGGTATCTCAAAATCGAACCTCCTTGGCTTGCAGCCATTATGCAGCCGTTCGTCGATTTTTTCCTTATCGGTTCCCTGTATACAGATTCAACATTAGCACTCGACGCAGTCGGGAAAAATACTGACAAACGATGCACGCTCAGGCAAATCGCCGTGCACGGTGAAGCAAATACGTAAACACCGTTGATCTACCGTTTGAGATGACCGTTCATCGGTGAGGCGCGCCGCTCTTTCCGGCAGCTCTGAACCGAAAACCGCTTTTGAAAGGAGAGAACCATGACGAACATCACACGCCGTTCCATGCTCGCCGCCATCTCGCTCGGCGGCCTCGCCGGCCTCGTTCCCGCCGCGCAAGCCAAGCCGCAGGCGGCTGCCGCGACCGAACTCAAAGGTGCCGAATACTTCGACGTCGTCGTCGCGGGCGGCGGCGCCGCGGGCTGTATGGCCGCACGCACCGCTTCGCGCGCCGGCAAGAAAGTACTTCTCGTTCAGGCCGTACCGGTACTCGGCGGCTCCTCGGCGATCTCGTCGGGCTGGATTCGCGCCTGCGGCACCGAATGGCACAAGGCGCGCGGCATCAAGGATACGACCGAAGCCTACAAGGCCGACATCATTGCTTACGGGCGCGGCAGCCGCAACGAAAAGAAGGCCGACATGATCTCGAAGACGGCCGGCCGCTTCGTCAACGACCTCTTCTCGATCGGCGTCGAATTCACCGATGAAGAAGACCGCGTCAACGGCGGCGAAACGCTTCGCGTCGTCAAAGCCAAGGGGGCGGGCGCCGCCATCATGCGAAAGCTCGCCCAATCCGTGAGCGAAGACGCCAACATCACGGTCCGCACGCAGACGAGCCTCACGGACGTGATCCTTGACGACGAAAAGAAAGTGGTCGGCGTTCGCATCGTACGCCGCAAGAAGGCGACGCCCGTGCGCACGAAGGCGGTCGTCATCGCCACGGGCGGCTTCGGGCGCAATCAGGACATGATCGACGTCTTCACCGCCGCCTGGTCGAAGACAGGCCGCATCATGGACATCGGCTGCAAGGGCGACGGCCTTCGCATCGCGACCGAGCTCGGCGCGGGCGCGCTCAACCTCAACATCGCCATGGTCTGCCCGACCTTAGAAGTGACGCAGAACATCTTCTACAGTTCCGCGCCGCTTTTGAACGGTGGCATCATCGTGAACGAAAAGGGACGCCGCTTCACGAACGAATACGTGATCTACACGCAGACCAACATCGATATGCTCAAGCAAAAGACCTGCTGGGAAATCGTCTCGCGCGATCTGCACCCGACGGTCGAATCGATGATCGAAAAAGGCGTTGCCAAGGAATGCAAGACCGTTGAAGACCTCGCGAAGCTGATCGGCTGCGAACCCGAAGGGCTGCGCGCCGACATTGAAGCGCACAATGCGACGACGCGTCTTCCGGCTGCCGAACGCAAGGACCCGTTCGGACGCACCGCCTACGGCAAGGAACTGAAGGCGCCCTACTACGCGCTTCAGATCAAGCCCGTGATGCTCGAAACGGTTGGCGGCTTCATGATCGACGAGAAGTGCCGCATCACGACGCTTTTGGGTACCCCGATCGCCAAGGGCCTCTTCGGTGCTGGCGCTGCCGCTTTCGGCGAACACTTCGGCGTCGGCTACCGCTCGGGCGAAGCGTACGCCTACGCGGGTTCGACCGGCATCACGGCTGGCGAAGAAGCCGCGAAGTGCTGATGAAGCTTCTCGCTGACGATTCGAACAACTGACGGGACGGCGCCGACCGCCCGTTAAGTCGACCGTCCATCCGGTCATGCAACCCGAGCCTCGCGCGCAAACAGCGCCGAGGCTCTTCTTTTGGCCGAAAAAAGGACGAATCGTTCGATCAAGCCGTCGCTTCGCGCACGCGCTGCGATCGGTAAGCGGCGGGCGAAATACCGTAAGCCCGGCGGAAACGACTCCCAAAGTGCGCCTGCGTTTTGAATCCGCAGGCAAACCCGATCTCCGCCGCACTCATCGCCTTGCACCACGGGCTCAGCAGCATCGCGCGCGCACTCTCCAACCGAATGCGCCAGAGCGCTTCCATTACGCCGCCTTCGCTCTCGAAAAGCTGATAGAGCTTTCGCACCGAAATGCCGCACTGCGCGGCAACGGCCTGCGCAGTGAGCGACGCGTCGCCCATCGACTTTGTCATGACACGCTCGGCCGCGAGCTTCAACGCCGCCTGCGAGGGCGAATCCGAGAGTCGCGTGCGAAAGATTTCCGAGAGTCCCATTGCGGCAAGCGAGACAAACGTGTCGCGAAGACTCTCGAGCGCCGGTATCGACGCCGCTTCGAGCGCGTTGTCGGCCGCCGTAGCGCGGACAAGATTTCTGAGGAGCAGAAAATTGCCGGCGCATGTCATGGCGGTAGCCGTCGTACGCTCGAGCGAGGGAAAGAGCGCCTCAAGCGCCGACTTGGGCACGTGAAGAACATGCTGACGAAATGGCGTAAAGAAATGGAAGTCCGCAGCGCGGGCCGTATTGAAAAAGAAGAGTCTCCCGGGCTTCAAGACCGTAAAGCGGCCGTCCTGACCGATCGCCGTGGCCCCGGCCTCGAGAAAGACGAAGCTCATCGTCTCGCTCGGGCGCGCGTTGACGTCCATTTTGGCTGAGTAGTCTTCGCTCGCGAGGAACCCGACCGAAGCGCCTTCGAAGCGATGAATGCGCAGTTCGGCCGAAAACTTCCGCTTTTCCTTGAGCCGCTCGCGCTGACAGGCGAGCGGCAGCCCGAACGCCTCTTTGATGGCGGCGGTGTGGTAGTCGAACGCGTCCTCATGCGACATGCCGTCAAGTGCTTCGTCGCTCAGCTTTTCGAAGTACATGGCTCGAAGTTCGTCTCAAAAGAAGCTGCAGGAATCTCTGTGTACGCGGATATTACTCAAGGTCTTCCGAGTCGAACACGGTGTTTTTGCTCGTATTGAATCGAGGGGCGCGAAAGCGTTCAAGCCGCAGCCCTGCCGCGCCGTTTGCCGCCCGGCGCGGTTCTGCGGCAAAAAGCCGCCGCATTCGTCTGCTTAACTTGTTAAGAGAGCGTGCAGTTCTTTGATTTCGGTCAGCGTTTTCAATGGTCTCTGCGGTTCACACACTCTTCACAAATAGGCACGCCGACTCGTAATATTTTGATATCGAATTATTCGACTTCGAGAATTACGACGCCGAAATGTTCGAGCAAGCGCGTCCCCTCCTGCCGGGACGATCGAGACCGGATCGACGCCGGGGAACACCGGGCAGATGCTTCGACGCGCCGCGAACCGAAGTCGAAACCGCAAAAAGCCCCAAAAGGAGAATTTCCATGACCTTCAAAACCGTGGTCGATCTCTTCGACCTTTTGGACGACGGGCGCTGCGAAGGCAAAGCCGTTGTCGACTTCCTTCGCGCCATCGACCCCGACGCCGAGATCGAAGAATGCCGCATGGCGGGCGAACCCGAAGGGAGCTTCACGGACTTTATCCGCGTAACGATCCCGGGGCGCAACGGCAAACTAGCGGGCGGCAGCGCGCGCACGATCGGCCTCATCGGGCGCTTGGGCGGCATCGGCGCACGGCCGGCCCGCCAAGGTTTTGTGTCCGACGGCGACGGTGCGCTTGCGGCACTCGGCTGCGCGGCAAAGCTCCTCAAAATGCGCCATCGACTCGATGTGCTCGAGGGCGACGTCATCGTTTCGACGCAAATCTGCGCGCATGCGCCGACGCGCCCTCACGACCCGGTGCCTTTCATGAGTTCCTGCGTCGACCAGTACGCCAAGAACGACTTCGAAGTCGTTCCCGACATGGACGCGATTCTCTCGGTCGATACGACAAAGGGCAACCGCATCATCAATAAGCGCGGCTTTGCCGTTTCGCCGACCGTCAAAGACGGCTACATCCTGCGCGTGAGCGAGGACCTGCTCACCGTCATGGCCCGCACAACGGGGCGCCCGAGCGCTGCCTTTCCCATCACGCAGCAGGACATCACGCCCTACGGCAACGGCCTCTACCACATGAATTCCATCCTGCAGCCCGCTTTCGGCACGACCGCGCCGGTCGTGGGCGTCGCCATCACGGCCGAGACGCAGGTGCCGGGCTGCGCCACGGGTGCCACGCACATTGAAGACGTCGAAGAGGCCGTGCGCTTCATGGTCGAAGTGGCCAAGGAATACACGGCGGGCACGCTCGACTTCTACGACGAAGCCGAATTCGCGCTTCTACAAAAGCGCTACGGCAGCCTTTCGCACTTTAGAACGGCAGGCAAGAACGTCGCCTGAAGACGGCGCACGCGACTTTGAAAGCAGCAAGGGAAAAGACAACGGGAGGTCTCATGAACAACGCCAAAACACTTGCGGTCATTCGCGTCTTCACGTCCGACGATCCCGCCGTGCTCGAAAAGCACGGCAAGATCATCGAGCGTCTCTACGGCATTCCGACGAGAACCTACTGCATTCCCGATCAGCCCGAAGGCATCCCCGACGAAGCAACGGCCGCGAAGTGCGTCGATCGAATTGTCGCCAAGTGCCTTGAAGCCGAACGCGACGGCGCCGACGCCGTGCTCGTGAGCTGCGCGATCGATCCGGGCGTAGCCGAGGCGCGCAAATTCTGCCGGATTCCCGTTTTCGGCGCGGGAAGCTGCGCGGCCGCCATGGCGCTCACGATGGGCCGGCGTGTCGGCGTGCTCTCGCTGATCGCGGGTGACGTGCCGAGCGAACCCAAGCGGATTCTCGGCGACCGACTCGTTGCCGCCGTCGGGATCGAGGGCGTGCGCGACACGCGCGACCTTCTCACCGACTGGGGCAAAGCGGGCGCGAAAAAGTGCGTCGAAGCCCTCGCGAAAGACTGCGACGTCATCATGTTTTCCTGCACGGGCTTCTCCACCATGGGTATTGCGCACTGGTTCGACGATCTGCCCGTTCCCATCGTCGACGCCATCGAGGCGGGCGGCGCCGCAGCAGCGCGCTACTTCGCCGTTTCATCGGTCAAAGGTCCGCTTAAATTTTGATTCCCGCCGCACTTTCACACGACAAACGAATTCACACCATTCAACCGCAACCAACACCATTTCGAACATAAAGGGAGGACCCCATGTCGTTCAAACAAATCATCGAACTCGCCGAACTCCTTGACGACGGCCGCGTTACGGGCGAAGACGTCGTTCGCTACATTAAAAGCCAGGGCGACGTTGAAGCCTCGTGCGTAACGGTTCAAGGCGACCGCGGCACGACCGACTTCGTGAAGTTTCTGATTCCGGGCAAGAACGGCAAGTCCAAGGGCGGCTCTGCGCCGACACTCGGCATCGTCGGCCGTTTGGGCGGCCTCGGCGCCCGGCCCGAGCGCATCGGCTTCACCTCCGACGGCGACGGTGCGCTTGCTGCGGCCGGCTGCGCCGCACAGCTCGCGCGCCAGCTTATCCGCGGCGACCAGCTCGAGGGCGACGTGATCGTCGGCACGCATATCTGCCCGAACGCCCCGACGCTGCCGCATAAGCCGGTGCCCTTCATGGACTCACCCTGCACGATGGACGTGTTGAACGCGCACGAAATCGATCCCCAGATGGACGCCATCCTCTCGATCGACACGACGAAGGGCAACCAAATCATCTGCAAGAGCGGCATCGCCATTTCGCCGACCGTTCTGAAGGGCTACATCCTCCGTGTCTCGGAAGACCTCCTCTACATCATGGGCGTGACGACGGGCAAGCTCCCCGCCACCTTCCCCATCACGCAGCAGGACATCACGCCTTACGGCAACGGCCTCTACCACATGAATTCGATTCTCCAGCCCGCCGTTGCGGCCGACGTACCCGTGGTCGGCATTGCGATCACGACCGAATCCGTTGTTCCGGGCTGTGCCACGGGCGCGACGCATCTCACCGACGTTGACGACGCGGTCCGCTACGCCGTTGAGGTCGCCAAGAGCTTCACCGCCGGCCAGTGCGCTTTCTACGACGCCGAAGAATTCGGCCGAATCGAATCGCTTTACGGCTCGATGAAGCATTTCCAGACGTTCGGCAAGAACGACTGATCCATCTCTGCTCGCGTGGCGACCGGCCCCAACGGCGCCGCGTTTCTCTTGCGATGCGACGAGCGGAGCTTCTCGGACACGCGCAGCGCCGCATCGCAGTTTTCTTCAAGAACTACGATGACAAACCAACAAGTGCACGAGCACCCGAAGGTCTTTGAACCTGCAACCTTCTGCCTGCTCGTCGTTCTCGCCATTTTCGGCGCCATCATCGGCGTGCAGCTCCTCGTGAGCCTCGGCGTGACGCCCAATACAGCCATCATCGGCGCCATGGCAGCGATGATCGTCGCGCGCGTGCCGCTCAAATTCTTCGGCCACTACCGCTCGATTCACGTGCAGAACCTCGCGCAGAGCACGACGTCGGCAGCAACCTTCGGCGCGGCAAACTCGCTTTTGCTGCCGATCGCCATCCCGTACCTCTTCGGACGCCCGGACATGGTGCTGCCGATGTTCGCGGGCGTCTCGCTCGCAATGCTCCTTGACGGCTTCCTGCTATACAAACTTTTCAACACGCGCCTCTTCCCGGCAACAGGTGCATGGCCGCACGGCGTCGCCGCAGCCGAATCCATCAAGGCGGGCGACAAAGGCGGCAAGCAGGCTGTTCTCCTCGGTATCGGCATTGTTTTGGGTGCGATCGGCTCCTTCTTCAAGTTCCCGACGGCCGCACTCGGCACGGCCTTTATCGGCAACGTCTGGGCGCTCTTCATGCTCGGCATCGGCTTCCTCCTTCGCGGCTACAGCGAACCGGTCTTCGGCGTCGACATCAATGCGCTTTACATTCCGCACGGCATCATGGCGGGTGCAGGCGTCGTTGCTCTCATCCAGATCATCTTCCTCATGCGCGGCGGCAAGAAACAGGAAGACCATTCCGAACGCGAAGAGAAGGAGCGCGCGCACGCGCAGAAGCACGGCGTCGAAATGCCCGAACACAAGTCCGAAACCATCGGCAAAACGATCGGCATCGGCATGCTCGGTTTCGGCGCAATCTCGGTGATGATTGCGCTCGCGAGCGGCCTCTACTACCACCTTTCCTTCGGCTGGCTCATCGCCTTCATGGTCTATGCAGCCTTTGCCGCCTTCGTGCATGAAATGATCGTCGGTCTCGCCGCCATGCACTCGGGATGGTTTCCGGCCTTTGCCGTTGCGCTTATCACGCTCATCGTCGGTATCCTGATCGGCTTTCCGCCGGAAGCGCTCGCGATGCTCTGCGGCTTTGCGGCCGCAACGGGCCCGGCTTTCGCCGACATGGGCTACGACCTCAAGGCCGGCTGGATCCTGCGCGGCAACGGCGCCGAACCCGCGTTTGAACTCGCCGGCCGTCACCAGCAGTTCCTCGCCGCATCCCTCGCCTTCCTCATCGCCATTCCGGTTGTCGGCATGGTGTACCAGGACTACTTTGCGCAGGGCCTTG
Organism: Sutterella massiliensis; assembly: GCF_016899755.1. Lineage (GTDB taxonomy): Bacteria > Pseudomonadota > Gammaproteobacteria > Burkholderiales > Burkholderiaceae_F > Sutterella > Sutterella massiliensis. The sequence goes on along the minus strand of NZ_JACJJC010000004.1, from coordinate 102,385 downwards.
TACCGCCGGTTGCGAAGGTCTACATCGCGGCCATCAACGCGGGCGTCTCGGCCGAAATTGCGAAGTCGCTTCTTCTCTGGGCGATTCCGGGCGCGATCATTCAGTTCGTGGGCGGCCCGGCCCGACAGCTCGGCGTGCTGCTCGCAACCGGCCTGCTGATCGCGAATCCCATGGCCGGCTGGGCGGTGCTCATCGGTCTCGCGATTCGACAGATCGTCCTCAAGGTTAAGGGCCCCGAAGCGCGCGGCCCGCTCGAAGTGCTCGCTGCCGGCCTGATCGCGGGCGACGCACTCTTGAGCTTCTTCTCCTCGGTCTTCTCGGGTCTTCGCAACAAATAAGGTCTGCTGCGGGGACCGCTATGAGGTCCCCGCATGCCGCCTCAAGCATCCATATGGCCGCAGCCGCTCGGTGAATTACAGACTCCTGCAGCGCCTCGGCCGCACGATTGGGAGCAGAACCATGACTGCCACTCGAACGAAAATCGGCACGATCACGATCGGCCAGGCGCCCCGCGCCGACATTGCACCTTTGATTAACGACGCGCTCCCGCCCGATGTCGAGTGCCTGCATGTCGGCGTCCTCGACGGCCTTGACGCAGCTCAAATCGCCGAACGATTTCCCGCATCACTGGGCGAAAGTCTTCTCACGTCGCGCCTTCTCGACGGCAGCGCCGTCGTGATGGGCAAACGAGCGGTTCGTGCGGGCTTGACAAAGAAAATCGCCTTCCTTGAAGAAGCTGGCGCGAGCCTCATCCTTTTGCTTTGTACGGGCGAATTCGACGGCCTTGCTGCGAAGAAGGCGCGCCTTATCGAGCCTGACCATGTCATCCCGCCTGTCGTCAAGGCGCTCGCAGGCAGCGTTACGCTCGGCGTCATGGTGCCACTCGCTGAACAGGCACAATCCGAAATCCGCAAATGGCAGGCAACGGGCATGAAACTTGTTTTCGCCTCGGCATCGCCTTACACGGCTTCTGCCGAAGACGTCCAAGCGGCGGCACGCTCGCTTCGCGACCAAGGCGCCGAATTCATCGTGCTCGACTGCATGGGCTATCGGCTCGAACACAAAGCTTGGTGCCGCGAGGTCGTCGACGTTCCCGTTGTCGCTTCAACCGACCTCATGGTGCACCTATTGCGAGCAATCGTCTGAAGCGCGCTCGCGCAAAGATGCCTTATTTGAAGCGCCGCTGTTCTCTCGTGAGAGCTGCGGCGCTTTCGCGTTCAATCGAAAGCAAAGAGAAGATTTTCTCTTTTACGGTCGAGCCTTAAAAATCGGAATTTCGCAGACTTCTTATGGTGCAGTTTTTAATTTTTTGAAAACGTTTCTATTTGTTTTTTATATGTTTTCAATTTCAGATCCAGGAATATAGATAATTTGACCTATTGCGAAAACAATCGTTTTGCAGGAACATTCATCCTGTCGCCGACGAAACCGCCCGCGCGGCACAACCCCGACGCATTTAAGGAGCCGTCATGAAGTCATACGCACGAAACGCCTTCGCAGCCCGCGGGCGCACGTGCGTCTTCCCGGGTGATGCGCCCGAGCGCTCCAAAGAGCGACTTAGCCGTCGACTTCGACTTCTGTCGGAGGGCGGCCGTGGCGTCCGCTGAAGGACGCAGCCTCCTGTGCGGGCCGCCCTTCCGAAAAGAGCTTCGAGAGCGACCGGCCTGCTCTGATGCTTCGGAGACCTTGTCTGCAGGCAAGCATTCGGCCTGAATGCAAATGCAGCAAAAGCGATCCGAAGACCCGAAAGAGCTTGAAAGCGCCTAAACAGCAGTCGTTGCGCACCGCCTCCCGAAGCCAAACGCACGGGAGGCGGCTTCACATGAGACCCAAAAAAGCAAGAACTTCCCGAAACAACCGCGAACCAGGACAAAGAACCATGCAGAACATCTCCTTCATCAAGAGCGCCATCTCCCGACGCGAATTCTTCTGCGCAAGCGCGCTCGCTGCGAGCGCCTTTGTCGCACCGCGCTTTGCTCTAGCTGCCGAACCGGAAAAGAAGAGCGTGACGATTGCTGTCGGCGGCAAGAATCTCTACTACTACCTGCCGATGGCATTCGCCGACTGGAACGGCTTCTTCAAGGAAGAAGGGCTTGACGTCAAGGTTGTCGACTTTCAAGGAGGCTCAAAGTCGCTGCAGGCCGTCGTGGGCGGCTCGGCCGATGTGGTTTCGGGCGCGTTCGAACACACGCTCTCGATGCAGACAAAGCGCCAGGCCATGCGCGCCTTCGTGCTTCAGGGCAGCGCCCCGCAGTGCGTTTTTGCCGTCAACAACCGCACGATGAAGGATTTCAAGTCGGTCGCAGACCTGCGCGGCAAGCGTATCGGCGTCACGGCGCCCGGCTCCTCCTCGCACGTAATCGCGAACTTCGTTTTCGCCCAAGCGGGCGTGAAGTCCAACGAATTCTCGGTGATCGGGATCGGTTCGGGAGCCGGTGCTGTTGCAGCCGTTCGTGCGGGCCAAGTGGACGCCTTTGTCGGACTCGACCCCGTCATCTCGCAGCTCGAAGGCGACGGCCTCATCCGCATTGTCACGGACACCCGAAACGTTGACGAGTCGAACGCGCTCTTCGGCGGCCCGATGGTAGCGGGCTGTCTCTACGCGCCGCAGCGCTTTCTCGACGAAAACCCGGAAACCTGTCGTCGTCTGGCACGGGCAGTCGTTCGCTCGCTCAAATTCATCGCCGAATGCTCGCCCGACGACCTGATGAAGATCGTTCCGAAGTCGGCCTTCCTCGGCAATCCCGAGCTCTACAAAACGGGCTTCATCAAGAACCGCCCGGCGCTCTCCAAGGACGGCCGCTTCCCCGACGGGTGCGCACAGATTTCGGCCAAAGCGCTCGCAAGCGTCAACCCGAAGCTTGCCGACTTCCCCTTCGACTATGCGGCGGCCTTCACGAACGAATTTGTCTGAGGCGGGGCGTCAACTCTCGAACCATCCGACCGGCGGCCTTGCGCATCAAGCGCTGCCGGCCGCTCCCAAAAGTCACACGATCATGCAAAACGTCAACCGAACCGCACCGGCCATTGAATTTCGCAACGTCGCCTGCCGATTTGAAACGCCGACGGGCTTTTACACCGCGACCGCACACACGTCCTTTTGCGTTGCCGACGGCGAATTCGTGAGCGTCGTGGGCCCGACGGGCTGCGGCAAGTCCACGATCCTCAATATGGCCGCGGGCCTTCTCGCGCCCGCCGAAGGCGAAGTGCGCATTTTCGGCACGCCGCTCAAGGGGCTCAACCGACGCGCGGGCTACATGTTCCAGGCCGAAAGCCTCATGCCGTGGGCGACGGCGCTCGAAAACGTCGCGATCGGGCTGCGTTACCGCGGCGTCGCGAAAGACGAAGCCAACGAGCGCGCCATGGCGTGGCTTGCGCGCGTCGGCCTCGAAAAGTTCCCGGACCGCTACCCGCACGAACTTTCGGGCGGCATGCGCAAGCGCGTTGCGATGGCGCAGACGCTCGTCACCGACCCGGACATCATTTTGATGGACGAATCGTTTTCGGCGCTTGACGTCCAAACGCGCGAACTCATGGAAGACGAACTCCTTGCCATCTGGCAGGCATCGAAAAAAGCTGTTCTCTTTATCACGCACGACCTTGACGAAGCCGTTTCGATGTCCGACCGCGTGGTCGTAATGTCCGCGGGGCCGGCTTCTCGCCCGATCGGCGACTTCGGAATCGACCTGCCGCGCCCGCGCAACGTCGCCGAAATACGAATGGATCAGAGCTTCCTCGAACGACGTGCCGCCATCTGGTCGGTACTGCGCGAAGAAGTGCTCAAGTCCTATCGGGAGCACCGCACGGAATTAGCCGCCTCGTAGCGATTTTCGCGGGTACGACCGCAAGAAAGATCCGAAGACAACCGCAACGGAAAGAATCATGTCGGGAATCACAGCCATGACGCAGGAAATGAAGGCCGCAGGCGCGGCCGCAAACGCAGCGCAGCACGAAACGAGCGCAAGCGACGCGATTCAAAACCACGACAAACGCATTCGCGCCCGACGCCTGCGCATCGCCCTTTGGCAGTGGGCGCTCCTTGTCTTTGTCTTTTTCTTCTGGTGGGCGATGACAAAGCCGGGGCTCCTGCCGAATTTCTTCTTTGACAACGACGCGCAGGCTGCTTTCTTTTTCGGGGAACCCGCCGAAATCTTCGCACGCATTCGCGACTGGTTCGTGGGCGGCGAAATTTACCGGCATCTCGGCGTGACGCTCTACGAAACGGTCCTCGCCTTCGTGATCGGCACGGCGGCGGGCCTCGCCGTCGGCCTCTGGCTTGCGCTCTCGCCCTTTGCGGCAGCCGTCGCCGATCCCTTCATCAAGGGGCTCAATTCGATGCCCCGCGTCATTCTCGCGCCGATCTTCGCCGTCTGGTTCGGCCTCGGACCCGCCTCGAAGATTGCGCTCGGCGTCACGCTCGTCTTCTTTATCATCTTCTTCAACGTCTATCAGGGCGTGCGCGAAGTGAATCCGACTGTGCTCGCCAACGCGCGCATGCTCGGCGCAAGCCGCAAGGATCTCCTGCGCACGGTCTACATGCCCTCGGCGATGAGCTGGGTCTTTTCGAGTCTTCACACCTCGGTAGGCATGGCGTTTGTTGCCGCCGTGATCGGCGAGTACCTCGGCTCCGCCGAAGGCGTCGGCTACCTGATTCTGCAGGCAGAAACGACTTTCGACATGAATACGGTCATGGCGGGCATTCTTGTTCTGACGGCCTGTGCGCTCTTGATCGACCGCCTCGTCACCTTTGCCGAGGTGCGCCTGATGAAGTGGGTGCCGCCGCAGAAGTGATCGGCCGAAACGTACTTCTCGACAACAAACGATTCTTGTCGGGCGTCCGCACGCAAATCGGACGCCCGTTTCCTTCACTGAATTACGATCGGATCAGCCGAGCCCGACGTCGAGCGCCATCATCACGACAAAGCCGGCAACCACGGAGAGCGTCCCCGCATCCGAATGCTCCGTGAGGTGCGCCGACGGAATCAGTTCCTCAACGACGACATAGATCATCGCACCCGCAGCGAAAGCGAGGAACCAGGGCAGCAGCACGCCTGTCGTGCCGACCAGAAGAACGGCCAAGACGCCGAAGACCAGTTCGGCAAGTCCCGAGAAAGCCCCCGCAAGAAACGCCTTCCCGCGGGACATCCCGTCCTGCAGCAGCGGGAGCGCAACAGCCGCGCCTTCCGGAATGTTCTGAATGCCCATGCCGAGCGCGAGCGCGAGTGCGCCCGCCAAAAGCGTCGGATCGTCAGCCGCCATCCCGATCGAGAGCCCGACCGACATACCTTCCGGAATGTTGTGCAGGGTCACCGCGAGAAAGAGAAGCGTCGAGCGGGCGAGCTTCGTCTTCGGCCCCTCGGATTCGCTCGACATCGGATGCATGTGCGGCATGAAGCGGTCGAGCAGAAAGATGAAGGCAACGCCGAGCAGAAAGCCGCCCACGGCAGGCAGCAGCGGCGACTCGCCGCGCGCCTCCACCATGGCCATCGCGGGAAGAAGGAGCGACCAGACGGAAGCCGCCACCATGACGCCCGCCGCAAAGCCGAGCGAAATCGTCTGCATGAAGGCGTTGTGGATGCGCCCGGGCAGGAGCACGATCGCCGCGCCCACGGCCGTCATGAAAAACGTAAAGCCCGTTGCACTCGCGGCAGCTGTGACGGGTGAAGCACCGTCCAAAAGGGAAGGAAAAAGTTGTTCGAGCATGCGATGCCTTTCAAAAGATCGTCGCAGTCGCCCGTACTTAAACGAAGCACAGGTGCATCCGTTCTCGGATGATCGGCGACGTGACGGCTGTCGCGCTACTGACGGCGGGAAGTCGAAGAAAGTTTTCTAGCGGGCGCGGACAACAAATAAGCGAGCGCCGCGCGGGAACGTCACCGATGTCGAGAAAAGCGAACCATCGATCCCTAAGAAAACCCGATACGACAACTGTAACCCAGAAATCTCAGCGGGATGCGTTTTTACGCATGCTTGCCGCAGCCATTTCCGCATGAGTTTTGACGTAAGCCGAACCGCACCTGTCGCAAGCGCCGATGGCGGCAGGCGGGCTCGAAGTTCAACCCAGCAATAAAGCGCCCGAAGCGCGAAAGGAGGAGCGCGCTTCGGGCCAAGGAAAATGAAGACTCTTACTGAAGAAAGGCAGCCCGCACTCAGGCCTTGACGACCTCCTTGGCGGCATTTTCACCGGCGATCTGACCGAAGACAAAGCAGTCGAGCACGGCGTTGCCGCCCACGCGATTCGTGCCGTGGATGCCGCCCGTGATTTCGCCTGCTGCGTAGATGCGCGGAATCACGTTGCCCTGCCAGTCAAGGAGCTGCGCCTTCGTGTTGGTATTGAGACCGCCCATCGTGTGGTGCACGGTCATACCCGTGTAGCAGGCCCAGAAAGGTCCTTTTTCAATGCGCTTCGTGAGATTGACGGCGGTCTTGCCGAAGTCTTCGTCTTTGCCGTTCTTCACGAAAACATTGTTGTAGCGGTCGATCGTCTTTTCGAGCCCGTCGGGGTCAACGCCCATCTTCTCGGCGAGTTCGCGAATCGTGGGCGCCGTCCACGCTTCCTTGATTTCAATGCCCTTCATGATGGCGGCGCGATTGACTTCGTCGTAAGACATGAAGTTTTCATTGTCGCAGACCGTGTAGGCATAGCGTTCAGGCGTACCGAGCACGGCGTCGCGGATGACGTCGCGGCGTTCGCCTTCGTTGACGATTCGGTTGCCGCGCTTGTCGACGTAGATCGAGCCGTTCACGTTGAAGTTGAGAAGAAGCTTCATCTTCTTGCCGGCGGGCGCACCCGGAGTCGACTGAATGAAGTCCATGCCGACCAGATAGCCGCCGACACGCACGGCCGCCATCGCCACTTCGCCCGTCGAACCCGGCAGATTGTCGGTGCCCAGACCCGCAACGCGCGGATCGTGCAGTTCACGCAGGTACTTGTTGGCGCTGAAGCCGCCCGCAGCGAGGACGACGCCGCGCGTCGCTCGAATGCGGCGAAGCTCGCCCTTGCCGGTCTTCACGACGACGCCGAGCACGTCGCCCGAAGTCGGCGTTTCGCGGATGATTTCTTCAACGGCCATCCCCGTACGCACTTCAACGCCGAGATCCTTTGCGGCCTTCGTGAGAACCGTACCGTAACCTTGTCCCTTGGGCAGCGCAGGCACGTGCGAGCGCGGATAGAGCGCACCGAAGATCTGGATGACGTTGTCCTTAAACTTCATGCCGAGGCTTTCGAGCCATTCGATCGTCGGATAGGCATTCTTGCAGAGCACCTCGACGCGGTCCTTCTGACCGCGGAAGTCGCCCGCAGCGAGCGACTGCTCGGCATGGTGCTGCCAGGAATCCTTGATGCCCTGACGCGGCTGTCGAACGGGGTCGGCGGCATTGATGAAGCCCTGGGAAATCAGCGTATTGCCGCCCGTAAAGGCGAGTTTTTCGAGAACAACGACTTTCTTGGCGCCCGTCTGAGCAGCCTTCACGGCGGCAGCCATGCCGGCGCCGCCCGAACCGACGACAACCACTTCGAAGGTTTCGTCCCAATTCGCACCCGCGCTTTTCGCTTGCGCGAGACCGGCCGCACCAACTGCGGCGCTTGCTGCAACGCCGGCACCCGCAAATTTGAGAATGCTGCGGCGCGAAAGTGTCTTTTCGTTCATTTGTGCTCTCCCAAAGATTCTGACGGTTCGAAAATGAAGGATGAACGAGGCGAAGTTCGCGTGAGGTGTGCCCTCTGCGCTCGCGCGAGCTGCGCTTCGTCCTTGGAAAGGCATTTTTGCGCGAATCCTTACGCGCGTAATCTGACTTTCGTCAGGCTTGAGAAACTGCAGACCAGCAGATGCGAAAAAGGCCGCCCCAAGGCGGCCACGATGCGTCGTGCCAATGTGCGCGGACGCTTATTTCTTTTCGCCGAAGAGCTTGTCGCGCAGCGCGTCAGCACCCTTTTCGAGCGCACCGCGGGCATTGTCGTAGCCCTTGGCGAGGCAGTCGTTCGTAAGCGCCTTGGCCTTGTCGAGCCCTTCCTTGTCGGCCACTTCCTTGATATAGCTCGCCTTGCAGTGTTCGTCGCTCGGCGAAAACTTGTCCGAGCAGCCCACAAGCATCGTTGCACAGGCGCCGCAAAGAAGAGCGGCAGCGATGGGTTTGAAGTTCATGCGGTTTCCTTTTCGCGGTTGGCGGTTGCGATCGTTTTCTGACGATCAAAGAATTTTTTGTTCCGTCGCCGCTGCCACGACTAGTCGACCGACTCGATCGAGAGCGTGTAGCCCTCGAGGTCGTTCACAACCGTCGTGCGGGAGCGTTCTCCGATTTTAGTCGTGACGACGCGAAGAACGGTCTTGCCGTTGACTTCAATCGTTCGACGGCGCGAATCAGCGCTCGTTTCTTCCGCCAGCACCGCGTCGGCGGGAAGCACCGCACGAACGCTCTCGGCCGGCCAGAGAACGTACATGAAGTCGCGAAGCATGCGCGACGCATCGACTTTCTCGTCGAGTTTCGGGTGACGCGACTCACGCAGCCCCGCCTGCGTATAGTCAATGCGCCAGACGACGACCCCCAGGCCCGTAAAAACGGCGCTGATACGCTTCGGGTCGACGAGCACCATTGCGCGCAAGGGCGGCACATTGGCGGGCGCGCCCGCTTCCAGCGCTTTGGCGTGAAAGCGAACGCGAATCGACTGATCAAGTACGCGGGTCGGCGCGTCCTTCATATCGGGCAAAACGAGCGGCGCACGCAAGCGAGCGGCGTCAAAAGCGCCGAATTCGCTTCGCGCATCGGCACCGAGCCCGATCACGCCGCTCGGAGCACGGTGGCGGGCTTCTTCATTCTCCTTATCGGAAAGCGCGTCATGGACAGACGCCTCTTCGAGCCGAGCCTTCTCTGCCGCGCCCCCCTGCGTGGCTGCACGGTCCTGCGCCGGATCGTTCGCGGGCTTGGAGGCAGCCTTTTGAGAAGAGCTCGCCGTCGCCTCGATCGGCGGGGCCTCGTTGCTCGCCCACTGCAGCCACGCGCAGCCCGAAAGCGTACTCATGGAAAGGGCTGCCGGAAGGAGCGCTGCAGCGGCAAGCGCCGCCTGAACGGGACGACGCTTGTCGCGGGAAGCCTCGCTGCACTTGGTCAGCACTGCTCTTCCGTACGCCCAGCCTCTTTGAACCATTTCTTCCATCCGCTCGGTTGCCGCCCTGATGTTCTTATTGTCGTCGCTCTTTTTGTGCGTGCGCATATTTTTGTTCTTCTATCTTTTTTTTCTATTGTTTTGCGGGTTTCCTTCGCGCGCAACCTCGAAAAAGCGAAAAAAGGGGCGTCCGCCGTCACCGAGTGCTTGCGGTTCGTGCCGCCCCAAAATGCAGTCCGAAGCGCACTCGTTCTTGAAGGAAGCGATAAATCGGGAAAAAGTCAAAACGCCGAAACCGGACCCGCAAAGGAAAACTTGACATTGTGCCACACAGCGTGAATCCGTGGTTCTACCAGTCAGTAAAAGGTTGAAGAAGCCCTTCCGAGTCAAACGTCACAAAGCGAAACAGCAGAAGGCGTGTTGTGTTTTATACGAACTGCTCCGAAAAAGTTACTCGAAATTACTCGAAGTCCGTCAAGGATCCGCTCTTCGCCTATTCGACTCGTTTCGCGAGCTCACGGGCGGCATCACGAAGGACCGCAGAATCAAGCCGCTAAATCGAAGCCGCGAGCGGCTTCAAAAGTCACGACTTCATGGTCTTCAAGACCGGCATGAAAATATTGATCTGCATTCCCAGGACTTCGGTCGACGCGGAAGACCTGCAGAAAAAGATGCCATCCGCAAACACCTCAGCCGCTGCAACGAGAACGTCGAAATCCGCTACGTGACTTGACCGTCCCGTGAAGACATGCTCATGCGCGCGGCCTCGATCTTTGCGCCGCCCGCAAACGCCGCCTGAGACCGAGCGCACAGTTGACGAATTCGTTATTCCATTATGGAACGACGAAAGAGGCCGGCAAGTTTGTGATTTTCTGGAAAGGCCGCCAGACCATTCGTCCGCCGCCTTCGCCGACCGCTTGTCGCACTCGTCAAGATCGGTGGACTTCTTGGGGATTTTCCGTTGGCTAATCACGTGAAAATGCGTGAAAAATAACTTTGAAGGCGGCACGCATCTGCGCTTCGCGAACGTTTCTCCCAGCATGCCCTCTGCTTCGTTCGAACCCTGCGAAGTGCGCTTGAAGCAAGCCCGACCAATGCGCGCGACGCGCCCGGCGCCGTGCGCATGTCGGGCTGTGCGCGTTTTTCAACGTGCCGCCCCAAGGAGACTGAAAAATGGAACAACGCAAAGGCTTTGCTTTTTCACGCCGCTCGCTCCTTCAGGGCTCGGGCGCCGTCATGGCCGCATCACTTTTTTCGCCGGCAACCAAGGCTGCCGGTGAAGCAGCGGGCGAAAAGACTTGGACCGGCTACTCGATCTGCGACTCCTGCAACCATATGCCGTGGTGCGGGATCGAATTCGAGGCGCGCGGCAATACGGTGATCCGCATCCGCAACTGGAAGGAACATCCGAATCATTTTCTCTGCTCGAAAGGGCTCTCGACGCTGCAGCGTCTCTACAACCCCAATCGTCTGCTCTATCCCATGAAGCGCACGAACCCGAAGGGTTCGGCCGATCCGGGCTGGGTGCGCATCAGCTGGGACGAAGCGATCAAGACGATCTGCGAGCACCTCACCCGAATCAAGGAAAAATACGGTCCGGACAAAGTGATGTTCTACTGCGGCGACCCGAAGGAGCCGCGTCCGCCCGTCATGCGACTTGCGCGCTGGTTCGGCTCGCCGAATTACTGCTGCGAGAGTTCCGCTGCGTGCAACCTTGCCTATGTACACGCCGAAGAGCTCTCCTACGGTCAGGAGATCGCGGGCGGCCCGAGTCCCAAGGCAAAGGTGCTGATGATCGTCGGCAAGAACGGCGCCTGGGCGTCGCCTCACGGCTTCTTCAAAGGCCTTCTTGCCGCCAAGGCGCGCGGCATGAAACTCATTGTCGTTGACGTGCGCCGCACGAAAGTGGCCGAACTCGCCGACATCCATCTGCAGTTGAAGCCCGGTACCGACGGCGCGCTCGCCTGGGGCATGATCCGCGTCCTCGTCAAGGAAGGCCTCGTCGACCGCAAGTTCGTCGACGAGTGGTGCACGGGCTACGAAGAGCTCGTGAAGTACTGCGAAGCCTTTACGCCGGAATTCGTCGAGAAGGAAACGGGCGTGCCCGCCGAGCAGATGATCGAGGCCGCGCGCCTTTTCGCGCAGGGTCCGTCCTCGATGCAGCTCCCGGGACAATCGGTGCCGCACCAAGGCAACGGCTGCAACAACGTGCGCGCCATGTCGCTTTTGATGGCGCTCACGGGCAACGTCGACAAGCCGGGCGCCTCCATGATCGCCAACTGGCCCAAGGACTACATCCGCTGGGACGAAGGCTACACGCGCAGCTTCATCGATCAGCCCTGGTTTGAAGAGGAAGCGCAGAAGAAAATCCGCATCGACCGTGAGTTCGCGCCCGTCTGGAACGACATGCAGGTGCTCTGCTCGCCGAACCTTCTGCCGGAAATGGTGGACGCAGGCCGCATCCGCGCCTTCTGCGGCTGGGGCGCAAACCTCCTCATCTGGCCTTCGCCCGACGAGTACAAGGCCGCGGTGCGCAAGATGGATTTCGCGTTCTCGTGCGACTACTTCTATCGCGACGACACGCACCACGACATGGACCTCGTGCTCCCTGCGGCCATGAACTACGAACGCTACGCACCCTTCGGCGTCCACGGGCGCAAGCTCTCGGCGCGCCGCCCGGTGAAACCCCTGGGCGAAGCCTGGGAAGACTGGAAGATTTCGCTCACGATCGGCGCCGCGCTCTTCGGGCGCGAAGCCTTCTTTGACGGCGACCCCGTGAAGGCCTGCAATTCGATGCTAAACGCCTGGGGCACAAGTTACGAAGAGCGTGCGGCAATGCTTCCGAAAATGGAAGTCTGCGAGTGGTTCCCGCCGCAGGAGCCCGAAAAGTACAAGAAAGGGCTTCTTCGCTTTGACGGCAAGCCCGGCTTCCGCACCCCTTCGGGCAAAATCGAGTTCGTCTCGAGCGTTCAGGCGCGCCACGGCTTCCCCGGACTGCCCGTTTATGTCGCGCCGCCCAAGCCCGATGAGAAGTGGCCGTTGAAACTCATCAACGGCACGCGCCGCCCGTACATCACGCACTCGAAGACCCGCGGCGACCAGCCCTATCTTCTTGAACTCGAACCCGAGTCGACCGTGAACATTCATCCGGCTGACGCTGAGGTGCGCGGCATCAAGGAAGGCGATCGAATCTGGATCACGTCTCCTTACTACAAGGGCAAAGTCCGCGCGCGTGCACGCGTCACGATTCTCGCCGGCCGCGGCATGATCGACGCGCAGTACGGCTGGCGGGGCGACCAGGAAACGCAGGTTTTGATTCCGAGAAAGGGTTGGGACCCGATTTCCGGCTACCCGTGCTTCAACGACATCTGCGTGCAGGTCGAAAAGGCTGAAGAAACCGAGAAAAACGCCAAGGCTTAAGGGAGAACCCACATGTCGAAATTCGGAATCATCGTCAATGTCGACAAGTGCGTCGGCTGCCACGCCTGTGCGATTGCGTGCAAGGAAGAAAACCGCGTCGCGCCCGGCATTTTCTACGAACGCGTTCACCGCAGCGAGAGTATCGAGAAGAACGTCATCAGCTACTTCCGCGTCTCCTGCATGCATTGCGAGGATCCCGCCTGCATGAAGGTTTGCCCTGCGAAAGCCATTTCGCACGGCCCCGCGGGTGAAGTGCTCGTCGATCACAAAAAGTGCATCGGCTGCCGCATGTGCGCGGCCGCGTGCCCCTACGGCGCCCCGATGTTCAACGCGGACGGGCTCGGCGAAAAGGACTGGTTCGGCGGCAAGATGCCGCTCGCTCCCGCCCCCGAGCGCGAATGGGTTGTTCGCACGCCGGGCAAGGCTGAGCACTGCACGCTCTGCACGCACAGAACCTCGAAGGGCGAAAAGCCTGCCTGCGTTGAAGCCTGCGGCATCGGCGCACTCCTTTTCGTCGACTGGGACAAACTCGAAGGCGAAGCCAAGGAACTCGCGCCGCGCGCCAAAGCGATGAACGCTGCGGCGGGCACGAATCCGAAAATCCGCTACGTCTCCTCCATTCTCGATATTGAGAAAATGAAGGAAAAAGTCTGACCATCGTCCGCCATGCGAAGACCTTCCGACAGCGTGAAGGCCTTCCTGGCGACGCAAGGATCAGCGCAAAGCCAAACGGCCTGCGATTCGAGCTTTCGAACGCAGGCCGTTTGCTTGATTCGGCTTTCGCTTCGGACACCCTGAAGAGCAGCCCCGAACGCGCTTCAACCGCTTAACCGAAGAGTCCTTCTTCCGAGAGGATCGTAAAGAGCGTGCCGACGGCGGCGTAAAAAGGCGCGTCCTTTCTCGCGCTTATGCGCTTCAAAATCCTGCTGAAAGCGGGGGCGATCACGGCACCGAAAAACTTCTCGGGTTCAACCGTTTCTGCGGTATCAATCGCGTCACCCTTCGCAGCGGCTTCGCGCGCGGCACCCGCACGAATTTCGAGGAGCGACAAAAACGCGAACGCCGTCCCGATGTGATCAGGGTCGTAGGGCGCCGATTCGTCGAGCGCAACACCCGCCTGTGCGTAGAGCTTGCTGCAGGTTTCTGCCGCGTCCTGGCGTAGGAGCCCCTTTTCACTCGTCCAAACGGAAATCGAGAGTGGAATCGTTTCTTCGCCGACGCCGAGAAAGAGCTTCGCGTGCTCGCGCCGCACGTCGAGCGCCGAAGTGCCGAGTCCGGCAAAGCCGCCTGCCGCTTCGCTCGCGAGGAGGCGCTGAAAGAGCGCGCCCTCACGCACGTCAGTGTCCGACGCGAGCACTTCCTTCAAATGCGGCACGATGGATCCCGCCCGTACCTCGAGTTCGGGCATCTCGGGTGCGAGGAACACCATGGCGGCAAAATCCGCCGCGGCGAGCGCCGCCTCATGCACGGCCTCGGAGCGGCCGGCGCTGCTGCATTGCGTTTTGCAGCCAGCAGCTGCAGTTTCTTTCTCAGTCGTCATGCGAAAAAAAACGTTCTCTATCGTTGGCAAAGTCCGTCTCAAATCGAAAGGCGGACCTTGATTACTTCGCCACGAGCGTCGCGAGCGATTCGCCCTTTTCGTTCCAGAGGATCAGCCCCTTTTCGGTTTCCGTCGCAAAACGCGCGTTCGCGAGCACGCCCATGAACGCCGTTTCCGCCTTCATCGAATCCGGATCGCACATCATGCGCGTCATGCCGAGCTTCGAGAGGTCGATGCGCTTGCCTTCGAGCGTAAAGCCGCCCACCAGGCGATTGCAACCACTCGTACCGGAAACGCGACCGTCTGCCGCAAATGCAATCGTCGGCATCGTCTGCGACTTCGGCGCATCCTGCCAGACAAACGTGCGGCCCGCAAGTTCGGGAGCATTGCCCGCGGGCGCGCCGTCGGCGGCCGCATTCGTCTGAGCGCAGCCCGTCATGAGAGCGGCGGAAATGGCTGCGGCAGCGATGATCTTCTTCATGGGAACCTCCTTTTGTTGTTGGATTTCCCGCTCAAGCTCATATTTGAAGTGGGATAAGCGGGATTTCGTTTCTTCGTGCGACCTCAATGCTACCGATCGAACCGGCTCCGAATTCCAATCGGACGCAGCCGCTTTGCAAATACTTGTAAGTGCCTTTCGAGAGGAAGAATGCTTCTTTTCTTCTCTGCCTCAAGCATTTACAGGCGAAGCGCTTGTTTAAGCGCCGTTGCTCCGTCTTTACGCAACCTCGCGAGAGTCGACTGAGAACGAACGGACGAATTTGCAGAAACACCGGCGAAGCTTAGTAGGCCCGTCTGGAACGAAACCGCACGCACCCGTGCGCGTAACGGTCGACATCGTCGCGTCTTGGTCGGAAGCGGCGAAAAAGCGTGCGGAAATTCGGGTTGAAAACGACGGCGACGTCATCTCGCCCGAAGCACTGGCGGCCTCGACGAGCCGCTTGCTACGAACAAAAAGGAAGGGCTCGGCCTCGGGCTCCTCATCTGCAAATCGATTGCGGAAGCACACCGCGCGAAGCTTCTTTTTGAAGCGCGGCCGCTTGCCGCCGGCGGCGGCCTCCTCGTTCGCTTCCGCGCAAAACTGCATGATCCGACGCCGAAGCCTGCCGGCGTCCTAAAGCAGGTCACCCCCTAATTTTTATCAAGGAGAAACCGCTCCGCCATGAATGCGCCCGTATACGACGCAGCACAACAGGTCGCAGCAGAAGAAAAGAAGAACTCGCTCATTCGAATCGTTGACGATGAAGACGATGTCCGAGAGGCACTCGCCCTGATGCTTCGCATTGAAGGCTGGGATGCAAAAGTTTATCCGAGCGCGCGAGACTTCCTGGTGGAAGACGACGCTGCTCGGCCGGGCTGCCTTCTCCTTGACGTGCGAATGCCGGTCATGACCGGTCTTGAGCTGCAGCGCGAAATGATTGAGCGCGGTAATCCACTCCCGATCATTTTCCTCACGGGCTTTGCCGATATCGATGTAGCCGTCTCGAGCCTCAAGGAAGGCGCGATCGACTTCCTGATCAAGCCCGCCGACGACGAAAAGCTCCTCGCGAGCATTGCGGCAGCCGTCCACAAGGACCATCGTCGACGCGTCGGCATTTCGGACGGCACGCACGTACGCGAAGCACTGCGCGCCCTCTCCGAAAGAGAGCGCGACATTCTCGAACTTTTCATGGCCGGCACAACGGATGCACAGGTCGCTGAGCGCCTCTCCATTTCGGAAAGAACGGTGCAGGGGCACCTGGCAAAAATCTATCGAAAGTTTTCGATCCACACCGCCAAAGAACCCCTAGCACTTATGCCGGACATCCGTGATGTACTGGGGCATTGAAGCGAGGCGAAGTCGAACATTCGTGCACCGGCATCAATCTTCTGCCGGCAAAAACGCCGACTTCGGCTGCCCGCAATCCGGGCACGTGAATTCCTCGGGAAGCGCCGAAAAAGGCGTTCCGGGTTCGATGTCCCAAGCCGGACAGCCTTCTTCAGGATCGTAGATATACCAGCAGACGCGGCACTGCATGCGTGCGGCGCCCGCCGCACGCTCGTTGGCCGCTTCGTCGAGGAGCCGCAGAATGTCGCGCCCCTGCGCGAGGTTCGGTGCGTTGCACTTCTCGGCCTGCCCGCTCTTTTCGTTTGCGTCCGTCATGCTTGAGCCGCCTCCCGGGGCAACTTTTCTTTCTCGTTCGCCTTGCCGCCAACCGCTTCGCCGATCGCGCCGCGCTCGATGTCGGCTTCGAGCCACTCAACGAGCTCGCGGCAGCGCGCCGCACCGTCGGCAAACTCTTCAACCGCAACCGGGAGTTCGGGCGGCAGTTTGGCCACCACATAGGCTTCAAGGAGATTTTTGCCCGCATTGTTGACGATGCGGCTGTGCCAGACGTTGCGCACGGTCGTCGACGTGATCGTCGAACGGGCAAAACCGAGAAGCGCCGCTTCCACTTCGCCCGTCCCGAGCGTCGAATAGAGCGCCGTCAAATCGCTCGGTGTGAGCGGCTGACGCGACAACTCCACCATTGGGGCGGTCGACGCAGGAATCGTTGTGAGGTCGGTCGATTCGAGCAATTCGTTGAGTTCAGCCAAAATAGCCGTCGCCGCAAAGACGTCGCGGTCCGGATTGACAAGCCTCGGCACCCGTTCGAGCCCTTGCTCGGCAAAATGCTCGACCGCCCGCGGAATGCGCGCAAGAACAAACGAATTGCTCTCGCCGTCGCGCCCCGTCTGCACGCGCCAGAGCCCGGGCACAACCGTATCGGCCGTCTTGGCTTCGCCGCGGCAGAGCGTGATGCGCACTTCGCCCTCGCCCAAAAGCGCAATCAGAAAATCGATCGTTTCTGGCGCAAAAGCGGAGAAGTCCCAGACGGCGTGAAGCTCGGAGCCGTCCGCCGGGGCGCGTCCGGCCGCAATATCGGCAAGCGCCCCTTCGAGGCGCTCTGCGACGTCGCGCAGAAACGCGATCGCGCCGAGCGCAGCGCGCTTCTCCACTTCGGGCGCCATCTTCGGCATGGCGACCCACCGTCGGGCGTGGTCCAGCGTCAGCGTGTCGGTCATCGGAACTCTCCTCCTCAATGCGGTGTTGTTTCTTGGCGTTCGGTTCGCTTCGTGCGCTTTTAGGCGCCTTAAGCTTCGGACTGCGGCGTCAGAATGGAAATCGTTCGCTGCGGCGGCTCCGTGCGGCGCGCAATCGCGCCGAGTTTTGTGAGATAGCCCTCCCACGTGTCGAGCCCTTCGGCGGCGCCGAGGAAGCAGTCGTCGCGGAAAAGCGCAAGCGCCGGAAGCTTGCGAACGCCCCAGCGGGCAGCCATCGCGCGCCCCTTCATGACGTCCGCAAGCCACGCCCCCGAAAGAGCGCTGCCGAAACACTTCCGGATTTCCGGGCCGATCACGAGAATGTCGAGCGTTTCCTTTCGCACGTTCGGATCGTCGGCAAAGACGACGAACTTGAGTCCCGACAGTTCAAGAAAGTCGTCGATACCTTCTTCGTCGAGATCGACAAACCCCATCTCGTTGCGAATGCGCTCAAAGAGCGGATGCGTCGCGGGGTCGATCGCCGTTATGCGCGTAAATCGGGACATGCTTGGACTCTCCTTCTTCTAACGAAACGACCGTCGTGCGTCAGGGCTCGGCGGGTTTCTCTCGGTCGGCGGCCTGTGCGTCGACAAGTTTTTTCAGGTGTTCGGGCAAGGGCGGTTCGCGGTCGACCAGGTCGGCAAAGCCCGCACGAATGTTTTCGTCCGAAAGGTCGCCAGCCATGACGGCCGCGGTTGCTTCAAGTGCCGCCGCGACCTCACGCGCCTCTTCTTCCGTCACGCGCCGAATCGCTTCGTCGCGGAAAACGAGGAGCCAGTCGCCCGGGTGTACGGCGCCCGGCTCGTCGAGCATCGCAAGCGTCACGTTGACGCACGACGAGACGCCTTCTTGAGCGGACACGTTCCAATCAAACGCCGGCGTACACGGACCGCACAAGCCGCCTGCGGCGGCCGCACTACGCTCGCAGCGCGCTTCAAACCCATCGACCGAACGCACCCGCATCGGAATCGCCACGCACATCATCGGCCTCCGTCTTTGTGGTCCGCCTCGCCGAGCGGATCCATGGCTGCACCCGCTGCGAGCCGCATGAAGCGCTCGTCGCCCAAGCGGCAGGCATCGGCGTCGCTCGGCCGATCGGCTTCGTAGGCGTTCATCGTGAGAACGGCTTCGGCAAGCGGCGCGACCGTTTCACCGTCGGCGCGCCGCTCGAGCGCAAAACCCCATTCCTTCAGAATGGCCGCCGCCTCTTCGAGCGCCTCGGAAATGCGGGCCTTCACGCGCGGCGTGAGGCTGCCGCCGTAATCGTTGAGTTCTTCGGGCTGCACGCCGACAACGGCCACTTCCTGCGGACTCGCGTCGAGCATCGCGGCGGTGGCCAAGAGATCGTTGAAGCCCGTCTGGTGCGGCGAAATTTTGGTGGAAGACCACACACCGACCTCGTCGCCGCGCAACACGCCGAGGTAGCCCGGCGCCAGATGAAAGTCGCAGCAGTCGAAAACGAGAATGCGGCGCGAGGACGTGATTTCGTTGATGAGGAAGCCTCCGAGCGTGCCGCCGTCCATGACGTCGACGCCCTCAACCGGGCGAAACGCCTGATGAAAGGCCTCCGCCGCACGCGGACCGAACCCTTCGTCGGCCCAAAGGATATTGCCGATGCCGAGAACGAGCACTTCGCGCGCGAACGTCCTCAGCCCGGCTTCGCTGCCGGTCGTCTGCACTTTCCACCTCCGTTTTCGGGCGCCCCCTGCGCGAGCGGACGTCGGTCGAGTGCCGAACGCGCACGCCGCCCCATGGTCTTGCCCGATGCTTCTTCAACTATAGTCGTCGCACGCGCGTTCGCCATCCGTCGTTCGGAGGGGCTGCGTCGACCGCTCAGCAGACGAAAGGGCATCCCAAAGAGGTAGTCTCAACGGCGATTCACCTCGCCATTGCCGCATCTAGAAGCGCAAAGCGCGCACGGCTGCGAGCCGCACGCGCTTTGCGCAATGGAGTCGCTTTCACGGGCGATCGGCACGAAGCACTCTTCCGCATGCAAAGAAGCCATGCACCCGATTGCTTCGTGCTATCTGTCCCGTTTATCCCAACGGCCTTAGGCGAGCGCCGCAAGACGCTCAAGCGCAATGCCCGAGAGCAGCGTCGCGCCGACGGCGATCACTTCGTCGTTGAAGTCGAAGGTCGGGTTGTGAATCGAGACCTGGTGCGTTTCGTCGCGAACACCCAAGCGAATCACCGACCCCGGAATCTTGCGCTGATATTCGGCAAAGTCTTCGCCGCCCATCGACATCGGGAAACCTTCGACGGCATAAGCTTCGCCGAACTGACGCTTCACGAAGTCGCACATCGCCGCCGTCGTCTTCGGGTCGTTATAAACGGAAGAAACGAGGCGGTCGTAGCGGAAGTCGACCGTGCAGCCGTTGGCTTCGGCTACGCCCTTGACCATGCGGTTCATTTCCTTTTCGATGAGGTCACGCACATCTTCGTTGAAAGTGCGCACCGTACCCGAAAGCGTCACTTCGGCGGGAATCACATTCGGCGCGTTAAAGCGCCCAGCGTTGATCGAGCAGACGGAGAGCACCGCTTTTTCGATCGGGTTGACCTTGCGCGAAATGATGGTCTGCAGCGACGTCACGAGTTCGGACGCGACAGGCACGGGGTCGACGCCCAAGTGCGGACGCGCGCCGTGGGTGCCCGCGCCCTTCACGGTCACGTAAAAGAAGTCTGTCGAAGCCTGCGCGGGCCCGACGCAAAAGCCGCAGACACCCTTGTCGAGCGTCGCTTCGTCGTGCGCGGCGTAGATCTCGGCGATTTCGTACTTCTCGAGAATCCCTGCATCAAGGACGGCGAGGGCACCGCGGCCGATTTCTTCGGCCGGCTGGAAGATGCCGACAACGCGACCGGGAAAATCGCGCTTCGCGTTCAAGTAGCGAAGCGCGCCCATGAGCCACGTCGTGTGCCCGTCGTGACCGCAGGCGTGCGAGCGCCCGTCGATCGTGCTCTTCCAGGGGTTCGTCGCGCAGTCCGTCATCGGAAGCGCATCGCAGTCCGCGCGAAGCCCGACGGTGCGCCCGGGACGGTTGCCTTCCACGACGACAATCACGCCGCCCTTGACGGCAGATTCGTCCACCTGCTCGAGCCCCCAGCCGCGCAGCGTCTCGGCGATTTTCTTGCAAGTACGTTCGGTCTCAAAGCCGAGTTCCGGATGCGCATGGATGTCGCGGCGGAACGCTTCGAGTTCGGCCTGCCAGCCGACGATTTCCGGAAAGCACTTCTCCTTCAGAACGATTTCGGTCATTGCTCACTCTCCTCAATGGAATGCGTTGGTCCTAAAAAGGCGATCCCCAAAAGATACCTGTACCGTCCGCGTGCCGCCTTGCCGAAATGTCTTATCCGCAGGCGGGCGCGCGCATCTTTCGCACACGTTCGCTTCGCGTGCCGCGCTTGCAGCCCATCCTTAGCGTTTCCTAAAAAACGCAAAGAATCGTGAAGAAGCCTTTCAGCCTGTTTCAAGCCTTAGCGTTCTGTGAGTGCGTCTTTACAAAAGCGAAAACGCGTTTTCGCGCCTCTTTTACATTGATTCGCACCGAGACCCAACAAACGGAGGCAACATGAAACGCATCGTCTACGGTTTTGCAGCATTAACGACCGCCGCCTGGCTCTTCGGCCTGTGGGTGGACCCGCCCGCGATGAACGGCCGCGGCCTCTCGCACGAAGTTTTCTACTGGAACGGGATTCTCGCCTGGGGCTATATGGCGATGGCGATCGTCATCGCCGCGCGCCCGGCCTGGCTCGAGCGCGCGACGAAGACGCCGCTCGACGAGCTCTATCGCTGGCACCGTACAATCGGCTTCTGGGCGCTCGGCCTCTCGGTCTTTCATTGGCTGACCAAAACCATCATGGCGCCCGTCTTCTCGCTCATGACGCTCGAACCCGTACCCAAGATCGTCCGCGGCGAATTGACCGGTTTCGATCTCTTCTGGTCGCAGATGCGCGGCTTTGCCGTGGACTCTTCGATTTGGGCGACCGTGATCGCACTCGTGCTCGGCGCACTCGTGTTCGTCAAGGCGCTTCGGTACACGAAGTGGCTGCAGCTTCATAAGCTCTTTTCCGCCCTCTTCATCGTGCTTTCGATCCACGCGATTCGACTCGCCGATCCGGCAGACTTCACGCTGCCTCTGGGCATCATCAATCTCGCCGTAACGGCCGTCGGACTTTGGTATTCGGTTCTGCTGCTCGTTCGCGGTGCGGGTCGAGAAAAAGAAGTGCCCGCCCGCGTCACCGACGTTGAAGTGCACGAGAGCATCACGCTCCTCACGGTCAAGCCTGAAAAGCCGCTTCACGTTCGTGCCGGCGAATTCGCCTTCCTCGCGACCCAAAACGAAGAAAAGCACCCGTTCTCGGTTGCGGAAATTTTGCCCGACGGCTCGCTGCGCTTTGCCGTCAAGGCGCTCGGCGACTACACGACAAACGACGTACCGCGCATTGCGCCGGGCGACGAGGTGCGGCTTGAAGGACCGTGGGGCGCCTTTACGCTCGAACGCTTCGAAACCGACGCCGCAACGCGACGCAAAGAGCTCTGGGTCGCGGGCGGCATCGGGATCGCGCCCTTCTGCGCGTGGCTGCAGGACGCGGCCGAGCGCAAAGCCAAGGTCGCGGACGACGAAGCGTTCGCCAAGTCGCACCCGATCGCGAAGCTTCTCTGGTGCGTGCGCGATTGCGCAGATGAACCGATGCTCCCGAAGATCGAAGCACTTGCACGGCGCGCAGGCATTGAATTCCATATCGTTGAATCGAAGAAAAGCCGGCTCAAGCCCGAAGCGCTCTTCACGGCGGGCGTCCCCGACCGTCTCGCACTCTGCGCGGGGGCGGGACTCTCGAACGCGGTCGCCGAAGCTTTCGTTGCGGCGGGCGGCTCGAAAACCGCCATTCGGCGCGAGCACTTCGACTGGCGATAAAGCACATTCGCTGCGATTGACGTCGAAACGAATCTCCGCGCAACAGGACGCGGTGTCGGAAATAGGCTGAACTGAGTGCGCGGGCGTCTGTGGCCCGCGCACTACTTTGTATACGCGTTTATTCGTACGAAATTCGCTCGCTTTGCCGCCATGGGCTATCATCGCGGCTTCAATGTCAAACTTACCCTTAAGGGAGATCAGAAAGATGACGAACGAGCCGACCTCGCCCGAAGCGATCGAAGCCGCCAAGGAAGCGGCCGCCCGCAACCAGCCGTCGCCCTCGACCTCGGGGCGCAACTGGACGCCCATTCGCGAGTACGAAGAAATCCGCTTCGAATTCTGGGAAGGCATCGCCAAGATTACGATCGACCGTCCGCGCTGGCGCAACGCCTTTACGCCGACGACCGTCAAGGAGCTCTCCGAGGCCTTTGCGATCGCGCGCGAGCGCGCCGACATCCGCGTGATCTTCCTCACGGGTGCAGGCAATATGGCTTTCTGCTCGGGCGGCGACATGCACGTGAAGGGGCTCGGCGGCTACATCGACGCGGGCGGCGTGCCGCGCCTCAACATTCTTGACGTCCAAAAGCAGATCCGTTCGATTCCGAAGCCCGTCATCGCGCTCGTGAACGGCTACGCGATCGGCGGCGGTCACGTGCTGCAGGTCGTCTGCGACCTCTCGATTGCGTCTGAAAACGCCGTCTTCGGCCAGACCGGCCCGCGCGTGGGCTCCTTTGATGCGGGCTTCGGCGCGAGCTACCTCGCGCGCGTCGTGGGTCAGAAGAAGGCGCGCGAAATCTGGTTCCTCTGCCGCCAGTACAAGGCCGACGAAGCGCTCGAGATGGGACTCGTCAACAAGGTGGTGCCTTTCGAGTCGCTCGAAGACGAAGGGGTTGCCTGGGCGCAGGAAATCATGCGCCTTTCCGCACTCGCAATCCGCATGATCAAGGCCGGCCTCAACGCCGAACTCGACGGTCAAGCGGGCATTCAGGAACTCGCGGGCGACGCCACGATGCTCTACTACATGACCGAAGAAGCCCAGGAAGGCGGCCGCGCGTTCCTTGAGAAGCGCGCCCCCGACTTCAACTACAACAAGCGCCCGTCGAATCCCTGATTCTTCGCGCGAGCACGCCGTGCGCACGATGTCAGCTCGCTCCCCGTGAACGGGACCGCACTTCGGGCGCACGACGCGAAAAGCTTTTCAAACTCGCATCCTTTTTCTCTCATGTCGAACGGCATCTTCGAGCGCGCGCTCGCCGAGCGCCCGGGTCTCCTGATTGACGGCAAGCTTCACGTGTGGACGGATTTTCTGCGTCCCGGCCCCGATGCGCCGAGTCCCTTTGCGCGCGAATGCGTCGAGCGCTTCGGCGCCGAGAGCTTTTACGCCGCGCTCTCGCGCTTTCTCGAGACGCTTCTGGACGACACGGCCGCCCTGCGCGTGCAGACCTCGGGCTCGACCGGGCGCCCGAAGCCTTTTTGGGCCGAAAAGCGCCGCATGGCAGCGAGCGCCCGCATGACCTGCAGCTTTCTCGGTCTTGAGCCCGGCGAAAAGAACCTCCTCGCGATGCCGCTCGACTACATTGCCGGGAAGATGGTCGTCGTGCGCAGCGTCGTCTGCGGGCTCGACCTCGTCGTTCGAACGCCCAAGTCCGACCCGTTCGATGGCCTTGACGCAGCACAGCAACCGCTCGGTCTTTGCGCCGTCACGCCCATGCAGGCCGTAACGATTCTGAAGCACCCGCAGAGCGCACGCGCGTTCCTCGAAAGCCGCAACATTCTGATCGGCGGCGGCGCCGTCGACGAAGAGCTCTTTGAAGCGCTTCAGGCGGCAAAAGGTGCCGTCTACTCCACCTACGGCATGACGGAAACGCTTTCGCACGTAGCGCTCAGACGCCTCAAGGGACCTGCGGGCACCCGAAGCGAAACCCATTACAAGCCGCTGCCCGGCGTCAAGGTGTCGCTCTCGGCGAAAGGCACGCTTGTCATTGCGGCGCCCGCCGTTGCGGGCGAGCCCCTCACGACGAACGACATTGCCGAAATCGCGCCCGACGGTGCCTTTCGCATATTGGGGCGCCTTGACAACGTGATCAACACGGGCGGCATCAAGGTACAAATCGAAACCGTTGAAGCCAAGCTCGCGCGCGTCATTCCCTGCCCCTTTGCCATCACGGCCCGCACGAGCCACACGTTCGGCCACGAAGTGGTCCTTTTGGTTGAAGGCGACCCGGCGGCGATCGACTTTGACGCCGTGTGCGCCGCACTCGGGCGCTACGAAAAGCCCCATGCCGTCTTCGGCGTCGAACGGCTGCCGAGAACGGAAACCGGGAAAACCGCGCGGCGCGCCACGCGAGAACTTGCCGAACGGCTTTCGCGCGGCGAAGCGGCGTGACGCTTCGAAGCACGCCGTGCAATCGAGGCGGTCGATGGCGGCCGCCTCTTTTTCTTTGAATCCGCTAGCGCGCTTCGGTGATGCGCTGGGAGCGCATCCGATCGGCCGCGCCGCCGCTGCTGTATATTTGGAGCTTTCGCTTTGCGTAAAACGCGCATCTTTTCCGATTGCCGCCTCTTCGCCACGAAAGCTTTTTCGGCTTCCAAGCACTCGGGCGGCACCCGACAGGACCTATGGCCGAGCTTCTCGACAACGACGATCCCCGCTTTGCATTCGCCGCACTCAAAGAGTACGCTGCGAATTCTGGGGCGTTGCTGCGCTCGCACATTGAGGCTTTCGGCTTTTCGGGACTTGAAACTGTCGAACTCGACGTCAATGCGGCGAAAGGCCTCGGGACGCTCCTCGCTTCGAAGCGATACGCGGGGCTTGTGCTCGACCGCTACTATGCGCATGCGGCGGCCAAATGGCTCGCGGCGCACCCGACGCTTGGGCGTCTCACTGAGCGTGCGGCCCGCTCGGGCGCTGTCGACCTTCTTCTTCGCGAGGGCGACGGTACGCTCACGGGTGACGATCTCGCGCAGGAAATTCTCGAAGACGTGCTGCGCACGCACGCACCGAACTTGACGTGCCGCACGGCGCTCATTCTGGTCGATCCGCCTGCAAGCGACGCCGCAGCTGCGCAGCGCGAACGCGCGCGTTCGCTTCGCGCTTCGCTCCGGGCGCTCGGCATTGAAACGGCGCTTCGGGTCGTCGATGCCAATCGCCCCGGCATCTCTTTGCCGGAAGCCCCGGCGGCCGAACCCGACCTCCTCCTTAATGCAAGCGTTTTCGGCACGGACGCCGTCTTTTCCGACGAGCCCCTCTTTTGCGAGCGCTGCGAAGCGGCCATCCCGAGCGAAAATGTGGAGCCCAAAAGCGCCGGCGGACAACGACTTCCCGAGCCGCGTCTTCTCGTCGAAACCGCCGCTCGCCCGCTGCGCTCGCACCTTCTCATTGAAGCAAGACGCCGCGGCATCCCTGCGGTCTCCGGATTCGAACTCGAAGTGGCCCGCGCTCGCGCCGTGATCGAAGCTTTTCTCGGGCGGCCGCTCAGAAATTGTGTTTCCGCAACGATCGAGCGCGACATCCGGCTCGAAGCCGAAAACATCGTTTTGATCGGGATGCCGGGCTGCGGCAAAACGACGATCGGCAAAATTCTCGCGCAGCGCCTCATGCGCCGCTTCGTTGATGTGGACGAACTCGTCGCGCAGCACGTCGGCAAATTCAAGGCGCGCATCTACCGCGAAGAAGGCGAAGCGTTCTTCCGCGAGAAGGAAACCGAAGCGATCCGCACCCTCGCGCTCAAGACGGGGCTCATCATTTCGACGGGCGGCGGCTCGTGCCTGCGCCCCGTCAACCGCGCGCTCCTCGGACTCAACGGCCGCTTCATCTGGCTCAAGCGTCCGCTCGCCAAACTCGCCACGCGCGACCGCCCGATCGCGATTGCCCGCGGCGTCGCCGCGCTCTACGAAGAACGCGCGCCGATCTATTCGTCGCTTGCCGACCGCACGATCGAAGTGTCTTCGATCGACGAAACGGTGCGCGCGATTTTGGGCGAACACGCCTAAAAAAGGAAGCGGCCGATCCCGAGACCGGCCGCCTGTCATAGTCTTTGTTCACGAAGTGCTTCGGGGCGGCGAGCCCCGTCAACATCACCGGCGCTTGCGTCCGAAAAGCCGCTTCAAACCGTCGGCGCCCTGCACGAGCAAAAGTCCCCCAAGCACGCAGAGCGACCCCGCCACGAAGGTCGAGCCAACCGTCTCGCCCAAAAGCAGAATCGAGAGCACGACGCCGAAGATGGGCGTGACGAAAATGAGGACGCCCAGGCGCGCCGCGAGGTATCGCTTCAAAAGTCCGCACCAAACGAGGTAGCTCGCAAACGACACGATCACCGACTGAAAGATGAGGCTCGACCAGCCGAGAACGGTCGATTCGAAGACGTTCTGTCCCGTGAGAAGCGCAAACGGGAAAAGGATCGCAAAACCCGTAGCGAGCTGCGCGAAGAGCATCTGCGTGGGCTTGGCGTCGTTCATCGTGGTCGTGCGCAGGAACACAATCGTGAGCCCCCAGGAGAGACCGGCGCAAAGCCCGAGGAAGTCCCCGAAAAGCCAGAGCGACGAGTCGCCTGCGGCCGACTCGGGCGCGAGGAGCGCGGGCACGAGGAAGGCGAGCGCGATGCCGAAGAAAGCGAGAACGAGCCCGAGCCACTGCAGGAGCGACAAGCGCTCTTCGGGCAGCCGAATCGAGAGACCGATTGCCGCAAAGAGAGGCGCCGTATAAAGAAGCACCGACATATGCGACGCGCTCGTAAACCGAAGGCCCTCCGCGACGAAGAGGAATTCGCCCGTGAAGCCGAGCCCCACCAAAAGCGCGTCGCGAAAGCGCACGTTCATGTTCCACTCTTCGTGGAGCACGAAGCGGTTCCAGAGATACAGGAGCACCGCCGAGACGCCCGAGCGCAGCCCCACCTGCAGCATCGGCGAGACATCGTCGGCCGCCGCCTTGATCGCCACCTGCTGCAGGCCCCAGATGAAGCAGAGCACCATGCAGATGAGAAAAGCGGTGAGATCGATCGGCTTTCTCGTCTCGGGCGAGCGCACGGCGCTTTTTGTGTTTTGCATTTCTTTGTCCGTTTGTTTTTCTTTTGCGTGTTCGTCTTGCGGTTCGCCGGCTAACGGTGAGGCGCAATCAACCGCAAGCGAGACCGTCAATCTTGCCACGAACACGGCTTGCCCGAAGAAGAACACGCTTCTTTTGGCGACGCAAGTCCGTCCCGAAGTGTCAGCGGGCCGCAGCCCGCTCGCTTTCTTGCCTGTTCGAGTCATTCGTTTGCCGCATTAAACCGCATTCAAATTAAGTATTTGAATCGATTCGACCGCAATCCTATAGTCGAACTTGAAAACAATCCGAACGGCGCGTGTGTCCGTTCGTGAAGTCAAGATCCCAAAGCATCATCCAGAAAGGACGCCTCGATATGAAAACCGTCAATCGCCGCAGCTGCCTCAAGCTCGCCGCCTGCGCAACCTTCGCAGGAAGCACCGCCGGTCTCTTTTCCGGGCGCGCGCTCGCCGCACCGGCATCCGAAGGCAAAGGCAAAGGCAAAGCCATCGTCATCTACTACTCGCGCACGGGCTCGACCGAAGCGCTCGCCAAAATGATTGCCGAGCATACGGGCGCCGCGCTTCTCAAGATCGACGTCAAGGAAAAGTACGCCCCCGACTACGGCGACATGACCTACATCGCCCGCGACGAAGTGCGTGCGAACGCCCGTCGCGAGCTCGAAACCGTCATTCC
Source organism: Sutterella massiliensis (assembly GCF_016899755.1). Classification (GTDB taxonomy): domain Bacteria; phylum Pseudomonadota; class Gammaproteobacteria; order Burkholderiales; family Burkholderiaceae_F; genus Sutterella; species Sutterella massiliensis. The sequence goes on along the minus strand of NZ_JACJJC010000004.1, from coordinate 74,627 downwards.
CGACCTCTCGGGCTACGACACGGTCTTCCTCGGGACCCCGTACTGGTGGGGCAGCGTTTCGGTGCCGATCAATACGTTCCTCATGGATCACAACCTCGCAAACAAGACCGTCGCGCCCTTCATCACGTCGGGCAGCTCCTCGCCTTCGGGCGCCCTCTCTCGCATGAAGACGCTTTGCCCGCAAGCGAAATTCGTCGAACACTTCTATGTGCCGGGTAGCGACGCTCAAGACGCGAAGGCCGACGTGGATGCATGGTTGAAGAAGCTCGGCTTCTAAAGAAACGCGCACACGAGAGAATCCCGAACGAAACGGCAACCGGAGACCGAACACATGAAGCGCAGAACCGTACTTCAGAGCGCCGCAGGCGCAGCGATGATCAATCTTTTTTTGGAAAGCAATGCCATGGCTCAGGAAACCACTTTGAATGAAACCGTCATGACGGATGCCGACGCGATTCTCGAGCGTCTGATGACGAAGGACGTCCCTGCGGCCGTCAAGTTTGACGAACGCATGCGCACGCTCATTGCCGTCGCGTCGCTCACGGCCCAGGACGAAGACGAAGTCCTCGCGCGCGTCGTGCTCGACGCCCTGAAGAAGGGGGCGAGTCCGCTCGAACTGCGCGAAGCTGCCGTGCAGGCGATGGCGTACTCGGGACTGCCGACCACGATCCGCGCGATCAACGTCATCGCCCGGGCTTGTGCCGCCGCAGGGAAGACCTTCCCGACCGAAACGAGCGCCACGGTGACCGATGCCGACCGCTTTGAAAAAGGCCTCGCCGTTCAGAAGAGCATCTTCGGTGCCGGCATCGACGCCATGCACAAAAACGCCAAGGCCGACGAACGCGCCCTCATGGTGGACCTCCTCTCGGGCTACTGCTTCGGCGACACCTACACCCGTACGGGGTTGCCGCTCAAGGAACGCGAACTGCTCACCTTCGTCGTCATCGCCTCGATGGGCGGGTGCGAGCCGCAGGTAAAGGCCCATGCGCTCGGCAACCTCGCGCTCGGCACGACGCGCAGCGAACTGATCGACGCCATTGTCGTGATGGTGCCCTTGATCGGCTTCCCGAAGGCCCTGAACGCGCTCGCCATGGTGAATGAAGCCGCGCCCGCGAAGTAAGGCGGGCATCGGCCGGCTGCTTCCTCGAGCCGCCGGCCGAATCGTCTCAAGCGGACTGCCTAGCCGCCTGAGGCGCAATCCTTACGCCGCCCGATTGTTTTACCTCCTCCTTTCCGGTCGGGCGGCCTTTTCCTGTCCTTCCGCTTTGATCCTTCAGCGGACACTTCTCACTCGCCATACGGCTTACTTTTCCTCGCCGTCCGCAGCACGCTTGCGCTCTTCGTGCCCGCCCGCCACAAAAAGCACGGCAGCGACGACAACACAGGCAATGGCTGCGGCCTGGGCCGTGCCGAGCGGTTCGGCAAAGACGAAGACGCCCAAAAGGAGCGTAAGCACGGGACTCAGGAACTGAATGATGCCGAGCACCGTGAAGGGCAGGCGCTGCGCGGCCAGCGAAAAGAGAATCATCGGGATCGACGTCACGACGCCCGTCCCCATGAGTACCCAGCTGATCCCGTCAAAACCCTCGAAGAACCGAAGGGCGGCACTCCCGCCGTTACCGAGGAGGAGCCAAGCAAGCGCAAAGGGCAGCATGAGCGCATGCTCGAGCATGACACTCTCAAGGGGCGCGAGCGTCACCTTCTTTTTGAGTGCACCGTAGATTGCCCAGGTCGCCGAGACCGAGAGCGCAATGGTTGGGAATCGATCGAGTCCGACGACGAGCGCAGCAACGCCCAATGCCGCGACGCCGAGCGCGGCGGCGCGCAGTTTCGAGATGCGCTCGCGAAAGACGCAGATGCCGATCGCCGCTGTCGCGAGCGGCGTCAGAAACGTGCCGATCCCGAGTTCAACGACGCGCCCCGTATTGACGCCGAGAATGTTGATGAGCCAGTTGGCACTTGCAAAAGCAGAAGCGGCAATGATGACGCGCGCCATCGGCGCATGGGTTTTCGTGAAGACCGCCCGAATGTGCCGCAGCGCTTCGCCGGTTCGCCCCGTTGCAACGAGCACAGCACCGATGAAGACGAAGGACCAGACGATTCGGTGCGCAAGCACTTCGACCGAGTCGACGGCAGCCATCAAATGCCAGTAGAGCGGCATCAGTCCCCAAAAGACATAGGCAATGACGGCACCCGCCAAACCGAAACCCGCGCCCGTAGGCACCGCACGCCCGCGCCGCCCGCCTTCGTCTTTCGTGCTCTCGAGTCGGTCTGTCATCGTCTTCCTTTCCATGCCGATCGCAACGGCCGCGCTGCCCGCCGATCTGCCTGGGTCGGCTGGCGCAGCACGCACACCCGATCGAGTCTACCGCCGAGCACGCGTTTTCGACAGAGCAGAAAAAACGCGCGCCGGTACGGCTCCTCTCGAGTCGCAGCGGTGCGCGTTTTTCTTCCCAACGGACGAAGAACCGGCTCGCAGCCCTTACTCTTTGCGGCGCAGCGTCACGTCGGCCGAGCCGCTGTCGCGCAGCGCCCGGATCGCTTCCGTACTCATGCGGCCGAGCGGCACGAGACTCTCGGACGAACGGAAATTCCCCGTGAAGGCCGCGAGATTTCCCCATGGCATGTAGTACGTAAGGTCGCCCGTCTTCGGCGTCGTGCGCGTCGGCGCATTGCCGACGTCCAGTTTCGGATTGAGGTACGCGATGCGCTCGACCGCACCGAAGTCTTCAAACTGCAGCTTGATCGGCAGCCGGGCCGCGAGCGCCTTTGCCGCATCGTTCTCTTCGAGCGTGATCGTATAGACCTTGCCGCCGATCGCCATTTCAATATCCTGAGCCATTGCAACGCCTCCGAGCGCAAGCGCCGCGCAAGCCGCCAAATGCGTGAGCACCAACTTTTGCAGCTTCATCCCGCTACTCCGTTTGTTGTGTATGCCGACACGCAGCGTGCCGGTCCGAGAGTCGAGAATCTCGGTGAAAAGCTTCCAACGCATGCATGCTTTTCAAGGATTCTCGGGCTATGCGGTCATTATCCTTTCTGTCACAATCCGATTCAAATACTTCATTCTTATCTGTTTCGATTCGATTTCTTCATAAATACGATGGACCTCAAATCGCTTCGCTACTTCGTAGCCATTGCACGGGAGAAGAGCTTTACGGCCGCGGCCGAAAAGCTCTTCGTCACGCAGCCGACGCTCTCGCGCCAGATTGCGGACCTTGAAGAAGAGCTCGGACACAAACTCTTCGACCGCACCACGCGCCGCATCGAACTCACCGAAAAGGGCGTTTACCTATTCGGCCGGGCACAGTCGATTCTCTCGCTTGTCGAAAAGACCAAGCTCGAAGCGATGTCGACGCAGGACCTTGCGGGCGACCTCACGATTTCGGCAGGTGAAACGCCCGCAATGGCGGTCGTTGCCGAAACGCTCGAACTTTTTCAGCGCACGCACCCCAACGTACGCGGGCACCTTCTCTCGGCAAGCGCACAGGATGCGGCCCTGAACGTCAGGATGGGCACGTCGAACTTCGGCGTCTTTAATATGCCCGCCGAAATCGACGGCTTCGACTACGTGAAGCTGCCGCAGCAGAACCGCTGGGGTCTGCTCGCTCGCCGCGACGGGCCGCTCGCGGGCAAAACGAGTGTCTCGCCCCAAGATCTCGAGGGACTTACCATCTACGCGCCGAAGCAGGAAGCGATTCGAAGCCGCATCGCGGGCTGGCTCGGGCAGCCCTTCGAGCGACTCAAGGTGGTCGGCACCTACAACCTCCTCTACAACGCTTCCCTCATCGTGCGCTCGGGCGGGCACGCGCTCTGCATCGACGGGATTACGCGCCCGGACGACGACATCGCGTTTCTGCCCTTTTCGCCGCCCCTCAGAACGGACGTCGTTTTCGCTTGGTCGATTGCTGCGCCGAAGCGGACGCTCACGGAAGCGTTCCTTTCGCTTTTGAAGGAGCGCATCGAAGCGCAGACAAACCGGGACTGATTTGCCGGCGGCGACACCGCTTCCCCCATTCGGCATCGACCACCGCTTGAATTGGCTTGAATTGAAAAGCCTGCGAAGCTTTCCGCCTCGCAGGCTTTTCTTTGTGTTCAATCGCCGCACTTTAGGCCGAAGGCCGTTTCAAAGCACGGACTCCGGGCATCAGTCGAGCCACTTGTCTTCAATGCGGTCGAGTTCGCCGCGGATATCCATCAGGTGCCAAAGGAAACCCATGGAGCGCACGAAGTCCGCGTCGTCCGTCGGCATCATGAAGCCCATTTCGCTCACGGGCGTCAGGGGCTTATCGAGGAACGCCGCGTGAAGTTCGGGGTAGCGCTTCACATAAAGCTTCGCTTCGGCCGTTTCCGTTATCATCACGTCGCCCTGGTCCCTGGCGATCATGCCCGGAATTTCGTAGTTCTTTTCGTGCGTCGTCACCTGGGCCTTCTTGAGGTGCTCGAGCACGTATTGTTCGTTCGTGCCGCCCGGATTTTTAATGACGCGAACGCTCGGATCGTTGAGGCTCTCGGGCGTCGTGAAGCGATCCTTATTCTTCTTGTTGACGAGCGCCACTTTGCCGAACGGCGCATAACCCGGCAGGAACGCGGCGTAGCCCGCACGCGCGAGCGTCTGCGTGATGCCGCCCACGGCCACGTCGAACTTGTTGCCCTTGATGCCCGCTTCGAGGTCCTTCCAGGGCGTGATCACGTATTCGACCTTCCAGCCGGCGGTTTTGGCCATCGCTTCGACGAGCTCGATGTCGTGACCGACAAGCTTGCCCTCTTCCTTCATCGCAAAGGGTCGATAGTCCGCGGGCGTACCCACACGAAGCACCTTGGTTTCGGTCACGCGGTCGAGCCGTTCGCCCGCCTGTGCGGAAAGCGAAAGGACAACGGCGCCGAGCGCGGCGGCAGCGGCAACGAGTGTACGGACATGCTTGCGATTCATAGCGACTCCTTTGAGGAAACAAACGAACGACCTCGGGCAGAGCGCCTGCCTTGGCCGTCTTTAGGAAGAGTTTCGTCAAAAAAGCGCAGTCGCCGCAATGCGGTTCCTCCGCGCCGACAGCGTTCTCGAAATGAAAACAACCGCTCTTTCGCGTTCGCCAAATCCCTTCGGGTGAACGTCTGATCGGGAAAGCGCTAAGTTTCGCGTGCTCAGTCCGAGCGCCGCAGGAGGCCCGTCACCGCCGAAACGACGGTGCCCTCGATTTCAAACCGCTGCCAGGGTTCCGGACGCATTTCGGCATAGGGCGCCGCGCTGTTTTCCGTCACGAAACGCACACCCGGCGCTTCCAAGGGATCGTCCTGGGCGCCGACAGCCGCTTCGTCGAAAAAAATTCGACGGATAGCACGCGCGCCGTTCACGCGCATGCAGACGATTTCGCCGCTCTTGGGGCGACGCGCTGCGTCAACGACAACGATGTCGCCCGCGCCGATCCCGGCGTCGATCATCGCGTCGCCCGCGGCGCGCAACACGAAGAGACGCCGTTCGCTGCGGCGCTCTCCGGGGAGCGTCTTTCGGCCGAAGAGCACCTCTGCCGCATCGTATTGTCGCAGCCCGCTCGGGCGAAGATCGCCGTCAGAGGAGCGCTCGCCCGCTTCTTCAACGTCGCCCGCTTCGCGAACGCGCGCTAGAAGCAACGCTTCGAGCGTCTGGGGCAGCACGCCGAGCACTTCGGGCGACTCGAGGTCGGCAGGCGGCTCGCTTTCGCGATCGAGCAGCGTCTTGATGCGCGCGAGGGCGCCGCGCAACCACTTCACGCCGCCGAGCTGCGAAAAGAGATCGCGCTGCTCGACTTCAAGGCGAATGTGCACCTTGGCATCGAGGGGCGCGGCACCGGTCAGCTTGCGTCCGGCGCCGGGCCGCGCGCCGCCGCGGCGAAGTCCGCGAAGGCGCCCCGGCGCCTTGCCCGCGACCGCAACCTCCGAACCTTGCTGTTGACCGTTTTTGACGCCTTCGGGCGCCCGCTTGCCGTTCTCCATACCGTCCAAAGCATGTTGAAGTGAATCCGCCGGACGACAAAGAAACGGATTGATTTTGTCGCCCGCTTTTGAAGCAACCTGCATTTTGGGCAAAATCGCTCGGCAGGAAGCATAGCGGAAAAGCCGGGCTTTGGCGAACGCTTTCGATGCCGAGCGGGTGAATTGATTGCGTCTCCTCGAAACTCGATTGTTCTCAAAATAGCAACGCGTCGAATAAGATTCACCGAAGAAGCAACACATTCGCATCTCCCCGGCGCGGCTCGACTGCCCGCAGCTCCTACAATGAAAACGTCGGTTGCCCGCACGTGCGCGAGCATCCGAAGCATTCGCAAAAAAAACAACACAAGGAATCGAATCCATGACGCAAAACCATCTCGAAGAAGCTGCGTCGCGCTCGGGCGCGACGCTTCTCCCCCGGCTTGCCGCAGCGCTCCTTTCGAGCTTAGCCGCGGGCGCACTCTTTGCTGCGGAAGCCGCGTCGCCCGCCTGGCTCGACGCTGCGGTGAAAGCCGCCGAACCCGCACTCACCGAACTGCGCCACGACCTGCACCAGCACCCCGAGCTCGGCAACCAGGAATTCAAGACCCAGGCTCGCATCGTTGAAGCGCTCAAGGCCGCCGGCATCGAGACCGTCACAGGCTGGAAGAACGCGCCGACAGCCGTGATCGGCATCCTCAACCCCGAAAAGGGCGACACGGTGGCGCTGCGCGCCGACATCGACGCGCTCCCGATTCGCGAGAACACGGGACTTCCCTATGCGAGCAAGGCCAAGGGTACCTATTGGGGCAACGAAGTGGATGTCTCGCACATGTGCGGTCACGACGCACACATTGCGATGCTCTTGACCGCCGCAAAGATCTTGGCCGAACACCGCAATGAAATCGATCGTCGCGTACTCTTCGTCTTCCAGCCTGCCGAAGAAGGCGACTCGATCGAAAATCCCTTTGTCGTCGAAACCCCGCGCGTCTCGGGCGCAAAAGCGCTCGTACTCGACGGTCTCACGGAAAAGTACGATGTAAAGCACTATTTCGGCATTCACGTCATGGCGCGTCTTGAGAGCGGCAAGATGCTTGTGCGCCAGGGAGCAGCCTTGAACAGTGCCGACGCCTTCGACATCCGGATCAACGGCAAGCAGGCCCACGGCGCCATGCCCTGGACGGGCGTCGACGCAACGCTTACAGCCGCCCAAACGGTCGTGAACCTTCAGCAAATCGTCGCACGCAACATCGACCTCACGAAGGGCATGGGCGTTATTACCGTCGGCAAACTCACCGCGGGCGAAACCGGCAATGTCATGGCAGGCAACGCCGCCATGCTTGGCACTGTTCGCTCGAATCATCCGGAAATCCGGGCCAAACTCCTTGAGCGCATCCCGCAGGTGGCCGAAGGAACTGCGGCCGCGAACGGCGCGACAGCCGACGTGAAGCTCATCGAAATTTATCCTGTCACATGGAACGACCCGACGGTGGCGGGCTCACTCGTCGAACAGCTGCAGGCTTTCGGAATCGATGCATCACTCTCGGATTGGAACCCGGGTGCGAGCGAAGACTTCTCGTTCTTCGCGCAGACGGCACCTTCGGTCTTCATGTTCTTGGGGGTTGACAAGCCGGGGACTGAAAACGCCCCCAACAACCATTCCGACCGCTTCACGATCGACGATGCGGCGTTGCCCGCGGGGGTTCGCGCGCACATTGCCGCAGCGATGAGCGATTTCACAAATTAACCGCACCAGCGCGTCTGTCGAACGCAGGCACGGCCTTGAGCACGCGAGTCGCTCAAGGCCGTCGTTTTATTGACCGCGCGCAAAGCGGCTCGGCGCTCGAACGCAAGCGTTGGAATTTCCTGCGCTTGCAAGCGCGTAACCTAGAAAATCAGTCGCAGTGACGAGTCCTTCGTGCGCTGCCAACAAACATTCAACGCCGCGGTTTCGAGCCGTGGCGGGTCATTCTGATTGATTGGGACTGCACCATGACGCAAGAAAGCGATGCAGCCGAAGCTGCCTTCGGCGTAAAACCGCAGCCGAACACCGGCACTGCGCTTGAAGAAAGCATTCGGCGCAACGCGGCCGAGCTTATGGACGGCGCGCTCGAAGCGCGAATTGCCGCAGCAGACGCACAGATCGCGAAGCTTCTTGCCGAACGCATCGCCCTCATGCGCTCGCTTGCCAACAAGCGTGTGGCGCGCGCCCGTCCTGTGCGTTCGGACGACGAAGACAAGCGCCGCAGCGTTCGACGTAAAGCTGCCGCAGAAAGCGCCGCCATCTCTCCGGTACTTCTTGAAGAAATCCTCGGGCAGCTCGACCGCGAAGCGCTCAGGAACGTACGTGCCCTGCGCTTTCCCTCGTCAATCCCCAATCCGAAACCCGTCGTCATCGTCGGCGGGCGCGGCGGCATGGGGAGGCTCCTCGACGACCACTTCCGCCGCTCGGGCTGGCCCGTGCGCATTCTCGAGCGCAACGACTGGGACCAAGCCGAAAGCATCTTTGCGGGTGCGGGCACCGTCATCGTGAGCGTGCCGATCGAAGCAACCGAAGCCGTGATCAAAGCGGCAGCAGCCAAGATGCCTGCCGACGCACTTCTTTGTGACGTCACGTCCGTCAAAACCGGTCCCGTCAAAGCGATGCTGGCAGCACACAAAGGACCGGTCGCCGGGCTGCACCCGATGTTCGGGCCGGACGTCACCGACTTTCGTGCACAGGTCTTCGTGCATTCGCCCGGGCGCTTCGAGAGCGCCGCCGAACCGCTTCTCGAGCAGATTCGCCTCTGGGGAGGGAAGGTTGTGCGCTGTTCGGCCGAAGATCATGATCGTGCCATGAGCATCATTCAGGCACTCAGGCACTTCACGACCTACGCCTACGGCGTCTTTCTCTCAGAAATTAAGCCGGACCTTCACCGCATTCTCTCGCTCTCTTCGCCCATCTACCGACTTGAGCTCCTGATGGTCGGACGCCTTTTTGCGCAAGATCCGCATCTCTACTGCGACATCATCATGAGCGACAAAGAAAAGAGCGAACTGATCGGTGCCTACGTCGAGAGCCTGCGGCCTCAGCTCGACATCGTGCGAACGCTCGACCGCGAAGCATTCGTCAAGCGCTTCCTCCAGGCGCGCGCTTACTTCGGCGAACTTGCGCCGCAGTTCATGAAGGAGTCCGGAACGATCCTTGCAAAGATCCAAGCAGACCGTTCCTGAAGATTCGTCTGCAGCGTTCCGTTGCCGGACAACAAACGGCCCGTCCGCAGAACCGGTCTGCGAACGGGCCGTTTCATCGACTTGCTTCTCTCGGCTCGTTCGGGCATATGCCCTCACGCCCCTCAGAAAAACAGCCGAGGCTTAAGCGCCGGGCGTTACCAAACGTAGCGCGCCCCGACGTTCCAGCGGTACGGCGTCTTCACGATGCCGCTCGCCGTACGCTCGAAGTCAGCGTAAAAGCGCAGCGACTCGGTCGCAAAAATGTTCGCGCCAACGCCGTACTCATACCAAGTACCGCCGAAGTCCTGACGGAAGTCGTTTTCGCGCACGCCGTTGCGCATGAACACCGTCTGCGTTTCTCCGTCAAAGTCGTGCAGCAGGGAAGCGCGCACATAGACGTTGCCCTTGTCGTTGGGCAGCTTCAGGCCGGCCATGGCACCTGCGCGGCCGATCAGCATGTCGACGTCCTTCTGATTGATCTTCGTACCATGGCCCGCACCGTACGTGTCGCCTTCAACACGCGAATACATGATTTCGAGCTGCGGTTCGACGAAGAAGCCGTTCTTCGCCGTGAAGCGGTGACCGGTTTCAAGCGTCGCCGACCAGGCATTCGTCTTGAAGTCCCCTTCAAGACGCTGCGCTTCCCAGAAGGCGATGTCGAACTTATTCTGCAAGCGGCCGTACTTGATCGAGGCATCGACGAAGCTGCCATTCTCAAAGAGAGTGCTCGCGTATGCAGTGATCGCGTAGGTGTTCGTTTCACCTGATCCACGCGAGAAATCGCTGTCGCCGTTCGTGTAGGAGAACGCGGCACCCGTCCAGACCTTCGTGCTCCCCGTGTCAATCAGACGGTCTGCACCGACCTGGATCGCCTGGAATTCGGTTTCGGTCTTCTGAGAACCATACTCGCTGCGGCCGAAATAGGTACGCGCCCATGCGCCTGCCGTACCCTCGAGGCCGCGCAGTTCACCCATGCGCTTGTTCATGTCGTTCATTTCCGTGCGCCACTGCATGAGAGAAACGCCGGTCGTTTCGGCAATGGTTGCCGCATTGCCGTTGACGGTTTCCACTCCCGGATCCACAGTTACGGCACCCGAGCCATCGCGAACGGCCGTGCCCGTGAGGCCGTTCGAAAAGACGCCCTCGCCAATCTCGTACTCCGCCTTCTCAAGCGCCTTTTCGCCCACCGTCACGCTCGACATCATCTGATCGACGATTGCCGTCACGCTCTTCGTGCCGTCGTTGAGCTTGCCCGAAGCAATCACCGAGGTTGAGGCTTCTTGATCTACTTCACCGAGCGAAACCTGAACGTCCTTGAGGCTGTTGAATTCAAAAGCGTGACTCTTGGCTGAGGACGTCCCGATCGAGAGCGAAGCACCTTCGTCAAGCGAGAATTTCGAGCCTGTATCGGCCGCTTCAAGCGTTTTGATCCGCAGGAAGGCCGTCTGCGCCCCTTGTTCATCAGCCGTCAAATTCGTGCGAACAGCAGGTTCAGGTCGCAGATGAACGATGGAGTCCTTCTCGAGCTTGAGCGACGTGATGCCGCTTTCGCCGTTGACATTCCAAGTCGAGTTGGCAAGCGTCACGGACGTGCCGTGCTCGAGCGGATCGGTCTTGACAACGAAGGGCTTCGAATCCGTAGAAGAGTACTCCGTGCGTTCACCGCGAACAGCGCCCGACCAGCTGCTGCTTTCGAGCGTGAGCGTGAGGTTGTTGGGGCCGGCATGCGCGAACGTCTCGCTGCTTAAGTGTGCGCTGTTGGTCGAGTGGATAATGTCGCCGTCAAAGGTCGATCCCACAAAGCTGATCTCCTGCTTGTGTCCGTCCGCAGCAATCGGTGAATCCGGAAACTTTTTCTTATTCTGGATGAGCTGCTCGACCTTGATGTTCCAGCCCGAGATCTCGCTGTTCTCGAAGGCAAGCGTTTGCGAGCGAATCGGCGACTTGTCGTCGGCGCTTGCCGAGAGGAGAATGCTGCGCGCTTTGGCATCATGGTGAACAAGCTTGACATCTTTGGCGTGAACGTTGAGCACGCCGCCCTCAGAGGTGCTCTCCTTGTCGCTCGGCCTCTTCTGCGTTGACAGCACAACGGTTCTTATATTGTCCGACGTGCCGACGGCGTTGAGGTCAGTCGAGCCGTCGTAGGCTTTCTCTGCCGAGCCGAGGTTGAAAAAGCTCAGCGTAGATTTCTGAACGACGGCCTGACTATTCTCAGGCAATTTAAATTCATTCCCCGAAGCGTAAGCACTTGCCGCAGCGCCCAAAACAGCCGCAGCAATGCCGGAGATCACAAACTTCTGATTCATCGGTTTTCCTTGAAAATCGTGGAAGAGGAGTATTTTTCTTAAGCAGTATCGCGTAAGAATTTCATTATTCACGATTTCCAGATGGATGTGTAGGAATAACCCTCAATTTATTTTATTTTTTAAAATCTACTATTCCGTATTTCATTTTTTGTGCTTATGCATTTTGTTGGCGGTTTTTTGTTCGTGTACGAATGATAAGTTCGCTACAATCGTCGCATCGAACGCGCGTACAGGCGCTCCTTCACGTTTTTAAAGTGCAAAAAATGAACAGAAGAACTCTCATTGCGCTGGCTGTCGCCGGTGCGCTTGTGCTCGGCGGATGCTCGGAAAGCACGCAGCCCCAAAAGAACACCGCACAGTCGAGCGGCCAGAACCTCGACACAATGGAGAAGACGACGCTTACCGTCGGCATGGAGCTCGCTTATCCGCCCTTTGAAGGCAAAGATTCCTCAGGCAATCCGGCAGGCGTGAGCGTCGACTTCATGCGGGACTTCGGAAAATCGATCGGTAAAGAAATTCGAATCGAAAACATTGCTTTTGACGGTCTCATCCCCGCGCTGGTGACGGGCAAGGTTGACATGGTGATGTCTTCTATGACGGTCACCGACGCTCGCCGCGAAACGGTCGACTTTTCTAAGCCCTACGCCAACGCGATGCTTGCGCTTTTGACGAAGAAGGACGATGCACTCAAGTCGGTCGACGACCTTAATGCCGAAGGCAGAACGATCGCCGCGAAAATCGGCTCAACCGGCCACCTTTTCGCCCAAAAACACCTGACCAAAGCAAAGGTGCGTGCGCTTGCTGACGAGAGTGCCTGCGTGATGGAAGTTGCAAGCGGAAAGGCCGACGCCTTCATATACGATCAGCTCACGATCTACCGCAACTGGCAGCGCAATCCGGACACGACGAACGCACTTTTCATCGCGTTTCAGGACGTCGAGCCCTGGGGCGTGGCAGTGCGAAAGGGCGACACGAAGCTGCGGGAAGCGCTCGACAAGTTTATTGCCGACTACCGCGCCGATGGCGGCTTCGAGCGCCTGACCGAGAAGCACCTCGCCAAGGAAAAAGCCGCTTTCGAGAAGCTCGGTTTCAAATGGTTCTTTGACGTTCAGTGATGCCTGAGCGGCCCCGTTTTCCCATGAATCTCTTTCGAGTCCGAGCGGGAGAAAAGCCTTCTGCACTACAGGCTGCGGTTGGAATCGTGCTTGCGGGCGCAGCCGTGATCGGCTTCTTCTGGGCTTCGATCTCGCAAATCGCCTATCGGCCCGACTTCGGCTTTCTCGCCGACTTTAACATCCGCATTGTTGACGGCTTTGCGATGACCTTGGGGGTGAGCGCGGCCAGTCTCGTACTGAGCCTGGCGGTCGGCGTCCTTGCGGCAGCAGGCGAAAACGCTCGGACGCTCGTGCTGCGCTACCTCTCGCGCGGCTACGTCGTCTTCATTCGAGGGACGCCCCTCATCATGCAGATATACCTTTTCTTTTACCTCGTCGGCACGGCATGGGGAGTGGAAAATCGGTTTTGGGCGGGCGTCATTATTCTTTCGATATTCGAAGGTGCCTACATCGCTGAAATCATTCGCGGCAGCTACGCTTCACTCGAGCGTACGCAGCTCGAAGCCGCCCAAGCGGTGGGATTTTCTCCGCTCCAAACGCTGCGCTATGTGGTTGTGCCGCAGATGACGGCAAGAACCCTTCCGGCACTCGCAGGACAGTTCGCCTCAATCATCAAGGACTCGTCATTGCTCTCGATGATTTCTGTCGTCGAGCTCACGCAAACGATGCGCGAGATTTCTGCAGTCAACCTGAAGCTTCTGGAAAGCTACCTATTTCTCGGCGTTCTTTATCTCGCCCTCACGATCCCGGTAGCAATCGCGAGCAAACTGCTCGAACGGAGGTTCAGCTATGAAGCTTGAGTTCGATGCGCTCACGATGCGTTTCGACGACACAACGGTCATTGACCGCCTGACTTTTTCGGCCGAGATGAACACGCTCGCCATCATCGGCCCGTCAGGCGGCGGCAAATCAACGCTCCTACGACTTATCGGCGGACTTCTCGCGCCGAGCTCGGGGGAAATTCGCTTGAACGGCATGCCGATACCGAAGTCGCCCGCCGACCTTCTCGCCTACAAACGCGGCATCGGCTTTGTCTTCCAGCAGAAGGGCCTTTTCTCGCACCTCACGGCGCGCGAAAACATTGCGCTCCCGCTCACCGTCGTTCACGGCTGGACGCAGAAAGAAGCCATCCGTCGAGCTGACGAACTGCTCGAGCGCTTCGGACTTTCCGAGCACGCAGATAAACGCCCGTCGGCGCTCTCGGGCGGACAGCAGCAGCGCGCCGCCATTGCACGTGCAGCCGCTCCGAGGCCGAAACTCCTCCTTCTCGACGAACCCACGAGTGCACTCGACCCCGAATACACGGTCGAAGTGCTTGATGTCGTGAATGAGCTCAAAGAATCCGGCATCGACTTCATCATCGTCACGCACGAAATGGGGTTTGCACGTCACGCGTGCGAAAAGACAGCCTTCTTTGCAAACGCCGCTCTTGAAGCGATCGGGCCGAGCGAAACGCTCTTCACTTCGCCGCCAACGCCCGGCTTGAAGCGTTTTCTCGGGCGACTCCTCGAGTGGCAGGTGTGAACAAATTTTCTTGCCCCGGAGTCCCGTCGTTCGGCTTGAGATTGCACGGGACTCAGCAGCTCGGGCGACTACCATTCGGCGAAAACTTCGGCGAGCGTCGACATGAAAACCTGCACGAGAGGCGAACACTTCTCCTTGAGGCAAAAGGCGCAAAACTTTTCTTTCACGAGGCGCCCCGACTTGAAAACCGGCACATAGGCGGACAGGCCGTCCGCACCCGTCGCGTCGCCCGGCGCCCATCGTCCCTGGGCAAGCAAAAAGCGCCGCCCGCCCGCGGTCATGAGTCGTGCGGCATCAAGCGTTTCGGCAAAAAGAAAATGATCTTTTAGCCCGAGAAGACCCGCGTAATAAACTTGTTCGGAAGCTTGAAAGCCTGGCGGCGCATTATCCGATAACGTTGCTCAGGTTTCGATCGGATACTTGAAATTCGCAGCGGCTTTCGCGAGAAGCCGCTCGAGCGTTCGCGCCTCCTCGTCCGAAAAGCCTTCAACGATTCGCTCGTTGAGCGCGCCGGCTACCGCATCAAGCTTCGGCTTGAGCGCACGACCTTTTTCGGTCAGATCGAGCACGAGCACGCGGCCGTCGGACTCAAGACGACGGCGTTCGACGTACCCGAGCCGCTCCAAGCGGTCCACCATGACGGACGTGGTCGACTTCGTGCGCCGAATACGTTCGGCAAGCGTCTTGAGCGGAATCTTGGGCGTAAGGAAAAGCACGTGAAAGACATCGCCGCAGGCTGTCGTGATGTCTTCGAGTCCGGCGCGCGTAAGTTCGTCGATGAGGTAGCGATTTGCGCCCTCGCGCAGGCGAGAGCTCAGGTGCAGGATTTGATATTCCTTCATGGCGGAAACTGAAAGCGGAAAGAAAGTCCGCACGCCGAACGGAAGATGTCGAAACGGGAGCGGCACGCTATCGTTCGATAGCGAATCAATTGTAGCAACCGATCGAACGCGCGCACAAAACGGCTCTCCCTCGTTCGCAGCACGGCCAGAAAACAAACACAAACGGGACCGTCCGTTAGGAACGATCCCGCTCGATACGCGCTTGACGCGAAGTCGATCGTTACTTCGTTTCAACGGCAGCTTCTGCCGTCGTGCCACCCGCTTCGGATAGGCTCGCGTCGAGGTCAAAGAACCCGTAGCCACGCAGTTTTTCGGCTCGACGCTCGAGGAGTGCTTCGCGCGGCATTCTGAGAAGCGCACGAAGTTCGTCGACGATCGCCTGCTTCAGAGTGGTCGCCATCAGCTTCGGATCGCGGTGCGCACCGCCGAGAGGTTCGGAAATCACGCGGTCGACCAGGCCGAGCGCGGAGAGCTTGTCGGCCGTAAGTGAAAGCGCATCGGCAGCCTGCGGGGCCTTCGCAGAATCCTTCCAGAGGATCGAAGCACAGCCTTCGGGCGAAATCACCGAGTAAATCGAATACTGAAGCATCATCACGACGTCGGCGACGGCGATCGCGAGCGCGCCGCCCGAGCCGCCTTCACCGATCACGCAGGAGACGATAGGCACGCGCAGCGTCGACATTTCGTAGAGGTTGCGCCCGATCGCCTCGGACTGACCGCGCTCCTCGGCGTCGATCCCGGGATAGGCACCCGGCGTGTCGACAAACGTAATCACCGGCAGATCGAACTTTTCGGCAAGCCGCATCAGACGTAGCGCCTTGCGGTACCCCTCGGGACGGGCCATACCGAAATTGCGCTCGGTGCGTTCGCGCAGCGTGCGGCCCTTCTGGTTGCCGATCACAACGCAGTTGATGTCGGCAATGCGCGCGAGCCCGCCCACGATCGCCTTGTCTTCGGCAAATGCGCGATCGCCGTGCAGTTCATGGAAGTCCGTAAACATCGCGTCGATGTAGTCGAGCGTGTACGGACGGTTGGGGTGGCGCGCCACGAGCGACATCTGCCAAGGCGTGAGCGACGCGAACGTCTTCTTGACGAGTTCGGCTTCTTTAGCTTCGAGCGAAGCGATCTCAGCGGCCACGCTTACGCCACGCCCGCTTTCCTGCTCTTCGAGTTCGCGAAGTTCGTCGATCTTCTTTTCAAGCGCTTCGATATCGCGTTCGAATTCGAGAAATACCTTCTTGGCCATCTTGGTTTTGTTGTGAGTTGCTGTGTTTTGTTTGTTTAGCGTTCGTCCGGCGGCTGGCCCTTAGAGGCGGCGCCAAGTCGTGCCCTGCGGGCCGTCAAGGAGCTCGATCCCTTCGGCGAGGAGATCGGCGCGGATCTTGTCGGCTTTGGCAAAGTCGCGCGCTTTCTTCGCGGCGGTACGCTCGGCAACGAGCGACGCAATGCGTTCTTCGTCGTCGGCCTTTACGGCGCCGCGCAGAAACGCGGCCGGCTCGCGGCCGAGGATGTTGAGAATGCGGCCGAGCCCGAGGAGCTGGCGAACGAGTGCGGACGAGCCCGTGCGATTGATTTCGCCCGCAAGCTCAAAGAGCACCGAAACGGCAAGCGCCGTGTTGAAGTCGTCGTCCATCGCCGCCTTGAAGCGAGCGGCAAAGGGTTCCGTCCAATCGAGCGCTTCGCCGTCGCCCGTGCGCCCTTCGAGCGCCGTGTAGAGGCGCTTGAGGGCCTTGTGGGCTTCCTCAATGAGGCCGCTCGAGAAGGAGATCGGGCTGCGGTAGTGGCTGCGCAGGAGGAAGAAGCGAAGCACTTCGGCGCCGTTCCCTTCGCCGTAGGCAGCTTCCGTATCCTTCAGCGCATCGCGAATCGTCCAGAAGTTGCCGAGCGACTTGCTCATCTTCTCTTCGACGCCGTCGGCGCGGCGCACGCGCAGCGGGCCCGAGTGCATCCAGTAGTTCGCAAAGGTCTTGCCCGTTGCGGCTTCGCTCTGCGCAATTTCGTTTTCATGGTGCGGGAAGACGAGGTCCGGGCCGCCGCCGTGAATGTCGATCGTTTCACCCAAGAGCTGCATCGACATGGCCGAGCACTCGATGTGCCAGCCCGGACGACCCTTGCCCCACTTCGAATCCCACTGCGGTTCACCGGGCTTGGCGCGCTTCCAGAGCACGAAGTCAAGCGGATCGCGCTTTCCGGCAGCCACCGCAACGCGCTCGCCCGAGCGCAGGTCGTCGATCGACTTGCCGGACAGATGACCGTAGGGACGGAAGCTGCGCACCGCGTAGTCGACGTCGCCGTCTTCGGCCTTATAGGCAAAGCCCTTTTCTTCGAGCTTGCCGACCAAGTCGAGCATCGCCGGAATGTATTCGGTCGCGCGCGGCTCGTGCGTGGGCGCAAGGCAGCCGAGCGCGAGCATGTCTTCCTGCATGGCGCGCGCAAATTCGTCCGTGAGCTCGTCGGTCGTGATGCCGCGTTCGGCCGCGCGGCGGATGATCTTGTCGTCAACGTCGGTAATGTTACGAACGAACACAACTTCGTAGCCCGACGCTTCGAGCCAGCGGCGGATCACGTCGAAGGCGACGAACGTGCGGCCGTGGCCGATGTGGCAGTAGTCGTAGACCGTCACGCCGCAGACGTACATGCGCACGCGTCCGGCTTCAATCGGTTCGAAAGGCTTCTGTTCTCGGGAAAAAGTCGAATAAATAGAAAGCGACATGACAGTCCTGCATCCCTTGCGGCCGCAAGGCGGCCGATGCTTGATGCGGGTTCGCCTTCGGGCGCCCGTTTGACCGTCGGGGCGACAAGTCCCGTAGGGCCGCAGGCGGCAAACCCGCTAAAATCATTGGTTGAATTTTCGAAAGTATAGCCGTCCGCGAGCGGTAGCCACCTTCGAGCACAATTGCTCTCAGCCGTAAGGACTAACCGACCGGCCGCCCCTCGGGGCTCGGGTGCGAAGCGAGCGATCGTCGGAGAAGCTTTCGAAAAGATGCTTACGACAGAATTCAACAGCCAACTCACATGCGAAGCACCTCCTTCATTGCAGGGGCTGCCGCAGCGGTTCTCTGCTGCGCGCTCTTCGGCCCGGCGCCCGCCGCTTATGCGGCGCCCACGGAAATGCAGACGCTAGCGTCGACCCTGCACGACTCGCAGTTCTCCGAGCGCGTCGAACGCCTTCTCAAGCAGAATCGCCCCGCGCAGGCGGTCGAACTTGCCGACATCGGCATCGCGCGCAACCCGCGCAACGCACAGCTGCAGTTCATGCGCAGCATCGGCCTCGAGCGGCTCGGCCGCACGGAAGAAGCCGCGAAGGGCTTGAGAAGCCTCATCGCCGCTTATCCGGAAATCCCCGAGCCCTACAACAACCTCGCCGTGATCGAAGCGGGCTTCGGCAATCTGGAAGAAGCCGTGCGTCTCCTCAATCAGGCGCTCGCGATCAATCCGGAATTCGCCACCGCAAGAAAGAACTTGGGCGACGTGTTCCTTGCGCTTTCGATCGAAAGCTACGAGCAAGCCGCGCCCGTTCTTACCGGGAACGACGCGCTGCAGACGCGCCTCAAGACGCTTAAGCGTCTCGTCGAAAAGCGCTGAAACGGATAACGGGGAACTTCGGAGCGCCTAACGCCCTTCCCCGAAAACATTGACCAACCGCAACATACGAAAGAGCCACCCATGCAGCTACGCAACCGCCTTCTTATTGCAGCGCTTCCCCTGACGCTTCTTGCCGGCATCTCGCAGTCGGCTTCTGCCGCCCCTGCGGCGCCGCGCGTTGAACTCGACACCTCGATGGGCAAGATCGTCGTGCAGCTCGCTCCTGATCGCGCGCCGATCACGGTGAAGAACTTCCTGCGCTACGTCGAGGAAGGCCATTACAACGGCACGATTTTCCATCGCGTCATCGCCGGCTTCATGATCCAGGGCGGCGGCTTTACGCCTGCGATGCAGGAAAAGCCCACGCACGATCCGATTCCGCTTGAAGCGCGCGGCGGCCTTCGCAACGACACGTACACGATCGCCATGGCGCGCACGTCCTATCCGCACTCGGCGACTTCGCAGTTCTACATCAACGTCGCCGACAACGACTTCCTCAATGCCGACCAGGCGCAGGACGGTCAGGGCTACGCGGTCTTCGGGCGCGTTGTCTCCGGCACGGAAACGGTCGACAAGATTGCCGCCGTGAAGACGGGCGTAAAGAACCGCATGAGCGACGTGCCCGTTGAACCCGTGATCATCAAGAGCGCCAAGGTGCTCAAGTAATCCCCGGAAGCTGTGCGAAAATATTGCCCCGCAAAGCTTTGGACGGCGTGAAGGCGTCTTTAGACCCCTTCGCGCCGCCGCCCATTCGGACGCTCCCTTGCGGCAGCCTGAAGGCCCTTTGCCGAGCGTCCGACCATCGATTTTTCAATCAGTACATTCATTAAAAGAAAATGATCCGCTTTACGACCAACAAAGGCATCATCGACATCGAGCTCGACCACGAACACGCTCCGAAGACGAGCGAAAACTTCGAGCACTATGTAAAGACGGGCTTCTACAACGGCACGATCTTTCACCGCGTCATCGCCGGCTTCATGATCCAGGGCGGCGGCTTTGAGCAGGGCCTCAAGCAGAAGACGACGCTGCCGCCGATCGAAAACGAAGCCGCCAACGGCCTCAAGAACGATCGCTACACGATCGCCATGGCCCGCACGACGGATCCGCACTCCGCCACGGCGCAGTTCTTCATCAACGTCGCCGACAACGACTTCCTCAACCACACCGCTCCCACGCCGCAGGGTTGGGGCTACGCCGTCTTCGGTCGCGTTGTTGCCGGCCAGGACGTCGTTGATGCGATCGCCCGCGTGCGCACCGCCACCCGTGGCTTTTACGGCGACGTGCCCGTTGAAGACGTCGTAATCGAAAAGGCCGAAATTATCCCCGAATAAGATCGGCCAGAAGCGAACGCTCGCTTCTGGCGCTTCAAGCGCCGACGCGGGTGTTTCGCGCAAATTCTCCGCTCGCCCTGCCGGCCTCAAACCGCCGGCAGCGGACAGCCGACGCGGTTTCGGCACCGAGCTTCCCGTACGCACTCAAAGGCATTCCGATGGACATCACCAACGTGCCGGCCGCTGCCGGCCTCACGAGCATTGCGCCGCTCTCGAATCCGATCATCATTTCGGACCTGCACCTTACCGAAAAGAAGCCCAAGACCATCATGGCCTTCGTGCGCTTCATGAAGACGGTTGCGCCTCGTTATCCGGAACTCGTCATTCTCGGCGACCTCTTCGACTTCTGGATCGGCGACGACGCTGCCGAAGCCGCGGAGCCGATCATTGCGCTCCTGAAGCTTCACGCTTCGACGGGGCGGCGCGTGATCGTCATGCCGGGCAACCGCGACGTCATGCTCGGCAAGGGCTTTGCCGAAGCCTCGGGCGCCGAGCTCGTGCGCGATCCGATCGTCGTTGAAATCAAGGGCCGCAAGGTTCTCCTCGCGCACGGCGACCAGTGGTGTCTGCGCGACGAGGAATATCAGAAGTTCCGTGCGATGACGCACGATCCGCGATGGCAGGCCGCAGCGCTCTCGAAGAGCGTTGCCGAGCGCCTCGCCATGGCGCAGACGGCGCGCGCGCAGAGCGAAGGCGACAAGCGCGTTAAGAGCGAAGCCGAAATGGATGTTGTCGACTCGGCCGTTGCCGAAGCCGCGCACGCCGCCGGCGTCGACCTCGTTATCCACGGCCACACGCACAAACCCGCCGCCCACGTGGGCGCCACGATCGAGCGCTGGGTTGTGCCGGATTGGGAGCTGGACGACGTCGCCGAAGGCGCGACGGGCCGCAGCGGCATGATCTCGTTCCTTGAAGACGGCCGCCCGCAGATTCAGATGTTCTAACCGGCACTGACTTCTTGCTCGCTAGCCGACGCAATGATCGGCGATCCGGTTGGATTGGAAAAGGGAGCCTCCTCTGCTTTTCGCTTGAGGAAGCTCCCGTTCTTTATTTGCGATACTTTTTACGCTTTGAACTTAACGATCAATTTTCTCCTGCAGCCCAAAAGCGATTCCTGCTGCAAGCGGAACGCCTTTCGCCTTTTCCGGCTTGACCGATCGCTCGGCTAACCCGCACTCAGCAGTACTTTCAAGCGAGAAACGGCCGCTACCAGCGCATCACGCCATCGCAGAAGATCCGCTTCGATCGTCGGATTCTTATAGACATCCGTGACAGCGAAGGTCGAACCCAACGGTCGCATGCCCATGTACGCGTTCGCCCGTCTGCTCCGCAGACCTTCGGGTGAGTGAGTACTTCATCCTGCCAGCGAATGTACTGCCTGGGTGCCGTCATCGCCCAGATTGGCGTCTGCACAAGAAGAAGGCGTGCTGCCGCAACCTTCGCCACCCCTTCCTCGAGAACCCATGCCTTTTTGAGGTCGGTCTCTAGAACAATGAAGTCAGCCGCGGCGAACGCCTCGCGCGCAAACGATGCCAACGTATCGTTGAGACGTCCGCCTTCGCCGTCGAGACGCTTTACGCCTGCGTTGACAATCAACACTTTTTCGTTCTTTGGCTCATTTCGCAACCTGTCACTTCAAATACGTCTTAAAGAAATCTTCGATTCTCTCGAACGGCACTTTCCTGTCGTAGAGATCCGTGTGATTCGCATCTTCCACGATGAGAAGCGATTTGTTGTCGCCTTTGAGCCGCTTGAAGAGGTCTTCGCTAAAGTAGCGCGAATGCGCCTTTTCGCCGTGCACGAGCAAAACGGCGCTGCGGATCTCTTCCGCGTAGCAGAGGATCGGCATATTGACGAACGAAATCGACGAAGTCGTGTTCCAGCCGCCGTTCGAATTGAGCGAACGCTTGTGGTAGCCGCGCTCGGTCTTGTAATAATCCCAATAGTCAAGAACGAACTGCGGCGCATCGGTTGGCCGCGCATCCGGCAGACCGCCCGCGAGCGTGTAGCGGCCCGCGCGGTAGTCGACCGTGCGCTGCGCATTGAGCGCTTCGCGCAACGCGAAACGTGCGTCGACATCGGTCTTGTCGAAATACCCTCGGGCATTAACGCGGCTCATGTCGTACATGGTCGACGCCACGGTCGCCTTGATTCGCGTGTCGGCCGCTGCGGCATTCACCGCCATGCCGCCCCAGCCGCAGATGCCGAGAATGCCGATGCGTTCGGGATCGACGTCTTCGCGCGAAAGAAGATAGTCAACGGCTGCCGAGAAGTCTTCCGTATTGATGTCGGGCGAAGCCACATAGCGAGGCGTACCGCCGCTCTCGCCCGTAAAAGACGGATCGAAAGCGATCGTCAGGAATCCGCGCTCGGCAAGCGTCTGCGCATAAAAGCCCGAAGCCTGCTCCTTCACGGCTCCGAAGGGGCCGCTCACCGCGACGGCCGCAAGTTTACCGTCTGCATTCTTTGGCAAATAAAGATCTGCCGCGAGCGTGATGCCGTAGCGATTCACGAAGAGAACCTTTTCGTGCAGAACCTTCTCGCTCTGCGAAAACACTTTGTCCCACTGAGACTCAAGCTTGAGTTTCTCCACTTTGATCAGACTCGATTCGGGCATATTTGCCTCCTCTGCCGAAGCCGCGCCGACGCCGGCGCCGATGACGGATGCCGCAAGAAGCGCGGCTAAACATGCTTTTTTGAGCGGCATGGTGCGACTCCCAACAAACCGCGCGCACTCGGTATGCCAAGCGGCACTCGAACGCGGCAGCGGCTCTTCTGTGCAAAAAACTTCCGGGAGTGCCCTGCCAAAAGAAGCTTGCGAGCGTCCCGACCGGCGTTTGAGTGTAGGAAAAAATCCAATGAATAACAAATGCTTATAAGCAATTCCTATTTATGCTTTTTAGGCATTTGATGGACTACGAGCGAACAACGAAAAAAACAGCGAACGGCCAATTGAACGCTACGCGTCGAGCGCCGCTTCTTCCTCGCGAAGCAAATCGAGCAGAAGCTGCGCGGGCTTAGAAAGGCGCCGCTGCTTCTCCCAAGCGACGATCACGTCCGCCTCGAGCTTCGGATAGAGCGGCAGCCAAATGACGCCGCTACCCGGTTCCGGGTTGATGATGCCGCGCAGCGCAAGCACGTGACCGACGCCGGCTTGGGCAAGGAGATAGGCGTTGTAGAGGAGATTGAAGGTGCCAACGATATGAAGGTCTCGCGCGAGGTAATTGAGCCAGCCCGCGAACTCGTTTCGCTCAAACGCCTGGCTCGAACAGAGAATTGGCTCGTCAACAAGGTCGGTCACCTCAATGCGGGTCTTGCCGGCATAGGGACCGTCTGCTCGGGTGAGAACGCCCCAGACATCCTTGGCATGCAGACGCAGCGTCGAATAGGCCGAAATGTCGGCCGTACCCACAAAAACGCCGAAGTCCGTCACACCCGAGTGCAGTTCGGCTTTGACGGTCGGCTCCGCACCGCTCACGATCGTGCAGCGCACCTTGGGGGCGACCGCCTGCAGACGCTTGATGGCGCGCGCAAGTGTTTTCAAGGCCGGGGTTTCGCCTGCCGCGATGCGGATTTCACCGGCAAGCTCATCCTCTTCGAGCATTTCGCGTTTAGCACGATCGCAAAGCTCAACAATCGACTTCGCACGTTCATAAAACCGCTCGCCCTTCGCCGTAAGGCGCAGCTTGCGATTCGAGCGAATGAAGAGCGCATGACCGAACTCTGCTTCCAGGTCCATGAACTGGCGCGACAGCGTCGGCTGCGTGACGCCGAGCCGCTCGGCCGCGCCCGAAATGCTTTCCGCTGCGACAGCGGCGATGAAATAGCGAAGAACACGGACTTCCACGAGAGCCTCCCGAAGCATGCCTTATAAGCATAAAATCATCAAAACCAAAAGCATTTGATATCTTATGGCCGTTCTTCGATACTTGGCTTAAGTGCTGAAGCGAAAGCCCGCGCCAAACAGGTTCTTCGACCTCGCATTGACGGCAAGCCGCTTTTTCGCCAGTGTCTTTTTCGCCGAGAATCGCCATGAAAGATCCGCGAACTGCTTTTCGCCCCAACCACTCGAACGGCGTGCGGCGCACGCTTATCAAGCGCTCGCTCGCTGCAGGCGCCCTCTTCTTCACGCTTTCAAGCACCTCGTTGCCGCTTTGGGCCGCGGCCGGTAGAACGAAGCGCGCGGCGCCTCGCATCGTCGTTCTGTACTTTTCGGCGACGGGCACAACGAAGCGCGCGGCCGAAACGATCGCGAGGATGACGGGCGCGCCCATTTGGCGCATTGAGCCCGAAGTGCCTTATCCGGACAAGATGCGTGCCGTCGCCGACAAAGTCAAAGCCGACGAGAAAGCCGGCATTTGCGTCCGCCCCAAAGCACCGCTCCCTGAAGCACTTCGCAATGCCGACATCTACATCATCGGGTCGCCCGTCTGGAGCGGCACGATGCCCGCCGTGCTCGCGGACTTTCTGCGCAGCGAAGGCTTTGCCGGGAAGCGCATCCTGCCGTTCACGACGCACATGGGAAGCAATCTCGGCGACATTCCGGAAGCGATGGCGGCTGCCTGCCCGCAAGCGCAAGTCGCCCCCGGTCTCGCGCTCCGTGCGCCCGCTGACGACACGATTCGTCCGGAAGTCGCCTTTTGGCTCAAGCAAACGGACGCTCGACCTTAACGAGCGCTCGAACAATCGGCCGAGAAGTTCAGCCTTCCCGCTCTTTCCCATCGCCTCCCGAGGAATTCCATCATGTCGCTCTCCCGTCGTTCACTCCTAGCCGCTGCCGCCTCCGCAGCAGCAGCAACAGCTGCCGCGACCGACCTCTCTGCCGAGCGGACCCGCTCGAACGAAGTCGGGACGCCCAAAGCCGAGTTTCCGGACGCAAACGTTTTCCGGAAACACGCGGCGCTCGGGCGCGGCATCGGCGTGATGCCGGGGCGTGTTGCTTGGGTGCACGCCCCGAACGCCGTTCACTGGACGGGCGAAGGCTACTGGTGGGAGCTCGAGCACTATAACCACGAAGTCGTTCGCCGCATGCTCGAGCGCGCGATTGCGTCCCTCGCGGGAGAAACCGTGCCGGCAGCGATTGACGAGGCGCCGCCGGCGGACGTCATGCGACGCGCGTGGATGAAGCTTTTTGTTGCGCACAACCGCAGAAGGCTTGGCAACTCGAGTGAGACGCAGACGGGCTACCGCTCGCGCGAAAAAATTGCCGTCAAAGTGAATATGAACGGTTCGGGCGCCTACGGCTCTAGCGCGCCGGGCTTCACGGAAGAGAGTTACGGCAATGCCGTCCTCATGCGTGCGCTTCTCGACAATCTGGTCGAGCACCTCGGCGCCTCGCCAGAAGACATCGTCTTCTACGACGCGGGGCGCATTTTTCCGAATTACCTCATGCAATACGTCGCTGCCGGCCAATACGAGCACGTACAGTTCCGGCATCGGGCGCCGGGAACTGCACTCGACGCCGAACCCGACCGCTCGGCACGCATTCGCTGGGCGGGTTCGATTCGCGGCGAAGCTTCCTATATTCCGCACTGCGTTACCGAAGCGACATACCTCATCAACCTCGCGAACCTCAAAGGCCATTGCTACGGTCTTACGCTTTGCGGCAAAAACCATTTCGGTTCGTTTGTCAACGGCGACCGCATGCGCGCTCCGCAAGCGGCCGGTCTGCACGGCAATGTTGCGGGCGCTAGCCGCGGCGACTATTCCGTACTCGTCGACCTGATGGCACACGCGCATCTCGGCGGCAAAACCGTGCTCTACCTCCTCGACGGCCTTTTGACAGCGACGGGCGAGAGCGTCGCTTTGACGGAAGCGGCAGCAAAGTGGTCGATGCCGCCCTTTAACGGCGGCTTCTCTGCGAGTCTTTTTGCGTCGCAGGATCCGGTCGCAATCGACTCGGTTGGAGCCGACTTTTTGATGAACGAGCCCAACATGACCTCGCGCAATTCGGCATTGAAAGGCAACGACGGCGTCGAAAACTACCTGCACGAAGCCGCACTCGCGGGAAGCGCCCCGTCGGGCACCCCCTACGAAGACGGCTCGGGTCGGCGCGTGCTGTCGCTCGGCGTGCACGAGCACTGGAACAACACGGTCGACAAGCAATACGGACGCAATCTCGGGCATGCGGAAGGCATCGAACTTGTTCGCGTCTGAATTCGCGAAAAGCAAGTCCAGCGTTCGAAAAAAATCCCGAGTCGGCGCAGAGGCTTTCCCGGGACGAAGTCAGAGAGAAACTGACGAAGGTGAAGATGCGTTGCAGGCGGGGCGCAACGGCTGAAGATCCGTTGATGTGCGCCCCGCTGCGGCGCTCTCGAAAAATTACTTGGCGTTGAAGGCCTTCTGAACGTCAACCACCATGGCCTGGTAGCCGGAGGTGTTTTCGAGCTGAATTTCAAGCGACGGTTCCTTCGCACCCCACTTGAACTCGTTGATGAAGGGGTTCGGGGCCGATTCGAAGGCGCCGGTCTTGAAGTTGAAGGCCGCGCCGGCCGTGGCCGAGTAGACGAACACCGAATCCTTGTCCGGCATGTATTCGGTGAGCGACGTCACGGGGCTGTACCATTCGTGGCCGCGTTCCTTGCCGTATTCCCAAACCTGTTCGACCGTCATCTTCTTCTGGTCGATCTTGTAGATCACGGCACGCGAATACTTCATGTCGGGCATCGGGGGCTGTTCCATGCCGCGGGCGTCGCCGTTGTCGAAGACCGAGAGATAGAAGATGTTCTTGTCGGACTTCGAGTCGATGCGCCAGCCCGTATGCTGCGTCCAGCTCCAGTCAAAGCCGCCTTCGCAGGTCGAACCTTCGCACTTGATGGGCTTGCCGTCCTTGTCGACCGGCGTGAGGACCTTGTCTTTGTACTTGTCGCTCCAGCCCTCGGGCGAACCCATGATCCACTTCACCTGCTTGTCGCGGCCGATCTTGATAAGCGCGGACTGGTGACGGGAAGAGATGATGATCGAGTCGTCGGTCGGGTCATAGTCGACGGAGTTGACGTGCGCCCAGTTGCGGCCCGCACCCGAACCCACGATATCGCCGAACTGGTCGTTCTTGTCCTGCGCGGCGAGCTGATCGGCCGTCATCGTCTGACCGGCCTTCGAGGCATCGATGTTAAGGCACACGGCACCCTGGTCAAGCGCCTTCAGAACGACGTCGCGATAGGGGTCAAGGATGTCGAAGAGACGCCATTCGTCAACGACGACGCCGTTTTCATCGACTTCAATGATCACGTCGCGGACAGAGCGGACATGCTTGCCGTCGGGGCGCTTGACGTCGGACGAAGCGACGCGAACGAGATAGTGGCCGTTTTGCATCGGATCCATCGCGTGCGAGAAGTCGTTGTAGCCGTCGGGCAGGCGGTGGTTCCAGATTTCACGGCCCATCAGGTCGTACTTGACGTAGCGCTGGCCGTAGCCCCACGTGAAGGCGCCGTCCTTGTTCTGACGGAAGCCCATCATGATGCCGGCCTTGTAAATGTCGTTGAAGTCGAAGATGGGGTCTGGATTCATGTACCAGCGGATTTCGCCCGTCGTGTCGATGATGGCGTTCTGCGGATAGCGGTTCCATTCGAGCGCGCCGCCGATCGGGTTGTTCCAGACGGCACGCGTCGAGTCCGCAGGCGCGGCGATCATGTTGTTGACGAGGATGAGACGGTCCTTGAATTCGGGGTCGACTTTCTTGACGTTGACCTTGAAGAAGGAGTCGCGCACGCCGGCGTAACCGGCCTGCTGCAGCGACGCGGGCTGCGCATAGATCTTGTAGCTTTCGGAGACCTTTTCGGATTTGCCGAACGCCGTCTTCGTGTAGGAGACCTCAACCGTGTTGCGATAGCCGCCGTAGAGGCCGAAAACCGGGATGCCGCCGTGCGTGCGCGCCTGCGCGTCGCTCACCTTGTACTTGATTTCCTGGCCGCCTTCCTTCGGCACGATGCGAACCGTGATGTCCGTGAGGACATAGCCGCCGTTGCGAATGACGGCCGTGAGCGGCGCAATCTTGTACGGGTTCATGATCACGGCGCCGATCTTGCCCGTCGTCGGGTAGGTGACGTGCGCACCGCTTGCGCCGCCCATTGCCATGGCGCCGCTCGAAAGAGAGGCGGCGGCGGCAAAAGCAACGGCACCGGCAAGAATCGTTTGGCGGATATCCATCTGAGTATCTCCTTTTGTTTGTTGGAATCGTCTGCGTGGATTGGGGCCTCAAGTTGCGTGCTGGTCGTTTCGCACGTCTAAATCAGCCCTTTGCAACAGAACGCAGCCCGCGAAGCACAGAGAATTTCCACTCGGAACGCCTCTTCGGGCTCGCTAAAATTCTAGGAAGAGCCCCGCCGCAGCAATAGACTGATGTTCCTCAGGTCTCTTGCTGAAAGTGCGATACACAATTCCTTTTTATGAAGATGTCTTCGGAACCGTCCTCAATTTCATCGAACGAAGCTTTGCTTGATGACATTTCGCTCGGCGACATGCGCTTTCTCTGCGCACTGATCGAATCTCGCTCACTCACGGAAGCCGCCAAAGCCACGGCGAGCAATCTCTCGAGCGCCTCGAGACGCCTGAAGCGCCTGCGCGAACTCCTGGGCGATCCGCTCTTTTTGCGCTCGACGCCCAACATGATTCCGACAGCGCGCGTTCTCGCGCTCGAGCCCGTGATCCGATCGATCATTCGTTCGAGCGCCGATCTGCTCGAGCCGGAAGTATTTTCGCCCGCAACCCTCAAGCGAACCTTCCGCATCGGGGCGGTCGACAACGCCATTTTTGCCGTTATGCTCGGCGTCCTCGAGAAGCTCTGCGAAAGTGCCCCCGGGGTGAGCGTCGAAATCCGCCAAATCGAAGACGACCTCTTTGACGAACTCGCGTCGGGTGCCATCGACCTCGCCGTGCTGCCCTCAACGCGCCCGATCCTGCCGAGTTTTCGCGAGAAGCTTCTCTATCCGGTGACGTATTCGCTTTGCGTGCGAAAGGGGCACCCGCTCGAGAAGTACTGGCTCGAGCATGGTGAGCTGCCGATTGAGGAGATCTCTCGCTACCGCAAGATCGTGGTCTCGAACCGTTCGCTCAAAGAACGCCAGCAGTTCGTTCTCGACGAGAGTCGCTTTCTCGGACGCAGCGTTCAGGATGCCGCTTTCTCTGTGCCCTATTTCCTAGCCGTTCCGGCACTCCTCGAACGCACGAATTTCACGGCCATTCTTCCGAAAGACACGGCGCTCGCGCTCACAACCTATCTGCGCGAGCCACTCACGGTGCTCCCCTACGGTCCGAACGGCCAGGAAGCGACGCTCTACTACACGCGCATCATCTGGCACGAGAGAACGGACCGAGATCCGGCTCTCGTCTGGCTGCGCGGCCTCTTCGCGACCTATGCGGGCTGCGACGTATCGGATTCGGCGGATACAACGCAGGAACCATCTGCCGTCAACCGTGAATCGTCGATGCCGGAAAAACTGTCTGCCGGGCTATTGAGCGACAGACCGTTCAATCCAGCTCGGTCGCGCTAAAAAGCCGCCCGGCATTCGCTGCCGAGCGGCTTCTCCAATTGAACGATTGGTTTTCGTGCCGCCCGCCATACAAAGCTTGCGGACGGCGCACCCCAAGATCACTTCTTATCGGATTCATCCGGTCCTTCGAGCAGGATGTTGACGCGCTCGCGAAGCGTATCGTGATCGATCTGGCCCTTGTGGATCCAAATCGGTTCACCCGTCTTGTCGTAGAACATCTGCGAAGGCATCGTTTCGATAAGATACTTGTCTTCAATGCCGCGATACTCGTCGACATTGATGATGACGAACGCGACCTTATCGCCGTACTCCTTCTGCAGGTCGCGCATGACCTGTTCGGTTTCGGGGCAGCCTGCGCACCAGGGCGCACCGAAGTCGACCACCGTCACCTTGCCCGCGACGGGGAAGGGCTCCTTCTTCTGTTCGGCAGCGGCGGCACCGGCGGAAAGCGCAATGAGGGCCGAGCCGAGGACGGCTGCGACGAATTGACGACGAAACATGTTCCTGTCTCCTAGATGAGGAAATTGATGCGGTCTGATGCGTCGGATTGTAGCGAGCAAAGCGCTCGTTCAACCTTAAGCACCGTCTGCGGCAAGCCGCTTCAGGCTTTCGCGCGTTCGGTGAGCACGCCTTCGGCCATGTCGTAGAGCCGGTCCGAAACGTCGACGCTGAAGGTATCGTGCGTCACCATGAGAACGCCCGTCCCCTTGTCGGCCAAGCGGCGGAAAATCGAAACGACTTCGCGCGCCGTCTGCGCGTCGAGACTTGACGTAGGTTCGTCTGCGACAATCACCTTCGGTTCGCACATGAGCGCGCGCGCAATCGCGACACGGCGCAGCTCCCCACCCGAGAGTGCACTCGGATACTGGTTTGCGAGGTCGCCAAGGCCGACCTCTTCGAGAAGCTGCTGCGCGCGGCCTTCGGGTTCCGGACCACGGTGGGCGAGGTACCACGGCAAACGAACGTTGTCGAGCACCGTCAGCGTCGAGAGCACGCCCGCGCCTTGCGGGACATAGCCGACCGAGCGGTTGCGCAGCTCCGAAGCTGCCTCGTCGGTAAGCCCCGAGAGGGGCGTCGAGCAAAGCACGGCTTCGCCTTCGGTCGGCGAAAGGAGCCCTACGATGATATTGAGAAGCGTCGATTTGCCCGAGCCGGAGCGACCGAGCAGCGTGACGAATTCGCCTTCAGCGACAGCGAGCGTCGCGTTGCGAAGCGCCCAGAACGGGCGGCCGCCGCGTTCGTAGCGCTTGCCGACATTCTTCACTTCGATGAGATTGGCCATTTCGCTATTCTCCTTCGCGCAGCGACGTGTAGATGTCCTTGCGGCCGATGCGCCAGGCGGTCGGCAGCGCCGCAAGCGGGCAGGTGATGACGCCGGCAACGAGCGCAATCGCAAAGGCTTCGATCCAAGCGGCCGCTTCAGGCGCAAGGTACGGCAGCCCGATCGTCTTCGAAATCGACACCGAGAAGAAATTCACGACAATAAAGCCGAAGAAAATCCCGACGACGGCCCCGATTGTCGAGAGCATCGTCGATTCGCCGAGGACGATCCCGATCACGCGGCGCTTCGAGGCACCGAGCGCGCGCAACGTGGCGAATTCTTTCTGACGTTCGTTGAAGGCAAAGAAGTAGACGACGAACATGACAAGCGCAGCGACGAGCCAGAAGACGCCCGCGACCGAGTACATGACGCCTACGATCTTCTGAAGTTTCGCCGACGTGTCGCTCATCATGTTCGAAGCGAAGACGAAATTGACGTTCGCACGCAGCCCCAATTGGTCGAGCACGCCGTCGGAAATCGAAATCGGGTCGACGCCGGGCTTAACGCGCACGAGGATGGCCGAGAGCGATTTTTCAATCTGATCGGCTTTTTCGGGCGTGGCGATTTCCCCGAGCTTGCGCGCCATATCGAGCGTCATAAAGATCGACGAGTCAAAGCCCATGCCCGTCGGTTCAAGTCGTCCGACGATCTTGAACTTCTGGTTGTAGAACATGAGCTCGGAGCCGATCTCGCCGAAGATGTAGTCGCCGACGATGACTTCATTCTCTTTGAGCGGATGGTCGGATGCTTTCTTCAACCAAGGACCGACAACAAAGTCCGTTGCCTGGTCGATACCGATCAGCTGCACCTTCACCGAACAGCACTGCGCGTCAAGCGACGAAATGAAGAGCTGCCCCGAAGCCTGCGCGACGCCGTCGATTTTCTGCACGACATTGAGGAGCGACTCGTCGATGTAGAAGGTCGTGGGTTCGGCACGAAGAATGACGCTTTCGATTTTCTTGCCTTCGCCCTG
Organism: Sutterella massiliensis; assembly: GCF_016899755.1. Lineage (GTDB taxonomy): Bacteria > Pseudomonadota > Gammaproteobacteria > Burkholderiales > Burkholderiaceae_F > Sutterella > Sutterella massiliensis. Next base: position 42,977 of record NZ_JACJJC010000004.1, on the reverse strand, counting down.
CGGCACGACGAGGAGGTCCGCCCCCATGCGGGCGGAGAGCGACTGAATGCCCGCCTGCAGATTGGCCGAAACCATGGTGCCCGAGAAAAGCATGAAGGAGAAGATGGCCACGATGAGCGCGAGACTCATCGAGCGGAAGGGCTTTTGCGAGAGATTGGCGAGCGCAATGCGCAATGAGGAGAGTGGCGGCATCGTTCTACCGTATGGAAATGCCCGCTTGCCTGAGGAAGCGGGACGTCTGCAGTCCTATCGGTCCCCTCGCGGGGCGGCTGCAGCTTCGTCAAGCGGCTGCGTACGCTTCAGGCGCATGCGACCGCTCCCAAATTCGTCAGTCGTGCTTCTTCGAGAGGCGCCAGAAGTCCGCAAGCGCAACGAGCGCAATGGCGGCACCCCAGACGACGAGCACGGGTTCGGTGATCGTGTGGCAACGCATGAGCGGATTCGGGCAGGCACCGATCAGGAAGGTCGCAAGCGACACAACAAGGATGCCGTTCAACGCGTTGGCGATCTGCAGCCCCATCGCGATCTCGCGAGCGGCAAACTGCATCGCAACGCCCAGAACGGCGATAACCATACCGAGTCCGCCCACAGCACGCAGCATCCAAATGCAGCGCATGGGCGTTTCACCGCCGCAGTGCGGCAGTCCGTACATGGCGGCGAGCGCAAGCGCTGCGCCGACGATCATCATCACAAAACCGGAGAAAAAGGCGGGTTTCTTCATGACGAGCTCCCGAATCGGAAAAGGACGGACTCAAAGCGACAGGGGAAATCCGTGCGACGCAAGTCCGCACGGGCGTACGCCTTCAGACCGATCGAGGGTATCGGCCGGCAATTGAGCGCAGAGACGCAGCCGGCCGGGAGGTTGCAGCTTACTGCTGCGCTTCGCGGCGTTGACGCGCCGCTTCGAGCCCCGGATCCTGACGACCCGTGCCTTCGAATTCATAACCGTGCTGTACCCAGCCCTGGATGCCGTCGGGCATGAGATAGACGTTCTCGTAGCCCATTTCAATCGCAACCTGCGAGATCTCGAACGAGACATTGCAGAGGCGATTGATGCAGTAGAAGATGAGGAATGTGTTCTTCTTGTCTTTGGGCAAGAGCTTTTCCCAGCCTTCAACGTTCGTCTTGATGGCGCCCTTCAGATGGCTCTGCTCGTAGATGTCTTCGGGGTTGCAATCAAAGAGATAGACACCGGGCTGACCGATCACCTTGGCGACGCGGCTCAGGGACAGCGGAATCGCCTGGCGCATCTGCTGCACCGTCTGACCTTCGGCGGCCTGTACGTTCGCGGCGGGAACAACCGCAAAGGCGGCGAGCGCCGCACAAATGGGCGCAAGAAGCTTGGTCTTCATATGTATTTCTGCCTGATCTGAAGTGGAGCCTCGTGCGGCTCCTTCGCAAGCCGTTCATATCGAACGCACGAAGCCGCATCATGCGTTCAGCTTATCGAGACAACATTAAGCAGACGTTATTCGAGGATCGGCCCCTCCTGCTCGTTTTCCCGATCGGAGAAGACTTTGCATCCGACTTATCGGGCCCAATAGGACGAAAGCGCCGATCGTTTGCACGATCGGCGCTTTCTACTAGCCTAGCGACTTTTCTCGAAAGTCAGGCAAGATTCACGCAGGAATTACTTCTTGGCGGTCTTGCTGGCGCCGTTGATGATAGCGAGAGCCTGTTCGCAATACGTCTGGGCTTCGCTGATCAACTGCTTCGAGAACTGCGGCGAGTGGACACCCCAGGAACCGTCGTCCTTGATCTTGGCGGCGTTGATGCGGGCTTCTTCAGCATAGAGCTGAGCCTGAGCACGGTCGGCCGTCGAGAGCTTCGCGATCTTGAGCATGTCGTTGATGTTCGTCAGGTCGGCGATGACCTTCGCATAGCCTTCCTTGACGGGGGTCTGCCAAGCGAGAACCTTGTTGTAGATGGTCTTCTGATCCTTGAAGCGCATGCTTTCCGGGAACTTCGACTGGATCGGGCTGTGGCAGCCCATCGCATCGACAACGTACTTATCGGCAAAGGCCGTGCGGCCGCAGGTCCACATCAGGTCAAGGTAGGGACGACCATCGTCCTTCGTGAGGTGCCAGCCCTTCGGGTTCGTCAGCTTGCGGTCCTTGGCGCCGTCAGGCGGGTTGATCGACTTCTTTTCCGGGTCGACCAGGATGCGCCAGATGTGCGAGCGGCGGACGTTGTCGAAGCCGGCGAGGTCAGGACGCTGGATCGAGGCGAAGTTTTCGCACGAACCCATCATCGGCATATGGCAGGACGTGCAGCTGTTGCGGCTGTGCGTACCGCCCTTCGAGAAGAAGTAGGCAGCCGTCGTATGGCAGTCCTGGCATTCCTTCTTGAGGTTCGGGACGGTGTAGTGCGAAGCCCAGTCGTTCGACGTCACTTCATGCGGGTCATGGCAGGTCGTGCAGCGCATGCCCTTCTGATAGTGCTTCGTGTAGTGCGACTGCGAACCTTCGGTACCGCAAGCCGGGCAGAAGCTCTTGAAGTAGGTGTTGAACGGGGTCTTGAAGTTCTTGGCGGCATCGTCGGCGTTGTAGACGAAGCGCTGGTGGCAGCGTTCGCAGTTCGACGGCATGCCGGCACCGCGGGCACCGTAAAGGTGAGCACCTGCGCCGTGGCATTCTTCGCAGGAGACGCCCTTCGCAACCGTGTGAGCGCGAAGCTTCTTGGCGTCGCCGAGAGCGGCGAAGAGTTCATCCTGGCTCTTGAAGTCGAACTTCCACGTATGGCAGATTTCGCAGTAGGACGAACCCGGCTGGAACATGGCCTGCGTGCGGTTCGAAGAACCGTAGGAGTTGAAGCCCCAAACGTTCGAGGACTGAGCGCCGAAGTCTTCGAGCTTGGTCGGGAAGGTCGGATCCCAAGCGTTGATCTTCTTGGCAACTTCAGGGGTGATGTGTTCGGCCCAGTTGCGGGAGAACTGGTTACCGCCGGCGACCATCTTACCGGTACCGGCAGAGAGGTTACCGCCTTCAACGTGGTAGGTACCACGGACAAGCCACTTGTCGACGAAGCCGTACTTCGTACGCGGCGTACCCATCGTGACGTAGATGTCGTCGGCTTCAACGCCTTCCGGCAGGACGGAGGCCTTGGAGTTGTAGAGCGGCTTCTTCAGGTCGCCGCCAACTTCCGTCAGTTCTTCCGGGAAGCGGACGATCTTGTTGTGACGCGAACGTTCCCAACGTTCGTACTGCGCCGGGTGGCATTCGCCGCACTTCTTCGGGCCGACGAACTTGTTCGGCAGATCGAGGAAGGATTCATACGGCAGACGATACGTCACGGCAGTGTGACGGCCCGTCTTTTCGGCGTACTTGTCGCCGCCGCCGAATTCAACCCATTCTTCGTTACGGTCGGACATCGTGAACTTACCGACCACACGGCCTTCCTTCAAATAGGACTTGAAGTAGGGGTGATTCGCCTTGAGGTAGTCCCAGAACGCCTTGTCCTGAGCGACATAACCTTCGAGCGTGCGCGGCAGATCCACCTTCTGGGTGTCGGCAGCAGCCGGGGCGTCAGCGGCAAAAGCCGTCGCGGCAAAAGCGGTGCTGAGGCAAGCGGCCAGAGACAGAAGCTTGTGTTGCTTGGTCATATTTAGCTCCTTACGGGTCTCTTCGTAGGGGGGTTTATCGGGCCTCTTCTTTCGATTCGGCTTCTTTGAGGTCAAAAGCAGTCCCTCGCGGAACCACGCCTGCACTGTACTCCTTAATTTCGATTTAAGAAAGATCTTTGTCCCTCAAAGCTCGATTCTTTTCGTCGGCGTCAACAGGCAAATTTTTCGACATCGCGTTTTTACCTACTCTCTTAGAGGTGAATTTAAGTAACTATTCTGATTTTTATGAATTTTTAACACAAAATTGATGTCCCTCTTCACCTAAAACAGGTTATTCAATAAAACCGAACGAATTTACCTCTCATTAAGTAATTCTTAAAGATAAAAAAGCCTTTTCATCGCATTTTTTTCCGTTTACCGTAAACGTCGATTCCAATACTGCGAAAATTCATGCAAGATCCCCTATCACCTGACTACTTTAAGCTTTTTACATAAAACAACTGTAAACAGGGACTTTTGAGGGATTCGATTCTTAAGAATTCATCTTAATTAGGGTTTATCCTCATCTGTTTTTAGATGAAATACTATCGATGATAAGTGTTCAATAGTTAAGAAAATCTAAACGCCGACCTTTCTGCTGCGGCTTCCTGCTGCCGACCTGTAGGCATCCTCCCGCAGTACTAGACCGTCGGACGGATTTCGCGCATGACCGCGCTCCCTTGCAGGACACCGTTCGAGCACGATTCGCCGCGTCTTTTTGTACTCCCGTCCGCGCGCTCGGGAAATAAAAAAATCGACATTTCGCTCGTAAGACGAATATCGATTTCGCGTCTGGTGCCGAACCGGTACACCGCGATCCCGCCCAATGAGCAAACGCTCAAAATGCAAAAGACGAAGCGGCGCCCGAATTTTGAATTGGGCCACCGCTTCGTCTTTTACGCGTTTGCGTTCAATCGGCTGCCGCCGCGAACTTCCTCTTTGGCAGCCGCCACCCTTGAGACGTTTGGATAGGCTCAGTTCTTTTGTTCGCCCAGAGGGAGCGCCTTCGGTGGATTTTCGCCGCGCGTCTTGTCCTCGCCCTCATAGACCGCAAGCTGCGGCGGCAGCATGACGTCTTCGAGCTTTTCCTCGGGATCGGGAATGCGCGGCAGCGTAAAGGTGAACTTCACGCCGCGCGCGCCGTTGCGCTCAACCGTAATGCGGCCGGCATGCCGTTCGGCGATGTTGGCGATGATAGAAAGCCCGAGTCCAAGCCCCTTGGCGCCCTTGGTTGTTTGCAGGGGCTTAAAGAAGAGGGCGAGCTGCTCGTCGGAGAGGTAGGGGCCGTTGTCCGCCACCGTTAGCGCCCAGGTTTTTGCGTCAAGCGGCTCGAGCGCCACCTCGATCTGCGGGTGGAAAACGCCCGAAACGGCGTCTGCCGCGTTCTTTAAGAGATTGAGGACCGCCAATTCGATTTCCCAAGCGTCGACTTCGGCCATCGAGTGCCGGCTCACGCGCACGACAATCTCGGCGCGCGTCTGACGCGAGCGACGGAATGTCGTGATGGCGTTCGAGATGACGTCGGCCAAATCCGTCACCTTTCTCGGCGGATAGTCATGCTTGGCGTACGCGCGCACGCGGTTGACGATTTCACTTGCGCGGTCGGCTTCCGAAACGATCTCTTCGAGCGCCCAGTTGAAGCTCTCCTGATCGAACTTACCCGCCTTTGTCCTTCGGTGCAGGCCGTTGGCGTAATTCATGATCGCCGAAAGGGGCTGCTTCAATTCGTGCGCAATGATGGTCGACATCTGCCCGACGATCCCCGTGCGCTCGAGGTTCGCAATATGCGCGCGCGACTGTGCGGCCTCCGCTTCAATGAGGTCGCGCGCTTCGAGCGCCTCGCGCAGCTCCTTTGTCTTGCGGCGCACGAGCACCGACAAGCTCACAACATAGGAAATGACGATGAAGGTCGCGAGAATCGAGAGTGCGAGACCTTCTGCGTTCTCGCGCATAAAGCGCTCAAAGCTCCAGGACGCAAGGTCCGCGTAAGGGCCGATCTTCAGTTCGTAGAACATGTCGAAGACCGCGCGGTTAAGCGCCGGAAGTGTCCACTCGCCGCCGTAGCTCGCATTGCTCATCGAATAGAGGAGCGCGTTCATGCTCTTTTTGAGTGCGGGGTCCGTCGTGGGAAGCGTCGAAAAGCTCCAGCCCGGATAGGTTGCCGTCGAGTGCACGCAGGCGAGCCGATCGTTGTGCGCTGCGCCGAGAATCGTGAGGTCTCGGGCAATGTGCACTTTTCCTGCCGCCTGCATCCGCTCGAGCGAGCAGCTCGGCAGCATGCCGATGCGCTCTTCGCCGTCGAGCACCGCACGCAGTACCGCCTCTTCGTCCTCGCCGTAAAAAGTGGTATTGGCGTGAATCTGTTCGAGCCGAATGCCGTGACGAACCAGAGCGGCCGCCGGCGCGAGCCAGGCAGCCAGCTTGTCGGGCGCGGTCGCCGCCATGCTCTTGCCGCGAGCGAATTCGATCGGCACCTCGCCGGGCGCCGAAGGCGATGCCTGTACGGTCTGACGCTTCATGAAGAGAACGCCTGCCTGACCGTCTTCGGCGCGCCCGGCTTCGTTGGGCTTAAAGGAGGCGAGCGTCTCCATGACGTCGCCGCGCTGCATGCGAAGCACGGTATCGGGGTCGCTCAGCACGAAGTCAAGCTGTCGGCTCTGCACGCCCAAAAGAAGCGAATTGTCGTCAAGCCACAAAATGCGCACGCGTTCGCGGCCGATCGCGTAACGCAGTTCCTCGACCGTATAGGCGAGCCACGGCGCGTAAATGCTTTCGCCGAGCGAAGCCTGAATGCCGATACGAAGCACGCGGCGAATTTCCATCGGCGTCGGCAGCGAGAAGAGATCGCTGGCTTCGACTTTCGTCGCAAGAACCCCATTGGGAACGCTCAACGTATGGAGCTGCGGCTGAATCGCCGCACGCACGTCGCCCGAAGGCGTCCCCGTTGCCATCCCCATGCCGATATAGGAGCTCGTGCTCTGTCGCGGCGGCTTTTCTTCGGCGCCCAACGTATCGGCAGCGGCCGTCCATGCAAATGTCCAGGCAAAGAGCAAAGCCAAAAGTACCGTACAAAGACGGGACGCCGCGCGGCGAGATTGAGACGCGGGCAACAATGAACAATGGAAACGCAGCAGTGAGCGCAAGCTGAACATGGTCGACAGAGATGCTGAAGACAACCGACCGCCCCTTTATGTCTCACGTTGCACAAAGAGCGGCGGTTTTTTGTGATTCTTTTCGGAAAGTATAGAGGTGTCGCCGGGCTTTACGGTGCGGCCTCGACGCCCGAACGGCTCATTGCCGTCAATCGGGCTCGATTGCGGCACACCGAAACGGCACGCACCGCAGAACAAGCCGCCCATCAAACCGAATCAAGGAAAATTCATCATAATGTGACGTCTCGGTTTTTATTTTTCCGCCCAAACCCCCATGCGCAGAGAAGATTTGGATCGACTGGCAGCCGCGCTTCCGCAGCGCGCCCTTCGCTATGACGAGGCGCTTCAAGCAGTGCTGCCCGCCGACCTTGCGCAGCCGCTCGCCGCCAAAGGACTCGAGACGCTCGAAGACCTCTATGAGTGCGCCGCCACGCAGGGCGCCAATTGGTTTCGTGTTTTTGAAGGAATCGACGCACAGCGAGCGCAGCTCCTGATGCTTTGGCTCGCGAAGTTCGGCGAAGCGATCGGCGAAATCACCGCGCGTTTTTTTCTTCCGGGGCAAGCCCCGGCCGGCATCGCTGGCGCGGAGCCGCCCAAAGGTGCGACAACCCCACAGTTGGCAGCACAAAGTCGAATGAATGCGACGTCGACAGCCAGAACGCTCCCCGAATACGACCCGCAAGTTCGGCCGATCGAAGAGATTGTTCTGCCCGAATCGCTCAGCGGCGCGAACGGCATCAACCGCGCACCTTTGATCGGCTGCGCGCTCAATGCCGACAACGACCTTGAAGCGATCCGCATCTGGCTCAATGCCCGCGCGGGCAATCCCAACACGTTCGGCAACTATCGAAAAGAAGCGGAGCGCTTTCTTCTTTGGTGCCTCGTCGAAAAGCGCACGGCACTCTCCTCGATTCGCGCGGGCGACGCCGCGCAGTACCTGCGCTGGCTAGAAAATCTCGGCCGCTTGGACGACAAAGCGTTTGCCGCCAAATGGCGCGAGCCGCAGTCGCGCTGGCTCGGTCCGAAAAACGTGCCCCGCAGCCACGGCGGCTGGCGCCCTTTCAACGGCCCGCTTTCGGTCGCGAGCCGCCGCAACGCCATCGTAGTCGTGCGGCAGCTCTTCAACTTTCTCAAGAAGACGGGCTACCTCATCTTCAATCCGTTCGACCAGGTCAGTCCCAAAGTGCCGCTTTTGAAGGGCGAAGGCGCTCCGCAGGCATTTGCCGACCGATCGCTTACGCCCGAGCAGTGGCACGCCGTCACGGCACGACTGATGCTCCTGCCGGAAGGCTGGCCACGTGAACGCATGAAGCTCATCCTCATGATGGGAAAAAGCCTCGGCATGCGCGCCTCCGAAATGCTTGACGCCCGTGCGGGCTGGATCACGACGCGGCGCATCGGCTTTCGCGAGCGCCGCGCGATTGAAATCGTCGGCAAGGGCAGCAAAGTGCGGCGGCTGCCGCTCAACGCCGAACAGGTCGAGATCATCGAGTCGGCCCTTCACGCGCGCAATTTGGCCGGTGTTGCCGGGTGCGATCCGGAAACGCCGCTACTCGTCAACCTCGGGCGCGGCCGCAACCCGGGCGGCGCCATGAGCCGCAGCGGCCTCTACCGCGTACTCGAAGCTTTCTTTGAAACGGTTGCCAATGACATTGCGGCCGAGAGCCCCATGGACGCGGCCAAACTGCGCGCTTCATCCACGCACTGGCTCCGCCACACGTTTGCCGTGACCGCGCTTGGGAAAATGAGCGTGAACGTCGTGCAGGCGGCGATGGGGCACGCCTCGGTTGCGACGACCGGGCGCTACCTCTCGCCCGAAGAAGAAAAGATGAGCGAAGCCATGGCCGACATGAAGGCGCTCTGATGGATGAGCATCTCCTGCCGGCAGAGCGCCTCGCATCTCAGCGCGCCGACGACCAGAGCGAAGCGTAGTGAAGGAGCGCCGACTCCCAAACCTGCTTGGGGTTGAGCGGATGCTCGTCGCTGCGTCGCACAGAGGCGACAAGCTTTTCGAGTGCCGAAAGGCGCTCAAAGTCCGTACGGGCAGCGAGGCGCGCGAGCGCATCAGCGCGCTTAATGAAGTAGCGCGGCGAGAGCCCCGACTTCGTTCGCATGAGGTCGTGCGACCAACGCGAGAGCAAAAGTCCGAAAGCAGGCACCGAGTAGCTTTTGGGCGCGGCGATGAGAATCTCGTCGGGCGCAATCGTGCCGCGCTCGAGCATGTCAAGCAGCGCCCTTTCGAGCGCCGCGTCGAGCCGCTCAGCCGGGTTTCGCTCGAGCGCCTCCAAGGGTGCGCCGCCCGCGAGCGCAAGCGCCTCTTCGGGCGAGGCAACGCCTTTGTCGCGCAAAAAGTCGAGCGCCATGGCCTTCGGGGGCACCGCGACGCGCAAAAGCCGCGAACGCGAACGAATTGTCGGGAGCACTGCGTCGATATCTTCGGCCGCCAATATATAAATGAGGTCCGCGGGCGGCTCCTCCATCGACTTCAAGAGCGCGGCAGCCGCCTCGGCGCGCACCATGTCGGCGGGGTAAATGACGATCACGCGGCGCCCGCCGCGGTTGGCATTGAGGCCGACAAAGTCCGCAAGTGCGCGGATCTGATGAATGCGCACTTCGCGGCTCGCCTTTTTTTTGCTGTCGGGGCGCTCGTTTTCGGCGCGCTCATAGGGCACTTCGTAACGCTCGCACATCGCCTCGGAGAGCACGCGCTTGTAGTCGGGGTGCGAACCCGCGGCCGTGAGCGCACAGGCGGCGCACCGTCCGCAGGCGCTCCCGTCGGGGTTGGGCGACTCGCAAAGGAGTGCTCTCGCGAAGCTGTCGGCGAGCTCGTAGAGCCCGATCCCGGGCGGCCCGTAAAGCAAAAAGGCGTTGGGCAGTCGATCGATCTGCGAGGCAAAGGCCTGCGCCGCCTCTTCAAACCACGGATAAGGAGCTAAAGCCACGACGAAACCCTCTCGGCAATTTGAGCGGCAATCGCTTCCGGGGCAAGCGACGCGTCGACAACAAGAAATCGCTCGGGGGCGGCGGAAGCGCGCTCCAGATAGCGGCGTCGAACGCGCGAGAAAAAGTCGAGTCCCTCGCGCTCGAAGCGGTCTGCTGCGGCGCCGCGCGCGCCGCGCCGCGCGGCCGCACATTCGGGCGAGAGGTCGAAAAGAACCGTCAGATCCGGCGCAAAGCCCGAGAGCGTCCAATCTTCGATCGATCGGGCCTTTTCTTCGGCAAGCCCCTTGCCGCCCACCTGATAGGCATAGGTCGCATCGGCAAAGCGATCCGAAATCACCCAAGCGCCTCGCTCGAGCGCGGGACGAATGGTCTTGGCGACATGCTCGGCACGCGCGGCAAAAAAGAGCAGCGTTTCGGCCTCGAGCGTCATTTCGTCGCCTAAGAGCATGCCTCGGATTTTTTCGCCCAAGGGCGTGCCGCCGGGCTCGCGAGTGAGAACGACATCATAGCCCGCCGCGCGGATGCGCTCGCAAAGCGACGCAATCTGTGTGGTCTTGCCGGCGCCGTCAATGCCTTCAAAGGAAATAAATCGACCGCGGCACACTGCTGGCGCCGCCACGTCGGATGCAATCTCGGACAAAAGAAGCTCCTTCAGTGCCTGTTTTCTTGCCGGGGCGACTCGCCTCACTTACCTGCGCGGCGCCAGCCGGCGCCGCTGCTTAGGGGCCGGCTTTTTTTCGAGCGAGCATTTTCGCACAATCGCGAACAAATCAGAACCGCTCAGATGCGTTCAAAAGGCGTTCTCAAACGCACAGCCGCGTATTAGTGCCGCTCGGACGATTGATCGGCCTCACGCACACCGCTTCTCGCAGAAGCGCTCCCGCTAGAAGACTTCCCGACGACCGGGCGCCGCTCCTTGGCGTAGCGGGGCTTGAAGGGCGTCGATTTCTTGTCGATCAGGTAGTGGCGAACGGCGCGATTGTGGTCGCGCAGATTCGTCGTGAATTCGCTCGTGCCGTCCCCGCGCGCGACGAAGTAGAGAAAATCCGTGTCGGCGGGATTCGCGGCCGCCTCAATCGATGCGGGCGTCGGACTCGAAATGGGCGTTGGGGGAAGCGCTCGAATCTTGTAGGTGTTGTAGGGCGTCTCCTTCTGGAGGTCTCGTTTTGTGAGTCGGCCGCGCCAGTCAGGGCCGAGCCCGTAGATCACGGTCGGGTCGGTTTGAAGCGGCATACCTCGCTTGAGTCGGTTGTGGAACACGGAACTCACGAGGTGCCGATCACTCTTTTCGCCCGTCTCCTTCTCGATAATGGACGCAAGAATGAGAAGCTCGTAGGGGCTCTTCAAGGCGCTCGCCAAAGGGCTTCGCTTCTCCCAGGCGGCAGCAAGAAGCCGCTTCTGGCGATCAACCGCCATGCGAAGTACCGAGAGGTCGCTCGAACCCGAGCCGTAGCGGTAGGTTTCGGGGGCAATGAAGCCTTCGAGCGACGGGTAGTCCTCGAGCCCCAAACGCTTTCTGAGTTCTTCGGGCGCGAGCGCCGCCGCATCCTGCTTGAGATTGACGCCCCCGGCAAGAATGCGTTCGATCTCCCAGACGGGCGCGCCGTCCGGAATGCGGATGCGCTGATCGATGAGCGGATCGCCCTTCAATGTTTCGACGAGTCCCTCGGCCGTTATGCCGCGCTTAAAACGGTAGAGCCCGATATGAAGCCGCGAGAGTGCCTCGGGCTGCAGGCGCGAGAGCACGCGGACCTGATGGTCCGCCACCCGGATCCCGGCGCCGCGAATCTTATCGATCACGCGCCGTGCGCTGTCGCCCTCTTCAATCATGACGTCCACCGTGTCAGCCGTCCCGGGGAAGTCTAGCGGCCGCTTGAAGACATCCCAATAAAGCCAGCCGGCACCGGCAGCGGCAAGCAGCGCACAAAACAGAATAAGGAGAAATAGCCGCTTGAAAAAGCGGGCAACGCCCGACCCCGAGCGCTTTTCCGCCTTCTCGGCCGTTTCGCGCGCTCCGCGCTCGTCGCTCAACGGCATTTCTTCGGGCGCAGCACGATCGGTCAACGTCGGAACACCTGAATCTGCGGGCGCTGCATCGAGCACCGGATCTGCGGCAGGCTTTGCTTCAATAACCTTGACGCCCTCTGCCGATCCATCGAGCGCCTTGGACTCATCGGACCCAAGCGGGGAAGCCGCTGCCGCTGCCGCCGAAAGCGTTTCAGTCGCCGCTTCGGGCACGTCGGTCTTGACCGCATCGGTCTGAACCGCAATATCGGCGCGCTGCGCGTCGACCGCTTCACTCGGCTCGCAAGACCTGCCGGGCTTGACGCCGTCGGAGTGAAGCACATGGGGCTGTTTCTCAACAGCAGCCCGAGAGAGCTCCGCTTTCTTGGCAGACTCGGCGGCCCGACCGTCCTCGGGCATGGCGCCCTCGAAGCGAGCGGCCGCTTGCGGGTCGCTGTTGCCGTGCGCATGTCTGCGCTTCTGTTTTCCGTGTTTGCTGCGGTGCTCTGCCGTCACGCTCGAAATCTCCGAAATGGGAAGGTGCCTCGTCGAGCGTCGATTCGCGCTCCCGCAGCACAGGACCGCCTCGAGTTTAGCGCAGACGCGCGCAGCCTCCGCCTGGACGAAGCCGCCCGCAGTGCAACGAACCGTGAGCTTCGGCGCTTCTGAGAAACGAATAGGAACGAATCCGTTCGCAAAGGTTTCTCCACAGACATCCGCGGGACGGCTATGCTTTTGCCTTCGAATCCATTTCCCGAATGCTTTTTCGGTGACTCACATGAACACTTCCACGATCACGCCCGCCGTTGCCCGCGTTCAAGGCCTTGCGCTCGTTCGCGTCACGGGCGCGGACGCCGTCGATTTCCTTCACGGCCAATTTACTCAGAAAATCCGCGGCCTCGAAGGTGCCGTGCGCGCCTGCGGCTATTGTTCGCCCAAGGGGCGGCTCCTTGCGGTGTTCCGCGCTTTCCCGATGACCGACGGCGCCGTCGGTCTTCTTGTGCCCGCTTCGATTGTCGAAGGGTTCGTCAAGCGCCTTCGCATGTACGTACTGCGCTCGAAGGTAACGCTCGAACTTGCCGCAGCGTCGATTGCCGTCGCAACGGGCGAGGCGGGCGCTGCCGCCCTTGCGGCTGCGGGCCTTGAAGCGCCGCAGACGGGCCGCACGACCCGCGCGGGCGACGCTTACCTTCTCGGGCTCACGCCCGCCGCTGCCGTTGAAGGCTTTGCCGCCGCCGGCGCCCGAACGCTTCTCGTAAGCGAAAACACGCTCTCCGACAAACTCCCCGTGGTTGAAGAAACGGACGACCGTACGTGGCGCGCGAGCGAAATGGCCGCGGGGATGCCCGTCGTGCTCGCCGAAACGCTCGAGCGCTTTACACCGCAGGCGGCGAACCTCGAACTCGCCGGGGGCGTCGTTTTCGACAAGGGCTGCTACCCCGGCCAGGAAGTCGTCTCGCGCCTGCAGCACTTGGGCGAAACAAAGCGCCGCGGCGCGCTCGCCCTTTTCGACGCCGCCGCGCCGAAAGCGGGCGACGCCGTCTACTTTGAAGGCAGCGAAACGGGCGCCGTGATCGACGCGGTTTCGCTCGATGGCCGCACGCTCGTGTTCGCAAGCGTCGCGCTCGAAGCAGCGGCCGCGGGCTTCGCGCTCGCCCCCGAGAGCGCCGCGGGCACCCCCGCAGCGCTCCCCTACGTCTATCGGAACGTGCTCAAGGACTGACGCTCGCGCTTTATCCGACGCCTAGGTTCCCCAAGCGTCGCCACAATTCACCCAACTTTTTTATAAACGCAGCCTGAACAAACATTCGGGCTGCGTTTTGTATTTCCGAACACCCCTCTTTTCACCCTTCCATTCCCGCCATTTTTGGGTTCGATTTCCGCTCCTCACTTCATTTACAGGCATGTTGCAACTCCCGCAACAGCAAGCGACTCTCTCTTCTTGCGAGGCATTTAGTTGTATACACTCAAGAAAAAACCCTTGCAGAATCAGCAATTACTTGGTAGCCTTGATGCTAATTTGTAAGTAGTTAAGCGAAAAAATTTATCAGCCGCCGCCGACTTTCGGTATCACGCCTGCCAACGGCTTACTGATTTCCACTCATCAAATGAACGCAACATCCGAGCGCGTGCTCAAAGCCCTCAGCCGTCTGGAAGCAGCCCCTGCGAAGCCAGCCAACGACCCCGTTCGCCGCCGCGGCATCGAACTTGTGCAGGTGCTCGTGCGCTATTTCCATATCGAGCGCGACGAGCTGCGCTTTCGGGACTGGTTTTCGATTGTGACCGAACAGGATCGCCGCACGATCAATGTCGGCCGCGCCAAGCCGGTGCGCTATCTCGGCCCGAACGGCGAGCGGTGGGCAGGTTGCGGCAAAACGCCGCGCTGGGTGCGCGAAGTTGAAGAAGAAGGCGGCGACCGCGAGGACTACCGCATCTTCTAAGGCGTTACTTCCTTTTGAACGCGCCTCTCAGTGCAGTTGAAGCACGCTTAGCGCGGCCGCGCTAGAATCCGAACTCGATCCCGAGGAGGCCTTTTCCCGAAGGCCTCCTTTTTTCGAACCTGCGCCGCAACCGATCGGGACTTTTGCGCCCGGCGCCGCGCGGCCTACGATTCCGACCCATGTTCAAGCAGTCCCTCTGGGCGCTCGCCGCCGCCCTGCTCTTCTCTCTCATGGCCGCGTTCGTGAAGCTCACGAGCAGCGAACTCGGCACGCTCGAGCTCGTTTTCTACCGCTCGATCTTCGGCGTTCTTTCGATCGGCTTTTTCGTCATTAAAGGCGGCCTCTCCATCAAGACCCCGTATTTATGGGGCAACATCAAGCGCTCTGTCCTTGGGACGCTTTCCGTTGCGCTCTGGTTCTATACGCTCGGCAAGCTCCCCTTCGGCACGAACATGACGCTTATCTACACGACGCCGCTCTTCATGGCGGCGAATTTCTGGATCCTCGCACTCATGCGCCGCGAGCGCGCGCCCTGGGCGCTCATCCTCTCGATCGTCGCGGGCTTTGCGGGCATCACGATCGTGCTGCAGCCGAGCTTCCACAGTGAAGACCTCGTGCCCGCGCTCATCTGCCTCTCGGTCGCGCTCGTCGACCTCGCCGTCTACTGGCAGATGAAGGAGCTCGGCCGCCTCGGGGAGCCCTCCTGGCGAATCGTCTTCTATTTCACCGTTTTCGGCTCGGTTTTCGGCTTCGCGGGCGCGTGGCTTTTCGAAGGTGGCATGCACCTGCCGACAGGGACGACGCTTCTCGGCATCCTCGGGATGGGCCTTTGCGCGACGCTCGGGCAGATCTGCACGACGCGCTCCTACGCCTACGGCAACATGCTCTTAAGTTCCTGCCTCGGGTTTTCGGCCATTCCGATTTCGGCCGTGATCAGCTTCCTTCTCTTCGGGGAAACCGTCACGACGACGGCGCTCGTCGGCATGTCGCTCATCGTCGCCGCGGGCATGACGGCTTCGGTCACAACGAAGCGTGAAGAGGCCGCCCAGAAAGCGCGCGAAGCTGCGCAAAAAGCGGCTTAAACCGCATAATTTGACGGCGCGCCCGAGGCACTTCGGGGGCGCGCCTTTTTTCTTTTCCCAAAATTTCAACGACAAGGACTATCACGCACCATGTGCACCACGATCATCGTCGGCAAGCGCGCATCCAAAACGGGGCGCGTCATCGTCGGCCACAACGAAGATGCGGGCGGCCGATCGCTGCATCAGCAGTTTTTCTGCCCGGGCGGCAAGCACGCCCCGGGTGAAGTCGTCTCGGGCGAACCCGGTATGGCGAAAGTGCCGCAGGTCCCCGAAACGCTCGGCGTCTATTGGTCGAACATGCTCGCGCCCGCGCCGGGTTCCTCATTTGATCAAGGCTTTGCGAACGAAGCAGGCCTCGTCATCTGCTCGAACGCGGGCGGAAGCGCCTTTGACGCGGAAAGCACCGATCTCACGGACGGGGGTGTTGCCTTTCTCCTGCGCCGCCTCATGGCCGAGCGCGCCAAAACCGCGCGCGAGGCCGTCGAAGTCGCCCGCGAGCTTCTCGAGCGTTACGGCTATGCGGGCGAAGCGCGCAACTATACCGTCGCCGACCGCGACGAAGCCTGGGTGATCAATGCCGTGCGCGGCCGCCGCTTTGTCGCCAAGCGCGTCCCCGACGACTGCGTGATGCTCATATCCAATGCGCTCGCGATCCGCACGGTTGACCGCTCGGACACGGCCAATGTCGTCGCGTCGGCCGATCTGGTCGAGTATGCCGTCGCGCAAGGCCGCTACACGCCCGCACACCCGAGCTCGTTCGACGATTTCGATTTTGCGCGCGCCTACCAGAGCGACGACAACCGCCGCAACCCCGAAAAATCGATTCGCCTGCGCGAAGGCTGGTTTGCGATCACAGGGAAGTACTTCGAGGACGAGCTTCACTATCCGGAAGCGATGCCGCCCAAAGCGCCGATGGCGGTCGAAGACGTGATCGCAATTCTTCGCACGACGGCGCCCGAAACCTACCGCACCCGCGGCGACGGGCGCGCCGACGCCTTCCACGTGAGCGCGATCGACATCTCCCGCTCGCACACGCGCGAATCCTGGGTGATGGCGCTCGGCGAGCGGCCGCTCTTCAATACGCTCTGGCGCGTGAGTTCCTACCCCGACACGGGCGTCTACGTGCCGTGGTTCGTGCTCGCCAAAGGGGATGCGGCGAATCCCATCCCCGAAGGGTACGCGTGGACCACCCTCGAAGAAGCGCACAAGGTGCAGTTCGCGATGAAGCCCGAGTACCTCGACTTCGACTACGCCAGGCACTATTACCTCAATGCAGTTCTGGGCGAACTCGTCAATTTCAACCGCGGCCTCATGGCGGGCGTCTGGCCCTCGCGAGAAGCGCTCGAAAGCCGTTTCCGCATCGAGGTGGAAGCTACGCTTGAAAACCTCACGCGCTCAGCGATGAGCGATGCCGACTGCAGGACAGCGCTCGCGAACTTCACGCGAGAGGCGCAGCGGCGCGCCGACCAACGAACTGCCGAGCTTCTCGCTCTCCTTGACACGCTCGACGTGCGGGCAAGCCGCACCGAAGTCCCTTTGAGCGACACGGGCGAAATCGAACTCTCGATCACGGCCGAAGCGGGCTTTGACGCGCTTGCGGTCGACCCCGAAACGCTCCTCTGGAGTTTCGGCTTCACGACGGCGAAGGCCTCCGTGAACGAACCCGCCAAACCCGTTGCCGTACGCATCCAAGACGAACGCACGCTCGTCGCTGCGTTCCGGACGTCCGATCTCGCGCGTTTTGCACCCGCAGGCGTTCTCTGCGACACGTACGTGCGCGGCTTCTGTGCGGGTCGACGCTTCGTCGGCATGGTACCGATTCGCTTCACGGCCTAAATAAGCTCAAAGACAGCCGAAATCTGCGTGCGCCGGTGCCGCTTCGCTGATGCGCGAAGCGATCGGCGCACGTTGCTTTTGTACGCGTCTGCCGTGCCGACCTGCGTCGTCTTTCGCTTCGCGCGAGAAAGCAACGCTCGCCTTATCACGCTCGAATGCAGTCTCTTTTGCTTCCGATCAAAAGTTACGCAGTTGCATACTCGACGAATCGTGCAGAACCCGCCTTCCGAGCGCCGACCCGCACACATAGGCTGAAATACGTATCGAGTCTGCAGTCGGATCAATCCGCCGAGGCGTTTATTCGGTGAGACGCCTGAGCACTATCGCCTAACTCAAGGCGCTCAGTGCACGAAAAACGCTCGAACAGAGCACACTCGGGCGCGAGAATTGTGCAAAAAATCCGCCCGACACACAAAAACACGATTTCGCGTCGGGCGTTATGCTCAGAAACACGCACGAACAAAAACAAACGGCGGGCAACCCCTCGATTTTCCACCGTCGGCGTCTTCGCGCTCTGCCCTCGGCAAAACGGCAAGCGCGTTCGCAAATCACAGAAACCGGTGTTTCTAAAAAGCCCGCAGAGGCTTCGGCATTCAATGCGTACCACCGGTTCGAACGATTGGGCGAACTGAAGCCCCTGCGCTTCAAGACGGCGGAAACCCCGAGCACGGTTCTTTCGAGCACGCGCCCCGCAGCCCCGATCCGGTCTGCGCCCCGCCCACTCGGCCGCCAGACACGGGAACAGAAAGACATGACGAAAGCCAATTCTGCGGGCGGCACCGCCCCCGAAGTCCTGCGCGCCGCGGCGAACCCGAACGCGCCCGATGCAGCCAGAGCATCCGCGCAGCCGATTCTCGAAGTAAAGGACCTTCGCGTCGAATTCAAAACGGAAAACGGCACCGTCACGGCCGTTCGCGGCGAATCCTTCGTCATCCGGCCGGGCGAAACGCTCGCGCTCGTCGGCGAATCCGGTTCCGGAAAGTCCGTCACGAGTCTTTCGATCATGCGGCTCGTGGAAACAGGCGGCGGCCGCATCACCGGCGGGACCATTCATCTCAAGCGCCGCGACGGCACGACCGTCAACCTCGTGAAGTGCTCGAACCCGACGCTTCGCCAGATTCGCGGCGCCGAAGTCGCCATGATCTTTCAGGAGCCGATGACGTCGCTCAACCCGGTCTTCACGGCGGGCGCGCAGATTGAAGAAAGTCTGAAGCTTCACCGCGGCATGACCGCTGAAGAGGCCGAGGCCGAAGCCGTACGGCTTCTCGAACTCGTGCGCATCCCGGACGCGGCGCGCGTCGCGAAGCGCTACCCGCATCAGCTCTCCGGGGGCATGCGCCAGCGCGTCATGATCGCCATGGCGCTCGCCTGCCGCCCGCAGCTTCTCATTGCCGACGAACCGACGACGGCGCTTGACGTAACGGTACAGGCGCAGATCCTTGCGCTCATCAAGAAGCTCCAGGAAAAGATCGGCATGGCCGTGCTCTTCATCACGCACGACATGGGGGTCGTCGCGCAGATTGCCGACCGCGTCGCCGTGATGCGCTACGGCGAAATCGTCGAGACGAACGACGCCAAAACGCTCTTTTCAGCGCCGAAGCACCCTTACACGAAGGCGCTCCTCTCGGCGGTGCCCAAACTCGGCGCGATGCGTACGCTCGACCGCCCGGCGTTCTTCTCCCTCATCGACCCCGATTCGGGCCGTGCGGTGGAGCCGCCCGCGCAGGCGGTGAGCGAACCACAAGAAAAAATCCTCGAAGTCAAGAGCATCGTGAAGACCTTCCCGGTCCGCACGGACTTCTTCGGCCGTCCCACCCACGTCGTTCGCGCGTGCGACCGCGTCTCCTTCGACCTGCACGCGGGCGAAACGCTCTCGATCGTGGGCGAGTCGGGCTGCGGCAAGTCGACAACGGGGCGCGCGGTGCTGCGGCTTCTGAACGTCGACAGCGGCGACATCCTCTATCGCGGCCAGTCGCTCACGCACCTCGCCGGGCGCGAAATGCAGCTCGCGCGCCGTCGCCTGCAGATGATCTTTCAGGATCCGTACGCTTCGCTCGACCCGCGCCAGACGATCGGCTTCTCGATTGCCGAGCCGCTCCTCATTCACGGCATCGGTTCCAAGTCGGAAACGGCCGACCGCGTCGCGGCGCTTTTAAAGCGCGTCGGCCTCTCGCCCGATATGGGCAACCGCTATCCGCACGAATTCTCGGGCGGTCAACGTCAGCGCATCTGCATTGCGCGTGCGCTCGCACTGCAGCCCGAAATCATCATTGCCGACGAATGCGTTGCGGCGCTCGACGTCTCGATCCGAGCACAGGTGATCAATCTCATGATGCAGCTCCAGGAAGAAATGGGGCTCTCCTTCCTTTTCATCTCGCACGACATGGGCGTCGTCGAGCGCATCAGCCACCGTGTGGCGGTGATGTACCTCGGCCAAATCGTCGAAATGGGGCCGCGGCGTGCCGTTTTCTCGAATCCGCGTCACCCATACACGCAAAAGCTCCTTTCTGCCGTACCGATTCCCGACCCGAACGAGCGCAACCTCTTGGGGCTTCTCAACCTCTCGGATCTGCCGAGTCCGGTGCGACCCGTCGGTCAGGCGCCGCACGTCGATCCGCTCGTTGAGGTCGAACCCGGACACTTCGTTGCGATGCACGAGATCGGCGGCGCGAACTGACGCGCCCAAAGCGCAAGGCAAAAACACCAAGAACGTAGAGAACGTTAGGACCGCATCCCGAAACCCCGACATCAAAAGTCGACAACCGAATCGCCCGTACGCCCGCAGTTCCGAACCGGACGCCGCGCCTTCGTGCCTCGGAAACCGAAAGCGCGGGTTCGATCGCCCGAACCAAGAACGAAACTTATTCGTCTCGGCACTCGAATACTTGGAGCGACAGGTCGATTCACACGCACATAGGAGAAAAACCAATGAAATACGCACGTATTCGGACGCTTGCCGCGGTTCTCGCGGGGCTCGCGATCGGCGCACAGGCGTGTGCCGAAGAGCTCATCGTGGCCGTTCAGTCGACCTTCACGACGCTCGACCCGTACGACGCCTCCGACACGCTTTCGCAGGCCGTGGCGAAGTCCTTCTACGAAGGCCTCTACGGGTTCGACCGCAACATGAAGCGCATCCCGGTCCTTGCCGAAAGCGCCGAGCCTTCCGCCGACGGCCTCGTCTACACGATCAAATTGAAGCAGGGCGTCAAATTCCATGACGGCACGGAATTTACGGCCGAGGCCGTCAAGGCCAACTTCGACCGCGTCACCGACCCGAAAAACGGCCTGAAGCGCTATTCGCTCTACTCGAACATCGCCAAGACCGAAGCGCTCGACCCGTACACGGTGCGCTTTACGCTCAAGCGTCCGTTCTCGGCCTTTCTCAACCAGCTTGCGCACCCCTCGGGCGTCATGATCTGCCCGAGCGCAATCGAGAAGTGGGGCGGCAAGGTCGCCTTCCACCCGTGCGGCACGGGGCCCTACACGCTCAAGGACTACAACCCGAGCGAAATTCTGCACGTCGTCAAGAATCCGAACTACCGCGTGGCGGGACTGCCGAAACTCGACGGCATCGTCTGGAAGCCCGTTGTTGAAAACAGTACGCGTGCGGCGATGCTGCGCACGGGCGAAGCGCATTTTGCCATGAGCCTGCCGCCCGAACAGGTGAAGCTCCTCGAAAAGGAAGGCAGCGTCACGATCGAAAAAACGCCTTCGATCATCACGCGCTACCTCTCGATGAACGTTTTGAAGAAGCCCTTTGACAACGTGAAGGTCCGCGAAGCGGTCAACTACGCAATCAACAAGGAAGCGCTCGCCAAGGTCGCCTTCAGCGGCTACGCAACGCCGGCCACGGGCGTTGCGCCTGCGGGCGTCGCCTTTGCGACGAAGCTCGGCCCCTGGCCCTACGACCCGAAGAAGGCGCGCGAACTTCTCAAAGAAGCGGGCTACCCGAACGGCTTCCGCGCGAAGCTCTGGAGCGCCTACAACCACACGACCGCCAATAAGGTCATCCAGTTCCTGCAGCAGCAGCTCGCGCAGGTCGGCATCAAGTGCGATATTCAGGCACTTGAAGCCGGGCAGCGCGTCGCGCTCGTCGAAGACGTGAAGGACCCGAAGGACGCGCAGGTCGAGCTCTACTACATCGGCTGGTCGAGTTCGACGGGCGAACTCGACTGGGCCGTTCGCCCGCTTCTCGCAACCGAAAGCTGGGCGCCCAACGCGGGCAACACCGCCTACTACTCGAATAAGACGGTCGACGACGGGCTCATGGAAGCGCTCTCGACGACGGACGAAAAGAAGAAGCAGGCGATCTACGACAACGTTCAGAAGACGATCTGGCAGGATGCCCCGTGGGCGTTCCTCGTCGACGAAATGAATCTGAGCGCCTACTCGAAGAAGCTCACGGGCTTTTATACGCTGCCCGACGCCAACATCGACTTCTATGAGGCCGAGTTGAAGTAACGGCAGACGCCCGGCCGAGCCGCCGCAGCGCGGCCGGGCAAGCACACCTCAAAGCCGCGGCACCCCAGGCAGAACAACCATAAAAGAGAGAACGACAACATGCTCCGCTATTTCGTGAAGCGACTCCTCGGGATGATCCCAACGATGATCATCGTGACGATCGTCGTCTTCCTGTTCATACACATGCTCCCGGGCGACCCGGCGCGCCTTGCCGCCGGCCCCGAAGCCGACGAAGCCACGGTTGAAATGGTTCGCCACCAGCTCGGGCTCGACCGCTCGATCCCCGAGCAGTTCGTCTCCTTTGTCGCCAATGCGCTTCAGGGCGACTTCGGCACGTCCATCCGCACGCAGCGACCCGTGATCGACGAGATTGCCGAGCGCTTCGGCCCGACGATGTATCTCACGATCGCCGCCATGGGCTGGTCGGTGCTCTTCGGGCTCGCCGCGGGCGTCATTTCCGCCGTCTACCGCAACCGCTGGCCCGACCGTCTCTGCATGACGATTGCCGTTTCCGGGATTTCGTTTCCGGCATTCGCGCTCGGGATCCTTCTGATGGAGGTCTTCTCGGTCGAGCTCGGTTGGCTGCCGACCGTGGGCGCGGCGACCTGGAAGCACTACATTCTGCCCTCCATTACGCTCGGCGCGGCCGTTGCGGCCGTCATGGCCCGCTTCACGCGCGCGTCCTTTGTCGAGGTGCTCACGGACGACTACATCCGAACGGCGCGCGCCAAGGGCGTTCGCGGCTCCTTCATCGTGATGAAGCATGCGCTTCGCAACGCGCTCATTCCGGTCGTCACCATGATGGGGCTGCAGTTCGGCTTTCTCTTGGGCGGCTCGATCGTCGTCGAGAAGGTCTTCAACTGGCCGGGCATGGGGCGCCTCCTTGTCGACGCCGTCGACATGCGCGACTACCCGGTCATCCAGGCGAGCGTGCTGCTCTTTTCCGTCGAATTCATCGTGATCAATCTGATCGTCGACGTGCTCTACGGCTGGATCAATCCGTCCATCCGCTACAAGTAAAAGAATAGGAGACGACTCATGACTTCCGCCGCTAACGATCCGCGCCTCGCACAGTCGGGCGACAAACTGAGAACGCCGCTTTCGGAATTCTGGCGCAAATTCAAGCGCGAACCCGTGGCGATGGCCGCCGGCATTTTCGTGCTCTTTCTGATTTTCGTTGCGATTTTCGGGCCCTGGCTCACGCCCTTTGATCCCGAAAACTACTTCGACTACGACCGCCTGAACGAAGGGCCCTCTGCCGCACACTGGTTCGGCGTCGACGCCCTCGGGCGCGACATCTTCAGCCGCATCGTCGCAGGCACGCGCATTTCGCTCATCTGCGGCTTCACCTCCGTTTTCGGCGGCGCCGTGATCGGTACCGCGCTCGGTCTCATCGCCGGGTTCTACGAAGGCTGGGCCGACCGCATCATCATGCGCATCTCCGACGTGCTCTTCGCGTTCCCGGGGATCCTGCTCGCGATCGGCATCGTCGCGATCCTCGGGGGCGGCATGCTCAATGTCGTCGCCGCCGTCGCAATCTTCTCGATCCCGGCCTTCGCGCGTCTTGTGCGCGCGAACGTCCTCTCGCTCAAGACGCAGACCTATGTCGAAGCCGCCAAGAGCCTCGGCATCAGCGACGGGATGCTCTTGATCCGCCACATTCTCCCGGGCACGATCTCGGTGATCATGGTCTACCTCACGATGCGCATCGGCACCTCGATCATCACCGCAGCATCGCTCTCCTTCCTCGGTCTCGGCGCGCAGCCGCCGATGCCCGAATGGGGCGCGATGCTGAACGAAGCGCGCGCCGACCTCATGACGGCCCCGCACGCGGCGCTCTTTCCCGTGATCGCGATCTTCCTCACGGTGCTCGCCTTCAATCTCTTGGGCGACGGCCTGCGCGACGCCCTCGACCCGAAGGTGGACACGAACAACTGACTCTCTTTTATGAAGCTCGGCCGGCCCGTGCGTTTCACCACCAGGGCCGACCGCGCTGCGCATCCTTTCGGGCCCATTGCCCGCCCAACGGCCATGAAGCGGAGTACGTGGGGCGGCCCGACAAAGCCCGAAAATTTGGGGATCCTCGGTTTCACACCGGGATCCCCCTTTTTTTCGCCCGAAGCCTCAACCGAACGCCGCCCAATCGGCGCCGCCGACTCCGCGCAGAGACGGGCACTCGCGAGCCTCGCGCCTACGGTTCAAACGCCGTTCAAACGACAGACGCCCGGAAACGAACGCACCGGCACGCATCGATCAGTATTCGCTGAAGATGCGCTGGATTTCCTTCGGATCGTTCGTCTTCGTGAGCGCGAGCTGCAGCAGGAGGCGCGCCTTCTGCGGATTGAGGTTGCCCGCAAAGACAAAGCCCGCATTGACGTACTGCGCGTGCGACTTCACGACGCCGCCCGCAGGCACGTGCGCGGAGAGAACGACGGGCGTGCCGGACTTGTTGGCCTTTTCAAGCACGGCTTCGGCGCGGTCGCTCACGCTGCCGTTGCCCGTACCCGCCGAGACGATGCCCTTGGCACCGAGCTTGAGAACCGCTTCGACAACCTTTTCGTCCTGGTCGATGTGCGAGTAGACGATGTCGACGCGCGGCAGCGTATCGAGCTTCGCAATATCGAATTCGCTCTGGAAGGTATGGCGGCGGGTCGTTGCGCGGTAGAGAACCGGTTCGTTGTTGACGACGTACCCCAAGTAGCCCATTTCGGGCGCTGAGAAGGTCGCCACATTCGTCGTGTTGCCCTTCGTCGTTTCACGCGCGGCAGAGATCTGATCGTTCATGACGATCGTGACGCCCTGACCCTTCATCTTGGGAGAAGCGGCCGTCTGGACGGCTTCAAGGAGATTCATCGGACCGTCGGCAGAGATGGCGGTCGAGGGACGCATCGCGCCCACAAGCACGACGGGCTTGTCGCTCTTGACCGTAAGGTTCAGGAAGTACGCGGTTTCTTCAATCGTGTCGGTGCCGTGCGTGATCACGACGCCGTCGACCTTCGGATCGGCCACGAGCTCGTTGACGCGCTTGGCGAGCTTCAGGAGCGTCGGCGTATCCATGTTGTTCGAAGAAATCTTCGCAATCTGCTCGCCCGAAACTTCGGCAAAGTCCTTCATCTGCGGCACGGCGTTGATGAGGGTCTGAATGCCGACGGCGGCAGCATCGTACCCGGTCGTATCCGTGGCGCTTGCGGCAGCGCCCGCGATCGTGCCGCCCGTGGCGATGATCTTCACGGTCGGCAGCGCATTGGCGGCGGCCGAGAAGCCGAGAGAGAGCGCAAACGCGGCGGCAAGCAGTGTCTTCTTCATGTCGAGAATTCCTTTTCGAACGGTCAAAATCGGTTGTATATCGGCCGACGAGGCTTTAGGAACCTTTACGTCGGCCGCAGCGAGCATCATAGGGCACTCGGCCGTTTTGCGAAAGACGCGGATTCTCTCGAAGGACCTGCCGCAAGACACAACGCGTTCCGCGAATCAAGAGACACCGACAGGAAGCTCGACCAAGAAGCGGAAGGCATTCTACGGCGGGCGGATCGGGTGAAGGGGTCTCGACAAAAGGATCGACGGCGCAGCAGCGGCACTATGCGCGATTTCCCCGCCGCACACAGTGCTTCTCGAAGCGTCGGACCCCGCTTTTCGGGTGCTTCATCTGCTGCGCCGCCGATCGGTTCGGCTCTTCAACGTGAACCTAAAAATTGGGGCGGAGGCTCAAAAGCCAGCCGCCCCAAGGAGACCCTCGGAGACAACACTGCTGGCGGCGGCAGGAGAATCCGCTCCAGCAGCCGGTCTTTCCCATGGCAGTTCCCATCTGCCGACCGGTCGATCGTCCGAGAAGCGACCCCTGCTTCTCTCATTGGACGTCGTCGCTGTTCCGTTGAGTGAAATTTACTCCAAATGAGAATTATTTGCAATTGTATTCTCATGACAAATGAAACAATTTGTAAGCAATCTTGCGCAAGTGTCGGTGCCGCGCATCACCCTATCGCGCAAAAAACGCATCAAATTCGCGCAAAACGGTGCTCGCATCCGATAATGCCAACACACTTTCCCGACTTTTTTCCAAAACTTTTCTCAACCACTTCTCAACCGAAAAAGTCATGGACCTCATCGATCCCGCGATCCGCGCCGAAATCAATTCGCGTCTCGATGCGATCGAGCGCAAACACGGCATCCGCATTCTTTACGCCGCCGAAGCCGGCAGCCGCAGCTGGGGCTTCGCTTCGCCCAACTCCGACTACGACGTGCGCTTCATCTATGTACCCACCGACTGGCGGCGCTACCTGATGCTCGAGCCTTTTCCGGAAGTCATCTCGCTGCCGCCCGAAGGCATGTGGGACTTCGAGGGCTGGGACCTCAGAAAGACGCTGCGGCTTCTCGCCAAAGGCAATCCGAGCCTTGCGCAGCGCCTTTATTCGCCGATCGTCTATCGGGACAATCCGACCTTCCTCGGCAACATGCGCACGCTCCTGGCCTACGCCGTGCCGCGCGCGAAGCTCTACTGGAGCTACCGCTCGATCGCGCTCTCTCACCTCTCGCGCGGCGTGCAGGGGCGCGACGAGGTTTCGTTCAAGATCCTGCTCTACGTCGTGCAGGCGATCCTCGCGATGAAATGGACGGAAACGAGCGAAGAACTGCCGCCCGTGCTCTTTGCCGAACTCGTCGAAAAGACGGTGGGCGGCACCGAAAACGAGTCGCTTCGCATCGAGATCGAGTCGCTCGCGCGCATGAAGTCGACGGCGGCTACGCAAGAGCAGAACGCCAGCAAGCGTCTCTTCCCGAACATCCTTCGCTTCATCGAACGTTCGCTCGAAGAAACGCAGCCCCCGGTGGCGGGCGAAACGACGCTCTCGCCCTCGCAGTTGGACGGCTTCCTGCTTTCGACGCTCGGACTCGTGGGCCGTTCGGAAAACGCGCCGCAATAAGCCGATAAGCTATGGACACGAAGAGGCGGGCCGAAGGCGAACGATGCGTTTGCATACAACCCGCCCGACCTTTCAGTCCAACCACTTCTCAAAGGCAACTACTCATGACGGAAGAACTTCTCGTCGGCGCCGAAGCGCCCGATTTCACGCTTGAGAACGACGCGGGCGGCACGACGACGCTCTCCGCGCTGCGCGGCAAGGGCGTCATCCTTTACTTCTACCCGAAGGACAACACCGCGGGCTGCACCACGCAAGCCATTGCCTTTCGCGACAACCTCGCACGCTTTGAAGCGCTCGGCTTCACGGTGCTCGGCGTCTCGCGCGACAGCGTCAAGAGCCATTGCGGCTTTCGCGAACGCCAGGGGCTCAACTTCACGCTCCTTTCGGACAAGGCCGAAACGGTTTGCAACCTCTACGGCGTTCTCAAGGAAAAGATGATGTACGGCCGCCGCTGCTTCGGGATCGAGCGCTCGACCTTCGTCATCTCGCCCGAAGGCAAGCTCCTCTACGTAATGCGCGGCGTCAAGGCAAAAACGCACGTAGCCGAGCTTCTCGCGCTGCTCGAAGGCGCCGCCTGATCGAAGCGCTTTTTGCAGCGTCTCGGCAAACGAAAGCCGGTCGTCCGCCAAAGGACTCGACCGGCTTTTTCTTGGTGTCGACGTGAGCGGCGCCCGTGCAGCTCAGGCGCGGATCATCTGCTCGAGCACGTGAATTTCGTGGTTGAGCTCGGCGTCGGCCTGACGCTCCTTGTCGATCTTGCGCACGGCGTGCAGCACCGTCGCATGGTCGCGCCCCCCGAAGCCCTCGCCGATTTCCGTGAGGCTGTGATTGGTGAGCTGCTTCACAAGGTACATCGCAATCTGACGAGGCTTGGCGATGCTTGCGGGGCGCTTCTTCGAGTGCATGTCCGCCACCTTGATCTTGTAGTAGTCGGCCACCACCTTCTGAATGTTTTCGATCGTGATCTGCGTGTTGGCAACCATCAGCTGGTCGCGCAGCACCTTCTTGACGAGATCGATCGTGATGTCGCGTGCGGCGCCGGCTTGGAACTGCTGATAGGCGACAACCTGCTGGAGCGCCCCTTCGAGTTCACGCACGTTCGACTTGATGCGCTTGCCGATGAAGGAAGCGACTTCGTCGGGCAGATCGATGCCGATGTCCTTGGCCTTGTTCTGCAGAATCGCAACGCGCATTTCGTACTCGGGCGGCTCAATCGCAACGGACAAGCCCTGCGAGAGGCGCGACACGAGGCGCGGCTCGATGTCCTTCAAGCCCTTCGAGTACGTGTCCGACGTGATCACGATCTGCTTGTTGTGCGGCACAAGTGCTTCGAATGCGCGGAAGAACTGCGCCTGCGAACCCTTTGCACCCGAGAGCGACTGCACGTCGTCGATCAGAAGCAGATCGAGATTGCGGTAGCGCTCGTCAAAAGCTTCGAGAACCGAAGGCCCCTTCGAAGCGGACTCGCGCACTGCCGACGTGTACTCGTTGATGAAGTTCTGCGCCGTCACCGCACGGATGCGGCCGTTCGGATGCAAATCGAGATATCGATGGCCGACGGCGTGCATGAGGTGGGTCTTGCCGAGCCCGACGCCCCCGTAGATGTAGAGCGGGTTGTAGGAGCTCCCGGGCGTTGCCGCCACGTGCTGAGCGGCCGCAACCGCAAGCTGATTGGCGCTGCCGCTCACGTACTCTTCAAAGGTAAAGCGCGGGATGAGGCCCGCATCTTCGCGGCGGGCCATTTCCTGCGCGTGGCGTTCGCCGGGCGCGGCGTGATCGACGACGGGCTTCTCGTTTTCGCCCTCTTGTCCCGGCGCAGCGATGAGCGTGAGCGTCACGGAGCGGCCGCCGTTCACAAAGGTTGCGACCGTACGGATGTTCTCAAGATAGACCGCACGAATGTAAGGCACCTTTGCCGCAGGCGCCTTCAGCGTGAGCTTGCCGAGCGCGGGATCCCAAGAGACGGGCTCGAGCACGCCGAACCAAAGCTGGTAGATGCTCGGCGTAGAACGGACGAGTTCCTTCAGCTTCGCCTGGCATGCCGCCCAGAATTCGTTCATTGACTCCATGTCCGCTCCGTATAGACCCTTGGGAAAAGGCCGAAAACCATAACAGAAGCGCCGCCTCGGCGCAACTCGTTCGGGCGCGCGCAACTCGCGTGCGCTCGGTCGAAAAGGTGAATTTTAGAAAAAAGCGCCCGCGCGAGGCAAAGGAAATTCGGAACAAAAAAAATCCGCTCGGGGCCTGAGCTCCGGAGCGGCTTCTTTTAAGGAAGGAATGGGGTGGGAGATGGGACTCGAACCCACGACAACCGGAATCACAATCCGGGACTCTACCAACTGAGCTACACCCACCATTCTCTTCTTTTCCCCGCTCCTGCAGTCCGTTTCCGTACAGCTTGAAGCGAAGAATTTGAATTATACGTATTGTCGAAAATTTGTCAAGAGTTATTTTCCGATTTCCGTGCTTTTTCTTCTTTTTCGCCGTTTGAAGCGACAGTTCGCACCGCCTCGGGCGACCTGAAAACCTTTTGACCGTGCCGCCCATTTATAATGCGTGCGACCTGTGCAGGGCCGCTCTTCGCTTCGGCGACAGGCAAACTTCTGCACAGATTGACCGAACCCGCAGCCAGAGCGCAGACTGCTTGGACCGACACAGTCTGCCTTCTACCGGACGACCGGGCGCAGCCGCAAACCGTTGGCGACTTTGCCGACAAACGAACGGACGCGCCCCACAGCTGAGGAACCAAACAACCATGGCAAAAGAGACCTACACCTTCGCGTACGGCCGAGGCACCAAGACCTTCGAATACGAAGCCGACGACATTCTCAAAGTCGTTCGCACGGAAAACCTGCCCGTTCTTGAAGACGTGCGCGGCGCCGTTCTTGACGCGATCCGCCATCCGATCGGCACGAAGCCCCTCGAGGGAATCATTCGCCCGGGCGACACCGTCGCCTTCATCTGCAACGACCCGACGCGCGTTGCCAACAGCGAAATCTTCATGCCGATCCTCGTCGAAGAGATGAACCGCCTCGGCGTGCCCGACGAAAACATGCGCATCGTCTTCGCGCTCGGAACGCACCGCGCCATGACCCCGGAAGAAATGGCCTCGGAAGTCGGCGAAGACGTCGCTCGCCGCATCCGCCACTACAACAGCATCTCCACGGTTGACGAAGACTTCGTCTATTTCGGCACCACTTCGCGCGGCACGCCCGTTCGCATCAACAAGCACTTGTGCGACGTCGACCACGTGATCCTCACGGGCACGATCGTGCACCACTACTTCTCGGGCTACGGCGGCGGCCGCAAGGCCATCCTCCCGGGGTGCGCCGCGATGGAAACGGTGCGCAAGAACCACAGCTTCATGCTTGAGCCTTCGGCGGGCCTCGGCATTACGATCGGCAACCCCTGTTACGAAGACCAGATGGAAGGCGTCTCGCTCTTTGCGCGCGGTCGCTCGCTCTTCCTTTTCAATGCCATTCTCAACGCCAAGCACGAATTCCTTTCGATCTTTGCGGGCGACTGGCGATTGGCGCACAACGAGGCCTGCCGCTTCGTCGACCGCGCCTACGGCTGCGTGATCCCGAAGGAAGCCGACCTCGTCATCGCTTCCTGCGGCGGCTACCCGAAGGACATCAACGTCTATCAGATGCAAAAGACGATGGACAACGCCGCCTGCGCCGTGCGCGAGGGCGGCGTCGTGGTGCTTCTTGCCGACTGCGAGGAGGGCTCGGGCTCGGCGAAGCTCGAAGAAACCTTCCGCCGTCTCGTCACGCCCGAAGCGATTCGCAAGGAACTTGAAGAAAACTTCCAGATCGGCGCGAACAAGGCCTATGCCGTTTCGCGCCCGCAGTCGAAGGCGCGCTTCATTCTCGTGACGCGACTGGACCGAGAGCTCGCGAAGTCGATGCTCTTTACGGCTGCGGTCGACACCGTCGAAGAGGCGCTTGCGATCGCGAAGACGTACGTGGGCGATCGACCCAGCGTGATTCTCATGCCTGAAGGCAGCCTCACGGTGCCGCGCGTCGGCTGATCCGGCAAGCGCTTCTCAAGCTTAATGAAGTAAAGCCTCCCGTCGGGCACGCTTTGCGGCGTGCTCGACGTGCTTTCGAGTGCGGTGCTCGTGCTCTCCTGCGCACGCTTCTGTACGTTCCGTTTCGAGGAAGCGCTCTCATCGATTTCCCGTCAAAACGGGCGCGAAGCGCACGAGCACGCCGCTGCCATTGCCGAATCCGACCGCATTGCACGCAGATTCGACCGTTCGAGCGCCCTCGGCGCCGATTTTGCAGCGCCGCCTGCTAATCTCTGCGGGAAGCGCAGCCGCTACCCATTCAGACTGTTTTCCCGAAGCTCACGTTGACCATGACCGCTACTACATTGAGCGATACCACCGGCGCCGTTCGATTCGACATCGAGCGCGACCGGCGCATCGGGCTCCCCGAGGCCGTATTCTGCGAAGGCAAGCCCTTTTCGGTGCTGCTTGCGCTCCTCGAGCGCTTTGCCGACGACAACGAGAAGCCCATTCTTTTTACGCGCCTTTCGCCCGAAACGATGGCGAAAGTCCCGCGCGAACTCGCCGAGCGCTACGACTACGACGCGCTTTCGCGCACGGCCTGGCACCGCACGCTCGAAAAACGCACCGGGCGCGCTGCAGTTGTCTCAGCGGGTTCGGCCGATCTTTTCGTCACGCGCGAAGCCGCACGCACGCTTCACTATCTCGGCTACGAGCCGGTGCTCTTTGAGGACTGCGGTGTCGCGGGCCTCTGGCGCATTCAGGCCGCAATCGAAGACATCAACCGCTGCGACGTCGTGATCGTCGCGGCGGGTCTTGACGCGGCGCTCGCTTCCGTGCTCGGAGGCCTCACCTCAAAGCCCCTCTTCGCCGTACCGACCTCAGTCGGCTACGGCATCGCCGAACACGGCATGACAGCGCTCAGAAGCATGCTCGCTTCATGCGCGCCGGGCGTTTGCGTCCTCAACATCGACAACGGCTACGGCGCGGCCTGCGCTGCCGCGCGCGTGCTCGCGCTGCTTGAAGCGGCTTAAGACGCCGCTCATGCTTCGTAAAAGGAGATTCGATCATGTCGGGCACCGACAACAAAATCATTGCCGTACGCATTCACGCGGGCTTCAATGCCGGCGTTTTCCTGGGGGGCCTTCTCGTTCTCACCGAGCAGACGGCCGGTCTCGCGGGTGCCTATCTGCGCTCGCTTTTCCCGGGCGCAGAAGCCGAAGTCGCACTTGAAACCGCATCCGTGAACGGCATCGCGGGCTGGCGCGCCGACGTCGTTACGCCGTCCGAGCATGCGCATCGCCATCCGAGCGACATTTTCGAGATCTATGAGAAGAGCCGCCTTTCTGCCGCCGCTCGTGAAAAGGCACGCGCCGTCTGGATGACTGTCGCGCGAGCGGAAGCCAAGGTACACAACGCGCCGCTTGATGTCGTTCACTTTCACGAAGTCGGCCGCATGTCGAACATTCTCGCGATCGGCCTTTGCGCCGAATACCTGACGACGCTCGCACCCGCCGAGATCGCAGCGAGCCCCGTTCCGATGGGCGACGGCATCGTGCGTTGCGCACACGGCGAAGTGCCCTTCCCCGCCCCGGCCACTTTCGCTATGCTCGAAGGCGTTCCCGTTCGTCCATACGCGGGCACGGGCGAGCCGATTACGCCCACGGGCCTCGCAATCCTCAAGGGCTTTGGCGCGCGCTTTGGCGGCTGGCCCGAAATGACAGTCGAAAAAACCGCAACGATTTTCACGAAGCAGCGCTTTGAGGGTACGCCCAACGGCACGCTCTTTGCCATGGGTTCGCCCACGGTCTGAAGACCGTAACACCCTCCGCTTTTTTCAACACATTTAACAAAGCCGCCCGACATGCACACGAACCTCACCGACATCGCGGAACTTTCGCGCTTAAAGGACATCCTCGAAAGCATTGCGTCCGAAGGGCGCTTCGCGCTTGCCTATTCGGGCGGCCTAGACAGCCGCTTTCTGGCATTCGCGGCGGGTCGGCTCGGCTTTTCGCCCGTGCTGCTTCACATCATCGGGCCGCAGATTGCGCCCGACGAAACCGCGCAGGCGCTCCACGACGCGGAAGCCATGGGGCTTGAGGCGCTCTGCGTGCCGGCCTCGTCGCTCTCAATGCCCGAGCTCGCACATGCCGGGAAAGACCGCTGCTACGTCTGCAAACGCCACCTCTTCGAAGAGCTTCTTCGCATAGCACGCGACTCGAACCTCCGGGGCGCGGTGTGCGACGGCACCAATGCTTCGGACCTCACGGCCTTCCGACCCGGGGCTCGCGCGATTCGCGAACTTGGCATTCGCTCGCCGCTTGCCGAAGCGGGGATCGAAAAGCGCCGCATCCGCGAGATCGCGCGCGAGATCGGAATGCCCAACCCCGAGCAGGCCGCACGCCCGTGTCTTTTGACGCGCTTTCCCTACGGCATTCAGCCTTCACAGTCGGCGCTGGCGGCCGTGGCGGACGCCGAGCTCTTTGTCGGGCGCGACGACTTCGGCAGCAAGCTTCGCTACCGCATCCGCATGCCCGAAACGGGTCTCACGCTCTTACACGTGAGCGCGGCAAGCCTTGCCGCCGCAGAACCCGACAGCTACAAAGCCCGAGCGGCGCTCGATGCGCTTTTGCAGCGCCTTGCCAAGAAATTCGGCGACCGTCTGCCAGGACTTCGCGCCGAGGTGCTCGAAAAGCTTTCGGGCTACTACGACTAACGACAGGTGCCGCCTTTGGGTAAGCTCGAGCGCCGCGCACGCTCGGGCTTGCAAGTATTTGTTTCGCACGATTTCGCGTCCAGCCATGGCCGCGTCCCGAGCCGCTAAACTCAACGGATCGGCGCCAGCAATCGGCGCCATCGGATCAGTAAGGAGTTTTCTTTGATGCTCGGCCTCCAAAAGCGTTTCCTGCGACTCGCACTTCCCGTTGCTGCGGCAATAGCCCTCGTCGGCTGTTCGGAGAGCGAAGTCGCCGACGTCTCGCTCGGCATTCTCACCTTCAAGAACATTCAGCTCGACGCCTTTGTCGACCCCGATATCCCGGGCGTGACGTGCCACGTTGCAAGCATCAGCTCGCCGCTGCAGCTCTCCGACCCTTCGGAGAGCTCCGTCTCCTGCCGTCAGACCGGCGAGATCACGCCCGAGATGATCGCGCGCATCGATCAGACAAAGGAAGGCGAAGTGATTTTCACAAAGTCCAAGAGCGTGCTCTTCAAGACGATGAAGATCCGCCGCATCTTCGACCCGGAACACCAGACGCTCATGTACGTCTCCTACTCGACGAAGGAAATCTCCGGCAGCTTCAAGCACAGCCTCTCGACGATTCCGCTCTGGGGAACGGCCGCGTACGTGAAGCCCCTGCCGCCCGTCTCGGCAGGCAAGTCTCAGCCGAGTGCAGGCACCTCGAGCGGCGACGGACACTCGATCTGAGGCCGAAAAAGCAGCACGCCGCATGTGAAGCGCAATGCGTTTGAGAAGAATGCCGCGCCAGTTCGATCGAGAAGCCGGCCGCCGCCACTCGGAATCCTCCGAAGCGACACTCGCAGCCTACGAAGCTGCGGCGCCGGCACTCTGCGCGCAATATGAGGCAGCGGCCGAACCCGCGCTTGCCGGCCTCTATTCGCGCTGGATTGCGCCTGGAAGCGCCGTCCTCGAACTCGGCTGCGGGTCGGGGCGCGACGCACGCTGGCTCGCCGCGCGAGGCGCTCGCGTTCTTGCGACCGACGGCTCGAGCGCCATGCTTCAAGCCGCTGAAGCGCTTGCAAAAAGCGAGCGTTCACTCTCACAAAATCGCTTGCGCTTTCGTTCGCTTCCCTTGCCGCCCTCGAGCATTGAACGAGCGGCGCTTGCCGAGCAGCTCGGCATCTCGTCCGATGCGCCCGCCTTTCAGTCGATTCTCGCCGTCGCGCTGCTGCAGCACTTGGACGACGACGCGCTCTACCGAACGGCACTTCTTATCGACGTACTTTCGAGCGACGACACTACGCTGATCGCGAGCATCCCGATCGATCATCCGGGCGCTTCGAGCGATCCTTACGGCCGCCGGTATTTCAGTCGGGCGGCCGACGCCTACGTCGCACTTTTCGAGCGTTTGGGCTTTGAAGAGGTTCATCGCGAAAGCACTGCGCGAGCGGGCATCAAAGGCCGCGAATGCGTCTGGACCACCTTCGTGATGGTAAAGCGCAGCGCCCGCGGCGCCGCACGCACGAACATCACGGGACTGCTCGAATCCGATCAGAAGACCGCCACCTACAAGTTCGCGCTTTTGCGTGCGCTTTGCGACGTCAACATCGCTTCGCCCGGACGCGCCCGCTATATCGGCTCGGCTTCCGGCGTCGGACACGAAGCGGTTGCGATTCCTTTTTCACTCGTCGTCGAGCGCGTGATCGAGTACTACTGGTCGATCGCGCGGATGAGGTCGACCTCGGCCGGCCGCGAGCCGCCCCGACAGATTTCGGGCGGCAGACCGCTCGCCTTCGAAGCCTCCCTTCGCGCGCTCATGACCGCCTACATGGGCGACTGGCATGCGCTCAGACGCGACTTCTATGCGGGCAAATTCGCCGAGTCGCTCGACGCAGAAAAGGCGGCGCTCTTGACGACGCTCGCCGACGACGTCGCCAAAACGCTCCGCAAGGGACCCGTCTATTACTCGGGGAATTCGCTCGGCGATACCGCTTTGGAAGGGACTCACAACCGACTCTTTGCCGTCACGGGCTTCAATACGAAAAAGACGGCGCTCACGCCCTCGGGAATGGCCGAGCGCTACGGTGAACTCACGCTGCCCGCAGCGCTCTGGCGCGAACTCAACGTCTGCGCGCCTTTTGCCGCCGACGCCGTCCTTCTGAGATGGGCGCAGCGCGCCAAGCGCATGAGCGACCTTGCAGGCATTGGCTACACGCTCGGCGAAATCGTCGACGGCATGCTGCCCGCGAGCAGCGAGCGCGACGTCAAAATTGCGCGGGATGTCTATTTCGAAGGCATCCGCACCCAAGAAACACGCTGCGTCTGGACGGGCGGCCGTCTCACGAAGACATTTGCCGTCGACCACCTGCTGCCGTGGTCCCGCACGCACTCGAACGACCTCTGGAACCTCGTGCCCGCAAGCGTTCTCGCCAACCAAAAGAAGTCGGACCTTCTGCCGAGCGTGCGACTCATGGACCGCAGCGCCTCGCGAATCATTTCCGCCTGGCGCCTCATCGACCGCTCCAAGTATCGACTTTTATTCCGCGCGCAGGCCGAAAGCGCGCTTCTTTCTCGCGCGCTCCCGGAAACCCATTGGGAAACGCCGCTCTTTGATACAGTTCTGCGAACAACAGACGAAGTGGCAAGGCAATTTGCCGCTTCGCGCTGGGACGGACTCACTGCCGGTATTGACAGACGACTGCCGCTCTGATCAGCCGAAGGACGCTTCAACGAACAAAGCATCGATCCCGAAAATGGAATGGAAAACCGTTTGGCATTCCAGGGAAACGCTCGCGACAGCCCGCCGTTTCGATTGATCGGCAACAGGTGCGGCGCACAACATGCTGAAACGGTGCGCCAACGGTCGACCCTGACTCGTTCGATCCTGCGAGGAATTTTCCCAATAGACACACGAATACATAAAAATGCCCGCGACCGCCGGCTGCGAATCCGCCCCCGCGATCGGCTTTATCGCGCACATGGACACCTCGCCCGACGCTTCGGGCGCGGCCGACGAAGCATACGTCTCTCGCCGGGGAGAACGGCGATATAAAAGGCGGGCATTGCAAGCGGAGACAACAAAAAAGCCCGAAATATCAAACAATTCGGGCCATTCTCTTGGCGGAGGCGGTGAGATTCGAACTCACGATCGGCTATTAACCGACGCCGGTTTTCAAGACCGGTGCATTCAACCGCTCTGCCACACCTCCGTGTCCTTTCGAGCGAGTTATCGAGTATAGCAAAAAACGCTGAAAAAGCGGAGTCTTTTTTGAGGTGCCGCACCTGCACCTCCGCGAAGTCCGAACTGAAAGCGCACCTTTTCAACGACCGTGATACGTTCGCTGCCGATCATCTTCGGGCGTTTGAAGCGTCCGCTCGAAGCGAGAATGTGCTTGCGGGCCCCCTCGTCAAGAAGTGCGTGTCCGGAACTGACGACCGGGGCGGCCGGTTTCAAAATAGAACGGCCGAATCAAATCCAGGAGTTCGCTCCACGGGACCAGTTCGTCGAGCCGCTCGGTGAGGCGCTCAGTGCGGGTCTTTCGAATTTTTCTCCGAGCCTCAAGTTCACGTCCGTGAATGAATGCTGATGCATTGCTCTATCCAAATCATTTAAATGATATTTGACTTCTATCGTATACATGATTTTTATGCAACTTTCTGAATTTGCTGGGTAAGGACGAATTGTTCAGAGGATCCTTAAAAATCTTCACATGAAACTTATAGTGGACAAAACGAGACATTGACTAACCTCGCGGTTGGCGATACCCAAAAAACAGTAGACAGCACCTTGTTAAATGTTTCCCTGTAGTGCCCAATCGAAATCAAATGTTCCCCAGGATTGAACCCGCTGCATTGACAATGACGATGTGACACTCGCGACCATTCTCAGACAACGCCTCTGCAAATGGACTACGCTTCGAAAACGGTGAAATTGGCAACAGCGCAAGTCGTTTTAGGCAGACCTTTATGGATCGCAAACAGCTTCTAGGTATTGTGCTTGCCGCCTTGGCCGGCTTCTTCTGGGGATCGATGAGCATTGCGGCGCAGTTCCTGATGGAAAACTGCGGGTTTGGCGCCGTCGACCTCACGACGCTGCGCCTCGCTGGCGCCGGTCTTTTGCTGCTCACCTACACGGGACTCGTCAAACGGAGCAACATCTTCGCGGCGATCCATAAACGCAAGAACCTTTTCGACATCACGGTCTACGGTCTCGGACTTCTCGTCATTCAGCTCACGTTTTTTCTCTCCATCGAATGTTCGAATGCCGCGACCGCCGCCCTCATGGTGACGACAGGTCCGCTCTTCGTGATCGCCTGGACGGCCTTTGCCGAAAAGCGGCGCGTACTCAAGGTCGAATGGCTTGCGCTCTTGCTTGCAACCGGTGGCGTCGCACTCATCGTGACAAAGGGACGCCTCGACACAGTCGACCTGTCGATTGAAGGCGCTTTCTGGGGCATTCTTTCCGCGGCAGCGGGCGCCTTCTGCACTATCCAGCCCAAGGCGGTGATGCAGCGCGTACCCATTGATGTACTGGTCGGCTGGGGTATGACTATCGGCGGCGCCGTTCTCTGGGTCTTTTCGCCGCCCGACCTCATCTCGATGGCGTGGACGCCAACGAGCGGCATCCTCTACTTCTACATCGTTGCTTTCGGTACGGTGGGCGCCTTCTGTTGCTACCTCAAGAGCCTCGAATATGTCCCGGCGCCTGTCACGGCACTTCTTAACAGTTTCGAACCGCTTTCTGCTGTCGTGCTCGGCGTCGCTCTTCTCGGCCTTGTTCTCAATGCTGCAGAAATCATCGGCATCGTGCTCATCTTCTGCATGGTCGCAACACTGGCACTTCGCCGCTGATGCCGCAAGCAAGAACTGGCGATCCATCCGAGGTGCAGCTTCATCGCACAGCCGCCGTGCGCAACATGAGTAGCGCGGCATCCCGGCCGATTTGTGTTTTGGCCGGGCGAGAAAAAGCCGCCGATCACCGCGGAATTTCTTCCGACTTCGCTCGGCGGCTTCCGGCGTTTTTCAAACGTTCAGAGACTGATATCAGTCTTTAGCCTTATTGTTTTTGAACACCACGCTTTCTTCGATATCCGCTGTGCGAATCGTGAAGAGTTCGTTCATAAGACTTTCGGCGAGTGCTTCGGCCGCTTCGATCACCTTGTGGTTGAACATGTTGAGAAGCGCCTTGGCAGCGTTTTCGTCCTTGCCGAGCATGCCGAGATAAGCCTCTTCCATCAACGCCTGCTTCTTGGCCGTTTCTGCTTCAAAAGTCTTAAAGGCCTGCTTGACGATCGGCGCGAGCTTCGGATAGTCCGTCATCGCAAGCGTCTGCAGGCGGCGGAACTTCCAATAGGCGCTCTTCGAATCGGCCTTGTCGGTACCAATGCCGTAGGAAGCAGGCGCTTCTTCGAGGCCGGCGTAGAACGGCACGAAGACCGAGAGGTCGGCCATGCCCATCGCGAGATAGATCACTTCGCCGATCGCCTTCGGCAGCCACGGACGCACCTGCATCACATGGGCTTCGTACGTGCGGAAGACGCTGATCGGACGCCAGGGTTCATCACCGCGCAAGCCGTTGCCGTACGGGTCGTGTTCGGTGCCTTCGAAGTGCTCGCGCATCATCGCCTTGATGTCCTCGAGCGTCGCCTTCTTTTCGGGTTCGAGATAAACGGGGAAGTTGCGGCCGTCATCGGGCGCCTGAACAATCGACGGATTGAAATACTTCTGCATCACCCAGACGCGCGGATCGTTGTAGACGCGGTCACGGCCGTCGTCGCGCGTATAGGCCTTCGAGAAGTTGAAGGGGCCGTCCTTTTCCGGATCCCAGAAGCCGTGCTCCTGCGCCCAAGTCGTCAACGTGGCGCTGCCCATCATGTCCTTGGAGTTCGGATCGTAAGCCTGCAGACGCCCCTGGTTGCCCGAAGCGAAATAGCATTCGGCCGGAATGCGCTGCGCGATCCACTGGTGGCCCGAACCCGTTTCAAGGTACCAGACGTCGGTGAGGTCGACGAACGCCACGCCAAAGCCTTCGCCCGCACCGATCGTTTCGATGATTTCACCGAGGAGCTTCACGCCTTCGCGCGCCGTACGGCAGCGCGGCAGAATCACCTCGGGAATGTCGTCTTCGGTAATGCCCTTTTCCTTGTTGTAGGGGTCAATCGCGAGAACGGCGTCGGAAGCGAAGATCGATTCCGTGCCCGTGATGCCGAGACCGGCCTCATTGAAACCGACCGCACCGTGGAGCTGCGTCTTCCAGTTGGGCACCGTCGTGTAGCGCATGCCGGTTTCCGGGAGCGGATACGTGAAGTCGTTGGCGCCCCCATGGGCCTTCGTGCTGTAAATGCCGCTCTGCCCCGTTACGGCCGGATGAACGACGAAGTGCTGAGCCTTGAGCGAAGAGCTGTCGGCGCTGCGGGCAACAAGGAAGGAGCCGTCAGCCGTGGCCTTTTCGCCGACGATGATCGTGGTGCACATGTCTCGGAAATCTCCATGGAATGCGGTCGACGAGGCACTGCCGCGCCGATAACCGCAGTATGCAAACTGCAGAGAATTGTAGCGAAGCTAAGCGGAATGTCTTAGTGAAATCACATCTATTTGCGACTTGGAAGCGGAATTGCTCTCGAATTGACCCGATCGGTATGCCTTTTATTCGAGCGGCATGCGGAAAATCGAACGCTCAATTCGACCAAGCGAATGCTCGCCGCCGCATGATGAAAGCACCACATCAAGGAGGCTCATTATGCAAAGACGCGTATTCCTCTCGGCGGTCGCATCCGCCATGCTCGCTTCGGGTTTGATTTCGGCGCCGGCATTCGCAGCG
The DNA here is from genome assembly GCF_016899755.1 of Sutterella massiliensis. Classification (GTDB taxonomy): domain Bacteria; phylum Pseudomonadota; class Gammaproteobacteria; order Burkholderiales; family Burkholderiaceae_F; genus Sutterella; species Sutterella massiliensis. The sequence goes on along the minus strand of NZ_JACJJC010000004.1, from coordinate 3,026 downwards.
ACCAAAATCATCGACACCGACCTCGTCATCGTGGGCGGGGGCTTGAGCGGCGTAGCAGCTGCCGCAGAAGCAACCGACAAAGGCCTGAAGCCCGTGCTGCTCGAGAAGCTCTCGATTCTCGGCGGCGCCGGCAATTTCCCAGAAGGTTCGCTCGGCATCGGCACGCGCTACCAGAAAGAGCACGGCATCCATTGGGACGTGCAGCGCACGGTGAATCGTTTTCTTGAATTCAACCACTACCGCACGAATCCGAACGTGATCCGCCAGCTGATTGCGGAGTCCGGATCAACGATCGACTGGGTAGTCGACAAGGGCGTCGAAATTCGCGGCATCCGCACGATCATGCCTGAGGAAGAATCCTTCCACTGCTGGCATCTCTTTAAGGGCGGCGCATCGACCGTCATTGCAAAGCTCGCCGAATCCGCGAAGGCTAAGGGCGCCACCATTTTGATGGAAACGCCCGCGAAGAAACTCATCATGCAGAACGGTCAGGTCGCCGGCGTTGAAGCCGTCAATTCGAAGACGGGTGAAACCGTCATCGTCCGCGCCAAGAAGGTGATTCTCGCCACGGGCGGCTTCGCTGCGAACCCCGGCATGATCCAGCAGTATGTACCTGACTCGAGCGACCCGAGCGTCTCGGAACCGATTTGGCTGCGAAGCGCCTTGGTCGACGGCCGTACGGGCGACGGCATCAATATGGCGATGAGAGTAGGTGGCGCCACCGCCAGCATGTCTCAGGTGGTCGGCAATGCGCCGTACCTGCCGGACCGTCCGCCGATCAATCAGTTCAACGGCGAAGATTGGCTCAAGCAAGGCCGTTGCGCCCTCGCGCAGCCGTGGCTTTGGATCGACCGCAACGGCGAACGCTTCTTCAACGAATCGCGCGGTTCGGTCTTTACCGAGGTCTATGCGGCGATGACCGCTGCGGGCGGCATCATGTACAACATTCTCGACCAGGCGAAGTTCGACCAGCTGATGGCAACGGGCCCGTTGATTCCGTTCAACGCAATCGTCACGGTCGGCACGCCTTTGAAGGCGCTCCCGAAGACGTTTGAAGAAGGCATGAAACGCGGTTGGGCCTTCAAGGCCGATACCATCGAAGATCTCGCACTCCAAATCGGCGTGCCGTACGAGAACCTCAAAGCCACGATGGAAAAGGTGAACGAATACGCCAAGACGGGCGTCGACACCGAATTCGGCCGCAAGAAAGAGCACATCGCGGCGTTCGACATGGAAAAGGGACCGTACTATGCCTTGAAAGGCATCCGTACTTACTTCCTCACCTTGGGCGGCATCAAGATCAACCGTCGCTTTGAAGCCTTGAACGGCCAGGGCGACGCCATTCCGAATCTCTATATGGCAGGCGCAGACATGGGCGGCCTCTTTATGGATACGGACGACATCAAGGTCGAAGGTGCCACCTCGTCCTTTGCGCTCACTTCAGGGCGACTCGCTGCGCGCTATGCAATGGAGGCAATCGGCCACAAAATGTAATCCTGACGCAACCATTATCGGGTGAGTCTCGATAGCCGTCTAAGGGGACTCGATGGCAAGATCATCGAGTCCCCGCTTTACTCGAGACGCCAACCGATGCAGACGACGTCCTTTAACCTCAATCTGCTCAAAACCTTCGAAGCGCTCTTCCACTGCCGCAGCGTCACGCGTGCGGCGAGAGAACTCGGTATTTCCGCGTCGACCGTGAGCCAGCATCTTGCCTCGCTTCGCGAAGCCTATGGTGATCCGCTTTTCGTACCCGTTGACCGAGAAATGGTTCCGACGACTGCAGCGGAGGAACTCTTTCCGTCCATCGCCGATGCGCTGGGCGCCTGTGCGCGGGTGATTCCGACGGAAAGAAAGCACGCCAGGGCGGTTCTCATTGCCATGTCGGACGACTTCGAGTTCGTTCTCGGGCGAGCGATTGCCGACGCTTTCAAGAAAAAACTGCCCGAAGCAACGCCCATCATCCGACAAACCAATGCACTGCTCGCAGAACGATCGATTCTGTCGCGCGAAACGCATTTCGCTGTCACGGGCGGCGGCACGCACGCCAATACAGTTGCGCGCGAAGCGTTCGGCTTTCACTGGGACTGTTGCCTCTTTGAAGCGCAATACGATGATGAAAAAAGGAAAAACCTGACGCTTGAAGAGTACGTGGAGCGCTCGCACATCGTTGTTCATTACGGCGGTCCCTACGGCGTGGCTGACGGCTACCTGAGAAGGCTCGGGCTGGAGCGAAGCGTCGACGCGATGACGTCGCACTACGGCCTCATTGCGCCGTATCTGCTAGGCACGGAGCGAGTCGCACTCGTACCGGTCTATGTGGCGGAGGTTCTGATGAGGCGCCACCCGAGCCTCACCTGCTGCGACATTCCATTTCCGACGTCTCAAGATCCTGTTGAGCTCTCGTATCGGTACGACCTGATCGAAGAACGCCTTATGCAGCGTGCGGCCGAGCTGCTTCGCGAGATTCTCAGCCGCTTCGACTGGGATGAAAAGCCGAGTGAATTGCGAGCGAGGCTGCAGAAAACCGAGCGGATCTGAGCATGGATCGTCGTGCTTTCGCCTTCGAAGCCCACATAAGACGAAACCCCTCGAGCGCTGAGCATCGAGGGGTTTCTTTATAGGGAGCCTGGCAATGACCTACTTTCACTGGAAATACAACCAACTATCATCGGCCCTGAAGCGTTTCACTGTCCTGTTCGGAATGGGAAGGAGTGGTTCCGCAACGGTATGGTCGCCAGGCTGAAAACTTTGGAAGGAAATGACCGCAGGTTCCGACTGCGCTTCGATTCTTTCTGGAAATCCTCTTCGAGCTTCGACTCTTTCAAGGCTTCACGGTTATAGGATCAAGCTGCACGAGCAATTAGTATCGGTCAGCTAAACGCCTCACAGCGCTTGCACACCCGACCTATCAACGTCCTGGTCTCGAACGACTCTTTAGGGAGGTCAAGCCTCCAGGAAGACTTATCTTCAGGCAAGTTTCCCGCTTAGATGCTTTCAGCGGTTATCTCTTCCCCACATAGCTA
>NZ_JACJJC010000049.1 GCF_016899755.1 Sutterella massiliensis | reverse complement strand
TTTAAGAGGATTGTATTGCAAATTGCAGTACAAAAGATGCCGTGACTTGACCCGATACGCTTAAATTCATACGACAGCGATAGCCGAAATTCGCTTCAGGCGCTCGATTTCATCTCGTCTGTCATAGATTTGAGTAGTTCTGATATCACTGTGTCCGAGGGCAATTCGCACAGTGTTAAGGTCTACGTTGGCATCGAGTAATGTCGAGGCGAACGAGCGGCGCATATCGTGCGGTGAAACGACGCGATTCAGTGCTTCCATAGAGCGTCGCCGCATCATCTGGTAAACGGTTTCGTCGTTCATGCGTCGACAGGTCAAAAGCCGTCCGCTCGCGTGAACAGGGACGAAGAAGTAGGCGGATCCATCGTTGCCGCGAAGTTTGTCCCAAGCGTCAAGTTTCGAAGACACGCTTTCGCTAAAAAAGATGATGCGTTCCTTATTTCCTTTGCCGATGATTCTGAGTTCGTGTTTCTCGAAGTCGATGTCGCGCGTGCGCAGGTTGACAATCTCAGTCCGTCGGAGGCCGCAACCGACCGCAACCGCAAAGATGGCCGCGTCACGGATGCCGATCATTCCATCCTTTTCGCAGTCGGCAATGATGGCGGAAACATCATTCATGGTCGGGACTGTGCGGCTGGTCTGACGGATGCCACGGACGTTCCGGATATTGCGGATCGCTTCGAGTCGGTTTTCGGCAAGGAGTCCGTTCAAATAGGCTTCAGTACATAGCCCTTTGAGGATGCGAAGCGTGAAGTTCTGTGAGGCTGGTTTTCGGCACCGAACCGCCGGCATGGCCATCAGTTCGATCACATCGGCGCGCTCAAATCGCTCCCAATCGACTTCGTCGACGTTCGACAGCCCGAGAAGCTTCGCAATATTGGCGAGTTCGTAGGCGACGCGTATTCGCGAGTCGTTCGAGGCAAAGTGCTTCAAGTAGATTTCCGAGAGCTTCATCACCGAGGATCCTTGTTTCTTTTCGTTGTCGCGAGCAGTCGATGCGCCGTCAAGACGGTCGCTCGCTGCTTCACTCGGTCGACACCAGCTGCGGTGGCAGCCGTCGTACATGCTACAGCGACCAATTGATTAAGCCGCCGCTCGTTTGCAGGTCCTTTTTACGGTTCCCTTTCGGAAGTCAAATTCTTACTCGATCGGTCTATTGAACGCTTTGCAACGGACGCAGAGTTATTCAGGAACCGCCGTCTAGGTTGCGAACGTTAATGTGCCGGTGTTCAGGTTTTTTTCTGCTTACATTGAGTCTTTTACCCGGTTCTTCATCTCGAGTTTTGTGTTCGTTTGCTCGATCGGGAACTGAGACTTCCTTATGTTTGTTTGCGGTGCGCAACGGATCGTTTTGATTTCAACGGTGCTGCGTGAACCAGCATACGGCGGATCGCTCACGAAACGAACATTTCAAAAGGGGTCTGAATACGACGGACTCTTCGTGTGGTGCGTCCTTGATGCCATGGCGCGCAGGCGTACGCTCGCCGCTGCCTGCGAAGTGCTCGGCGCAGCGTCTGTTAAACGTCTCAGGCTATATCGGTGCTTGAGAGAAGCAGGGGTGTCCGGCTTGTCTCCCGTACGACGCACCTCGTCGACCTGACGCTTCTCGGAGCGGAATATGCGCCGTTTTTTCGTCGCATTGTGCAATACGGTGACGAGATTTCGTGCCGGGCAGACGCGAATTCGGACAAGGGGGTGGCGTTCTGCAGCGTATTGGGATTCTCAAGAACCGACTCGGTGCACTACCGCTCGACGAGCCCCGGTTTGCCCGGGCCACCGATTACTCAATCGAGAGCTCGACGTTTCAATCCGCATCAATCCCGATCCGCTTCACTACGGGCTGCCTTTTTTCCAGTACTACGATTTCGCTGCCTGGTTTTTTGTCGGGCGTGTAGCACGTCTGGCGCTGCTT
>NZ_JACJJC010000496.1 GCF_016899755.1 Sutterella massiliensis | reverse complement strand
GGGTCGAGAGGGATACCAAATGCTGCTGCAACGGGTCGGCAAAGGCCCGGACCTGCTGCTGGAGTGCGGCGGTTTCCTGCTGTTGCTGCATGCCCTGGAGTTGCGCCTGCGTGCGGGCCAGTTGCGCTTCCGGCGTGTTGGCGTTGGCGTACTGCGCCTTGAGCGACAGATAGAGATCGTCCTTCCCGTCGGCGAACATCGAGGTCAGATCCTGCTGGACCCGATTCACGTAGTCCTTGAGGGCTTGGT
>NZ_JACJJC010000495.1 GCF_016899755.1 Sutterella massiliensis | reverse complement strand
GTACATAGACTTTCTTTTCCACCCCTACTCCTGTCACCGTAACCTTTTTCCAGTGCAAAGGCAAAACCGAAGGCAACTGTATAATGCCTTCTTCGGTTACTTGAAGCCCACAAAATCCATTCAGCACGGCTTGAAGCAAGCCTCCTGCTCCAGTCATAAAATAAGGGTTGTTGCTTGAAGATGTTTCAGACAGTACCCCGAAAGGAGGACGCCAGTTAGGCTGATAACAACGGCAGAACATTTCATAGG
>NZ_JACJJC010000494.1 GCF_016899755.1 Sutterella massiliensis | reverse complement strand
TACCTGGACAGCGTCATCAACATCATTGCCGCGGCGCAAGAACCGGACGGTTATCTTACTACCTGTGTCACCAATAAATGTTATCGTCTCTCCGGATGGTGGGGACGCTCGAAATGGGAAAAAATCAACAGCCACGAGCTGTACAACAGCGGACACATGTACGAAGCAGCCGTTGCCCATTACCGTGCTACCGGCAAGCGTACCTTCCTGGATGTCGCTATCAAGAATGCCGACCTCGTCTGCAAGACC
>NZ_JACJJC010000493.1 GCF_016899755.1 Sutterella massiliensis | reverse complement strand
ATAATATCCCGCATGGTAAGCGCAGGGTCGGAAAGAACAAGTCGCCGAACCGGAATATCATCAATTAAAACACCTTGCTTATCTACTACAAAAATCACATCTGCGGCTTCTGTATCCTGTAGGTTTTCGCGGATATGAAGGATGGCCTGCGCAACCGTCATATCTTCCCTCACCGTGGCAAACGAGGTGTCAATAAGCATCGCCACACTATTCGCCGGATATTCAAGCAGATCATGTGTAGCATCCTTA
>NZ_JACJJC010000492.1 GCF_016899755.1 Sutterella massiliensis | reverse complement strand
ACACGAGCCTCAACTCCACGCTGAGGAATCTGCCTGTCGACACGAAGGCCGAACATGTCGTAGCCAACGATGCAAACCATTCCTTGAAACTTGGCTGGCTCGCCGTCTTTACGGCGTCATTCGTCGACTATGACTGGAAAGATGTTCAGGACGTGACGGATTTCTGGGGCGCTTACCTGTCGGGCTATCCTTTCGACTCCCTAAGCGCGTAACGCAAGGCTGACGTGAATACATCCCCCCGCCTTAATG
>NZ_JACJJC010000491.1 GCF_016899755.1 Sutterella massiliensis | reverse complement strand
CGCCCATGTCGACGAATCGCCCGTACCCATCTTGTTGTTTTCGACGATGATGCCGGTGTCGATAATGCCGTACATCTTCACGTCTGCAGCCTGCGTCTGGAAAGAGAAAGCGGCACTGACGGCGAGGGCTGCGGCAGCAGCCTTGAGAGAGAATTTCATGGTGTTCGTCCCTGCCCAACAGGCCATTCGAAGACAAAGCGCCCCCGATGCGCCGGCTGAAACCGCCGCACTGCCTGTTTGGCTGAATGG
>NZ_JACJJC010000490.1 GCF_016899755.1 Sutterella massiliensis | reverse complement strand
CTTACGAATTCGGCATCAAGATCGCGCACTACGCCCCGCTCGTCACCCACATCACGACATACGAAGGTGGTCCGCGAACGGCCGACGTGATAACGCGGGAACGTCACAGGGAAGAGAAGGAGCTCGAACGAGAGCGCGACCGCAAGGCGGACATGAAATACAAGCGCATGGAACGCGCGACCCTCGTCGACGGTGAAGGAACCGAGACGAAGCTTGGTCAATAACTCGACAGCAGACGGAGAATCCCGA
>NZ_JACJJC010000489.1 GCF_016899755.1 Sutterella massiliensis | reverse complement strand
TAATTTAGGAGCATTTCTAATTGAAGTTGAGCATATCTACAAAACTCAGCAAAACTTATAGAATGATATCTTGTTCCATAACGGTAACGGAACATTTCTCTGTTGTCTGATATTAAGAGATTCCTTACTTCTTGTATTTTAATAAACGAATAGTCTATTATTGAAGTTTTAGAATCAACAAAATAATCAAGCCCCAAATATTTTTCAATATGCTCAATACGTTTTTCATCAAGCGAAAAAGATTTTACAG
>NZ_JACJJC010000488.1 GCF_016899755.1 Sutterella massiliensis | reverse complement strand
GCGCATGCACCCGCGCCAAGCGCACATGCCTATCTTTCGGCACATCCCGAAGAGCTCGTCCCCGCTGCGGCGAGTACGGGCATTCGTGCGGGACGACGCTTCTATTCGCCGCGGCACGTGCCTGTCGAAACCGTTACGAAGTCGGGTGACACTTACGAAAACCTCGCGATCGAGGCGTTCCTCCGGGGACTTTCAACAGAGGTGGCAGATGAATGCGCCTCGCTCGAAGCGCTATTGGCGACGCTCGATG
>NZ_JACJJC010000487.1 GCF_016899755.1 Sutterella massiliensis | reverse complement strand
GAGCTACACCTAAAGATGGCCCAAGTGCAGGCATAACAATGTTAAGTGCATTAGCAAGTGCCTTTACTGGCCGTAAAATAAAACCTTACTTAGCCATGACTGGGGAAATTACCTTAAGAGGGCAAGTATTGCCTGTTGGTGGCATTAAAGAAAAAGTATTAGCTGCAAAAAGGGCTGGTTTAAAGGAGATAATTATGTGTTGGCAAAACGAAAAAGATGTAGAGGAAATCAACCATCAATATATTAAAGGC
>NZ_JACJJC010000048.1 GCF_016899755.1 Sutterella massiliensis | reverse complement strand
CAAGTAATACAAATTAACTTCTCCGATGGAATACAGTTCGAAATTTTACCTGCATTTAGAAAAAATAGAGACTTTTACGTTTATGCAGATACCAACAATGGTGGAAGATGGAGATCCTCTTATCCAAAACTAGAAATAAATAGGATGAAAGACAAAAACGATTCTTCCAAAGGTTTACTTGTTGACACTTGCAGATATCTTCGATTGCTTCGTGACTATTTGCCAGTTTACATCTCACCGAGTGGAATTACTATCGATTCATTTGTATATTGGGAAATTGAAAACTATCACTGGATTCCTGAAAATAATCAAATCGAGTCTCGAGAATCTTTTTATTCCTACTTTACACACCTAATGGAAAGATTTTATCTTTACAAATACAACACGCAGATTCAAGCAATTGATGGTTGGAATTTTATTCCGTTTGATAGCGAAGGCTTAGAGCGTCTCTTAGATTTAGCTATAAAGGTTAACTACAACCGTTAACAATGCTTCTCAAGTACTAGCAGGAATGTAACTCCTCAGATAGAAGGCGGAAGCTACCGCACTTTACCGCAAATTTTATGCAACACCATCATACTTTCGACCCCGCCCACTATTAACTGAAGAACCTCGAAACTTCTGCAGGTCTTGGAAGTCTTTTTTTCCTAAAGGCCGTCCAGTTGTCCTTTTAAGTCCCCTCAAATAAAAGCGGCGCCTAGATTTCTCCGGACGCCGCTCTTTCCCTTTTAAGTGTTTCAATCCGTCGATCGTTCAGACCGTCAGATTTTTCGCTCTTCAAGAGCTTACCACTGGTAGCGAGCTCGGAGCGTGAACGCGTTGTCGAGACGATCATCGCCGCCGACGCCGAGGTCATACGACGCCCCGATCGTCCAATTGCCGTTCTGCGCGTCGATGCCGAGCGAAGCCTGGAACGGCGCGTCGTCGACAACCTGCGTCTTGATTGTTTCCTTCACGCTGCTCCAGCGAACCTTGCTCGTCGCTTCATCGTCACCGAAGGACGGAACGACGGCAAGATCGACGACAGGCGCCAGCTTCCAGCTGCCGGCATCGATGTTGCCCGAGAAGGCAACGCCGATCGGTGCCGTGAAGATGTTCATCGTGTCGTCGTCGGTTCTGAAAGCACCTTCATAGCCGTCGACATTAAGGCGCGTCCAGCGGATGCCGACATGCGGAACAATGTTGACGGCCCCCATCTCGAAGAGATACTCGCCGCCGATGCCGACCGTCCAGGCGTCCGCCTTCACTTCGTCGTCAAGCTTCATGCCGAAGGCGGTCGCGGAAAGGTCGGACGTCGTGTGCATCCAGCCGATGTCGATCTTGCCGTTGAAGTCGCCTAGGCGATGGCTGCCGTAGACCGAAAGCCCCACGAAGTCCGCGTCGTTGTCGATGTCGAACGCAGCGCCCTTCGAGCCGCCGTCGCCGGTACCGACCGTCAAGGCTGCACCGATCACCTTGCCGTTTCCGAGACCCACGTCCGCGCCCAGAACACCGCCGTAGAGATCGACGTCGTAGCCGGCGTCTCCGTAAAGCGACTCGGCTTCGTTCGTCGTGGCGAGAACATCGGCCCAGACTGTCGCGCCTTCGCCGCGAACGAGGCCGTTCTTCATCGACATGCGCGCGTCAATCGAGCGGTTCATAAGCTTCGAAGCGTCGAGCGCGACGTTGTAGACGCCGCCCGCCGCTGCGAGCGCCATCGCTTCGTTGCCGATTTCGGAAGCCTGTGCGACGGAACCCACGCCGTAGTCGCCGTAGGCGGCCATGCGCGAGAGGAATCGCGTGGCGCGATCGGAGGCGTACACATCGTTGAGGCCCGCCTCGTGCATCGCATTCATGAGCGAAACGCCTTCGAAGCCCTCAAAGACCACCGTCGCATCGTTGACGGAGGTCGTGTAGCTCAGTGAGCCGTCCTCGTT
>NZ_JACJJC010000486.1 GCF_016899755.1 Sutterella massiliensis | reverse complement strand
CGCATGTAGGCGACTCAGGCCACTTATGCGGGGAAGCTCTTTCTCCACGTGCTTGCACAGTCCATTCGAAGAATCATGCTGCTCAGCGCGAGGCGCACCGCCATCGCCAAGCCGGAATACCGGCTTCCCAATTCGCTAGAAAAGCTCTTTGTTCGCATCAACGGCGTCAAGGCATGCCGTCAAGGTAAGAGCGCCTTATGGGAGGTTGAAATGCTCACCAAAACCCAGCGCCGCGCATTTGAGGCACTGGG
>NZ_JACJJC010000485.1 GCF_016899755.1 Sutterella massiliensis | reverse complement strand
ACCTCAAGGTGTACATGAACCTTGAAAACGGCTTTGACGTCGACACGGGGGAGCTCGCCGACAGCGACCGCCTCTTCAACCGTAATTCGGTTTTGGGCATCGAGACGCCGTACGGCACGCTCGAAGCCGGACGCACGGGTGCGCTCGTTGCGGGTGTCACGGGCGGCATCTTCGCGGGCAAGGTCTCGCCTTTCGGCATTACCTGGCAGGAAGCGCAGGACAGTCAGATCCTCTCGGGCGCCGTCGGAACC
>NZ_JACJJC010000484.1 GCF_016899755.1 Sutterella massiliensis | reverse complement strand
CATGGATTCGCGATGTCTACCGCCTGATGAAGAGCGAGACGACAGGCGCCCTCAGACGCGCCTACGAGGCCGAGTTCGGCGAAGCGCTTCTGGAACTGTCTCCGGAAGCGGGGCGCGCGCTCGATCGAATGATTGTCACGGAAGATCTGCTCGATCAGGCTACGGCTGCAGAGAGTCTTAAGCCGCTTTTTGACGAGAAGCCCGACGACATGACGGACGAGCAGTGGTTCGAGATGCGGATTGCTCGCGAC
>NZ_JACJJC010000483.1 GCF_016899755.1 Sutterella massiliensis | reverse complement strand
GTGGCGCGGAGGATCATTTCAGCTCTGCGACGGACTTCCGCGTGGCCGGGAAGACGCCGCCGTTCGTTGCGCCGATGTCGGGCCGCGTGCGCGTGACAGGGCACGTTGGCGTCACTGCAGCCGCGCTGACCGAAGTGTCTGTTGCGGTGAATCACGTACGGTGCGCACCGCCGCCGCCACCGACATGGACGACCACCCCACACCAATTTCCATGGAGTGGTTCGCCCGTTCCACCGCCGATCTCAATCGATC
>NZ_JACJJC010000482.1 GCF_016899755.1 Sutterella massiliensis | reverse complement strand
CGATTCAGGCTGTCAGCGTTTTTCATATGTTTTCCAAAATTCGGTTGTCGGTTTTAAAGTCGGCTGTTTCAGCGCCAATCCTCTGGTATGGCGGTGAATTCAAACGAGCGAATTGTTTCGTCTAATAACTTTCTTTTCTCGATAAGCTTTGTCTGTTCGTCGAACGCGTGTTGTTCTGCAGCAATCTGTTCCTCCGAAAGTTCGGGAACCGGAAATTTCTCCACATCCTTCGCTGACATGAAGAGCATCTTC
>NZ_JACJJC010000481.1 GCF_016899755.1 Sutterella massiliensis | reverse complement strand
CCGCATAAGAAGCAGGGGTTTGACTTCCGTCAAGCGGGTACGCCCCCCGAGTCTTGACTCCTGAGGACATAAGAAAATAGCGATGTCCCGATGCCAGCCTTTTTGCCCGTATCTTGCCTTCTGTCTCCCATCGACGGACAGTTGAAGGAGATCGGCCGATACGTTTTGCAAATTCACTAATACGATATATCTTGCTCATAATGAGCAATTTTATTTACAAATAAACGAAATATCAAAAGCAGCAGGAATCTC
>NZ_JACJJC010000480.1 GCF_016899755.1 Sutterella massiliensis | reverse complement strand
CTTCGAGCTTGTCAAGAAGCGGGTGACCTTTTCGAACGATACAAACATGAACGGAATCGAAGAGCGGGCTCGAGCGTACATCTGCGGGAAGTGCGTCGTCGACGGGGTAACCAAAGCAAAGATCGATGAGCCCCGAGCGCAAGCGCTCGATCGTGCCTCCCTGCGGCGCTTCAATGGCAATGCCGATGTTGGGCGCTTTGCTGCGAATTTCGTCAATCACGGGCAGAAGAAGAGCAACGACGGCGTTGTCGAC
>NZ_JACJJC010000479.1 GCF_016899755.1 Sutterella massiliensis | reverse complement strand
TTGTTGTGCTTGTTGCCAAAGGGTTTTGTTATTATAGATTTCAATTGCAGCTTTGGCAATTTCTTCTGGATTATCTGCAATTATTCCGTTCCAAGGTAAATTTCCCTGCATCGATTCTGCGCCAACTGTTGTTGTAATACTTGGTGTGCCACATTGCATGGCTTCTACTAATTTTCCTTTTGCTCCAGCGCCAAATCGAATAGGTGCAAGAACTACTCTTGATTTTCCAACAACATCTGCCGCATGTTCTGCTC
>NZ_JACJJC010000478.1 GCF_016899755.1 Sutterella massiliensis | reverse complement strand
GCCCTACCCCTACTCCTCCTATGACACGATAAATATTAAAAGCGATAAGCAACGGATAAGTCGGCACCCCATGCTCGAAAAACAAGAATTCAGGTACCATCGAGCCCAATGCAGAAATAAAAAACATGATACCGGCAAATATCAACGATTTTTTCCGGCCCCAATTCGAAGCCATATAACCAGAAACAGCACTGCCGATAATGCAGCCAATGAGCGCGCTGGCACATGTAAAGCCGTGCCATCCATCCGTATAT
>NZ_JACJJC010000047.1 GCF_016899755.1 Sutterella massiliensis | reverse complement strand
ATGCCCTTGATGTTCGGCAGCCCGTTCGTTCGGGCTCGTTTCGGCATTTGAGCGCGCTGCGACGGCGCGGCGGGCATGATTCGGGGCAGCCCCGATTCTTCGCGCCGCAGTCTGAAGGCCTTTTTTCCGTAAATAAAGGATTCATTCGATGCCAATCAAACACTCGGTAAAACCGATCGCGGCCTTTCTGAGCGCCGCATTGTCCGCTGCGTTTGCTGTCGGTGCAGCGGCGGCTGATGCGCCCGAAGCGGCGCGGCAGGCAAACACCGCCGAAAAGACGGCGGGCGACGGCTCCGCGTCGTTCGAGCGGTTCAGGAATCGTGTTGAACGCATTGCGGCCGAACACGGCGTGGCTCAGCCGACCGATGAGGAAATGGGCCTCGCAGACCGCGGTTCCGGAGAAGGGAACAAGGACATCAAAACCGGCAACGGCGACAAAGCGGAAAAAGACGACGAACTCCTTAAAGCCGCCAAAAAGGTTTCGCCTGTCGAACGCATCGTCGATATGGGCATTTCCAAGGTGCGTGCGGTCAAAGGCAGGGACGGCACGATCATGTACATCGCCGACATGGGCCGCTTCGTCTTTACGGGCAGCGTCTACGACCTTTGGCAGAAAAAGCAGCTCACGACGATCGAAGAAATTTCCGATGCGGTGAGCCGCATGGATCTGAGCGGCCTCAACCTGAAGCTCGAGACACTCAATCTTGCACGATTCGGCACCGGCAGGGAACACGTGACGATTTTTGTCGATCCGCTCTGCGGGTGGTGCCACAAGCTCATGAACGAAGTCGTCGCCGACGCGTCGCTGCGGGACGAGTACACGTTCGACTTCCTCGTCATTCCCGCACTCGGCGGCTCATCGGCGAAGCTCGCCGAACGGCTCTTCTGTTCGGAATCAAATGCGGAGAAGCGATTCGAGGTGCTGCGAGCAGGCCGCGAAGGGATCGAGCGGCTCCTTGAAAGCTCCGCTTGCGCGAAGGAGGGTTATGAGCGCACGCAGATGACGGCGACTTTCCTCGGCGTTGAGGCAGTGCCCTTCGTCATCGCGCCCGACGGCCGCTTCTCGCGCGGCAAGCCTGCGAGTCTGCGCGGTTTTCTGAAGGGGAGGGCAACTGACGCCGGCACGACCCCCGACAAGCGCAGCAAGCACTGAGCGGCAGGTTCCGATTCGCTAACAACAGGAGAGAAAGACAAAATGGACGTCATCGGACTCAAGCGCTTCTGCGACGAAGGGCTTATCGAAAAAAACCTGCGCGCCGAGAAGCTTTTCCCGGTTAAGGCGGTGGACCCGAAGCAGAAGATCTATCTCTGCGACGACGGTACGCTCGGCTTCGTCTTTGCCTGTCAGCCGCTTCCGGGCGGCGACGAGAAAACGCAGGAAAAGCTCGAGCAGTTTCTCAATCAAAACTACCCCGACGACACGACGCTGCAGTTCTTTCTCTTCCGCTCGCCCGACGTCGAGGCGCAGCTGATCGAAATGGATCGTCTGCGCGCGGGCTTCAGTCACAATCTGCTCACCCCCGTGCTGCAGGAGCGCATCAAGTTCCTGCGTACGCATACCGATATTCCGATCGTGACGAAGAACCGCCAGGAGGCGATCTTCGATTTGGGGCGAATCGTGGACTTGAAGCTCCTCATCTCGGTCAAGATGCCCTTCGAAGGGGAGACGCCCTCCAATGCAGCCCTGCAGACGGCCGCCACCTGGTCAACGAAAATGCTCTCGCTTCTGAAGTCGGTGGGCCTGCATCCGCGTCTGATGGGGCCCGACGAATATCTGCGCTTCATGCAGACGGTCATGAACTGGTCGGGCGACGCGGCCTGGCGCGAAAGTCTTTCGCGCTGCTGGGAAGAAGACAAGACGCTCGACAATCAGATTCTCGATCCAACGACGGATGTGTGCTGCGCCAAGCCCGACATCGTTC
>NZ_JACJJC010000477.1 GCF_016899755.1 Sutterella massiliensis | reverse complement strand
CTTGGCGGCAAAGGCGTTGTAGCGGCGAACCGTCGCCTCGAGCTGCTTGGGATCGATGCCGGCCTTCTTGGCGACTTCTTTAATTGTGTCGCCGCGAACGCAGTAGTCGGTTTCGCCGCCGTTGTCCATGGGCGAGAGGAGCCGCTTGAACTTTTCGCGCGTGTCGCGCATCGTCACGCGGATCGGTTCGTTGAAGAAGAGGAAGGTTTTCCCGTCCTTCTGCTGCAGCGCGGCATCGGAGAGCAGCTTGTACG
>NZ_JACJJC010000476.1 GCF_016899755.1 Sutterella massiliensis | reverse complement strand
CGCGCGCTTGGACGGCTGCGCCTGGTTTTTGACGACGAATGCTTCACGAGGTCGGGCAACTCCATGCTGGCGACCCATCGACTCGAACGGCTGTTGCCGAAGATCGCACACGCGCTCGAAGCGCTGGAAGACATTGCGACGGAACCCACCTATCGACCCGAAGCGATACGACGGCATTTCGTCATCGAGATGGTCGACAACGCCGTCGTTGCTCTTCTTCTGCCCGTGATTGACGAAATTCGCAGCAAAGCGCC
>NZ_JACJJC010000475.1 GCF_016899755.1 Sutterella massiliensis | reverse complement strand
CGATCATCGTCGCGTTCCTTGCAGCCTGTGTGGTATCTATGCTGTTTGGCGCATTTAACGGTATTCTGGTAGCCCAGTTTAAGATCCAGCCTATGGTCGCCACGCTGATCCTTTACACGGCGGGACGTAATATTGCGGCATGGATCAATCAGAACCAGCTTCCGATCGTCAGTGACGATACATTCGGATACTTTGGCGGAATGATTCCGGGAATCCCGATCCCGACTCCGGTATTCATTGCGATCGCATGTATCG
>NZ_JACJJC010000474.1 GCF_016899755.1 Sutterella massiliensis | reverse complement strand
GCTGCAGGAGACGTACACGCGACTGCTAAAGGCGAGGGCGGCGGGGAAGCGCCGGATGTCGGGCGGCTACCTTTTTGTCACGGCGCGCAACATCGCGCTGGATCTCATTCGCCGCCGGGAAATCGTGCCGATGGGCTCGCTGGAGGAGGGGCCGGTCTCGCTCGTGGAGGACGAGCGGCCGAATGCGGCGGAGAGCCTGAGCCGGGACCAAGAGCTGGAACTGCTGCGCGAGGCGATCCGGGCGCTGCCCGAGCG
>NZ_JACJJC010000473.1 GCF_016899755.1 Sutterella massiliensis | reverse complement strand
GGAGTAAGCGCAGCAAGAAATACAGGTCTTCGTTTGGCTAGAGGGGAGTATGTAGCTTTTTGCGATGCAGATGATACATACGATCGGGACTTTTTAGCGAAGTTATATGCACTAGGAAAGAAGAACAATCTCGATATCGTAAAAGGTTCAACTCTTTTAGTTGATGCCTCTGAAAAAGAAAAAGTAGATCCAGAGAATTCCAAAATTTCGACTATTTCAGATTTTAATAGTAAATGGTTCTCTGCTATCTACAAA
>NZ_JACJJC010000472.1 GCF_016899755.1 Sutterella massiliensis | reverse complement strand
AATCAGCAGCGCGCCCGCCACCACCCGCAGGCTGACCGGTTCCTTCAGAAACAAGAACGACAGGCAGATGGTGATGACGACGCTCAGTTTGTCTATCGGTGCCACGCGCGACACGTCGCCTGTCTGCAGTGCCTTGAAATAGAACAACCACGACAGCCCCGTCGCCACGCCGCTCAGCACAAGGAAGAGCCAGGCATGACGCGGTATCTCCCTTATCTCGCTTACATGTTGCCCAAACAGCACGATGCCCCACGTC
>NZ_JACJJC010000471.1 GCF_016899755.1 Sutterella massiliensis | reverse complement strand
GTACGGAAAGCTGTGGCATGTTCGGGAGAAATCTGTTCGGGATAAGCAAGACAGTTTGCCAGTTCGGGTGTTATAGGGTAGCGTTCAAGGGTGGTATAATGTACGGTACGTCCGGATTTTCCGGCTGCAAGCAAGGTAAGGAAGGCATTCAGTCCTGTGCCGAAGCCTATTTCCAATATGTGGGGAGAGGGAGAAGGATGGTGTTCCAGTCCCATTCGGATAAAGATGTGTTCCGATTCGGTGAGTGCTCCTTTTAC
>NZ_JACJJC010000470.1 GCF_016899755.1 Sutterella massiliensis | reverse complement strand
AATATTACAGCAAATGCTCCAAAAATAGTATCCGCACGAGTTGTAAATATTTTTATTTTTTCATTGTGATTTTTAATAGAAAATTCTATTTCACTTCCTTCACTTTTGCCGATCCAATTCTTTTGAATTTCTTTTATGTGACTACTCCATTCCAATCCTTCAAGACCAGAAAGAAGACGATCGGCGTAGACTGTAATACGCATGAACCACTGACGCATTGACTTCTTTTCTACAGGGTAACCTCCACGCTCAGAAAC
>NZ_JACJJC010000469.1 GCF_016899755.1 Sutterella massiliensis | reverse complement strand
GCCTCCCAGGATGCCCGTACCGGGACGCGCGAGCATAACCGCAGTCCAGGCAAAGACAGTCGACAGCGGTGGAGAGTGGAGCGAATTCAGTACCGATGCGCTCGCGTTCTACCGACAAGCCATGTTCGGCGAGGCTGTTGACGGGTAGGCACGGCAAGGGAGGGCCCGGCAGGCTGCGCACTACAGGCAGCCTGTACGGGCCCTTTTTTGTGTCCGTCGCCCCGGCCCGTTGTCGATCATGCCCTGCAGCCTCGCGC
>NZ_JACJJC010000468.1 GCF_016899755.1 Sutterella massiliensis | reverse complement strand
GACAGCCCGCAATCATCCGGAAAACGATGTTCTCATGAGTGTGGTGTGGCTGCTGCCTAAAACAGATGCCATCCGCCTGACGCCCGATTATTTGCTGCCGGTTCTAGATGCACTGCCGTCTCTTTGGAGACGCATTCTTGGGATTCTTGCCTGGCAGCCAAAGGAGGCGAGCTCGACCGAGCAGCCCGATGCCGCGTTAAATGCGCCGCAGCTCGCGAAAACCATCGCCGCGGTTTATCTCAATTGCTTGCTGGAGA
>NZ_JACJJC010000046.1 GCF_016899755.1 Sutterella massiliensis | reverse complement strand
CCAGAACTCTGGCTCGCGCTTCGGCCTGAAGGGCGTTGAAGACCTCGGCAACGGCCTCAAAGTTGGCTTCGTGCTTGAAAACGGCTTCAACGCTGACGATGGCACCCTCGGCAACGGCGGCCGCCTCTTCGGTCGTGAATCCCAGCTGTACCTCGAAGGCAACTTCGGTACGGTCTCCTTCGGCCGCGTCGGCCAGCTCGTTAGCGCGAACGGCACGTTCGGCCTGATGGGTGGTGCTTCGCCCTTCTCTGGCGGCTGGCAGGATTCCGTTGGTGCCAAGTTCCTCCAGGGCTCCGCTTGGGATCGTTTCGACAATACGATCACCTATAAGACCCCGACCTTCGGCGGTGCGAATGTTTACGCTCAGTACTCCTTCGATACCGACAGCAAGATTGACGACGGTGGCGTTGAAGGCAAGGCTTCGGTGAACCGTTACTATGCTGTTGGTGCGACGTTCAAGACCCAGAACCTCTACCTCGTCGGCGTGGTTGACTCCACCAACTACAGTAACATCATCTACGACACCGATAATCTCGACGACCAGATCAACGTCACGCTCGGCGGCGCTTATGACTTCCAGTTCATGAAGGTCTATGCCCAGGCTCAGTACTTCATGAATTCCGTTTCTGTCGGCTACAAGTCGGCCAAGGATCAGGACAGCACGATCGGTGGGCGTATAGCTTCAAAGATGTCGAAGGCGCTGACGGCTTCGGTATCGCTCTCGGCGTCGGCGTCCCCGCCTTCGGCGGTCAGGCCAAGGCTCAGGTCGGTTACATGACGGCTGAAGCCAACCAGGATTCGACCTACGGCAAGCCGGAAGTCGATCGTTGGAACATTTCGGTCGGTTATGACTATGCTCTTTCGAAGCGTACGTCCGTCTACACGGCTGCTGCCTACACGAAGGACAGCATGAAGAACTGGGATGCAACCGACCGTGACCCGCAGACCGTCGAAGTCATGGCTGGCCTCATTCACAAGTTCTAATTTAGGATTACTTGTAGCTAAAGCTACGTAGTTCTGATTTAAACCCCGCAGCTAAGTGCACGGCTGCGGGGTTTCCTTTGTCGAAAGAAAAACCCTGAGCTAAACACCCGGGGTTTTCTCTCGAACCGCTACGGCGGCCGATGGTCGACATCTGACCAATATTCCTCACGGAGGAACAGCTTCTTTGTAGTTTGCTTATGGGCTACCATCAATCGAGGATATCGATATCGGCGAATCTCAGCGGCAGCTCATATCTGAAAACTCGGACTGACAAATAAACAACATGCAGGAGAGAATAGACCGCCCGTCTTCACTGTGCTCACTATCTCGCCGCGCGCTGGTCAAGCAGGCTGTTCGTCTTCTTCCTCTTTCATCGTCGCTGCTGTTCTCCGGATCGGCCTTTTCGTCCTTTCCTGTTGTTGACAAGGAAATAGAGTCCACGTCGTCCGATGCCGTCTTTGAGAAACTTCCTGCCTCACTGCTTTCCCGTGCACGCCGATGGCAGGTTCCCGCTGAGAGTATTGTGATCGACATTCGTGATTTGGCTACTGATCGAGTACTCCTTAGGTACCGATCCAAGGTTCCTCATGCGCCCGCTTCTACAGTGAAGCTTCTGACAACGTTTGCTGCGCTCGAAATCCTCGAGGAACGCAAGCCTGATTTTCGCTTCGAGACGACGCTCTGGCAACGTATGGCCGAGAGTCCGGGACCGATGTTCGTTCTCGAAGGCGGCGGTGATCCTTGCTTTGACGCGGAGACGCTTGAAAAGCTCTTTGCCGTACTCTCGCTTTCCGGGATCGATGCTATCGACGGCGACATCCTTATCGATCGGTGTATCTTTCCACTGCAGGATGGACTTGAGCCGCATCGTCTTTCCGACCATTGGCGCAGCATGGGCTGGGAGCAGTGCTGACGTGTCGGTCCCGATGCCATGTCAATCGGCGATCGATCTGTCCGCTTCACATTTATGCCTTGTGAAGACGGTTTTGCCGAAGTCGTTATGTCGCTCGAACTCGACGGCGTTGAGTGGTAAAGATA
>NZ_JACJJC010000467.1 GCF_016899755.1 Sutterella massiliensis | reverse complement strand
GTTTTTCATGAAGACGAAGAGATCGGCCTTGTCGAGCGCGTCAGCGTAGTTTTTGAGTCCTGCCCAGTTCTGCGGCAGCCAATGGAAGGTTCCTGTAAAAACTTCTTCCGGCGGCCGGAAGGAAGTTGCGACCATCCAGTAGAAGGGAAAGAGCGTCACGAAGGCGGCAAGCAGAAGCAGACTGTGCGTGGCGAGCTGTCCGGGCGATGCAGCGCCGTCCCGGGAAAATAGTTTGGCAAAGCTCATTTGTAGTGCAC
>NZ_JACJJC010000466.1 GCF_016899755.1 Sutterella massiliensis | reverse complement strand
ATGTATGGGCGTGCGTAGCGATACCGTACCAGCAATCAGTCGTTTGAATGGAATAAAAATTATTGTCCCTGGCAACCATGACGATTGTCACCCGATGTACAAGAATAAAGTGTCGTACGCTGAAAAAGTTGCTTTGTATGAAGAGCATTTTCAGCTGATCTACTATCCTCGGAGTCCCTTGAAGGATGAAGATGGAGGACTCGAATTCAACCTCAACCACTTTCCTTACATCGATAAAGATCCTGATTACCAAGGGCG
>NZ_JACJJC010000465.1 GCF_016899755.1 Sutterella massiliensis | reverse complement strand
GTTTAAACCATTGCAAAATTTGGTTATGACTTCTCAAATAGTTTGGAATAATGGTAGGGTTGGGATAAGGTACTATGATGGTTGTGAATCAATTTTTGTTTCGCAGCAACCCAAAGAAAAGGATGTAATTGACCAGTTAATTCAGACAACAAGGAAGCGAAATTTTCTGAATGGTAAGATGATAGTTGAAGGGTATGAAAAACAACTTTTGCTTTATTTAAGCATTTGCAGTTGGAATAGCGATAGTATGTTTAGGAC
>NZ_JACJJC010000464.1 GCF_016899755.1 Sutterella massiliensis | reverse complement strand
TTATACGACTCTTTCGGGCGACGGTTCGCTTTCGGACGAGGTGGATATGCAGCCTGTGGTCTGGCCGCTGGATTCGGTAGCTTCTTTTTGCTTGCCTCCAGCTTCCGGTGAAGTGCCTCTGCAGGGAGCGGTCACGGTATTGACACGCGATTATCGGAAAAATCAGATAGAGCGGACGTATGATTTTACCGTCGATTCGTTGGTTTCAAACCGTATTTATCGGGTGCATACTCCGGTTGTACATCCCGATGATAAGGC
>NZ_JACJJC010000463.1 GCF_016899755.1 Sutterella massiliensis | reverse complement strand
GTGTTGCCCGTACGCACCAATCGCTTGGCCGGCGTGTTGTAGAGGACCGGCGTTTTTTGCACGTCTTCAGCAATTCTGCGGAACGTTTGGAACAGAAGATCGCCGCCCGTAAAGCCTTTTCGCCCGTAAATGCTCCACTTTTTGATCGATTCGGCTCCCGGGAAGTTTTGCCAACCGGCATGACCGTAGACGCGGAACTTCGCTTCCGGATCCAGCTTCGCGATCCATTCCTTGATGGTGAGCGAACCTTCGCAGAAG
>NZ_JACJJC010000462.1 GCF_016899755.1 Sutterella massiliensis | reverse complement strand
TACTGACACGGCAGTAAACGATCGTCAGCTTCTTTTCGGGTTCCAGACCGAAGATTTTTCTGACATCGGATTCGTCAGCGAAAATGTCCTCAGGCCCCCGGAAGCAGCAGCGGTTCCGCTGCAGCACGATTCCCGGGCAGTTCTTTAAAAATCGAGACATCGAGTTATTCAGCTGACATTACAGGCAATTTAGGGCTTTGCCCTCTCCGCCTTCGGCGGATTCACCCAAGGTTTTTTCAGCCCGTAAGAATGACGCTT
>NZ_JACJJC010000461.1 GCF_016899755.1 Sutterella massiliensis | reverse complement strand
CCATCAACGTGGAAACTTGGTTCCAGCTACAAAGGCTCGCCTTGCGCGAAGTAGACCTTATTTCCTTGGTCAGTCCCTCCTTCGGTCTCTCTCGCAGCTCTTTTCTCGGCGATGAAAGTGGAATGCGTGATGGTCTACCGTGGGCCATCAACAAAAGCCTTCTGCGGCGGACGATACAGCGTCAACCAGGCGAAAAGTGGATGGTTTTAACGAACCACACCTTGATCGCCTTGCCGTTGAGACGAATGGGTTCGAACTC
>NZ_JACJJC010000460.1 GCF_016899755.1 Sutterella massiliensis | reverse complement strand
GCACGCGCGACATCGCCGTGATCTATCGCGGCCTGCTGAGCGAGCTCAAGGTGAAGGACGCGGCGCTGGTGGGCCTCGGTTTCGGCGGCTGGATCGCCGCCGAGATGGCGAGCATGGCGCCGGCCGACCTCTCGCATCTGGTCCTGGTCGGGGCCATGGGCATCAAGCCGTCGGTGGGCGACATCCTCGATCTCGCCGTCACTGGTTACGTCGATTATACCCGCGCCGGTTTCCACGATCAGGCGGCGTTCGATCGCGTC
>NZ_JACJJC010000459.1 GCF_016899755.1 Sutterella massiliensis | reverse complement strand
GGCAGAGTCAGGCATCGTCGGAACAGCGATTGGTATGGCCATGCGCGGGTACCGCCCGTGTGTGGAAATCCAGTTTGACGGCTTCAGTGCCCCAGCCTTTGACCAGATCGTTTCCCAGCTGGCCCGATACCGGGCTCGCGTCGGTGGCCGGTGGTCCCTGCCGGTGACGATCCGCATCCCCTTCGGAGGCGGTGTCGGCTCGCCAGAACACCACTCCGAGTCGCCGGAAGGCTTCTATGCGAATACGCCTGGTCTCAAGG
>NZ_JACJJC010000458.1 GCF_016899755.1 Sutterella massiliensis | reverse complement strand
GGTTAAATTATAAAAGGAGTTCTGGCAGACAATCGTTCGTTTTTTAATCAACTCAATAAAAGCCGCCTATTTGGCGGCTTTTATGCGTAATAGCTGTATCATGTTCATTTGGCCGGGACTAAACGAAATGGCATCAGAATACTAAAGCTGAAGAAAATCAGCAAAAACCAGTTGGCAGATCCTTAATCAAAACTTAGATGTTTCTCAGTGTAAAAGCATCTTATTGTCATTATTAAATGACTTGACATGCAGTACCAAAT
>NZ_JACJJC010000045.1 GCF_016899755.1 Sutterella massiliensis | reverse complement strand
ATTCAGACCATTGACAAGAACCGTTGCTCCGCTGGTGACAAGGAGCTTCCCGAACGCATTATCCGTGTTAAGCAGCTCGAGGTACATCTTGTCCGTTCCGTTGCCGATCTGAACGGTACCTGCCCCACTCAACTTGTTATTGATCTTGGCGAAAGTACCGCCATCCGCAAACCCGGATACCGCAAAGATGACCGATGTGTCGTCGCCCAACGAAATGGTCGTAGCAGGTCCGCCGACACCCGAAGCGTTCTGAATTGTCAGCGTCGTGCCCTGACCCGAGAGAGCAACCGTACCCGAAACGTCGTTGTTGGCACTGGAAATGGTCGAGGCGCCGCTCGTGAGCGTGAGCGAACCGCCTGCCATCGACAAGCCGTTCTCGCCTGCAACCGAAATCGAGCCGATTGACTGAGCCGTGCTTCCGACCGAGACGGTGCCGCTGCCGGTAACTTCAAGCAAAGCCGAATCGCCGAGCGCTTCGTTGGCAGCGAGCTCGAGCTTACCGTCCGTCACATAGGTGTTGCCCGTGTAGGTATTGTTGGCATGATTCAGCGTGATTGTGCCGCTCGCAAACTCAATGCTGCCTTCACCGGTGATAAGCGCGCTGATGGTCCCGGAATCACCGGTTTCGGCGGACGCGTCGATCAAGAAACCGCTGCCGTTGCCGGACAACAGGTTGATCTTCGAAAGGGTCCACGACGCACCGATGCCGTTCGTATTACCGACAAGGTGACCGCTCGAATAGGTGAGTACGGCCGTTGCAGAACCGTCCGCATAGCGATCGGACTGCTTAACCTGCTGACGCTCTTCGACGGAACTGAATTGGAGCTGGGAAAGATCAATAGCGGGATCGGTCGCGTCGAAGCCTTCGATAAGCTGAACCGAGAGGTCCTTATTGAGATCGAAGACATCGGAACCCGTTGCATTGTTGTTTTCACCCAACGCAACCTTTATCACACCCTGAGGCGTCGTAAAGTCACCAAGTCCCCCGACGACAATCTGACCGGAATCGGAGCCTTCGGTCATTTCGCCGAAATCAAGCTCACCGCCAGCCAGTTCAAGCTTTCCGACTGCCCGATCGCTGACATTGCCAGCGCTATTGACGGTGATGTGCGAACCACCGGACACCTTCAGTGTCGCGTTTTTGAGCTCGCCAGCGTCTTCATAAAGGTGATAGTCGGCGTCTTGGAGAAGGAGAGCACCGGTAAAGTTCCCTTTCTCCGCCTGGTTCTCGCTGAAGTCAAAGAGAAGACTACCGGAACCAGAATTAACTACCTTGATCTGACCGTTGCCCGTATAGGTATTCGTTAGAGTCGTAGATCCAGCCGTAGATTCGCCGTCGAAGATATACACAACGTCGCGATAGCTGGAGAAAGCGACTTCACCAGTACCAAGGCCGGCATTACCACTCTCCGTCGAATAGAACCGGATGTGAGCGCCTTTGTTCAAATCCGCTGATCCGGCCTTGATCTGGCCCGTAAAGCCTCCGTCAGTAATACTGCCGCTTACATTCAGGGGGCCACCTACCGTTAACGTCCCGGAACCAGAAATAGAACCGCCCGTAATTTCGGAGGCCACGCCACCATTCGCGCCACCCGTAAGCTTCAGTTCCGAACCTTCATTCAGAACAATATTCGAGCCGGAAGAGCGCATTCTCTCTGCCGAGTTGGTGGCACCTGCGGCATTAACAAAGGTTGCACCGCCCGAAAGGTCAAGACTGCTAGTCGCACCGAGGCCGGACGAACCGACGGTAAGCGAAGCGTTAGCACCCGAAACCTGGGTGACGCTGTTGTAGTCGTTCTCACCAGTCAGCTCGATCTGACCCGTAATGAGGAGCGTGCCGGCGCCGCTCGAGTCCGTAATCACGGCGCGGAGCGTGCCGCTGTCGGAAAGTTCAAGCTTCTTGCCGCTGAGAATATCGACCGTCGTGAGCTTGTACTCAATGCCAAGCGAATCGTTGTTGGATACGTTCCCCGAATTAGCCTCACCGGTCGCAAGCGCGTAATCGTAGATCGCATGCGCGACGGTATCC
>NZ_JACJJC010000457.1 GCF_016899755.1 Sutterella massiliensis | reverse complement strand
ATCATAGACGCCTGACGCTGCATGGTAATCATGTCTCCGATAATCATCGCCTTCGTGGTTTCGAGTTGCGCGACGACGTGCTGATAAGGCACACCGTCATTGTGGGCTTGCGCGGTCAATGCGTTGATTGACTTCGAGTATTCGTCGGGCGTCATTTTCTTGCTCATGCTTTTTTATCCTCGGATTTTGCAGGCTCGGCCTGCGGGTTGTCGGCGTTCAAACGGATGGGTGGGAGAGTCGGAGTTTGCGCCCCTTCTTCCC
>NZ_JACJJC010000456.1 GCF_016899755.1 Sutterella massiliensis | reverse complement strand
GTCGATCCGCAGATGAAGACGGTGGTGGTGGACTGACGCGCCGGCGCCAGGCCCACCGCCTCAGGACAGCGGTTTCGCCGCGAAGATGATGCGTTTCGAGATGGCGAAGTTGAACATCATCGCCACCGCGGAACCGGCGGCCACGCCAAGGAACAGGTTCAGGGTGCGGGTGTCCGTGAACCACAGCCAGCACTGGTAGACGGCGACGTTGATGCCGCCGCCGACCGAGGTGGCCAACAGGTACTGGGCCCACTCCCGGAA
>NZ_JACJJC010000455.1 GCF_016899755.1 Sutterella massiliensis | reverse complement strand
CGCTCACGGCGTAGCGGGCTGTCCGCGCTTGGCGATTGCCACCAACTCAGCCTCCGTCATGGCCTTGGAGGCTTCCATCTGCAGCGGGTTGTCGCGGTCGCCCTTAAGCGTGACAGCAGCGCCATAGACCTTGGGCTTCAGCTTCTCCATCCGCCAACGCTTGTTGGCCAGGATGACGCTGGCTGCCGCTGCCGGCAGGCTTCCTGCCTCCGTCGCAGCCTCCAATCGATCCATCTCGGCATGGTGGAACTCAGCCTGTTC
>NZ_JACJJC010000454.1 GCF_016899755.1 Sutterella massiliensis | reverse complement strand
ACATCGATTCATGCCCATGCCTATGTTGATCCATTTTTTCAGGCCTACTGGACCAAGGATGAGCACATCTGGGTCTGCCTGAACTGCCATGCGCCGATGGAAAATCAGCAGCCGTTGTTGATCAAGGGCCTGGTCAAGGAGAATCCTGAACGGCCGGTCACCGAGCCCAATCCCCGGTATGATGCCGATTATCAGCGGGAAGGCATTACCTGCGCCGCCTGCCATGTTCGGGATGGCGTGGTCCTGGGGCCGTTCGATGAT
>NZ_JACJJC010000453.1 GCF_016899755.1 Sutterella massiliensis | reverse complement strand
TCTTGTTTCGAAGAAATAGATCATGTTAAAAAATAAAGTTTTGTTGCTCTCTAACGAGACTAAGTTAAATCACAACTTTTTTGATGGCTATGCTTTTTCTGGATCAGATTTAATCTGCGGAAATAAGGGTTTTTACAAATATATCGCAGAAGGAAACTCGTTTGAATCGGAGGCGGACGGCAACTATTTGAAAATTACTGTTACAGAAACTGAAACCACCATTAGTCGTGATAATCACGGCTTTTATCCAATCTTCTATAG
>NZ_JACJJC010000452.1 GCF_016899755.1 Sutterella massiliensis | reverse complement strand
CGGGACAGCATGCCAATGATCCGGCGGTCGTCGGCGTACTTGCAAAGAATGCCGGCGATGCGCTTGTCTGGCTCGAACGGCACGGCATGAACTTTCTGCCGGAACCCTTTGAGGTTTTCGGCAGCGAATGGCGTCGGTGCTTCAAGCCCGTGATGCCTCGTGGTCTCGGCTATCTGCGTGCGCTCACCGCTGCAGCGTATTCGGCCGGCGTCGAAGTGAAACTGGCCGTTGCAGCAGAGCGCTTTGTGCGCGATGCGGAGGG
>NZ_JACJJC010000451.1 GCF_016899755.1 Sutterella massiliensis | reverse complement strand
GGGTTTCGCGAATGCTTCGCCTGCAAACAAGCCCGAGGCGCCCAGCAGACTGCCGATAGTGGCGCCAAGAAACGAACGGCGATTGATTTTAGCCATCTTCAACTCCTTTACAACTTGGGCCCTTCGGTCTTCATTGGTCTTTGGGCCACGCTCTGCAAGGAAGTCTATTACTTGCATTGATTGCAAGAGAATGGAAAGATAGCAAGCATTACTTGTTCAATTGCCAAGTAAATATGTCGCTCAAAAACACTCGATTTCCGGA
>NZ_JACJJC010000450.1 GCF_016899755.1 Sutterella massiliensis | reverse complement strand
GGCCTGCTCCTGGATCGAGTCCACCCAGCGGATCACCCTGCGGTGGTGGCAGCGGCTCGCGATCACCCGGCAGCTGGAGCACGACGAGCAGGGCCAGCTCGTCTGGCGGGTCGTCGTCGAGTCCGCGCCGCGCCGGGCGGGCAAGTCGGTGCGTCTGCGGGGCGTCGCGCTGTGGCGCCTCGAGCACGGCGCCGAGTTGTTCGGTGAGCCGCAGCTCGTCGTCCACACCGGCAAGGACGTGGCGATCGTGCGGGAGATCCAGC
>NZ_JACJJC010000449.1 GCF_016899755.1 Sutterella massiliensis | reverse complement strand
GTGATAGACAACATTCAAATTATATGAAACCAAACACGCTATTGGCAGGTATTTTATATACCTGCCTGCTTATGGCCACAGTGCTGCCGGCAAACGCCCAACTACGCACCCAGAAAGGACAGAAAAAGGGCATCCACCTTGCACTGAACATTACAAATCAGAAAAAGCAACCTTCGCGCACATACTTCAACCTTGGACTACTGAGTAACTACCCATGCTTGAACGGTATGGGCATCAACGCCTTGTCCAGCGTAACCTACCAC
>NZ_JACJJC010000044.1 GCF_016899755.1 Sutterella massiliensis | reverse complement strand
AAAAGCGAATCGAAAGCCTCGCGCTTGAGAACGACGTACCCGCCTACGTGACGACCGTGCGCCTCTTGGAGGACGTTGAAGAGAATACCTCGCTCAAGCTCGATCGGGTCCTAAGGGCATTCGGTCGACAAGTTGCCCTTTTCACCGGGTTGTTTTCCTCTCGCGAATGGCGCAGACATTGCGACGGCAACGGCTACCGCACGCTGCGCGATCGTCTGGTCGGTCCCGTGTCCGAGTACCTTAAAGCGCATCCGCAGAACACAAAGACGGCCGGCGACAAGAGCCCGGATACCTCCAAAGTCGACTCCTTTGAGGTCGAAATCCCGGGAAAGGAACCCGGCAAGCCCGTTCGAATCCGCATCTTCGGTCTCCCGGCACGATTGTGGAAGCTTGCGTTGCAGCAGGCAGGCATCACTGTTGCCAACGACTGGCGTCTCGCTCAGCAGCGTGCCAAAGAACGCATCGAAAAGACGGACTGGTTCCGTAAGCTCAACGAGGCAGAGCGCCATTACGTCTACCTTCTGCTCTTCAAGCTGAACGATGACTTTTTCGACCTCATGGACGGCCGCACGCCGACGTTCAAGTGGCACAGTACCTTCAACATGAAGAAAGTCCGGCACGCCTCCGGGCTCTGCGTCGCTGTCCGCCGCGCTGTTCGCGCTGAGAAGACGCAGACCATTCGGCACGCCGAGCGTCGATCGGTGTGGTTCGACTGCAGCTGCTACACGGTGAAGACGGAGAAAGGCAAGCAAATCGTTGAGCTTATGACGCTCGAGAAAGGCAAGCGAGCGAAGATCGTTCTGCGCGGCAAGAAGAAAATCTCGGGCACGATCAAGCTCGTGAAGACATCAACGAGCTGGACGCTTCACACGCTTGCGAAGCCCAAGCTGAAGTTGCTCCCGCAGACGATCAAGGAACAGAACGGCAAGCTCGTCTGCGTCGCCATGGACATGGGCTTCACGGAGGTCTACACGCTCGACGACGGCAGTCAATACGGCGAAGGTTTCGGGAAAGCGATTCGCGAAGAGGCGGAGCTCCTTGCCCGGGCGCTTGAAAAACGCAGCCGCCTCCTCGCACTGGCTAACAACACGCAGGATAAGAAGAAGCGGCGCCACATTCTGACGTGCAATCTCGGTTCGAAAAAGATAGATCGAGCGATTGCCCGTCACAAGCTCAAGATCCGAAACATTGTGAACCGTGCGCTCAACCGGATTTTCGAAGAGCATCCTGCGCACGCGTACATCGTAGAGGAACTCGGTCGTCGTTTTGAACTGCAGGGCTTTACCAAAGCGACTAACAGGGCGCTTTCGAGCTGGATCCGCGGCTTCATCGAGGAACGACTGTGCTTCAAAGCGGCGATCCACGGCATGAAGCTCGTGAAGGTGCCCTCAGCCTACGGCTCGCAGCGCTGCCCGTATTGCGGCTGCGTACACAGCGACTCCCAAAAAGGCGACCGTTTCAAGTGCGTCGACTGCGGCAGGGAGGCGCATGCCGACAAGGTGGCCTGCCTCAATCTGCTCTGCCGCGTCAGGGACTGCAGCTTCAAGGCGAGAATGCCAAAGGAGGCGGTGTTGGCACTCGAACTTAAGGAATACAGAGCACAGTGCGATCGCAGAGGGACGGAGCCGGTCAAGTATGTGCCGAGACAGTCCCGTCGGCCGACGAAGACGAAGAAGAGTCAGCAACTGAGTTCCTTGTGCAAGCCGAACTCAGCTTTAGTGTGCACAAGACATGCGATGCTGATTAACAAAGCAGAAAGAACCTCGAAAACAAATCACGGAAACACTTGTAAAACAATATGGAATATTTGACAGGATCACGAATGGATCCGTACAATAGGACACGTATTATGGAGTTAAGTTTTGCAGAGGTTCGTGTCCGTCGGATAAAGGACGGCTGCAGGGAGTGCCAGCGAAGGTCGCCGTAAAGCGACAAAGCGCCGAAAGAGGTATAGCGAACACGCCCGAGCGACTGCCGCGACGGACTCACCACGCGCCGTGGAATGGAAACAACCGTACGGCGCCAGGCTCTTGCCAAGAGTGCGAATAAATGCCCTCCATTCCGGGGTTGAAC
>NZ_JACJJC010000448.1 GCF_016899755.1 Sutterella massiliensis | reverse complement strand
CGCCCCGAGCGGCTGCCGCCGAGGCTCGCGATGAAAGCCGACTGATCGTCGAGCGCAGCACTGCTCTGAAGGCCGTCGTCGGTGAAGGCCTCGTCCCAGTAGTCGCTGATGCGCCCGAGCGTCCAGCGGTAGCGGCGTCGGCTCGCCAGGCCCAGCGGATTCGCGTGAGTGGCGGCGAAGAAGGGCTCTGCGGCGGGCGAGCGCCAATCGACGAGCAGCCGGTTGCCGTCATCATCGGTCAGGCCAGTGCGACCGATGTAGGTG
>NZ_JACJJC010000447.1 GCF_016899755.1 Sutterella massiliensis | reverse complement strand
ACCTAAAAGAAAACAAAGTCGGAATTTGGGATGAGTGGGCGGATGCCGATGGCAACCTCGGCCCCGTCTACGGCAAACAATGGCGCGCGTGGGAAACAACCGATGGTCGCACGATCGATCAAATCAGCAATGTCATCGAGACGATCAAGAAAAACCCAGATTCTCGTCGCATGCTCGTTGTCGCGTTCAACCCTGGCGACGTCGACAAACAAGCGCTACCGCCCTGCCACGCATTTTTCCAATTCTATGTTTCGGGTGGAAGGC
>NZ_JACJJC010000446.1 GCF_016899755.1 Sutterella massiliensis | reverse complement strand
GAGCAAGCCTTTAAAATGGCAAAAATAATTGACTTCGATCTAAATGCTTATCTACCAATGAAGGAGTTAGTTCTTCACACTCTATAGCTGATAACCTTTATGAAAACACCGAGGTCTGAAAAATGTTATTCCGTCAGTTATTCGATTCAGAGTCTAGCACTTACACTTATTTGATTGCCGAACCTAGTACTAAAGAGGCAATTCTTGTCGATCCAGTCATAGAACAAGTCGATCGCGACCTTAAACTACTTAAAGAATTAGGAT
>NZ_JACJJC010000445.1 GCF_016899755.1 Sutterella massiliensis | reverse complement strand
GTGTCGCTGTGCCTGTCGAAGGGCCTCGGCGCACCGGCCGGCTCGGTGCTGGCCGGCTCGGCAGCGCTGGTCGAGGATGCCCGGCGGTGGCGCAAGATGCTCGGTGGCGGGATGCGCCAGGCCGGCATCCTCGCCGCCGCGGGGTTGCACGCGCTCGACCACCATCTCGGCCGCACTGCCGAGGACCACGCGAACGCGGCCCGGCTGGCCGAGGGCTTGCGGCACAACAAGGCCCTCCGGGTCGACGGGCCGTTCACCAACATGG
>NZ_JACJJC010000444.1 GCF_016899755.1 Sutterella massiliensis | reverse complement strand
GTCGCCACGGATATGGGCAGCTACGGCTGCACCTGCATCGTAAAGCATATTGCCGATGTCCCATACCGTATCCCAAATCTTGCCGTCCTTGTCTATGCGGATAACGGGATTGCCGCCACAATAAACATAGGGGGAACTCGGATAATCTTGCTCCGATAACGGGTCAATGCTTACAAACCTTCCCAACGCCGCATCATAGTGCCGTGCACCGTAATCGTACCAGTTCAAGCCGTTCTTGTTATCGAACTCCTTACCGTTATACTTG
>NZ_JACJJC010000443.1 GCF_016899755.1 Sutterella massiliensis | reverse complement strand
GTGCTGATGCTGTTTTGCTCCTTCTGTTTGACTCGTGAACAGGCGTGAGGCGGACGCGCAGGCACAAACGTATGCAACCGCAACATGCACAAGAGTCGAAGTGGACCAGTGAGCGAAATGGATTGCAACCTGAGCAGTTCGCATCGTATTTCAGCTCCTCCATTCTCATTCTGTCAGCCTGGTGTAGTTGTGTGGCTGTTGACTCACCTCCTCGACTAATTCGCCAATGAGACCAATGTCGAGAGCGCGTTGACCCTTGATGATC
>NZ_JACJJC010000442.1 GCF_016899755.1 Sutterella massiliensis | reverse complement strand
CCCCACAGGCGCTCGAAGGTGTCGTCGTGGAGGAGGACGACCTGGCCGTCGCGCGTGACGTGCACGTCGACCTCGACCGTCCGGGCACCGACCTCAGCCGCCGAGAGGATGGCCGCCAGCGTGTTCTCGCGCTGCCGGGAGGAGTCGCCGCGGTGGGCGGTCGCGGCCGTCATCGCGCGTCGCCCGCCGTGGCGCCGTCCGGCACCAGGACCCCGCCGCGGTAGTGCCGCACCGCGCGGAGCGTCACGGTGCCGGCCTCGCCGAC
>NZ_JACJJC010000441.1 GCF_016899755.1 Sutterella massiliensis | reverse complement strand
ATCCGCAACCGCGTTCGCGCCGCTTGAAGACGCACGCGATTACTACTCAGCCATCGGCCGGGAAGAACCCGCCGTTAATTCACTTGATGCATACAAGGAGAAAGTTCGTGCAGTTCGCTAATAATCAGAAACTCAAGGTCGCCGCTTTGGTCGCTCTCTCGCTCGCCGCGTGCGCCGTGTCCGTCTATGCGGGCAACGGCGGCGACGAATTCCAGGAGGTCTACGACCTGCTTGAAGAATGGGCCACCGGCACGCTCGGCAAGAT
>NZ_JACJJC010000440.1 GCF_016899755.1 Sutterella massiliensis | reverse complement strand
TCATTATGTCAATTACGATGAAGCGGGACAAAGTGTTTCGAATGAGACTGCTACCGTGTCGTTTGTCGGGAGAAACGATGGTAAGGTAACTGCCTGTTATATCAATAAGATTGTAACCAACAAGTTGAAGAACAATACCAGCTATACGCGTTTCGACTGGAGTTATGATGGCAACCAGACTGTGTGTGCCGAAGATCTGGTGTATGGACCTTATATTGATTCGGATTCGGATCCGGATAAGTATGATACGGCGGCACGTACTGCCA
>NZ_JACJJC010000439.1 GCF_016899755.1 Sutterella massiliensis | reverse complement strand
GTCGCGGCCAGGGCGTTGATGTCCTTGTCTGTCCAACTCCAGATTTCGGCGCTGAAACCGAGTGCATGAATGCGTTTGACCCGCTCCACGAACGGCAGGTCCAGGAACACCATCTCGGCACTGACCGCCAGCTTGAACGGGATCACAGGCTCACCGCCGTGCCTTGCTCGTAGGACTCGATACACGCGCGCGCAATCGCCAGGGCGGCGCGGGCATCTTCACCGCTGGCCAGGGGTTTGGCGCCGCTGCGCAGGCAGTCGACAAAG
>NZ_JACJJC010000043.1 GCF_016899755.1 Sutterella massiliensis | reverse complement strand
GTTTGGCCGCTGGGGTATTTATGGCCTTGAAGCCACGCCATTTGGCAACGGCTGGGGCCGTTCGGGCGGCGTGCACTGGATGGCCGGTGCGGCCGACCGTGTCGACAACTCCATTTCTTATGCATCGCCCAACTTCAACGGTTGGCAGGCATTCGGCCAGTTCTCGTTCTCCACGGGCTCGAATGCCGGCGCCGTTGCCGAACAGGGCAAATGGAAGCACAACACCCGCCGCGGCGGTCTCGCATTGCGCTACAAGACCGACAGCTTTACGGCGATCGGTGTTGTCGAACAGATCTGGAACACTGAAGGGCTTGCCAATGCCGACTACGGCAAAGACACGACAATCGCGAGCGCGGCCGTCAATTTCCTCACGGTGCCGACCGTTCGCCTCTTCCTGATGGGCCAGTACTTCAAGAACGTTTACTCTGCCCCCGGCACGCCTGTTCATAGTGCGCAGAAGCTGATCGGCGGCGGTCTTGCCGCAACGAATCCGACAGGCATCGAAGGACGCGGCTTCGACGGCTACAACGTCGGCATCAACGCTCAGATCAAGCTCTGGGGCGGCGATCTGTACCTGACGACGGCCTACGACGACTGGGAGTACAAGGGTGATGTTAAGGAAGGTCAGGAGACCAGCCTGAAGCACTACCTCGTCGGCGCTGCATACGAATACCCGCTCAGCAAGCGCGTTCATATTTATGGTTCCGCCAACTGGACGCACGGCACGGGCCTCTTTGACTCCGACAACTTCTCGGATTCCTCGGACCCCAACTCATATCAGGTTATGGGTGGTCTCACCTACTTCTTCTAACCCGATCGATTCTCCGGCATAGGCCGGATTTGAGCAGCCAGCATTCATACTTCTGCAATCTTGGCAGTTTGGGTCCATTCCGACACAATTGCGGGGTGGACCTTTTTTTTGTTCGTTCGGGGAGCGTAAAGGTGAAGAATGATCTCTCGACCGTTGACCTCAAATTCATTCTCGATCTCTTCAAGACAACGTCGCTCACAGTCACGGCGGCTGATTTCGAGGTCAGCATCCCAACCGCATCGCGCATGCTGAACCGCGTTCGAACGATTCTTGGCGACGAGTGTTTTGTGCGTTCCGGCAACGTAATGGTGCCGACGCGTCGGATTCGAGGGCTAATCCCCAAGATTCACGCTGCTATCAAAGCGCTCGAGGATCTCACCGAAGATACGGTCTATCGGCCCGAAGCGATTTCCCGGCGTTTCATCGTGCAAATGGTCGACAATGCCGCTGTTGCGCTGCTGCTCCCCGTGCTTCCAAGAATTCATGAACTTGCACCGAACCTTGTCATTCAGATTCGTGCCACGCAGGGGAATCCTTATGAGCTCCTTCGCAGCGGGCAGATTGACTTGAGCTTTGGTTATCCGCCGGATGACACGATTCCGTCAGATATTCGCTTTGCCAAGCTCTTCGACTCAGAACATGTCTGTATTGTTCGCAAGGGTCATCCGCTCTGCCGGCTGAAAGGAGAGAAGGGCGGGAAAGGATGCAGAAAGATTCTGCCTGAAGAATTGGCGCCTTATCCAACGACGACGGCATCCCTGCCGCAATGGGTTGGCGATCACGACATGGACATCATTGTTAAGGGTGACATGCCGCATTCCGGTACCTGGATCGATACCGGTTTTTTCCTCTCCATTCCTTTCTTTGTCATGGAAAGCGACAGTTACGGTTTCCTACCGCGTGAAACGGCTGAATATCTTGCGAGATTCCTGCCGCTGGAGATCCTTGAAATCGAGTCCACGCAGGTTAGGCCCTGGACGCCGCATCTTCTTTGGCACATTACGGGATCAGGTGATTATGAGCTCCAATGGCTGAGAACAACAATTTGCAAGTATTTCGAAGAGCACCGTGTACCTGAATGGAAGGTCAAAGTAGAATCGATGTAGGGGGGCACCCCGATAAAAGATGAGCCACTCTTAAGATTGGACAGACGGCGGCGTGGGGAACGTCGCCTTTTTTTGCCTTGAAAAGGAGATTTCGAGAAACTGGAGTTTGGCTGGGAGAGCATGCAGCGAGCAGAAAGTTCAACCGGTTGAACTTCTAAG
>NZ_JACJJC010000438.1 GCF_016899755.1 Sutterella massiliensis | reverse complement strand
CATCAGGTCAATCCGACCTATTTGCCCGAAAAACAGGCTGATCTCCTGCGTGAACTTGAAGTAAATGCCGTCGGCAACATCCTGGCGGCAAATGCCTTTGCCCGCGCGCTTTTAAAGCGGGGGAATCAAGCTGCTCCCGGATCAAGCGCGGACGACGCCTCGAAACGAACCAGCCGTTCAAGGATCGTATTCATTTCTTCGCTTGCTGCGCTCACGGGACTCGCCGGATCTCCTGGTTATTCGGCGTCGAAGGCAGCCCTGAGAAC
>NZ_JACJJC010000437.1 GCF_016899755.1 Sutterella massiliensis | reverse complement strand
GCGACCGAATAGGCGCGCTTCGAGGCTTCGTAACGCTTTGTAAGCGCGTTGAGCGCCTTGGAAAGGGCTTCCTGCTCTTCCATGGCGTCCTGAAGCTGCTTTGTCCGCACGCGAACAAGATGCTGAGCTCGAAACGAATGCAGGACAAAAGCTGCGGCAGCCGCCAGCGCTATCAAGATGGCGGTGGAGTATTCGTCCCAGATGCGCGACGGCGTCCAGCTGCGGAGATAGGCATACGGCCCAAGCTTGAGCGTACGGTAGAGCTC
>NZ_JACJJC010000436.1 GCF_016899755.1 Sutterella massiliensis | reverse complement strand
ATTATGCCCAGGAGTACCAATAGAAGCCCTCTTTTTACAACACGCAATGCCAGTTGATTTTTGCTTTTACCTTTCTCCAATTCGCGGCCAACAGAATAGGGCGTAGCCACCCCTGCTATAAAAAGAAAAAGCGGGAAAATGAGATCATAAAAATGAAATCCATTCCAGTCGGGATGCGTTAATTCATTGGCGATAGCACCCCAGAATGGCGAGCCGGTTGCTTTAAACAGGGCATGAAAAATTTCTTCCGCACCCATGATCCAGAAC
>NZ_JACJJC010000435.1 GCF_016899755.1 Sutterella massiliensis | reverse complement strand
GTATGAAGCATGGCTGTATTCGGATTGGATGGGATGAATACGGGGAAACCATCACGGATGACATGGACTACCATGTGGGTGGTAAAACCGTACTTAACGCATTCTTGTCCAGAATGCAGCCAGGAGATATTATTCTTTCCTGCTATACTGCGCACTCCATTGATGCTATCGGTGTTGTAACTGGAGAGCCCGAATGGCATCCAGAGTTCGAACACTATAAACGGCTGCGCACTGTTAAATGGCTGATTCAAAAGAAAAGCATTCCAA
>NZ_JACJJC010000434.1 GCF_016899755.1 Sutterella massiliensis | reverse complement strand
GCAAATATAAGCGCACTCAAAAGAATTGGAGTTATTGAGTCATTCATCAACTGCAAAGCATACAACAGAAAAGATGATCGTATTTTTATCGGGTTTGCTCTTCCTGAGATTATTGATTGTTTGTTTGATAAAGGCGATAAAAATGGAGCAAATAAAAATGGCTAGAATCCGCACAATAAAACCTGAGTTTTGGACTAGCGAATCAGTAGTGGAGTGTTCCTGTACTGCTCGCTTACTTCTCATTGGGATGCTGAATTTTGCAGACGAC
>NZ_JACJJC010000433.1 GCF_016899755.1 Sutterella massiliensis | reverse complement strand
GCGCCGACAAGACGGATGCGGGGTGATCCGGGTCGCCCATCAGATCGACAATGTGATCGATCGCCTTTTGTCCGTCCGATTCGCTCTCAATCTCAGGCGCTTCACGCGCAGCCACCAGCGCAGCGTCGAAGAGCGCCTGCGCTTCGGGCGTCCCCGCTTCCGTGAATTCCGGCGCTTCGCCATCCGCCTGAAGGCCGTAGGCATCGTCGGTGCCGCCGTTGCTTTCCGAGAAATGCTCGGTGCGCCTCATCGATTCGGCAAATTCGCC
>NZ_JACJJC010000432.1 GCF_016899755.1 Sutterella massiliensis | reverse complement strand
CATCTACTCGCGCTTTTCGAGCTTATCAGGATCCTCACGGCAAAAGAGCGTATCGGGCATGAAGGTCTCGCCTGCGCGTTGTTTTCAAACAGGATGCAGGCGACACCGTTCATTTCTCGCAGCGTCCGCTCGAGTGTCACACCGAAATGCCGCCGCACGACGTACGGATTCATTCGCGAGAATTCCTGTGCCGTTCGAATGCGCATGCGCTCAAGCTTTTCCTGTGTGCGGCCGCCTATCCCCCAGATTTCCTTGATGGGCGTAATAG
>NZ_JACJJC010000431.1 GCF_016899755.1 Sutterella massiliensis | reverse complement strand
CTTCTCCGGACAGTGGATGTAGCCGCCAGACATTCTCGTGTTGGAGCGAAGCGTCTTGAGAGGCTGGCGCTCGATCAAAAGAACTTGAGCCCCTTTGTCGGCCGCGGTTATGGCCGTGGCCGCACCCGCAGCACCGAGACCGACCACAACGACGTCGGTCGATAAGTCAAAACACGTCTTCTCTTCTGCCGAAGCGGCAGGCGCGTGAACGACCGCCATGGCGGAACCGGCTGCGATCGACTGAAGAAATCCGCGGCGTGATGTACCC
>NZ_JACJJC010000430.1 GCF_016899755.1 Sutterella massiliensis | reverse complement strand
GGTATCTTACATTTAGCTGTTTTTAGCAGCTAAATGTAAGATACCAATTACCACGCTAGAATTGATAATAAGCGACCTCGTGGAACTTGGCAAATTCGATCAAGTCTTATGGTCAGAAAATAAAATAATATGGTGCGAGGACTTTATAAAAAGTATTCAAGATGCTTATTTAAAAAGAAAATCAAAATGTATGACTTATCAAGGTTTATTATCACTTTTAGTGAGTTTAGGGGTACGGAAACCAAGTAAATTACCACCAAAGTCTGGAA
>NZ_JACJJC010000429.1 GCF_016899755.1 Sutterella massiliensis | reverse complement strand
GCGCGGGAGCGAGCTTCGGCGCAAGCGCCGAAAAAATGGCGTCCCAGCGACCTTCTGCGGCTGCTTTGACGGTTTTGATGTCGAATCGAGACATGGTTTTTCCTTTTAAGTCATGATTGGATTGGAGGTGAATCGCGAGCCGGCTGCAGTCGGGGCGGCGTGTTTTGCTGCCCGACTGCAGTAGCTCCGTTCGGCTCAGAGAGTGCCGTTCGCCTCAAGCGCGATCTGTCTGCCGATATTCAAAATGGCGGCTTCCAGTTCTTCGATCG
>NZ_JACJJC010000042.1 GCF_016899755.1 Sutterella massiliensis | reverse complement strand
CTTGCGGCCGAGACCGCCCAACCCGCCCGAGATGATCACGGTGCCGCCCGCCACCAAGTCTTCAAAACGCTTGGCATGCTTGGTGCCGCAGCCGAGCTGCGCTTCGCACGCTGCAGGAGCTTCGGAGTCGTTGGCGGCATTCGAGCGCGTGCCGCGCACAACGACGAGCTTGCCGATGTGCTGCGAAGCCTGCATGGTCTGGAAGGCTTCGGCCGCATTTTCGGCCGGGAACATCATGAAGGGGAGCGGTCGGAAATCGCCCGTCTCAAAGTGTCCGAGCACTTCGGCAAAGAGTTCGTGCGCGAGTTCCGGCGCATCGACGAGAATCTGGTCGGCATCAATGCCGAAGTACGAAATGTTGCGGCGGAAGGGCCGCACGAACATGGCGCTGTCGGCGTAGAAGTCGCGCTTGCCGAGCTCGAGGAATCGACCGAGCGGCGCAAGAAGATCAAGCGACTTCTCGGCACCGTCGCCAGCAAGCGAATTGAGAACAAGATCGACGCCCCGCCCGTTCGTGTCGCGGCGGATTTCTTCACCGAAAGCGAGGGAACGAGAATTGTAGACGTGCTTGACGCCCAGGCGAGAGAGAAGCGTGCGCTTCGCATCCGATCCGGCCGTCGCATAGACCTCGAGCCCCAAGAGCGCTGCAACCTGAACGGCCGCAAGCCCCACGCCGCCCGCAGCGCCGTGAATCAGAATCTTTTCGCCCTTTTTCGCGCGGCCGAGCCAGTGGATGGCGTACCAGGCCGTGAAGAAGGCCACGGGAACGGAAGCAGCTTCGGCGAACGAAAGCGTCGACGGCTTCTTCGCGGCAGCACCTTCCGTTGTCGTGATGACGCTTGAGAAGCACGCAGGTGCAAATGCGACGACTTCGTCGCCCGCCTTCAGTTCGCGCACGTCGGGTCCTACAGCCGTGACGACGCCCGCTGCCTCCAGGCCCATCGTGGGACCGGAGAACCCGTTTTCGAGCGCATCGTCGGGGAGCATCCCCATCGCCCACATGACGTCGCGGAAGTTGAGGCCCGTGGCCTTCACGGCCACGCGGATCTCGTCGCCCTTGAGTTTGGGAAGCGGTGCCTCGATCGGCTTCCAGTAAAGTCGTTCGAGACGGCCCGGCGAATCGAAGGCCAGTACTTCTTCGTGAGCGGTGCACGACTTCGAGCCCGCAAGTGCACAGGAGTCGACAGACGTCACGACGCGTTCGTAAAGGTGCCCGTCGACCGCGGCCGATTCGTCGCAGGCGTCTCCGAGGAGCCACCGAGCGGCGCGACGGATCGTTCCCACGTCGCAGTCGCCGAGCGAAAGGATGCGAGCGCCGACCGTTCGGCACTCGTTGCGAAAAACGCGAACAAGCCCAAGCGCACCGTCAGCAGCAGCAAAGTTCGCAATCGAGCCGCAGGCAGAACGACTCTGCGGGAGCCCCGAAAGCCGCGGTACCACCACATCGATTCGGATGCCGGGAGCGAGCGTTCCCTCTTCGCTCATGAATTCGGCCGCACTCAAGAGCTTGAAGAGCTTCAGCGGGAAGTTGGAGAGAGTTGCATCGGCAGCATCGGCTGACGCTTCGTCAGCAGCGTTGAAGCCGCAGAAGAGCGCTAGGCGCGCACCGGCGGGAAGTGCCTGGAGGAATGTCTTTTCGTTTGAGAGAACGTCTGCCCAAACAACAGTCTTTTCGGCGCAAACGCCTTCGCGCTTCATGACGGAAAGAACGGCGCCCGTGAGACCGGCGTCGACGCTTTCGGCGTCGGCAACAATTGCGGCGTACACGGTCGAAGCGGATGCCTCGACATCAGTGCCTTCACCGGCATCCGTCTGCGTGTTCGTATCGGGTGCCTTTGCCTTATTGGCTTCGAATCCGTCGATCGCTTCCGTCGCCTTGCAGCCGACAAGAAGCATCTTGGGCGCAATGAGGGAAAGCGCTTCATCGTCGGTTTCGCCGGACGCACCGTTACCTGCGTTGGCGCCGCACGCAGCGTGCACCGAGAAGCCGGTGCCTTCGAGTACGCTCAGCCAATCGGCTTCGCCCGCAAGGCGGGAAGCCCGCGCAGTGATGCCCTCGCCCGAACGTTTTGCGGCTACCGGCGACCACCACCCGGGTCTCGAGCCGCAAAGGAGATTCATCG
>NZ_JACJJC010000428.1 GCF_016899755.1 Sutterella massiliensis | reverse complement strand
GCGTTGGAGGTGTTGCCTTGCGCTATTAGGGAGGTGATTGGGCGATACCACGGGCAAATCAGCCTTGCGGGAGCCGTGGGGGTGTTGGAGATTGTGAAATTAGAGCTTATTAAGGAACATTCATGAGCCGGAAGCCTAAACTTGCAAAGCAATACATGTGGTTAGATAGGACGGTGGCTCCTGCCGCACCATTTGTAACGCTGGTGCGTAGTGAGGAGGCGTATCTTGACGCATGCGCTCATTGTAATGTGGAGCGGCCCGAGCGGTGGG
>NZ_JACJJC010000427.1 GCF_016899755.1 Sutterella massiliensis | reverse complement strand
GTACTCGATCAGGAGCGCCGGCCCGACGTCCATCCGCTGGACCGCCGAGAAGTAGGCGAACTGTGCACCGGCGACGGGGATCGCGCCGAAGACGAGGATGAACCACGCGTTGGTTCGCAGGGCGCCCCAGTTGCCCCGGAGCGCGCGGGCCGCGATCGGCCCGACGACCAGCGCCCCGATCGCGAGCCGGGCCAGGACGACGGCGCCCGCGCTCCAGCCCGCGTCGAGTAGGCCCCGGGCGAGGGCGCCGGAAAGCCCGAAGGACGCTGC
>NZ_JACJJC010000426.1 GCF_016899755.1 Sutterella massiliensis | reverse complement strand
GCTCAGCAAAGCTGAGGCCCACACGCTCGTCGCTCGAGATGGGCAGTCCTTGCCGGACGCGTGGCGAGAGGCCGGCTTGAACCCCGATCTCATGGGTCCCGACGACGTTCTGCTTGAGGCATCCTGCTTTGTTGAATTGCACGTTGAGCAAGGGCGAGGTCTGGCGGATGTGGGACACCCGGTCGCAATTGCCACCGCGGTACGACCACATGGACGTTGGCGTGCCGAGTTCACCGGCCAGGGAAACCACGCCGGAACGACCCTCATACC
>NZ_JACJJC010000425.1 GCF_016899755.1 Sutterella massiliensis | reverse complement strand
CTCTCGATCCCGTTCTACGTGATAGAAAGCGACAGCTACGGGTTCCTGCCGCGAGAGTCTGCGCAGTACTTTGCCAAATACCTTCCGATCGAAATTCTGCCGCTCGCTTCAGACGAGCTGCGCCCGTGGCATCCGCAGATTCTCTGGCATTCGAGAAGCAACGCGGACTACGAGCTCCAATGGCTTCGTTCAACGATCGTCCGACACTTTCAGCGCGCACACGGCGGGGCAGAAGCGGTTGACATTATTCGTTGATGTCGGACCTTCTTC
>NZ_JACJJC010000424.1 GCF_016899755.1 Sutterella massiliensis | reverse complement strand
GCTGTGGAGAAAAAACAGATTTTTCTGATGAGTGCATTGAATTGCGAACTAATTTTCTGGCTTCGGCCAACTCAAAATCTTCCTGAATATTTTGTCCCGTAGTGACGCCGCGCAGCTCGAGTTTGTGTCGAATAATCGCATCCAGTGATGGTCCTAATTTGGACGCTTCATCAATCTTGGACAAAATGACTTGTTGAACCCCAGATGTTTTAAATGCGGTCACGACGTCGTCGAGCATTTCTCCGTCACCGCCTGCATTGAGCACAATGAGG
>NZ_JACJJC010000423.1 GCF_016899755.1 Sutterella massiliensis | reverse complement strand
AGGCCCTGCTTGCCAACCCCTGGAATGATCGGCGGCTGCACAAGCTCTAGGCCCTGACGCATTGCGCTTGCCGCAAGCTCACGAGCCTGGGCAAACATGCGATCTGCGAGCCTCAACCCATCGCCTCTACTGCCTGCATTGCGCCAAGCGTCACAAGAGCTTGCTGGTAGTTTGCGGAGCTTGGCCGCTGAGCATCGTACTCGGCCCGCTGCCTTGCCTTGCTCCATGCCGCTGGATGCTCTTTGCGACCATCTTGCAGCGCACTGCACAGC
>NZ_JACJJC010000422.1 GCF_016899755.1 Sutterella massiliensis | reverse complement strand
ATATACCCCCATGCCCAAATACAGCAACGCCCCTAAATGCTGCTGATACTTTTCTTAGCATCTTAAACGGTACAGATTTGTTTTGTGCCTCAATCCAATTCTTAGTAGCGTTCTGATTTTTTATTCTTTCGGATGTTGCCTTCCACATTTCATCTGAAATACGTTCTGTTTTTTTAGATGTTAATGCGACACTTGCTTGCTTCCATGTTAAGCCTAAATCTTCTGCTATATGAGCAATCATATCTCTAAATGAAACCCCTCTGTTTATATAC
>NZ_JACJJC010000421.1 GCF_016899755.1 Sutterella massiliensis | reverse complement strand
CGGGCCGCGGTGGGACACACCAGCAGCATCGCAGTCAAAAATATCGTTAGGTACTTCATCGAAAAACTCCTCCTGGGGGACGATTCTATTTGCCCACTTCTACCAGAGCCACAATGTTCAGCGCGCTCTCGGCCATCACCAGGTTGCCGTCGCGCGTGGTCATCATGTTGCGAACAACGCCGCCACCGGCGGGAATCGCCCAGGTTTGAAACTTCTCGGTCTTCAAATCGAAGCGGACCAGGGTATTCGGCTTGACGGCGCCTTCGTTGTAC
>NZ_JACJJC010000420.1 GCF_016899755.1 Sutterella massiliensis | reverse complement strand
GGTCGACCCCGCCCACCA
This sequence comes from Sutterella massiliensis, assembly GCF_016899755.1. GTDB lineage: Bacteria > Pseudomonadota > Gammaproteobacteria > Burkholderiales > Burkholderiaceae_F > Sutterella > Sutterella massiliensis. The sequence continues at coordinate 254 of NZ_JACJJC010000420.1, read as the reverse complement.
GACGATCGACGAGACCTTTCAGCAGCCCGTCGGCGAGGTCGTACGGATCGCCCGCACGCTGCGGGGCCAGGTCGCGACGAAGCGTTCGCAACCCCTCTCGATGGGCCCTGGCGGCGCCGACTCGACCGCCGCGTCGGATGGCCACGTCGTGTTCGAAGCAGTGGCCCTGACCGCTGCGGGCGTCACGCTCCACGCGGGCGACGTGATCACCTCGGAGGGCGGCGTAGCGGTGCGGCACCGCATCACCCGCGTCG
>NZ_JACJJC010000419.1 GCF_016899755.1 Sutterella massiliensis | reverse complement strand
CTTAGCATAGTTCCTGATGACCAGGAACTGGCCTGACAATTGAGAAAATATCGTTTCAATCCTCTTGCGCGCTTTTGCAAAGGGAATGAAAGTCGGTTTCCAATCCTTTTGGTTCAGCCGGTAGGGACATTCCAACCGGATATATGCGGTTTCAAAGAGGTCAAGCTGTACGTCAGCCCCGACATAGCCTTTGTCTCCATAGATGCTGCAATCATGATATTCCAGTTTCACGTCTTTCATGTAATTGAGGTCATGTACACTCGCCTTTGACA
>NZ_JACJJC010000041.1 GCF_016899755.1 Sutterella massiliensis | reverse complement strand
GAATAGGGGAGGCGCAGCGAAAGCGAGTCCGAACAGGGCGACAAGAGTCGTTGGGCGTAGACCCGAAACCAGATGATCTATCCATGGTCAGGTTGAAGGTGTGGTAACACACACTGGAGGACCGAACCGACTAGTGTTGCAAAATTAGCGGATGAACTGTGGATAGGGGTGAAAGGCTAAACAAATCTGGAGATAGCTGGTTCTCCCCGAAAACTATTGAGGTAGTGCCTCGTGTATGACTCCAGGGGGTAGAGCACTGTTATGGCTAGGGGGACATGGCGTCTTACCAAACCATGGCAAACTCCGAATACTTGGAAGTTTGAGCACGGGAGACAGAGCACCGGGTGCTAACGTCCGGACTCAAAAGGGAAACAACCCAGACCGCCGGCTAAGGTCCCAAATATCGGCTAAGTGGAAAACGAAGTGGAAAGGCTAAGACAGTCAGGAAGTTGGCTTAGAAGCAGCCATCCTTCAAAGAAAGCGTAATAGCTCACTGATCGAGTCTTTCTGCGCGGAAGATGTAACGGGGCTAAGTCGATAACCGAAGCCGCGGATTCGCAGCAATGCGAGTGGTAGGGGAGCGTTCCGTAAGCCTGCGAAGGCGGACCCGCGAGGGCCGCTGGAGGTATCGGAAGTGCGAATGCTGACATGAGTAACGTTAAAGCGGGTGAAAAGCCCGCTCGCCGCAAGCCCAAGGTTTCCTGCTCTACGTTCATCGGAGCAGGGTGAGTCGGCCCCTAAGGCGAGGCTGAGAAGCGTAGCCGATGGGAAGCAGGTTAATATTCCTGCACCGCCGCCAAGTGCGAAGGGGGGACGGAGCATTGAAGGTCATCCGGGTGTTGGAAATCCCGGTTTACGAGCGTAGGAGGTCGACAGGCAAATCCGTCGACGAATCTCCGAGGCGAAGGATCGAGAGCCGTATGGCTTGAAGTGACCGGATGTGCTTCCAGGAAAAGCCTCTAAGCGTCAGCTTGGCGGGACCGTACCGCAAACCGACACTGGTGGGCGAGCTGAATATGCTCAGGCGCTTGAGAGAACTCAGGAGAAGGAACTCGGCAAATTGACACCGTAACTTCGGGATAAGGTGTGCCTTTGTAGCGTGAAGGGAGAAACACCCGGAGCGTGAAGAGGTCTCAGAGAATCGGTGGCTGCGACTGTTTACTAAAAACACAGCACTCTGCAAAGATGAAAGTCGACGTATAGGGTGTGATGCCTGCCCGGTGCTGGAAGATTAATTGATGGGGTGCAAGCCCTTGATCGAAGTCCCAGTAAACGGCGGCCGTAACTATAACGGTCCTAAGGTAGCGAAATTCCTTGTCGGGCAAGTTCCGACCTGCACGAATGGCATAACGATGGCCACACTGTCTCCTCCTGAGACTCAGTGAAGTTGAAGTGTTTGTGATGATGCAATCTCCCCGCGGCTAGACGGAAAGACCCCATGAACCTTTACTGCAGCTTTGCATTGGACTTTGAACCGATCTGTGTAGGATAGGCGGGAGGCAGAGAAACCGGGACGCCAGTACCGGTGGAGCCATCCTTGAAATACCGCCCTGATTTGTTTGAGGTTCTAACCTAGGCCCGTGAACCGGGTCGGGGACCGTGCATGGTAGGCAGTTTGACTGGGGCGGTCTCCTCCTAAAGGGTAACGGAGGAGTGCGAAGGTACGCTAGGTACGGTCGGAAATCGTGCTGATAGTGCAATGGCAAAAGCGTGCTTGACTGCGAGACCGACAAGTCGAGCAGATACGAAAGTAGGTCATAGTGATCCGGTGGCTCTGAATGGAAGGGCCATCGCTCAACGGATAAAAGGTACTCTGGGGATAACAGGCTGATACCGCCCAAGAGTTCATATCGACGGCGGTGTTTGGCACCTCGATGTCGGCTCATCTCATCCTGGGGCTGTAGCCGGTCCCAAGGGTATGGCTGTTCGCCATTTAAAGAGGTACGTGAGCTGGGTTTAAAACGTCGTGAGACAGTTTTGTCCCTATCTGCCGTGGGCGCTGGAAGATTGACGGGGGCTGCTCCTAGTACGAGAGGACCGGAGTGGACTCACCTCTGGTGTACCGGTTGTCGCGCCAGCGGCATCGCCGGGTAGCTATGTGGGGAAGAGATAACCGCTGAAAGCATCTAAGCGGGAAACTTGCCTGAAGATAAGTCTTCCTGGAGGCT
>NZ_JACJJC010000418.1 GCF_016899755.1 Sutterella massiliensis | reverse complement strand
GAAACCACGCCCCATTTCCATATACGGGATGCGGAAACGAAAGGTGAACGGTTTGAAACATGCGTCTGTCTTGAAACGAACCGCTATTGCCTGCACGGTAAGCACAAGGATATTCTTACGCCTGAACAACAAACTATGCTGATGGAATTCATGGAAAGCCTGTCTATGTATAAGCCATGTTCCACGCCGTTGATACGCAATTATGAATGGGCGGTGGATATGTGGAATCTCAACAATGAAGCGACACAAGTGTCTTTGCGATATGACAGTGG
>NZ_JACJJC010000417.1 GCF_016899755.1 Sutterella massiliensis | reverse complement strand
AATGCCGCTTGCCCGTGGGGTCTGCAACTGAGGTTGGCGCCGACTTCAACTTTGTTGAGGTTGATGCCCAAGGTGGACAGCAAGCCGTTTACCAGCGGGTCGACAATTGGGCTAAGGACAGTGCCGATGACGTTGCCCAGCGTGCTATTCAAATCGTTAAGCAGCGTTGCGCTGGTCGCCAATAACCCGCCCAGCAGATTGAACCCCGTGGGCTTGTAAACCTGGAATTTCAGCCCTGTTTGCAAAGCCTGACCGAGGGACGTCACCAGGCT
>NZ_JACJJC010000416.1 GCF_016899755.1 Sutterella massiliensis | reverse complement strand
TGCTTATAGTTACCCTCTTAAGTGTGTTAAACTTGTCACTATGTGACTACATAAGCTACCTTATAAGCCTTACGGCTAGTAGCTTTGCTATTATTGCAGTATGCAATGACTATGCCACCTAATAAACGTTGTATATGCCCGTGGAACGGGGTTATAAGGCCGTGGAACACTGAGCTATGTCATATCATCAACCTTTGGTTAAGTGCGCTAGAGTGTAAAGATTCTTGCTATTATAGGTTAGTTTGTGCTATTCGCACAGGTGCGCATAATAG
>NZ_JACJJC010000415.1 GCF_016899755.1 Sutterella massiliensis | reverse complement strand
TTGCTGCTGCTGCGCGTTGCGCTCGGCTTCCAGTCCGGTGATTTGCTGCTGCGCCTGCGCCAGCGCTTCGGTATTGGGCTGCGGCAGGTTATCCTGTTCCAGCAGCAGGCGCGAGCGGCGCGAATCCAGTTGCTGCACGTTGCGCTGGACATGCTCGCGTTGCGCCTCGGCCAGTTGCAGTTGCGGCTGCAACACCAACTGTTCGCGTTGCACCGCGTTGTAGCGCTCCTGCGCGGCGCGCGCCGCCTCTTCCGCCTGCGGTAGGTGTTGCGCC
>NZ_JACJJC010000414.1 GCF_016899755.1 Sutterella massiliensis | reverse complement strand
GGCCTCGTCATTCGTGATGAGCAGACCCTGCGTGTTTTCCGAATCGATCAGTTCGATCTTCGAGACGTGGTAGTTGAGATAAAGATCCCAAGCCGAAGAATCGTTCTGTTCAACGCCGAAGACTTCGTCATGACCGCTGCTGCCGAAGCCGCGCGTAACGATCGCCACATCGCGGCCGTCCTGCGTCAGCGTTTGTTCGGCATCGGAATTGACCGTGTTGAGCTTCAGATAGTCGTTGAGCAGATCCGTGAAATCGGCTTCGTCGCTCGAGGAG
>NZ_JACJJC010000413.1 GCF_016899755.1 Sutterella massiliensis | reverse complement strand
GTAGAGAGTGTATCAAAATCGGAATCAACTTTCATTTTGTCATCCTGAGTGCCTATTTCCTGCGGAAAACCCATTCGATTATGACATTACTTTTTGACAGTCGTTTTTTCTTTTGATACAGCCTCCCTCAGGACAACAAAATAAAAGCCGTTTTATCTTTTGATATCCACCTTGAATGATATACCATGCGCTTCGTAATGGAATTTCTATTATTTCACATTCGCATACTCCCGGGCATAACGTAACATCTGTTCTGCATATCCCTCGGTATAAGAT
>NZ_JACJJC010000412.1 GCF_016899755.1 Sutterella massiliensis | reverse complement strand
GTCCACAAGTCGAGGTGCTTATCGAGGACCTGACGTTGCATGGTGTCGGGCAACTTGTCCCACACCTCATCGACCGCGTACGGAGAGTTGAGTAGGACGGTGGTTCCCTCGCGGGCCATTGTCAGCACATCCATCGACTCCAGGATCCCCCAGGCGTGGATACCGATGAACCCTGCCTGGCTGACCAGGTAGGGGGCCTCAATCGGCTTGGGTCCGAAACGCAGGTGGGAAGTCGTCTTGGAACCGGACTTCTTAGAGTCGTAGACGAAGTAGCCC
>NZ_JACJJC010000411.1 GCF_016899755.1 Sutterella massiliensis | reverse complement strand
CATTAGTGGACTTCCATACCGGTTATAACTTTGATGGGATTTTCTGTGTCGCCAGAGTGTTGGAGCTTATTGATAAGCCCTAATTTCTGTGCAATAATGCTCGGATTATATGCGCCAACCGCCGCCCCTTCAAGCTGATTTGTATCAATAATTTCACGTATACACGCGATGACGTTGGAAAAATCTTTATCTTTTTCCGTTGCTAAGTCGCCCTTTTCTTTAATAGCTACCTCAAATTCATTGAAATACTTAGAATGACAATCCAGATATATACAC
>NZ_JACJJC010000410.1 GCF_016899755.1 Sutterella massiliensis | reverse complement strand
GTTGGCAAACCCGCCCGTTGCGAGAATGACGCCCTGCTTTGCGCGGACCGTGTATTTCTCGCCTTTGCTCGTTTCGACGACAGCGCCCGTGACGCGGCTGCCGAAATCGTTGGAAGCCGTCACCAGCGAGACGAGCTTCGTGTTCATTTGGGTTTTCACGCCGAGCGACGCGGCTTTTTCGGCGAGCGTTTTCACGGCAACGGGCGAGCCCGCGCGGTAGCCCGGCGCGAAGTAGTGCACGCGCTTGCGGTTGCCGATCGCCTGGGCGGGTTGCTC
>NZ_JACJJC010000409.1 GCF_016899755.1 Sutterella massiliensis | reverse complement strand
GTCCCGCGTGCCGAGATGTCCGATCTTCTCGGCGAGGAGGCCGCTTACAACGCCGAACGGTTGCGGCGCATCTTGGAAGGTGAACCCGGTGCTCAGGCTGATTTTGTTGCGTTGAATGCAGCAGCGGGTCTTTTGGTCGGCGGCAAAGTCGACGACTTGCAAACCGGGTATGAGCTGGCGAAATCGCTTTTGGCCGCCGGTTCAGCCGTCCAGACCCTGGATCGATTCTTGGCTGTTTCGCAGCGGCTTTCCGCCGGATAATTCGCAGTATGCCCGG
>NZ_JACJJC010000040.1 GCF_016899755.1 Sutterella massiliensis | reverse complement strand
CATTTCATCAATGCCGTATTGTGCGTGCCACCGAAGAGTTCTGCCGCTCGGGCGGGATCGCACCAGTTGGCGACAATATCACCGGGGCGGCGAGGGTCGATCTTGTAGGGGATTTTCTTTCCGCTGGCTTTTTCAAAAGCCTTCACAACCTCCAAGACGCTGTAGCCGCGGCCGCAGCCCAGGTTGACGGCTATCCACCCCGTGTGCGACATGACGTACGGAAGCGCCTTGGCGTGACCGTCCGCCAGGTCCATTACATGAATGAAGTCGCGGACACCGGTCCCGTCGGGGGTGTCGTAGTCGTTGCCGAATACGTGGAGACATTCGAGACGTCCGCTTGCGACGCGAGCTACGTAGGGGAGCAGATTGTTGGGGATGCCGTTGGGATCCTCACCGATAAGACCGGAAGGATGCGCACCGATAGGGTTGAAATACCGCAGGCAGACGACGGAAAGTGCCGGGTTTGCAACGCAGCAGTCGGCGAGGATCTGCTCGATATGAAGTTTCGTTCGGCCATAGGGATTAGTTGCTTCGCCTGTCGGACAGTCTTCCGTGAGCGGGAGCTTCTCGGGCGTACCGTAGACGGTTGAAGACGACGAGAAGATCAGGCGCGAAACGCCGGTGTTCTTCATCGCTTGAAGCAGCCGCAGTGTGCCGACGATGTTGTTGTCGTAATACTCAAGCGGCTTCGAAACCGACTCGCCGACGGCCTTGAGACCGGCGAAATGAATGACTGCGTCGGTCTGCGTTTCCTTCAGCGCCTTTTCAAGAGCGGTTTTATCTCGAATATCGCCCTCAATGAACAGCGGCCTGCGACCCGTGATCTTTTCAATGCGGTCAACGACGCCGGCATCCGAGTTCGACAGGTTGTCGTAGAGCACAACATCGTGACCGGCCTCGAGCAATTGGACGGCGGTATGCGAGCCGATGAAACCCATGCCGTCGGTGAGCATCTTCATTTCCGGACTGTTCATCGAACGGTCCGGTTTTTTATTGGAGGCGCAGAACGCAGCTTTGCTTCCAAGCGATAAGCCGTGCTTGATGACGTTCTCTTCATCGATCGGTGTATCGCCTAGGTCTACGGCGCTTGCTTGTCGCGGCCTGCATCCCAAGGCTTGAGCACGTTCGATCAGGCCTTCGTTTTCAATGAAGTCTCGTCCGGATTCGACAGCGGTTGCCAATGTTTTGAAACGAGTTTGGTCGAACTTCTCGCAAATCCCAGGCCCGGGCAGATCGAACGAGCGCATACCGCAGCGGCCGTATTGAGCGGAAGGTTCGACGACGGATTCGATAGCGGAAAAAATGAACGGTGCCGAAGAGCTTCCTCCGCGAACGACGACGCAACACAGATTCGTCGAAAACCCGCGTATACGTCAATTTCCTTTTTACGGCCAAATCGCGGCCTTACACTGAAAGAAGGTATCGATCGACTTTCAATCGGAGATATACAAATGCGGGCAACTTCGACGTTGAAGAAATCTTTCAAATCCAAAGAATCCTTTAAGAAGTCCCTGATAACAACTGCAGTTGCTGCGGCTGTTGCACTATCTTCCGGTTTTGCATCGGCCGCATCCGATCAGCCGACACTCACGGAGCCGGTCAAGGCCGGCAACTGGTCGGCTTCTCTTAATCGTACGGAAGGCGGCAACTACGACATCAACGTCTTCGACCAGCTTGTCACAGGTGCCGGCGAACGGACGCTGAATGTTGAAAAGTCATTTTCGCAAACCGACTTTGAAGCGGTTAAGGCGCTCGACGGCTTCGGAGAGTTCGGCAACTATTATGACGACGATGACATCAATCCCTATCAAGTCGGGATGGTTGACGGCGTATTCATTAACGGCGCCGATACCGACGTTACATTCAACAATGCGTCGGTTGTCGTAACCGGCGGCACCCTGGACGGGAATCCGTATGTGGAAATCGGCGGCGTTTATCACCGCGAGGGTGCTGCCGAATATACCGGTGCTTCAACGAACATTCACGTTTCGAGTGCTGCGGCAGTTGACGCTGATGAAGAATCCTGGGTTTACGGGTACGCTCTCGATAATCCGCTCGGGTTTGCCGAAACCCAGCGCCGGGTGACATTCTCGGCCGGCAAAACCGACATTGCGGCCGAATCGACGAACGAGAACGGTCTTGACGTGATTGCGTTCGCTGTCTCGACCGATGCGGTGGACAATCCCGCTGTCACCTTCGCCCGCGGCGAGACCACGATCACGGCGTCGACGGCGAATGACGACATGTGGGCTTATGCGCTTTACATG
>NZ_JACJJC010000408.1 GCF_016899755.1 Sutterella massiliensis | reverse complement strand
GAGGAAGGAACCGAGGCACACGCGGGAATTGCCGCCGCGCTGAACGCGCTTCACCTTGTCGATCATCAGAACGTCGACACCGGCTTCTTTAGCAGCAAGTCCTGCGGCGATGCCCGACAAACCCGTTCCGATAACGAGTACATCGGTTTTCGACTCCTTGGCCGCCGGCCCCGTCGCATAGGCATGGGCGGCTGTCGCGGCTCCCATTGCGCCTGCGGCGAAAGAACCGGCAAGAAATGTGCGGCGAGAAAAAAGCATTTTTCGACCTCCTTTGGGA
>NZ_JACJJC010000407.1 GCF_016899755.1 Sutterella massiliensis | reverse complement strand
GTCATACACGTGTGGCTTTCGCAGCGCGCCAATCGTCTCATTGCGGAGATCGAGTCTGCCTGCACGGTTTATCTTTCCGCACTCCCGAAGTGCGGCACGAAAGGAGCTGCGTCATGAAGCTCTCTTCGCGTACCGTGGACGAAAAGCCGTCGATCATGATTGTGCCGATGATCGACATCATTTTCTTTCTGCTCGTCTTCTTCATGCTTTCGATGCTGACGATGGTGACGCAAAAGACCATCGCGCTGCGCCTGCCGCAAACGACGGCAGCCAAAAT
>NZ_JACJJC010000406.1 GCF_016899755.1 Sutterella massiliensis | reverse complement strand
TTACGCTTGTTTATTACGCCGGCGGCATCATCTTGAACCAAAAAGGCGAGCGCTTCGTGAATGAGTCTTTGCCGTACAAGGATCTCGGTACTGCGGCGCTTCTCGAGCCCGGTTTCGGCACGTACATCCTCTTTGACGAGGAAATGAGGCGTCGGCAGATGAAGATGCGTCCGAACGATGCCTATCTGTGGCGAAGCATTGATGAAGGCCGTGTTCCCGACTACGTCTTTCGAGGGGAAACGCTCGAAGAGGCTGCACAAAAGGCGGGGCTGGAAGC
>NZ_JACJJC010000405.1 GCF_016899755.1 Sutterella massiliensis | reverse complement strand
GTATTGGCCCTAATATTGATAAATATCAAATATCTTACGAAGGCCCGATCTAACCTGTGGACGAAGCCGCGTGCGAAGCAGAACTGCAACAAAAACGCAATCCGCATGGATTGACCGGAAAAACAGACGCATCGACGCACTTTGACGCCTCGAATTTCCCCGGCGCCCGCCTTTACGGCTCTTCCGCATTCACCTCGAAAACGGTGGAAGAGCCAAGGAGCAATTATGTACAAGCAATCCATCCTCGCTGCTGCGGTGCTCGCTGCTGCATTTGGGG
>NZ_JACJJC010000404.1 GCF_016899755.1 Sutterella massiliensis | reverse complement strand
GCCCAGCACGCTCTCGTAAAGAGTTACCGCCTCCGCGGTAACTTCTAAACGCCTGACCGCCTTCCCTGTTTGTTCGAATATCTCCGGGTTGTCAAGCATTTTAAGTGTTTTTAACCTGGCCAGCGTAATATGGGGAGTAAACTCTCTTCCTTCCGTCGGGAAGCCCAGCGGCCTAAGCGCTTCATCCAACAATCCCGCCAGTCGTTTAGATTCGCCTCCGTCTGCCGCCCCTGCCCAGACAACACGCGGCCTTCTGTTAGATGGAAACGCTCCTAAAC
>NZ_JACJJC010000403.1 GCF_016899755.1 Sutterella massiliensis | reverse complement strand
GACAAGCATCAAGCGTTTCGTCTGGCTCACATCTTTGCTATAGACTGTTTACGGATGGGAACGGACGGCCATGGAATCACCACACTGGTCTGTCTCATGGGCTGTCCGCTTCGGTGTGCTTACTGCTTGAACGACCGTTGTCATGAGGAAATCTATTCCAAAGGTAGCCGTGGACTTTACTTAAATAAACGTGAGTTCGATGAAATATAAGTGTTTGAAGATTTGGTGATTAGCGAAAATTGCTGTAACTTTATAGTGCTAAAATACAAAGACTTACAA
>NZ_JACJJC010000402.1 GCF_016899755.1 Sutterella massiliensis | reverse complement strand
GCAGGCCGCTCAGCGGGATACGACCGCCAGCGTCTGATCCTTACTTGCGCTTGCCGATCGTGACGGGGGCGAAGGTCACCTGGCAGCACTTCAGGTCCAGGCTCTGCCCCGGCGTGCGGTCCGCCATGGCGGGCGCCACCCGATAAAGCACCGCCTTGCCGTCGCGCTTCGCCAGCACGAGGCCGGCGTCGCGCAGGACCTTCAGGTGATGCGACAGCAGGCTCTGGCCCACCGTCACGCGCTTCATCAGGTCGTTGACGTGCATCGGTCCCTGGAGCAG
>NZ_JACJJC010000401.1 GCF_016899755.1 Sutterella massiliensis | reverse complement strand
CGGTGACCCCCGAGGCACCCGCGATGAGGCCCCCGGGCCCGGCGAGCACGGACGCGCGCGGGTTGGTGGACGCGAAGTCCCCCGCCACCGCCGGCGCCGGCTGGACATTGACTTGACTCTGGAAGGCGTTGACCATCTCCTGGGCTCCTTAGGCGGTCTTGATGCGGTTGGCGTTGGGATACATGTCAGCGAAGCCCTTGGCGTTCGCGGCGTCCATGGCCACGGAGGCCGGGGTGCGCGCGGGTTCGGCCGCCTGGGTAAGGGCCATGCGGACCAGGGA
>NZ_JACJJC010000400.1 GCF_016899755.1 Sutterella massiliensis | reverse complement strand
GTGTTTTATACCAAATTGTTTCCGGCGGTGATGCAAGGCGAGCAGGTCGAGGATTCCATTATCCGTGCCTTAAACCGGGTTTATGCCGAGCTGGAACATTGGGATGTAGTGGTGATTATCCGTGGAGGTGGAGCGACATCAGATTTGTCAGGGTTCGATACGTATGAACTGGCAACGAATTGTGCTCAGTTTCCTTTGCCAATCATTACCGGTATCGGCCAAGAGCGCGATGATACGGTGATTGACATGGTGGCGCATACGCGGGTAAAGACTCCTACGGC
>NZ_JACJJC010000003.1 GCF_016899755.1 Sutterella massiliensis | reverse complement strand
GTCATTTCCTTCCAAAGTTTTCAGCCTGGCGACCATACCGTTGCGGAACCACTCCTTCCCATTCCGAACAGGACAGTGAAACGCTTCAGGGCCGATGATAGTTGGTTGTATTTCCAGTGAAAGTAGGTCATTGCCAGGCTCCCCATAAAGAAACCCCTCGATGCTCAGCGCTCGAGGGGTTTCGTTTTTTCGGTCTTAGATGACGCCCGGCTCATCCCTTCAAAATAAAAATACTTCGCACAACGAAGAAGGGCGTCGCTGCGACGCCCTTTTTTCATCGGCTTGCAGGCGTTACCCGCAAGACAAATTCGTTATTCGAGAACGCTCGGATCGACGCCTGCGTCAAGGCAGGTCTTCACGATGGAACGCCATTCGCCTTCGGAAATTTCAACGCCCTTGGCACTGCGATCAGCTGTACGAATGCGTTCGGGTTCGCCCGGCATCAGCACCGGGTGATTGACCGGATCGGGGGCTGGGCTCGATTTCACATAGTCGTTCATGGCGTCGATTTCGCGGCGCATCCATTCGAGATTCGTGAGGGCAGCCGGGTCGATAACAAAGGCAGTCATGTTGTTGACGATCGAACCGTCGCGCGGTCGACTCGGTTCGATGGTGCCGCCCCCTGAAAGAATGCCGGCCATCAGTTCGCATGCCCAGCAGAGACCCGAGCCCTTGTGTTTGGCAAACGCCATGAGTGCGCCGCGGGGTTCCTGCCACATTACGCTCGGGTCAGTCGTCGGATGACCGGCCGTGTCGAGCATCACCGGTTCGTCGAAATGCTTCCCGGCGAGGTGCGCTACGCGTGTTTTGCCCATGGCGACGATCGAGGTGGCGAAGTCGAGAATGAAGGGGCCGTACTTGTCCGTTTTGGGCATCGCAAGGCAGAAGGGATTCGTGCCAAAGCGTGCTTCGGAGCCGCAGTAGGGCGCGACGAGCGTGCCGAAGTTCTGAACGTTCACGAAGTGCACTGAAATCATGCCCGCAGCTGCGGCTTGTTCGCCGTACGTGCCGATGCGTCCGAGGTGACAGCAGTTAGCGATCGTGTACATGCAGATGCCGTTTTCCTTAGCGCGAGCAATCGCCTGTGCCGTCGCTTCGTAGCCGGCGCGCTGTCCATAGCCGAGGTTGCCCTGAAACTGCAGAATCGAGCCTTTGTCCTTCACGAGCGTGGGCGGCGTATTCGGGTGGAGCTGGCCGCGCTTGAGGTAATCGGTGTACATCGTGATCATGCCGATGCCGTGGCTGTCGTGACCGCGCAGATTGGCATTGAGCATGTGGTCGGCTACGAGGTGGGCTTCGTATTCGTCGCTTCCGGTTTGTGTGAGAAACGCATGCGTGACCTTGTAGATTTGTTCCTTGGAATGTCGCATCGGTGCCGCTCCTAATAGTGAATCAAAAGACTGTTTCTCAATCCTATGACTGAGAAGCGAGCAAACTGGTGCAGGTGGCTAGCGGAAAAGTCCTAGCGGAGCGAATACCGAACAAAGATTCACGTCTGATGGTTCGTTCTGTCTACTTGTCTTGGGACTTGCGCGGAAGAAGCGGGCGAAGCTGAAACGTCTCGGGCGATTACAACACTCGAGAGCAGGACTGCTCGTATTGCGACGGTTGTAAAAGACGCTCGATAAACGCCAGACGGAGACGGCAAGCGGCGTATGAGGCGCGCTGACACCGACATGCGCAAAAAAAGAAGGAGCATGATCATTCATGCTCCTTCCTCTGGAATTCTTGGCTCCCCGAGTTGGGTTCGAACCAACGACCTGCGGATTAACAGTCCGTCGCTCTACCGACTGAGCTATCGGGGAATGCCGAATAAATTGTGCTTGGCTCCCCGAGTTGGGTTCGAACCAACGACCTGCGGATTAACAGTCCGTCGCTCTACCGACTGAGCTATCGGGGAATGCCGAATAAATTGTGCTTGGCTCCCCGAGTTGGGTTCGAACCAACGACCTGCGGATTAACAGTCCGTCGCTCTACCGACTGAGCTATCGGGGAATCAAGGATTTGAATTATATGGTCACATGCAAGAAAAAGGCAAGAGTGAGTTTTGAATATCTACTTATTAATTTGATATTAATCAAATTAATAATTTATAAATTCATAAAAATCAATTAGATAAAAATGGATTCATTTCGAGTAAAAGCTAGGCCCGCTACCGCTCCCTCTATACTATGGTCCTATTTCGCGAGGTGGGCGGCTCGATTTTGGCATGCTCGTTACTCGACAGGATTCACGGAGAGCTCCATTGCAAACCTTCACGTTCGCCAATTCGCCTTTTGTTTTGCATGCGCCGTTTCCGCCGGCAGGTGATCAGCCGCAGGCGATCGAGAAGCTCTGCCGTGGTCTTGAAGACGGTACGATGTACCAGACCCTTTTAGGCGTCACGGGGTCGGGCAAAACCTTCACGATGGCCAATGTCATTGCGCGCGAGGGGGTACCGGCGATCATCATGGCGCCCAACAAGACGCTCGCGGCGCAGACGTACTCCGAAATGCGCGATTTCTTTCCGGAAAACGCCGTTGAGTACTTTGTCTCTTACTACGACTTCTATCAACCCGAAGCGTACGTTCCCGCGCGCGATCTTTTCATAGAAAAAGATGCCGCTGTCAACGAACACATCGAGCAGATGCGTCTTGCGGCAACGAAGTCCATTCTCGAGCGGCGCGACACGATTATCGTTGCGACCGTATCGGCGATTTACGGCATCGGTGCGCCAGAGAGCTACACAGAGATGCGTCTCATCGTGCGGCAGGGCGATAGAAAGACGCAGAAGGCGCTGATCAGCCAGCTCGTTCGCATGCAGTACCGCCGTGCCGATATGGACTTTCAGCGCGGGTACTTTCGCGTGCGCGGCGACACGATCGATGTTTTCCCTGCAGAACATGCCGAAGTGGCGGTGCGCATAGAGCTCTTTGACGACGAAGTCGATGCGGTGCTTCTCTTCGATCCGATCACCGGAAAAGTGATTCAAAAGGTTGCGCGCTTTGTCGTCTATCCGGCGAGCCATTATGTGACGCCGCGCGAAGAGATCGTTCGCGCCATCGGCACTATCAAGACGGAACTTACCGAGCGAAAAGCAGAGCTCCTGGCCGAAGGCAAGATTGTCGAGGCGCAGCGCCTTGAGCAGCGCACGCTCTTCGACATTGAAATGCTCGATCAGGTGGGGTTCTGCAAAGGCATCGAAAACTATTCGCGCCATCTGACAGGGCTTGCCCCCGGTGTGGCGCCCCCTTGCCTCATAGACTATCTCCCCGCCGATGCGATTATGTTCTTTGACGAAAGCCACGTGATGATGGGGCAGCTCGGCGGCATGTACCGCGGCGACCGTGCTCGCAAGGAAACGCTCGTCAATTACGGCTTTCGGCTGCCTTCTGCGCTTGACAACCGGCCGCTTCGCTTTGACGAATTCGAGCGAAAAATGCGCCGTTCGGTCTTCGTTTCGGCCACCCCGTCGAACTACGAACTCGACAAGTGCGGCGGCGAAATTGTCGAACAAGTCGTTCGCCCCACCGGTCTCGTTGACCCGGAGGTGGAGGTGCGCCCCGCGACGACGCAGGTCGACGATCTCCTCTCCGAGATCACGGAAGTGACCGCTAAGGGCGAGCGTGTTCTCGTGACGACGCTGACGAAGAAAATGGCCGAGGATCTCACGGACTTCCTCGGCGAGCACGGCGTACGCGTGCGTTATCTCCATTCGGACATCGATACGGTCGAGCGCGTTGAAATCATTCGCGACTTGCGAGCCGGGACGTTCGATGTCCTCGTCGGAATCAACCTGCTGCGCGAGGGGCTCGACATCCCGGAGGTGTCGCTTGTTGCTATTCTCGACGCGGACAAGGAGGGGTTCCTGCGAAGCGAGCGCTCGCTTATTCAGACGACCGGGCGCGCGGCGCGCAATCTTCACGGACGTGCGATTCTATACGCCGATCGCATGACCGACTCGATGCGGCGCGCACTCGAGGAGACGGAACGTCGCCGCGACAAGCAAAAGCGCTTCAATGCCGAGCACGGCATCGTGCCGAGAGGCGTCAAAAAGGAAATTCGCGACATCATCGACGGCGTCTACCGCGGTCCCGACGTACAGGCTCAGCCGAGTGCTCCCGTACTCGAAGACTTGTCCGAAAAGAATGTCGCCAAAGAGCTCAAGCGCCTCGAAGCGGAAATGCTCGAGCACGCTCGCAATCTGGATTTCGAAAAGGCCGCACAGATTCGCGATGCGATCCGACGCTTGCGCGAGACGGCTTTCGGGGCGTCAGCCGAACAGTAAGCAACAAAGCGGCTGCAAATTTTCGAAACGTTTCTTTGCGTCTCCTTTCCCGAGTGGGTTTTTGTCGCTCTAGGAAAAATCCTGTGGGTGCAGTACGATACTCACTGTCTCACAAACATTGCCATGTGTTCGGACGGCCGTGCTTCGGAAGCGCACCCGTCTCTTAATTTACGCACGCCATGGATCCCAAAATTTTAAAAGTTTTATTCGTTTGCACCGGCAACGTCTGCCGCAGTCCGACGGCTGCCGCCATTTTCCGCAGAAAGCTGCGTGAGGCGCACTATGACGATGTCATCGTGGCCGACAGCGCCGGCACGAGCGAAGCGCACATCGGGCAGGCGCCCGATATCCGCGCGCAGCTTGCTTGCAAGAAACGAGGCCTCGATATTTCGCAGCACCGTGCGCGCGCGGTTGATCCGTCCGACTTCGAGTCGGCCGATCTGATCCTTGCGATGGACTGGGAAGTGCTCACCGAGCTGCAGCAGCGCTCGCCCGCCCCCTACCGGCACAAGATTCAGCTTTTGATGCGCTACGCGAACGACTTCGACGAAGCCGTCGTTCCGGACCCGTACTACGGCCTCAACGAGGGCTTCAATATCGTTCTTGACTATTGCACGGATGCCTGCGAGGGGCTTCTCGAAGAGCTCGAAAAGAAGGCCAAGCAGCTGCAGCGCGAAAAAGCCGCGTATCTTGCCGAGCACCCGCAGGCAGAGCAGCAGTCCGAGTCGTCCGAGACGCCGGCGTAGTCGTCGCTCGAGTTCGCGCACGATTGACCGGACCTATGAAGAGCGTGCGCAGATCCGGCAGTTGATGTGCGCCGCTTTCGGCCGAATCCGAAGTAAAGAACCGACCGTTCGTTGCGGCCGGTTCTTTTTTGTCCTCGAATTGCAGGAAAATAAGGGAAATCATGAATTGCTGACTTGATTGGTCGGGAATTGCGGTGTAATATTCGTCGCATTCCGAAATTCTGACTTTTTCTGTCAGGAATCCGGTTTTCGTTTGTACGGCCGCAACAGGCATCGGGAGAACGCACTTGAAGCTCACTACGAAAGGACGCTTTGCCGTAACGGCGATGCTTGACATCGCGATGAACGCCGGTGAGGCGCGTGCGCCCATTCCGATTGCGCAGGTCGCCGAGCGCCAAAAAATCTCACTCACGTATCTCGAGCAGATTTTTTGTCGACTGCGCCGCGCCGGCCTTGTTGAGAGCACCCGCGGTCCCGGGGGCGGCTATCGCCTTGCCCTCGCGCCGGGTGAAATCACGATCGAACGCATCATTGATGCGGTCGACGAAAACATGGATACGACGCAGTGCGGCGGGGAAGGAACCTGCCAGGGCGGCGCCGCGTGCCTCACGCATCACCTCTGGGAGGATCTCAACAGCGTCATCGAACGCTTCCTCTCGGGCGTGACGCTCGAGAGCCTCGTGACGGCCGCGCACAATAAGCGTTCGGGACATATTCAGACGGTGCCCGCTGTCATTCCCGTGAAAGGAGCGACGCCCGAGCATCGAAAAGAAGAGAAGTCGAAAGCGGCAGACCCCGTTGCCGAAGAGGCGGCGGCCGCTCTAGATCATTGAGCTGTCGAAGAGACGCAATTTCTAGGACTAAGCAATCATGAAGCTCCCCGTCTATCTGGATTATTCGGCGACCACGCCCTGCGATCCCCGTGTCGTTGAAAAGATGGTTCCCTATCTCAACGAGCGTTTCGGCAATCCGGCCTCGCACAGCCATGCGTACGGCTGGGAGGCCGAAAAGGCCGTTGAAGAGGCCCGCGGCCATATCGCCGCCCTGATCGGTGCCGATCCGAAGGAAATCGTCTTTACGTCCGGCGCGACCGAAAGCGACAACCTCGCGATCAAGGGGGCCGCGCATTTCTATCGCGACAAGGGCCGTCACCTGATTACGGTGAAGACGGAGCATAAGGCGGTGCTCGACTCGATGCGCCACCTCGAAAGCGAAGGCTATGAAGTGACGTATCTCGATGTCGACGAAGAGGGTCTCATCCGCTTTGAAGATCTCGAGAGGGCGATCCGTCCTGACACGACGCTCGTCTCCGTGATGGCGATTAACAACGAAATTGGCGTCATTCAGGACCTCGAGCGCATTGGCAAGCTCTGCCGCGAAAAGGGTGTGCTCTTTCACTGCGACGCGACGCAGGCCGCGGGCAAGATGGATCTCACGGTCGACCGCTACAACATTGATCTCATGAGTCTCTCGGGCCACAAGGTCTACGGTCCGAAGGGCGTGGGCGCGCTTTATGTGCGCCGTCGTCCGCGTGTTCGCCTCGAGTGCCAGATGCATGGCGGCGGCCATGAGCGCGGCATGCGCTCGGGTACGCTGCCTTCGCACCAGATCGTCGGTATGGGTGAGGCTTTCCGCCTGGCCAAGGCCGAAATGGAAACGGAAGTGCCGCGCATCCGCGCCTTGCGCGACCGCCTCTGGGAAGGGATCCGCAAGAACATTCCCGAGGTGTATCTGAACGGCAGCTGGGAGCATCGCTCCTGCCACAACCTCAACGTGAGTTTTGCGTACGTTGAGGGCGAAAGCCTCATGATGGCTGTGAAGGATCTCGCCGTTTCGTCGGGTTCGGCCTGCACGTCCGCTTCGCTCGAGCCGAGCTACGTGCTTCGCGCACTCGGCCGCAGCGACGAACTCGCGCACAGTTCGCTCCGTATTACGCTCGGGCGCTTCACGACGGAAGAAGAAGTCGATTTCGCCATCAAGACGTTGACCGAAAACGTCGCGAAACTGCGCGAAATGAGCCCGCTCTGGGAAATGCACCAGGAAGGCGTCGATCTCTCGAAGATCGAATGGACGAATCACTAATCACGGAAATGATCGCTCCGAGGACTCGGAGCACACGGGGCGCTGCCGTCCAAAGAAAAAGTCGGCAGCCCCCAATGGAGACCAAAGAATGGCCTACAGCGAAAAAGTCATCGATCACTATGAACATCCGCGCAATGTCGGCACGCTCGACAAGGACGCGCAGGATGTCGGCACGGGCATGGTGGGTGCGCCCGCCTGCGGCGACGTGATGCGTCTGCAGATCAAGGTTAACGACGAGGGCGTCATTGAAGATGCGAAGTTCAAGACCTATGGCTGCGGATCGGCCATCGCCTCGTCTTCGCTCGTCACCGAATGGGTTAAGGGTAAGACGCTCGACGAAGCGAGCGCCATCACGAATGCAGCTATTGCCGACGAACTTGCGCTGCCGCCCGTGAAGATTCATTGTTCGATTCTCGCCGAAGACGCGATCAAGGCCGCCATTGCGGACTACCGCGCCAAGCAGGACAAGTAAGGAGCAAGACATGGCAGTGACCCTCACCGAAGCGGCCTCCCGCCACGTGCAGAAGTACATCGACCGGCGCGGCAAAGGCATCGGTCTGCGTCTCGGGGTGAAGACCTCGGGCTGCTCGGGTATGGCCTACAAGCTCGAATTCGCCGATGCGGTCAACGAAGACGATCATGTTTATGAAAGCTTCGGCGTCAAAGTGATCGTGGACGAAAAGAGCCTGCCCTATCTCGACGGCACGGAACTCGATTACACGCGAGAAGGTCTGCAGGAAGGCTTCAAGTTCCATAATCCCAACGAAAAGAGCCGCTGCGGCTGCGGCGAATCGTTCCATGTCTGAGGCGAGTCGCTCGGCGCCGACGCCGTTTTCGATTTTCGGTCTCGCGCCCGCATTCCGAATCGATGCAGAGCGTCTCGAGGCCGCTTACGAGCGTGCGATTCTGAAGGTGCACCCGGACCGCTTTGCCGGGCGATCGGCTGCCGAACGCCGTGTTGCCGAGCAGTGGAGCGCGCGCATCAACGAAGCGCATGCGATTCTCGCCGATCCAGTTCGGCGCGCCGCATGGCTCTGCGAAGCGGCGGGTACCCCCGTCGAAGCGGAAACCAACACGCGGATGCCGCCCGACTTTCTTTTGGCGCAGATCGAACGACGCGAAGCGCTTGAAAGTGCAAAAACGCTCGACGCGGTCGAAGCGCTGCTCGCACAGGCGGGCGACGAAGCCCGGCGGCTTGAAGCCGAGATTGCTGCGGCTGCTGACGACGAAAAGAACTGGCCCAAAGCGGCTGATGCGGCGCGGCGTCTAATGTTCCTGCAGCGCTTCATTGGTGAAGCCAAAAAAGCGCGCGGCGCTTTTCTTTGATTTTTAACGGTACGACAGATGGCACTTTTTCAAATCGCGGAGCCGGGTCTTTCGGCTGCGCCGCACGAACACCGCCTCGCCGTGGGGATTGACCTCGGCACGACGAATTCGCTCGTTGCTTCGGTAATCAGCGCAAGCGCCGAAGTGATTGCCGACGAAGCGGGACGGGCACTTTTGCCCTCTGTCGTGCGCTACCTTGAGGACGGCAGCGTTGTCGTCGGCTGGGAGGCGCTTGCCGCCGCCGACGCGGATGCGAAGAACACGATCTTTTCCGCCAAGCGTCTGATCGGTCGCAAGTGCGAAGATCTCAAGACGCTTCCGTCGTTGCCTTATGACCTCGTTGATGAAGATACCGGGATCCGAATCCGTACGAGTTCGGGCCTCAAGACGCCGATCGAAGTGAGCGCCGAAGTGCTCAAGACTCTCAAAGACCGTGCAGAGGCGCGCCTCGGCGGCGACCTCGCCGGTGCCGTCGTGACGGTGCCCGCTTACTTTGACGACGCGCAGCGTCAGGCAACGAAGGACGCCGCCCGTTTGGCGGGTCTTAACGTGTTGCGCCTGCTCAACGAGCCGACGGCGGCGGCTTTGGCCTACGGGCTCGACAACGCCGCCGAAGGCACGTACATGGTCTACGACCTCGGGGGTGGCACGTTCGACGTGTCGCTGCTCAAGCTCTCGAAGGGCGTCTTCGAAGTGCTCGCAACGGGGGGCAACGCCGCGCTCGGGGGCGACGATTTCGATCATGCCGTCTTTTGCTGGGCGCTTACGCATTCGGGCGAAGAGGCGATTCAGTCGGCCGAAAAGAAGCGTGCGCTCCTCTCTGCAGCGAAGGCAGCGAAGGAGGCACTCACTGAGAAGGACCGCACGACGCTCGTCTTTGAGACGGATGCGGGCGAGCGCAAGACGCTCGAACTCACGCGCGAAGCGTTCGACGCAATGACCGCTTCCCTTGTCGGCAAGACGCTTGAAGCCGTGAAGAACGTGCTTGCGGATGCCGATATCAATCGCGAAGACGTCAAGGGTATTGTTCTCGTCGGCGGAGCAACCCGCATGCCGTGCGTGCGCGGCGCCGTCGAAGCGTACTTTGGACGCGCCCCGCTCGCCGACATCGATCCCGACCGCGTTGTGGCGATCGGCGCGGCGATGCAGGCGAATAAACTCGTCGGCAACACGAACGAAGAGGACGACTGGCTCCTGCTTGACGTGACGCCGCTCTCGCTCGGCTTGGAAACCATGGGCGGGCTTGTCGAAAAGGTGATTCCGCGCAACAGCGCCATTCCGATCGCGCGCGCGCAGGACTTTACGACCTTCAAGGACGGGCAGACCGCGATGATGATTCACGTGCTGCAGGGTGAGCGCGAAGTGGTTGACGCGTGCCGCTCGCTGGCGCGCTTCGAGCTGCGCGGCATTCCGCCGATGGCCGCGGGTGCCGCACGCATTCGCGTGACCTTCGAGGTCGATGCCGACGGGCTGCTGCGCGTTTCGGCGCGCGAATTGACAACGGGCGTCGAATCGGTCGTGACGGTGAAGCCCTCCTACGGGCTTTCGGACGAAGACATCATTCGAATGCTCAGGGACGGCAACGCGAGTGCCGAAGCCGATATGCATGCGCGCGAACTGCGTGAGCAGCAGGTCGAGGCGCGTCGTCTTCTCGAATCGACGAGAAGCGCACTTGCGGCCGACGGTGATCTGCTTTCGGCCGACGAGCGCGCTGAAATCGATCGCCTTGCCGATGCGCTCGCCGAACTTGCCGCAACCGATCGCACCGATGCCATTAAAGCGGGCATTGAAGCGCTCACGAAGGGGACGGAACTCTTTGCCGAGCGCCGCATGGACCGCTCGATTCGAGAGGCGCTTTCGGGCCTTTCCGTTGACGACGAACTTTTTGCCGTTGAGGACGAGAAAGCCTCGGGCAACAAAACCAACAGCTGACTCATTTCTGAGGTAACCGACATGTCGAAAGTCACCGTTCTTCCCCACCCGGAAGCCTGTCCGCAGGGCACTGTCTTTAATGCGGCGCCGGGCGAGAATCTCGCGCGCGCCATGATTGCTCACGGCGTCAAGGTGCAGCACGCCTGCGAATTCAACTGTGCTTGCGCGACCTGTCATGTGATCGTTCGCGAAGGGTTCGATACGCTCGAAGAGCCAAGCGACAACGAGCTCGATCACCTCGATACGGCTTGGGGCGCCTGCCATTTGTCGCGTCTTTCCTGCCAGGTGAAGGTGGGCGACGGTGACCTTGTGATCGAGATCCCCAAGTACAATCGCAACCACGCCAACGAGGCCTGATCATGTCGCTGAGCTGGTCCGACGTGCGGGCGATCGGGGAGGCGCTCTACGATGCAAACCCGGAGATCGATCCGCTTACGCTTTCTTTCGTGCGGCTGCACGAGATGATCGTGAACCTGCCCGACTTTTCGGACGATCCAGAAAAGTCGAACGAAGCGATTCTCGAAGCCATTCTGCAGGTGTGGCTCGACGAGCGGGACTGAGTCCTAAAGCTCGAATTCGCACGCACAAAGCGGCCGGAGTGCTATTGAAGCGCTTCGGCCGTCATTTTTTGAAGCACCGCAAGGGCGGCTGCGGCTGCCTCGGGCATCATGAGGCCTCGTTCGATGAGATCGAGTGTTTCAACGGGCGAGAAAGCGCCGAAGGCGGCAACTTCGCCGTCAAGAGCGCGGGGTCGAAAGTCGGGTGCGAGCCGAAGTGCGTATTCGAAACTTTCTTCAAAAAGAAGGCCTTCGGGAATGGGGCAGACGAAGCTGCGCGAAGAAAGAGCGATGAGGGTCGCTTGGTC
Organism: Sutterella massiliensis; assembly: GCF_016899755.1. Taxonomy (GTDB): domain Bacteria; phylum Pseudomonadota; class Gammaproteobacteria; order Burkholderiales; family Burkholderiaceae_F; genus Sutterella; species Sutterella massiliensis. Next base: position 207,539 of record NZ_JACJJC010000003.1, on the reverse strand, counting down.
GAAGGCGAGTCCTGCCTCTTCGGCGCATTCGCGCGCAAGCGCGGCCTCAGGGGTTTCGCCGGCGGCGACGAGTCCCGCGGCAAGACTGTCCCAAAGTCCGGGACCGATGCGTTTTTTGAGACTTCGCTGCGAAAAGAGAAAGAGGGGGGCTTCAAGGTCGGGCGGCAAAAGTGCCGCATGCGGCACTTTTGCCCAATTCGTTGCTTGTGCAAGGAGTGCCGTGAGGCGAACGGCATAGGTTTTGGCGCCGAGCGGGCGAAAGAGTCCGCGCGGCATCCGGGCAAAGACGGGGGCTGACGCCTCACGCGCCGCGAGTGCGCGCAAGTCGAGCGCTTCACTTGAACCGCCAGCCGGGTGGACTTGTCGCAGCGCCGCTTCGGCGTATGCAATCGCCGCGCTTCGTGCTTCTAGCGTATCGCCCTCTATAACGAGAGCGCCCGAGGGGAGCTGCGTGATGCCGGGCGTTCGGGCGAGCACCTCGGCTGCTTCACGGGCGGCGCTACCGACTTCGATATGGCGGCCGGTGTCGCAAACGAGAAGCGGCGCACGACGGGTTTGCCGAGCGTCACCGAAAGCAAAGCCCGCCCGAAGTGCGTCGGCGAGCACTTCAAGGCGGGCAAGGAATGCGTCAAGCATCGTGCGGCGTTTTGCGTTGCGGCTCAAAGCATGCGCGCTTTAAGCCGCATCAAGCCTTCGATCGGTCGACCTGTCAAGCGACGGTCGCTTCGGGGCGCATGTGCGGGAAGAGAAGCACATCGCGAATCGTCGGCGCGTCCGTGAGCAGCATCACGAGACGGTCGATGCCGATGCCGCAGCCCGCCGTCGGGGGCAGACCGTACTCGAGCGCGCGGATGAAATCGGCGTCGTAGTACATGGCTTCGTCGTCGCCGTGGCTCTTCTTGTCGGCTTGGGCGCGGAAGCGCGCTGCCTGGTCGTCCGGGTCGTTGAGCTCGGAGAAGCCGTTGGCGGTTTCGCGGCCGGCGATGTAGAGCTCGAAGCGCTCGGTGATCTCCGGATTCGTGTCGGAGGCGCGGGCGAGCGGCGAGATTTCCGTCGGGTGATTGATGATGAAGGTCGGCTGGATGAGCTTCGATTCGGCGGTCTCTTCAAAGAGTGCAATCTGCAGCGCGCCCAAACCGGCTGCAACCGGAATTTCGCCGTGCAGGCGTTCAATTTCTGCACGCAGGAACTCGGGGTTGTTGAGTTCTTCGTCCGTGTAGTTCGGGCAGAACTTCTTCACGGCTTCGATCGGGGTGAGGCGATCGAAGGGCTTCGAGAGGTCGATTTCCGTGCCCTGATAGTTGATGACGGCAGAACCCGTAGCAGCAATCGCGGTGTGGCGGATAAGCGCTTCCGTGAAATCCATCTGGTCGTGGTACGTCCAGTAGGTCGCGTAGAACTCCATCATCGTGAATTCGGGGTTGTGACGCGTGTCCGTGCCTTCGTTACGGAAATTGCGGTTGATTTCAAAAACGCGCTCGAAGCCGCCCACAACGAGGCGCTTGAGATAGAGTTCGGGCGCGATGCGCAGGTACATGTCCATGTCGAGCGCATTGTGGTGCGTCACGAAGGGCTTGGCATTGGCGCCGCCCGGAATCGGGTGCAGCATCGGCGTTTCCACTTCAAGGAAGCGATTTTCGAGCATGTAGCTGCGGATGGCGGCAATTGCGTTCGAGCGCGTGAGGAAGCGTTCGCGCGACTCTTCGTTCATGATGAGGTCGACGTAGCGCTGACGGTAGCAGAGCTCCGTATCCTGCAGGCCCTTGTGCTTGTCGGGAAGCGGACGGATGCTCTTGGTCATGAGGCGAATGCTGTTGACGCGGATGGCGAGGTCGCCCGCCTTCGTGCGGAAGAGCGTGCCCGTGCAGGCGACGATGTCGCCAAGGTCGAACGTCTTGAAGTTGGCGTAGGCTTCGGGGCCGATCGCGTTCTGCTGCACGAAGTACTGCATGACACCCGTGAAGTCGCGTACGGTGGCAAAGCTCGCCTTGCCCATGATGCGCTTGAGCATCATGCGGCCCGAGCAGGCCACCTCAGGGGCGGCGGCTTCGAGTTCTTCAATGCTCATGTGGCCGTACTTGGCGCGCAGATCACCGAAGAGGTCCTTGCGGACGAAGTCGTTCGGGAAAGCGACGCCCGCTTCGCGAAGCTTCTCGAGCTTGGCGCGGCGTTCGGCAATGATGTGGTTCTCTTCCTGCGCCGCTTCGGCTGCGGTGTTGATTTCGTTTTCTGCCATTTGCTGAAATCTCGGTAAAGCTGCCGGTTCGGGCGGCGTGCGCTCGTTGGCCGCCGCCCTTCTGAAAGCACCGTCCGTTTGCCGGACGCGCGCTTCGAACCGATTAAAACGCAATTGTCTGTCGGTGCCTCGTCAGGCATCCGTTCGGGTGCCGCCCACCTGCTGCTTGAGCGAGGCCTCGATGAACTGATCGAGGTCGCCGTCGAGCACGGCGCCGGTGTTGCCCGTTTCTACGCTCGTGCGCAGATCCTTCACTCGCGACTGGTCGAGCACGTAGCTGCGGATCTGGTGACCCCAACCGATGTCGGACTTCTGCTCTTCGAGCTTCGTCTGCTCTTCCATGCGCTTGCGCATTTCAAGCTCGTAGAGCTTGGCCTTGAGCTGCTGCATGGCCTTTTCGCGATTGCGGTGCTGCGAACGGTCGTCCTGACAGATCGTGATGATGCCGGTCGGCACGTGGTGGATTCGAACGGCCGACTCCGTCTTCTGAATGTGCTGGCCGCCCGCGCCCGAAGCGCGGAAGACGTCGATCTTGAGGTCGGCGGGATTGATCTCGATGTCGATCGAGTCATCCACTTCCGGATACACGTAGACCGAGCTGAAGGACGTGTGGCGGCGGGCGTTCGAGTCAAAGGGGCTTTTGCGAACGAGACGGTGAATGCCGGTTTCCGTGCGCAACGTGCCGTAGGCCCATTCCCCCTCGATGAAGAGGGTCGCGGACTTGATGCCGGCGACTTCACCGGGCGTTTCTTCTTCGAGCGTCACCTTGAAGCCCTTGCGCTCAGCGTAGCGCATGTACATGCGCTCGATCATGCTCGCCCAGTCCTGCGCTTCCGTGCCGCCTGCGCCAGCCTGGATTTCCAAGTAGCAGTTGGCCGGGTCCATCGGCTGATTGAACATGCGCTTGAATTCAAGACCGGCGACTTCCTTTTCGATCGCGTCGACGTCGGCGCCGACGGCCTCTACCGTGTCCCAGTCTTCTTCGGCCATGGAGAGTTCGAAAAGATCAGCTGCGTCGTTGACGCCTGCTGTGAGGCGCGAGAAGCTGCCGACGATGTCGTCGAGCATCTTCTTTTCTTTGCTCACTTCCTGAGCGTGCTTGGGATCGTTCCAGAGATCGGGGTTCTCGATCTCAATATTCACTTCTTCGAGTCGGCGCGCTTTGCGATCGACGTCAAAGATACCCCCGAAGTTCGATCAAACGGCTGCGAAGGCCGTCGATGCTGTTCTGGATCTGATTGATGCGTTCGGCTTCCATGATGAGTCGCTGTTCCTGTGCGAAATGGGTTGTGAACCGCCGCGCGGCGCAGCGCGCGGCGCAAGGGCGCCGGCCGGTTTTTAGGGGCCGGTGCGCAAAAGCGTTTAATTATAGACGCGCACTTTGCCCGAGCGAAGGCGAAATGCGCAAAAAATACGAGCAAAATCCGAGCGAAAGACCCGCTTTAGGAGCCTTCGACCGCTTCAACGACGAGCTGCACGGAGCGGCGGCCGCGGAATTCGTTGATGGCCGGACGATAAGCGAGCTTGGCTGTCTGCGGAATCGGTTCGCGCCGGCGGAAGTAAATCGCGTCAAAGCGCTGTCGACCGAGCATGAGAGAGAGCTTGAGGTGCGCGTCTTTTAGGAGCGTTTGATTGAGAACGCTGAATTCGTTCGCAAAGAGCGGCGCTTCAAAGCCCTGTCCCCAGATCTGCGCGTCGATTTCTGTGCAAAGGCGTTCGGTGATTTCGTCGGGCGCGAGGCTGCCGTCGGTGAGAACGACGTGCTCGAATGCGGCCGGGTCGCAGTTGGCTCGAACGACCGCCTCGAAGGTTTCGGCAAAGCGCTCAAGCCCCTCGGGACGGATCGAAAGGCCCGCGGCCATTGCGTGACCGCCGAAGCGCAGCACGATGTCAGGGAGCTGCTTGGCGACAAGGTCGAGCATGTCGCGCAGGTGAATCCCGGGTATCGAGCGCCCCGAGCCCTTGAGTTCGCCCGACTCTGTTCGAGCAAAGGCGATCACCGGGCGATGTATGTGCTCTTTGATGCGGGCGGCGACAAGACCGACGACGCCTTCGTTGAAACACTCGTTAAAGAGCGTTACCGCGGCGAGCGATTCGGTCGATAAGCGTGCAATTTCGGCTTCGGCCGCCTGCTGCATTTCGCCCTCGAGCTCCCGGCGCTCGGCGTTGATGTCGTTGAGGCTCTGCGCGAGGCGCAGCGCCTCGAGCGGATCATCGCAAAGGAGGCACTCGATGCCGTTTTCCATCGTGCCGATGCGGCCTGCGGCATTGATGCGCGGCCCGATCGCAAAGCCGAAGTCGCGCGCGCTTGCCTTGATCATGTCCTTGCCCGCAATGCTAAAGAGCGCGGAGATGCCGGGGTGCGTGCGGCCGCTGCGGATGCGTGAGAGGCCTTGCGAAACGAGAATGCGGTTGTTCTTGTCGAGTTTGACGACGTCGGCAACGGTTCCGAGCGCGACGAAGTCGACGAGGTTGTCGAGCCGTGGCTGCGTGGCCTGCGTGAAGATGCCCCGCTCGCGCAGGAGCGCTCTGAGTGCAAGAAGCACGTAGTAGACGACGCCCACGCCCGCGAGCGCCTTGGAGGGAAAGGCCGAGGTGCTGAGATTCGGGTTGACGATGCAGGCTGCACGCGGCAGTTCCGCACCGGGCAGGTGGTGATCGGTCACGACGACGTCGATACCGAGCTCGTTGGCGCGCTCGACGGCAGCGACCGACGAGACGCCGTTGTCGACCGTGAGAATGAGGTCGGGCTTCGGCGTGCGCGCTGCGACGATGTCGACGACGAGGGGCGTGAGCCCGTAGCCGTGTAGAACGCGGTCGGGCACGAAGTAGTCGGCTCGAATCCCGAGCATGCGAAGGCCGCGCAGCGCCACGACGCAGGCAGTCGCACCGTCGCAGTCGTAGTCGGCAACGATCGTGACATGCTCGCCCTTTTCTCGTGCGGCGGCAAGTCGTTCGGCCGCTTCTCGGGTGCCTTCGAGGGAGGCGGGCGGAATCATGCCGCGCCAGGACTGTTCGAGGTCGTCGGCGCTTTTAATGCCGCGCGCGGCGAGCGCACGGGCCACGGGCGGCAGAAATCCCGACTGAGAGAGGCTCAGCGCTGCCCGCATGTCGAAGGGTCTCGAAAGAATGCGGGTCATCGGAAGGCCTCCTCGTAGGGGTCGGCAAGCCAGGTTTCGGGTGCGATCGCGTTTTTGGTGCGGCGCAAGCGGTCGAAGAAGCTGCGCGCCTGCGGCATGAGCGTCGCAGCGCCCGCCGTGCCGAAAAGAACAAGTGCATCCTCATCGACCTTGAGTGCGGAGAGTCCCGCACGCAACGCTTCGAGCTTTTGGACGACCGCGGGGAGCGCACGGCGCCAAGCCGCGAGGTCGCCGGCAAGCCACGGTGCGTAAAGGTCGTCGACAACGGCGACGACGTCGCCCGGCGGCACGTCTTTCGGCCAGGCAGGCAGACTTTCGTCCGTTTTTCGGGGTGTGAGCGGACGCACGAATGCGGCGGGGATGCCCGCAGCGAGCGCCCAGCCGCGCAAAACGCCGTCGTCGGCGAGCACGGCGCGAAAGAGTGACGGCGGATGGTAGCCTTCAACGCGTCCTGGGGTGGAAAGCCAGAAGCCTTCGATTCGCGGCAGCCCCGAGACGGCGCGCAGCTCGTTCAATTGCTGCAGCGAGGTGTCCGAAGCGAGCTTCTCGCCGAAAGCGGCGAGTACGTCGTGCGCCCAGCTTGTGTCAGGGCCTTCCATACCCGCAGAAAAAAGTGCGTCGAAATCCGCCGTGTTCGCGAGCGGCATCAGCGCAGCAGGGGCGGCCACGGGGGCGGCGGCAAAGTCTCGTTCGGTCGCGCTCGACAAAAAGAGTTCCGTGCCGCTCACCTGAAGGCGCAGGCCGAAGCGCGAAGCGGGTTCGGAAAGCGCACAGAGAAGCGGCAGAATGTTTCGCTCGGCGAGCGTTGCCTCAACGAAACCCGCTGCTTGACGAGCGAGCGGAATCAAGCGCATGAGCGGCGCGTCGAAATGCGGGCCGTCGGCAAGCCGCCAAAGGGCGGGTGCCGTCTGCGGTTCGCCCGGGCGGCGTGCAAACACCTTCCAGCACCAGGCGTAGTGGGGCGCCAAGCGGCCGACTTTGCCCGTCAGGCACTGCGTCTCGGGCGCTTCGCGGCCGCTGCCCAAAAGACGCAGCGCAGCCGCTTCTTCGTGCGAAGCGTGCGCAAGCAGGTCCGCGGCGAGTCGTGCGGGCAGGCGCGCGCCGGGGATCAGAAAAAAAGCTCTCGACATGATGGCGTGCATTTTACCTGCTCGCGCTTGAGCGACACTGCGCGGAACTGTGTGCGCGGCGTGCCCGCTAGAATGGTTCCTTTCGAAGTATTCAGGCAGGATCGGGCCGCTTGGTGCGGCTTGACCTCGGTGCACAGTGAAGACGCCCTTTGAACTTTTGATCGGTCTCACGTATACGCGTGCCGGCCGAAGAGGCCGCCGGCGCGACGGCTTCATGTCCTTTATTTCCGCGATGTCGGTCGCTTCGATTGCACTCGGCGTTGCCGCGCTCATCATCGTGCTCTCCGTGATGAACGGCTTTCAGAAGGAAGTCCGAGACCGCATGCTCTCGGTGATTGCGCACGTCGAAGTGACTTCCGCATTCGGGCCGGTGAGCGATTGGCAGTCGATTGCCGAGAAAATCGAGGCGCGGGAGGACGTCGTAGCGACGGCGCCCTATGTTCAGGGCCAGGGACTCTTTTCGAGCGGTGACGTGGTGACGGGGGCGCTCGTCAAGGGGATCGACCCCGATCTCGAACCCAAGGTGAGCGGGCTCGCGCTCGAAGTTTCGACGCCCGGCACGCTCGGCTCGGATGTGTCGGCTTCGGGACTTAAGCTCCTCAAGCCCGGCGAATTCGGCGTCATTCTCGGGCGAGACTTGGCGCGCCGCCTGCGTGTTTCGCCCGGCGAGAAGGTGGCGCTCCTCGTGCCGCAGGGCAACATGACGCCCGCGGGCATGATTCCGCGCATGAAGCAGTTCCGCGTGCTCGGTTTTTTGTCGAGCGGCCACTACGAGTACGACAGCACGATGGCGCTCATTCACATCGATGACGCTGCGGCGCTCTTTCGCACGGGTGGTCCTCAGGGCCTGAGAATCCGCGTCGCCGACATGGAGCGCGCACCGGTCGTTGCCGCAGGAATCCTCTCGGCGCTGCCGCCCGGGTTCTACGCAGCGGACTGGTCGCAGCAGAACAAGACGTGGTTTGCGGCCGTTCAGGTCGAAAAGCGCATGATGGGCATCATTCTCTTTCTCATCGTGCTCGTGGGGGCCTTCGGGCTCGTTTCGACGCTCGTGATGACCGTGAAGGAAAAGCAGTCCGACATTGCGATTCTGCGAACGCTCGGCGCCTCAGAAGGTTCGATCATGGCGATCTTTGTCATTCAGGGCGCGATTGTCGGCGTGGCGGGCGTCGCAGCGGGTGTCGCCGTTGGGCTTCTCGTCGCCTGCAACGTGGGCGAGATCGTGCGCGCGATCGAGGGGCTTCTCGGCGTGGCGTTCCTGCCCAAGGAAATCTATTTCATCAGCGATATGCCGTCCGACCCGCGGGTCTCGGATATCGTTCCTGTTGCAGTCTGCTCGCTCGTGCTGAGCCTCGTCGCAACACTTTATCCGAGCTGGCGCGCGGCGCGCACCCGGCCGGCGGAGGCGCTTCGTTATGAATAACGCATTCTCCCGTCATGAGGGGCTGGTGCTCGTCGCCGAGCATGTGGCCAAAAGCTATCGCGACGGCTCGGCCGTCGTACCGGTGCTGCGCGACGTGTCGCTCTCCATTGCGCCCGGAGAAACTGTGGCCGTCCTCGGCGCGTCGGGGTCCGGCAAGTCCACGCTGCTGCACGCGCTCGGCGGTCTCGACACGATTGACAGCGGCCGCATCGAAATCCAGGGACGCTCGCTCGCGGGACTCTCCGAGCGCGCGCTCGGAGAGATGCGAAACGCTTATCTTGGCTTCATCTACCAGTTTCACCATTTGCTCCCCGAATTCTCCGCGCTCGACAACGTGGCGATGCCGCTCTTTATTCGCCGGGAGGACTCGTCCGCATCAAGAAAACGCGCTGCGGCACTTCTTGATGCGGTGGGGCTTTCCGCGCGCGCCGCACACCTGCCGTCGCAGCTCTCCGGGGGCGAGCGGCAGCGCGTTGCGATTGCCCGCGCGCTCGTGACGAATCCGGCGTGCGTGCTTGCCGACGAACCGACTGGGAATCTCGATGACGAAACCGCTGCGGTTGTGTTCGATCTGTTTCTTCGCATTGCGCGCGAAGAGGGTACGGCGGCGCTCATCGTGACGCACGACCGGAGTCTTGCCGCGCGCTGCGGTCGCTCGCTTCGACTCTCGGGCGGCATCATGCATGCCGATGCGCTCGCTACGGGCGAGCTTCTCTAGCCGCTCGCTTGAGGCGCCGAAATGCTGGGATTAGCAGGCTTCATCGATACCCACAGCCACATTCAGCTATCGGGCGCTCCCGAGCGGGCCGCGCTCGAAATCGAAGCAGCGCGTCGCGCAGGCGTCGAATCAATGCTTCTTGCGCCGGGGGCGCCCGGCGACTGGGCGCCCACGCGCGCTTTCGCGCATGCCTGGGGGCTCGGCTATCTTCTTGGCATCCACCCCCTTTTTGTGCAGTACGCCGACGAGGCGGCGCTTGCGAGGCTGCGCGCCGAAGTCGAAGCTTCGCTCGAAGACCCCTTCTTTATCGGCATCGGCGAAATCGGGCTCGACGGCTTCGTGCCCGGTCAGGACCAAGCGCATGCGGAGGCGGTATTTGCCGAGTGCCTCGCGATTGCACGTGACTATGCGCTGCCCGCATCGATACACGTGAGAAAAAGCGCTTCGCGCGTACTCATGCACCTGCGCCGCCGCATGCCGGCTGGCGGCGCAGTACACGCCTTTAACGGCTCCGACCAAGAGCGTGAAAGTTTTCTCCAGCTCGGCCTCAAACTTGGTTTCGGCGGCGCGGCGACATACGCGGGAAGCCTGCGCATTCGGCGCCATCTCGCTGAAGTTCCCGAGGACGCCTGGGTGCTCGAAACGGATGCGCCCGACATGCCGACGAGCCGTCGGCGCGACGCGTTCGCGCACGGCGCATCGCTGCTCGACACGGCGCCTGCCGACATTCTTGAGGCCGCTGATGCGGCCGCTATGCTGCGCGCACTGCCGCTTGAAGCGGTTGCTGCCGTTTCGCGACGCAATGCAATAGCCGCATTCCCGCGGCTCGCTCCCCTTTTGACGCGACCCGATGCCTTTGCCCGCCGCGGGCGCGATACACTCGACTGAAGCGCACCGAGCAAGCAGAAGCCGCAGTCCCCGCGGTGCGCTGATGCGGCGCGGCGCCTCGGGCGTTCTGCGCAGAAGGGGCGCTGCGGCGCAACAAGAATGCACGTCAAAAGGACAACATGCAAAACACAACCGAAGAGAACATCGGTACGGTCGTTGTGGCCGTCATCGGTCTCGATATGCCCGGCATCGTCGCTGCGGTGACTTCGGCGCTTGCGGAAAACGACTGCCGCGTCGAAGAAATCAGTCAGGTGACCCTGAAAGGGCAATTTGCTTTGATCGGCATCGTGAAAAAGCCTGCTGCGCTCACGAACGAAACGCTCGAGGCGTTCCTGCGCGAGCGCATTGCCGAAAAGAAGCTGCGCCAGTCGGTACTCGTTCGCGACTTTCAGTCGCCCGATCAAAAGCGCGAGGCTGCGGGCGAACCCTATGTCGTCAGCATTTGGGGCGAAGACCGCGGGGACATTACCGCAACTTTCGCAAAGATCTTTGCAAGCGAAGGCATCAATATCGAAAGCCTGCGCGCGCTGCCGCTTGAAAACGGCGAAAGCCTGCAGTTCTTCGAAGTTCTGATGCCGCTCTCGGTCGATCGGCGAGCCCTCAACGCGGTGCTGCGCGAGCGTGCCCGCGCGTGCGGCCTGCGCTGCAATATCCAGCACCGAGACATTTTTGAAGCCATCCACCGCGTTCAGGTCGACTGATCCCGCGATGAGAGAAAAGCTTTCTTCTGAATTGGAAACCTATCAATGCTGACCGACCGCGAAGTTCTTTCGACCATCAACATGCTGCGCGCCGAGCACCTCGACGTCCGCACCGTGACGATGGGCATCAACCTTTTTGACTGCGCAAGCACGGACTTTGACGTGTTTGCCTACAAAGTCCGCTCCAAAATTCTCAGGTACGCCGAAAAGCTCGTCGAGACGTGCGACGCCGTGGGCGACCGCTACGGTATTCCCGTCGTCAACAAGCGCATCGCCGTGAGTCCCATCGGTACGGTGGGCGCGAGCTTTACGCGCGATCAGATGGTCGCGGCCTGCCGAGTGCTCGACGAATGCGCCAAGGCTGTGCGCGTCGACTTTATCGGCGGCTTCGGCGCGCTTGTTGAGAAGGGAATGACCCCGGGCGAGCGCAACCTCATTGACGCGCTGCCCGAAGCGCTTGCGCAGACCGACCGCATCTGTTCCTCGATCAACGTCGGCTCGACCAAGGCGGGCATCAACATGGATGCCGTTCGTCTCATGGGCGAGCGCATTCTCGACGTGGCCGAAGCTACGCGCGAGCGCGATGCCATCGGCTGCGCCAAGCTCGTCGTTTTCTGCAACATTCCGCAGGATGTACCCTTCATGGCGGGTGCCTATCTCGGTATCGGCGAACCCGACGTCGTGATCGATGTGGGCGTTTCGGGGCCGGGCGTCGTCAAGAAGGCGCTCGAGCGCGCTTTTGCTGCCAAGGGCGACTATCTCACCGTCACGGATGCCGCGGAGGTGATCAAGCACACGGCATACAAAGTGACGCGCGTGGGCGAAATCATCGGCGGCGAAGTGGCCGATCGCTTGGGGTTGCCCTTCGGTGTCGCAGATCTCTCGCTTGCGCCGACGCCTGCCGTGGGCGACAGCGTCGGGGAAATCTTCCAGACGATGGGGCTCTCTTCGATCGGCGCGCCTGGGACGACAGCGATTCTCGCCATGCTCAACGATCAGGTGAAAAAGGGCGGCGTCTTTGCTTCTTCGCACGTGGGCGGTCTCTCCGGGGCTTTTATTCCCGTGTCCGAAGACAGCGCCATTGAAGCGGCGGCCCGCACGGGGGCGCTTACGCTTGAAAAGCTCGAGGCGATGACTTCCGTTTGCTCCGTGGGACTCGACATGATCGCGATTCCGGGCGACACGCCCGCTTCGACCATTTCGGGACTCATTGCCGACGAGGCCGCGATCGGCATGATCAACGGCAAGACGACTGCCGTGCGCGTTATTCCCGTGCCCGGCAAGGGCGTCGGCGACAAGGCGGTATTCGGCGGCCTTTTGGGCGAAGCGAGCATCATCCGGGTGCCGGGCGGCGACGCTTCCGGGTTCGTGAAGCTCGGCGGCCGTATTCCCGCACCGATTCACAGTCTGAGAAACTGATTCGCCAGCCGACGGAAAATGGCGTCGCCATCCTGCCGAGCGCGCGGAAAGGGCGCTTGAAAATACAGGAACCGAGCGATATATCGCTGTAAATACGAACCTATACGTAAAATCCCCGAGGCGACTCGGGGATTTTTTATTCGGAAAATGCGTAGGAAAATTCAATACGTATAGTTGTTTATGAAAAATATGTTCCTTTTCTGAAATCAATAACGGAGAAAGGAACAACATGTACACCCGTTCTCAAGCAGTTGTCTGCGCTTGTGCTTTGTTTGCGGCTGGCGCGGCAGAAGCGTTTGCCGCGTCCCCTGATGGAACGCTTTTCATGCCGTCGAACCCTTCGGCTACGTCCTTGGGGGAGGATTTCTATGTGGGTTCGGGCGAAGAGGCCGTCTTGGGCGACATCTACGAGTTCGCTTCGATCTCGGTTGAGGGTGGCACGCTCAGAAGCACGGCTGCTGCCTACGTTGCGGATGACATCCGTATATCGGCGGGCGGCCGTTTCGAGATGACGGACCTTCCGGACGAAATCGTTTACACCATCGCCGATGGCGCGCTTCGCCTGGAGGACGCTCAGGTGCGTCTTGCCGGCAGCCGGCCGGGCGCCGATCTGGAACTGGCAACCGAGTCGCTTCACGTAGACGGGGTGAGCGAAATTATTCTCGAGTGTGCGAGTGATGCGTTCGATAAAACGCAGTCGGTGCATGCAAGCTTCATCAACGGCGTTTCGCTCGAAGCGGGTGCAACGTTCGACGCGCGCATCGGGCGGGGAACGGCAATGAGTATCGGCGCAGAGTTCTCGGGCCTGCCGCTCGACAACGAGTTCAAGCACCGGGATAACCGCTACAGCAAGGGGCTTCTCGTTGTCGCGGCGCCTTTCGAGCTTGCTTCGGGCATGCATTTCAATGTCGGTTCAAGCGAGACGGCCGCGGGCGAAAATCTCCTGCTCGGCGCCGAGGGCGTTCTCGTCGTCACGCGCGGTGATGTGCTTTCCGCAGCGAGTGAGCCGATCTTTTCGGCAGCCGACGACACGACGATCCGTTTTGATGCGGGGTCGGAAATTTGGCTTTCGACAAGCTGCGGCGAAAATGTCGATGAAGCGCTTGCGGCCATTGACTTTGGCGGCACCGACATCTCGGGGCTCGGAAACGTGCTCGTGAGCTACGATGGGCAAAACGGCCGCTTCGAGCTCGATGGCGACGGCCGTTACACCGTGCGCTTCGAACCAATGCGCTTTTCTGGACCCTTTGCCGGAATGCTCGAAACGCTCTGGGTGAGTCGTCACGATCTGCTTTTGCCCGGGTTCTTTCGCGCGATTTACGAAAGGGCGAGCGCCAAAGCGGGCGAAGCGGCGCTGCTCAATGCGTCCGTTCTCGCTTCACGACTCGGCACCGACGAGCGGCTCGCGCATCTGAACGAACGAGCCGCAGGCGAGACGCCCTTTCGCTGGCTTGGCGCAGCGGGCACAGGGAAGAGGGACGGACTTTATCTCGGGACGCTGCCGCTTCACGTTGCTGTCTCTGCCGGCCGCAGCGAGGATGAGACGGGGGTTGGCGGCATGCGCGGGCAAATTCGTTCGGACAACGTGACGGCAGAGGCCTCCGGCGCGGCTGCCTTCGGCGCTTGGCGCGTCGGGGTCGGCGCCGCATTCGAGTCGAGCGACATCAAGACGAAAGGCGGACTCGAGAATTCTGCGAGTATTCCCGTGAGCGGCGAAAGCGATGCGGTACTCCTTCAAGTTTGGGCCGGTCGTGAGATCACTTTCGGAACGCTCGTTTTCAATGCCGCTTGGAGCGAAGCTTCGGAAAAGGCGCGAACGACGAGCTACGCCAAGCGCATTGAAGTCGATGACGTCAAGCGTTCGGTGTGGAGTGCGGGCGCGGCCTGGCGTTCGCCCGAAGCTTCGTACGGATCGGTACGCGGTGCGTTCACGGCGCGAGCGCAGCTGATGCGCTTTGACTCGGCCGATTATGCCGTCGGTGCCGACGGCGAGGCATTCCTCAATGCCGAGGAGTCGGTCGAAACGCTCGGCGTCTTTGCGCTTGACGCAGATCTCTCGGGCGCGAAAGCCGTGCCGAGAACTGGGACGGCCTTCATCGACGAGCGGCTGCCCGAGCGCCTCGTCTGGCACGCCGCCGGGGGCGTCTCCTACTTTGCGGGCGATCGCGAGCGCACCGTATCGCTTTCCGTGCCGGGCTGGCGAACGCCGGGCGCTCAGGTCGACGTGCCCTCAATCGACGCGCTTCTCGTGCGCGCATCGGGCTCGGTTGCGCTCGAGTCCGACGACAAGCGCATTGCACTCGAAGGCTTCGGCGCCTGCTCGAACGGTGACTACCGTTCGTACGGCGCGCTCATTCGCTGCGAGTGGCTGTTCAGTATCTAAAGCGTATGCCATGCACAATTTTGCCAGCGGGAGAGTTTTCGAGCGCAGACGCATAATCGTAAGGAGGTGAAAAGCCCGATCGACGAGCGGCGCAGGCGCGCCGTTCGCTACCTAAAATGAAAGAACGTGCGGCGGGTGCCCGACGCTGGTCGAGCGCAGCCCGCCGCAGGCGAACCGACTCTAAAAGTCGGGCAAAGACAACGAAAGACAAAAGCAGACGGCCGGAGAACGCGCTGACCGAACGAGCGCGGTCGTGCGGCCGTTGAAGTAAAAAAGGAAGAAAAAAATGGGGGAAGCGGCAGCACAGCATTTGACGGTCGACCCGACGCTCGCGAGACGCATGGTCGAACCGCTTTACAAAGAGCTGATGCTCTCAACGGGGGAATCCGCCCTCGTGCATGCCGACGGCGTCGCATCCATTCTTCGAGGCGTTCGGGACGATCCCGAACTCATTGCAGCCGCTTATCTCTTCTGCGTGCCGCGTGTCGTTCAGAATTCATCCGAGTGGCTTGAAAAGAGCTTCGGCGCGACTGTCGCCGGCCTTGTCGCGGAGCTCGGCAAACTCAACGATCTCTCGACCAAAGCGCGCACCGACAGCAAGGAGGCGAGTGCGGCGATGCAGCCCGAGGCGCTCAGGCGCATGTTCCTCGCAATGTGTCAGGATCTGCGCGTGGTGCTCCTCAAGCTCGCGAGTCGTCTGCAGACGCTTCGCTGGTTCGCGTCTTCGCGCTCTGCGGGCTCCGAACAGTTTGGCGAAGAGACGCTGGCCGTCTATGCGCCGCTCGCCAATCGCCTCGGCATCTGGCAGATCAAGTGGGAGCTCGAAGACCTGTCGCTGCGCTTTACGCGTCCGCAGGAATACCACGCCATTGCGCGCGAACTCGACGAGTCCCGCGAAGAGCGTTTGGAATTCATGCAGATGGCCGTACAGCGCATCCGCTCGCTTCTCTCGAACAACCACATTCATGCGGATGTCTCCGGGCGACCGAAGCACATCTACTCGATCTGGAAGAAGATGCAGCGCAAGCATCTGCGTTTCGACCAGCTCTTTGATGTGCGCGCGCTGCGCGTCATTGTCGAGACGGTTGAGCAGTGCTACGAGGTTCTCTCGATTGTGCAGGAAAACTTCCAGACGATCTCGAAGGAGTACGACGACTACATCGCCAAACCGAAACCGAACGGCTACCAGTCGCTTCATACGGTCGTCACCGACAATGCCGGCCGGCCGATCGAGATTCAGATCCGCACGCGCGCAATGCACGAATTCGCCGAGCTCGGCGTTGCCGCACACTGGCGCTACAAGGAAGCGGGCAACTCGAACGGCGCGAGTTCCGCGGAAGAGCAGCGTGTCGCCTGGCTGCGCCAGCTTCTTGCGTGGCGATCCGACGTCGGGCAGGCCCCCGACGCC
The DNA here is from genome assembly GCF_016899755.1 of Sutterella massiliensis. Taxonomy (GTDB): domain Bacteria; phylum Pseudomonadota; class Gammaproteobacteria; order Burkholderiales; family Burkholderiaceae_F; genus Sutterella; species Sutterella massiliensis. Next base: position 192,093 of record NZ_JACJJC010000003.1, on the reverse strand, counting down.
AAGGAGCACGCTGTTGAGGACGATCACGTTTACTGCTTGACGCCTCAGGGGCGCGTTGTGGAGCTTCCCGCAGGCGCTACGCCCGTCGACTTCGCCTACATGGTGCACACGCAGCTCGGACACCGAATGAAGGGCGCGCGCGTCGACGGTCAGATGGTGCCTCTCAATACGAAGCTCAAGACCGGGCAAACCGTCGAGATCATTGCCGGCAAGACCGGGCAGCCGAGCCGCGACTGGCTCAATCCCGAGCTCGGCTATGCGGCAAGTCCGCGCACCCGCAACAAGGTTCGCCAGTGGTTCAACGCGCAGCTCACTCAGGAGCTTCTCTCCGAAGGGCGCGAGCGCCTTGATAAAGAGCTCGCCCGCCTCGGGCGCACCGCGATGAAGCTCGAAGAGCTCGCCAAGCGTCTCGGCTTTGAAAACGTCGACGAGCTCTGCATCGCCTTTGCAAAGGAAGAAATCACGCTTACGGCACTTCAGCAGGCCGTGCAGCCGCAGCAAAAGCCCGCGGAAATGGAGCCTGAAGTTCTCGTTCGCAACGAGAGCACGAGCGCGAGAAAGGGCAAGGTGCTCGTCGTCGGTGTCGATTCGCTTTTGACGCAGCTTGCGCGCTGCTGCCGCCCGGTGCCGCCCGACGAGATTGTCGGCTACGTCACGCGCGGCCGCGGCGTGATGATTCACCGTGCCGACTGCCCGAACCTGCGCAACATGCTCGAGCAGGAGCCGGACCGCCTTATCGAGGTGAGCTGGGGCGCAGGTGCCGGCGTCGATGCCGTGTATCCGGCGGAGGTCCTCATCGTTTCGCAGGATCGCCCGGCGCTCCTGCGCGATATCTCCGAAGTTTTCCAGCGCGAAAAGGTGCACATCACTGCAATGAGCTCGAACGCCGTCAAGGGAGATCAGCACATGCGTTTTCGCATCGAAATCCGCGGCGCCGAAGAACTGCGCCGCACGCTCGCAGGTCTGCGTGAGGTAAAGGGCGTTCTTTCGGCAAGACGTGTCTGAAGTTTCAATTCGCTTCATTCGACTGTTCGAAAGACGGCCAAAAAGAGGCGCTCTGGACGAAAGGCTGGAGCGCTCAACTTTTTTCTCGCTGTTCCGATTTTTTTTATTCGCTTAAATTTCAACGAGTTGAACGTAAAAGTCGTGCGGAACGACTGCTGAAAGTGAAATTTTTTCGGACTTTTTTAAAAATCTCCTTGCAAAATTGAAAAGTCTATGTATAATTCGACTCTCGCACCGCTCGCGACACAACAGGCACGTAGCTCAGTTGGTTAGAGCATCACCTTGACATGGTGGGGGTCGTTGGTTCGAATCCAATCGTGCCTACCAGTTCCTTCTCAAAGGAGCGATGTTGCGGATGAGCAGTGCGGCGCAGGCCAAGGTCCTGTGCACGCTACCGTTTCGACGGTATGGACTCCAAGAGGAGTCGCGCGTAAAATCAAAACCTTGACAGGCACGTAGCTCAGTTGGTTAGAGCATCACCTTGACATGGTGGGGGTCGTTGGTTCGAATCCAATCGTGCCTACCAAGATTTTTTTGGGAACTGTTGACGATGTCTTTTAGGACTGCTCTTCGTACAACAACACCCCGTCTATGAATAAACGTGGGCGTGGGCGAAGCGTTGTCGACAGTTTGCCAGACAGAAAAAGTGCGGCTCATGTCCGCACTTTTTTTATGCCTGTAACTTTTCCAAGGATCTCAAAATGGTAGCGATTACTCTTCCCGATGGCAGTAAACGCGAGTTCGATGCCCCGGTAACGGTCGGCGACATCGCGGCTTCGATTGGCGCCGGTCTTTTCAAGGCTGCGCTTGCGGGCAAGGTGGACGGCAAGCTCGTGGACCTCTCCCACGTGGTCGACGCTGATGCGGCCGTTTCGATTGTCACGGGCAAGGACGCCGAAGGCCTTGAGATCATCCGTCACTCGACGGCGCACCTGATGGCGCAGGCCGTCAAAGAACTTTATCCGGACGCTCAGGTCACGATTGGGCCCGCCATCGAGAACGGGTTCTATTACGACTTCTCCTACAAGCGCCCCTTCACGCCCGAAGACCTTGAAGCGATCGAAGCGCGCATGGACGAACTCGTGAAGAAGGATATTCCGGTCGTGCGCGAAGAGATGAAGCGCGAGGCTGCGATCGAGTTCTTCCTCTCGCTCGGCGAAAAGTACAAGGCTGAAATCATCGAATCGATTCCCGAGGGCGAAACGATTTCGCTCTACCGCCAGGGCGACTTCATCGACCTTTGCCGCGGTCCTCACGTCCCGTCGACGGGCCGCCTTAAGGTGCATCGCCTCATGAAGGTTGCGGGCGCCTACTGGCGCGGCGACAGCAAGAACGAAATGCTGCAGCGCATCTACGGTACCGCCTGGTCGACGAAGGAAGAGCAGAAGAACTATCTCGACATGCTCGCCGAAGCCGAAAAGCGCGACCATCGCCGTCTCGGCAAGGAGCTCGACCTCTTCCATCTGCAGGACGAAGCCCCGGGCATGATCTTCTGGCACGCCAAGGGCTGGGCGCTCTGGCAGGTGGTCGAACAGTACATGCGCCGCGTCTATCAGGACAACGGCTACGAAGAAGTCAAGGCGCCGCAGCTGCTTGACCGTTCGCTCTGGGAGCGCTCCGGCCACTGGGCCAAGTATCGTGAAAATATGTTCACGACCGAATCGGAAAATCGCTACTTTGCGCTTAAGCCGATGAACTGCCCGGGTCACATCCAGATCTTCAATTCGAAGCTGCGCTCCTATCGCGATCTGCCGCTTCGCATCGGCGAATTCGGTCAGTGCCACCGCAACGAACCGTCCGGATCGCTGCACGGCCTGATGCGCGTTCGCGGCTTCACGCAGGACGACGGTCATATCTTCTGCACGGAAGATCAGATCCTGCCGGAGTGCGAAGCCTATACGCGCCTCGTTCAGCAGGTCTACCGCGACTTCGGTTTCACGGAAATCGCTTACAAGGTCGCCACGCGTCCGGAAATGCGTATCGGTGAGGACGAAGTGTGGGACAAGGCCGAACACGCTCTGATGGCGAGCCTTGATGCGCTCGGCATCAAGTACGAAATCCTCGAAGGCGAAGGCGCCTTCTACGGTCCCAAGATCGAGTATCACCTGAAGGACTGCCTCGGCCGTTCGTGGCAGTGCGGTACGGTTCAGGTCGACTTCCAGATGCCGGGTCGTCTCGGCGCGGAATACGTCGCCGAAGACAATACGCGCAAGGTGCCTGTGATGCTTCACCGCGCCATGCTCGGTTCGCTCGAACGTTGGATCGGCATGCTCATCGAAGAGTATGCGGGCGCTTTCCCGGTTTGGCTCGCGCCGGTTCAGGTGGCGGTTGCGCCTATTACCGATGCGCAGACGGACTACGTCAAGGAAGTTGCCCTTAAGCTGCATCAGGCCGGCATTCGCGTGCAGACCGATTTGCGCAGCGAAAAAATCAACTATAAAATTCGCGAGCTCAGTCTGCAGAAGATTCCGTACATCGCCGTTGTCGGCGAAAAGGAAGTCGAAGCAGGGATGGTGTCCGTGCGCGGACGCGGCAACAAGAACCTCGGCGTCATGCCGCTCGAGGACTTCATTGCCATGGTGCAGAAGGCTGCGGCCGAACACGCTGCTGACATCGCCTGAGTTTTTCGATAGTAAGCGTCCGCTGTGCGCGCGCGTCGTGAGGGTGCGCGCTCCGGCGGTCCCGGCGGCCCGATAGGGTCGGCACGCGAGCGGACGCCGTTCTTTCTTCGCTGCTACCGACAGCGGAGGAAAAATTCAACCGGAGAAGAGCCATAGCTCAAGATCGCAAGCATCGGATCAATGGTGAGATCCGAGTTCCCGAGGTCCGACTGACCGGCGTCGACGGCGCCCAGATCGGTATTGTTCGTACTGCCGAAGCCCTTCGCATGGCCGAAGAGGCCGACGTCGATCTCGTCGAAATCGCCCCTAAGGCGGTTCCGCCTGTCTGCCGCCTGATGGACTACGGCAAGTTCCGTTATCAGGAACAGAAGAAGGCCCAGGAAGCCAAGGCCAAGCAGAAGGTCGTTCAGGTGAAGGAAGTGAAGTTCCGTCCCGCCACGGACGAAAACGACTTCCAGACGAAGCTTCGCAGCCTCATCCGCTTCCTCAACGACGGCGACAAGGCCAAGGTGACGCTTCGATTCCGCGGCCGCGAAATGGCGCATCAGCAGTTCGGCACGGCCCTCATGGACCGCGTGAAGGAAGAGCTTCAGGACATCGCGCAGGTTGAAAATCAGCCTAAGCTCGAAGGGCGCCAGATGATCATGGTGCTCGCGCCGAAAAAGAAGCGCTGATTCGGTTGCAAAGCAAAATTTAAATCGCGTAAAATCGCGGTTTCTCAGATGCCCGCCCTCATTCGGGGCGGGCTTCGCATGACAAGTGAACTCGCGGCTCAGTGAAGTGTCTCTTCGGTCTGAGGGGAACGCCCGAAGTTCATCCAATAAAGAGGAAACGGCCAAATGCCGAAGATGAAGACCAAGCGCGCCGCCGCCAAGCGGTTCAAGCCGCGTGCCAGCGGCTCGATTAAGCGCGCCCACGCTACGAAGCGTCACATCCTGACGAAGCGCACGACGAAGAACAAGCGTCAGCTGCGCGGCATGGTCACTGTGCACGAAGCGGATATCAAGTCCGTGAAGCGCATGCTCCCCTACGCCTAATTAGGAGATAAAAGATGCCTCGTGTGAAGCGTGGTGTGACGGCCCGTGCCCGTCATAAGAAGATTTTTGCCCTGACGAAGGGTTTCCGTCTGCGCCGCAACAACGTGTTCCGCGTTGCCAAGCAGGCTGCCATGCGTGCCGGTCAGTACGCTTACCGTGACCGCCGCAACAAGAAGCGCGTGTTCCGTCGCCTCTGGATCGCTCGTATCAACGCCGGTACACGTGCCAACGGCATGACCTACTCGGTGTTCATGAACGGTCTGAAGAAGGCCGGCATCGCCCTCGACCGCAAGGTGCTCGCCGATATGGCCGTGTTCGACAAGGAAGGCTTTGCCGCCCTCGTCGCCCAGGTTAAGGCAGCCTAATTCGTTAGGGATTGCCTAAAAAGCGTTCGCGCCCGTCTTTTTTGGGCGCGAGATGCTGACGAAAGAGAGACTCGGTTTTTTGCCGGGTCTCTTTTTTTTGTATCTGAATCGGGAAAAAATTCGTGTAAAATCCGAATCCTATGACGTCCGCAGCCTCTTGTTGCGCGTTTATCGCCGCACGAGTGCCGCGGCCGCCCGAATCGGGCGCCGATCCCACCCAAAAAAGCGCAGGTTCTTCACCTGCGCTTTTTTGAGCATGTCAGGCAAGACTCCCGAAATGACTGACGGCCGAAGTTGCCGCCCGCGCGCCCGATAGCGGGGTGCCGACGGCGATCGGCTGCCGTTCGATAAGAACAGCGAACAGAGATTCAACATGCAGGAACTTTCCGAACTGATCGAGTCCGCACAGAATGACTTCGCGCAAGCGAAGCAGCCCGCCGCACTCGAAGACGCCAAAGCGCGCTACATCGGCAAGACCGGCCGCATCACGATGCTCATGAAGGAGCTCGGCAAGCTTGCGCCGGAAGAGCGCCGCGCGCGCGGCCAGGAGATCAACAGAGCGAAGGCCCAGATTGAGGCTGCGCTCAACGCGCGCCGCGAAGCGCTCGCCGAAGAGGCGCTCGCCGCCAAGCTTGCGCTCGAAGCGATCGACGTGACGTTGCCCGGCCGCATCCGCTCCGAAGGCGGCATCCATCCGGTGATGCGCACCTGGATGCGCATCGAGGAGATTTTCCGCTCGATCGGCTTTGACGTGGCTGATGGCCCGGAAATCGAAAACGACTGGTTCAGCTTCACGGCGCTCAACAACCCGCCCAATCACCCGGCCCGCTCGATGCAGGATACGTTCTACGTGGACCTCAACGATGACGACGGCCGTCCCCTGCCGCTGCGTCCGCACACCTCGCCCATGCAGGTTCGCTACGCACGTACGCACCAGACGCCGATCAAGACGATCGCGCCGGGGCGCACCTATCGCGTCGACTCCGATGCGACGCACTCGCCGATGTTCCATCAGGTCGAAGGCCTCTGGATGGACGAAAACATCAGCTTCACGGACCTCAAGGGCGTCTACAGCAACTTCCTGCGCCGCTTCTTTGAAACGGACGACCTCGTCGTGCGCTTCCGTCCGTCGTACTTCCCGTTCACGGAGCCGTCCGTCGAAGTCGACATGATGTTCACGAGCGGTCCTCGCAAGGGCAAGTGGCTCGAAATTTCCGGCGCAGGGGAAGTGCACCCGAACGTGGTGCGCAACTACGGGCTCGATCCCGAAAAGTACATCGGCTTTGCGTTCGGGTCCGGGCTCGAACGTCTCACGATGCTGCGCTACGGGATTGACGACTTGCGCCTCTTCTTCGAAGGCGATCTGCGTTTCCTCCGTCAGTTCAACTAATTCAAGCGCCAGAGGCACAACATGCTTTTTACTGAAGAATGGCTGCGTCAGTATGTCAATCCGCAGCTCAATACCGAAGAGCTCGCCGATGCGCTGACGATGCACGGCCTTGAGGTCGAAGAGGTCACCACGGTCGCGCCGCCCTTCACGGGCGTCGTTGTCGCGAAGGTGCTTACCTGCCGCGACCATGAAAATTCCGATCACCTGCACGTGTGCGAAGTTGACGCGGGCACGGGTGAAGTGCTGCAGATCGTCTGCGGCGCACCCAACGTGCGCGCCGGCATCAAGGTTGCGTGCGCCATGATCGGCGCCGTGCTGCCCGGCGACTTCCGCATCAAGAAGTCGAAGTTGCGCGGCGTTGTTTCGATGGGCATGCTTTGCTCGCAGCGCGAGCTCGGCATCACCGAAGATCACAACGGCATTTGGATCCTGCCCGACGATGCGCCGATCGGCGTCGACATTCGCGAATACGCCAAGCTCGACGACGCACGCATCGAACTGAAGCTCACGCCGAACCGCGGCGACGCCTTGAGTCTCATCGGCGTTGCGCGCGACCTTCACGCCGTGACGGGCGCGCCTCTGACGCTCCCCGACATGCCTGCCGTTGCCTCCACGTGCGAATGCAAGCTGCCGGTTCGCATCGAAGCGCCCGAACTCTGCGGCCGCTTCTCGAGCCGTATCATCCGCGGCCTCAACACCGCTGCGCCTACGCCCGAGTGGATGAAGTCGCGTCTTGAACGCGCCGGCCAGCGTTCGATTTCGGCGCTCGTCGACATTTCGAACTACGTCATGCTCGAGCTCGGTCGCCCGACGCATTTCTACGACCTCGACAAGATCGAGTCCGATCACCTGACCGTGCGCTGGGCGCGAGAGGGCGAGCAAACGACGACCCTGAACGGTCGCGAAATCGCGCTCGACCCGTACTTCGGCGTCATCTGCGACGGCGATCGTCCGGAGTGCCTCGCGGGCATCATGGGCGGTGAGCGCACCGCGATCTCCGACACGACGAAGGATATCTTCATTGAAGCGGCCTTCTGGCATCAGACGGCCATCCAGGGCCGCTGCCGCCGCCTCAATTTCTCGACCGATGCCTCGTACCGCTACGAGCGCGGCGTCGACTTCGCCACGACGGTCGATCACCTCGAATACATCACGAAGCTCGTTCTCGACATTTGCGGCACGCCCGAGACGAAGGTGGGGCCTGTCGACGACGTGGTTGCCAATCTCCCCGAACGCAAGCCCGTTTCGATGCGCGTAGATCGCTGCCGCAAGGTTGTCGGCATCGATATCCCGCTCGAGGCGATGCACGCTGCCTTTACGCGTCTTGGCTTTGAATACGCCTACGACGAAGAGAAGGGCGTCTTTACGGTGGTGCCGCCCGCTTATCGCTTCGACATCGAGATCGAAGAAGACCTGATCGAAGAGGTGGCTCGCCTGCACGGTTACGAAAAGCTTCCCGACCGTCCGCCGATGGCGCGTTCGGCGATGCGCAGCCCCGCGGAAGAACGCCGCGGTCTGCACGCGCTTCGTATCGAAATGGCCAAGCTCGGCTATCAGGAGCTCATCAACTTTGCGTTCGTGCCCGAGAAGTGGGAAAAGGTTTTCTCGCCGAGCGAAAACCCGATCCGCCTGCTCAATCCGATCAATTCGGACCTGTCGGTGATGCGCACGCAGCTCGTGGGCGGCCTCGTCGACATCCTGAAATACAATCTTAATCGCCGCGCCGATCGCGTGCGCGTCTTCGAGCTTGCGCGCGTTTTCTTCCGCGACCCCGAAGTAGCCGACGGTCCCTTTGATGTCAAGGGCGTTCGCCAGCCGATGCACATCGGCGGCCTCGCCTACGGGCCCGCTGCCGACATGCAGTGGGGCGTGCCTGCCCGCCAGGTTGACTTCTACGACGTCAAGGGCGACATCGAACGCCTGGCGGCGCCCCTCAAGCTGCGCTTCGTCCGCGAAACGATCCCGGCGCTTCACCCGGGCCGCAGTGCGGGCATCTATCTCGGCGAGCGCCGCATCGGGTTTATCGGCGAAATTCATCCGCGCGTTGCGCGTGAATTCGAGCTTCCCCATGCGCCGATCGTTTTTGAGCTCGACGCTGAGGCGCTCACGTCGGTGCCGCTGCCGAGCTACCGCGTCGTGAGCAAGTTCCAGCCGACGCACCGCGATATCGCTGTCGTCGTGCCGGCCGAAACCGAAGTCGAAGTGCTCTTTGACGCTGTCAAGCGCGCTTCCCGCAAGGATCCGCGTCTGATGTGCCTCACGGACTTCCGTCTCTTTGACCTCTATCGTCCCAAAGCAGAAGCCGAAGCGCACGAAAAGTCGCTCGCCTTTGCTGTCGAGCTCAACGCCCGCGGCGAAGAGGCTCTCGCCGAAGAAGACGTCGAAGCCGCGATGAAGGCGATTCTCGAGGCGCTGGAATCGACGGGCGCGAAGCTGCGCGCCTGATTGCCGGGCGACCGGTGCGCCGACCTCTCCCGTGCAGAGCGGGCGTCGGAGTGCACCGGTCGACTCGCTCCAAGCGAAGCGAATTCAATTTCCGACTATTTTTCCCAATGACTGACAGACAAGATTGCATCACGCTCAATAAGGCCGCGCTTGCGGAGGCTGTGGTCTCGAAGGTTGAGAACATCGATCGCCAATCTGCCAAGGTGCTCGTTGAAGAATTCTTCGAAATGATTGCGCGCCACCTCGAGCAGGGTGACACGGTGAAGATCCCCGGTCTCGGCAATTTCTCCGTTCGCCAGAAGGTCGCACGTCCCGGCCGCAATTTGAAGACCGGTGAGACGGTGACGATTTCCGAGCGCCGCGTTGTGACTTTCCACCCGTCGGGCACGCTCAACGCCCGTGTTACGGCCAACCTCATCCGTGACGAAGAGGAAGAAGCGAGCACCAACGAACGATAAGCGAAATTTTTTCGTTCAGACTCTTGCTTTTTTCGAGGCAAGTAGATATACTTCTCTTCTCTGTTCGGGGTGTAGCGCAGCCTGGTAGCGCACTTGCATGGGGTGCAAGGGGTCGCGAGTTCGAATCCCGCCACCCCGACCAGATAACAAAACAGGTCATCTGCAAAGATGGCCTTTTTTGTTGTCCGTTTGTCTCATCTATCCTTGCAGCACAGGGCATCTCGCGAAAAAAAAACATGCAGAAAGATGCCTTAAATGAACGTGTCGTAACGTATCTCTAGTGCGCGGCTAGAATCACGCACAGAAGCACACATTGGCGAACGAAGTGTGGATAGAACCCGAAATTCTTCGTTTTCTTGCGTGAAATAGATCTAGCAAGCGCAAAGTCGCCAGCCACATGACGAAACGGGAGCGAAAAACCTTCCAACTCTCTCCCCGCTTCACACTAAACGGGCTGCCCGAGTAGGCGGCCTTTTTATTGCCTCCCGCAGGGCGTCGGTGCAGAAGACGCGGTTCCTCAACACAAACTGATGGCCTTGGTCTCAACTTTGTGACAATAAGATGACGGCCGAATGGCGCTTGGGTGTGATAAGTCACCCAATATTCATTAATCGGTCACGGCCCTGTCAATTCCAACTTTCATACTTCTCTGCGTGTCGAATAGACGCATTCGATTGTGGCTTCAAGTGAAGCGCGCGTCGCGGCACACAGGTTTCCCCTCTCGATTGATTTGTTGGAATTGAAAATGCAGATGAAGAACATTGCTGCGCTCGGCGCTCTCTGTGCGATGGCTGGCGTTGTGGGCGCCGCTCAGGCCGAAACCGTTACCGTCAACGGCTCGACCACCGTTCTCCCCGCGATGCAGCTCGTGGCCGAAGGCTTCATGAAGGCCAACCCCAATGTCACGATCACGATTTCCGGCACGGGCTCGGGCAACGGCATCAAGGCGCTGATGGACAACACGACCGACATCGCCATGTCTTCGCGCGACCTCAAAAAGAAGGAAGCCGACGACCTCGCCAAGGCCGGTCACAAGCCCGTTCGCTTCACGGTCGCGTATGACGCCATCATCCCGGTCGTCAACAACAAGAACGCGGTGAAGGAACTGACGATCGAGCAGTTGCGTGACATTTACGCAGGCAAGATTCGCGACTGGAAGGAAGTCGGCGGCGCTGCCGCGCCGATCGTCGTGATCGGCCGCGACACTTCCTCGGGCACGTTCGAATGCTTCCAGGAACTCGTTATGGGCAAGACCCGCGTTTCGCCGCGCGCTCTTCTGCAGTCCTCGAGCGGCGGCGTTGTCCAGGCTGTGGCCGGCAACCCGAACGCGATCGGCTACATCGGCATCGGCTACCTTGACAACCAGACGCACGGTCTGACGATCAACGGCGTTGCGCCTTCGCTTGATGCCGCGAAGAACAAGACCTGGCCCATCTCGCGCGATCTCTTCCTCTTCACGGCCGGTGAACCCGCCGGTGCCGCCAAGCAGGTGATCGACTTCATGCTCTCGGCCGAAGGCCAGAAGGATGTCGAAAAGGCCGGTTTTGTGCCGGTGCCGAGTGCCAAGTAATCAGGTGGCGACATAGTGCGCCGGGTTTGAGGCTCGCTGTTTGACGGGCGTCGAATTCGGCGCAGGTGCGACAGGGGGCATACCCGCTCGGTGCGCCCAACAACGATAACAAACGACTTGGAGCCTTCAATGGCTTTGCCCAAAAAGCTTCGGCAAGACCGAAACTTCCAGATGGGCTTGGGGGTCGCGGCCTGCGTGAGCGTTCTTGCGCTGGCCGCGATTGTCGTATTTCTTTTCTCCCAAGCCGTCCCGCTTCTCGGTCAAACAACTCTCTCCGAATTCCTCTTTTCCACAGAGTGGTACCCGACGGACGAAGAACCCGTCTTCGGCATCGGCGCGCTCATCGTGGGCTCGCTCGTCGTTGCACTCGTGACGACCGTGATTGCCGTGCCGCTCGGCGTTCTCACAGCCGCAGCAATTCATTGTGCGATGCCCGAATCGGTTCGTCGATTTGTGAAGCCCCTTATCGAACTCATGGCGGCGCTGCCCTCGGTCGTGATCGGCTTTGTCGGCATGGTGGTGCTCGCGCCCTGGATGCAGGAAACCTTCGGCATCGCTTCGGGCCTCAACTTGCTGAACGCTTCGATCATGCTTGCCTTCATGTGCATTCCGACCATTGCGTCGATTTCCGAAGATGCGCTGCGCAACGTGCCGGGCGGCATGCGCGAGGCGAGTCTGGCACTCGGCGCGACCCGTTGGGAGACGCTTGTCAAGGTTGAGCTGCGCTGGGCCATGGGTGGCATCGGTACGGCCGTGATGCTCGGCATCTCGCGCGTGATCGGCGAAACGATGGTGGTTCTCATGGTGGCGGGGGGTGCCGCCATCATCCCCGAGTCGATCTTCGATCCGGTGCGTCCGATGACCGCATCGATTGCGGCTGAAATGGCCGAAGCGGCCGTCGGCGGCGAGCACTACTACGCGCTCTACGCCACGGGCTTCGTGCTCTTTCTCATTACGTTCATCTTCAACTTCTGCGCATGGTACGCATCGCGCCGTCTGGGGCTTAAGAAATGAAGTCGAAACTGAGCAGAACGCTCGCGGAGCTTTCGGGCTTTTCACTCATGCGCGCGGCGGCCGTCATCAATATCGGCGCGCTTTTGGCGATCATCGTTCTCATTACCTATAACGCTTGGCCAGCGCTCACGTGGGAATTTCTCACCGAGCCGCCGAAGTCCATGATGACCGAAGGCGGCATCTGGCCCTGCATTGTCGGCACCTTCTTTCTCGCTGCGGGTGCGCTGGTGATTGCGCTCCCTCTGGGCGTGGCGAGCGCCGTCTATCTTAACGAGTACAGCAACAGCGCTTCGGTTTGGACGACGCTCACGCGCCTTTCGATTGCGAATCTCGCGGGCGTGCCCTCGATCGTTTTCGGGCTCTTCGGCCTCACGTTTTTTGTTGTTTTCTGCGGTCTGGGGGTGAGTCTGCTTTCGGGCATTCTCACACTCGCAGTGCTCTCGTTGCCGATCATCATCAATACGACCGAGGCAGCTCTGCAGCAGGTGCCGCAGGACTGGCGCGAAGCGAGTCTCGCGCTCGGCGCTTCAAAGCGCGAAACCACGATGAAGGTGGTGCTGCCGAACGCGATGCCGGGCATCCTCACGGGGGCGATTCTGGCGCTCGCGCGTGCCGCGGGCGAAACGGCCGCCATCATGTACACGGGCAGCGTCTTCTTTACGCCCAAGGACGGGATCTCGCCCTTCGAACCCGTGATGGCGCTTCCCTATCACATCTACGTGCTTGCGACGTCGGGCACGAACATCGAGGCGACTCGACCGCTGCAGTACGGCACGGCACTTGTTCTTCTCTTCCTCGTTCTCGTCATGAGTTCCGCGGCGATTGTGATCCGCGAAAGAAAGCGCAGCCGCTGACGAGCCGCAACGATTACGAAACGCACTTGGGCGCTCGGATTGAAAGGAGCGCCCGGGGAGCGGACAAAACACACACCGAGCAGAATTCAAAATGGAAATGAATACGATCCACCCGCAGGGCCTTGACGAACACGTGGCTCCCGCAGTCATGCCGCCCGCGAAAATCGCCATCGAGCATCTTGACGTTTATTACGGGAATTTCCGCGCCCTGAAGGACATCACGCTCACGATTCCGACGGGGTGCGTGACGGCCTTCATCGGACCGTCGGGCTGCGGCAAGTCGACGCTGCTGCGTTCGCTCAACCGCATGCAGGACCTCTATCCCGAACAGCGTGCGGTGGGCACGATTCGTTTGGACGACGGCACGGACATCCTCGCGAAAGACACGGACGTAACGCTCTTGCGCTCTCGCGTCGGGATGGTCTTCCAGCGTCCGACGCCGTTCCCGATGTCGATTTACGACAACATTGCCTACGGCGTGCGCCTGCGTGAGAAGCTCTCAAAGAGCGAGCTCAACGACCGCGTTGAATGGGCGCTCAAGAAGTCCGCGCTCTGGGACGACGTCAAGGACAAGCTCGAGCAGCCTGGTACGTCGCTCTCGGGTGGTCAGCAGCAGCGCCTTTGCATCGCGCGCGGCATCGCCGTCAAACCCGAAGTACTCCTCCTTGACGAACCGTGCTCGGCGCTCGACCCGATTTCAACCGCTCGTATCGAGGACCTCATTGACGAGCTCAAGAAGGACTATACGGTTGTGATTGTCACGCATAGCATGCAGCAGGCGGCGCGCATTTCCGACTACACCGCCTTCATGTATCTCGGCGAACTCATTGAATTCGGATCGACGCAGAAGATCTTCCTGCAGCCCGAGAAGAAGGCGACCGAGGATTACATCACGGGCCGCTTCGGCTAACGGACGCTTTGCGCCAACGAAACGGAGAATTCGGAAATGACTCAGGAAAACAATCACATCGTCAAGAGCTACGACGCGGAGCTCGCCGACCTCAAAAACCGCACCATCAACATGGGCGAAGCCCTGCGACGCCAAGTGAACGCCGTGGGAGACGCCCTTTTGACGATCGATGAAGAAGCAGCGCGCCGCGTCGTCGAGCGCGACGCCGTCCTCAACAGTTGGGAGGTTGAGCTCGACGCGTACGTGCAGTTTCTGCTCTCGCGCCGTCAGCCGCTCGCAAGCGATTTGCGCTTTCTGATGGGCGTGCTTCGCATCTCGGTCGATCTCGAACGTGCGGGCGACGAAGTGGAAAGCGCCGCCAAAGGGGTTCGCAATCAGCGCGGCCGGATTGCCGAGACCTCTGAGACGATTTGGCACTCGCTCGTAAAGGTCCATGCGCTCGTCGAAAGCATGACTGACGATGCGCTCGAACTGCTTCGTTCGCCCGATTCCGCTCGTGCCTACGCCCTCATCCGCCGGCGCGACGTCATTCGCAGCGAAATGAAGACGCTCGTGGCAAGTACCGCCGAGGGGCTCAAGGCTTCGAACCTTGAAGTGGCCGACGGGCTTGAGATGATCCGCATTGCGCGCGCGCTCGAGCGCGTTGCCGCGCACCTGCAGAACGTCGGCGAAACGGTGGTCTTCATGCTTGAGGGACGCGACATTCGTCACGAACATCTGAAATAATCCCACTCATTCAGCCACACAGCCGAACCAAAAGGATTCATCGATGTCAGAGCCGCCCGTCATCCTGATTGTTGAGGACGAAGTTGCCATTAGGGAGCTTGTTGCGTTTGTCTGCGAAACGGACGGCTACAAAACGATCCGCGTCGGCAGCATTGCCGAGGCGCGAGCCGCGCTCGCCAAAGTGCGGCCCGATCTCATTCTGCTCGACTTGATGCTGCCCGACATGTCGGGGCTTGAGTGGCTCAAGGGTTTGCCGGAGGAACCCGACGCTGCGGGCGTCCCCGTCATCATGCTGACGGCGCGAGGCGACGAGATGGATCGCGTTGCCGGACTCGACGCAGGGGCAGATGACTATATCGTGAAGCCTTTTTTGCCGCGAGAACTCACGGCGCGCATCCGCGCCGTGCTGCGCCGCCACAGTGCACCGAGAACGGAAGCGCCCGTCGAGAGCACGGGGGAGTCGGCCGACGCCGACGAGGCCGAGCGCATCGTGCGCTGCGGTCCCCTAATGATGAATGAGGCGCGCTTTGAGGCGACGGTCGAAGGCAAGCCCCTGAAGCTTTCGGCCAAGGAGTTCAAGCTTCTCTACCTTTTTGCGTCCAAGCCCGGACGCGTTTTTTCTCGCGAAAATCTCCTTGCTGCCGTTTGGCAGAGCGCTTTTGTCGATGAGCGCACGGTCGATGTGCACATGCTGCGCTTGAGAAAGGCACTGGCGGGAACGGCGGCTGAAAACCTTATCGAAACGGTTCGCGGCGTCGGCTACCGGTGCCGCGCGGAAAATTGACGGATCGAAGGGCGCGCCCGCATTCCGCTCGCGGTGGGCTGCGGCGCGCCGAGGCGAACATGACGAACGAAAACGCTTCGAAGCGCGCTGCCGGCACGAACGGCAGCGGCACGAATGGCGGCAGCAACGGCTACAACGGCAGGAACGGCGCCGCAGGTGCTTCACCCTGGCTCGCGCCAAGCGATCCGGGACCCGACGAGCGTCTCGCGAACATTCGGCTTCGCGCCCGCATTGTCGGTGCAGGGTTCATCGCACTCTTCTTTTGCGCGGCCGTCATTTGGTACATGGCAGGCGCCGAGTCTGCGCTCATTGTCCTCATGCTCGGCGCCATGGCACTTTTTGCCGCAGCGATGTTCCTTTTTCAGGATCTGCTTCGCGAAGACTCCAAAAAAGCCAAGCGCATTCGCGACCGCGATGCGCGCTACCGCCAGACGCTTGCGCTTTTGCCCGAGGGTGTTGTGATTCTCGGCGAGGGCCGGCGCATCGAATGGGTGAACGAGCAGGCGACCGTGCACATGGGCGTTCGTCAGGAAGATGCCGGCAAGCCCTTCTTTGACGTCGTGACGGACCGGGATTTCGAGCGCTGGCTCTCCGAAGGGGACTTCGCGAGCCGCTTCATGCTCGAGCAGCCGGGCGGCAGCCGCATCTTCGAGGTGGCGGTTGTCGCACCCGACGCGCGCCATACGCTTATCGTGACGCACGACGTGACGGAGCGGCGCCGCATCGACGACATGCGTCGAGATTTTGTTGCCAATGTCTCGCACGAACTGCGCACGCCCTTGACCGTTATCAGCGGCTTTCTTGAAACGGAGGTCGAGCAGCCGGGGGCTCCCTCGGCGCTTCTCATGCATCACCGTCAGCTCATGGTGGAGCAGACGCGCCGCATGAAGCGGCTTCTCGAAGACCTTCTCATGCTCTCGGGGCTGGAAAATGCGGACGAACCCGGCTCGGACGAGCCCGCCGTGATTGCCATGCCCAAGCTTGTCGAAGACGTCGTGCGCGAGGGCAAGGCTCTCTCGAACGGGCGACACGAGATCACGATGGAAGTGGAAGACGTTTCGCTGATCGGCCAACCTGAGGAAATTCGTAGCGCGGCGATGAACCTCGTTTCGAATGCAGTACGCTACACGCCCGACGGCGGATCGATTCACGTCGTCTGGCGCCGCCAGGGCACGGGCGCGATCTTCAGCGTTCGCGATACAGGCATCGGTATTGCGGCCAAGCACATCCCGCGCCTCACCGAGCGGTTCTTCCGCGTCGACAAAGGTCGCTCGCGCGCCACGGGCGGCACGGGCTTGGGGCTTGCGATCGTCAAGCACATTTTGCGCCGCAACGGCGGCGAACTCGGCATCGAATCCGAGCTCGGCAAAGGCTCGACCTTCTCGATGCGGTTCCCTGAGTCGCGCATTTTCCGACCTATCGGCTGAGTAAATTGCGCTCGCGCAATTTTTGTTTGAATTTTTCTATAAATATCAATAAGGAGCTCTTGCAGGGCTCCTTTTTTTGTTTTCGAGAAAAGAGCGTTTCACAGGCTTTGCGTCACGCGAGCTTGGGTTTACCGCTTAGACGATCGACGAAGATGTGTCATCGGAGAAACATAAAATTTTTTCTTCAGAATGCGCCCGAGTGCCTGCGGCAACCCTCTCGTTCTTAACGAAGCAGGCAACCGATCGGTTCGGAACGGAACGCTCGCTCGGGCGGCCCGGGGGCGCGGATTCAGGAGAAAAACGCCATGTATAACTTTATGACCGCCTTCCTGGCCTGCACGCTGATCGTTTTGATCGGCGACTGGGTCAGCCGAATGACAAAGGGGTGGCTGCCGTCCGTCTTTGTTTCGGCCGTGCTGATTCTGATCGGTTACTGGACTGTACTGCCGAAGACGCTCGTCTCGGATGCCTACCTCATCCCGATGGGCGCGACGATTTCGATCTTCCTCATCATCACCCACATGGGTACGATGATTTCGCCCAAGGAACTGATGGCGCAGTGGAAGACCGTGACGATCTGCCTGATGGGGCTTGTCGGGATGACGCTCTTTGCGTGGTTCCTCTGCCCGCTCTTCATGGATCGCGTGATGGTGATCGCGGGTCTGCCGCCGCTCGCTGGCGGCATTGTTGCTGCGACGATGATGCAGGATGCGGCCGCCAAGGCGGGCTATCTCACGGCATCGGTGTTCGCCATTTCGATGTACTGCATTCAGGGATTTGCGGGTTATCCGCTCACGGCCGTCGTGCTTAAAAAGGAAGCCAAACTCCTTCTCGAAGGCTATCGTTCGGGCAAGTACGTCGTGAACGAAGAGGCCGAAAAGGAAGAAATCGAAGACGCCGTCAAGGGCCCCGAACCCGCGCGCGGCATTCTCTCGACCCCTGCGAGTCTCGATTCGCCCCTTTTCCTGCTGATGAAGGTGGCCGTCGGTGCGCTCATCGCCTTCCTGCTTGGCAAGTACACGGGGATTTCGGGGGCTATTTGGGCGCTTTTTGTGGGCGTCGTTCTCTGCCGCCTCGGGTTCCTGGAACCCAATGCCCTCAAGCGAACGGGCACGCTCGAGCTCCTCATGTTCGCTCTCATGATGTTCGTTTATGACGGCCTCAAGGACTGCACGCCGCAGATGCTCGGCGATATCTGGGTGCCGATCGTTGCTCTCATCGTCTTCGGCGTGAGCGGGCTTGCCGTCTTTGCCGCACTCACCGCCAAGATCCTCAAGGTCTCGCCCTACCTTGCCATCGGCAACGCACTCACCGCGCTCTACGGGTTCCCGTTCAACGCGATCATCACCGAGCAGCTCTGCCACACGGAAGCGAAGACGCCCGAAGAAGAAGAGTTCCTGATGAGCCGCATCTTCCCGTCGATGATCGTTGGCGGCTTTGTGACCGTCACGATCACTTCGGTCATCATGGCCGGCATCTTCGTCAAGCTCTTTTAAGAGTCTCGGCTCACTATTGAACTGAACAAGAAAAATGCGGGCGGCGAGGTGTGTGCCGCCCGTTCGAACAACCGCAAATGAGGAATATCCTATGAACATCGAAGCGCTCGTGCAGCAATACGGCGACTATCAGATCGAAATGCGCCGCTGGTTCCATCGTCATCCGGAACCGAGCGAACAGGAATTCGAAACGGCTGCCAAGATTCGCGAAGAACTTGACAAGATGGGCATCAAGTGGCGCAAGTGCGGCATGGAGACCGGCACGATGGCCGTGATCGAAGGGGCCGAACCCGGTCGCACGATCATGCTGCGCGGCGATATCGACGGTCTTTCCGTTACGGAAGATACGGGACTGCCCTTTGCGTCGGAAAAGCCCGGGATGATGCACGCCTGCGGCCACGATTGCCACATCTCGATGCTTCTCACCGCGGCGAAGATCCTCAACGACGTCAAGGACCGCCTGAAGGGCCGCGTCGTTCTCGCTTTCCAGCCGGCTGAAGAGGTCGGTGCCGGCGCGCCCGCGATGATTCGCGACGGCCTGCTCGAAGGTGTTGATGCCTGCTTCGGTCAGCACGTCTGGTGGTCGCTTCCCGCGGGCACGCTCGGCGTTTGCACGGGTGCGGCGTTCGCTTCGGGCGACCGCTTCGAGATCGACGTGATTGGCAAGAGCGGCCACGGGGCGGAACCGCAGTCTGCGCGCGACGCGACCGTCATGGGCGCAGCGATCGTGCAGAACCTGCAGACGATTTTGAGCCGCGAAGTCAATCCGATCGACACGGCCGTGGTGACGGTCGGCACGTTTGAATCGGGTTCCCGCTGGAATGTCATTTCCGGTCGCGCGAAGCTCACGGGTACGACCCGCGCCTACAGCCGTGAAGTGCGCAATCGCCTGCCCGAACAGATCGAGCGCATCGCATCAATGACGGCGGGAGCTTTGGGCGGCGAAGCCAAGCTCACGTACACCGAACTCGTGCCGGTCACGATCAACGACGCCAAGATGGCCGAACTTGTTCGCGCTTCGGGCCGAAAGCTTCTCGGTGACGAACACGTCGTTGAGCCCGAACCCACGATGGGCGGCGAAGACTTCGGCAACTATCAGGAACACGTGCCCGGCGTTATGGCCTTCTTCGGCATCCAGAACGCGGCATGCGGCGCCTGCTGGCCGCAGCACCACGAGAAGTACACGGTCGATGAAAGCGTTCTCGTCAAGGGCGCGGCTGTTTACGCGCAGGTTGCGCTCGACTTCTTGGGAGTCGACCTCTAAGAGGACGGTGTTGGTCTGAAGTGCTTTCGGGCGCTTCAGAGACCGCAGGCAATGCGAGCCGGCAGCAACGCGATGTTGGGCCGGCTCGCTTCGTTTGTGTTTCGAGACGGATTGGCTCATGCACTTGGACAAAGCGTGCAGAAGCTTTGTGATGTGGATTTGTTGACGGCGAAAGAACGCTAAAGAAGCGTAGCGGAAATGTTTCGAGGCATGTCCCGTGGTGCGCGGCTCGACCGTTGCGCGATCTCCCTCGGCTAGAATCAAAAAAAGATCAATTCGCCGCCCGAACGCTTTCACGCCGAACGCTTGCGGCCGGCTCACTCAAAAGAAAAATGCATATTCTCATTTCGAACGACGACGGCTATCGCGCACCGGGGATCAATGCGCTCGCACAGGCGATGCGCCGCTTCGGCCGCGTGACGATCGTCGCGCCCGACCACAACCATTCCGGCGCTTCCAATTCGCTCACGCTCAATCGACCGCTCACGGTCGAACACATGCCGGGGGCAGATCTTTACGTGCTCTCGGGGACGCCCTCCGACTGCGTGCATGTTGCGATGACGGGGCTGCTCGACGAGAAGCCCGATCTGGTTGTTTCTGGCATCAACTGCGGCGCCAACATGGGCGACGACACGATGTATTCGGGCACGGTTGCCGCTGCCATCGAAGGCTATCTTTTCGGTGTGCCTGCGATTGCGTTCTCGCAGATTGACAAAGGCTGGGCCGAACTTGAGTCGGCAGCCCGTGTCGCGGAAACCGTGGTCGAGCGCTTTCTCGAGCGCCGTACGCAGAACGGTCCCGTGCTGCTTAACGTGAACATCCCGAATATGCCCTATGAAGCACTTGCCGGGATTCGCGCCACGCGCCTCGGGCGCCGCCAAAGCGCCGAGCCCGTCATTCCCGAAATGAGTCCGCGCGGCTTTCCGATTTATTGGCTCGGCGCTGCAGGCAAGCCCGCCGATGCGGCTGAAGGAACCGACTTCTGGGCGACCGCGCACGGTTTCGTGTCGGTTTCGCCTCTGCAGGTTGACCTCACGAATCACCAGCAGGTCTCCGCTGCGGAACATTGGGTGGGAGGCGGTCTCGTCGAAGCTTGTGCTCGTCGCGAGCCTTGATTGTCTTGACCGGTCCGCAACCGATTCGATCGATCCCAGATCGCGGAACTCAAAAAATGAATAAGCAAACTCTTCAAATGCCTATCCGCTCGGCCTTTGCGCTCGACCGAGCGCGCGCCGCGCTTTTTGCAGGCGCTGCGGCTGCGGCGCTCCTCTCGGGGTGCTCGAGTCTGGAGCCCGCGCCGGTGCCGATCGTTGATCGTTCGAATTATTCTGAAGCGAGCTCGCGCGCGGGCTCGACAACGGGTACGAGCCTCATTCGTGATTCGGGACGAACGCACGTTGTGGCGCCGGGCGACACGCTCTACAACATTTCCGTTCGCTACGGGCTCGACAGCGGCGAACTCGCGCGACTCAACGCTGTCTCGGATCCTACGCAGCTGCGTCTGGGGCAGGTGCTCCACTTGCCCGAAAGCGTGCGTGAGCCGCGCACGCCCGTCGTTGCAGGCGGGGTGCGTGTCAGCCGTGTGACGACGGGGGATACGTCGCAGACGTCGACCGCGTCCAAGCCCGCCGAAGAGACGGCGGCAAGCACTTCAACGGGAGCGGTGCCCGCCGAGAAGACGACCGAGACAGCCGCCGGCAGTGCTTCGGCGCAGACGCCCGCTAAAACCGAAGCACAGGCGCCCGTCGTGGTGCCCGGCACGCGCATGCTTTGGCCTGCGCGCGGCAACATCATTGCCGACTATGCCAAGAACGGCAAGGGGCTTGACATCGGCGGCACTGCGGGCAGCGTCGTCGTGGCGGCGGCCGACGGGACGGTGCTCTTTGTGGGCGACGGCGTCAAGGGCTACGGCAATCTCGTGATCGTCAAGCATTCGCCGACGCTCGTAACGGCTTACGGCCACAACTCGAAGGTTGTCGTGAAGTTGAACGACAAGGTGAAGGCGGGGCAGAAAATCGCCGAAATGGGCAGCACCGATGCGGATCAGACGATGCTTCGCTTTGAAGTTCGCGACAAGGGCAAGCCCGTCGATCCGATGAAATATCTCGCGCCCAAACGCCAGTAAGCTGTTGTTTTAGGTTAAAGTTCGGCTCCGCCGCCGTGGTGCGCCCGTGCTGTTAGCGCTGGGTGCGCGCCGCGAGGCAGTCGAAAATGACCGTTTGTCCGCGCGCGCCGGTTGAAGTCGGTGCGCTTTCTGGGGGCCTCGTCCGTTCGAGATGCGAACGGAAGGGGCCCGTTCGATTTTTTGAGGGAGTTCGCCATGGGGCGCCGAAGCAATAAGGAACGAGTACCCGAGTTCTTCACCGCAGAGGTGGAGCGTTTGGATCAGGAGGGCAGAGGCATCGCTCACCTGGACGGCAAGGTTGTCTTTATTCAGGGGGCGCTGCCCGGGGAACTCGTTCGCTACGAACGTATCCGCAGCAAGTCGAGCTACGACATCGGACGCGTCGCGCAGGTCCTTCGCGAGAGTCCTTACCGAACGAAGCCCAAGTGCCCGAATTTCGGCATCGGCCCGGGCAGCTGCGGCGGCTGCGCGATGCAGCATTTGGAGCCTGCTGCGCAGGTCGCGTTCAAGGAAAAGGTGCTTCTCGATACGCTCTGGCACATCGGCAAGGTCAAGCCCGAATCGGTGCTTGTGCCGATCTTCGGGCCTACCTGGCACTACCGTCATCGTGCGCGCCTCACCGTACGTGACGTGCCCAAAAAAGGCGGCGTATTGGTGGGCTTCCATGAGAAGGCTTCGTCCTATGTCGCCGACATGAAGCACTGCAAGATTCTCACGAAGAATGTCGACGAGATGCTCGTGCCGATGCGCGAACTCGTCTCTAAGCTTTCGATCCGCCAGCGCATGCCGCAGATCGAAGTCGCCGTGGGCGGCGACGGCCGTACGGCGCTCGTCTTCCGTACGCTTGAAGCGCCGAGCGAAGCGGATATGGCGCTTCTGCTCGAATTCGGCAGGGTCCACAACGCGGATATCTGGCTTCAGCCGAAGGGACCGGAAAGCGCGCATGCGGTGCTGCCTGAAAACGAAAATGCGCTCGGACTTTCGCTTTCCGAATTCGGCGTTCGTATCAGTTTCAAGCCCACGGACTTCACGCAGGTCAATCATGCGTTGAACGAAACGATGGTCTCCCGCGCCGTGCGCCTGCTTGACGTGCAGCCCGAGCACAAGGTGGCGGACTTCTTCTGCGGGCTCGGCAACTTCACGATGCCGCTCGCGACGCGCAGCGCCCGTGTAATCGGCATCGAAGGCTCCGAGGGGCTTGTCGCGCGTGCGCGTCAGGGCGCCGCTGAAAACGGCGTTGCCGAAAAGACCGAATTCGTCGCGCGCAACCTCTTCACTTGGTGCGAAGACGACTGGCAGAAACTCTGGAAGCGCATGGGCGGGATCGACCGCGTCCTCATTGACCCGCCGCGCGAAGGGGCGCTCGCACTCTCGCGTGTCCTCGCCGAAACGGATCTGCGCCCGGCGCGCGTCGTCTACGTCTCGTGCAATCCGGCGACGCTCGCTCGCGACTGCGCGATTCTGCACCACGAAGGCGGCTGGCACATCCGTGCCGCAGGCATCATGAACATGTTCCCGCACACGGGGCATGTCGAGTCGATGGCCGTGCTCGAGCCTGGGCCCAAGCCCGAAAAGAAGGACGAGGCTGCCGAAGCGATTGAAGCGAAGATTGCCCAAGGTGATGCCGAAGTGATGGGTGCCTGAGGCCTGAAGCAAGTTTCTTGCGCCTAAGACGAAAACGCCTCCGTTCGGTCGATGCCGGGCGGAGGCGTTTTTATGAGCGTTTCGGATCAGTACCGGTCCTTGGACAAGCGGTGCCGGTCAGTCTTTCTTTTGGGGCTTCGTGAGCGAGCCGCGCTCGTAGGAGGAGTCTTGGTTGCGGGTAACGTTGCCGACCTTCACAAAGAGACCGAAGGCGAGGCCCACCATCGTGGCCGTCTGCGCGACGCGATCGCCCTCAAAGCTTTCCGCAGGCTTGTCCCAAACGGCCGAGAGGAAGGCTCGCGCAAACGCTTCCTTCTCGGGTTCGCCCGTCAGCGCAAGACGCTCGAAGCGCTGGCGCAGCTCGTTGTAGCCCTTGAGCGCCTCTTCGGAAAACGTACCGAGGAGCTTCTTTTGCATGGCCTGGTCGGCGTAGGTCTTCATTGCAAAAAGAACCTTGCGCGTAAGTTTTTCGTCGGCGCGGATTTCGGGAAACGCGTCGCGCGCAGCCCAGATGCCTACGCCCTGCAAAAGGGCGGCCCAGCGAAGTTTGAAGAGTCGCTTTTCTTCTGTGCCCACAAAGGGCACGAGCGGCCACCTGACGCCCGCGGCTTGCGGAATGTCGCGCGTAAAGACCGTGAGAATCTGGTCGCGGACGCATCCGCCGAAGGTGAGTCCGAGATTTTCAGCGAAGACTTTGTCGATTCGCCGCTGCGCCATGAGAGTTCTCCTTTGTGGTTTTTTCGGGCAAGGGCATTCTACAGGCAGTACACCGCGTTACGGTCGGTAAAAGTACGGGTCGCCGTATTTGGGCGACTTGAGCACCGTGATAAAATCCGTCGTTTGATGAAGAAGCGCATGCCGCATTTTCCCGCTGAGGCGGGGGACTGCGCCTTGCATGCGGCTTTATCGCGAGTTTTCCACTTTTTTAGGATTTCAGAGAGAACAAAATGGCTATTCAGCGCACCCTCTCCATCATCAAGCCGGACGCCGTTGCCAAGAACGTTATCGGCAAGATCTATTCCCGTTTCGAAACGAACGGCCTCAAGATCGTCGCCGCTCAGATGCGTCAGCTTTCGCAGGCTGAAGCCGAAGGCTTCTACGCCGTGCATCGCGAACGTCCCTTCTTTGCCGACCTCGTCAAGTTCATGACGTCCGGCCCCGTGATGATTCAGGTGCTCGAAGGCGAAGACGCCATCGCCAAGAACCGTCAGCTGATGGGTGCTACCGACCCGAAGAAGGCAGAGCCGGGCACGATCCGCGCCGACTTCGCTGAAAGCATCGACGCCAACGCCGTCCACGGTTCCGATGCTCCGGAAACGGCCGCCGTCGAAATCGCCTACTTCTTCCCGACGCTCGCCATTCACAGCCGCTAATCGGGATTGACAGGTGCCGCCCGTGACCGACATCACCGCCAAAGAAACGACCGAACTCGTGAACCTGCTCGACTTTGATGCCGAGGGGCTCAGAGAGTGGTGCGCCTCGATCGGCGAAAAGCCGTTCCGAGCCACGCAGCTCACCCGCTGGATTCACCGCCGGCAGGTTTCGGACTTCGACCAAATGACCGATCTTGCCAAGAGTTTTCGCGAGAAGCTCAGGAAGCTTGCGGTCATTGAGCCGCCCGTGCCCATCGCCGAAAAGAAGTCGAGCGACGGGACGCGCAAATGGCTCTTTGATGTCGGGGGCGGCAACGCCGTCGAGGCCGTCTTCATCCCTGAAGACGACCGCGGCACCTTGTGCATCTCCTCGCAGGCCGGCTGCGCGATGGGATGCCTCTTCTGTTCGACGGGCAAGCAGGGGTTCAATCGCAACCTCTCGACAAGCGAAATCGTCGGACAGCTCTGGTGGGCCGAGCGCGAGCTCTGCCGCGATCAGGGCATCACCGATCCCAACGATCGCGTGATCAGCAATGTCGTTCTCATGGGGATGGGCGAGCCGCTTCAGAACCTCGACAACGTCATTCGCGCACTCAGAATTTTCCTGGACGACAACGGCTACGGTCTTTCCCGCCGCCGCGTCACGGTCTCGACCTCGGGGCTTGTCAATCAGATCGATAAGCTTGCCGAAGCCGCGCCCGTCGCGCTCGCCGTGAGTCTCCATGCTGCGACGGACGAGCTTCGCGACAAGCTCATGCCCGTCAACAAAAAGCACCCCGTCTCGCAGCTGATGGCCGCCTGCCGGCGGTATCTGCGCGTGGCGCCGCGCGACTTCATCACGTTTGAATACGTGATGCTCGGCGGCATCAACGACAGCCTTGAAGACGCCGACCGTTTGGTCGAGCTTGTCCGGCGCGAGCGCGTGCCCTGCAAATTCAATCTCATACCCTTCAATCCCTTCCCGCAGTCCGACCTCGAAAAGCCGACGCGTGAGAAGGTGCTCGCCTTCTGCTACCGCCTCAATGAAGCGGGCTACGTAGCGACGGTGCGCAAAACACGTGGCGACGACATCGACGCCGCGTGCGGACAACTTGCCGGTGAAGTGCGCGACCGCACGCGCCGAGCCGAACGCCTCGCGCAGCAGAAGAAAGAGGCGGCGGTCATTCTTCATCGGCACAACAAAGATTGAGGTCGACGTCGTGCAGCACGGCAACAGATACGAACCAGTGATCGACAAGAACACGACCGAAGACGACGCGCTTGACGCAGCTCAGACGAACGCTCGCGCGACGGGCTTTGGCGCCGAACTTCGCCGCGCGCGCGAAGAGCAGGGCATTTCGCTCGGTGATATGGCCGTGCGAAGCCGCTTGTCGGTGGCGCAGCTGCGCGCGCTAGAGAACGAAGAAGTTGAAAAGCTTCCCGAACCCGTTTATGTGCGCGCCTTTATCCGCGGCTGCGCCCAGTCGCTCGGCCTCGACGCGCAGGCGCTCGTGAATGACTATGTTTCGCGCTACAGCCGCGGCGCAGCCCATGTGGCTCGCGGTCAGGTGCCGGATTCAGATCCGGCCGACGAGCTCGTGATCGGCGGTGCGCCGCGACACCGCACACTCAAAGTTGCGCTGATTGCGCTCCTTGTCGCTGCGGTTGCCGCTGGCATCTGGACCGTCTACTCCGACCAGTTCGGTTGGGCGAGCGGCGAGAGTGAAGCGCAGAAGATCGAGCGCGGCACGGCCGAGCCCGAAGCAGCATCGCAGCCTGCGGCGCCTGCTGCGGCGACCGAAGCTCCGGTTGCTGAGGTTGCGCCGATCGAACCCCAAAAGAGCGAAGCGCCTAAGGGCGCGCCAGCTAACGAGGCTGTGCAGCCGCCCGCGGTGCAGCAGCTCCCGGCGGCGCCTGCACAGAGCGCGGCGCCCGCCGCACCCGCCGCCGGAGCTGCGCCTGCTGCTGCGGCACCCGCTGCGACGCCGGCGCCGACGACGCAGCCGCAGCAACAGCCGGCCGCGAACGTGCACCGCGTCGAATTCGAAATATCCGCTCCCGTCTGGGTTCAGGTCATTTCCCCGCAGGGGCGAAACCTCGTGGCGCGTGAAATGCATCCGGGCGACCGCTTCGGAACGGAAATTCCCGCCGGCTCGCGCTTTACGATCGGCAATGCCGACGCAGTGAAGCTCACGATCGACGGCAAGCCCTTCAGTCTTGACGGAACGATTCGAAACGGCATTTCCCGCTTCTCCGTCGAATAAGAACGACGGCGGCCGTGCGCGGTTTTGCGCGGCCGTGCACGCCCGAAAGGCAATCGAACGACAAAAAAAGGAGGCGCCGCGTGCGCCTCTTTTGATCTCTGCCGGGCCGACAGTGCCCAGACATCGGAAGAGAACGACATGCAGACAATCATCAGCACCGAAGAGTTGAAGCGGCACCGCACGCACGCGGTTCGCGTGTCCTGGGGCGACCGTGAGGTCGTTATCGGCGGGGGACGCCCCGTTGTCGTGCAGTCGATGACGAACACGGCTACAGCCGACGTTGCCGAAACGACGGCACAGGTGCTCGCGCTTGCGCGTGCGGGCTCCGAGCTCGTTCGCTTGACGGTCAACACGCCCGAGGCGGCGCGAGCGGTCGTCGAAATTCGCGAAGCGCTCGATCGCGCGGGCTGCAGCGTTCCGCTCGTCGGCGACTTTCACTACAACGGTCACAAGCTCTTGAAGGAAGTGCCGCTTTGCGCGCAGGCGCTTTCGAAGTACCGCATCAATCCGGGCAATGTCGGCAAGGGCACGAAGGGCGAAGAGAATTTCGCCACCATGATCGAGATTGCCAAGGCGACGGGCGCGGCCGTTCGCATCGGCGTCAACTGGGGCTCGCTCGACCAGGCGCTTCTGGCGCGGATGATGGACGAAAATGCGGCGCGGGACGTGCCGCTTGCGCCTGAAGAAGTGCTTGAAGAGGCGCTTATCGAGAGCGCGCTCGCGAGCGCCCGCCGCGCCGAAAGCCTCGGGCTTGGTGCCGATCGGCTCGTGCTCTCGTGCAAGGTTTCGGAAGTGAAGCCCTTGATCGCGCTCTACCGCAAGCTTGCCGCTCGCTCGAACTATGCGCTGCATTTGGGACTCACCGAAGCCGGCATCGGCTCCAAAGGGATTGTCGCTTCGAGCGCTGCGCTCGCTGTCCTTCTCGAAGAGGGGATTGGCGACACGATTCGCGTTTCGCTCACGCCCGCACCAGGGAGCGCGCGTACCGAAGAGGTCGTCGTTGCGCAGGAAATTCTGCAGTCGCTCGATATCCGCAAGTTTGTGCCGACCGTAACGAGCTGCCCGGGTTGCGGGCGCACGAGCTCGGACCTCTTTCAGCGGCTTGCCGCTTCGACGCAGGCGTACCTGCGCCAACGAGCGCCCGTTTGGCGAGAAATTGCGCCCGGCGCCGAAAACATGAAGGTCGCCGTGATGGGCTGCGTTGTCAATGGTCCGGGCGAAAGTCGTCATGCCGACATCGGCATCAGCCTGCCAGGTGCGGGCGAAAGCCCCGTTGCGCCCGTCTTCGTGCGCGGTGAGAAGGTTGCCGCTCTGAAGGGAGCCGACATGCAGGAAAGCTTTCGGGATATGATTGAAAAATTCGTGCTCGAGACCTACGGAACCCGCGGCTGAGGCCTTGCGGGAGGCGTCTCGTGACAACAGAACAACAGGTAGAAAATGGCTAAGGAAAAATTCACCGGCGTCAAGGGCATGAACGACATGCTCCCGCAGGATGCGCCGATTTGGCAGCACGTCGTCTCGACGGCCGTCGAGGTGCTCGAGCGCTACGGCTATCAGGAAATTCGCACGCCTATTCTTGAAAATACGCGCGTTTTCACGCGCGGCGTGGGCGAAGTAACCGACATCGTTGAAAAGGAAATGTATTCCTTCACCGACTCGATGAATGGTGACCAGCTTACGCTCCGCCCGGAATGCACGTCCGCGGTCGTGCGTGCCGTTAACGAACACAATCTGCTCTACGGCACCACGCAGCGCCTCTGGTATTGGGGGCCGATGTTCCGTCACGAACGTCCGCAGCGCGGCCGCTATCGCCAGTTCCATCAGCTTGGCGCCGAAGCGCTCGGTATGGAAGGCCCGGACGTCGACGCCGAAATCATCATGATGCTCGCTCGCATGTGGAAGGCGCTCGGCGTCGGTCCCGTGAAGCTCGAGATGAATACGCTCGGCGCGCAGGAAGAACGCGCCAAGCACCGCGAAGCGCTGATCGCTTACTTCGAGGCCAACAAGGACGTGCTTGACGACGACGCCAAGCGCCGCCTCTACACGAATCCGCTTCGCATTCTCGACACGAAGAATCCGGATATGCAGGCGCTCGTTGAAGCGGCGCCCAAGCTTCTTGATTTCCTCGGCGACGAAAGCCGCGCGTTCCTCAATCGCCTTGAGGAACTCGTGAGCGCCGCGGGGATCGAGTACGAGATCAATCCGCGCCTTGTTCGCGGCTTGGACTATTACAATCACACAGTTTTCGAGTGGATTACCGACAAGCTCGGTGCCCAGGGCACGATCTGCGGCGGCGGTCGCTACGACCCGCTCGTCGAGATGCTCGGCGGCAAGCCCGCTCCGGGCGTGGGCTTCGCGATGGGGCTCGAGCGCGTGATCGAACTCATGCGTGAAGTCGGCAACGTGCCCGTTCGCACGCAGACCGACGTCTACGTCGTGCATCATGGCGGCGAGACGCAAAAGGCGGCGCTTCTCCTCGGCGAGAGCCTGCGAGATCTCGGCGTGCGCGTGATCGTGCACCCGGGCACGGCGAGCATCAAGAGTCAGATGAAGAAGGCCGACGGCTCGGGCGCGGAATTTGTGGTCTTTGCGACCGAAGACGAAATGGCCGAAGGCTGCGTTTCGGTGAAGGCCCTGCGCGAGCACGCCGACCGTACGGTCGCCTTTGCTCAGCAGCAGAAGGTGGCTGTGAGCGAGGCGGCCCGCACGATCGCCGAGGCGCTCGCGGCGCTCCGTTGATCGAGAGCGCTCTCGAACTTTCGCTCGCTTTCCGTGCGATATCTCTGCGCGGAAAGCGGCTTTCGCAGGTAAAATCGGAAATTTCAGCAACCAACACCAGGGCGATCGGCCGCTCGATCGGTCGCTTTTGCGACGCCACGGAGGCGCGGAGAGAAAATGGCATACGACTTGCAAGAGCAGGAAAGCATCGACCAAATGAAGGCTTGGTGGGATCAGTGGGGCACCCCGATCACCGCCGCCGTCTGCGTCGTCTGCCTCGGCTTTGCCGCTTGGAACGGCTGGCAGTGGTACCAGCGCAATGAGGCGGGCAAGGCCGCCGTTGCGTATGCGCAGCTGCAGCAGGCCCTTGTCCACAACGATGCCAAGAACGTGAGCTCGCTCTCGACGGGGCTCATCGATTCTTACGGCACCACGATCTACGCGCCTATGGGGGCGCTTGCCGCCGCGCAGGCCTCGCTCGATGCGGGTGACTTCACTGCGGCGGAGTCTCGCCTGAAGTGGGTGATCGAATCCTCGAAGCGACCCGAATACGAAACGCTCGCGCGCGTTCGTCTCGCTGGTGTCTACTTTGATGCGGGCAAGCTCGACGAAGCCCTGAAGCTCGTTGACGAAGCCAAGCCCGAACCGCGCCAGGTTTCGCTCGTGCTCGACCGCAAGGGCGACATCCTCGCCGCCAAGGGCGATATCGAGGGGGCGCGCAAGAGCTGGCAGGAAGTGCTCGATCGCGGTGCGAAGGAGTTCCGCACGGATCCGATCCTTCGCGTTGTCGAATATAAGCTCGGCAGCCTGCCCGCCGCGGACTGATCGCTCGCTGCGTCCTTTTGGGGGGCGCATCCGCCGGTCCGGCCGACTACGGACGGACCCGTAAAGAAAGGGGGCGTTTCGAAAAGACGCCCCTTTCTGCTGACGGGCGTCGGACGAGCTTATAGAATCGAGCCGACATCGGCGCAGAAACGCGCAGCGGGTTTGGCGTTCCCGCGCGACTCCGAGAATGTTTGCAAAGCGCTTCGACGGAGTCGAATTGAAGCTTCTGCGCTTAGGAAAGAACGAAAAAATCCAGGTCCACCAACCCATCATGACCATTCAGAAAAAGTTTGGCCGCATTGCGGCAATGCTTGCTGTGCTGCCGCTCGCCGGCTGCGGGATCTTCTCTTCTTCGGATCCGCATGAACCGAACGAACTCACGGATTTCACGCCGCGCGTCGCCGTGCGCACCGTGTGGTCGACGAATGTGGGCGAGGCCGTTTCGAAGAACCTGACTCCGGTCGTGACGGACAACGCCGTCTATGCGGCCGGCGAGAACCAGGTTGTCCGACTCGACCGACAGACGGGCGACGTTGTCTGGCGCGCTGAAGCCGACGGCAACATCACCGCGGGTGTGGGTACGGACGGCAGCTATGTGGCCGTCGGCACCGACCGCGGCGAAGTGCAGGTCTTCGATGCGGAAGGCAAAACCGTTTGGAAAGCACGACTGACTGCCGATATCGCCGTGCCGCCGCTCGTCGGTGCGGGCCGTGTCGTCGTGAAGACGACCGATACGCGCATCACCGGGTTCGACCTCATTACGGGCGAGCGTGCTTGGCACTATCAGAGCCAGGCCCCGGCGCTGTCGCTGCAGGTCTTCTCTCAGATGGCTTGGGCGCCCGCTGGGATTCTGATTGGTCAGGCCAATGGTCGTCTTTTGGCGCTCAATCCGGAAAAGGGCAACGTCATTTTTGACGCCGTGATCGGTCAGGCGCGCGGCATCACCGAAGTCGAGCGTCTCATTGACGTTGTGGGCCGCCCCTGGGTCGACCAGGAGATGATGTGCGCTGCGGCTTTCCAGGGCAACGTCGTTTGCATGAACTCGATGAACGGCCGTCTTATCTGGAATGCCAAGGTCGATGCGGTGACGGGGCCCGTTGCAGACGCGCGTTTTGTCTACGAAGTCGACTCGCAGAGCCGCATTCATGCGTTCAATCGTCAGAACGGTCGAGAGGCCTGGGTGAACGAAGAGCTTCTCTACCGCGACGTTTCTGCGCCGATCCGTGTTGGCGCCGCGCTTGCCGTGGGTGACTATGAAGGCGTGATCACGTTCCTTAATCCGGCCAACGGCGAGATTATCGCCCGCACCTCGCTTTCGGATGCCGTTCGTGCGCCGGCGGCGCAGTTCGGCTACGGCGCCGTCTTCCAGACGGTCGACGGCGAGGTTGCCTACATCGTTCAGGAAGAGCTGCAGGACTAAACCTCAACGGCTTTTCACGCTTTGCTTCCTTTCCGTGTGCGGCGCGCCGACGAGCGCTCGGCCGCGCACCCCGATCAACTTCTACGACGCCGCGCCCGCGCACGACTCTCGTGTGCTGCGCGGCATTGCAATTCCTAAAGAACCATGCTTCCAGTCATTGCCCTTGTGGGCCGCCCGAATGTTGGCAAGTCGACGCTCTTCAACCGCCTCACGCGAAGCCGCGATGCGATCGTGGCGGACTTTGCCGGTCTGACCCGCGACCGACAGTACGGGCAGGGCCGCGTCGGACCGCGTCCGTACCTTGTAATCGATACGGGCGGCTTTGAACCGATTCGCACGGAAGGGATCGTCAAGGCCATGGCCAATCAGGCCGAACTTGCCATTGAAGAGTGCGACGCCGTTATTTTCGTGTGCGACGCGCGCGCGGGTCTCACGCCGCAGGACAGCCGCATCGCCGACTTTCTGCGTCGTTGCGGGCGCAAGGTGATTCTTTGCGTCAACAAGGCCGAAGGACTTTCCGACATTGCCAAGGCCGAGTTCTATGAGCTCGGTTTGGGCGAGCCGCTTCTCATTTCTGCCGCTCACGGTCAGGGCGTGCGTGATGCCGTTGAGGCTGCGCTTGCCGACTTCCCCGAAGAAGAGGGAGACGAAGAAGAGGTGCTCGACGAAAACGCACCGCGCGCGATCAAGGTGACCGTTGCCGGGCGACCCAACGCCGGTAAATCGACCCTCATCAATGCCCTTTTGGGCGAAGAGCGCCTCATTGCCTATGACATGCCCGGCACGACTCGCGACGCGATCAAGGTCGACTTCGAGTACGGCGGCCGTCCCTACGAGCTCGTCGACACTGCGGGGCTTCGTCGCAAGGGCAAGGTCTTTGAAGCAGTCGAAAAATTCTCCGTTGTTAAGACACTGCAGGCGATTCAGGACGCCAACGTCGTCATTCTCGTCATTGATGCGAAGAACGGTGTGGCCGAATCCGACGCGCACATTGCTGGGTACGTGCTTGAAACGGGGCGAGCACTCGTCGTTGCCGTCAACAAGTGGGACCTCTTGGACAGCTACGAGCGTGAACGCGCTGCGCTCGATCTTGAGCAGAAGCTCCACTTCCTGCGCTGGGCGCGCATGATTCGCATTTCGGCCCTTAAGCGCAACGGGCTCAACCACCTGATGCGAGCCGTCGACGAAGCGCATGCCGCCGCCTACGCGAAGATCCCGACGCCCAAGCTCACGCGTGCGCTCCTTGAAGCCGTTCAGCGTCAGCAGCCGCCGCGCGCCCGCGGCGGACGACCCAAGCCCCGCTACGCACACCAGGGCGGCAGCAACCCGCCCGTCATCGTTGTGCACGGCAATGCACTCGAAGATATCGGCGAATCGTATCGCCGCTACCTCGAGGCGTTCTTCCGCGAAAAATTCAATCTTGCCGGGACGCCCCTTCGAATCGAATTCCGCACGAAGGACAATCCCTACGTGAAGGAAGAAAAGCACTGACGATGCGTTTCGTCTTTCGAGCCTGAAATCATAGACACAAAGCATTTGCCCGTCGCTTCGACATATTCTCGAGGCGGCGGGCTTTTATTCGGCTATCGGTACTTCAAGAAAAGCTTTGAGACAAAGTGGGCTTGAGTGTGGCAAGAAAAATGTTGGCCGCTCAAAGAGAACTTGAAACTCAGTGCTAAGATACGACTGAATTGCGTTTCGACGGCTGCCACCCGAGTATTTGCTTCGAGCGGCGGTTTGCCCGGTTTTCGGATGAAGCGCACCTCGCGTGTTTCCATCTGGCCGACCGAGCGCACCGGGTCGGCATTGGCGCACGAAAAATAAAAGAATAAGAAAGCGCCCGCGTCAGGTGCGGCATCGGATGCGGGCTGGAGATAAGAACAAAATGGCCAACAACAAGGGACAGCTTCTGCAGGATCCGTTCCTCAATACGCTCAGAAAGGAACATATCCCCGTTTCCATCTATCTCGTCAACGGCATCAAGCTTCAGGGGCAGATCGAGTCCTTCGACCAGTACGTCGTTCTGCTTCGCAATACCGTGACGCAGATGGTTTACAAGCACGCCATCAGCACGGTCGTTCCCGCGCGCGCCGTGAACATGCCCGCCGTCGCTTCGGAGAACTAATCTGACTGTCTTTCAAATTGATGAGACGCGCGAAGTTAAGGCTTCGCGCGCTTTTCTCGTGACTGTAGCCGTCGGTCGAACCTTTTATCAGGATTCGGCCGAAGAGTTGCGGCTTTTGGTTTTGTCCGACGGGCTCGAGCCTTGCGGTATCATGCAGGCCAAGCGCGATAAGCCCGATCCGGCGACTTTTCTCGGTTCGGGAAAGATCGACGAGTTGGGTGAACTCGCCAAGAGTGCCGGCGCCGACGTCATTGTTTTTGATATTGCGCTTTCAGCTGCGCAGGAGCGCAACATTGCGCGTCGTCTCGAGATGCCCGTCATGGACCGTACGGAGCTCATTCTCGAGATTTTCCGCGCGCGCGCCAAGAGTCGCGAAGGGCGTCTGCAGGTCGAGCTAGCACGACTCGAACATCTCTCGACGCGCCTCGTACGCGGCTGGACCCACTTGGAGCGCCAACGCGGCGGTTTGGGTAAAACCGGCGGCCCCGGCGAAAAGCAGATCGAACTCGACCGCCGAATGATCGGCGTTCGAATGAAGCAGCTTCGTGATCAGTTGAAACGCCTCGCACGCCAGCGTGGTACGCAGCGCCGTGCCCGCTCGCGCGGCGACACGCTGAGCGTTTCTTTTGTGGGCTATACGAATGCGGGGAAGTCGACGCTTTTCAATAAGCTCACGCGAGCGAATTCGTACGCGGCCGACCAGCTTTTCGCAACGCTCGATACGACCGCACGTCGCTTTTGGCTCAACGATGAAGAAACGGTTGTCGCAAGCGACACGGTCGGCTTCATTCGCGGGCTGCCGCATCAACTTATCGAAGCATTCAAGTCGACGCTCGATGAAACGGTGCACGCCGATCTGCTTTTGCATGTCGTCGATTCCGCTTCGCCCGTGCGGGAAGAGCAGATTCACGAAGTCAATGCCGTTCTCGCCGATATCGAGGCTGATAATGTGCCTGTGCTTCTCGTCTACAACAAAATCGACCTGAGCGGCAACACGCCCGAAATCGTTCGGGACGAAACGGGTCGCCCGAAGGCTGTTTTCGTCAGCGCACTCACGGGGGAGGGGCTCGATCTGCTGCGCTCTGCCGTGGCGGAATTTGCTGCCAACTGGCGCGAAGAAAATCCCTCGACACCGCGCGAGCTGGAGCCCTGGGAACTCGAAATCGAAGACGACGCCGAGCATCGCCGCAAGACGCCGCAGGAGGAGCTCGCCGAGCTCGAGGCGTTGCTTTAAGCACAGTCGAAAACGACTGAAAACGCACACGATTTTTGCAAGCTTACCCGAAACACCGAAGTCGGATCAAGCCGTCTTCGGTGTTTTGCTTAGATGGATTTGCCCGTATTCGAAGGCTTTAAGTTATTTCCGAATGTTACCGTCGCCCTGCATCCGCTAAAATTTATCGCTCAATCGGCGCCCGGAGATCAGATTTGCATTGGGCCGAAAGGATTCTCCACGCAAGCATCTCAATCAAGAAGATGTACCGCCTGTCGGTCCGGCGGGGCGACCGAGTAAAACATAAGAGAAAAAGGGAACTCGTATGTCAGACAACACCAACACCCCCGTCGCGGACCAGGACAAAGTCGGCATCGGCGGCTACATCTCGCTCATTTTCGCCATCGTTTTCTTCTCGGGCTTGTGCGCGAGCAAGGAATGGTGGGGCATCTTCGACTTCACGACGATGAACGGCTCCTTCGGCCAGCTCGTGAGCAGCGTGACCGAAGCTGACGGCGCCATCAAGACGGCGATGACCTCGTTCCGCGGCAAGGGCGGCTCGGGCGCAATCGACGGCTTCATGTTTGCGCTGACGCTTGTGCCGACCGTGATGTTTGCGCTCGCGATGATCACGATCTTCGACCACTACGGTGCTCTGCGCGCCGCGCGCAAGATGCTCACGCCGGTCCTTCGTCCGCTCCTCGGCATTCCGGGCGGCGCCACCCTCGCACTCATCGCTTCGCTGCAGTCGACGGACGGCGGCGCTGCGCTTACCCGCCAGCTCAAGGATGCCGGTGAACTCACCGAACGCGAAGTCAACATCTTTGCCTCCTTCCAGATGACGGCCGACGCCTGCATTACGAACTTCTTCTCTTCGGGCGCCGTTCTCTTCACCCTCGTCGCCGCCGACGGCACGCCTGCGGTTCCCGTGAGCCTCGGCCTGTGCCTTGGTGTCATGCTCATCGGCAAGGTGTTCGCCGCCAACCTGATGCGCCTCATTCTCATCCGTTCCGACCGCAAGGCGGCCGCTTAATCGGGCCGGACGTCGCAACGACTCCATCGAGACAACAATCACATACAGAAGGATTTCAAAATGTCCGGACATGAAAATGCTAAGCCGATGATTACCGACGTCTTTGTCAAGGGCGCGGTTCAGGGTTGGAACATTGCCGCGAGTTCGACGATTCCGAACGTTCTGATGGCGTTCGTGATCATCAAGATCCTCGAGCACTCGGGGCTCCTTGCTCTGATCGGTTCGGCCTTCGGCCCGCTCATGGGCGTCTTCGGTCTCCCAGGCGAAGCTGCCACGGTGCTCCTCGGCGGCTGGATGTCGATGGGTGGCGGTGTCGGCGTCGCGGTCGCGCTCTTCGATAACGGCGCGATCAACGGTACGCACATCGCCATCTGCGCGCCCGCGATCTACCTCATGGGCTCGCAGGTCCAGTACATGGGCCGCTGCCTCGGCGTTATCGGCATCAAGGGCAAGAGCATTCCCCTCATCATGGCGATGCCGATCATCACCGCCTTCATCTCCCTCTTCGTGATGCGCATCGTGGTGATGGGCTCCTAATTGCGAGAGATCGATCGCCGGTTTTTCGACAATGACAAAATGCGAAAGCGACGCTGTTCCGACGGAACCGTCGCTTTCGTTTTAGATTGGCCTGCGGTCTTCGCACTCGTGCCGCTTCGTGCGGCCGGACGCACTCGCAGGCGGCACACCGTCCATTCAACATATTTTGGAGATGCATCATGACATTTCTCAACGATTATCTGAAGGACCTCGAACCGCTCGTCAATCTCGACTGCGGCACGGCAAACACCGCGGGCGTTACGCGCGCGGCCGAAATCATGAAGGGCCTTTTCGAGTCGATCGGCTTCACGTGCGAACTCGTCGACCTCGGGCCGACGGTCGGCAAGGGGCTGCTCGCGCGCAACAAGCCCGAGGCCGAGTACTACGACGTCATGATGAACGCGCACCTCGACACGGTCTTCCCCGACGGCACTGCCGCGGCGCGTCCGCTTCGCATTGAAGGCGACCGTGCCTACGGCCCTGGGTGCTCGGACTGCAAGGGCGGCGTCCTCGCGACGTACTATGCCTGCAAGCTCGCCCGTCCTGAAGACCTCGAGCGCCTCTCGATTTGCTGCGCCTTCAATCCCGATGAAGAAACGGGTTCTAAGGCCTCTACCGCATGGCTTTGCGAACACGGCAAGCGTGCGAAGAACGTGCTGATTTTTGAAGCCGCCCGCGCCGGCGGCGAACTCGTTCGCTCGCGCAAGGGCGTCACGAGCTACCGCGTCGAATTCAAGGGTGTCTCCGCGCACGCCGGCAACAACCCGCAGGACGGCGCCAACGCCAACGTCGCTGCAATGCGCTTTGCGCTCGCTGCTGCCGGTCTCGCCGACATCAAGCGCGGCACGACGGTGAATCCGGGCGTCATCAAAGGCGGCACGGTTTCGAACGTCATTTCCGACAACTGCGTCGTTGAAATCGATACGCGCTACTGGTTTGACGAACACTACGAAGATCTCGACCGCGAAATCCGCGCGCTCGCGGGCGTCACCTGGGCTCCGGGTGTCACGCAGACGATCGAGAACCTCAACCACTCGCCCGCGATGCCGCTCTCGCAGGATACGAAGGAACTCGTCGCCAAGATCACGAAGGCTGCCGAACTCGAAGGCTTCGAAGCTTCGTGGATTGACGCGGGCGGCGGCTCGGACGGCAACCACATTGCTGAAATGCGTGTGCCCGTGATCGACGGTTGCGCGCCGGCGGGCGGGGGCTTCCATTGCGACAAGGAATTCCTGCGCCTCGATACGGTCGAAGAACGCATTCGCATGATTACGCGCTTCTTCACGCTGCTCTAATCGAAGCCTCGAGTCCGAGGCGTCAAGCGACAGCGGCGGCGCGCTCCGATTCTCGGCGCGTGCGCATCGATCGCTTTATTCCGGCGGTCGCTCGAGGTGTCGGGCGGCCGCTTTTATTTCTCCATCGAAACACTCCGCCGCTCGGCTTTCGGCGTTCAAAATGGTTGCAAAGCAATACAAAGGCCTTTTAATTCGCCTAGCGCCCGGAAGCATTCGATAGAATCGATCAAACACACGTAAGAACCTGCCGCTTTGCCGGTATGCGCCTTCGGGACTGCTGCCGGTCGTCAAGAAGCGGCTCACTGGAATCGGTTAACAAGATGTCACTCAATGACCCTCGCTGGGGCCGTGAAAGCGATTCGTCTGAAGACGAAAAGCGCCGCAGCGTCAACGATCGTTCCGAGAACGCCGATGAGGCCGAAGGTGCGAACCGTCGTCCTGCAGAGAGCGACGGTCGTCCGTCCGATCGCGGCGAGCGCCGCGAGGACCGCCGCAATGCCGACGGCCGTTCGCAGGAGCCCGATATCGATCAGCTCTGGGACGATTTCCGCAATCTCTGGTCGGATGTTCTGAATGGATCGCGCTCGCGTGGCGCGGGCCGTACGAACGACGACGCCCGCAGCAAGCTCAAAAGCCGCGACGATTTTTCGCTCGACGACGAGCCGCAGCGCGGTCGCGACGACGAGCGTGACGAACGTCGTGCCAGCGATCGCAGCGTGCATGAACGCTACGCGCAGCCTCGCCACGACGATGAAGCCGACGAGCGTTTCAGCCGGTACGACGACCGCGATGGCGGTCGCTCGGGCGGCAGTGGAGGCGGCGCTGGCGGCGGTCGTCCGCGCTTTACGATGCGATTCCCGCAGGCGCCCCGCGGCGGCAAAGGCCAGAATTTCGGTCTCGGCATCCTCGCGCTCTGCGTGGTGCTCGGCTGGGCCGCGAGCGGTTTTTACATCGTCCCCGAAGGGCAGACGGGTGTTGAAACGACGTTCGGGCGTTATACGGATTCGACGATGCCGGGCTTTCACTGGCGCTTCCCTGCGCCCATTCAGGACATGCAGCTCGTTGACGTGAGCAGCGTGCGTACGGCCGCAATCGGCGCGCGCG
The DNA here is from genome assembly GCF_016899755.1 of Sutterella massiliensis. GTDB lineage: Bacteria > Pseudomonadota > Gammaproteobacteria > Burkholderiales > Burkholderiaceae_F > Sutterella > Sutterella massiliensis. The sequence continues at coordinate 153,072 of NZ_JACJJC010000003.1, read as the reverse complement.
CGTCGAATGATCGTCTGCGCGAAGCGCTCATGCTCACCGACGACGAAAACATCGTCGACGTGCAGTTTGCCGTGCAGTACCGCATTAAGACGGGCGAAGGCGCACGAGACTATCTTTTCAACACCCGTGCACCCGACATGTCGGTGACGCAGGCCGCGGAATCGGCCATGCGCGAAGTGGTGGGCCGCAAGGCGATGGACAGCGTACTCTTCGAGTCGAAGGCCGAAATCGCCGAAGCCGTGAAGACCTCGATGCAGCAGATGCTCGATCGCTATGGTACGGGCATCGAAGTGATGAGCGTTGCGATTCAGAACGCGCAGCCGCCGCAGCAGGTGCAGGCCGCCTTCAACGATGCGGTCAAGGCCGGTCAGGACCGCGAGCGTTCCATCAATTTGGGCGAAGCGTACATGAACGCGGTGATTCCGAAGGCGCAGGGTACGGCTGCGCGCCTCAAGGAAGAAGCCGAAGGCTATAAGAGCCGCGTGACCGAGGTGGCGCGAGGCGATGCCGACCGTTTCGCAAGCGTTCTCACCGAATACGAAAAAGCGCCTGTCGTCACGCGCGACCGACTCTATGTCGATGCGATGCGCGACGTCTTCTCGAATGTGTCTAAGGTGTACGTCGATCAGCAGAGCGGCTCAAGCCTGCTCTATCTGCCGCTCGACAAGATCGTCGCCTCTACGCAGGCGGCAGCCAAGACCGCTGCTGAGGAGAGCGAAGCCGCCCAGAGCGCAGCTGCGGCGCAGAGCGGTTCTGCCCAGACAACGGCAGGCGCCTCTTCGGGCGCGGCGGGCCAGCCCGCCGGCACGTCCAACACCAACGGCGCGGTCTACTCGACTGAACCCCTTGACGACATTCGTTCCGGCATGCGCGCGCGCATCCGCTGATACTGAGAGGTCCCGAAAAAATGAAGCGACTTACTTCCGCCATTGTGGGTCTCGCCGTCATCGCGGGGCTCGGCGAGCTTTGCCTTTACACCGTCAACGAGCGCGAGTACGCCATGGTCTTTGCGCTCGGCGAACTGAAGACGGTTGTCGACGAGCCGGGCATTCATGTCAAGCTCCCGCCGCCTCTGCAGAATGTTGTCTACCTCGACAAGCGCATCCTCACGCTCGACGCTTCGGGGGCCGACCTCGTTCAGACGAGCGAAAAGAAAAACCTCATGATCGACACGTTCGTGAAGTGGCGCATCGGTGATCCGCGCCTTTACTGGGTGTCGTTCCAGGGAAGCGAACGCGCGGCGAGCGACCGGCTTTCGGCGCTTTTGCGCGACGTGCTCAACATTGCCGTCAACAAGCGCACCGTCAATCAGATCACCTCTTCGGAGCGTGAAAAGGCCATGTCGGAAATTTCCGAGCTTCTCCAGGCGCGTGTTCGCGACGTCGGCATCGATATCGTTGACGTGCGCATGAAGCGCGTCGACTTTACGCCCGAAATTTCCGAATCGGTTTACCGCCGCATGGAGGCAGAACGCAAGCGCGTCGCGAGCGAAGAGCGCTCGAAGGGTGCTGCCGAAGCTGAACGCATTCGCGCCAACGCCGATCGCCAGAGCGAAGTCATTCTCGCGCAGGCCTATCGCGATGCGCAGAAGACGAAGGGTGAGGGTGACGCCGAGGCCGCTCGTATCTATGCGGATGCTTTCGGCAAGGATCCGGAATTCGCGCGCTTTTATCGCTCGCTTGAAGCCTATCGCAAGAGTTTTGCGCAGAAGAACGACGTGATGGTGGTCGATCCGTCGGCCGACTTCTTCGACTACCTGAAGTCCGACAAGCCCGATGCTGCACGTGACGCGCATCGCGTCAAGGGCACGGCGCAATGACGGGCACTGACCTTTTCCTGCTCGTGCTCGGCTGGATTTTCGTGATCGAGGGGCTTTCGCCCCTCATCAATCCGGTCGGCTGGCAGCGCATGCTCGCGCACCTCGCCGAGGTGCCGCCCGAGCGGATTCGCTCGGTTGCTGCGACGGTCGTGCTCTTCGGGCTCGCCGTTGTCTGGCTCGTTCTTGACTGATTCTGTCGGTCAAAACGAACGCACTACCTCCCACGGCGCGCGGCTTCGCGCGCCCATTTCGTCTTGCGGCCGTGCTATCGTCACACTTGGAAGTTGAAGCGGTCGTGCGCCCGCAGCGTGAAGGTCATTTGAAAGTCTTTTAAAAGGACTCTTTTCGCGACGGCGGATGCGCCGCTGCCGCGGCGTGCCCGGAGAAAACGCTGCCGCTGCGTTGAACGCACGCAGTCGGTCGTCCGAAAAGCCGAGCTCTCTTTGCGGAGATCTCGGCTTTGCGCCGGCCGTTCGCAGCCGCCGGAATAGGCGGAACGCCGCTCGATTTTTTATTCACTCGAAGGAAACCTAAATGGGCAAGAATGTTGTCGTGATCGGCGCTCAATGGGGCGACGAAGGCAAAGGCAAGATCGTTGACTGGCTGACGGAAAAGGCCGCGGGCGTCGTTCGCTTCAATGGCGGCCACAATGCCGGTCACACCCTTGTCATCAACGGCAAGAAGACCATCCTGCGTCTTATCCCCTCGGGCATCATGCATGCTACGAGCGAATGCTTCATCGGAAACGGCGCCGTCGTGTCGCTTGAGGCTTTCTTCCGTGAAGTAGATGAACTGATCGCCGTCGGCGTGCCCAATGTCGAGAAGCGTCTGCACGTCTCGGCCAATTGCCCGCTCATCATGCCGTACCACGTCGCGCTCGACCATGCGCGCGAAGCTGCGCTCGGCAACAAGAAGATCGGCACGACGGGCCGCGGCATCGGTCCGGCCTACGAAGACAAGATCGCCCGCCGCACCGTGCGCGTGGCCGATCTTTTCCATCCGGAGCGCTTCGCCGAACAGGTCCGCGCCGTGATGACGCTGCACAACTTCATCCTTGAAAAGTTCCTGGGCGCCGAGCCGCTCAATCCGGAAAAGGTGATTGAAGAGACGCTCTCCTACGCCGAACGTCTGCGTCCGATGGTTTGCGATGTCTCTGAGCGTCTTAACGCCGATATCGCCGCGGGCAAGAGCTACCTCTTTGAAGGCGCTCAGGGCTCGATGCTCGACATCGACCACGGTACGTACCCGTACGTGACGTCCTCGAACACCGTTGCGGGCTCGGCCTGTGCAGGTGCGGGCGTCGGTCCCGACAAGATCAGCTACGTGCTCGGCATCACGAAGGCCTATTGCACGCGCGTCGGCGAAGGTCCCTTCCCGACGGAACTGCACGACGAAACGGGTGATCTGCTGCGCCAGAAGGGCAACGAATTCGGCGCCGTGACGGGGCGTCCCCGTCGTTGCGGCTGGTTCGACGGCGCTGCGCTGCGCCGTGCCGTTCAGATCAACGGCATCACGGGCCTCGCGGTCATGAAGCTCGATGTGCTCGACGGACTGGATGTAGTCAAGCTCGGTGTCGGCTACAAGTACGAAGGCGAAACGCTCTCCGTGATGCCTGCGGGGGCGGATGCCGTCGCCAAGTGCGAGCCGATCTATGAAGAGTTCCCGGGCTGGAAGGAAAGCACCTTCGGCTGCACGGACTGGGACAAGCTCCCCGAGTCCGCTCGCCGCTATCTGACGCGTCTTGCTGAGGTCGCTGGTGCGCCGATCGCACTCGTTTCGACCGGTCCGGACCGCGAACAGACGATTTTGCACACGGATCCGTTCGCGAATTAAAATAACGGCACTTTAACGAAGCTCAGACGGGCGACAGGCGCACAGCATCTGCCTGCCGCCCGCTTCGTTTTTATTCAGAGCAACACAACTCGCGTTTCACCCATGTCCGACAAGCACTATTCCTGGGACGACTACATCGACCTCAACGAACGTCTTGTGCATGCCGTCGCCAAGAGCGGCTGGCAGTTCGATTCGATCCTCTGCCTCTCCCGCGGCGGTATGCGCCCGGGCGATTTCTTCAGCCGTGTCTACGACATGCCGCTCGCCATTCTGGCGACGAGCTCCTACCGCGAAGCCAAGGGGACGGTTCAGAGCGACCTCGACATCGCCGACTGCATCACGGGCGTGAGCGACCTCAAGGGCAAGGTGCTTCTCGTCGACGACATGGTCGACTCCGGGAAGACCATCCGCGAAGTCATCGCGCATCTGAAGACGCGCTATCCGGCCATTACCGAAATCCGCGTCGCCGTTCTTTGGTACAAAGCTCACTCGGTCCTCAAGCCCGATTGGTATGTTGAGTATCTCGCCGACAATCCCTGGATTCACCAACCGTTTGAGTGCTACGATGCCCTCGGTGCCGACAAGCTTATCGAGCGCGTTGAAGCCAAGCATCCCGAACTCAAGGCTTGATTTTTGAACGGGCGCCTCAAGCCCAGTAAGCCAGAGACAAGTTCCGGCGCCCCGACTTGCAGAGCAATGCAGGCGGGGCTTTTTTTGTGGCGTCCTTCCGCCAGTCCTTAGGAGAGCCAAATCATGGCAGAGACCCCCGACGTAGCCGCCGTCAACCAGGCGGCAGAAGAGGCCCTTGCAGCAGCGGGCGATCTGACGATCGACGGCGCGACCGCAAGCCGTTCGATTGTCGACGTGATGCTCGACTACCTTTCGTTTGAGAATATTGCCCTTCAGGTGGCAGTCGTCGCTGTCGCGCTCGGATTGGGGTGGCTTGTTTCCTGGCGCATCAATGCGTTTGTAATTGCTCACTACTACGGCAAGGAAAGTCCGCAAGCGGCTGAAGCCGAAGCCAAGGCCGCTGCCGGGGCGCACCCGATTCTCGAGCTGCAGCTTCTGCATTTCAAGCGCTTCCTGCTTTCGATTGCGCGGCACGTAACCTTTTCGGCGACCGGTTGGCTCGCGGTGCTGCTTGGCTCGTATACGCTTGTCGAAGGCTTCGGCTACACGGACAATTCGCTCGTGCTCTGCCGAATCTTCATGCACGTCTTCTTTGCGTTTGCCGTTCTTTCCTTCTGCACTGGGTTCTTCGACGAATTTGTGACGGGGAAGCGTCTCTCGCGCAATTTCCGCAAGATTGTTGCCGTCTTCTTCTGGGTGCTCGTCATCCTGCACTTCTTCGGTATTCTCGATGCGATCGTCATGTTCCTCGAGACGACGAAGCTGCCGATCGGCAGCGGCAACGTGACGCTTTGGGCCTGCCTCATTGCGGTTCTCAACGTGCTCGTGACGCTGGCGATTGCGGAGTGGCTCTCGGGCATCTCCGATACGTTGCTCGGTCGAACGAAACTTGATTCGAACCTCAAGATCGTGCTCGGTCGCGTCATTCGAATCGCGCTTTTCGTGCTCGCGATCATCATTGCGCTCTCGAGTGTCGGCATCGACCTGACGGTGCTCTCCGTCTTTTCCGGTGCCTTGGGCGTTGGCTTGGGCTTCGGGCTGCAGAAGATTGCCTCGAACTACATTTCGGGGTTCATCATTTTGCTTGATCGCTCCCTCAAGATTGACGACATGGTTGAGGTGGGCGGTTTCAAGGGACGCATTACGCAGATCAATACCCGCTACACGGTTGTTCGGAGTTCCGACGGCATCGAGTGCATCGTGCCGAACGAAAATTTCGTGACGAGCACCGTGAAGAACTACTCCTACACGGACGAGGCGAGCACGGTGTACGTGGCGATTTCTGTGGCCTACGACGCGGACGTGAGGCGCGCACTCGAAATCATGCTCGAAGAAGGCATGCGCGAGCGCAAGCGCATTGCCAAGGACCGCAAGCCCTGGGCCTACGTCGAAGGGTTCGGCGCTTCGGGTATCGACCTGAAGCTCGCTTTCTGGTGCGCGGATCCGAAGAACGGTACGGCTGCGCTCAGGACGGAAGTTTCGCTCGCGATCTACGATCGATTCGTCGCCGAAGGGATCGAGGTGCCTTACAACCGACTTGAACTTGATCTGCGCTACGCACAGGCGCCGCTCAACGTGCATGTCGATCAGGTGAAGATCGCCTCGGCGAATATCGACGCCGCGCAGTAAAGCGCAGCCTGAGCAAAAAAGTCCATCGGGTCCGCAACCAACCGTCAGCGGACCCGATGCTGTTTGTAGTCCCAAAAAGAGTACTTGATTCCCCGCCTCTATCGATCTGATAGTGACAGGAGGTCCGCTCGGTGGTCGATCGATATACGAGGTTTGATCTAAGTCTTTCCCCGAGTGTGTTTCCTAAAAAAGGTGTTCGACCGCCTTGACATTCCCGTTTGGCTTTCTGATAAGATCGACGGATCTTATCAAATTTCGAGGGACAACCCTGAATAATAAAGGTGGTACCGATCTGTAGACCTATCGAATTGCGCAGTCGCGATGTGCAGCTTGAGAAGTCATGCACATCTTCGATTCACTTCCGTTTTCTGGAGTCAGCTATGCGTCAATTCGTCTTCACCGCCTCTCTTCTTGTGGCCGCGCTTCCTTCCTTTGCCGCCGATAACAGCGGTCGGATCGATTTCTCCGGCCGCGTCGTGCAGTCGGCCTGTACGCTTGCCGCCGAGAGCAAGCAGATTTCCGTCCAGCTCGGCGACGTCCATACCTCTGCGCTGAAGAGCAGCTACGACCACACGGCCGAACGAAAGAGCTTCTCGATCAAATTGACGGACTGCGCCGTCGTTCAGGGCAGCGCAGTTCTCGCCACGCTTTCTCTCGTTGACGCCAACCCGAACGACACGGGCATGCTCGGCATCACAGAGGACGGCGGTAACGCTGCGCGCGGGGTCGGCATCCGCGTTTGGAACAAAGAGGGCGAGCAGGAGCTGAAGTTCGCGCAAAGCACCCCTGTCGTTGTAAAACCTAATTTCGGCAACGGCATTTCTTCTTCGGCCTACGAGTTCAATTTCCAGGCCGCCATTGCCGCGCATCAGATTCAGGATGTTACCCCCGGCACGGTCAACGGCCAGATGACGTTCCAGATCGAATACAAGTAAGCGGCGACCTTCGCTCGATTCACGCCCGGCTGCTACGTCTTTGGACAGCGTGTCGGGCACGTCCTGCAGCGACTCTTCCGACGCGAGCCGAGGCTCGTGCATCGGCAGACTTCGCACGTGCATTCTCCACTCCCGGCCGTTCGCTTGAGCGGCGGAGCGCCGCCGCTCGTCTCGAGGCGCTCCGGCCGAGTCATTTAATTTTCATGCCGTTGCCACTCATTTTGCTGTCGAGCCCGATCCGGGGCTCGGGATTTTTGCCGTCCTTTTCTTTGTTTGCGTTGTACGCTGCTCGAGCTTTTTTGCGTCGGATCGGCTGCGCGCTCACGTCTGAGAGGTCCTGCCTTGTGGTCGCTGTTGCGCTTGGACTTTTGGGTGCAGCGCACGCGGAGAACACGGCGCTTCTTGCCTTAGAGGAAGCCGACGCGCACGCCCAACAGGCTGCACTCGAGCGGCTCGTTCGCGGTATCGGCTACAACGAAACACGCGTCGTGATTGAAAAGGGACGGCACGACGGCAGTCTTATTCTCAAAAACACGTCCGAATTCGCTTTTCTCGTACAGAGCTACATCGAGACGGCCGACCACGGCGAGCGGCGAAAGGATTTCCTCGTCACGCCGCCTCTCGCGAAGCTTCTGCCGGGCAAGAACACGCGCGTGCGCGTCACGGTGACGGATCCGGCAAGCCTGCCGCAGGACCGCGAGTCGATGTTCTGGCTCTACACGCGAGCAATTCCTTCGAAGGTGAACGACCGCGAAAATCGGCTCAATATCAATTTCGTCATGCGTCTCAAGGTCTTCTATCGCCCGAAGGGCATGAAGGGCACGATGCGCGAAGCGATCGAGGGGCTCGAGTGGTCGTGGACCGACGGCGGGCTCGTGGCGAAGAACGCGTCGCCCTTTCACATCTCGCTCGCTTCCCTCACGGTCAACGGCGTTTCGCATGAAGTGTCGGACGTGATCGCGCCCTTTGCGTCGATGACTTTCGATGCCGCGTGGCTTCCCAAGGGCAAGACGAACGAGAAGACCGAAGTCGTCTGGCGTGCCGTGAGCGATTTGGGCGGCATCCGCACGGGTGAAGCCGACGTTGCCAGAGGGAGAAACTGATGCACAAGCTTTTCTTCCGGACTTTCGCCGCACTCGCTCTGAGCCTTCTCGCGACGATCGGACAGACGGGCGCGGCGAAAGCGCCGAGCGCGCCGATCACGTTTTCGCAGACGCGCGTTGTCTTCAACGAAGGGGCCAAGTCTGCGTCGATCGATGTCACGAATAAGAGCGAAACGCCCTACATGCTTGCTACGTCCGTTCGGCTCGTGAGTGTCGATCGACAGACAACGCGCAACGACCGAGCTTTTTCCGCCGTGCCGCCCGTGCGGCTCCTGATGCCGGGCGAAACGCTCACCGTACGAATCGTCAAGACGGGTCTTGCGTCTCGCGAAGGCGCGGGCGACGACGTGTCGCGCGCCGAGGACGGGAACGCAGTTGTGGAATCCGCACGTCTTATTCGCTTCAAGATGGTGCCCGCACAGGAAAAGAACGCGCATCAAAAACCCGTTGTTCGCGCCGTCATCACAACGACGCTCAAGCTCTTTTATCGTCCAACCATGCTCGTAAACGATACGGGCGTGCGCGAAGCGGCAGAGGCGCTCGACGCCTACTGCATCGTGGATGACGACGGTCTCGCGCATCTATTGGTCGCGAATCCTTCCGGCTATTGGCTCACCTTCGGCCGTTTCGAATGGGACGGCATTGCCGTACCCAACGATGTACGCCGACAAATGGTGTCGCCGCACGAAGAGCGGCTTTACGAAGCGAGCGAAGGCTGTCCCAAGCGCGTGAGCTTCAGCCTGATCGACGAGTACGGCTTTGCAACAGAAACGCGCACGCTCAATATCGCGAGACGTGCGGACGCGGTGCACGCGCAGCGAAAAGACGCGCTCGGCAGGGGGCGCAAGGATTAAATGACAAACGCCTCCCGCGCCGTTCTCGGATCGATCGCCCTTGCGGCCTCCCTCCTGAGCAGCTTGGTGCGGGGGGAGGAGCCGAGCTACGAGTTCGATCTGGAGCTCCTTAGCAGCGAACTCGGCGTGACGCTTACGAGCGCCGATGTCGAGCGTCTCACGCAGGCTTCGCTCGCAGGTCATCACACGTACGACATCGTTGTGAACGGGGTCTTCATGCAGCGACTCGGGGTCGACATTTCGTTTACGCCTGAAGGCGAACCCCGTGCGACGCTGCCGTATCTGGCCGTGCTCGTACTGCCGCTGCGCTGGGAGACGCTTCCGGCATTCGCCAAGAAGCGTCCCATGGAGAAGACAGACTCGATCGAGCGCGACATTCCAGGCGCGGTTGTCGTCGTTGACACGAGTGCGCAGGAAATCCGCATCAGCATCCCGCAGGTTCACTTCAAGACGCAGCGAGAAAGCCGCATCGTCGACAGGCGCCGCTGGAATTGGGGGGTGCCGATGGCGGCCCTGCAGTACGGCGTCAACGCCGCACACGAGCGGCGTGAATCCGGCTCTAGTACGTCGGCCTTCTCGTCGCTCTCTTCGCGCATTCACGTCGGCGCATGGCGCTTTTATGCGCGCGGCACGGCACAGTATGACGAGAGTGCTCACGGCGGTTCGGACATGCGCTGGACGTGGCTGCAGGGTTACGCAACACGCATTGTGCCCGATATGACCGCACGGCTTTCGATCGGCGAGCTCTCGACGTCGAGCCGTTTTGCCGACGGTCTTTCGATCCGCGGCATTGCGCTTGGAGACGATGACGAGCAGCGCGACGTGCGCGAGCGCTCCTACCTTCCCGTCATAACGGGAACGGCGCGTTCGGTTGCACGCGTCGTTGTTCGGCAGGCCGGCCGTATTCTCTGGCGCGATACGGTTGAACCGGGGCCGTTTCGCATCGAACACATCGAGGGGATCGGTTACGGCGGCGATATTGAAGTCACGGTTGAAGAAACCGTGGGGCCGCCGCAAGTCTATATGGTGCCCTTCATGACGGCGCCCGAGCAGCTCAAGACCGGACGCTTTTCCTGGGACTTTGCGGCGGGAACCTACGACGGCGCCGAGGGTTCGCACCCGTGGCTCGCGGCAGGCTCCTTGGGTTATGGGTTCGAGTCGGGCTTTACGGCTTTCGGTTCGGTACTCGCGAGCGGCGTGCTGCAAAAGGCGGGCTTGGGGCTCGCGGCCGACGTCGGGCGTGCGGGTGCCTTGACCGCGCAGGTTCGTGCGGCACGCATGGCGTCGGCAGGCAAGGCTGAACGGGAAAGCGGCGCCGAACTTGAGCTTGTTTGGCGAAAGACCTTCGGCTTCACCGGTACGTATGCGAATGTCGCTTACGAACGTGCGCTCTCGGGACGTATTGCAACGTTCTCTGACGCGCTTCGCAAGTCCGTAACGGTCTCGGGCCTTGACACGCACACCCGCGACAGAACGGAGTTTTCACTTTCGCAGCCTTTGGGTGCGTTCGGGCACGCGAATCTGACCGGACTCTGGACGCGGAGCGTCTCGGGCGACGCCGCACGCAGTCTTTCGGGCTCTTGGAGTCTTTCGGCAAAGCGCATGCTCTGGAATGTCACGCTGCAGCATGTCTCAGGTCGCGGCGCAACCGCCGAAACGGTGCTTTCACTCAACGTTTCCGTGCCGCTTTCCGTACTGTTCGGACGCGCATACGGGGGCGGCGCCGACGATGCGCTTCTCACGCTCGGCGGCACGCGTTCGAAAACGTCGCAAAGTGCGATGACGTCGCTCTCGGGGGCCTTTGACGAAGAGGGCACACATGCTTACCGCCTGCAGTTTGATGCGGCCGAGGGCGACGCTGCGCACACGCAGTCGCTTCAAGCGGCTTATGCCTACACGGGCGAGCACGTGCAGGGCAGCGTCGGCGTACGTCGCGGCGAAAGCTACACGCAGTTCACGGGAGCGGCGAGCGGCGGGGTGCTGCTTTATGACGACGGCGTCATATTCGCGCGCTCGCTTCAAGGCGGTCTAGCGGTCGTGAAGATTCCGGACGGCGAGGGTGCGCAGCTTCTTGACTTTCAGGGCGGCGTGCGTTCGGGCGACAGGATTCTCGCCTCGGGTCTCACGAACTATCAGCTGAATGTGCTGCGCATCGATCCGAATTCGCTGCCGCCCAATCTCACGATCAATAGTCTCTACGGGCGTGCGGTACCGGCGGACAACGGCCTCGTGCGGCTCGATTTTGAAACATTTTTGGGAACCGAGCTCTTTTTGGACGTCACGCGTCCGGACGGCACGTCGGCGCCTTATGGCTCGGAAGTGCGAATTCTGACGGATCGAGCGCAGTTGCCCGTATCGGTTGTGGATGAAGAAGGCTGGGCCTTTATTTCGGCGGCGCCGCCCGCCGGTATTGCGGAGGTTCGCTGGATGGGCGAGCACGGCGAAGAAGCCTGTTACGCCATTTTGGACGATGCGTCTGCCGACGACGGTTCGCCCGTGTTGCGCAAGCGCGTTCCTTGTTTGTGGATTGAAGGCGAAGGGCCGGAAGTTCGGGAATGGGACTCGGAAATTCAATGATGATTCACAGGACTGATGAACGTAAGGCTGGAAAAAGATGGTGTAAAGATGCCGCGGGATTTCTCATGGGCTGCGCGGCAATGGGGGTCGAGGGAGCCGTTTTGGCGCCCGATCTTTCGCTCGGTGAACTAAAGGAGGCCTCTCGCGTTGTCTGGGAGAGTCCTTCGGTCGAGCGCGTGGACGAAGTGGTTTCGGTCGACGCGCTCGCAAACCATGTGGCGCTTTTCGCCACGACGACCGGCGCCGCATCGGGCGCGACGACGCTGCCCGCTTCGATCGGTGCGGGGCTCTTAGTGACCTTTGTCGGTCGCCTGGAACTCGCTGGCCCTGCGAGGAGAATCGTTTGGGAGAGCGCCGACCCGACGGCGGCAGCGACGCGCACCGTTGCTTACGGGGATCGGACGGCGCCCGTTTTCGGCGTTCTCGGCAAAGGGGGGCAGACGGCGACCGAAGCGCAAGGCTCGCTCGAATCGTGGCGGCTGCGCGGTGAATTGCGCCCCGTTCTTGTTTGCGCGAGCGAGCCTTGCCGGCTCGAACCCGGCACCGTGCATATTCCTTCGCTGTCGACAGCCGTCGCAACGGAAAAAGGAGTCGTGCACGCGAAGGAAATTCTCACGGGAAAGCGCGCCACGCTCAGGGCCGACTGTCGTTTTTCGCTTTCGCCCGTGCAGATCGATTTCGGTACGATCCGGCCCCGGCGCGAGGGCGATCGGCTTGCCGCGGCTCGCACCGACATTGAAGTCGTCTGTCACCGCGGCACGTCGCCGGGGACCGTTCGCATGCGCTTGACGCCCGCAAGCGGCACGTTTGCGTCGTCGGACCGGTACGCGAGAACGTCACACCCGAGTCTTGCGCTTGTGCACCGCTACAACGCAGCGGCGGGCTGCGGTCGGGAGGAGGCGAGAAGCTGGCTTGCCGAGGACACGGCGTTTCTCTCGCTCGAGCAGCGCACGTCGTTGCGTCAGGGCGCGGAAGGCTTTGTCGAATGGGGCGTCTGCCAGATGGAGTCCGCCGTGACCGCAGGCGACTTCAAGGCGACGGTCCATTACGACATCTGGGTGGATTAACGCGGGCGAGTGCGCTTTCTCGTCTCAGTCTGCGCTGCGTTCGGGTCGCTCGTCGAGCGGCTCGAGCGCAATGAGGAGCTTGTGCCCCATGGCACGAAGCGCCTCGCCGATCGTGTCGAGCTTTGTCGCGTGCGAGAGGCGCAGGATGCGCTGAACTTCCTGCGGCTTGATGTCAAGTCGTCTGGCAAGTTCGGCCGGGTAGACGTTCGTGCGATTGGCCGTCACGATGAGTAGGAGCTTTGCGCGAGACGTCGGCGAGAGTTCAATGCAGCCTTCCCCCGCGTGCGGGCGCGACGGTGCGGGCAGGGGCTTGTGCGCGCGAATACGCGCTTCGAGCGCCGCAATAATGCGTTCCTCAAGAACGGCGCGTCCGACGGCAAAGGAGGGCGCCTCGTAGGCGGCCTCTTCGAGCTGCGGCAGGTGAAAGCGATACGTTTCCGACGGAAGACGCTCGACGTGGTAGCGGAACGCTTCGGCGTAATTGAGCGTTTGAGCGGTGATGGCGGTCATGGGCGGCGGGCTCGTCAAGTAAAAAACGCACTTGAGGTCATTCTAGGAGCAAAGTTCCGAACAAACACGCAGTCGTTTTTTCTTACAATGCGTAACTTCTTTTTTTTTGAATCCAGGTGAATCGAGAGGGTTTTCACTTATGACCGATGCAACCTTAGACCGAATTGCCGGCGCGCTCGCCGGCATGGTGCTTGGCGACGCGCTCGGCGTGCCGGGCGAACTGTGGCCGCGTGAAAAAGTTCGCAGCCGCTTCGGCCGCATTGAAGAATTTCTCGACGGTCCGGCCGACAACATCGTTGCCTGCTATTTCAAGGCCGGACACTACACCGACGATTCGGCGCAGGCCTTTGTGGTGCTTGAGGCGCTGCTCAAGGCGGGCACGGTGCCTCCCGCGAAGACGCTTGCCGACGATCTGCTCGAGTGGGTGCGCTCGATGAACGGCTTTGAGATCAATCTGCTCGGTCCTTCGTCGAAGGCGTCGCTCCTTGCCTGGAGTAAGGGCGAAGATGCCGAAGCCGTCACGAAGCTTTCGCTCACGAACGGTGCGGCGATGCGCATTGCCCCCGTCGGTTGCTTGGTTGAGGCAAACGAGCACGAAAAGCTCGCCGAAACGGTTGCGCGCGTGAGCCGTGTGACACATTCGACCGACGTCGCGATTTCGGGCGCCGCCATGGTGGCGCAGGCCGTCGCGTCGGCGGTTGCGGGCCGCAGCTGGGACGAGATCCGCACCGATATCGCTGCGATCCATCCGATCGCGCTTGTCAAGGGTGAGCCAACCTGGGCGGCTTCCGTGCTTGCGCGTCTCGAAGCATTCGAAGCCATGGTTGAGAAGCTTGGCGACGCCCCCTCGGAAGAAGACGTGAGTCTTCTTATTTACCGCGCGATCGGCACGGGCACGATGACGAGCGAATCCGTCGCAGCGGCGCTTGCCGTTGCACTCTGGTGCCGCGATCCATGGCTGGCGGCCGTGATGTGTGCCAACATGGGCGGCGACACCGACACGATGGGCGCAATGGCGTGCGCGATCTGCGGCGCCAAGTGCGGCATTTCGGGTATGGACGAATCGGTTGTGAAGTACCTAGAAACGACGAATGGAATCGACTTCCGCGCACTCGCCAAGCGGATTCTCGAAGCACGCGCGAACTTCACGATTGGGGACTGAGATGCGAAGCGTGCCTGAGATCCTTCGTTCGCTCGCGCCCGAAAAGAAAGTCTTCATCCTCGGGAGCGCCTTCGTCGACGTGGTCGTGCGCGTGCCGCAGATGCCGCAGTCGGGCGGAGACCTCGAGGGCGAGTGCCGCACGACGACGGTTGGCGGGTGCTCCTTCAATGTTGCCGACGTACTCTCGAAGTTCGCACTGCCGTTCGAAGCACTCATGCCCGTCGGCGAAGGCATGATCGCCGACATTGTCGAGAAGGCGTTTCGCGAGCGCGGCTATCCCGTTCGCCGCTATTCGGACCGCGGCGACAACGGCTGGTGCCTCTCATTGGTCGAGCCGCATGGCGAGCGTACGTTCGTCTCGATGTTCGGGATTGAGCGGCGCATGTCGCTCGACTGGTTCGACGACTTCGATATGGCCGAATTCGATCTGATCTACCTCTCGGGCTATCAGGCCGAGGGGGAAAACGGTGCCGTGGTGCTCGAAGCGTTGCGCCGCAAGCGTCCGGATGCGGATCTCATTTTCGATCCGGGTCCGCGTGCGCTTGAAATTCCGGCCGAACGCATGAAGGTGCTCCTGTCGCTCGGCACGATTCTTACGATCAACGCGCAGGAAGCCCGCGCCATGACGGCCGAGCCCTCGGCCGAAGCCGCCGCGCGCATACTTTCGCACCGTACGGGCCGCCCTGCTGTCGTTACCGACGGCGCGCGCGGTGCGGTGCTTGCCGAGGGCGACGTCGTGCGCCTGATCGAGGGCTTCCCCGTCGATGTCGTCGACACGATCGGTTCGGGCGACTCACACACGGGCGGCTTCATTGCAGGGCGCATGTGCGGTCTGCCCCTTGACGAAAGCGTGCGGCTTGCCAACGCTGTTGCGAGCGTCGTGACGGGGCGTGAAGGCGCAGCCACCGCACCCACCGTTGCCGAACTCCTCGCGCTTCACGGCTGAAAGCTCCCGCTCTTCGCGAAAACAACTACGAAACGATTTTTTCAACTCAAAGCAGCAATTCAATATGTCTGAAGCTCCCAAAATCGAGCGCAACGGCGTCAATCCCGTGCCCGACAACGAACGCTACGGCAAGCCCGCCGACCTGTTCCCGGTCTGGTTCTCTTGGAACATTTCCATTTTCGGCATTACCTGCGGCATTTACGTCTTCGGTCTCGGCCTTTCGGTTTGGCAGGCAATGGCCGCGGGTGTGATCGGCTACTTCGCCTCCTGTGCGCTCGTGGGCATTCTTGCGGTCGGCAGCGTCCGCACGGGGCTCCCCACACTCGTGCAGTCGCGTTTCGCTTTCGGCTATCACGGCAACAAGATCCCGACCTTCTTCGGGTATGTGGCCAATATGGGCTGGAAGGTGACGATGCTCTCGATGGCTACGTCAACGCTCGCCGACCTCGTTGCTCATCTTCTGCCCGTTTTTTCGAACGGCTCTGGCGGCCCGACCGAACTCTGCACGCTGCTCTCCTTCGTCGTCGTGATCGTTCTCACGATGTCGGGCGCCATTTACGGGCATCAGCTCATCTTGAAGGTTGAAAAGCCCATCGCCTGGATCACGGGCCTAATGACGCTCGTCTATCTTTTCTTCTTCATTCCGCAGATCGATTTCGGCGCGCTCGATTCGGCCCCCTCGGGCAGCTTCGGTACGTTCTTGGGCGGCATCGTGCTCGCCATGACGATGGTTGGGCTCGGCTTTCTCAACTATGGCGGCGACTACTCGCGCTATCTCCCGAGAAAGACCCCGGCGGGCGGCGTCGTCTTCTGGACAATGACGGGCATTGCGCTCCCCGTTTCGGTGCTCCTTATCCTCGGCGTCATGCTTGCCGTGGGCAATCCTGCGCTTCTTGAGAAGGCCAACCACGAGCCGCTCGCTGCGCTTACGGGGATTCTGCCTTTCTGGTTCTACGTGCCTTTCTCAATCGTCATCATCGTCTCGCTCATTTCCGCGGGGATGACCGGCGTCTACAGCTCGGGTCTTGCGCTTCTCGCGATGGGCGTGCCGCTCTCGCGCTGGGCGACGACTCTTGTGAACGCCGTGATCATTGCGCTCGGTTCGTTCTACCTGCTCTTTATTTCCGACTCCTTTGTCTCGACCTTCCAGTCGTTCCTTGCTGCCATTTCCGTGATCATGGGCTCTTGGGGCGCCATTGAAATGGTGGACCTCATCCGTCAGCGCCGACTTGGCTGGGACGTCGACATGGCGCAGCCCTACGGCGAGGGTGGCCGCAACTGGCGCTGGACGGCGCTCCTTTCGCTCGGCGTTGCAACGCTGATCGGTTTGGGCACCATCACGTCCTCGGACCCCTACATTGCGCATGTGGTGAGCTTCCTCTTGCCCGAAGGCGTTGAAAAGAGCGTCTTTGCCGTCGCCAACATCGGGCTTGTTGCCGCGATGCTTGCGGGCGGGTTTCTCTATGCCTTCCTCACGTTTGTCCTCAAGTGTGAGGTGCCGCCGGTTCGCCGTCGCTAAGTCTCGATCTGTCGGTCGGGCTACTGCCTCGGTCGATCGGCTGCAAAAAGGGCGCGCCATCGGGCGCGCCGCGCGCCGCCGCTTCGTGTGCGTTCGGTTGATATGAGCGCATCGAAGCGGCAATTGTTTGGGGCGAGAAAAAACCGATTGGCGAAAAAGCAGAAAGCCCGCAGACCGTTAGATCTGCGGGCTCATAAATTCGGCTGGTGCCCGGGAAAGGACTCGAACCTTCACGGCCGTGAAGCCGCCAGCACCTGAAGCTGGTGCGTCTACCAATTTCGCCACCCGGGCAACCGAGGAAATGAATTTTGCCTGAGCGTCCCTTTTTTGTCAAGGGTGGAAAGTAAAAATCTTCAAAAAAACGCTCGGCTGCTGCGTGGTGGCCTCTCGGGTGGCAGACATTGCCGCGACTTTCGCAGAGAAGCGTGCTGCATCGTCGGTGGGCACTACGTCGCATGCGGGACGAGAGTCGGGCAGAGGCGTGAAAGAAAACGGCGGCTGATTTTGCGCCTCATACTATGATCCTTATTGCTTACTTTTGTTGAGTAGCTAACGATAGAAAACAATTGACTAAGAGTCTCGTAAAAGCTTTTCCGCCTGCGGCGCCGAGCGAGGCCTGCTTTGCGGCAAAAGCGCGGGCAAATTGAAGCGGCGTACGTTCGGCGATTCGATTAAGCTCGGCGACGAGATGCACAGTCGGGAAAGCGGCGCCGAGATTTCGCCGGTTTTCCGGCACCGGAAGAAGACGATATGGCTAAAAAGAAAAAGAAGGCCCCTGTCGAAGAGACGATCCTTGAACTGACGCCGCGTCAGATTGAAGACGCGAAGGCGGCGATTCTCGAAGTCGGCGCGGACGTGAGCTACGCGAAAGCGAAGAGTCTCCTCATCAAAAAGCTTGGCGTGGCGCGCAGCGTCGCCAATGCAATCATTGTGGCGCTGCACCAAAGCGGATTTGGCGGCGAGAGCAAAAACTGGTTCGAGCACCCGGACGCGCAGTGTGTCAACGGTGTGGTTCGCGGTGCACGCCAGCTCGAGCGCATGAGCGTGATGTCGCAGGATGACCCTTCGGTCGAACTCGAACTCAACGGCGAAGCATCCTATCTGCCTGGGGACGTTGTTGAGCTGCGCCGCGCAGAACACGGCTGGCGTATCGGCCGCTTTATTTCTCGCGGTCAGAAGCGCTGGGTGTGCCGCATCACCTATTCGGGAAGCCGAAGCATTTCGGTGACACCCGTCTCGGCTTTCGCGCCTTTCGAGCTCAGCGTACCGCGTGAAGAAATTCCGGCTGAGGTCGATCTCAAGCGCGACGCGATCGAGGTGGAGCTTGACGAGACGGAACTCTCGCCGAGAAAAATGCCCTTTAATTGGGAGGGTCCGGACTGGAATGCGCTAGAAGCGCACTTCGTGCGCCGTGTCGGCCGCACGGACGATCCGCTCGGCGAAATGGCGATCGCTTCGGCTGAGCACGGCGTGCCGATCGAATTTTCCGCCGAGGCGCTCGACGAAGCGCTCGCACTGCCCGACAAGGTCGACCGCAGGAGTCTTGCGCATCGAGTCAATTTAACGGACCTGCCATTCGTAACGATCGACGGCGAGGACGCGCGCGACTTCGACGACGCGGTTTACTGCGAAAAGACGGATTCGGGCTGGCGTCTGCTTGTCGCGATTGCCGATGTGAGTCACTACGTGCGGCCGGGGTCGGCCCTCGATCGCGATGCGCAGATGCGAGGCACATCCGTCTACTTTCCGGCTTCTGTTGTGCCGATGCTGCCCGAGAAGCTCTCGAATGGCCTCTGCTCGCTCAACCCGCATGTCGATCGTCTCGTCATGGTTTGCGACGCGCTCGTTTCGTCCGAAGGCGAGACGACTGCCTACCAGTTCTATCCGGCGGTTATTCACTCGCACGCACGCCTCACCTATACGCAGGTGTGGTCAGCGCTCTCAGGCGAAGCTGCCGGTCTCGAAGCAGTAGGCGAGCGCATCGAAGAGGTCCGACGCCTGCATGCGCTTTACGGCGCGCTGCGCCGGGCGCGCAAGGCTCGCTCGGCGCTCGACTTCGAAACGCAGGAGTCGCAGGTGATCTTTGACGAAAAAGGGGGGATTGCCGGCTTTCGCGTTCGCGAGCACAACGATGCGCACCGACTCATTGAAGAGTGCATGCTCGTCGCCAATGTCTGCGCGGCCGAATTCGTGCTTGCCAACAAGCAGCTCACGCTTTTCCGTGTGCACGAAAAGCCGAGTGCGGATCGGCTCGCCACGCTCAAATCCGTGCTTGCACCCTTCAAACTCAGCGCCGGGGACGGGTCGGCAAAGTCGCTTCAGGCGCTCATCGAAGCGACGAAGGCGATGCCCTTCCTACAGACGGCGATTCTGCGCACCATGTCAAAAGCGTGCTATCAGCCGGAAAATGTCGGTCATTTCGGTTTGCAGTACCAGGCCTACGCGCATTTCACCTCACCCATTCGCCGCTATCCCGATCTGTTGCTGCACCGCACCATTCGGGGCATTCTCACGAAGCGCCGCTATGTGCCCTCGGTCGTCTTTGACGACGCAGCCGTCATGTCGGGCTATCATGCGCGCTCGCTCGGCGCGAAGCCCGAACGCGAAGAAAAGCCCGCTTCGAACAGAACCGCTGCCGGACGTGCACAGGCATGGGCGCGTCTCGGCATTTTGACGAGTGCGGCCGAACGGCGCGCCGACGATGCTTCGCGCGACGTCATGCAGTTTTTGAAGTGCGACTACTTAAGAAGCCGCGTCGGACGCAAGTTCAAGGGCACCGTGACGGGCATGTGTGCTGCGGGTGTCTTCGTCTCGCTCGACGAGATGCCGATCGAAGGGTTCGTACATATCTCGAACCTCGGCTGGGGCTACTACGACTATGACGAATCGCAGATGACGATGACCTCCTACGACGAAATGACGCAGGTGCGCATCGGCGACCGCGTCGTCGTTCGGCTCGATGCCGTGGAGCTTGAGACGCGGCGCATCAACTTCCAGCTCGTAACGAATTCGAGCCGGCATGTCGTCAAGGGCGGCCGCGCCAAGCGACAGCGCTACCGCGACGACTGGTTCTGAGGCCGGGGCGGCGCTTCCCGGCGCAGCACATCGGACGAACTGTTATGCTCTCGCCCGTCGGGACGCCCCGCGGGCGTCAGCCGTTTAATTCTTTTATTGCTGAATCAAGCCGTGACCAAAAACAAATCGGAAAAGACGAGTAAAAGCGACCGTGTTGTGCTCGCGGGCTTTCATGCCGTGGCTGCGCGGCTCAAGCTCGATGCCGCTTCGATCGAAGCGGTGTATGTCGATCCCGAGCGCCGTGACAAGCGCATGCGTGAAATGCGAGAGAAGCTCATGGCTGCGGGCGTTCGCGTGATGAATGGCGACGCGCGCCGTCTCGAGGGGCTTTCGCCCGACGTGCCGCATCAGGGGATCGTGGCGCTCGCGCATGAAAAACGCTGCGAACTGGATTTTGCCGATCTGCTCGACGAAATCACGCCCGAAACGCTCCTTCTCATTTTGGACGGCGTGACGGATCCGCGCAATTTCGGCGCTTGTCTGCGTGTGGCCGATGCTGCAGGCGTACAGGCCGTGATCGTGCCGCGCGACCGCTCGGCTCGCATGACGCCCGCCGCTGCAAAGGCCGCCGCTGGTGCTGCGGAAACGGTGCCTGTCGTTGAGGTGACGAACCTCGCTTCGGCGATCGTCGAACTGCGCGACGCGGGCGTGCTGGTTGTCGGGACTTCGGGCGACACGGAAAAGTCGATCTACGACTTCGAGCAGACGCGCGCCTTTGCCTGGGTGCTCGGCGCCGAAGGCGAGGGGTTGCGTCAGCTCACGCGCCGGCGCTGCGACGACCTCGCGGCCATTCCGATGGTCGGGACCGTCGAGAGCCTCAACGTGTCGGTCGCTTCGGGCATCTGCCTTTTCGAGTCGCTCCGACAGCGCATCGCCAAAGGAGTGGCGCCCAAGGGCATTGCCGCAGCCGAGCGCATCTGAAAAACGACGAAAAATCGATCGGACGAAAAAAATCGGCCCGATTTACACACACGGGACGCGAATTCCAGGTAGAATCGCGTCCTTTCCTGTCCTTGCTGCACCAAAAGACGCTTTGGGCAGCTTTTTCCGCAAGGAGGCTAAATGCGTCACTACGAAATCTGCATCATCGTGCACCCCGACCAGAGCGAACAGGTCCCCGCGATGATCGAACGCTACAAGACTTTGGTCGCCGAACAGGGCGGCAAGATCCACCGTATTGAAGACTGGGGTCGCCGTCAGCTCGCCTACCCGATCGAAAAGCTTGTGAAGGCTCACTACGTGCTGCTCAACATCGAATGCGGCCACGACACTCTCGCTGAAATCGAAAACGGCTTCCGCTTCAACGATGCCGTTCTTCGTCACCTCACGGTCAAGACGAAGCATGCCGAAACGGGCGCTTCCCCGATGATGAAGGTCGTCGAGAAGGAAGAAGCGAAGAAGGTCGCCGCCGAAGCTGCCGCTGCTGCCGCTCAGGAAGCCGCCAACGCTTAATTCGACAGAGACGCGCTCGGCTTGAGACCGCCGCGGCGGTCCGGCAGCGAGGGAAAACGTGTCAGGCATTAATTCGGTAGAGCTCGTCGGCACGCTCACGGGCAAGGAAGCGGTGCGGTATACGCCCGCGGGCCTCGAAGTTTTCGAAGGCACCTTTCACCATCGTGCGCAGCTTGTCGAAGCGGGTAGAACCCGAACGCTTGAATTCGATTTTCCTGCCGTTTCCTACGCGGAAACAGCCAAAGCGCTCAACGGACTTGCGCCCGGCGCGCAGATCAGCCTCAAAGGCTTTCTCGCGCCGCGGTCCATGAAGAGCCGGCGCCTCATCGTACACATCACGGAATTCAATTAAGGAGTCATCAACATGGCTTTTGGTGCTAAGGGCAAGGGCAAGCCCCGCCGTTCGAACCAGCAAAATTCGCTTTTCAAGCGCAAGAAGTTCTGCCGCTTCACGGCTGAACACGTCGAACAGATCGACTACAAGGATGTCGAAACGCTTCGCGACTTCATCCAGGAAAACGGCAAGATCATGCCGGCTCGCCTCACGGGTACGAAGGCGCACTATCAGCGTCAGCTCGACACCGCGATCAAGCGCGCTCGCTTCCTCGCCCTTCTCCCCTACACGGACAACCAGTAATCGCTGAGAGGAGTATCCAAATGCAAGTCATTCTGCTCGAAAAGATCGCGCATCTCGGCGAACTAGGCGACATCGTCAAGGTGAAGGACGGCTACGGCCGCAACTTCCTCATCCCCCAGGGCCACGCCAAGCGCGCCACGAAGGCCGCCATCGCCGAATTCGAAGCTCGCCGTGCCGAGCTCGAAAAGGCCCAGGCCGAACGCGTTGCTGCTGCCCAGGAACTCGCCGCTCAGCTTAACGGCAAGGAAGTCACGATCGCTTCGAAGTGCGGCGTCGACGGCCGTCTCTTCGGTTCCGTCACGAACGCCGACATCGCTGAAGCTGTCGACGCTCTCGGCTTCCAGATCAAGAAGTCGCAGGTCCGCACGCCGCTCGGCGCCATCAAGGCCACGGGCGACTACGTGATCACGATCGGCCTCATGACCGACATCACCGCCGACATCACGGTGAAGGTTGTCGCTGAAGCCTAATTTCGCGCACCGACGCTCGGAATCTGTTTCCGAAGCAAAAAGTGCTTGAAATGACGAAGGGGTCTCCGAAAGGAGGCCCTTTCTTCGTTAAGCTAAGGACGATTTTCTTTTTCGGGTGAAACGCGAGCGTTTTTCTCGACGGCGCTCGAAAGACCCGCCCGATGACGATGCTCGCTGCGCCTGCCGCGCCAGCGTGAAAGGTAGAAGATGACCGACAGAGACACGACACAGACCCCCGCGCCGCACGATCCGACGATGGCGCCGCCCGATGCGCTATCGGCGCCGGTGCGCCAGCCGCCGCAAAGCGTGCACAGCGAACAGGCCATTCTCGGCGGGCTCCTAACGGACAACTCGGCGCTCGACAGCGTCGTGGACGTTATCAAGCCCGACGATTTCTGCCGGCTCGATCATCGAGAGATCTACGAACAGATCGCGCAGATCATTCAGAGCGGCAAGCCCGCCGACCCCGTCACGCTTGCCGAGGCCCTTCGCAACAAGGGGCGTGAAGCACAGACAGGCGGCATTGCGTATCTGACGCAGCTCATCTCGAATACGCCTTCGGCAGCCAATATCCGCCGCTACGCCGAAATCGTGCGCGACACGTCGGTGCTGCGCCAGCTGATCGCCGTTGGGGACCGGATTGTGACGAACGCGCTCGCGCCCGAGGGGCGCGAAGTGCGCGAAATTCTCGACGATGCCGAGCGCGAAGTGCTTGCGATCAACGAGCGCAATTCGCGCGGCCAGCGTGGCTTCCAGCCGATGGCAACACTCATTCGCGATGTGAGCCAGCGCATCATCGAGCTCTATGAAAGCCGTGACTCGGGCGACGTGACGGGCGTCTCGACCGGGTACCGCAATCTCGACAACGTGACGGCGGGCCTGCAGCGCGGCGACCTCATCATCATTGCCGGACGCCCCTCGATGGGCAAGACCTCGCTTGCGCTCAACATCGCTGAAAACATCGGCGTCGATCAGGAGCTTCCCGTTGCCGTCTTCTCGATGGAAATGGGCGCCGAGCAGCTCGCTCAGCGTATGGTGTCCGCCGTCGGCAGAATCGATGCGCAAAAGCTGCGAAAAGGACGCCTGGACGACGAAGACTGGGACAACTTCACGGCGGCGATGCATCGCCTTGAAGACAAGCCGATTTTCATCGACGACACGCCCGGGCTCTCGATTACGGAGCTCTCGAGCCGCGCACGCCGCCTCGTCAATCAGGCGGGACCGCTTGGACTCATCGTTGTCGACTACCTGCAGCTCATGTCGGGCGGCAGCCGTGCGACCGACAACCGTTCGCAGGAACTCTCGGAGATTTCCCGAGGCCTCAAGTCGCTCGCCAAGGAGCTTTCCGTGCCCGTCATTGCGCTCTCGCAGCTCAACCGAAGCGTCGACAGCCGCTCGGACCGTCGTCCCGTGATGTCGGACTTGCGAGAATCGGGCGCAATCGAACAGGACGCCGACGTGATCATGTTCATTTACCGCGATGTTGTCTACAACAAAGACACGCCCGAAAAGAATCTGGCCGAAATCATCATTGCCAAGCAGAGAAACGGTCCTATCGGCACGCTTCGAATGACGTTCTTGGGCGGCAATACCCGCTTTGAGGCCTACACGGACGAAGGCTACTGGGGCGGGATCGAAGAGTGACAACCTGAAAAAGCGTCCGAGAGCACAACGGGCGGCTCGAAGCGATTCGGGCCGCCCGTTTTTTACGCGAATTTTTTGCGGTTTTTGCGAATTAATCCGTGGACGGTGCGACGCTCTGCGGCGCAGGCTGCGGTAGAAAGTCGGCAAACATGTCATCATTTCCGAATAGCGCTCGGCGGGCGCCGCACTGACGGATGCCGCCACAGGGCGCAAATTTTCGACTGCTTCCACAACGGACCGATTTATGGAAACTCTTGCTGCGTTCGACTGGGCGGCTCTTCTTTGCTGGCTCGGCGCATTCGTTCTCATTGCCTTGGGCTTTGCGGGTACGATCGTGCCTGCGATTCCGGGACTGCCGATGATTGCGGGCGGCGCCTGGCTCATCGGCTGGGCGGACGACTTTGAAAAGGTCGGCTGGAAGACGATCGTCTTTCTTGCCGTGCTCGCCGCGATCGGGGTCGTCGTTGACACGGTCGCACAGACGGCGGGCGCGCAGAAAGCGGGGGCCTCAAAGGCCGGGATCATCGGCTCGCTCGTAGGAACCGTGATCGGAATGTTCCTGGGGCTTTTCGGGCTTCTCTTTATGCCGCTGATCGGCGCGGCGGTGGGCGAGTTTTACGCAAAGCGCAATCTTTACCACGCCGGGCGCGTCGGCATCGCGACCTGGATCGGCATGATCGTCGGCACGGCCGTCAAGGTGGCGCTTGCGTTCGCCATGACGGGGATTCTCCTTTTCGTCTATTTCACGGCTTGAGAAAGGCTTCGGTAGCAATGGTGCAGGGGCTCGGGCGGCGGACCGGGTCTTGAGGCGAAAAGGAGGCGCGCTCGTCAAATGATTCATACGGTCTACAGCAACAGCTATGAGGTGCTTCGTGCGGTGCTGCTTTCCAATATCGAGCACCTTGGCTTCGGTGGGCAGGCAGCGCAGCGCGATGCGTCCGACTTTGACGCACTCTGCGCGAAGGTTTTCGAGCGGGTACCCGTCATCATTCCGAGCCGAGCCGTTCAAACCGATCTTGAGCGCGCCATCGCCAAGCAAAACGCTGTCTGCGCAGCGATGGATTTCATGTATCTATCGCAGTGGATGGGGTTCTTTTCGAAGGAGCCGCTCGCGAACGTCGTCGGCAACGAAGCCGACTGGATGATTTGGCGCATTCTTTGCGAAGAGGGACCGGGGAGCTTTCGCGCGGCGGTGCGCGAGGCCGATCCGTCGAGCCGTCTCGAGCGTTATTTGGAGGGGCGTTCGAGCGAAGAGATCTTTGCGCTCGCGAGACACATTTCGAGCGTATTCGTCGCCTATGCGACGTACCGTGTCGACTGGCTTTTCGACTGGCTCGGCATTCACCGAGAACTTGTGCCGCAGGGGGCCGAAGCACTCGATGAGCGCCGTCGGCTGGAAACCCATCCCGATTACTTGTGGCAGCGCATGCTTTGGGTGCGTTTGGCGCAGGAGCCGAACTGGCAGGGCAAGGCTTTCCTTTCGGCGTTGCCGCAGTCGCTCGCTGCGCTCGCGCAGGCGCCCAAACATTTGAAACATCTCGAGGTGGGGCCGGGACGCTGGGCGCCTTTGCCCGACGCGCTTCACATCTTTGCGCCTTTTGTCGTGCCGCCTCTCATGCTGCCGATCATCAAGGCCTATGCGCATGCCGGACGGGACGTTTGGTTCTATCTTCTCAATCCTTGTTCCGAATACTGGTTCGACCTCGTGCCGCAGCGTCTCTTCGACTGGCGAAGGGCCGATGGCGAAGGGACGGGCGACGATCACCGCGAGGTCGGCCACCCGATTCTTGCCGACAACGGTCTGAGCGTGCGTGCGAATATCGACCGTCTCTGGCGCTTCACGCAGGGTGCGGATACGGGGCTCGAGACGCCCGAGCTGCGGCTGAGCGAACTCGATCCACCTTCGCCCGGCGAACCGAGTGTGCCGTACGCTCGCCGCATCGAAACCTATGAAGCGTTTGCTCGGCGCCTTTTCGGCGATTTCCGCAATATGCATGCGCAAACCGAAGCTGCCGCGCAAAGCTATTACCTCGAGGCGCGGGAGCCGACGCTTTTGCGCCGCGTACAGGATTCGATTCTGCTTCTCGAGCCCGATCTCGAGAAGCTCGCCAGTGAATCGGCGCCGCTCTTTCAAAAGGACGACCGATCGATTCACTTTGTCGCGGCACCTACGGCCACGCGCGAACTCGAGGCGCTCGCCGACTGGCTGCAGGCACAATTCGAAGCCGATCCGACGCTGCGGCCCGACGATGTACTCGTTGTGACGCCCGACATTACGGCGACGAGCCCCTTGATTGAAAAGGTTTTCGGCAGCCTCGCCGAAGGCGCGCGCATCGAATTCCGCATCACAGGCGCACAGAGCGCCGCTGCCGATGCGCCGGCGCAGGCGCTCTCGGACTTGATTGCGCTCGTGAGCGGGCGTGCGCGGCGTGAAGCCTTGACTTCGTGGCTTGCGCTGCCGCCCGTGGCCGAGCGCTTCGGACTCTCCGTCGAAGATATCGGCACGATTTCCGCTTGGCTCGCCGCGGCGGGCTACCGTTTCGGGCTTTCGGATGCGCACCTCGAAGCGATCGACCCCGTTACGTTTGCGAACGTGCGAGATACAACGCTCGCGCGCGCGCTCGAGCGCCTCTCGTTCGGACTGGCGCTTCCCGACGCAATTGACGCGCCGTGGGGCGACATCCTGCCGGTGCGCGAGGGCGAGTCTTCTTGGGTGCGCGTCGCCGATCGACCAGCGCTCCTCGAGACGCTCTGCGAAATTGCGGGCAAGCTCGAAAAACTTCGCGAAGCTGCTCGACTTGAAGCGACCCAATGCGCAGTCGAACCCGCGCAGTGGAGTGCTTGGATTGCCGATGCGCTCGAAGCGCTTTTTGCGCCTGAAACGCCCGAAAACAGCTACGGCCCCATTCGAGCCGCCGCCGACAGCGTGCGTGCCGAAATCGAAGCGGCCGCAACGGCGGGGGCGCTCGAAGCGGGGCTTCCCGTGCCGTTCTCGCTTTTTATGAAAGTGTTTCTCGAGCGGCTCGGCGAAGAGACCGTTTCGGGGCGGCCGGGCAACGCCGTGACTTTCGCCGGTATGTCCGCGATGCGCGGGCTGCCCTACAAGGTGCTCGCCGTGATAGGACTCAATCACGACTGCAGTTTCCCCGGCACGATGCGATTCGAGGAATTCGACCTCATGGGTGCCGCGCCGCGTCGCGGCGACCGCGACAGCCGCGTCGACAACCGCAATGTGTTCCTCGACCTGTTGCTCGCCGCACGCAAGACGTTCCTTGTTTCGTATGTGAGCGGCACGAACGAAGCCGATCAGAAGGAACCCTCGATCGTTGCAGCGGAATTGCGCGATTGGCTCCTGTCGTTTGCGCATGGACGCGAAGCGCGCCGTGCCGCGCAGGCGCAGCTCACGACGAGGCTATCGCTCAACAGCTTTTCAAAAGCGAATTTCAGCAGCGCAAGCGGCGACTGGCAAAGCACCGACAAAGCGCTGCTGGCAGCCGTAGCGGACGCCGAGGCTGCGGCTTATGCTGCGAGCGAAGCGTGTTTTGCCGACGCAGGCATTGCGCGCGCACGTCCGGTCGAGGTTGTGGACTTTGACGACCTCTGGCGCTTCTGGCGCCGTTCGGCCGATTGGGCTTTGAAAGAGAGCGGCATTGTGCTGCCCGAGTCGGGCGCGACCGACTCGGTTTCGCTCATGCCTTCGCGCGAGCCGCTCGACGCTTGGAAGCGCAAGCATTTTGCCTACGAGTACCTGCGAGAAGGCCGCTCGCGAGAAGAGATCGAGCGGCGCTGGGGGTGCGATCCGACGAAGGGGACGGCGGGCGTTCGGGAGTGGGCGCTCAAAGACGAAATCGATTTTGCCGAGCAACTCGCCGAGCGGGTTGCCGCTCGGGAAGCGGAACTGACGCCCCTTGAAGACGAACGCATCGTCGTGAAGCTCCCTGCTGCCGCAACGCCTGAAAAGCGGCCGGTGCGCATTGCGGTGCGCCTCACGAGCCTCTTTGCTGCGGTGCACGCTCTTGAGTTTGAAACCACAGAGCCTTCTCTGCAAAAGACGGAAAAAGCCAGCAAGGCGAAGGCACCGCTCGATGTCTCCGAGCGTCTTCGTGTTTGCGCGAGCGTCTCGAGCGAGAGCGGCTCCACAATCGAGCGGCGTTTTGTCGAGCATCTTTTTGCTTGTGCGGCCGGTCGGCCGGTCGCAACGGAAGTCTTCCATCGGGGCGAGACGAAGAAGGGCTCGTCAAAGACGGGAGAGGCGGTTCCCGTCGAGTGCACTCAATTTCCGTTCGTCTCTGCGAAGGCCGCCAAGCGTTTTGCTGCGGCGCTCTACGCACTCTATTCGTGTGCATTCGAGCGTGCGGCACAGCTCCCCGACCGCTCGAGAGCGGGCGACGTGACCGAAGAGCGTGCCGACGAACTCCTTTTCCGCGGTGCGGATCTCGATGCGGCGCGTCGCGCACGCGGCGAACTCGAAGACGCGCTTGCCGGCATGATGAAGGCGTGCGGCACCCCCGAATGCGAGGCGCGGATTGAAGACTTTGTGCGTGCCCAGAAGACGGTTGCCGCCCGCAGTCGGCGTTCGCAGGAATGACATGAAAAAGAAGAATTACGACGTGCTCGAGGACGAATTTTCGTCGGGTGCAATGCCCTCGTTTTTCGACGACGTACCGCCTGCGGCGAGCGACGACGATATTCCGCTCGACTGTCTGGCAAACGACGGTGAGGACGCCTGGACGGAAAGCGATGCCATCGAAGCCGACTGGGTGCAGGAGCTGCTCCTTCATCGAACGCCGCCCGCTCGGGCGGTGCCCGCTGCGCCTGCGCCGCGGGAGTCCCATCTGCTCGAACCCGCCGCAGCACCCGCAAAGGCGGCATTGGCCGAGGGGCTCGAAGCGAAAGCGCTCGACGTATTTTCCGAAGCGGGCAGCGAAACGGCGGCCGTGCTCCCGAGCGAGCCTTCGGAGGCTGCAGTTGCCGCAGTTGCCTCGGGCACTGCGACCAATCCCGTTGCCTTTGACGTGTGCACGGCGCCTCTGACGGTGCCGACGCTCCTTGAGGCATCGGCAGGCACAGGGAAGACCTTTTCGATCAAGCATCTGGTGCTGCGCCTCGTCGTTGAAGAGGATATGCCGATCGATACGCTCCTTATTATGAGTTTCACGCGAGCGGCGACGGCCGAGCTCTCGGCTCGCATTAAGCATCACCTCTCAGACATGCACGGGTTCCTCACGGGGACGCTCGGTGCGGACGAAGTCGACAGGCTTCTCGTCGAGCAGCTCGAGCTCTGGAAGAAGCGTCGGACGGCAGCCCTTGCGGGAAGCGGTGAGAAAGCAGAGAAAGTGGCCGCTTTTTACGAACGCTCGGCGATTGCTGCTCGCATCAAGCGCTCACTCACGCGCTTTGATAAGGCGGCGATCTACACGATTCACAGCTTCGCACAGAAGTCGCTGACGGCATTCGCCTTTTCGTCGGGCGCCGCACTCGACTGGACGCTCGAAGACGATGACGCCGCGCTTCGTGAAGACGTGGTCGAAGACTTCCTGCGCAGAGAGCTCGACCGGTATCGCGACGCGCCGGACGTGCGCGAGCGTCTCGCGCTCGGTGCGGCTTGGTCTGAGAAGCTTCATGCCCTCGCGGGGCACCCGGCCTCGCTGATGCCGCGAGAGATCGTTTCCGAACTTTCGGCTGAGACGCCCTCGGAGAACGACCCGATGACGGCGGTCCTCGCGCGCTTTATTGAGGAAGCGCCCGCAGCGCTTCGCGAAAAGAAGCGCGCGGCGGGCGTTGCCACCTTTGACGACCTTCTCGTGGAGCTTTGGGCGCGTCTTGAAGCGGATCGCTCGGGCGATTTTGCCGGGAGCCTGCGCTCGGCCTATCGAGGGGTGCTTGTTGACGAATTTCAGGATACGGATCCGCTGCAGTTCGCGATTTTCAAGCGTCTCTTCATCGATGCCGTGCATCCGGCCTCGACGGTTCAGGCGGCCGAATCGGCAGCGGCGAGCGATAAACCTTCGCGCGCGCTCTTTTTCGTGGGCGACCCCAAACAGGCGATCTATCGATTCCGTTCGGCGGACCTCAACACGTATCTCGATGCGCGCCGCCTCATTGCCCGTATCGGCATCTGCGCGGAACTGCAGAAGAACTTTCGCTCGAGTCCGCCCCTCGTTGAGGCGTTCAACCGTTTTTTTGCGGCCGCGCCGGCCGACTCGCGCGGGCCTTTCCTGCGCGAGGAGCTCCGCTACACGCAGGTGAAGGCAAGCGACTCGAATACAGGGCTCTTTCGCTTGACGCGCGGCAGCTGGAAGGCGGTCGTGCCGCTCGAAATCTGGGGGACGGTGACATCGCTTCCCATGGCGAAGAGCGATCGCGTCGACGCGACCGCCCAGGCGATCGCGGGTGATATTGCGGCGTTGATCGGCGCGGGCAAGGCGGGCAAAGCTGCCGTTGCCCTTGAAGAGGGCGACGCGTCGCCTCAAATCGGCGAGGTCCTGCTCGGCGAGCGCCGCGTGCCTCTTCGTGCGGTTGAAGCGCGCGATATTGCGATTCTCGTTCGAACGCGCGACGAGATAGCGCCCATTCGTGCGGCGCTCTTGAAGTACGGCGTACGCCTTCGCATGAACAGCAAGGCCGACGTCTGCGCAACGCCCGAAGCGGCGGACCTTCTCCTTGTGCTGCGTGCCTTTAATGCGCCGGGTGACGAACGGGTCGTTCGCGCCGCTCGCGCCACGCGCTTTATCGGGGAGCCGCTTTCGCAAATTGCAGCTGATGACGAAGCCGGCCGCGTTGCGCTGCGCGCGCTCTTTGAGAACTGTGCGGCGAAGTGGCGCCGCTACGGCGTTGCGTCGGCCTTTGCGGGGCTTATGGAAGAGACGGGGCTCGCGCAGCGGCTGCTGCGCGTGCATAACGGCGAGCGCATGCTCGCCAATTACACGCATCTCGTCGAAGTACTCCACGAAGCGGGCCGACGGCACCCGACGCCTGCGGGTCTCATCGCATGGTTCGAGTCTGCGGTCGCCGGTGCCGATGACGAGGCGGGCAGCGAAGCGCGCAAGCTTCGGCTCGAAAGCGATGCGAACGTCGTCACGGGCGAAACGATTCATTCGAGCAAGGGGCTGCAGTACCCGATCGTTTATGTTCCGAATGCCGAGCAGTTCGATACGAGCGGCAGCCCGAGTGCCGTTCGGCGTGCGCGTGTTGATGCGGGCGTGTCGCCCTGCGGCATGGTGCTGCAGCTTTCGCACGAAAAAACGGCGTGTCCCGAAGCGGAAGTCGCTGAAGCCCGTCAGGAACTCCTGCGTCTTGCGTACGTTGCGATGACGCGCGCTGCCAAACGGCTTGTCATCACCGTGCCGCAGCGGCCGCGCTCTCCAAAGAACAACACGCTCTGGCACGGACAGACACTCAAAAACGCGTTTTTCCGAATTCTCACGGGAGAGGAGTCGCCTGCGAGCGGCGAAGCGGTGCTTAAGGTCCTCGAAACGCTCTCGGACGAGCGAACAATTGTGCTGCGCGACATCAACGAGGTGCGTTCGCGCAAGGTCGCGCCCGTGCGCGCGCTTGCAAGCGAAACGGCAGCGCTTACGGCCGCACCCGCGAAAGACCGCCGGGCGCAGTGGCGCATTTCGAGTTTTACGGCGATTTCCCGCATGCTGGAGGATGAAGCCGAGGGGGCGGGTGCCAAGCCCTTCTTCGGAGCGAAAAAGCGGCGGCTGCCGAGCGGCGACATCCTCGCGTTTCCGCGAGGCGCTCAGGCGGGTACATGCCTGCACGCCATGCTCGAAGAGGCGGACTTCGCGCATTTCGCAGAGCCCGATGCGTGCGAGGCGCGCGAAGCCTTTGTTCGGCGCATCGTCGAGCGGCATCTTTCCTTCCCGAGTGAAGCGGCCAAGACGGACGCCGTGCGCGGCGCTGCGCGCATGCTCTGCGACGTTCTCAATGCGGAAATTGCACCGGGACTGCGGCTCAAAAACGTGCCCGCCGGGATGCGGTTTGCCGAACTTGAATTTCTTCTGAGCATGCGCTCGACGCTCACCGCCGACATTCTTGGGGAAGCCCTCGGTGCGATCGATCCGAAGTATGCCGTGCCCGGACTCACGCGCGAGCGGCTCACAGGCTTTCTCACGGGGTTCATCGACCTGGTCATCGCTGTCGACGGCAAGTTCTGGGTGATCGACTGGAAAAGCAACGCTGTCGCGGATACGCCCGAGGGCTACGACGAAAACGCGATGAGCGACGAGATGAGAAAGCACTGCTATCGGCTGCAGTACCTCATCTATCTCGTAGCGCTGCGTCGCTTCCTCAAGGCGCGTTTGGGCGAGAAATTCCGCGAATCCATGATCGGGGGCGCGATTTACGTGTTCCTGCGCGGCGTTCGCGCCGAGACGACAACGGCGGCGAATCCGCAGGGCATCGTTTTCGATCCGGTGAAACCTGAGGTGATAGCGGCGCTCGATGAATTTTTCGATTCGGGCGTCTCTGCTCGCCGGCTTGCGGCGCTTCAGACGGGCGTACTGAATGCTGCGAAGACCGAAGCGTACGCAGCGGTGAACGGCAAGGAGAGCGGCCATGCATAAGAACGACATTCAATCGGCGCTTGGCGGCGGCACACTTTGCGTCGGCGGGTTTTCGGGTGTTTTTTCGGCGCTTCTACGCGCGGCGCGCCGCCGCGCCGCAGCCGACGAGCGCCCAGAGGTGCAAGCGGCGCTCCTTTTGACGGAGAGCACCGAGTTCGAGCGCTTCATGACGGCGCTCGCTCTGGCGTTTGACGAAGCCGCGCAGGCGGGCAGCGTCTGCGTGCGCTTCGGCGCGCTCGAAGGCGCGCTTTTGCTCGCGGATGCGCTTTCTCGGGAAACGGCCGAAGCACGCGACGAAGCAGATCGCGACGGTGAAGCGCAAAGTGTGCCCTTAGACGCGGCCGCACTGGTAGAGACCTACTTCGAAGGCGGTTCGCTCGAAAGTTTCCCGGCGGCGCTTCGCCGCATCAAGCGCCCGACCGTTGAAGCGGGACTGCGTGTTCTGAAGACGCTCTCGCTCGCGGGCGAATTGTCGGCGCTCGAAGCGCTTTCAGCGGCGAAGGCCGGTGCCGTAGGTGCGCACGCACAGCTCGAGCGCGCAGCCATTAGAGCGGCTGCCTCGTCGGCCGCTGCTCCCTTTGTTATCGATGCCGCGCGCGGCGGGCGCATCAAGCGGCGCGGCGACATCGGCGAAGCCGTGCTTCGCAAGGGGCGCATCTCGGATCGAGAATTCGAAGCTTCTCGCCTCTATCTTGCGCGAGAGGCGCTCGAAGAGCTCGAGCTCGCACGCCGGCTCCTGCAGTTTTATTTGCTGCCGCAGCGACGGCTGCGCGCCGAGTCGCTCGAGCGCGTCAATGCGCTCGCGCAGTCGCTCGGCGCTGACGAGCTGCAACGCAAGGCGCTCGAACTTGCGCTCAAGCGTCGTTTTGCCGTCATTTCGGGCGGGCCCGGGACCGGGAAGACAACAACGGTCGTGCAGATTCTCGAGTGCCTTTTTGCCGAAAAGCCCGAGCTGCGCGTCGCGCTCGCGGCACCCACCGGCAAGGCTGCAAGCCGCATGCGTCAGTCGATCATGCTGAGCCTCGCTTCGCCCAAACTGGCTGCGAATCTGCCGCACGTGGCGGCCGTTGTAGCGGCTGACGCCACGCGAGAGCCCGAGCATCAAGCGATTCGCGAACGCACGATTCACAAGTGGCTCGTCTCGCGCACGTCGAACGGCCGCCGTCCCAGCGAGGACAATCCGCTTGAGGCCGATGTTCTCATCATTGACGAAGCCTCTATGGTGGACATTCACCTTGCCGCAAGACTGCTTCGCGCCGTCTCACTCGAGACGCGCCTCATTATTTTGGGTGACAAGCACCAGCTCGCAGCCGTGGGGCCGGGCGCGGTTTTTGCCGATATTTCCGACGAAGGGGGGGCGCTCGGTGCAGCCGTCGTGACGCTCAAAACGAGCCGGCGCTTCCCCGAAGATACGGTGATCGGGCGACTCGCCAAAGCCATCAATCACGAGCTTGAGGAAATCCCAGCGCCGCGTTCGGGCGCAGCGGCCGATGTGCCCGAAGAGCCCTCGCTCTTTGACGAAGGGGAGCGCGAGGGCGACGTCTTTGAGGCCGTGAAGCGTCTTTTTGCGACGCCTGCCGACGGTCGCTACAGCGTGACGCGCTACGACGAGCCCTTTGACGGCGCTTCCGGGTTGAGCAAAAGTGCCGCCCTTTGGCTCGACGAAAAGTTCGAGTGCTACTGCGGCGCACTTTCTGGGTACCTTGAGGCCGTTCGTCGAAACGCACGGCCGGAGACGATCGAACTTCAATGGCGCTCGCTCTGGTCGACGCTCGAAAGCTTCCGAGCACTTACCGCACAGCGCCGCGGCCCGATGAGCGTTGAGGCGGTGAACGCTTACTTCGAGACGAAGCTTCGCGATCGACTGCTTTCCGAGGGCTGGCTCGACGAGCGGCTCGACCTCGAAAATTGGCCGGGGCGCGTTGTGATCGTTCGGCGCAACGACGACATGCTCGGCGTTTTCAACGGCGATATCGGCATTGTCGTGCCCGAGCGCGGCAAGGACGGCAAGTTTGCGCACGTCGTGCGCTTCGGTGAAGTCGGGCGCCGACTTCCGCCCGCGCTCTTGCCACCCGCCGACACGGCTTTCGCCATGACGATTCATCAGTCGCAGGGCTCGGAGTTCGAGGACGTTGCGGTGTTTCTGCCCGTCAATCCGATGTCGGGGCTCGCTACGCGAGAACTGCTCTATACGGGCGTAACGCGAACGAAGCGAAGCGTGGCGGTCTTCGGTAGCGACGCGGCGCTCAGGCGTGCCGTCGAGACGCCGACAAGCCGCGAGGGCGGCCTTGCCGAGCGGCTTGCGAGCGGCCTTAAGAAAGCGAAAAAGGCACGAAAAAGCGCTTGACGAACTGATTCGGACTGCTACAAAAAGAAGAGCCGCCCGAACATGGCGTTCTGAGCGGCTCCTAGCAGCCAATTTTGCACGTCAGAGCGCTTCGGCTGCGAATTCGGCAAGACGCGAGCGTTCGCCGCGGGTGAGCGTGATCGTCGCTGCATGCGGCCAGCCCTGGAAGCGTTCGACGACGTACGTGAGGCCGGAGCTTCCTTCCGTGAGATAGGGCGTGTCGATCTGCGCGATGTTGCCGAGGCACACGATCTTCGTACCCGGGCCCGCGCGGGTAATGAGCGTCTTCATCTGCTTGGGCGATAGGTTCTGCGCTTCGTCGATGATGACGAATTTCTGCAGGAACGTGCGCCCGCGCATGAAGCTCATCGACTTGATGCGGATGCGGCTCTTGATGAGGTCGAGCGAAGCCTGGCGGCCCCACTCGCCGCCCGAATCGGTGCGGTGCAGCACCTCGAGGTTGTCTTCGAGCGCTCCCATCCAGGGCGCCATCTTTTCCTCTTCTGTGCCGGGCAGAAAACCGATGTCCTCGCCGACGCTCACGGTGGCGCGCGTGACGATGATTTCGGAGAAGCGCCGCTCGTCGATCGTCTGTGCGAGCGCGGCAGCGAGCGTCATGAGGGTCTTGCCCGTGCCCGCCTGGCCGAGAATCGCGACAAAGTCGATTTCCGGATCCATGAGGAGGTTGAGCGCCATGTTCTGCTCGCGGTTGCGCGCGTGAATGCCCCAGACCTTGAAGCGGCCCTTGGCACGGTAGTCCCGCAAAAGCCGCATCGTGACTTTCTTGCCCGAAACGTCGGTGACGATTGCCATGAAGCCTTCGTCGCCGTCGATGGCGAGACACTCGTTCACGATGAAGCGCGAGGGATCCTCGGCTTCGAATTCGTAGTGCGTTGCGCCCGCATCCTGCCAGGAGCGAAGCGTCGGTGCGGTCTTTTCCCAGAAGTCGGCTTCGAGAAGAAGTCGCCCCGTGTAGAGCATGTCGGTGTCGTCGAGCGCTTTGTCGCTGAAGTAGTCTTCCGCGGGAATGCCGAGCGTCGTCGCCTTGATGCGCATATTGATGTCTTTGGAGACGAGTACGGCGGCGCGCTCGGGGAACGCTTCCTGCACGCCCTTGACGGTTGCGAGAATCGAATTGTCGCCCTTGAAGGTTGGCAGCATCGCAGGGAGCTCCGCTTCAAGGGGTTCGGTTTCGAACCAGAGGCGCCCGCGCGCTTCGGCGTTGCCGAGAAGCGCCAAGGGTACGCCTTCGCGAATCTGACCGTCGTTGGCTTCAATGAGCGCGTCGAGCGTGCGACTCACCGAGCGCGCGTTGCGCGCGACATCCGTGAGGCCCTTTTTGTGGTTGTCGAGCTCTTCGAGCGTCGTCATCGGCAGAAACACGTCATGCTCATCGAACTTGAAGAGCGAAAGCGGATCGTGCATGAGGACATTCGTGTCGAGCACGAAGAGCTTCTTCAAGTTTTGCGGCGTCGGGGCGCGCCCGCGCCGATCGCGCGCGCCGCTCTTCGGAGCGAGTGCTGCGGCGAAAGCGGGAGCGGCAGGCTGCGACGATGCGCTCGTGACGATTTCGGCGCTCGAGGCCAGCATAGTGGATTCGAGTGCTTCGACGGCTTTCCGACCGCGCTTTGCCGACGCTTTGACCGTTCGTTTGACCGTTTGCTTAACTGCCTGTTCTGCGGGCGCCTTGTCAGCCGTTTTCGTCGAGGCTTTCACCGTCTTTGCTCGGGCCTGGGTGCCCTTGGCGGTGGCGGTGCTCGTCTTGGCAGCGGTTTGGGCCGCGGTCTTCGTACCCTTCGAAGCGCGCGCTTTGGCTGCCGCTTTCGGTGCAGCCTCTGCGTCGCGGGTCGCAGCCGCTGCGGGGGCTTCAGTCGTTTCAGTCGTATCAGTTGTATCTGCTGCGGGCATTGCGGCAGCATCTGCCGCCTTTTTACGGCGTTTCGGCGCCTGATGCTTCAGTCGAACGTCTTCGGGTTCGGCGGGAGCACCGTAGTCTTCAAGAATGTCTGCGAGTTTGCTGGGAGCTTTCGGAAGCGGCATGTCGAAAATAAGCGGCGCAGAGGCCGAAAAGAAACGAGCGGGCTGCGCGCCGCAATCCCGAAGGATAGCGGCGCACCTTTCACGTTTCATTCTATTCGGCGCGGATGACGTTCGTATGTCGCTCGTGGCGCGCGCGTACGCTCGTTTTTTTTCGAGCGCGTGCGATCGGCGCTCGGTTTCCAGTAAGACCTAAAGCCTAGGCCTTCGCGGCTACTTCCTTTTTCCGTGGAAAGCGCCTCTCTTCGGCCGGAGGAGTTCGAGTAGCATAGGCATTACGAATCGGGTTTTCGTGCCGAGCTCGCCCCTGCGGCAGCTGCGCCGCGAGCCCGCTACAAAAATGCAACCCCTCGAAACGGAGGCTCTCCACGATGCATTACATTTCGACGCGCGGCGACGCTGCCGGAAAAACCTTCGCGGACATTCTTTTCGAAGGCTACGCCGCCGACGGCGGTCTGTATCTGCCCGAATCCTATCCGAAGCTCGACAAGCACGAACTCAAGGGCCTGCTCGGCGAAGAATACCCAGGCATCGTCTACAGCACCTTCCGTCTCTTCTGGCCGGAGCTCTCCGAGGAGTCGCTGTGGCTGCTTTGCCGCGATGCCTTTCAGCCGAAACACTTTCCGTACGGGCGTGACCAGATCGACAATTTCGACTGTGCGCCGCTCTCGTGGCTGCGCGACGGTGTTGCGCTTATGGAGCTCGCCAACGGCGCGAGCCTCTCGTTTGACGACCACAGCATGCGATTTCTGTCGCTTGCCTACGAGCGCAAACTCGCGCCCTTTAAGCCGCCGCTCACTTTCCTCGGCGCCACGACGGGCGACATGGGAGCGTCCTGCGAGGCGCATTTCGGCGGGCGCGACGACGTCAAGGTCGTGATGCTCGCGCCCAAGGGGCGCATGACGCGGTTTCAGGCTGCGCAGCTCTATGCCAACCGCGACAAGAACGTTCTCAATATCGAGATTGACGGCACGTTCGACGACTGCCAGGCGCTCGTGACGCGCCTTCTGCAGGATGAGGCCTTCCGCGCCAAGGGTCGACTTGCCGCCATCAACACGGTGCTTTGGGCGCGCATTGTGACGCAGGTGGCCGCGTACTTCTACGCGTATGCGCAGGCGGTCGACGCCGTCGGCGAAGAAGTGGTCTTTACGGTGCCTGCGGGCAATTTCGGCAACGCCTTCGCGGGCTGGGTCGCCAAGCGCATGGGGTTGCCGATCATGCGCATCATTGTGGCGACAAACGAAAACGACGCGATGGATCGTTTCTTCCGCACGGGGACCTATTGCCCGAGACCCTCGAACGAGACGCTCGCGACCTCGTCGCCCTCGATGGACATCTCGCGTGCGGCCAATTTCGAGCGTTTCCTCTTTGAACTTCTCGATCGCAATGCCGAGCGCGTCAAGGCGCTCATGGCCGAGATCGACGAAAAGGGTGAATTCACCCTTGCGGCGGATGAGTTCGCCAAGCTGCGCCGCTCGGGCTTCGTTTCCGGGATGTCCTCGCACGTCAACCGTCTCGAGATGATGAGCACGCTGCAGTTTGAGTACGACACGCTCATTGATCCGCATACGGCCGACTGCCTCTACTGCGGCATTTATCTGCATCCGGTGGGCGTGAAGACGATCTGCTTTGAAACGGTACAGCCCGCGAAGTCGCCTCGCATGATCCGCGAGGCGTGCGGCGTCGAGGTGGGCTTGCCCGAGGGTTTTGCCGATCCGTTTGCGTTGCAGCCGAAGAAGCTTTCGCTTGCCTGCGACGAAGCGGCCGTGCGCGAAGCGATCGACCGTTTTGCTAACGGAGAGTGACTCGATGAGCGAAGAAAAAGCGTGCGGTGCCGAGCCCTTTGCCGCAGCGCACAGGAAAGCGCCGACGACGCCCTTTGTCGTCGGCTTCATCGGGCGCTCGGGCGTCGGCAAAACGACGTTTGCCGAACAGGTGGTTGCCGAGCTCGCTTCGCGCGGCTTCTCGGTGGGCGTTTTGAAGGATGCCCACCACGGGTTCGATATGGATCGGCCCGGCAAGGACAGCTGGCGCTACAGAGAGGCAGGTGCGCGCGCCGTGCTCGTGCGATCCGATCGGCGTTGGGCGCTGTTGCGTGAAACGCCCGAGCGCGAGCCCGTCGAATCGCTTCTGAAGCAGTTTGAGGGGTTCGATTTTGTCATTGTTGAAGGTTTCAAGTACGAGGGCGGCTTCCCTAAAATAGAGGTTCGCCGCTCGGGTGCTTCGAGCGAGCCGCCTTTGGGCAACGCCGTCGGTGTGCTGGCTGCTGTTGCCACGGATTTCGAAGAGCCGGCCTTTGCGCCGTCGCTCCCGCGGCTCTCGCTTGCGCACCCCGCCGAAGCGGCCGACTTCATCGTGGACCTTCGGGACAACCTTTCATGATCACTTATCAAGAAGCGCTCGAGCGCATCCTTGCGCAGGCCCGGCCCATCGCCGAGACGGAAACGATTCCGCTTATGTACTCCACGGGCAGAGTGCTCGCCGAGGACATCGCGAGCCCGATCGACGTGCCCTGCTGGAACAATTCGCAAATGGACGGCTATGCCGTTCGTGCGGCCGACCTTGCGCAGGCGAGCGAAGCGCATCCCGTTGCACTCCCCGTGAGCGAACGCATTACGGCGGGCGACGTCGGCGAGCCGCTTGCAGTCGGGACGGCTGCCCGGATTTTTACGGGCGCCCCCATGCCCGAAGGGGCCGATTCCGTCGTGCCGCAGGAAGAGACGGAGCGCGCCGGCGACACGGTGTGCTTTAAGCGGCCGAGCGCCCCAGGCAAGTGGGTGCGCGTACGCGGCTCCGACGTCGCTGCCGGAAGCATCGTCATGCGTAAAGGCGAGCGTCTCACGCCCGCTTCGATCGGCATGGTCGCTTCGATCGGCCGCGCGTACGTAACGGTCTACCGAAAGCTGCGCGTCGGGATCTTCTTTTCAGGCAACGAGCTCGTGCAGCCGGGCGAACCGCTGCCGCCGGGCGGGATTTACAACTCGAACCGCTTCATGCTTCGAAGCCTTCTTGTGACGCTCGGCTTTGAAGCGATCGATCTCGGAAACGTTCCCGACAGTCTTGAGGCGACCGTGCGCGCTTTCGAGCACGCGGCCGAGTCGGCCGACGTGATCATTTCGACGGGCGGCATGTCCGTGGGCGAAGAAGATCACATCAAGCCCGCCGTCGAGCGGCTCGGTCGCCTTGACGTCTGGCGCGTGAGCCTCAAGCCCGGCAAGCCCCTTGCCTTCGGCGAAGTCAAGGGCGTGCCCTTTGTCGGACTCCCCGGCAATCCCGTTTCAGGCTTTGTCGTCTTCCTCATGCTTGCGCGCCCCTACCTCCTGCGCCGTTCGGGGCTTGTCGATGTCGACATGCGCGCGCAGCACGTGCGCGCGGACTTCGAATGGACGAAGGTTGGCGAGCGCGAAGAGTTCGTTCGCGTGCGCCGCAATGACGCGGGCGGCCTTGACATCTACAGAACGCAGAACTCGCAGGTTCTTTCGAGCTGCGCGTGGGCCGACGGTCTTGTCGACATTCCGGCGGGGGCCAAGATTCAAAAGGGCGACATCGTTGCTTATTACCCCTTCTGTCAGTTCTTTGCCTGACGCCGACACCGAACAAAACGAAGAAAAACAAACAAAACGCCGCGTGAAGATCCCAACGGGCTATCTGTCCGAAACGATTCGCGCGGCGGCTTTTTTGAGGGAATTTGAGCATGAAGATCCGCATTCTTTACTTTGCCGCGCTGCGCGACGCCGTCGGTCGTGCATCGGATACGCTCGAACTCGACGGCGAGCGCACGACGCTTGCCGCCGTTCGCGAAGCGCTCGTCGCGCAGGGTGATCCTTGGGCGGGTGCCTTTGCCAACCTCAAGCGCGTGCGCGGCGCCGTTAATCAGACGATGGCCGACGATGACGAACCCGTTGCCGACGGCGACGAAGTGGCCTTTTTTCCGCCTGTGACGGGCGGCTGATTCGAAGGGCGCATCATGAAGACGACGAAAATCCGTGTCACGACCGAGGACTTCGATGCGGGGGAAGAAATTCGCCTTGCCGCAGCCCGTTCGCCCGCTGCGGGCGGCATCGCCTCCTTTGTCGGTGTTGTGCGCAACTGCAATGACGGCGAAGCCGTTTCCGCCATGTCGCTCGAGCACTACCCGGGGATGACCGAAAAAGCGCTCGCGGAAATCGTTGAAAAGGCACGTTCGCGCTGGCCGCTCGAGGACGTCACGGTGATTCACCGCGTGGGCGACTTGAAGCTCGGCGATCAGATCGTGCTTTGTCTCGTCTGTGCGGAGCATCGGCGCGAAGCCTTCGAAGCGTGCGAATTCATCATGGACTGGCTCAAGACCGAAGCGCCTTTCTGGAAGAAGGAAACGACGCCCTCGGGCGCGCGCTGGGTCGATGCGCGTGAGAGCGACGAAGCGGCCAAAGCCCGCTGGACAAACGGCCTATGAAAGACGGTCCTTTCTGGCTCGTCGCTCTTTCTGTCGGCAGCGGCGCCGCTATCGGCGCCGTTCTTCGGTGGGCGCTCTCTTATGCGCTCAATCCCAAGTGGGCGACGCTGCCGCTCGGCACGCTCTCGGCCAATCTCATCGGCGCTTATCTCATCGGGCTTGCGGCGGCGGCCTTTGCTTCGCACCCGGCAGTGCCGCCCGCCGTTCGGCTTTTCGTTGTGACGGGATTTCTCGGGGGACTCACCACTTTTTCGACTTTTTCGAGTGAAGCGGTAGCACTTCTTTCGGGTGCGCACTATGGGAGAGCGGCGCTGCACGTATTGCTGCATGGCGGCGGCAGCTTTCTTCTCACGGCGCTCGGCATGTTCTCCTGGCACGCGATCGAAGAAGTCCTGCGGCGTGCCGGCTGAAGTCCGAGCATTTTTCCGATCACGGGCTGCACGGTGCGGCCCGTTTTCGTTGGCGGCCGTCGTTTTCTGCTTTCTTTTTTTTTCGCACTCTTGAACTTTCCTCGCATCGTCCCCATATAGTCATTATGAGCAACAAGCGGGATGGAAGTCCTTTGAATTCCCTGCAGGAAAATTGACTGCAGGTTGAGGGCTAAGAAAAAGAGCTTTTTGCCGATGCGATGAAAGCAGTCTGCCGGTCGACAGAGCGGCGGCTGCAGGGACTTCGGCATCCCGACCGATATGGAGTGGAAAGAAAGATGCGCCAGGACAAACTGACGACCAAGTTCCAGGAAGCGCTCGGTGCCGCGCAGTCGCTTGCGCTCGAGCACGACAACCAGATCATGGAGCCGCTGCATCTGCTCGCGGCCGTTCTTGCCGATCGGGACGGCGCTTCGCGCAGCCTTCTCGAGCGTGCGGGGGTGAACGTTGGGCGCCTTGAGCGTGAAACGAATGCCGCGATCGACCGACTTGCCAAGGTGAGCGGCACGGGCGGCGACGTTCAGGTTTCGCGCGAACTCATGAACCTGCTCAACCTCACGGAAAAAGAGGCGATGAAGGCGGGCGACGAGTACATTTCGACCGAAATGCTGTTGCTCGCGCTCTGCGAGGATCGCTCGGAGGCCGGGCGTCTTGCCAAAGAAGCCGGCCTCTCGCGCAAGCCTATGGAAGAGGCAATTCGCGCCGTTCGCGGTTCTGACAAGGCAGACAATCCGGATGCGGAGAACCAGCGCGAAGCCCTCAAAAAGTACACGATCGACCTCACGGCCCGCGCGCGTGAAGGCAAGCTCGACCCCGTGATCGGCCGCGACGATGAAATCCGCCGCACGATGCAGATTCTGCAGCGCCGCACGAAGAACAATCCGGTGCTTATCGGCGAACCCGGCGTCGGCAAGACGGCCGTCGTCGAAGGCTTGGCGCAGCGCATCGTCAACAACGAAGTGCCCGACACGCTTCGCGGCAAGCGCATTCTCTCGCTCGATATGGCCGGCCTTATCGCGGGCGCGAAGTACCGCGGCGAATTCGAGGAGCGCTTGAAGAAGCTCCTGCAGGAAGTGGTGGCTTCCGAGGGCAACATCATCCTCTTTATCGACGAATTGCATACGGTGGTGGGCGCCGGCAAGACCGAAGGGAGCATGGACGCGGGCAATATGTTGAAGCCCGCCCTGGCCCGCGGGGAGTTGCACGTGATCGGTGCGACGACGCTCGACGAGTATCGCAAGTACGTCGAAAAGGATGCCGCGCTCGAGCGCCGCTTCCAGAAGGTGATCGTTGACGAACCGACCGTTGAAGACACCATCGCGATTCTGCGCGGTCTGCAGGAAAAGTACGAGGCGCATCACGGCGTCGAAATCACCGACCCTGCGATTGTTGCCGCTGCAGAGCTCTCGAACCGCTACATCACGGATCGCTTCCTTCCCGACAAGGCAATCGACCTCATCGACGAAGCCGCCGCACGCGTCAAGATGGAAATCGATTCCAAGCCTGAAGAGCTCGACAAGCTCGATCGCAAGCTTATTCAGCTCAAGATCGAACGCGAGGCGATGAAGAAGGAAACCGACGACGCTTCGAAGAAGCGCCTCGAGGCCCTTGAAGAGGAAATCGCGAAGTTCTCCCGCGAATATGCCGACCTCGAAGAGATCTGGAAGAAGGAAAAGAGCGAAGCGCTCGGCGAAAAGAGCGCGCGCGACGAAATCGACCGCGTCCATCGCCAGATGGACGAGTACCGCAGAAGCGCTCAGTACGAAAAGCTTGCCGAGCTGCAGTACGCGGTGCTCCCGAAGCTCGAAGAGAAGCTTCGCAAGGCCGAAAAGCACGAAGCCTCGGCCGAAAAGCCCAAGCTCCTTCGCACCTCTGTGGGCGCGGAAGAAATCGCCGAAGTGGTGAGCCGTGCGACGGGCATT
This sequence comes from Sutterella massiliensis, assembly GCF_016899755.1. Classification (GTDB taxonomy): domain Bacteria; phylum Pseudomonadota; class Gammaproteobacteria; order Burkholderiales; family Burkholderiaceae_F; genus Sutterella; species Sutterella massiliensis. The sequence continues at coordinate 109,471 of NZ_JACJJC010000003.1, read as the reverse complement.
CCCGTCTCGAAGATGATGGAAGGCGAACGTCAGAAGCTTCTGCACATGGGCGAGGCGCTTGAAAAGCGTGTTGTGGGGCAGGACGAAGCTGTTCGGCGCGTCACGGAAACGATTCTGAGAAGCCGCGCTGGCCTCTCGGATCCGAACCGTCCCTACGGCAGCTTCCTCTTCTTGGGGCCCACGGGCGTCGGCAAAACCGAACTCACGAAGGCGCTCGCCGAATTCCTCTTCGATTCCGACGAGGCGATGGTACGCATCGACATGAGCGAATTCATGGAAAAGCACAGCGTCGCGCGTCTGATCGGCGCGCCCCCGGGGTACGTCGGCTACGAAGAAGGCGGCTACCTCACGGAAGCCGTTCGCAGAAAGCCCTACTCGGTGATTCTGCTCGACGAAGTCGAAAAGGCGCATCCCGACGTCTTCAACGTGCTCCTGCAGGTGCTCGATGACGGGCGACTGACCGACGGTCAGGGCAGGACGGTCGACTTCAAGAACACCGTGATCGTCATGACGTCGAACTTGGGCGCGCAGGAAATCATGGAGATGGCCGGCGAATCGCACGAGCAGATCAAAGAGGTGGTCATGCGTGACGTGCGTGAGCATTTCCGCCCCGAGTTCGTCAACCGCATTGACGAGATCGTGGTCTTCAATGCGCTCTCGGCCGAGAACGTGCGTGCGATCGCAAAGATTCAGCTGAAGCAGCTCGCCGCACGCATGGCCGCGCAGACGATCGGGCTCGAGGTATCGGAGGCCGCACTCGACGAAATCGCCAAGGTCGGCTTCGATCCGCAGTTCGGTGCTCGACCGCTCAAGCGCGCGATCCAGGACCGCATCGAGAACGGCATCGCCCGCCTTCTTCTCGAAGGCAAGGCCGGTCCCGAAGACAAGGTCCGCGTGGATGCTGGCGCGGGCGGCCGCTTCGACTTTGCAGTCGAAAAGGGAGCGCTCGCGAGCTGAGCTTCTTGATCTGACCGCTCTAGGGGCGCCTTCGCAATGACTCGCGAAGGCGCCCTGCCGGAAGCGGTCATGCGGCTTACAAAACAATTCGCCGAAACGAAGTGAGTGCTTCGTTTCGGCGAAATCGTTTCTGCCGATGCCTTTTCAGAAGAGAAAGTGCGCCGCAAGCCTGCGCTTTCGAAGAAGCTGCGGCGCACGCCACAGGCGTCAGCGGCGTTTCAGAAAGCGTACAGAAAGCCTTCTTACTTCGCGTCTCGCTTGAGACCGAGCGCGTTCGTGATCGTGTAGAAGAGGTCCGTCTGGTCGGTGAGGCCCGAGACATTGGCCGCATGCGGGCCGTAGGCCGCGACGCGAAGCTGCGAACCCGTGTGGCCCTGGTCTTCAGGATCGTCGCTGTTGCCGTAGGAAACGGCCATCGGAACGCCGTCCTTCGTCATGACGGCGAGCGTGAGGCCGGGCGCCTTCGTGTCGGGCGCGACGATCTGGCAGGCATGCGCGTGGTCGGCGGTCACGACGACGAGCGTGTCGCCGTTTTTCTTTGCGAAGTCGAGCGCCACTTGTACGGCCTCGTCAAGATCGACCGTTTCGCCGAACTGACCGCACGGATTGGCCTTGTGGTCCTGCTTGTCGATCGAGGCGCCTTCGACCTGGAGGAAGAAGCCGTTGGGCTTGTCCTTCAAAAGTTCGATCGCTTTTTCGGTCATCTGCGCGAGCGTCGGATGATCGGCCGTGCGTGCGGGATTCTTTTCGCAGACAACGGCGGGCAGCTCAATGTTGCCGTAGTGCTTGGCCTGCGGGCCCTTCAGGCGAACGGGCATGTTGCCTTCGGAGAAGAGGCCGAGAACGGGACGATCGGCGCTTGCCGTCTTCAAAGCCTGCATTTCCTTCGTATTCGTCACGATTTGGTAGCCCGCCTCTCGTGCGGCATCAAGGAGAACTTTGCCCTTAAATTCGCCGCCCTTGGCGGTTTCCTTGAAGGAGGCCATGCCCCCGCCGAGCGTCACGTCGGCGCGCGCCTTGATGAGCTGCTCGGAGATGGAACCCGCGCCCCCGTTTTCAGCGGCTTCCTTCGGGCAGCGTTCGCTCGTCACGTTCGGACCGTAGCACTTGCGCTGGGCAACGTGCGCAAAGACAGCTGCGGGGGTAGCGTCTTGAATTTCGGCGGTCGACACGTTGCCCGTTGCCTTGCCTGCTTTTTTGGCGAGTTCCATGATCGAAGCATGGGGCTTGCCGAAGACGTCGACGCCGATCGCGCCGTTGTAGCTCTTGACGCCTGTATTCCAGGCGGTCGCCGAGGCGGCCGAATCGGTGACGTAGTCGGGCTTCTTCGTCTTGGCGTCGAGCGCGTAGTGCGTGTATTGACCCGTGACGGGAAGCGCATCAAGTCCGGGGAAGGCGCCCGCCGCACCGTGGGCGAAGTTGCGGGCGGCCGTGATTTCGCTGTCGCCCATGCCGTCGCCGATGAGAAGAATGACGTTCTTCACCGTTTTGTTGCTCAACGATGCGCGAAGCATTTCCGTCTGGTCGGCCGAGAGGCGGCGTGCACCGCCGGGCGCCGTGATGTCGCCCTTGGCGGCGCGATCGATGAGGGGCATGGCGGACGACGTGTCGGCTGAGAAGGCACTCGAGGCGGAAAGCGCGCAGACGGCGGAAAGTGCGGCTGCGGCGATGAGCTTCATGGAATTCATGGGATGTTGTTCCTGTTGCAAGTTCGGCCGGAAACGGTGCGAAGCAAAGACTTACTGCGGTTGATCCGGTCGTGGATGGGCGGCAGCGCGTCGAGGGCTTCGAGCATTTCGAGCGGATCGGGCGCTGTTACGGTTAAACGCGAAGAACTTTAGGCGTCCTGCGTGACGAAGCCGTTTCGGGCTGCTGAAGATTGCGTGAACTGCCGATGACGGGTTCGTGACGCAGGCGTGAAGATCGCTTGAGGCGTTCTTTCGCGCTTGCGTCAAACTTGGGGGCGCCTGCGTGCGCGCTGAGAGCGTCACGCTTTGAGCACGCGCGCTACTTCGTCGGCAAAGGCCTTTTCGCCCTTGCTCGAGAGCGTCCCATAGAGACGCATCGCCGTGAGGTTGGCCAAGACGTAGTTGCGAAGCTTGTTCTGCGCGGCGCGTTCTTTGACGCCGTACTTGTCGGCAAAGAGCGTCGAGAGCGCGGCGGCGCTCCACTGGCAGGCCGGTCCCGCAACAACAAAATCGTGGTCGGCGAGGTGCACGACGAAGCCTTCCATGCGGCGCGGCAGCGCGAGCGTCTTGCCGTCCTCGGCAAGGAATCCCGCCTTGATCGGATCGAGGCCGGCAATGCGTGCAGCCGCACGAATGAAGCCCACTACGAAGGCTTCACCGGCGGGCGTACCCGGGTGTTCGTGCGCACAGGCTTGTGCGACGCAGATATGGGGTGCCACGCCGCGCTTCATCGATTCGGCGATGGAGAGCACGTGGTGCTCTCCCGTTTTGGCGAGCTGCGCTTCGGCTCGGATCGAGCCGTCTTCGAGCCACTGCAGTACCCAAGGCTTGTGGAGGTCATGGAGGAGTTCGGCGCCGACGGCCGCGTCCCGATCGAGCTTGAGACCGAAAACCGCTTCGTAGTTTTCAAGAAGCTTCTCGGCGCTTGCCGCATTGAGCGCGCAGTGCGTCACAAGTCCGCCCGGGTAGGCGTGGTGGCTCGAATACCCCGAGCCAGGTGCACTCCAGTAGGGCTGCGGGGCGCTTCGCTTGTCGCCCGGAAGCGGCGGCAGAAGCGTCTTGCGGGATTTGTCGATCAGTCCTTCGGTACGAAGTGTCTCAAGACAGGCCGCTTCGTCAAGGGCGACCGCAACGGTCGGCACCGGATCGGCCATGACGTCAAGAACGATTTGGCGCAGCTTCGCGTCGTTCAAGCGCTTCGCACAGCCTTCGAGCCACGTGCGTGCAGCGCTGACGACGCGGCTTTCGCGCGCCATATCGACAGGCGTCATCGAAAGCACGTCCGCGACGCGCAGCGTCCGATCGGGGTTCGCTGCTGCGGCGAGCACCGGATTCGAAGCAATCGCGGCAGCGAAAGGCGCGCCAGCGGCGAGTGCGGCGCTGCGAAAGAAATGACGGCGAGTAACGAGGTGAAGGTCCTGCATCTGGTTCTTCCTAAAGTTGTTTGTGCGGCAACCGTTGCGGGTCGCGGTGCAGATTCTTCACGTACGGGATGACAGTGCTGTTGAGCGCCGATGAAGATTTCGCGTCGTTTCGATGACGCGAGCGGCGGCTTTTTTCGCGCGTTAAGCCGCAGGCAGCAATTCTTCGACCTTAAGCCCGACGAAAGCCCGAAGCGCAAGAATAGATTTCGCCCACAAGAACTCAAATTTCCCTCGAGGAGACTAAACGTGAAAAAGATGCTTTTGGCGGCTACGGCCGCCCTCTGCGCGGCAGCTGCGGTGCCTGCGCATGCGGCGGACACGACCGTCGTCAAGGCTCTTCAGGCCTGCTCGGCCGATTTCTTCAAGGCCGTCGCTCAGGACAAGCATTTCCCCGAAAAGTACAAGGTGCATGACGGGGACATGGCCTACATGAAGATCGAAAAGCAGCCGCTCGACGTCGTGCTCTTCGAGAAGCCCTATGAAGTCGACGACCTTACGGTCGCGGGCTACATCGTCAACGACGAAATCGTGCGCTACTTCGGCATGCCCGACATGCACACGCATTTCTGGGGACTGCTGATCAAGGAAGACTGGAAGACCGTTGTCGATGCGATCAAGCTCGACTGGGAGGCCGTGGACATGAATCACAAGTCCGCGCATGCCAATCGCGTTGTCCGCATGAACGAACCGGGCAGCACCTGGAAGAGCTACACGCGTCCGTCCAATTACGAATATCCGGAATTCGGTCAGACGGAACGCGCTTTCCACGTTGCGCCGTATCGCGAAATGACGATGATCTTCTGCTCGATGCAGACGGCGGGTGCCCCTGATGAAGTGGTGCTTCGCGACGCGCGTCCGGACCTCCTTTTCGGTGAAAAGGAGGTGCCTATCCGCGAGGAAAAGACCGAAGGCATCGATAAGGACGGCAACCCCACGGGCGATAAGGCTGCTGCCGAAGCGAAGACGCTCCCCGAAGGTCACCCGGCGCTGCCGGAAGGCCATCCGACGACGGCCAAGTAACCGCAGCGCGGTCTGCGGCGCGCCTTTTCGCCGAACCGCGTTCTCCGTCGGTGAAGCGGGCGCAGTGCTTCAAGACCTTCGAGGTAAAAAAAGAGCAACCCGGGACGAACAGTCGTCTCGGGTTTTCTTTATGGGAGCGGTCGCGCTCTAGCGATCTCAGTTGAAGATGAGTGTCGAATTGCTCGAGATGAAGGAGTGCTCGCGTTTTTTGATCGGCACCTGCTTGCCCGTAAGCGTATTGAAGAGGCGGTCGACCGATTCGGGTTCGGCAACGAGCACCTTGTAGTGATAGGTTGCCGGATCGGGCGTGATGATGCCTTCGAGGCCGATGATGAGTCGGATGTGGCGAATGAGGTCGTCGCCTGCCGTATCGGAGGAGGTGGCGGGCAGCGGCAGCGCCACGCCGCCGACGAGTTCGTCGGGGGTATCGGGGCGCGCAAACGCGACGCGCAGTTCCGAATAGCCGCGCACGGGGTCGGAGAAGATCCCGAAGCTCACGGTGAGCGTGCGCTCGGCGACACCCTCGTCAAGCGTGGCGCGGGCATAGGCAAGCGAGACGCGCTTGATGCCGACCACATAGTCGAGGCAGCTCAGGGTATCCGAAAGAAGGCCGGGGTCCGTCACGTAAAAGCGAAGTTCGCCCGCGAAATCCTGCGCCCACTGGCTGAATTCCCGCCCCCAGGGCGTCGTCAGAATGTAGTCGGGCGTGTAGCGCATCCCGTCGAGCACCGGCATGGCAAAGCCGGGCGTGGTATAGGGCTGCTTGAGACAGAAGCGCTTGCTGCGCTTTTTTGTCGTGACGGAAATCAGAATGAGGCGAAAGCGCGAAGCAATGTCGGAGGCGTCCTCGTCTACGTAGTCCGAGTCGTAGCCCGGCATGTCGAGCGAAGTGATCTGCTTGACGAAGGGCGCTTCTTCGGCCGTCATCGCTTCCAAAAAGCGGATTGCCGCGGGCGTATCGGAGACAACGCGGTGCGTGAGCGGCATGAGCTGCTCGTAGATCTGGATGTCGCAGGCTTTTTCGTCGAACCAGTGCTTGTAAAGCATCTCGCGCAGCGCTTCGGCGCGCTGCGGCGTGATCTTTTCGGTGCGCAGCGGCGAATTGGCGAGCCCGTAGGCAAAAAGGCCGAGTGCGTAGAGCGTGCTCGTCGTGCCGTTGTTCTCGATCGAGACCGGCATGTTGTCGAGTTCGTACCCGGCGCAGTCTTCAATCTGATTGACGACTTCCTGCGGGATTGTGCGCGCGAGCGTCTGCATGGCCGCTTCGTAGGCATAGACGAAACCGACAGGATCTTCCGCGTAGAGACGTCGGAATTCCTGCATGGCGCGCGTACGATCGGGCCCGTTCGAATACTGCGTAATGAACGGGAGGATCTGGCGGAGTTTGTCTAGCGTTGCCTTGTTGTTCGTGCTCATTGCTCAAAAAAGTGAAGCGGCGCGCAGATTGAATGGCTGTGCGCGCGTGCGGGATGTTCGTAAAGAGCAGGCCATTCTACCAACGTGCGCGCGCAAAAGCGGATCGGCACGCGGTGCATTTGGCGGGATTGTGAAGGTACTTCAACAAAATGCGCGAAGCGGTCTGAAAACCGCTTCGCGCGACGTTGCCGTTGAGCGTACTGCATACCCGAAGCATCGGGCGCGCGGCTGGGCCCAGGGCGGACTCAGCTCGGGTTCTCGGCCTCAAGGCGCCGGAACTCGGCGAGTACGCTTTCGTGACGTTCTGCAACGGCCTTCGAGGGCGCCTTGTCCAAGAGACTGACGACGACGATCGCGATCGAGGCGAAGACAAAGCCCGGCAGAATTTCATAGAGACCGAACCAGGCGAAGTGGTTCCAGACGAGAACCGTTGCGGCTCCCGTGACGATGCCCGCGAGCGCGCCGTTACGCGTCATGCGCGACCACCAGAGCGAGAGCAGAATCACCGGGCCGAACGCGGCGCCGAAGCCAGCCCAAGCGTAGGAGACGAGCGAGAAGACGAGACTTTCGGGGTCGCTCGCCAGCCAAATGGCCAGCACAGAAATCAAAAGCACCATGCTGCGGCCGAACCAGACGAGTTCACGCTGGGATGCCTTCGGGCGAACGAACGTGTGGTAGAAGTCCTCGGTGAGCGTCGACGAGCACACGAGCAGCTGGCACGAGAGCGTCGACATGACAGCCGCGAGAATCGCCGACATCAGAAGGCCTGCAATCCAGGGATTGAAGAGCAGCGACGAGAGCACGATAAAGACGCGCTCATTGTTTTCCTGCACGAGACCCGCATCGGCCGGGTGCAGCGAGAAGTAGGCCGCACCAAAGAAGCCGACGCCGATTGCGCCCGCCAGGCAGAAAATCATCCAGATGATGCCGACGCGGCGCGCATTCGGGATAACGGCGATCGACTTGGCGGCCATGAAGCGCACGAGGATGTGCGGCTGGCCGAAATAGCCGAGCCCCCAAGCGAGAAGACTGATGATCCCGACGGCGGTCTGGCCTTCCATGATGTCGAGCATCTTTGGATTGATCGAGCGGATCTGCTCGATCGATTCGAAGAAACCGCCCGCGTCCATGCAAACGGCGATCGGCGTTACGACGAGTGCGATGCACATGATGCTCGCTTGAATGGTGTCGGTCCAGGAGACGGCAAGAAAGCCCCCGATGAAGACGTAGAGGATCGTGGCGGCCGCGCCGATGATGAGCGCCGTCTCGTAATCCATGTGGAAGGTGTTTTCAAAGAGGCGTGCCCCTGCCACGACACCCGAGGCGCAGTAGATCGTAAAGAAGATGAGAATGACGATCGCGGCGATGATGCGTAGGAGATTGCCCTTGTCTTCAAAGCGGTGAGTGAAATAGTCGGGGAGCGTGAGCGAGTTGTGCGCTTTTTCCGTATAGACGCGAAGGCGCGCTGCAACAAGCTGCCAGTTGAGATAGGCGCCGATCGTGAGGCCGATCGCAATCCAGCTCTGCGAAATGCCGAAAAGATACACGGACCCCGGCACCCCCATCAGCAGCCAGCCGCTCATGTCGGAGGCGCCCACCGAGAGCGCCGTGACGATGCCGCCGAGACTGCGCCCGCCGAGGATGTAGTCGGAGTAGTTTCGCGTGTAGAAATAGGCAAAGAAGCCGATCCCGATCATCGCAATCAAATAGCCGATGAACGTTACGGCGGTGGGATTGGAAAACATTAATAACCCTTCTTGTTTGAATTGTGAGGGGCAGCCGCGTCGTCGGCGTCCGAGAGAGTGCCGAGCGTTTCGGGCGTCGCCCGAACTGAACGGCGAAACCTGTTTACGGTGCGTTTCATTGTTATTCGGGCGGCAAGCGGCGGCCGTGCGTCGCCGCGCGGTTCTTCAAGTATATGTTGAGCGAGGGCGTCGTGTTTTCGATGCGGTGCCTTCGCTTCAAAACGGTTTGCGTCGAGTAGATGCCTGCTGGGGCATTTTGAGGAGCTCGGCCAAGCTTTCCTGGTGTGCGTTCAACCGCCGATATAGCTCATCTCGATCTTGTCTCGCGTAGGCGCAATGCCGAGGGAGCGCAGCTCCGAGTAGCGGTCGCCACGAACGGTCCAGATACGCCCGAACGCTTCTTCGAGCTCTTGGTCGGTGCACCCGCCGCGCAACATCGTGCGGATGTCGTACCCCACCGTTGCGAAGAGACAGAGATAGAGACGGCCTTCCATCGACAGGCGCGCGCGCGAGCAGTCGCGGCAAAAGGCGCGCGTAACGGAGCTGATGAGGCCGAATTCGCCCGCGCCGTCCTTGTAGCGCCAGCGTGTGGCGGTTTCGCCCGGGTAATGGGCGTTGATCGGCTCGACGGGCCAGCGCGCAGCGATCATGTTGAGGATCTCGCGCGAGGGCACGACGTCGGTCATGCGCCAGCCGTTGGCCGTGCCGACGTCCATGTATTCGATAAAGCGCGGGATGACACCCGTGCCGCGGAAGCGCTCGCAGATGCGAAGCACTTCCTGTTCGTTGACGCTGCGTTTAACAACCGTGTTGACCTTGACGGGAAAGCCCATTTCAACGGCGAAGTCGATCGCTTCGAGAACTTTGGCGGCCGGAAAACCCACGTCGTTGAAGCCCTGAAAGATACCTTCGTCGATAGCATCGAGCGAGACGGTAATGCGGTCGAGTCCGGCGTCGCGAAGCGCCTGCGCCTTGCGCACGAGCAGCGAGGCGTTCGTCGTCATCGCAATGTCGATCGGCCGTCCGTCCGGGGTTTTAAGGGTGCGCAGGTCGGCAATAAGCTTTTCGATTCCTTTTCTGAGCAGCGGTTCGCCGCCGGTGAGGCGCAGCTTTTCGATGCCGTTGGCGACCGCGAGGCGGCTGATGCGGAAGATCTCTTCAAAGGTGAGGAGCTCCGTCATGGCGAGGAACCGGTGCTTCTTCGAGAACGATTCCTTCGGCATGCAGTAGCGGCAGCGGAAGTTGCAGTGGTCGGTCACCGAAATGCGCAGGTCCCGCAGCGGCCGATCGAGCGTATCGCGCCAGTGTCCGTCGACGCGTCGCACCGAACCGCTCTGCGGAATCGGCAAAACCGGTATCGAAGGCCGGGTCGCTTCGATCGGAATGACTTTGTCGGGGGCGCCTGCGCTCATGGGTTTGCCTTTGCGGTGAGGTGAAAAGTCACATTGTATGGTCAGCGCGGCAGCGGATCGGCTTCGGATGCCATGGCAACGTAGAAGTCGTAACGTTCGGGGTCGATCTCGCCGGCTTCGAGCGCCGCCTTCACAGAGCAACCCGGTTCGTGAAGATGACGGCAGTTGAAAAAGCGGCAGTCGGTTGCATGCGAAGCGATATCGGGCATGGCACGCAGAATGTCGCTCAGCGAGAGGTGCGCAAGGCCGAACTCCTGAAAGCCCGGCGTGTCGACAACGGCACCCTGCCATTCGTCGGCTTCGTACCAGCGCGCGGCCGTCGTCGTCTGCTTGCCGAGATTGAGTGCAACGGAGAATTCGCGAGTCGCGGCTTTGGCATGCGGCACGAGAAGATTCAAAATCGTCGACTTCCCCATGCCCGACTGGCCGACCAAAAGCGTTGTCTTGCCCTCGAATTGCGGCAAGAGGGCGGCGAGCGCTTCTTCGGGCTTCTCAAGTGCCGAGATGCGCATGGTCGGGACGCCGAGCCCCTTGAGGCGTTCGACTTCGGCGTCGGCCGCTTCGGCGTCTTCGCCCAGATCGCATTTGTTGCGGATGACAAGGGCGGGAATGCCGGCCTCGTGTGCAGCCAAAAGGGCTTTCCAGATGAACCAGGGATTGAAGGTCGGGCGCGACGAGAAAACAATCGCTACTTGGTCGACGTTTGCGGCGAGCGACTTGATGCGCCATTCGTCGGATCGGTAGAGGAGGCTCTTTCTCGGTTCGATCGACTCGATGGCGGCTACGCCCGAAACGGCTTCGGAAATGCGCACGATGTCGCCGACGACAACGTCGCCCTTTTTTCCGCGGCGGTGCGCTTCAATGCGCTCACCCGCAGGCGTCGTGACGAAGTAGTGTCGCCCGTGCGCGGCCGTGACGCGCCCCGAGGTGAGAGCGCGCTCTTCTTGAGAGACTTCACTTTGCCGCGAAGCGCGGCGGGATCCTTTCTTGCTCATTGAATCTCAGTCGATCGTGCGCCGCTCTGAGCGGCGCGGCGTAAGCCTTGAATGATTCTTGGGTGATCTGGTACGAAGCTTACCGAGCCTTTGGCGAAGTGTCCGCCATCGGCGCAGCGCCTGTCGAAGCCGCAGATTCGGCAGTCGTGCCGGAAGCGTCGGTATTTTGGTCTGTATCGAGAGTACTCTCTGCGACGTCGTCCGGTTTCTCGGCCGAGGCGACATCGACCTTGCCAACATCAAGCGTCTCTGTCTTCTCGAGTGCTGCCTCAAGCGATCCGGGGGCGTTCGTCGTGCGGTCGGCCGCTTCAGGCGCTAGCTCTTGCGCGGCGGCTTCCGTTTCGGCTGCAGGTGTTGAGTCGATTCGTACGGGTTCGGCATCGCGTAGCGTATCGGCCGCTTGCATCTCAGCCGTTTCCCGTTCGACGATCGTTACAGCTTCGCGCTTCGGCGGGCACTTTCGGCGCGCCGGCATGACGACGGGCTGCGCTTCGCCCGGTTCGAGATAGCCCGAGATGTCGAAAACATTCGGCGCGCCGGGGTAAGCCGCCTGAGCGGGCTTGTCGCTCGGCCACTTCATTTTCGCGACAAGCGCTTCAACGGCCGCAACGCGCATGCCCGCATGCGGTCTTGCGTAATGAAAGATCGAATAGAGCCGCGAAGGCGTGAGCGTCGTCGCATAGTCGCGGTGCAGCTTCACAAGTGCGCGAACGAGCGCATCGGCGCCCACCGTCTTGACAGCATACGCGTCGGCGTCGTACTGCATGGCGCGCGCAAAGAGATTGACGAGCGGGCGCAGCGGGTAAAAGAGAATCGGAAAGACGACGATCGCGGTAGCGATCACAAATCCCGCATGTGCGCCGTCGCGCGCGAGCGTGACGTAGGGCGAAAAGCCGAATCCGGCAAAAAAGGCATCGTTACGTGCGCCCCAGCCGGTGAACCATGCCAACAGCAGCCCCGCCAAAGAGAAAATCGCGATTCTGAGACCCGCGTGAAAGTGTTTGGCGTGTCCGATGTCGTGCGCGATGAGCGCGAGGAGTTCCTCTCGCGTGAGTTTGGCCGCCGCGTGCGCGAAAACGACGACGGTCTTTTCCTTGCCGAAGCCGCAGAGAACGAGGTGCGAGTGCGACCAGCCGCTCGGGCGCTTCATGACGAGGAGATCACGCATCTCATAGCCCTGCAGACGCAGGAAATCTTTCACCATGGCGCGCGTCTTGGCGTCGCGAAGCGGCTTGACGCGTCGACCGCGCAGAATCGACCAGTTCGGCCCAATGCGCCAGCGCCAGACGAGGTAAAGCGTCCAGAAGAACCAGGCAAGGAGCCACCAGTATTGACCGATCGACTCAAAAAGCGCGACGGCAGCGGCGATAAAGGGCAGCGCAACGAGCCAGCCCGTCAAGGCGTCCTTGAAGTTTTTGGCGATCCAGAGGCCTTCGTTTTCCGTGAGGTAGCCGAAGCGGCGCGGAATGCGGCAGCGCAGAAACCAGCCGAGCGGAATGTCGGCAATGATGAGAAGGAGAAGCACGAGCGCAATGACGGTCCACTCGCCGATGAGCGCACTCGAAGAGAGAGCGCCCGCGAGCGAAGCGAGGAGTGTGAGACCCTGCCCGTATGTGAGAAGCAGCGCAATGCCTGCCCCCGCAAAAACGAGAAGAAGTCGACCTTGAGCAAGTTCGCCCGTGTAGTCCGCAGCCTTTCGGTGTGCTGCGGCCGAGAGCTTGCGTTCGAATGGCGCCGGCACGCAGGTTGCGGCGCGCTCTGCCGCATGCGTATGCAGGATAGTGAGCAGGCACTCCGTGAGGACGCTGAGCGCCATGAGCGCGAGAAAGACGTGCTGAATGTTGCTCGCTGTCAGGGTCATCGATCGAAAGCCGGGACGATAAGAGGTCGTGGGAAGGGAAGCGTATAAACGGTGCGCTCGCGAAGCGGCCTCTGCCGCGTCAAAAACGCGAATCCGCGAATTATCGCGCAATATGGGGCGAGTCGCCCGTGCTTCGGGCGGTTTAGAATTCTCGCCTTCAAACAACTCTCTCGGAGACAGTCTTATGACCGGCAGCATCGAGCGTGATCCCGTCTATGCGGACGACAACCTCATTTGGATTGACATGGAAATGACCGGCCTGCAGCCGGAAGTCAATCGCGTGCTTGAAGTGGCCGCGATCATCACGGACCGAGAGCTCAACATCCTTCACGAGGGCCCAGTGGTGGCCGTTCGTCAATCGGCCGAGATTTTGGGCGGCATGGACGCTTGGAACACCGAAACGCACACGCGTTCCGGACTTGTGAAGCGCTGCCTGGAAAGCACGGTCGACGAGGAAGCTGCTTCAAAGATCTTCTTGGAGGTCTTCCGCCGCTACGTTCCCGAAGGCAAGAGCCCCATGTGCGGCAACACCATCGGACAGGATCGCCGCTTCATGGCGCGGTGGCTGCCGAACCTTGAGCGCTATTTCCACTATCGCTCGATCGATGTTTCGACCATCAAGGAGCTTGCGCGCCGCTGGGCACCCGAAAAGGTCTGGGTCGGCACGAGTGCAACGAAGCATCAGGCGCTCTCGGACATCCGCGAGAGCATTGAAGAGCTTCGCCATTACAGAAAAGAAGTCTTCAAGATTTGATCGCGGCGGCAGTTTGCGGGCGTCCTTTGCAAATGTGGCGTCCGCACGCCGACTGCCGCAATAAAGTGTTCGGCCATCGGGTTAACATAGAGGCCGAACGCCCTTGATGTCTGCATAATGACGTCATATCGCTTCAGCGAAGTCGGCACAGATCGGCGAAGAAGCGGATTTTTCAATTGGCGCTGTCCTCGAAACGCCGTTTTCACCCTGTTTCTGGTCAGGGGAACTTTCTGGAGATCTCTAATGGGTATTACGCAATGGCTTGCTGTTGCCATGATCTTCGTCGTGATCTATGGCCTCATCAAGCGTTATGAAACCCGTCTTGTTCTGATCGGCTCGGGCCTCGTGCTCTGCCTTCTCTCGTGGGACCTGATCGGCGGCCTTAACGCGTTTGCCAAGTCGATGACGAATTCTTCGCTCGTGATGGCAATCTGCGCGTCGATGGGTTTTGCCTTCGTCGCCCGCTACACCAACGCCGACCGTTCGCTCGTTCACTACCTCGCCAGCCCGATTCGCGGCCTTGGCGTTCTGCTCGTCCCGGTCTGCACGGCGATCACCTTCTTCGTGAACATCGCCATTCCGTCGGCCGCGGGCTGCGCCGCCGCCGTCGGTTCGACGCTCATCCCGGTCATGCTCCGCGCGGGCATTAAGCCGGCCGGTGCCGCTGCCGCCGTTCTCGCCGGCACGATCGGTTCGTACCTTTCACCGGGCACGTCACACAACCCGTACGTTGCCAACATGGCCGGCATCGACGTGATGGACTTCATCGCGTTCCATGCCCCGTACTCGCTCATCATCGGTGCCTTCGGCGTTGTCGGTACGCTCCTCTTCTGCATCCTCTTCGGCGACCACAAGGGTGACGCCAACGCCAAGGTTGACGAATCGAAGCTCCAGAAGCAGGACGATTTCAAGCCGAGTCCGGTGCTCGCGCTCGTGCCGCTCGTTCCGATCACCATCCTCGTGGTCGGCAACCTCTGGTGCCCGTTCATCAAAATGGGCGTTGCCCAGGCTATGGTGCTCGGTGCTGTGATCGCGCTTGTGCTCGCTCGCGCCAACCCGCAGACCTTCACGAAGGAATTCTTCAACGGTACCGGCAAGGGCTATGCCGACGTGATGGGCATCATCATTGCCGCCGGCGTCTTTGCTGCCGGTCTTAAGTCCGCTGGCCTTATCGACACGTTCGTTCAGGCCCTGAAGGAATCCAACGAAATCGCCCGCTGGGGCGGCTCGATCGGCCCGTTCATCATGGGCGTGATCACGGGTTCGGGCGACGCTGCGACGCTGGCCTTCAATGAAACGGTTACGCCGCACGCCAAGGACTTCGGCATGACGATCGAAGGTCTGGGCGGCCTCGCCTTCCTCGCTGGCGCTGCCGGTCGTACGGCCTCCCCGCTCGCCGGTGTGACGATTCTTGTTTCGGGTATCGCCATGGTTTCCCCGATCGAAGTCGTCAAGCGCACTGCCGTTCCGATGCTCGCCGCGACGATCGTCTGCGCGCTCATCATGGTTTAACGCTTCGCGCTCATAACCAAAATGCCGCATTGCTCCGACGGGTGGTGCGGCAAAAAGATTGGCCCGATTTGTCTGCTTGAAAAAGCATCGAATCGGGCTTTTTTGTATCTGCAGAATGCAGACGACGAATGTTTGTAGGTCGCGGATTGACGGTGCCGGATGCAAACGAGAGTCCAGCAGGAAAGCGTTGGCTAAGTAGCGCGTATTGAGACCAGGATACGTAGCCGCGTTTTTTCATAATCCGCGGCGAGTACGGCAGTCGCAAAGGACGCTCGTAAAACTATGAAGCGTTCGATTCGGAAAAGCGTTCGCAGACAGTTTCGCTGGCTTTAAAGAGGTTCGGCTCAAGGAGATCTGCTGCCCGAAAGCGCTGTTACGACTCGAAGGTGAAGGTAGATCCAAAAGGAAACGGGACCGATGCACTGCACGATCCCGTTCGGATAAAAACAAAATATTCGCGTAGAAATTAGGCGGCCGGTGCCGAGGGCGGCGTCGGGGCGTCGCTCGATTTCTCCGGTGCACTCGCAGAAGTGTTGTTTTGGTGCTCGACGCGGTGTGCAAGCGCAATGACGGGCTTCTTGAGCCAGGCTTGGAAAAGCGAAAGGCCGATTGCAAGAAGGAGCGGCCCGAGAATGAGGCCGAGGAAGCCGTAGGCGAGAACGCCGCCGAAGACGCCGAGGAAAATCAGCGCAAGGGGAAGCGTTGAGCCGCGCGAAATCAGAAGAGGCTTCACGAGGTTGTCGACCCCGGAAATGCAGGCCGTGCCCCAGACGACGAGAAAGACCGCCATGCCGGTGCTGCCCTGTGCGAAAAGCCAGACGGCAGCGGGAATCCAGACGAGGGGCGGTCCGATCGGCACAACCGAGAGCAGGCACACGGTGGCCGAAAGAATCAGAACCCCCGGGACGCCTGCGATCCAAAAGCCCAGGCCCGCGACGAGCCCTTGACAAATTGCCGTACCGATGATGCCGTAGACGACGGATCGCGTGGTATTGACGAGGATGTCGCAAATTTCGCTCGCAATCCCGCCGCTCACGCGAACGAGCAGTTCGCGAATGCGGTCGGCGAACCAAGCGCCGTCGCGATAGAAAAAGAAAACGATGAAGGTGACGAGCGCGAGCTGCATGAGCCCGTTGCTCACGTTGAGCGCCATGTTGACGAGTGCGCTCGAGAGCGGCTCGAGAATCTTCTGGATGCTTTGTCCGAAGGACGCCGGGTCGATGGCTTGAAGAAGCTCGGCGTAAAGCCATTCGCCCGCGTAAGGAATGCCGCGAACGGTTTCGAGTACGGGCTGCGGGTCCTTCACCATCTGCACGACCTTGCTCACAAAGCCCGGGAGCTTCTGTGCGGCGGCAATGAGGAAGAACGACATCGGGATCAGAAAGATCACGACGATCGCGCCAACCATGAGAAAGGCGGCGGGCGTCGGCCGATGACCGCTCCAGGCGCGCAGTTTGTCGAAAAGCGGCCAAGTTGCGACCGCAATGACGGCTGCGAGCAATATCGCCGTGAGGAAAGGCTGAATGATGAGATAGCAGCCGTAGGCGACGATCGCCATCAGAAGCACGCGCACGATGAGGTCGATCCCGTCGCGCTCGCGCAGGCCGAGACCGAGTCGGTCTCGTGCAAGAAGCATCAATTCGCCCCATTTTTTCGCATTGTGCGCATCGGGGCCGCTGCGATCAATTCCGTCGGGCATAGGTGACAAGCATCCTTTGAGCGGATTGCGCGGCGCACGGTGCGCCGCGCTGGGAGGCTTCTGTCGAAGCTTCAGTTGAGTTTGGGGGCTTCGTCAAGCGGCGAGCAGCCGTTCAGGATCACCTTCTTGAAAGCGGCGAGAATCGCTTCGACGGCCGCCATGCGCGGGTAGCTCTTGCGCCAGCAAAGAATGACGCGGCGCGAAGGCGCGGGTGACTTGAAGGGGATGATCTTGACGGAGTTCGAGAGCCCAGAGATGTAAGGCACGGCCGATGCGGGCAACACCGTGATGCCGAGGCCCTGCGCGACCATGTGGCAGATTGTCTGCAGGCTCGAGCCTTCGACCGTACGCTGTACGGTGCTCGCGTGCGCGTTGAAGCGGTTGATGTCAGGGCAGACGCCGAGGATCTGATCGCGGAAGCAGTGGCCAGCGCCGAGAAGGAGCATCGTCTGGTCCTTGAGTTCGTCAGGACCGACGTAGTTGCGGTTCACCCACGGGTGGTGCGAGGGGACGGCGACGACAAAGGCTTCTTCGTAGACAGCCTGGGTCATAAGACCCGTGTCGGCAATGGTGTCGGCCATGATGGCGACGTCGAGCTGGCCGTTTTTGAGCTTGGCGAGAAGTTCGCTCGTGAAGGTCTCTTCAAGGTAGAGCGGCATTTTGGGCGTATCGACCGTCATTTCGCTGATGAGCGAGGGCAGCAGGTACGGCCCGATCGTGTAGATGACGCCGAGGCGCAGCGGTCCGGAGAGCGGATCCTGGCCTTGGTGCGCGATTTCGACGATGCGACGGCTTTCTTCGAGCACCTTCTGCGCCTGCGCGATGATCTGCTGGCCGACGGGCGTGATGGCGATATCGCTCGAGCGGCGCTCGAAAATGGCAACGCCGAGTTCTTCTTCAAGCTTCTTGATGGCAACGGACAACGACGGCTGGCTGACGAAGCAGGACTCGGCCGCGCGGCCGAAGTGCCGTTCACGAGCAACGGCAATAACGTATTTAAGTTCGGTTAGCGTCATGGTTCGATGAGTGAAGTTTTAAAAAATCCTTCTTTTATTTGTTTCGTAGGGCTCGGTCAGTCGAATTCTCAGGCGGAGAGAAAGTCCGACTGTGCGCTGAACCAGCGTTTGGCGTGACGTGCGGCGCGATCGGGGTCGCTCTCGCACATGCGCGCTGCAGCATCTCTTGCAGCGGCGAGAAGCGCTGCATCGGTTTCGAGGTCGGCAAAACGCAGCATCGGCATGCCCGACTGCCGCTCGCCCAGAAATTCCCCCGGACCGCGCAATTCGAGGTCGCGCCGCGCGATTTCGAAGCCGTCTGTTGACTCTCGGATGATTTTGAGCCGCTCGCGGCCAATCTCGGAGAGCGCCGGGTCGTAGAGCAGAATGCAGGCGCTCTTTTCGGCGCCGCGTCCGACTCGGCCGCGGAGCTGATGAAGCTGCGCAAGGCCGAAGCGCTCAGCGTGCTCGATCACCATGAGGGTGGCGTTCGGAACGTCGACCCCCACTTCGATGACGACCGTGGAGACAAGTACGTCGATTTCACCGGCCTCAAAGCGCTGCATCACGTCGTTTTTTTCTTCTGCCGGCATCGCGCCGTGCACGAGCCCGATGCGAAGGGTCGGCAGGCGACGAACGAGGTCGGCTTTGCACTCGACGGCCGAGGTGAGGTCGATCGTCTCGTTCTCTTCGATCATCGGGCAGACCCAGTAGACCTGGCGGCCGCTTTCGGCTGTCGCTCGAACGACGCCCAAAACGTCCGCGCGGCGATCGAGTCGAACCGTTTTCGTCACAACAGGCGTGCGCCCCGGCGGCAACTCGTCGATCACCGAAACGTCCAAGTCGGCCAAATAGCTCATGGCCAACGTTCTCGGGATCGGTGTAGCCGAAAGCATCAGCAGGTGCGGTTTCAAGGCCGTTTGGTCGTTCGGCTCATGCGGATTCGAGCGCAGCGCCAGACGCTGCGCAACGCCGAAGCGGTGCTGCTCGTCGACGATGGCAAGACCGAGTGCATTGAACTCGACCTTCTCCTGAATGAGCGCGTGCGTGCCAATCGCAATCTGCGCCGCGCCCGAGCGAATGGCTTCGAGACTTTCTCGGCGTTCGGCCGCCTTGAGTCGCCCGGTGAGCCACGCACAGCGGATGCCGAGGGGCTCGAGCCATTCGGCGATCTTTCTAAAGTGCTGAACGGCGAGAATTTCGGTGGGCGCCATGAAGGCGGTCTGCATTCCCGCTTCCGCAGCTCGCAGTGCCGCGAGTGCTGCGACGACGGTCTTGCCGCTGCCGACGTCGCCCTGCACGAGTCGATGCATGGGGCGATCGCGTGCGAGGTCGCGTTCGATTTCGCACCAGACGCGCAGCTGCGCCCCCGTGGGTTTAAAGGGCAGTCGGGAGAGAAACGCATCAATGAAGCGCGAGCCTTGCGCGGCGATGAGCTTGGGCGCTTTGCGACTCGTGGCGAGCGCACGCACCGAGCGCAGCGTGATCTGCTGCGCAAGCAGTTCGTCGAACTTGAGCCGCTGCCAGTGCGGATCCGTTCGGTCCATCAGCGCGGAAGCACTCGCGTCTGCCGGCGGATGATGCAGAAATTCGAGCGAAGCCTTTAGGCCGGGAAGACCGAGCGCAGTCGTGATTTCTGCCGGAACGAGGTCTTCCATGCCGCCCAAATCGAGGAGCGCTCGCGCGATGCGTTTGCGAATCCAAGCCTGCTGTACGTTTTCGCCCAAGGGGTAGACGGGCGTGAGCGCCTTCGGAAGCGAATCTTCGTTCTCCACAGGAACACGAATGCGCGGATGAATCATCTCGAGGCCCATCCCGCCGAACGCCTCTTTCGGTTCGCCGAAAAGACGCACCGTTTTCCCGGGCGAAAGCTGCAGCTGAATGCTCGGGTAATAGTGAATAAAGCGAACGCGGATCGTATCCGTGCCGTCCGAGACCTGCGCGACAAACTGCGGGCCGCGCGGCGTCATCGTCATCTGCGAAGAGACGACGCGCCCCTGAATCTGAACGGCACCGCCCGGCGCAATCTCTGCGATCGGTCGGATGCTCGTTTCATCTTCATAGCGAAGCGGCAGGTGCAGCACGAAGTCCCAGTCCGAGACGAGCCCGAGCTTCTTAAGCCGCTCCTGAAGCGGCGCAAGCTTGCCCGTGCGAATGACGCCAGCGGCACGCTGCGCACCCGTTCCTTTCTCGAGCGTCATGCGTTTCAGGCGAGGTGGACGATCGCTTCAACCTCAACGCGCGCGCCCTTGGGCAACGCCGCCACGGCAAAGCAGGAGCGCGCCGGATACGGGGCGGCGAAGTACTTGCACATGATGTCGTTAACGACGGGAAAGTCGTCCATCGAAGCAAGGAAGATAGTGAGTTTCATCACGTTTTCAAGCTTGCCGCCCGCTGCTTCGATAACGGCCTTCAAATTGGAAAACGCCTGATGTGCCTGCGCTTCAAAGGGCTCGATGAGTTCGCCCGTTACCGGGTTGAGGCCAATCTGGCCCGAGCAGTAGAGCGTATGCGCGTCGGCAACGGCCTGGCTGTACGGGCCGATCGCCGCGGGTGCTTTATCCGTGCTGATGATGCGGGTTGTCATGGCTGACGGTCTCCTTCGTGACGTCCTCGCGTGCGCGCGTGACTATTTATAGGCAGTGCGCGCACGGATGGCGTGATGAATATTCACAAGCGGAATTCTATCGACAAATAGAACTCGATAGCTATCGAATCCATCAGTAATCCATATCTGAGAATTTTGTGAGTACCAATTGTTTACATAGGTATGAATACGTATGTTTGTTTAAAGAATTCATACAGTCGGGACGAGTTGTTCAATTCGACTGTATATAGGGTTTGAACGTATTCCTTTTGTAGTAAGACCAAAGATTTATTTTGATTGTGACCTTAGAGAGACATTTTTGAAAAAGAGTTGATTTTTAGAGAAAGTCTTCAGGGAGAGCCAAAAAACCGTCCTGTAGCCGAAATGCCGAGCTATATCAAAAAATAAGTGGAAGATTGGGGTTAATCCGCATACAGTTTCAAAAGGGCAAATCGCTAAACTCGCGTCAGCATTTCGGCCTAGTCGAGAAGAAGCAGTTGCGCTCGACGCGAACCCTCGATTCAAACATACGCACAAGTTCGTATTTGAACGAGAAATTACCGTTCGCTTGTGACGACTTCGGTTAGGAACTTTTACACTTCTAGGTAGAAAGTCGTAGATTCCTCTTCGATCGACCGATCTGCACGTTCAGTTTGTCTGCGCCGCCATGGAGAACGGCGACTCAGGTGAATTGGATGTGAAGGAATTCACAAGTGCGGCGTCCGTTGGGCGGCCCGTGCCGATGACCTTCTGGGAATGCCTGTAAGCCGGCTGCGTTCGCGCAAGCTGGCTTCGCAAGTCTTCAGTCCGCCTTGAAGAGCGATCTTCTAAAAGGGACTGCGCCGGCTTGAGCGCCCAAGACCTGAAGCGGAGAAGACCCGATCCGCTTTCGGAAGCTTCGAGCGAATTGCAATCGATCGATGCTCGGGCAGACGGCGGCTGAAACGGCGTCAACGGGAGACGGCTTGAAAGAGCCGCTTTAGCCCCTTGCGGGCGAGTTGTAAGACTGGATGGGCACGCGGGCGAGAGCCTAAAAGTCCTTCCATCCGCTCATTGAAGCGGATTTTCCTGGGAAAATCGTTTATGAAAATCATCTACACCGACGTGCTGGTAATCGGCGGCGGCCTTGCGGGCCTTCGCATGGCCGTTGCGGCCAAGCGCCGCGGTCACGATTCGATCGTCCTCTCGCTTGTTCCGCCGAAGCGTAGCCACTCTAAGGCCGCTCAGGGCGGTATGCAGGCTTCGCTCGGCAACGTGATCAAGGGCATGGGCGACAACGAAGACATCCACTTCGCCGACACGGTCCGCGGCTCCGACTGGGGTGCCGACCAGGACGTCGTTCGCATGTTCGTCAACACTTCGCCCAAGGCTGTTCGCGAGCTCGCCGCTTGGGGCTGCCCCTGGAGCCGTATCACCCCGGGCGACCGTCAGGTGATCATCAACGGCGAAAAGGTCACGATTACCGAACGCAAGGAAGCCGCTGGTCTCGTCGCTCAGCGCGACTTCGGCGGCACGAAGAAGTGGCGTACCTGCTACGTGTCCGACTGTACCGGCCACGCGATGCTCAACACGGTTTCCGACCGCATCATCGCCGAAAAGGTTCCGGTTATCGAACGCGTTGAAGCTCTCTCGCTCATTCACGACGGCAAGCGCTGCTACGGCGCCATCGTTCGCGACCTCATCACGGGCGAACTCATGGCCTACGTCGCCAAGGCGACGGCTCTTGCCACGGGCGGCGGCGGCCGCATCTACCGCGTCACGACGAACGCGGTGATCTGCGAAGGCACGGGCTACGACCTTGCTCTCGAAACGGGCGTTGCCACCCTCTCGAACATGGAAGCCATCCAGTTCCACCCGACCGGCATCTTCCCGGCCGGCATTCTGGTGACGGAAGGCTGCCGCGGTGACGGCGGTCTGCTGCGCGACGTCGACGGCTATCGCTTCATGCCGGACGTCGAACCCGAAAAGAAGGAACTCGCTTCCCGCGACGTGGTTTCCCGCCGCATGGAAGAACGCATTGCCCAGGGCAAGGGCGTCAAGTCGCGCTACGGCGAACACATCTGGCTTGACATCACGCTGCTCGGCGAACACCACATCAAGCACAAGCTGCGCGAAGTCTACGAAATCTGCCACTACTTCCTCGGTGTTGACCCGACGAAGGAATGGGTCCCGGTCCGTCCGGCCCAGCACTACACGATGGGTGGCGTTCGTACGAAGCCCACGGGCGAAAGCGAAACGATGAAGGGCCTTTTCGCCGCCGGCGAAGCCGCTTGCTGGGACATGCACGGCTTCAACCGTCTGGGCGGCAACTCCGTTGCTGAAACGGTCGTCGCCGGCATGATCGTCGGTGAATTCATCGCCGACTTCTGCGACAAGCCCGAAAACGGCATCGACATCCCGACCTCGATCATCTACGACGCGCTCGCCAAGGAAGAAGCTCGCCTGCGCAGCTTCACCACCAACACGGGCAACGAAGATGCTGTCAAGCTGCGTACTCGCATGCAGGACATCATGACGACGAAGATCGGCATCTTCCGTCGCGGCGAAGACATGAAGGCCGCCGTCGAAGAACTCGAAGACCTCTACAAGCGCTCCTTCAACGTGCCCGTCAAGGACGTCGCCGGCAACAATCCGGAACTCGTCTACGCCTACCGCACGCAGAAGATGCTGCGCGTTGCGCTCACGATCGCTCTCGGCGCTCTCGAACGTAAGGAAAGCCGCGGTGCTCACTTCCGTGAAGACTACCCGCGCCGCGACGACGCCAAGTGGCTCAACCGCACGATCGCGACCTGGAAGGAAGGCGACACGCTCCCGACGCTCTCCTACAAGGATCTCGACATCTCGAAGATGGAACTCCCGCCGGGCTTCCGCGGCTACGGTGTGAAGAACTACATCGAGAATCCGGAATCCGCGAAGCGTCAGGCCGAAGTCGATGCCATCCGCGCGAAGATGGAAGCCGAAGGCGCCGACCGCTGGGCCATCCAGAACGCCATCATGCCGTTCATGGACGAACTGCCCAAGCGTCTACAGGGCCGCAACGAACGCATCGATGAACCCCTGAAGGACTAATTAGTAGGAGCTGCTAGAAAATGAGCCAAACCAATCAGCAGAACCAGGCCGCGCAGACTCCTGCGGCACCGGCCAAGAAGCATCGTCTTCTGAAGATCAGCATCCTGCGCTACAACCCGCAGGATCCGGAAAGCGTCCCGCACATGCAGACGTACGAGCTCGAAGAGTCCGATTCGATGACGCTCTTCATCGCTCTGAACGACCTGCGTGACAACCAGGACCCGACGCTGCAGTTCGACTTCGTCTGCCGCGCCGGCATCTGCGGTTCGTGCGCGATGCTCATCAACGGCAAGCCGGGTCTGGCCTGCCGTACGCTCACGAAGGACCTGCCCGCCGAGTTCACGCTCGCCCCGCTGCCGGCCTTCGAGCTGATCGGCGACCTCTCGGTCAACACCGGCAAGTGGATGCGCAACATGTCTGAACGCATGCAGACGTGGGTCCACATGAAGGAAGAGGAAATCGACCTTCGCAAGAAGGAAGTTCCGATGGATCCGCAGCTCGCCGAAGACATCTACGTTCTCGACCGCTGCGTCGAATGCGGCTGCTGTATCGCCGGTTGCGGTACGGTTCGCATTCGTCCGGACTTCGTGGGCGCCGTGGGTATCAACAAGATCGCCCGCTTCCGCCTTGACCCGCGCGACGACCGTAACGACGCCGACTACTACGAAGTTGTCGGTGACGAATCGGGCGTGTTCGGCTGCATGTCGCTGCTCGCTTGCCACGACTTCTGCCCGAAGGATCTGCCGCTCAAGACGCAGATCGCCTTCATCCGCCGCAAGATGGCCGAGCAGGGCATCAGTAATTACGACAAGGTCCTGCCCAAGCAGGCACCTAAAAAGGCTATTCCCATTAAGCCGATTAAGCAGTAATATTCGGGCGTGAACGGAGGAGCTCCTACTTTGTGCGTATAACCGCGTAGGTAGCTGAGCTCCCCTGATCGCTCATTACAGCTGGCTCGCGGCCGACGGACCAACGCTCTCAACAAGCGTGTCGGCGGCGGGCTGAAACCGGACGGCGCCATGAGGCGCCACGCCGAAAGTGCGCCGCCCAAACACTTGAGGAGCATAAAAATGTCTCGTATTGAAAGCGACTTCCTTGGTTCCCTCGAAATTCCGGATGAAGCCTACTACGGCGTTCAGACGATGCGCGGCAAGCACAATTTCCACATCACGGAAATGCCGATGGCTCAGGAACCCTTCTTCCCGATCGCCTTTGGCTATGTGAAGAAGGCCGCCGCGATGGCCAACAAGGAACTCGGCACGATCCCGGCCGACGTCGCTGACGCCCTGATCTGGGCCTGCGAACAGCTGATCGCCGGCAAGTACAACGACCAGTTCGTTACGGACTGGCTCCAGGGTGGTGCTGGCACGTCCGTCAACATGAACGTGAACGAAGTGATCAGCAACCTCGCTTGCGAACACCTCGGTCTCGCCAAGGGCGACAAGAAGGTCTCGCCGAACGACCACGCCAACTTCGGCCAGTCGACGAACGACACCTACCCGACCGCTCTGCACCTCGCTCTGCTCCTTCGTTCGAACGTCCTCCTGAAGGCCGTTGAAGAACTCGTCGAAAGCTTCTACCGCCAGGCTGAAAAGAACAAGAACGTCCTCAAGATGGGCCGTACCCACCTGCAGGACGCCGTCCCGATGTCCTTCGGCCAGGAATTCCACGGCTGGGGCTTCACGATCGCTGACGAAATCAAGGTTATCAAGGAAGCTCAGGAACACCTGAAGTGCGTCAACCTCGGCGCCACCGCTATCGGCACGACGGTTACCGCTCACCCCGACTACCCCGCCCTCGCCGTTAAGCACCTCGCCGAAATCACCGGCATCGACTTCCACAACAGCGAAGACCTGATCGCTGCCACGTCCGACTGCGGCGCCTACGTTGCTCTGTCGTCGGCCTGCAAGAGCCTCGCTGTCAAGCTCACGAAGGTCTGCAACGACCTCCGTCTCCTTGCTTCGGGCCCGCGCACCGGTCTGTCCGAACTCGTTCTTCCGCAGCTGCAGCCTGGCTCCTCGATCATGCCGGGCAAGGTCAATCCGGTCATCCCCGAAGTCACGAACCAGGCTTCGTTCCTCGCGATCGGTCTCGACCAGACGGTCATGCTCGCCGCTTCCGCCGGCCAGCTCGAACTGAACGTTATGGAACCCGTGATCTCCTTCGCTCTGTACCTGCAGATGAAGGTTCTCACGAACGCCTGCATCGCGATGCGTGAAAAGTGCGTCGACGGCATCGTCGTCAACGCTGACCACACGAAGGACCTCGTTATGGGTTCGCTCGGCATCATCACGCTGCTCAAGCCGCACTTCGGCTACAAGCCTTGCGCTGCCATCGCTCGCGAAGGCTTCCTGACGGGCAAGTCGCTGCATGAACTCCTCGTTGAAGAGAAGAAGATGATCACCCAGGAACAGTGGGATGAAATCTTCACGTACGAAAACCTCATCAACCCGAAGTTCGAACAGTAATTAAATAAGTCGGGCAAAGATCCGGCAAACAGCCTGGGCCGCCTAGGACATCAGTCCGGGCGGCCAACCACCAAAGGAGGCCGCCGAGCCGCCTGGTTCCTAAGAAGAACCGAACGGCTTTGCGGTTCCGGACCCTCGCTCCAGCGTGCTTTGACCGCTCGGACGCAACCGGACGGGCAGGGCGCAAAAGGGGCCTTGAATGCCTGGAGGCATCATGGATTTAATGCTCATTCTTCAGATCATCGTCCTTCTGGGCGCGATCTTTCTCGGTGTCCGCATTGGCGGCATCGGCATCGGCTATACGGGCGGTGCCGGCGTGCTCGTCCTCGGTCTGCTCCTCGGCATGAAGCCGGGTAACATTCCCTGGGACGTTATCCTGATCATCGCCTCGGTGATCTCGGCCATTTCCGCCATGCAGCTCGCTGGTGGTCTTGATTACCTCGTTCAGATCGCCGAACGCATCCTTCGCTCGAATCCGAAGCACATCAACTACCTGGCCCCGATCGTCACCTATGTTCTGACGATTTTCGCCGGTACGGGCCACACCGCCTTCTCGATGATTCCGGTTATCGTTGAAGTCGCCAAGGAACAGCACATCCGTCCGTGTGTTCCGCTTTCGATCGCGGTCGTGTCCTCGCAGATCGCCATTACGGCCTCCCCGGTTTCGGCCGCCGTTATTTACATGACGGGCGTCCTCGAACCGCTCGGCTGGTCCTATCCGGCTCTGCTTCTCATCTGGATCGTGACGACGTTTGTCGGCTGCATGCTCACGGCCTTCGTCATGACGATCATCTCCAACATGGACCTCGACAGCGACCCGGTCTACAAGGAACGCCTCGCCAAGGGCCTCGTCAAGCCCGCGCAGGGTGCCGCTCAGATGGAGCTCAAGCCCTTTGCTAAGCGCTCCGTGCTGATCTTCCTCGTCGGCGTTGTCGCTGTGGTTCTCTACGCTTCCGCCATTTCGCCTGCTGTCGGCATCATCAAGAACGTTATCGTTCCGCGTGACGCTGCCATCATGTCGCTTATGCTGCTCGTCGGCATGCTGATCACGATGCTCTGCAAGATCGAAGTGGGCGACGTTGCTTCCTGCTCGGTCTTCAAGTCCGGTATGGTCGCTATCGTCTGCGTGCTCGGCGTTGCCTGGCTCGGCGACACGTTCGTGTCCGGCCACTCCGCCGAAATCAAGGAATTCGCTGCTTCGACGGTTGCCGAAAATCCGGCTCTGCTCGCGGTCGTGTTCTTCTTTGCCGCTATGCTCCTGTACTCGCAGGCTGCTACCGCTAAGGCTATCGTCCCGGCTGTCGTTGCCGCTCTTGGCATCACCGCTGAAAACCCGGGCGATTCCTACATGCTCGTCGCTACGTTCGCCGCTGTGAGCGCGCTCTTCGTGCTCCCGACCTACCCGACGCTGCTCGGCGCTGTTCAGATGGACGACACGGGTTCGACCCGTATCGGTAAGTGGGTCTTCAACCACGCCTTCTTCCTGCCCGGCCTGATCGCCATCGTCTTCTCGGTGGTCCTCGGTTTCGGTGCCTGCGCCATCTTCTGATAGTCGACTCACGACATTCAGATAACGCATGCGGCCGCTCGGCATTGCCGGGCGGTCCGCCGAAAATTCACAGAGCCTCTTCTTCGGAGGGGCTCTGTTTTTTTATTTACTTTTTGCTGAGGTGCGTGGTTGCTGCTTGACGGTGCTTGTAATGAGTTGCTGGACAAACTGCTGAAAGCATTTTTCGTACATGGGTTTTCGCGAATTCATCGCGATCGAATGCACGCAAAACCAACCGATGCGGCATCGGACGTACGTTAAGTCACATTTTTTTGAGAAAGCTCTTGACAAAAATCTGCCGATCAGTAGAATTCAACTTCTCAGTGCGGGAGTAGCTCAGTTGGTAGAGCGCAACCTTGCCAAGGTTGAGGTCGCGAGTTCGAGACTCGTCTCCCGCTCCACTGACGTATGAGGCGCGATAGCAAAGTGGCTATGCACCGGATTGCAAATCCGTTTACGGCGGTTCGATTCCGCCTCGCGCCTCCATGCGGGAATAGCTCAGTTGGTAGAGCGCAACCTTGCCAAGGTTGAGGTCGCGAGTTCGAGACTCGTTTCCCGCTCCAGAATTTTGAGAAGAGGGAGCTGAGAGGTTCCCTCTTTTCGCATCTGCAGGACACCGACGTCCCCGGATGACGAAATTGGTAGCCGTAGCGGACTTAAAATCCGCAGCCTTTGGCGTACGGGTTCGAGTCCCGTTCCGGGGACCAATCGGTTTGCAGATACAAATGCCAGAATCGAAATTAGGAAATTTTTAATTCTGCCCTTGACAGAGTTTTTAAAATCCGTATAATTTCAATTCTTCGCTAGACAGATGCGGGAGTAGCTCAGTTGGTAGAGCGCAACCTTGCCAAGGTTGAGGTCGCGAGTTCGAGACTCGTCTCCCGCTCCATCTGATTTTTCGATGCTGTCGCGATAATGCGGGAATAGCTCAGTTGGTAGAGCGCAACCTTGCCAAGGTTGAGGTCGCGAGTTCGAGACTCGTTTCCCGCTCCAGATTCCGAAGGGGAGGATTTGATCCTCCCCTTTTCTTTGCCGCTCGGGCCATCACAATCGGGCGAAAAAAAATCGGACGATGTGATGATGAAGATCGACGGATTTGCTAAAATCCGCCGTTCATTGCTCGAGGAGCGTGCTCTGAGAGCACCTCGTTAAATCTGTGTCTTGAGTTTTTTCGAGTGCTCGACGCAGAACTTGATTCACGTCACTCGTTACTACGTGGGGTTTGCCATGGCTGTTCAGCAGAACAAGAAATCCGTCGCCCGTCGCGGCAATCGCCGTGCTCATGACTTTCTGACCAATCCGCCGACCGCGATCGAAGCGACGACCGGTGAAGTTCATCGTCGTCACCACATCAGCCCGACCGGTTTCTACCGCGGCAAGAAGGTCATCGCGACGAAGGCTGACGAATAATCGTCGGTTTTTGAACGATTACCTCGCTTTTCTAGGCGGCTAGCGATCCGACGAAGTCTTCGCGCGCAGATGCACGCGCGAACCCCACGGTGAGTGACAGAAGCGCTCGCGTGAAGGTTTTCAGGACGAAGCAGCCGAAAAAAGCAGAGGAGGGAAAAGGGATCCGAAATCGGGTCCCTTTTTCTTTATCCGGTTGCAGAGGCACGTTCCGCCGAAGCTGTCTGCGGATGTACTTAAGCGCTCACGCGTCGGGCCGGCTTCAGCTCGTTTCGACCTGCCGAATATCCCCAAATGTGGCGATGCTCGATCATCTCAAAGTCGCAAAAATCCTGTCGGGAAAGCACTTCGAGCCGTTGTAAGATGATGGCGACTTTTAATATTTTCAAGGATCGAGATGTACTCCCGAGTCATTGCGACGGGCTCCGCGCTGCCCAAGATGCGCGTCACCAACGACGATTTGGCGGCACGCCTGCGCGTTGACGGCATCGAAACGAGCGACGAATGGATCCGCACCCGCACTGGGATTCTCGAGCGACGCTTCGCCGACGCACAGAAGGGTGAGACGACCACGTCGCTCGCCGTTGCTGCCGCTAGGAACGCGCTCGAGCGCTCGGGGCTTCGCGCCGAAGAGATCGATCTCATCATCGTGGCGACCACGACGCCGGACATGGTGTTTCCGTCGACGGCTGCGCATGTGCAAAGCGCGATCGGCGCGACGGGTTGCGCTGCTTTTGATGTGCAGGCCGTTTGCGCAGGCTTTATCTATGCGCTCAATGCTGCCGACGCCATGCTGCGCGCCGGTCCCTACCGCTCGGCCATCGTGATCGGTGCCGAAGTCATGTCGCGAGTTCTCGACTTCAAGGATCGCTCGACCTGCGTGCTTTTCGGTGACGGTGCCGGCGCCGTGGTGCTTCAGAGCTCCTCGGACCCGGGCGTGCTCGCTGCGCGTATGTACGCTGACGGCCGCTACGACGAAAAGGTCCTTGGCCTTACGGCCCGTATCGACAACGGTGCTGTCGTCGGCTGCCCCTACATCAACATGGACGGCCGTCAGGTCTTTAAGCTCGCGGTGGAGGGACTCGTCAATTCCGCCAACGAAGTCGCCGATCTTGCCTGCGTTCGTACCGAAGACGTTGCGCTCTTTGTGCCGCATCAGGCGAACCTTCGCATCATGAGCATGGTGGCCAAGAAGCTCGGCATTCCCGAAGAGCGCATGGTGAAGACCGTGAGCGAACATGGCAATACGTCCGCGGCGAGCGTGCCGCTCGCGCTCGATCGAGCCGTCACGTCGGGCATGGTGAAGCCTGGGGAATTGGTGCTCCTGCAGGCTGTCGGCGCCGGCATGGCCTGGGGCTCGGCTCTCGTTCGCTGGTAAGCCCTTATTCCCGTTCTATTTTGGCGCCGTCAAGAAGCGATAAAGTCGGCGACGCCTGCTATTTTCTTCTGTTTATTCATCCTCCCAGAGATACGCTATGCGCCTCGCTTTTGTTTTCCCGGGTCAGGGAAGTCAGTCGGTCGGCATGCTCAACGGCTACGAAGGCAATGCCGTTGTTGAAGAATGCATCCGCCGCGCGGACGAGTCCCTCGGCTTTTCCATTTCCAAGCTGATCGCCGAAGGTCCGGCCGAAGAACTCGGCCTCACGGTGAATACGCAGCCTGCAATTCTTGCGACTTCGGTTGCCTTCTACAACGCGTGGGTTGCCGCGGGCGGCCCGAAGCCCGTCGTGATGGCCGGCCATTCGCTCGGCGAATATTCCGCGCTTACCGCCGCGGGCGTTTTCTCGCTTGAAGATGCCGTCAAGCTCGTGCGCTTCCGTGCCGAGGCGATGCAGTCCGCCGTTCCCGTGGGCGTCGGCGGCATGGCTGCCGTCATCGGTCTCTCGGACGAAGACGTTGTTGCCGTTTGCCGCGAAGCGAGCGAAGCCGGGATCGTTGAAGCCGTGAACTTCAATTCGCCCGGGCAGGTCGTCATTGCCGGCGAAAAGGCTGCGCTCGCCAAGGCCATCGAACTTGCCAAGGGCAAGGGGTGCCGCCGCGCGATTGAGCTTCCGGTTTCCGCACCCTTCCACTCCTCGATGCTTAAGCCCGCGCAGGAGCAGCTCGCCAAGCGCCTCGCCGAAACGACGATTCACGCGCCGCAGATTCCCGTGATTGCCAACGTCGACGTGCAGGAACATGCGACGCCCGACGGCATTCGTGAAGCGCTTGCCCGTCAGGCCGCTGCCGCCGTGCAGTGGGTGCGTACGATCGAGCGCATGAAGACTGAAGGCGTCACCGACATCGTCGAGTGCGGTCCCGGCAAGGTCCTCTGCGGCCTCATTCGCCGCATCGCGCCCGAAATTCGCTGCTACTCGATCGCCGATGCGGCGCAGCTCGAGGCGACGCTCGGCAAAATCAAAGAAGCCGAAGCGCTCTGATGCGAACGACAGATTACGAATAACGGAGAGACTTCAAATGGAAAAGATGGTTTTCAGCGCCGACGCGCTTGAAGGCAAGGTTGCGCTCATTACGGGCGCGAGCCGCGGCATCGGCGCCGCGATTCTGGAATCGTTCGTGCGCTGCGGCGCGACCGTGATCGGCACGGCCACGTCCGAAGAGGGAGCCGCGAAGATCACGGCTCGCATTGCCGAGCTCGACGGCAAGGGGCGCGGTGCGATGCTCAACGTTTGCGACGCCGCTGCAGGCGACGCACTCATCGCCGACATAGTCAAGACCGAAGGCCGCATCGACATTCTTGTCAACAATGCCGGCATCACCCGCGACACGCTCGTGATGCGCATGAAGGACGAGCAGTGGGACGACGTGCTCGACACGGACCTCTCTGCCGCCTTCCGCCTCGCACGCGCCTGTGTGCGTCCGATGATGCGCGCCCGCAGCGGCCGCATCATCTCGATGGCTTCCGTCGTGGGTGCCATGGGCAACGCCGGTCAGGTGAACTACGCCGCTGCCAAGGCGGGCCTCATGGGCATGACGAAGGCGCTCGCGCGTGAAATCGGCTCGCGCGGCATCACCGTCAACTGCGTAGCGCCGGGCTTCATTGACACGGACATGACTCGCGTGCTCTCCGACGAGCAGAAGGAAGCGCTTCTGAAGGGCATTCCGCTTGCGCGTCTCGGCCAGACCGAAGACATCGCCAATGCGTGCCTTTTCCTCGCTTCGGATGCCGGCGCCTACGTCACGGGTACCACGCTTCATGTAAATGGCGGAATGTTCATGGGGTAGTCCCCCGACGCACCGTCAAAAAGGCTCTGTTAAAATACCAAGCTAACTCAAATCAGGCTGCTGAGGCATTGCACGTCAAAATGCGGCCGCCAACGACCCCAAGATGCTCCATCGGCTGGGGTTGGATATGAACTCAACCCATTGCGGAGTTTTTTAAAATGGACGAAATCGAACTGAAGGTCAAGAAGATCATCGCCGAACAGCTGGGCATCAAGGAAGAAGACATCAAGAACGAATCTTCCTTCATCGAAGACCTCGGCGCCGACAGCCTGACGACCGTCGAAATGTCGCTCGCTCTCGAAGATGCTTTCGGCATTGAAATTCCCGACACCGAACAGGAAAACCTCCGTACGGTTCAGCAGGCCATCGACTTCGTCAAGGCTGCCGTCAACAAGTAATTGCAAGTTGACGCGCCGCGCCCTCAGGCGCTGCACGCCGTGAAGAGCCGGACTCGAATGAGTCCGGACATGCAATGGGACTCCGAAAGGGTCCCATTGTCGTATGTATGTTCGAAACATCACGGCATTTCGCTAATCCGTAGGCCGATCGTTCTCTGTCGGCCTTTTCGGGCGCTAAGCTCGGGGCGTCACCGGCCGGCAGCGGCCGCAACCAATTTTCATCAGGAAGGTTCAAACATGACTCGTCGTGTTGTAGTCACCGGCCTCGGGATGGTTTCTCCCCTGGGCAACGACCTCGAAACGAGCTGGAAGGCCGCGCTACGCGGCGAAAGCGGCGTTGAACTCGTCACGAGCTTCGACGCCTCGATTCTCGGCAGCCAGATCGCCGGTACCGTCAAGGATTTCGATGCCGCCAAGTATCTCGGCGTCAAGGAAGTCCGCCGCTTCGACCGCTTCGTGCACTTCGGCGTAGCCGCCGGCCTCATGGCGCTTGAAGACGCCAAGCTCGAAATCACCGAAGAGCTTTCGCCTGAAATCGGCGTGGCGATCGGCGCGGGCATCGGCGGCATTCCCGTCATCTGCGCCAATCACGACGCGCTGCGTGATCGCGGCCCCCGCCGCATCTCGCCCTTCATGATTCCGGGCTGCATCATCAACATGGTGAGCGGGCAGCTCGCCATCATGAAGAATCTGAAGGGGCCGAACATCGCGCACGTGACGGCCTGCTCGACCGGTCTGCATGCGATCGGCGAAGCGATGCACATCATTCGCCGCGGCGACGCGACGGTCATGGTCGCCGGCGGCGCCGAGTCGACGATTCATCCGCTCGCCATGGGCGCCTTTGACGCCATGCACGCGCTCTCGCGCCGCAACGACGATCCGAAGACCGCTTCGCGCCCCTTCGACAAGGATCGCGACGGCTTCGTGATGGGCGAAGGTGCCGGTGTTCTCGTCCTTGAAGAGCTTGAACACGCCAAGGCGCGCGGCGCGAAGATCTACGCCGAAGTCGTAGGCTACGGTCTCTCGGGCGACGCCTACCACATCACCACGCCGTCGACGGACGGCCCGAGCCGCTGCATGCGCATGGCGCTTCGCAACGCAGGCCTCAAGCCCGAAGACATCGATTACCTCAACGCGCACGGCACGTCGACCCCGGTGGGCGACGTCAACGAAGTGAAGGCGATCAAGGAAGTCTTCGGCGATCACATCCGTTCGCTCGTCGTCAATTCGACGAAGTCGATGACGGGCCACCTTTTGGGCGGCGCGGGCGGCGTCGAATCCGTCTTCACGGTGAAGGCGATCGAAGAGCAGATCTCGCCCCCGACGATCAATGTCTTCAATCAGGATCCGGAGTGCGACATCGACGTTTGCGCCAATGAAGCGCGTCCGATGAAGATCCGCGCGGCCATGAAGAATTCCTTCGGCTTCGGCGGCACCAACTCGACGGTGATCTACAAGCGCTACGAAGACTAAAGCCCAACACGGGCGTCCCGAAGCGGGGCATCCTGGGCACGAGCCCCATCAGAGGCTCTATACGGACGGCCGGCCGATGCGAATCGGGCGGCCGTCGTCTTTACGGCGCGTCAACTGCCCGCAGATTCGTCAACACGCACGGCGTACTGGAGCAAAAAGCCGCTTCGGCTGCCGCTTCTCGAGTAGGCCATCAGGTCGACGACGAAGATGTCGTCAAGAAGCTTAATGCCGCGCCTGTGTGCGCTCGCCCGCATAGACGTCGTGGTCGGCAATCGTGCCGCGCTTGATCGTTGAGAGGTAAAGCTCCTTGGGCTTAACGAAGCGCCGTTCTTCGGGCGTCGTTCGAAGCATTCGACTGAAATAGCCGATTTCCACGCAGCGGTTCTCTCGGGCCGCATCCTTTGAGAGCAGAACACCGAAGGGCGCGCGTGGCCGCGAAATCTAAACCGCACACCACTGGCAGTAGGCGGAAGCGTTTTCGAGCGTCGGCCCTTGGGAACACTCGAGTCGATAGAAGTCGAGCCTCTCTTCGAGCTGCGGCTGCGCGATCGTGAGGCAGCAATCATGTCGTCGAGCGCCAGCATGTGCAGAAGCATCTGTCGCCGCTCCTGCGCTAGCTGTCGGCGCTTCTCTTTAATGAGCTCGATCGAACGGGTCTGCGAGAGGTTCATGAGCTGTGCGCGGATTTCTTCAAGACTGCGGCTGCTGAACAGTCGCGCATCCGGAGCGCACTCTCGCAGGCCGTGAGCCTCGTGACGCTTTATGAGGCGCTCGGCGCCGACCGACTCGAATGCGGGCGAGCGCGAAACGGCCTCGCAAAGCTGAGAACGCACTTTCACGGACATGGTTATCCCAAGCAGCTTTGCGCCGCCCGATGCGACAAGAGCGCGTGCAGGCCCTTTATGCTCGGGCGGCGTGAAGCACTTCGAAACAATCCGCACCCGGCGCGCAGGCTTCCCTCCCGCGCAAAGTCGGCCGAACGCAGCCAAGCGCGTTCGGCCGCTTTGCTAAAATGTCCGCTCCCGACGGCCCGGGCGACTTCGCCTGCGGCCGCTTTCGCCGTATTCGCGTGCGGCGCAATCTTCGTTTTTCGGGCGTGCTTTCATGCCCTTTTATCGCGTACTCAGCGTACCAACCGTACTTTCCGTACGCTCCGGCGGCGCCAGATCCAGCGTTTTTGTCGAGCGGTTCTCTCCCGGCCCCCCGAAAGGGCGGCGCGCGAAGCCGCTCGAGGAGCCGCGCCGCCAGAGCGCACACGCTTTTGAGGCGTTCGGTCCGGCAGGGCCGCGCCGCATAGATTTTTCCTGACGATGCAGAACATTCGAAACTTTTCGATCATCGCCCACATCGACCATGGCAAGTCGACGCTCGCAGACCGACTCATTCAGCGCTGCGGGGGGCTCTCCGAGCGCGAAATGAGCGAGCAGGTCCTCGACAGCATGGATCTCGAGCGCGAGCGCGGCATTACCATCAAGGCGCAGACAGCTGCGCTCAAGTACAAGGCCAAGGACGGTCAGATTTATGAATTGAACCTCATCGACACTCCGGGGCATGTCGACTTCTCCTACGAAGTAAGCCGTTCGCTCTCGGCGTGCGAGGGCGCGCTTCTTGTCGTCGACGCGACGCAGGGTGTTGAGGCGCAGACCGTTGCCAACTGCTACACGGCGATCGACTTGGGCGTCGAAGTGATTCCGGTCCTCAACAAGATGGACTTGGGCAGCGCCGACCCCGTCGCCGCGAGCGAGGAAATTGAAGACGTAATCGGGATCGATGCGACCGATGCCATTCCTTGCTCGGCCAAAACGGGGCTCGGGATCGACGACATTCTCGAGCGTGTCGTACGCGACGTTCCTCCGCCTGAGGGCGACCCCGAAAAGCCGCTGCAGGCGCTCATCATCGACTCGTGGTTCGACAACTACGTGGGCGTCGTGATGCTCGTTCGCGTCGTCAACGGCCGCATTCGTCCGAAGGACAAGATCACGCTCATGGCGACGAACGCCAACCATCTCGTCGAACAGGTGGGCGTTTTTACCCCCAAGAGCAAAACGCGCACGGAACTCTCCGCGGGCGAAGTGGGCTTTGTAATCGCGGGCATCAAGGAACTGAAGGACGCGCGCGTGGGCGACACGGTCACCCTTACGCAAAAGCCGGCCGAAGCGGCGCTGCCGGGCTTTAAGGCCGTCAAGCCCCAGGTGTTCGCCGGCCTCTACCCGGTCGAATCGAACCAGTACGATGCGCTTCGCGACGCGCTCACGAAGCTGCAGCTCAACGACGCGGCGCTTCGCTTTGAGCCCGAAGTGTCGCAGGCGCTCGGCTTCGGCTTCCGCGCCGGGTTCCTCGGGCTCCTCCACATGGACATCGTCCAGGAGCGTCTCGAGCGCGAATACAACATGGATCTCATCACGACGGCGCCCTCTGTCGTCTACGAGGTCCTCATGACCAACGGCGAACTGGTTCAGGTCGAGAATCCCTCGAAGCTGCCGCCGACGGACAAGATTGACGAGATCCGCGAACCGATCGATACAGTGACGATCTTCGTTCCGAACGAGTACGTGGGGGCGGTGATGAAGCTCTGCCAGGAAAAGCGCGGCGTGCAGACGAATCTCGCCTACCACGGCCGTCAGGTGCATCTCACCTACGATCTGCCGCTCGCCGAAATCGTGCTCGACTTCTTCGACCGCATGAAGTCGCTCACGCGCGGCTACGCCTCGATGGACTACGAATTCAAGGAATATCGTGCCTCCGACGTTGTTCGCGTCGACATTCTTATCAACGGCGAAAAGGTCGATCCTCTTTCGGCGATCATGCACCGCTCGAACGCCGTGCCCAAGGGGCGCGAGCTCGTGCAGCGCCTGCGCTCCCTTATCCCGCGCCAGATGTACGAAGTTGCCATTCAGGCGGCGATCGGCGCGAACGTCATTGCGCGCGAAAACGTCAAGGCGCTTCGCAAGAACGTGCTCGCCAAGTGCTACGGCGGCGACATTACGCGTAAGCGCAAGCTCCTCGAAAAGCAGAAGGCGGGCAAGAAGCGCATGAAGCAGGTCGGCAGCGTTGAAATTCCGCAGGAAGCCTTCCTCGCCATTTTGCAGACCGAAGAGAAATAAGCGTTCACTCGTCAAGGAATCGACATGAATTTCGCTCTGATTCTTTTTCTGCTCACGCTCGTGACGGCCGTCTTCTGGGTGGCCGAGCGCATGAAGTTCCTTCCCGCGCGACGCGCCGCGGCCGAGCGCGCGGCCGCGCAGTTCGAGCGCGAGAACCGCGAAGCGATCGACCGCGGCGAAAAGGCCGTGATCGACGAGCGCAACCGCATCTACGAGGCCGCGATCGCACAGCCCTGGTGGCTCGAGTACACGGCCGGGCTCTTCCCGGTCATTCTCATCGTGTTCCTGCTGCGCAGCTTCCTTTTTGAGCCTTTCCGCATTCCCTCGGGTTCTATGCTGCCGACTTTGCACGTCGGGGACTTCATTCTCGTCAACAAGTTCGACTACGGCATTCGTCTGCCCGTGGCGAATACGAAGATCATTCCCTTGGGCTCGCCCGAGCGCGGCGACGTCGTCGTCTTCCGCTATCCCGTCGACCCGAGCATCGATTTCATCAAGCGCGTGATCGGCGTGCCGGGCGACCGCGTTGTCTACCGCGACAAGATTCTCTACATCAACGGCGTTGCGCAGAAGCAGAGTTCGCCGCGCGACTTCATCGACGAAAACACGATGGTGACGCTCGAAGAGCGCGACGAAGCGCTCGGCGACGTCACGCACCTCATGGCCGTCGACCACCGTCGTCCGAGCTGGGTGCCCGTGCAGGGCATCATCCGCAAGGCGCCCGAGTGCTCGTATGACGAGCGCGGCTTTGCCTGCACGGTGCCCGAGGGCCACTACTTCGTGATGGGCGACAACCGCGACAACAGCGAGGACAGCCGCTACTGGGGGTTCGTGCCTGACGAGAATCTGGTCGGCAAGGCCGTCCTCATCTGGGCGAACTTCGGCGACATGAGCCGCATCGGCAGCTTCCGCTGATTCCGGAAGAAGTACTGCGACAACAAAGGATTTCAGACATGCTTTCTTTGAGCGTTCTTCAGGAGCGAATCGGCTACCGCTTCCAGGATGAGAAGCTCTTGCGGCGCGCCGTCACGCACCGCAGCTACGCGGCCGAACACAACGAACGTCTTGAATTTTTGGGCGACTCTGTGCTCAATTGCGTGATCGGCTATGCGCTCTTTTTGCGCGACACGCACTTCTCCGAAGGCGACCTCTCGCGCGTGCGCGCAAACCTCGTCTGCGAGAAGACGCTGCACGAAGTTGCCAAGCGCATCGACATCTCGTCCTTCCTCTACATGGGTGAAGGCGAATTGAAGACGGGCGGCGCCGAACGCGCGTCGATTCTCGCCGACGCCATGGAGGCGATTTTCGGCGCCGTTTTCCGCGAGGCGGGCTTCGAGGCTGCGCAAGCCGTGATTCTGCGCGTCTACGAGCCGATTCTCTCGAATCTCACGCCCGAAACCTTCAGTAAGGATCCGAAGACCCGTCTGCAGGAACTCCTGCAGGGCGCGCACCTGCCGCGCCCTGAATACACGATCCTTCACACCATGGGCGCCGCGCACGAACGTTCGTTCGAGTGCGAGTGCCGCATCGAGCCGCTCGGCATTGCGACGAGCGGGCGCGCTACGAACCGCCGCGCGGCCGAACAGAATGCGGCGCTTCTCGCGCTTGAAGCGGTGCAGGCGAAGATTGTGCATAAGTGAGAGGGCGATCGGAAATGACTGAAGAAAAGAAGATTGAGGCGCTGCAGGCGCAGGCCGAAACCCACGAGGCGCAAGCCATTGAGGCAGCGCAGGCGTTCGGGGAAGAAACCGGCGAAGCCGAAGCGGCAGAAGAAACCGAAGAAGACCAGGCAGCGCGCGACGCAGCGCTCGAAGCGATGCTGGCTGCTTCGGGGTCGCTGCGCCCCGCCGTGGCCGAAGGGTTCCGCTGCGGGTACGTTGCGGTCGTCGGGCGTCCGAATGTCGGCAAGTCGACCCTCATCAACCACATCATTGGCGAAAAGGTTTCGATTACGTCCAAAAAGCCCCAGACGACGCGCAACCGCGTTCTCGGGGTCGTCACGAAGCCCATGGCGCAGTTCGTCTTTGTCGACACGCCCGGGTTTCAGACAAAGGTGAAGACGCAGCTCACGCGCCGCATGAACCGTTCAGTTCGCTCGACCTTGGCAGAGGTCGACGCCGTCGTCTTCGTGATTGAGGCGCTCGGCTGGCGCCCGGGCGACCTTGAAGTGCTTTCGCTCCTGCCGAGGGACGCGAAGAATGTGATTCTCGCGGTCAACAAGACCGACCTCTCGAAGAACCGCGACGCCCTGCTGCCGCTCATGGCCGAATCGATGAGCCGCTATCCCTTTACGGCAATCGTGCCGGTGTCGGCCGAAAAGAACCGTCAGCTCGACGACCTTCTCGCCGAAATCGAGAAGCTTCTCCCCGAGAGCGTTCCGTACTTCGATCCGGACCTCTTTACCGATAAGTCGCCGCGCTTTCTCGCCGCTGAAACGATTCGCGAAAAGGCTTTCCGACTTTTGGGCGACGAGCTCCCTTACGGGATTGCGGTGACGATCGACAAGTGGGCCGAGACGGACGAAGAGGCGACGATCATCGCGACCCTCATCGTCGAACGCGAAAGCCACAAGCCCATCGTGATCGGCGAGGGCGGCGCAAAGCTGCGCGAAATCTCGCGCCTTGCCCGCGCCGACATCGCCGAGATGCTCGGCAAGCGTGTCTACCTAGAAGTCTGGGTGCGCGTGCGCCGCGGCTGGTCCGATGACGTGAAGGCGCTGAAGACCCTGGGTTACGACTGATTCATTCTTTAAGTCGAGCGTCAAAGCGTGTCTTTTTCCGAGAAACCCTCGGGCGACACAGTCGCCCGAGCGGATCAAGCTCGAGCTTCTCTCGACACCAGCAAAGCGGGCGGCGAGGAGGGCTCTAACGCGCCTATGCCTTCGGCAGCAGCGTCCCCTGCGCTGGAGCGGCTCTTTGGAAAGGCGTCCGAGAAACTCGATAAGCCCGAGGGGCGGCCCGTCGAAGGGCCGGTGGCGGCAGCGCTCGATCGCCCGGCGCAGACAAGGCGTGCCAAAGGCGCTCGTTCAGCCGCCGAGGTGCTTCAACGTCGCCCCGGCCTCGCTTCGATCGACCGCACGCATCCCCGCTTTGCCGCAGCGGCGGCCTTCGACCTCACGATCAAGCGCACCGATGCTGCTGCGCGCATTCTGGCAGAGGCTGAGGCGCTTTTGGACGAAAAGCCCGAAGCGCGCCCTCGCGCCATGCCTAGGCGCGTTGCAGCCGAACCGGGCTTCATTCTTCACGTGCGTCCCTGGAGCGAGTCGAGTTTGCTCCTAGACGTGCTCACGCTTCGTTTCGGTCGCGTTTTTCTCGTCGCCAAAGGCGCCAAGCGCCCGGCCTCGCAGCTCAGAGGCCTTCTCGTTCCGTTTTCGCCGCTTCGCTTCACGTGGACGGGTAAAAACGAAGCGAAGATTCTCGTTCGAGCCGAGTGGCAGGGCAGTCTCCTGCCGCTCGAAGGCGAAGCCCTGATGTCGGGGTTTTACGTCAACGAACTCGTTCTTCGCATGACCGAGCGCGAAGATCCGGCGCCGCAGCTCTTTTCGGCGTATGTCGAGGTGCTCTGCGCGCTCGCGGACGATCGCGCTGCCCTGCGGCAGCGCGCGCTTCGCGCATTTGAAGCTGCGCTCCTTGAACTTTCGGGCTGGCCTTTGGCTGCGACGTCGTTCGGTACGGATGAAGCGGTTGATAAAAAGGAGGTAAGCGCTTACTTTGTTCGAGATGGCCTCCTCTTCCCGCTGCGGGTGAACGAAATGCCGACCGCGGCAGACGGAGGACGCGCACCCGCGCCGCGCATCTATCCCGCAGAAGCCGTCGAAGCACTTCTCGCCGGCCGGCTCGAGACCCCCGCCGAGCTTCGCGCCGCGCGTGATATTCTCCGTGAAGTCATTCAGTACCACTTGGGCGAAAAGACGCTGCGCACGCGTCGCGTGCTCGGCGAGCTTAACCGCCTCTGATCCTGCGTCCTCTTAAGAAGCGGCGCAGGCCGATTTCTTTTTGGGGACTCACTCATGCCGACAACTCGATTGCAGACGGCTGCCACGCTCGGGCCGGTCGTCGTCGATATCGAAGGCACGACGCTCTGCGAGAAGGACCGTGCACGCATCGTGCATCCGCTCGCAGGTGCCGTCATTCTCTTCACGCGCAATTTCGAATCGATCGAAGCGCTCGCCGCGCTCACCGACGAGATACACCGCATTCGGCCCGGTATCGTCATTACGGTCGACCACGAGGGCGGGCGCGTGCAGCGCTTTCGCGAGGGCTTCGCGCAGGTGCCCGAAATGCGCGCGCTTGCGCTTCACGCCGACGCGCCGCGCCTCATGGCCGCTGCGGGCTACGTACTCGCGTCGGAACTGCGTGCCGTCGGTGTTGACTTTACCTATGCGCCGGTGCTCGACGTCGACTACGGCCGCAGCAGCGTGATCGGCAGCCGCTCGCTCGGTACAACACCGGAGGCGGTCGCCGCCAACGCGCGCGCCTTGATCGGCGGGTTGCGCTTGGCCGGCATGGCCTGCTGCGGCAAGCACTTCCCCGGTCACGGGTGGCCCGTTGTCGACAGCCACGTGGCGCTCCCTGAGGACGAGCGAGAGCTCGAGGCACTCGAAGCCGATGCCGAGGTCTATCGCGCGCTTTCGCTCGAACTCGACAGCGTCATGACGGCGCATGTCGCCTATGCGGCTTTCGACGAAAACGTAGCAACCTACGAGCCGCGGCTTCTCAAGGGGGTGCTGCGCGAGCGCTTCGGCTTCTCGGGCCTCGTCTTCTCGGACGATCTGTCGATGAAGGGCGCGGGCAGGCTTGCGCCCGTCGAGCGCGCCGAACGTGCGCTCGCGGCGGGCTGCGACGCACTTCTATACTGCAACCACCCCGATGAACTCGACGAGGTGCTCGGCGGCCTCGCCTGGGTGCGCTCGAGCGAATTCAACGCGCGGCTCGCGCGGCTCATCCCCGTGGGCGACGCAGCACCGTCCCTTGAGGCGCTGCGTCGAAGCGAAGCCTATCGCGCGGCTCGCCGCACGCTTTGCGAAGCGGGTTTTGAGTCGGCGTTTGAGGCGCTCGATTAGTCGAGCGGTTAAGCGCTCAAGCGCAAAAATCGGCCGCAAGCGTTGAGGCGCAAACCACGCGCCCGCAGAATCGATAGACTTCGAGATGCGGGCGCGCTTTATTTTCAGGCGCGTCGATCGATATTAGAAGAAACATGATCATTCAATCGCTTCTCGACACGGACCTCTACAAGTTCACGATGCAGCAGTGCGTGCTGCATCAGTTCCCGGCTGCAGAGGTCGAGTATCGCTTCAAGTGCCGCACGCCCGACGTGGATCTGCGTCCGTGCATCGGCGAAATCAATGAGGCGCTCGATGCGCTCTGCGAGCTCTACTTCACCGAGGAAGAGCTTGACTACTTGGGGAAGCTGCGCTTCATCAAGTCCGACTACGTTGAGTTTCTGAGCCTCTTTCACCTCAAGCGCAAGTATGTCGAGGTGCGTCTCTCGGATGACTATCCCTGCGGCATCGACGTGCATATCAAGGGGCCGTGGCTGCACACGATTCTCTTTGAGATTCCCGTGCTCGCCATCATCAACGAGGTGTATTTCCGCAGAAATTACCCCGATCTCTCAGAGGACGAAGGGCTGCGCCGGCTTGACGAAAAGATCGGGCTGCTCTTGAGCGAACCCGATAACGACGAGCTTCGCATCTCCGACTACGGCACGCGCCGGCGCTTCTCGCGAGAGTGGCAGCGAAAGGTGATTTCGATCCTCAAGGACCGCTTGGGGCCGATGCTCTCGGGCACCTCGAACGTACTATTTGCGAAGGAGTTCGGTCTCATCCCCTTGGGGACCATGGCGCACGAATACCTGCAGGCCTGCCAGGCCTTGGGGCCGCGCCTTCGCGACAGCCAAGTGTTCGGCTTCGAGCAGTGGGCCAAAGAGTACCGCGGCGACCTCGGCATTGCGCTTTCGGATGTTTACGGGATGGAGCCCTTCCTGAAGGACTTCGACATGTACTTCTGCAAGCTCTTTGACGGGGCGCGCCACGACTCGGGCGATCCCTTCCTTTGGGGCGAGCGCATGATCGAGCACTGGCGGCTCAACAAGTGCGATCCGCACAGTAAGTCGCTCATCTTCTCGGACGCGCTTACGATTCCGCGTGTGATCGAGCTCTACCGGCGCTTCCGCGGCCGCGTGGGTCTGGGGTTCGGCATTGGAACGAATCTCATGAACGACCGCGGTCCGCGCCCCCTGAACGTCGTGATCAAGATGGTCAAGTGCGGCGGGCAACCTGTGGCGAAGATTTCCGACACGCCCGAAAAGGGCATGTGCGAGGACGAAGGCTATCTCCATTACCTGCGTCAGGTGTTCGGCATTCGCGAATCCTGATGCCGTTTCGATGCCCGCATTGCGGCTCAATACGCAGCCGCGTGCGGCGCTATCCGTCGAACGCTTGAGCGAGGCGCCGCTTTGTCGGCGCCTCGGCGTATCGATGAATCGGGCGGCCGTGCAGATTTCTCTAGGCGGAATCGCGCGGTGCTGCCGTGCCGTTTTAGAGCAGATAAGCGCAAAAATTGGGGATTTCCCGCCCGCTTTGCGGTTTTTCAGTGTATTTTCTGTTTTCGATGCCGCTTTGCCCTGTGTTTGGGCGAACTTGATCGTCTCGAAGACGATTCGGGCGATTTACGCATATCTTTTCGCTCGACATCGGAGGAAAATTAAAGTTTGGCATCGTTTTTACTCGCCGGCGCGCATCGGAAAGGCCGCGAGGTCGGCAGCGATCGGGGTTTCGACTCGGTGGCGGCGACTTCGGAAGAACGCAGCTCCTTCGGAGCCGCATCCCCTTTCCGACGCACACCCTCAAGCAAAAAGCGCCCGCCCGGTCGCCAGCGCGTTTCTCGCGTGCTCGGCGAGGGGCGGTCGCACATAAAAACTAGGAGACCGACAGTGTCTTTTTCCGTCATCCAGCGCCTGGCGCCCCTTGCTGTGCTCGGCGCGCTCTTTCCTGCAGCTGCCAATGCGGCGGGCCTCGACGGCGCGAGTCTTTCGCTCGGCTGGGCTATTCCGTTTGCCGGGATTCTGCTTTCGATTGCGCTCTGCCCGCTTTTTGTGCCGCACTTCTGGCACAACCATTTTGGCAAGGTGTCCGTTTTCTGGGCGCTCTGCTGCGGCGTGCCGCTTTGCGCGCTGATCGGCTTTGATGTCGGCCTTGATGCCATCATTCACGTGCTGCTTGCCGACTACGTGCCCTTCATCATCTTCGTCGGGGCGCTCTTCATTGTTGCGGGCGGCATTCACGTGCGCGGCACCTTCGTCGGGCACCCGATCGTCAACACGGCGTTCCTTGCCGTTGGTGCGGTGCTTGCGAATTTTATGGGCACGACGGGCGCGGCGATGCTTCTCATTCGTCCGCTTATTCACGCCAACGAAAACCGCAAGCGAAAGATGCAGACCTTCATCTTCTTCATCTTCCTTGTGGCCAACGTGGGCGGCGCGCTTACGCCTTTGGGCGACCCGCCTCTTTTCCTTGGGTTCCTGAAGGGCGTGGGCTTCTTCTGGACGACCGAGCATCTTCTGCTGCCGTGGCTCGTTACGGTGGCGATTCTGCTCGCGGTCTTTTTCGCGATCGACTCCGTCTGCTACAAGCGCGACGTTCGCGACGGCTTTGAGCCGCCCAAGACGA
This sequence comes from Sutterella massiliensis, assembly GCF_016899755.1. GTDB lineage: Bacteria > Pseudomonadota > Gammaproteobacteria > Burkholderiales > Burkholderiaceae_F > Sutterella > Sutterella massiliensis. The sequence continues at coordinate 65,044 of NZ_JACJJC010000003.1, read as the reverse complement.
AGGAAAAGTTCGGTATCGACGGCGGCATCAACATCCTCTTCCTCGCCTTCATCATCGGCGCTGTGCTGATGTCGGGCTTCTGGAAGTCGGGCACCGAAATCACCGCCCTCGGCGTGCACTTCACGCTCGAGTCGCTCGCGCGCGACGCGATCTTCATCGTAACGGCGATTCTCTCGCTTTCCTTTACGGCGAAGGCCACGCGCGAAGCCAACCACTTCACGTGGGATCCGATTCTTGAAGTCGGCAAGCTCTTCTTCGGCATTTTCGTTTGCATCGTGCCGGTGCTCGAAATGCTGCGCGCCGGCCTCGACGGTCACTTCGCGCCGCTCGTCGCTCTCGTGACGAATGCCGACGGGACGTTCAACAACACGTTCTTCTTCTGGCTTACGGGCTCGCTCTCGGCGTTCCTCGACAATGCGCCGACCTATCTCGCGTTCTTCAATTTGGCCGGCGGCGATCCGACCCTCCTCATGACCGAAGACGCGCAGACCCTCATGGCGATCTCGATGGGGGCCGTCTTCATGGGCGCCGTTACCTATATCGGCAATGCGCCCAACTTCATGACGGTGTCGATCTGCCACGAACGCGGCATCAAGATGCCGACCTTCTTCGGCTATATGCTCTGGTCGGTCGGCATCCTCTTCCCGACGTTCTTCCTGATGGACATGATCTTCTTGACCTAAAGCGGTCGGGCAGAGATCAGCCTCAACGAGAAGCCTGCGGCTGCGGCCGCAGGCTGACGCCGAACGGTTTTCGCGCCGCGCTGTGCTTGAAGTAGAGCGCGTTCGGCACGAAGACCGTTCTTTTTTCTTCACGCGACTTGCCTGCCATGTCCCCGAGCTCACCGAAGTCTTCAAAGCGCGCCGCGCCGGCACCGAACGCCGAGCCGCTCGAACCGTCTGCGAGCGGCAGGCGCGAGGGTGCGTTCGCTTGGGCGCTGCCGTGGTTCGCGCCGGCGGCGTTGCTCGCGCTCTGGTGGATTGTGAGCGAACTCGGCCTTTTTCCCCCGATTCTGCTCCCGAGTCCGCAGGCGGTCTTTTCGCGTGCCTGGCAGCTTCTCGCTTCGGGCGAACTCTTCGAGCATGCGGCGACGTCCTTGGCGCGCGTCTTCGCGGGATTTTTGATTTCGTCCACGCTTGCGCTGGCTTGCGCTTTTCTGTTTCATGCGCTGCCGCGCGCCGAGCGGGCCGCGTCGCTCGTTTTTGAGGCGCTGCGCGTCGTGCCGCCGTTGTCGCTCGTGCCGCTTCTCATTCTGTGGCTCGGCATCGACGAAGCGCCCAAGCTCGCCATTGTGATCCTCGCGAGCTTTTTCCCGATTTACCTCTCGAGCTTTGATGCACTTCGTTCGACCGACCGCTCGTATGCGTCGCTCGCGCGGATTCTCGGTCTCTCGAGCGCCGAGCGGATTCGGCATGTACTGCTTCCCGGGGCCGCACCCGGCATTTTGACGGGGCTGCGGCTCGGCTTCGGCTACGCGTGGCGCGCGCTCGTCGGCGCCGAACTCATCGCGGCCGCTTCGGGCTTGGGCTACCTCATTGAAGACGCTTCGATGCTGGCGAAGACCGATATCGTGATGGTCGGGATCCTTTCGATTGCTGTGCTTGGGGTCGCCTGCGACGCACTCTTTCGCCGTGTACTCGAGCGGTTCCTGCCGGGGCGAAGCAGGAAAGCGGGCAAGCCGGTTACTTCGAAGGCAGCGTCAACGTCTGCGGCGGATCTTCGACGCGCGACGGCCGATGATGCGCAGCTGCCCGGCATCGATATTGCCCGCCTGCGCGCGGGCTACCCCGATGCGCAGGGCATTGTCGAGCGGCCGACGATCGACGGTCTTTCGCTCGCGCTGCGCCCGGGCACGATCACGGCGCTCTTGGGGCGCTCGGGGTGCGGCAAGACGACGCTTTTGAAGGTCATTGCGGGACTTCTTCCCGCTTCGGGCGGACGCGTGACCTTCTCGAGCGGGAAGCGACCGCTCCTCGGCATGGTCTTCCAAGCGCCGACGCTGCTGCCCTGGAAGACCGTACGCGAAAACGTGCGCTTGGCGCTCCTGGGCGAGCCCGTCTCGCAAGCCGACGCACGTGTTGACGAAGTGCTCGCACTTGTGGGGCTTCTTGCTCGCGCGGAGGATTATCCGCAGAATTTGTCGGGCGGGCAGCAGCAGCGCGTGGGCTTTGCGCGTGCTTTGGCTCGTTCGCCCAAGCTGCTCCTCATGGACGAGCCCTTCGGCGCGCTCGACGCCATCACGCGTTCCGAATTGCAGCGCGAAAGCATCCGCATCTTTGCTTCGACCCGCATGACGGTACTCATGATCACGCACGACGTGCGCGAAGCTGTCGCCATGGCCGACCGCATCGCGGTGATGGCCGAGGGCACAATCGCCGCATCGTTTGATCTCGAGATGCCGCAGCCGCGCCGCCTGACGGATCCGAAGGTCGCCGCGCTTGAAGAGCGTATCCTCGCCGAGCTCCTCTCCCGCTGAGCGGCGTCTCTCAGGTCGATAGGCCGGTTGCCTACCACCGCAGTGAGCGGCAAGAGCACTTCAAAAGACGTAGACCGCGCGACTCCTGCTCTCGGCGCTCGATCGGGAGAAATCGCGACCGTAAAATGAGCCGATGGTCCGCTTTCACGAGCGCTTGCCGAGGTCTTTCCTGCGTTTTTTTCTAGTGGCACCGCTGGCGCCGCCGGCGTCCGCGCAGCCGAACGCTCTCGGGCGGACCCGTCGCACAAGAGGGAAAAGAAAATGAATATGAAAATCAAGGCCGCGCTGGCGGCTTTCTGCTGCGCGGCTGCGGCTTTCGCGCAGGCGGCCGACATGCCCAAGGCCATTTCGATCACGTATGTCAAAGCACCCTTCAATCTGCAGAACATCGTGATGAAGGAGCGCGGCATGCTCGAAGAGGCCTTCAAGCAGGAAGGCGTCGAAATCAAGTGGCGCGTGATCAATTCGGGTGCCGTTCAGGGGCAGGCGATGGCTTCGGGCGATCTCGACTTTTCGGCCGTGATGAATACCGCGAGCCTTCTGATGGCTGCGGGTGCGGGCAATCCCATCGCAGTTGCGACGGGTGTGGCGCATCCGAAGGAAATCTTCGCGATCGTGGGGCGTCCGGGCGAGTCGCTCTCGGTGAAAGATTTGAAGGGTAAGCGCGTTGCCGGTCCCAAGGGTACGGTGCTTCATCAGCTCCTCGTTGCCTCGCTTCTGAAGGAAGGGATGTCGATCAACGACGTCGAATTCATCAACATGGATCCGGGCGCCGCGATGACGGCGGTTCTCTCGGGCAAGGTCGACGCGGGGCTGCTGGCAGCGAACCTCGTCATCAAGGCGCATGAAGCGGGCGCGAAGACCATCGCTACGTGCGAAGGCTATGTTGAGCCCAACCTCGTCATGACCGTTCGCAAGTCGTTTGCTCAAGACTATCCGGAAGCTTTCCGCAAGGTGGTCGAAGTCAACCGCGCGGCGCTTGAATGGATCCGAACGCATCAGGATGAAGCGCTTCAGATCGGCGCCAAAGCGCAGGGCGTGAGTATTGACGACGCCAAGAAGCTCTACGATTGGTCGAACTTCTACGACACGCTCACCGAAGCCGACATCAAGGGGCTCGAACTCGATCAGAAGTTCCTGATCGATAACGGCATGATGGAAAAGGCCGTTGATGTTCGTTCGCTCGTTCTGCCCGAAGCGATGAAGTAAAGTAAGTGAACACTTCCTCTGCGTGAGATTTCACTTGAAAGCCGAGGCCGCCTGTCGGTGACTTCGGCTTTTTGCTGCCCGCTTGCCGGCGCAACGACTCGCTGCGTGAAGGTCATTTTCGAGGCGTACGCCTTTAAGTGGCGTTTTCGAATGCGCTGATCGCCCGCTCGAGGTCGCTCTCGGGCTGACTCTGAATGATGGCCGCGAGCGGGTCTGCCGATGTTGATTGGCAAAGCCACTTGTGCCGACCGGCATAGCGCAGACCCATGTGCCAATGATCCATGGAGAGCAGCCGCCAGCAAATGTCGCTGCGCACGTCGTCTCGGGCGAGCCTTCGAACGCTGAAAAGGTTTTGGAATCGGACGGCGAGGCTCGCCATGCAGCGTTCGAGCGCCGGTGTATTTTCCGCACGGGCTTCTTCGAGAAGCACGTAGAGTGCATCGTTCCGCCAGGGGTCAGTTCCTTCGCCGTTTTTTCCCGGTACGCAGCCGACCTTGAGCCAGAGCGCGCTGAGGAACTTGTCGAGCCGCTTCAAAATGGCTTCGCGTTTTTCGGTCGGGACTTCCTGGCGAATTTGGAACAGCCAGATGCGATCGTCCATTTCGTCGGGCAGGAGCGTCTGCTTGAGCCGGGCCGAACGTATGGCCGCCTTCACCGAGAGGAGCAGCCGCTCGCCCGACAAGTCCGACGTGCCTGCGGCAAACGTTTTGGCGAGCGCGAGCAGTCGAGTAAAGAAAAGAGCTCGATCAGGCTCGGGTCGATCGGCTGCGTAGAAGACGCGTTTGGGTGAGCGATCGACAATCGCTTTGAGGTGGACTGCGGCGACGATTCGAGCAGCGTCGGGTATCGGCGTAAGTATTTCGTCCGCCTGGCGTTCGATGTCGTCGGGTTCGAGAGGCTCGTCGGCAGCGAGAAAGTCAAGTGTCCGATCAAAAAACACGGCGAGTGCCTTAAGGTCTGGGCGCAAGTGCTCGGGCACGAGCTGCTCGGCAGCCGAAGCAGGCAGCTGCCAGAGGATCGCGAGGCGCACTTCGTTTTCCGGCCGGTTGTGCCGCAGAAGATTCGCGGCGGTTGCGAGCACAATGTCGAGCGTGATGCGGTCGTAAGCACAGCCATCCTGCGGCAGATAAACGGCGGCAAGCGAGAGCGCTTGCGCAAGCGCGGGCATCTCAAGTGCGGAACGGTTTTCCATGCGCTTTCTCCTTTAGCATCGGTCGATTCGGGCGTTTCGCATGGCGATCCGGCTTCGTCGCGTTTGCAGATTGTCGTCGTCCGGTTCGTCGTCGATGTCGAAAGCCTCTTCATCGGTCTCATCCTCATCATCGAGGTCGATCCAATCCGCTACGCCTTCGTCGACTGCTTTTTCACTGCTTTCTTGGCCGGCGTGCTTCAGACGGCCGAGGAGCCACTCATGAAGGAGGCTTTCCGGGCAGATCGACAGCGTCTCGTTACGCACCTGCGGATCCGTGTCCGAGAGGAGACGACCGAGCCACACAAGAGCAAAAGGGCCTTTGAGCAGTTTGTCAAGGAACATGAGAAGGCGGTCGGGGTCGTCATTGAGAAAGCGCTCGAGTTCTGGCAGCGAAAGGTGCTTCGGGAGAACGATGAGACTTTCGCGGACGGCAGCGAGAGCATCGCGCGCGAAAAGTAATGCGGCTTCGGATTCTGGGTCGTCGACGGCACGCGCGGCCGTCATTCGAACGATCGGACTCGGGTCGCGCGATAGGAGAGAGCAAATTTCGTCAAGCCGTGCAGCACTGTCGATGCCGATGGCAGGAGCGCTCGACAAAAGACAGTCGTCGGCTCGTTTGTATGCGCTGATCAGAAACTTGACGGCGCTTGTGATCGAGCGCGGCGACCGAAGCTCAATTTCGACGGGCGCTTCTGCGTGGTTGATTCGGAGCCGGAAGGGCTCGGCCGCTTGACCTTCCTCTGCCGAAGCTGCGCATTTGCTTCGCGCTGACGTCAGGGCTTCTCTGCCTTCGGGTGTTCGTGCGATTGCGGCGGTTGCTTCGGCGTTCTCGAGAATCGTTTCGCGCACCATGGTCGAGCGGTCGCGGAGAAGCTTCAGGCGCGTTGCTGTCGAAAGCGGTCGTTCTGCTGCCAGTGCGCGCACTCGGTACGAAGCATTTCGTGCAAGCGCTTCCCAAAATGCTGTGCCTGCCATTTCTGTGCGAGAAGTGCTGTCGCGGCTCACCGCGCCGACGTTGCAAGCTTTCCAAGTCGAGTCTTCGAGCGGAAATTCGTTTAGGAGAAGCGTATCGAGTGCTTCTGGGCCGATGGCGACAGCAATGATGCCGTAGCGAAGTTCGGCGAGCGGGATGGGCTTTTTAAGGAGATTGCCGGTGATCTGCATGTCTCGATATCCTTGATTGATAAGGTTTTTCTAACAATCAATTTATCGAGCTATGCGACGGTTGTTGTCGCAAAGGGAACACGGCCTTCGGTGGGCTGCGTCTGGGAGCAAAAACCGCCCTAGCTTGCCGGAGAACTCGGGGTCAAATGGCTCAAAATCGAGCGCAATGTCAGAATTTCGAAAACAAAACCCCGCCAAACGAACAGTTTGACGGGGTTCCTAAAATCTGGCGGAAGGAGAGGGATTCGAACCCTCGATACGGAATTTCCGTATGCCGCCTTTCCAGGGCGGTACAATCAACCACTCTGCCATCCTTCCGTGGATGTTCTCAACCAAACGCTGCGTCCCGGGTGAAGGCTCACAGCGCGTCGGGATTCGATTGCCCCGAGCTGAGAGAAGCGAACTATATCAGAAAAAATCGAAAATGTCATCACCCTACTGATAAAAAATCAAAAAAATCGTCATGGCATTGAAGGTGTACTCATTCTGCTGCGAAGCGGGGCATTTTTTCGAAGGCTGGTTGCGCACCGATGCGGATTGGCAGACGGAAGCGCAGGCTGGCAGGCTTGCGTGTCCGGTGTGTGGATCGAGCGTACTCGAACGTCGACCCAATGCGCCGAATTTTTCGGCTGTGCGCGGCACCGTACGAACCGATACGAATAAAGATCTCTCAGACCGGCGAAAGCTCGAGCGCGAAAAGGCGCTGCAGGCAGCGCAGGGCGAAGCGATCCGAGCGATGCGCTCGATTGCCGCAAAGGCCGAAGATGTCGGAAAGCGCTTTCCCGACGAAGTTCGCGCCATGCGGGCGGGGAGCGCTCCCGACCGGCTTGTGAAGGGCATCTGTTCGCCCGAGGAGGCGCAGGCGCTTATCGAAGAAGGACACGAAGTCATGCCGCTGCCCGACTTCGCGAACACAGATAACTAAAGCACGCGGTGCGTCGAAAAGAGCGCCTTAAGCTAGACTTTCTCATTTAGGCACTGCTCGCGCAGGACGTGTCCGGGACAAAATTTTTCTCGGTTCGGCCGCGTCGCCCATCATCATCGGAAAAGACAAATGACTTCTCAGAACGCAACGCCGGCGCAGGACGAAACCCGCAGCGCCGAATTCAAGCCGCACGATCCGATTGACGTCACCGACCAGAACACGGTCTTTCTTGTGCTCGAAGAGCTCGGCATCGCGCACATGCAGCACGCGTGGCTCTCGACGCACTCGCCCGACCATGAAGACGCAGAGCAGGTGGCCGGTCAAGCGCGTGAATTCTTCCTCGACTGCTGCGCCATCCTCGGCGGGCATGTCGGCGCCGAGCGCGTCAAACCCAACGACTGGGCCGGCGCGAAGCTCGCCGCGCATCTGCGCGCCTCGATCCCCGAACTCATTGCCAAATTTGCCGAAAAGCCTGCCGCAGAGGCCGGTGACGAAGAGACGATTGCCTGTGCGCTCGCTGCGTACATGAAGTCGCTCGACAAGCTCTCGGCCAAGCAGGCCGAAGAGGCGGCCGCGGGGCGCGAATTCGGTCCGAAGCACTACATCGATCTTATGGCCGAATGGTCGGGGCTCTTATGCGGTCTCAAGGATAAATTGTCCTTAGATGACGCCTTTTTGCCTTAACCGTCGATAAATGCGCGGATTACCTCTTTTGGGTGTTTCGGAACTACTACCTTGCGCCTAAACTTTCGAATGTCCGAATACCCTCAGAAAGGCGGCCTTCGGGGCCGCTTTTTTCTCTTTGTCGGATGAGTTCGAAACGTGGAGAAGACGTGCCGGGACGCACCTCACTCGAGCGGGTGGGGGCGCCGTGGGCGCGTCTTCGGCGCGCGGCGGGCTCCAGCGGTCTTCGCCGGTTTTTTTGCATGCGGTCACTCCCGCGGGTAGAGAACGAACAGCGAAGGCATTCAACAACGAGGCGAACGAAGCGGCGGGCGCCCCACCCCGACCGAATCGTTCCCCGCGCGCACAACCCCTTTCGCGCCGTGCGCGTGCTCTCCCGTCGGGTATCTCTATGGAACCAGCTTCCGGCGTGAATGCGCTTACGATCGTCTTTGCGGCTCTCTGCGTATTCGCCATCGCCTATCGCTTCTACGGGCTTTTCATCGCTCAGAAAGTCCTCAATATCAACGCCGCGCGCGAAACGCCCGCCGTCAAATACGATGACGGCAAGGACTTCGTGCCGACCAACAAGTACGTGCTCTTCGGGCACCACTTCGCCGCCATCGCGGCCGCAGGTCCGCTTCTCGGGCCCGTTCTCGCTGCGCAGTTCGGCTATATGCCGGGGCTCCTCTGGATCCTGATCGGCTGCGTGCTCGCCGGCGGCGTGCACGACATGGTGGTGCTCTTCTGCTCGGTTCGCCACCGCGGCCGCTCGCTCGCCTACATCGCCTCGACCGAGATCGACCGCACGACGGGCTTCGTTGCCAGCTGGGCCGTGCTCGCGATTCTGATTCTCACGCTCGCCGGTCTTTCGATCGCCGTCGTGAACGCGATGCACAACTCGCTCTGGTCGACCTACACGGTTGCGGCGACGATTCCCATCGCGATCATCATGGGGCTTTACATGCAGGTCTGGCGCAAGGGCGACGTGAAGGGCGCAACGCTGATCGGCGTCGTGCTGCTCTTCCTCTGCATCCTGTCGGGCCCGTGGGTTGCCGCGCATCCGGAATACTTCGGCTGGCTCGATATCGATCGTCCGACGATGAGCCTTCTGATCCCGATCTACGGCTTCTTCGCCTCGGTCCTGCCGGTGTGGCTCCTGCTGCTGCCGCGCGACTACCTCTCGACCTTCCTTAAGATCGGTACGATTGCGGGTCTGGCGATCGGCATTGCGTTCGTGATGCCCAACTTCCAGATGCCCGCCTTCACGGACTTCATCTCGGGCGGCGGCCCGATCGTGGGCGGTCCGGTGATTCCGTTCATCTTCATCACGATCGCCTGCGGTGCGCTCTCGGGCTTCCATGCGCTCATCGGCACGGGCACGACCCCGAAGATGATCAGCAACGAACGCGATGTGCTCTTCGTAGGCTACGGCGCGATGCTGATGGAAGGCTTCGTTGCCGTGATGGCGCTCGTTGCTGCCTGCGTGCTCGTTCCGGCCGACTACTTCGCGATCAATGCGCCCGCGGAAAAGTTTGCTGCGCTCGGCATGGCCGTGCAGGAGCTGCCGCACCTTGAAGCGGAAGTCCAGGAAAGCCTGATGGCTCGTCCGGGCGGCTCCGTGTCGCTCGCCGTCGGCATGGCGCACATCTTCTCGCAGATTCCGTTCATGGAAAATCTGATGGCGTACTGGTATCACTTCGCCATCATGTTCGAAGCCGTCTTCATTCTGACGGCCGTTGACGCCGGCACCCGAGTCGGCCGCTTCTTCCTGCAGGAAATGGTCGGCAAGGTCATTCCGAAGTTCAACGACAAGGAATGGTGGCCCGGCATCGTCATCACGTCGATCATCTTCACCGGTTCGTGGGGCTACCTCGTTTATTCGGGCGACATCGGCTCGATCTGGCCGCTCTTCGGCATCTGCAATCAGCTGCTCGCGTCCGTGACGCTTCTGATCGGCACGACCGTGATCATTCGTCTCAATCACGCCAAGTACGCGTGGATGACGGGTGTTCCCGGCCTCTTCATGACGTGCATCACGTTCTGGGCCGGCATCTGGCTCATCATGAATCAGTACCTGCCCGCGAAGCAGTACCTCCTCGCGACGCTCTCTGTCGTCGTCATGGTGCTGATGCTCTTCGTGATCGCCGGCACGCTGCGCCGCTGGATTGCGCTCCTCGGCATCGAAGGCACGGTGCGCGATTCGCACGGCGTGGAAGTGAAGGCGCTCGTCGAGGAATAATCGACCTTTGCGTGCAGCCCGCAAGAAGCGGCCGGGCGTTCGGCTCGACCGCTTCACGCGCGGGCGTCATTCTGCGATGAAATGCAAGAACCGCTTTCGCCGCGGGCACGTTCCGCGGCCAAGCGGTTTTTTCTTCCATTAGAGTGGCCGTCTGCGTTCCGGGCAATGCGATCGAAAAGAAATCACGCTTCCCCAAAGCGCGGGGGACGCCGCAGGCCTTATCATCACGGTCGTCATCCGAGCCCGAGGCTCGGATTTTTAATTTTCTCAGTTCAGCTTTTTCAGCTCACAGGTAAAGGCTATGGCGCAGTACAACCAGTACGAGACGCTCCTTCGGGACGTCTTCGAGCACGGCGTGCATAAGTCCGACCGTACTGGCACCGGTACGCGCTCGGTTTTCGGCAGACAGATCCGCTTCGATTTGTCGGAAGGCTTCCCCCTCGTCACGACGAAGAAGCTTCACACGCGCTCGATCATTCACGAACTGCTTTGGTTCCTCTCGGGGTCGACCAACATCGGGTACCTCCACGACAACGGCGTGACGATCTGGGACGAGTGGGCCGACGAAAACGGCGACCTCGGGCCCGTCTACGGTCACCAGTGGCGTCACTGGCGCCGTCCCGACGGCACCGAAGTCGACCAGATCGCCGAGCTTGTCGAAACGATCAAGCGCTCGCCCGACAGCCGCCGCATGATCGTCTGTGCTTGGAATCCGGGCGAGATCGGTCAGATGGCGCTGCCGCCCTGCCATTGTCTTTGGCAGACGTACGTGGCCGACGGGAAGCTCTCCTGCCAGCTCTATCAGCGCAGCTGCGACCTCTTCCTCGGGGTGCCCTTCAATATTGCGAGCTATTCGCTGCTCACGCATATGCTTGCGCAGCAGTGCGGGCTTGAACCCGGCGAATTCGTCTGGACGGGCGGCGACGTGCACATCTACGACAACCATGTCGAGCAGGTCGAGCTGCAGCTCTCGCGTGAGCCGCGTCCCTATCCGACGCTTCGCATTGCGCGTAAGCCCGATTCGATCTTCGACTACAAGTACGAAGACTTTTCCTTCGAGGGCTACGAACCGTGGCCCGCGATCAAGGCGCCCGTGGCGGTCTGACGGGAGCCTCAAGCATGATCGAACTCATTGCCGCGTGCGCCAAGAACGGCGTGATCGGTGCGAACAACAAGCTTCTCTGGCGTATTCCAGAAGACTTCGCTTTTTTCAAGGCGACGACGATGGGCACGCCCGTCATCATGGGCCGCAAGACCTGGGAGTCGATCGGCAGAGCGCTCCCGGGGCGCCTCAACATTGTCATCACGCGCAGCCGAACCTACGAAGCCAAGGGTGCGCTTCGCGTCGGAAGCTTGAACGAGGCGCTGGAGGCGGCTCAAGCCTCGGGCGCGGCACGCATCTGCGTGATCGGGGGCGAGCAGATCTATCGTCAGGCGCTCCCCCTTGCAGACCGCATTTGGATCACGCTGCTCGACAAGTCGTTCGAGGGCGACGCGCGCTTCCCAACGATTCCTGCGGCGCGTTTCCGCAAGATGCGCTTCCGCACGCTCGAACCCACCGAAAAGCGTCCCTACCGCGTGGATTTTCTCCGTTACGATCGACGCTGAAAACGCCGTAGTACAACGCGTCAATATGCCTCCGATCGGGGTGCAAAAACGCTCGTTTTTTCGAAAAGATGAGGATCATTTTCGGGAAATCGGGCGTTTTTCTTTGACAGAATCGGCGTTGAGAAAAAGCAAGAAGTTTAAAATTTCCGAACAACTATTAATAAAATACGAACAATTGAAATTTCGCTGCCGGCGACGTTTTTTGCTCGAAATTCAAGGGGTTTCGAAAAGTTATCCCCAATTTGAAACACGGTTCTCAAAGGGGGCGAAGTGCGGGCAAAACCCGTTTCCCGAAAAGCGAATTGACTAGAGCGAGTAACTTGTTCGGTTGGAAAAGCGGTACTGGCTGCCGGGGTGTTGGTATGGGGTTCGCACACGAGTTTTCCACAGAAACTGTGAATAACTTGGTGGAAATATGTGGAGAATATGACGGTTCCTAAATGAATCAATCACTTAGGCTATTGCTTAAATTTTAAGCAAAACATACTCTTCATGGGGTAGGGTGGTATCCCTAGGGGATTCTTCTCGAATTTCCGAAAAAATTGATCCTCTTCTCGGCGCGATTTGAGAAGTGTTTTTTGGCCTGTCAATTCCCTGGCGCAGCTTCAATTTTTCACTTTGAAGAAGCAAGATGCTCTATCGGAACCTTCAGCACACGGACGGGACGACTTCGTCTGCGCTCGGTCGAAAGAGTCGTGCGGAGAGTCCGTCGAGAAGAAGAGGCGAGAAACCTTCAAGGCGGAGAACCTTTCGCGTCCAAGCCTCGGGGCTTTCGATTTCGAGCAGGGACCAGCCGCAACGCTCGGCTTTTTGGCGAACAGTTCGGTGTTCGGCCAAGCAGTCGTCGACGACCCCGGTCTCTGCGGCAACAAGGCGCTTTTCTACAGCGTTTTCCAGGCAGGCGATTCTGTCGATGTTTTCGCGAATATACGCATCCGTGAAGACGATGGCGATGCGAGCAACTTTGCCTGGGAAGGCGGCGTCGAGTTCGGCAGGGCCTTCAAAAGGCATGTGCACGCCTTCGAAGACAACGGTCTGGTCGTTTTCAAGCGCCGTGCGGGCAACTTCTCGAACGATCGGCCAGAGGCGCGCTTCGATGCACGCATCGTCTTCAGGCGTGAGGTCCGAAAAGAGCGGGGACTTCGATCGAAGAAGTCCCATTTTGAGGAGGTCGAGCGAGAAGACGGCGGCACCGCATCGGCGGGCGAGGGCAGCTGCTAAGCACGACTTCCCTGCGTGAGAAGCGCCTTGGACGAAGAGAACCATGGTCGACGCGCGTGAAAAAAAGGAGAGCACAAAAAAAGAAATCCCGGACGCCGACGGAGCGTTCGGGAAAACTTTGGTGCGCCAGGCAGGATTCGAACCCACGACCCCCTGGTTCGTAGCCAGGTACTCTATCCAACTGAGCTACTGGCGCACTTTTTTGATGCGCTTGCGAAAATCGATTGGCGCGCCAGGCAGGATTCGAACCCACGACCCCCTGGTTCGTAGCCAGGTACTCTATCCAACTGAGCTACTGGCGCGCTATCAAAATCGCAGAAGCAGAATATTACGCGAACTTTTCTAAAAAAGCAAGACCCCTCGAAAAAAAATCTTCTGCTCCGCTTTTTTGCCGGAGAGAGGCGCGCAGCCGATCGGACATGACGCCTCATTCAAGCGAGTCGTTCGTGGCAGCGTTATTGCCGTCCGAGCGGTGCTTTTCCTTGCGACGAGCGTCCTGCCCGAGCGAAAGCAGCACGACATTGGCGACGACGAGCGCAATGCCGAGGAGCTGCACGGCACCGAGCCGGTCGCCGAGAAGCACGACCGAAAAGAGGAAGGCCGAGAGTGGCTCAAGGCAGTTGAGCAGACCTGCAGCTACAGGCGAAATGTACTTAAGTCCGCTCATGAAGCACCAGAAGGCGATGACGGTGCCGAAAACGACGATGAAGCCGAAGGAGAAGGCGGCATCGAGCGACCAGGCGACTTCGATGGTCCAAGGAGGTGAAAAGACGCTCGCAAAAATGCCGCCCGAGAGGATTCCCCAGGCAACGACGGGCGTCACGCTCACGGCCTTGATGGCGCGTATGGGCTGAATGCTGTAGGCCGCGGCAAAGATCGCGGAAACGAGGCCCCAGAGGAGTGCCAGGGGCGAAAATTTGAGCGCGGAAAAGTCGCCGTCCGTCACGATCAAGAGGACGCCCGAAGCGGCCAGGAGAAAGCAGGCCGCCTCCAGACGTCCCACCGGTTCCTTCTTCGCAAAGGCGTACCAGAGCGCCGCAAAGAGCGGCACGGTTGTGAGCAGAATCGCGCCCGTACCCGCATTCGAGTAGTAGATCGAACCGAAGAACGTGTAGTGCGCGAGAAAGACGAAGGCGCCGCTCAGGAAAATATCGAGCGCAATTCGCGGCTGCTTGAATATCCCGAACGTTTGGGCCGGTGAAATGAGCGCGGAGACGGCGACGAAGAGCCCTCCGGCCGTGAGCTGTCGGAAGGTCACGAGCCCGAGCGGCGTGAAGCCGATATCGAGCGCATAGAGGTGCTGCACGCTTGTGCCCATGCCGCCCCAAAGGATGCCGGCGGCAGCAACGAGGAGAACGCCTTTCAGAAAGTGTTCGGATGTCTTCATAGCGCACCGAAGAAAAAAATCCGGACGAAGGTCGTTCGTCCGGATGGGATGAGGCATTTGGGCGCAAACCGCACGCGCCCGAGACTGCCCGAGCGCGCAGGGCGGTTCACGCAGTCGGTCAGTCCCGCTTGCGGCGAATGGTCGCGGCGAACCATGTTCGGCCGTCACGCTCGAAGGCGTTTTGGCCTAGAAGTTCGTGGCCCGTTTGACGACAGAATTCCGCGAGATCCGCTTCGCTGTGCGGATCAGTCGATTCAACCCGGAGCACATCGCCCGCGGCGAGCTTGGCGAGCGCCTTTTTGGCGCGCAGCACGGGCATCGGGCAGACGGCATCGGGGAGCGCAAGCACTTCGATCGGTTCGAGGTTTTCGGTCGTCATAACGCGTCCATTCTCCGTTGTCGGTTTATGCCAGCTTTTCGGCAACCCAGGCTTCGACGCTCGCGAGCACGGCATCGATATTGGAGGCGTCGTGAGCGCCCGCCATCGCCATGTCGGGCTTGCCGCCGCCCTTGCCGCCCATCTGCTGCGCGGCAAAGTTGACGAGTTCGCCCGCCTTGATGCGGCCGATGAGGTCCTTCGTAACGCCGGCGGCGAGCTGCACGCGGCCTTCGGCGCCGACGGCGGCGAGAAGCGCAACGGCGCTGCCGAGCTTGTCCTTGACCTTGTCCATCGTTTCGCGAAGGGCCTTGGCATCCGCGCCGTCCATGCGGGCAACGAGGAGCTTGACGCCGGCGACGTCGCGCGCCTGTTCGACGAGCTGATCGCCGACCTTGGAGGCCATCTGGCTCTTCAGTTGATCGATGCCCTTTTCAAGGGTCTTGACCGTCGAGATAAGGTCGCCCACCTTCTTCGGCACTTCGCTGCCCGGCACCTTGAAGTAGCGAGCCGTTTCGTTGAGGTAGCCCGCCTGGGTCTGGACCCAGTTGAGGGCGTTCATGCCGGTGACGGCTTCGATGCGGCGGATGCCGGCGGCGATGCCGCCTTCGGAGACGATCTTGAAAAAGCCGATGTCGCCCGTGCGAGCCACGTGCGTGCCGCCGCAGAATTCGACGGCGTTGCCGATCGTGAGAACGCGCACCGTTTCACCGTAGCGTTCGCCAAAGAGCATGACGGCGCCCGTCTTCTTGGCTTCTTCGATCGGCAGCACCTGCGTGACGACGTCGACGTTGCGAAGGATCTGGGCGTTCACGAGGCGTTCGACCTCGGCGATTTCTGCTTCGGTGACGGGCTTGCTGTAAGAGAAGTCAAAGCGCGTGGCTTCGGGCGTCACGAGCGAGCCCTTCTGCTGAACCTGGTCGCCCAAGACCGTGCGGAGGGCCTTGTGCATGAGGTGCGTCACGGAGTGGTTGCGCTGCGTGGCGGCGCGGCGTTCTTCGTCAACGCGCAGGTCGAACTTGTCGCCCACGCTGACGCCGCCTTCGGCGACGCGGCACTGGTGTCCCGTCACGGCCGCCTTGATGCGGAAGGTGTCCATGACGTTGAGAATCGTCGTGTCGTTCGCGGCGCGGCCGGTGTCGCCCACCTGACCGCCCGATTCGGCGTAGAAGGGCGTGCGGTCGAAGACGACGACGCATTCGGCGCCGGCGTCGGCATGTTCGGTCTGTTCGCCGTCGACGTAGAGCGCGATCACTTCGGCGCCCTTTTCTTCGAGCGATTCGTAGCCCGTGAAGACGGTTTCAGCGCCCGTGTACTCGAGGCCCGCAGCCATCTTGAACTTGGCATTGGCGCGCGCGGCGGCACGCTGCTCTTCCATGTGGCGGTCGAAGGCGTCGGTGTCAACCGTGAGGCCGCGTTCGCGGCAGACGTCGGCCGTGAGGTCCGCCGGGAAACCGTACGTGTCGTGGAGCTTAAAGACGACGCTGCCGTCGAGGACGCCGTCGGTCGTCTTGGCGATCGCGTCTTCGAGGATTTCCATGCCCTTGCTGAGCGTCGTGAGGAAGCGGCGTTCTTCGGCTTCGATCACCTTGGCGATTTCCGGATTGCGAAGTTCCGGATAGGCTTCGCCCATTTCCTTTTCAACGGCGGCGACGAGCTTATAGAAGAACGGGCCGCGGGCGCCGAGCTTGTAGCCGTGACGGATCGCACGGCGGCAGATGCGGCGCAGCACGTAGGCTCGGCCTTCGTTGCCCGGGACGACGCCGTCGGCCACGCAGAAGGCGCACGCGCGGATGTGGTCGGCAATCACCTTGAGCGAGGGCGACGTTTCGTCAACGGGCGTTTCCGAAACGGACTCGACGGCGGCCTTCGCGGCGGCAAGAAGGTTCTTGAAGAGGTCGATTTCGTAGTTGCTGTGAACGCCCTGCAGAACGGCGGCAATGCGCTCGAGCCCCATGCCCGTGTCGATCGAGGGGTGCGGCAGCTTATTCATATTGCCCTTCTCGTCGCGCGAGAACTGCATGAAGACGAGGTTCCAGATTTCGATGTAGCGGTCGCCGTCCTCGTCGGGGCTCCCCGGAGGGCCGCCCTGCACGGAGGGACCGTGGTCGTAGAAGATTTCCGAGCAGGGACCGCACGGGCCCGTGTCGCCCATCATCCAGAAGTTGTCGGACATGTAGCGCGCGCCCTTGTTGTCGCCGATGCGCACGATGCGCTCGGCAGGAACGCCCACTTCCTTATTCCAGATGTCGTAGGCTTCGTCGTCTTCGGCATAGACCGTGACCCAAAGCTTTTCGGCGGGCAGATGGAAGTGCTGCGTGAGGAGCTCCCACGCATACTTGATCGCGTCGTGCTTGAAGTAGTCGCCGAACGAGAAGTTCCCGAGCATCTCGAAGAACGTGTGGTGGCGCGCCGTGTAGCCGACGTTGTCAAGGTCGTTGTGCTTGCCGCCGGCGCGGATGCACTTCTGCGAGGTCGTCGCGCGCGAATAGGCGCGCTTGTCGAACCCGAGGAACACGTCCTTGAACTGGTTCATGCCGGCGTTCGTGAAGAGGAGCGTCGGGTCGTTGCCCGGGACGACCGGGCTCGAATGAATGATCGTGTGACCTTTGCTGGCGTAAAAGTCCAGGAAGGTTCGTCGAATGTCAGCGACTTTCATTGTTGGCTTACGGTTGAGTATTGAATTCGAAATTTGGGCGTGCGCGGCGCAGGCGTCGTGCGTTCTGGCGAAATGTCGCGATTCGGCTTGGACGAAGGCCGGTGCAGGCGCGCTCGAAACCTCTTATTTTAGTCTTCGCGCGAGGCGACGGGCGGAAAACCGAATTTGGCGCGCTTTGGCGCCAAAGGCGCCTTCGGCGCATCGCGCGAGGAACGAAAAAGCCCGCTTCCCGACTGGGAAAGCGGGCCGGTTGAGGTGAAGCGTCCCCAAGCGTTATGCAATGCGCGAGTAGCCGCCAGCGCGGTCGGATTCTCGCAGATAACGGTCGAACTGCATCGCGACGGCGCGCACGAAGATCTTGCCCTTCGGCGAGACGACGAGGCGGTCCGGGTAGAGTTCGACGAGTTCGTGCTTGACGTAGGGCTTCATCTTCGAGAGTTCATAGGCAAACGTTTCGTCGAAGTTGATGCCGAAGCGCTCTTCGACGTCGCGCTTGCGCAGCTCGAAGTTGCACATGATCTGCATGATGACGAAGCGGCGCATGAGATCGTCGTCATTGAGGAGGTAGCCGCGGTTCGTTGCGAGCTTGCCGGCGTTGATCGCGGCGTACCAGTCGTCGAGTTCCCGCGGATTGCACGCGTACGCGGCGCCGATCTTCGAGATGCCCGAGACGCCGAGCGCAACCATGTCGCAGTCGGCCTTGGTCGAGTAGCCCTGGAAGTTGCGCTGCAGCGACCCTTCGACCTGCGCGCGCGAGAGTTCGTCGTCGTGCTTGGCGAAGTGGTCCATGCCGATGTAGCGGTAGCCGTTCGCGGTCAAGCGCGTGATCGCGTCGAACATGATGTTGACCTTCTCGACCGTGCCCGGGAGATCGGCGGGAAGAATGCGGCGCTGAGCTTTGAAGTGGTTGGGCAGGTGCGCGTAGTGGTAGAGCGCGATGCGGTCGGGCGAAAGCTCGAGCACCTTGTCAATCGTTTCGGCAAAGGAGGCGCGCGTCTGCTTGGGCAGCCCGTAGATGAGGTCCATGTTGACCGAATGGAAGCCGTTTTCGCGAGCCGCATCGATCGTCGCCTTCGTCATTTCGAAAGGCTGGATGCGGTTGATCGCCTTCTGGACGTCGGGGTTGAAGTCCTGAACGCCGCAGCTCATGCGGTTGAGGCCGATTTCGCGGAGCTTCTTCACCTTGTCCGGACCGCACGTGCGCGGGTCGACTTCGATCGAAAATTCGCCGTCGGCCTCCAGCGGGAAGCGGTCCGTGAGAGTCTTCATGAGATGCTCGAGCTCGTCATTCGTGAGGAAGGTCGGCGTGCCGCCGCCAAAGTGCAGCTGCTCGAGCGTCTTCGTGCCCGTGAGGTGCGCCTTCACGAGGTCTGCTTCGCGCCCGAGTGCTTCGATGTATTCGGCGCTCTTGCCGTGGTCGCGCGTCACGATCTTGTTGCAGCCGCAGTAGTAGCAGACATCGTTGCAGAACGGCACGTGCACGTAGAGCGAGAGCTTCGAGGGCTCCTTTTCGTCAGCGCGGCCGGCGAGCGCCTTTTCGTAGTCGGCAACGCCGAAGCCCGCATGAAAGCGGTCGGCCGTCGGATAGGACGTGTAGCGGGGCGCAGGCACGTCGAATTTGCGGAGCAGATCCATTTCCGGCAGCTCGACGCCGCTCGTTTCGGGAGATGTCATGTTTGGGGCCTCTATGACTTAAGTTAAGGATCCTGATATTATTCGTGAAGCGTGTTCGCCTTTGTTGACTGTAGTCAACGCGCGAGGCGGACTTCTCGGCGGTTTTTCCCGCCTTTTTTCGCTACGACGTTCAAGATTTCACTGACCGGAAATTCTAGGCGTCGGAAATTATTTTTAGATTAGCAGGCGCTTTTGCGCCGTCTGGCGGGCGTTTTCGAAGCGCTTGAGGCGGGTGCAAGGGCGGCTGCTGGCGGAACGTCCAGCCGCTTCGCATGCGCATTTGAACATTTCGCGCGGCGAAGCGAGCTTCTTTTGCCGACGCGCACATACGCACGAAGGCCAAAGACGTCAGAAGGAGAAAAAGGGTGATCAACCTTTCAGCGCTTCGCGTAGCGTGCTCGAACTGCAATCTCCGGGAGGCTTGCATGCCGACCGGCCGCACGCTCAAGGAGATCGAACGGCTCGAGGATCTCGTCGCAACGCGGCGCCGCATCAAGCGCGGCGAGGCGCTTTTCCGTGCGGGCGACCGCTTTGAAAATCTCTATCCGGTTCGACTCGGCTTTTTGAAGAGCACCGTCATGAGCAGCGACGGCCGCGAGCAGGTCACGAACTTCTACATGGCAGGCGAAATGATCGGCTTTGACGGCATTTCGAGCGGCGTGCACTCGTGCGACGTTATCGCGCTCGAAGACACCGAAGTCTGCGTGATTCCGTACGACCGTCTCGAAGATGCAGCCACCTCGATGCGCAGCATGGGCTCGCACGTCTTCAAGATGCTTTCGCGCGAAATCGTCCGCCAGCACGGCGTGATGCTGCTTCTCGGTTCCATGCATGCCGAAGAGCGTCTCGCGGCTTTCCTCCTTTCGCTCTCGCAGCGCTTTGAAAAGCGCGGCTACTCGCGCTCTGAATTCGTGCTTCGCATGACACGCGCGGAGATTGGCTCGTACTTGGGGCTCAAGCTCGAAACCGTGAGCCGCGTTCTGTCGCGCTTCTCGCACGACGGCCTCATTGAAGTCAACCAGAAGCACGTGCGCATCTTTAACCCTGAGGGGTTGCGCTCGATCGTTTCGGGTGTGCCGCTCTCCGTAGTAGAGGCTTCCCTCAAGGAAAGCTGAGAAGCGTGAAAGACATGCCGGCCGATCGGGACGATCGGACGAAGCGCTCAATTGAGCCCGGCAGCTCGAAGATATGAAAAAGCCCGAACGCGAAAACCGTTCGGGCTTTTTTTTGGATCTCGGGGGAGTTCAGTCGAGCCGCTTTGCCGTTTGGTGAGGTAACGAACACCGCGGTCCGAACGACCGAATGCCGTTCGCTCGAAAGTTCGGGCAAACGGCATTTCTTTATCTGCTTACTTGGCGGCGAGGCGCTTCTTGAGCATGCCCGAGAAGAGCACGATATAGATCAGAAGGGCCACGGAGAAGCCGAGCAGGCAGCACTGGGCCATCGACATGAACTTCATCGACGGGATCAGGTACCAGCCGCCCGCGTCGTTGTACATGTTGATGATCGACTCCTGCAGGGGCGAAAGCACCGTGCCGAGCGGCACATCGGAGTTGTCGTACCCACAGTCGCCCGTCGGCAGGAACCAGTCGGGCGCCCACTTTTCAAGGGGCAGGCCGAACGGGTAGTGCGGCTGCAGCGAGCAGCCCTGCATGCCGAACATGGCGTCGAGATCGTCGGAGTGAATCGCCGCGTGGATCGACTGCAGCTTCACCGAGCACATGATCCCGTAGATGCACCCGTACACGCCGCAGACATAGGAGATGATTCGGCAGACGAGCGACTTCGGGCACACGATCGGGAAAAGGCACCCGAAGGTCATGCAGAGGAAGGCGAAGCGGATGTAGACGCACTGCTCGCAGGGCTTCATGTAGAGCCAGACCTGGAAGACGTTGTGCGCAATGACCACGAGAGCGGCCGACAGAAACGCGATCACAAGCCACGGCCAGCGCTGCTGTTCCCAGTTGCCGATGCGATCGAGCAGAGAGAGCTGATTCTGAGACATTGGTTGGTTTCTCCCCCGAGCGTCCTATTACTTCTTGGCGAGTTCGCCGATGAGGCTCACCATGCCGTCGATCGAGCGGATCGACTTCGTCATGATGAGGTACTTGCCGTTGACGACGTAGGCCGGGATGCCCTGGATCTTGGCGACGTCGTACGAGGGCTTCCAAGCGTCGGCAAGCGCCTGAACGTCAGCGTTCTTGCGGTTCTTGGCGAATTCGTCGGCGCTGATGCCGGCGGCGTCAAGACCGGTCTTGAGGAAGGCGTCTTCGCCGGCAGCCCAGCGTTCGCCCTTCTTGTGGTAGGCCTTGTAGATCGCGTCCTTGGCCTTCTTGAAGGCGGAGTTGGCGTCTTCAAGATTCGTGATGCCCGCGGCCTTGTCCTTCACGAGGCAGTAGGCGAAAAGTTCGGAACCCGCACGGCCGTACTTGCCCTTCGTTTCGAGATGGAACATGTCGAACTTCAGACCCGTGGCCTTTTCCATGAGCGGAACCATCTTCGGGTCGACGCCCGCGTCGTACTTGAAGCAGAACGGGCAGTCGTACGACCAGATCTTCACGAGCTTGCCTTCGCCGCCGGGCAGGGGCTTTTCAAGCTTGATGAAGTCGGTGCCTTCGGCAAAAGCAAAGGCCGAGGGGATGGCGGCAGCGCAGGCGAGGACGGCAGCAGTCTTGATCAGAGTGCGACGGAGCATTTCGTTTCTTCCTTTTTCGTGAGTGAACGGCGCTTTCGAGCCTGCGGCCTGGAAGCACCTCTATAAATCGAAAAGCGGTGCTCGACGACGGAGCTTTCCGCTGTGACGAAAGGAGTATACGTTCGGATTTTTGCCGCGGATAGCCGAAATTGAGGCAAAAACCCCGTTTTGGGGGAATATCCCCGATGGATGCGAAAGAATGTAAAAAAGCAATTTCAGATTTTGAAATTCAGTCTCGATTTTGCTGCCTTTTCATTCTGATATTGCTGCTGCAGAAGGAAAGAAACGAAAGTAAGCGATTGCTTAATTTTGAAGGATGCGCCTTGTGTGCACTCGAGCTTCCCGCAAAACGCGCGGAAAACAAGGAAATCGGCGGTGATGCTCGAGCTTTCCGAAAAACGGAAAGCTGCTTCCCGCGTCCGCCCGTTGGCGCAAGCCCGTCAGCTCACTACGATCGCACTTGTCGTTGCGGGACCTCAGGCCGCAGCGAACAGTCTGAAAGAAAGGAGAAAAATATGAAGATCAAGCGAGCGGCTGCGGCTGCTGTATTTGCCGCGAGCATTGCCGCGCTTGCGGGCGGCGCCTATGCCGCGGGCGGCGCGAGCGGCCCGAAAGTTGCCTATATGGCGCAGGGCAACATCGGCGAAGTGATGGTGAATCCCTATCGCATCGCGCCGCTCACCGCTGTCATCCGCAACGGCGGCTACGTGATCACGAACGCGACTGTCACGGTGCTGCCCAAAGAGGGCGGCCAGACGATCAGCTACAAGGTCTCTGACGAAAACCTCCGTACGCACGGGGGCGTTCCCGTTTTCGGCCTCTACGCCGACTACCTCAACACGGTTGAAGTCGAGTACGACCGTCACTTTAACGGCAAGACCGAGCACTTCAAGGATCGCTATCAGTTCTACACGGCACCGGTGTTCCTGCGCTCGAACGGCACGCCCGGCCAGTCCCACACGACGTTCGACCTCAAGGTCGAAAAGATGGACAAGGCCTTCAGCGACCGACTCTACTTCATCAACAATCTCATCCCGTCGCCGCCCGACGCTTCGCGCGTCGTGTGGAACAACCCGATGGGCGGTGCGCTTGAATGGGCTTTCGGTCCCGAGAACGCCATCATCGATACGACCGGTGCGGTTCGCTGGTACCTGATGCCCGACCTCGAGATGTACGATCCGGATCAGCCCTATAAGTCCGGCATTCTCATGGGCTTCCAGCAGACGGTCGACGGCGGTCTCGTCTTCGGCTACGGTCAGCGCTATGCGAAGTACGACATGATCGGCCGCGAAATCTTCAACCGCCGTCTTCCGATCAACTACGCCGACTACTCGCACGGGCTCGATGCCGCCGAAAACGGCCACATCTTTCTGCGCGTTTCCTCTTCGGACCTTCGCCGCCTCGACGGCAAGCGTGTGCACACGGTGCGCGACGTAATCGCCGAAGTGGATGCCGACGGCAAGGTGGTCGACGAATTCCGCCTCTTCGACATTCTCGATCCGTATCGCGACAACGTCATCAAGGCACTCGACCAGGGGGCCGTGTGCCTCAACATCGACGCCTCGCAGGCCGGGAAGACCTTGTCGGCCGAAGAGCTCGCCGAAATGGACAAGGACGACAAGTTCGGCGATATCGCGGGCGTGGGCGCGGGCCGCAACTGGGCGCACGTCAATTCCGTCGACTACGATCCGACCGACGACTCGATCATTATCAGCTCGCGTCACCAGTCCGCCATCATCAAAATCGGCCGCGACAAGCAGGTGAAGTGGATTCTTGCTTCGCCCGAAGGCTGGAAGGGCGATCTTGCGAAGAAGGTTCTGACGCCCGTCGACAAGAACGGCAAGCCCATCAAGTGCGAAGACAGCAAGTGCGAAGGCGACTTCGACTGGACTTGGACGCAGCACACCGCCTGGCGCGTCGACTCGAAGTCCACGAAGGACGTGATCTACGTCTCGGCCTTCGACAACGGCGACGCGCGCGGCATGGAACAGCCCGCGCTTGCGGGCGACAAGTACACCCGCGGCGTGATGTATAAGATCGATCAGAAGAAGATGACGGTCGAACAGGTCTACGAAGTGGGCAAGAAGGAAGGCAATCCCTTCTACTCGCCCGTGACGGGGCTGGCGAAGTACATGGCCGACAAGGATTCCTTCGTCGTCTACTACTCGACGTCCGGTCTGAGCGGCCCGTCGGGCGGCATGAAGGGTCCGATCAAGCCGCATCCGTACCTTGCCGAGTACAAGTTTGGCTCGACCGATCCGAGCGTGCTCATCCGCTTCCAGGACACGATGGGCTATCAGGCTTGGCCTTTTGATGTCAAACTGGCATTTGATCCGGCCGGTGTAGCGAAGTAAAGCGTGAGGCGCTCAGCCGAACAAAACGCTTTTGAGCTGCAGATAGCTTGATATGGGAGGTGCTTCAAATCGACGATTTGGAGCGCTTCCCGTTTTTGTTGTCGGGGTGCGCGAACGCGCATCCCTGCGTCCGCAGAGGAAAAGGAAGCGGGCGCGAACTTCTTTGCGGAATAGCCGATGTCTCGAAGCAATCGCCCCAATATCAATGCAGCCGATTCGATCACGCGCGCGCAGCTCAAGTTCCTGAGCGACCTCGCGCAGTCGGGCAAGCTCTCGCGCACGGCCGAGCACCTCGGGCTGTCGCTGAGCGCGGCGTCCCGCATGCTCGATCGCCTGCGCGAAGCCTTCGGCGATCCGCTCTTTACGCCGCATGCGAGAGGCCTGACGCCTACCGACGCCATGCTGCGGCTTGAGCCCGAGCTGCGTCGAACGATCGAGCAGACCGATCGGCTCTTCTCACAGCCGTCGTTCGATCCGGCGACGCTGCGGCGCACGTTTTCGATCGCCGCGCGCGGTCTTGTCGTGCCCGAGCTTCTTGCCTACGCCATCAGCCGCGTTGCACGCGAAGCTCCGAGCGTACACCTCGAGATGCATCACCGCACGTCGCGCATTTGGGATCAGATCGAGGCGGGCGAACTCGACCTCGCGCTCGTACCCGACCGCGCGGTGCCGCCTGCGCTCAGAACGCTGCCGCTCTTTCCGATTGAAATCGGCATACTCCTGCGAGAGGATCATCCGCTTGTTCGCGAATTCGGCGGGGGCGCGCCGACCTTGTCGGCGTTGCTGCGCTACAAGCGCCTCGCGATGACGGTGAGCGCCAATCTCCATAACGCGTCGTGGGACAGGCAGCTTTTGGGTGAGGTGCCCGAAAGACGCGATCAGGTCGTCTGCTCGAGCACGAATGCGATCGATCTCGCCGTTGCGCTCGAAGAGAGCGACTTTCTGATGCTGGTGCCTAAGCGCGGCGCTTTAAGCATGCGCTCGCGCTACAAGCTTGCGTGGCTGCCGCTCCCGGCAGAATTGCCGCAGCCCGCTGCCAAGCAAATCGTGCTCGTTTGGCGCGAGTCGCTGCAGCGCGATCCCGCACACCAATGGCTGCGCGGCATCATTCGCGACTGGGCGCGCCGCGGCGAAGCCGCAATTGGCGGCGTGGAAAAGAACGAGGCGGCGCAAGGCGCCGCCCCTGGCGAAACTCAAGACGCCAACTGAACGCACTGTGCGCAGCCGGCGCCACCGAGCGCATATCTCTGATAGAGTAACCTCCCAATGCCCGCTTGATCGCTGAGAGTTATCTCAAAGCGAAGGCGGCACCAGGTCGAGTCTATCCGTGCAGACGGCATCGACGCCCCAGCGGAAGAGTTCGAGAATCTTCACCGGGTCGTTGGGCGTCCAGCAGAACACCCAGTAGCCCAAGTCCTTCACTTCGCGAACGAATTCGGGCGTCATGCGCTTCCAGTTGGTGTGAAGCGACACGCACTGCATTTCTTCGAGCACATCGCGCCAGTCGTCCGGGATTTCGTCAATGAGGAAGCCTCTCGGGATATCGGGCGCAGTCTCCATGGCGCCGCGAAGCGCATCGCGCTCGAACGAGCTAAAAAGCGGACAAGCGGGCGAAATGTTTTCCTGCTTGAAGCCGTCTTTGACGATCGTGTCAGCGTAAAGCTTGGCGGTGAGTTCGCCCACGACGCGGCCCGTTTCGAGCGCCGCGCCCATGGCGGGCTTGATTTCGATATTCATCCAGACATCGTTGGCGCGGCACCAGCGAATGACCTGCTCGAGACTCGGGGGTGTGACGCCGCAATAGGCGGGACCGAACCAGCTCCCGGCGTCGAGCGAACGGAATTCGAGCGACGTGAGCTCGGGGACGGTGCGCTCGTCGCCCAAAACCGTGCGGGCGAGCTTCTCGTCGTGAATGATGACGGGCACCTTGTCCTTGGCAAGCATCGCGTCGGTTTCAATCGCGCGATAGCCGAAGCGCAAGCCGTTGCGAAAGCCTTCTAGCGTGTTTTCAGGGGCCGTCGTGCCGCAGCCGCGGTGGGCGGCCACGCGCGCATAAGGCCAGGGAATCGTGGAACGCATGTGAGCCTCCAAAAATGAAAAGCTTTTCCATTTTGCTGCCGAAGCAGCTTTGCCGCAAGGTCCGAACAGAGGCGCTTGTGCACGCCCCTCGGGCGGGAGCTCGAGGGGCGCCCTCGGAGCGTCGTGCCGGCAACGCTATAATCGCCGGTTATCAAACAAAAATAATAGGAAACAATTAATGGATTCGTCGGAAATTCTGCGGCGCTATCAGGCCATACAGGACGAGCAAAAGCGACTCGAAGCTCTGCAGCAGGAGCTCCTTGCCATGGCTGAGGAAGTAGAGCACGCGCAGGAAACGCGCGAGCGCCGTGCGGGCATCGGCAGCGTCAACGAACTCGTCGAACGCTTCGGCCTCAATCCTTCGGAGCTCTATCCGAAAGGCGACTGCGAGCTCTATGTCGGTCCGTGGGGAGAAGTGTGGGACGGCCGCGGGATGATTCCGGACTGGATGCGCCGTGCGCTGCGTGCGGGAAAGCCCAAGCAGGACTTTCGCTACGATCCCGAGAAGCACTTCCCGCCCGAGCCCGGCAAGCCCCTGCGGCTGCGACGCGGGTGATCGGTAAGGAAGGGCGGCGTAAAGCCGCCTGACAGGATCGACGCGCAGAGCGCGCGATTCGACGGGAGGGATGCCGGCCGCAAGCGCCGGCATCTTCGCATTGGCAGGCAGGCAGCCAGCAGGCAGATCGGCAACGAAGGCCGGGCGCAACATTTCAAGAAGCGCAAAACGAAAAAAACCTCGCAGGCGTTTCCCGTCGCCTGCGAGGCCAACCCTCAATTTTCTCAACCTTAGTCAGGAGAAACCCAGCGGTTCCGTCTCTCTCTTCGGTTCCGCTGTGAGATGAACTATATAGAAGAAAACCCTGAAAAGTATTGCGATTCTTCGCAGGGATGTAACCATCTGTAGGTATACCGAGCGCGCTGAAACATATTTGGCGTGCGCTGCTCGTTGAGGACTGTGCGCCAGGCAGGCAGCACGAAGCGGCTTTTACAAATTTCTATTGGACTTGATTCGAGGTGGCGGTCAAGCCGGCGATGTCAGGCGTCGCAAAGATGCAGCTCTTTGTACTGAATGGGGATCGCGGACTGAGAGGACCAAGAGGTCGACAAACCGAGAAGAGGCGCGAAGAAGTGCGACCAAGCACGCCAAAGGATGAAAAAAACCTCGCAGGCGTTTCCCGTCGCCTGCGAGGTCAACCCTCAATTTTCTCAACCTAAGTCAGGAGAAACCCGGCGGTTCCGTCTCTCTCTTCGGTTCCGCCGTGAGATGAATGGTATCGAAGTGCACTGCAAAAGGTATTTCAAAACTTGCCGAGGTTGTTGCGAGGTTTGGCTGTCCGTCTCGAGCAGAAACAAAGCGTTGACTTAATTTAATATAAGTCATTGAAAAACATAAAATTTCACTAAGAATTGACGTTACAAATTTCGTCGGTGCCGGCCGTATTTGAAGCAGAAAAAGAATCAGCTTCAAGAACCGGAAAGCGGCGGGCGAACCGCAGGCGCGGCACACGTTGTCACCGTTGCGTCGTCCGGTGTTTCGGCGAAATACGGACGAAAAAAACCTCGCAGGCGTTTCCCGTCGCCTGCGAGGCCAACCCTCAATTTTCTCAACCTAAGTCAGGAGAAACCCAGCGGTTCCGTCTCTCTCTTCGGTTCCGCTGCGAGATGAATGGTATCGAAGCCGGCCTCGAAAGGTATTTCAAAAGTTGCCGAGGATGTTGCGAGGTTTGGCTACCGGCGGCAAGAAGATACAAACGAGTCGCTTGGAGTTTTTCAAGTCGTTGAAAAAACTAAATTTTTATTGCATTTTGAATTTACAACTTTCTTGTCCGACGCTCAGAAAGGTTCAAAAGAAAAGCCGCCGCGATGAAGGTCGTTCGCGGCGGTTTTTTGTCTGCTTGTGCTGTCGATCTCGTTTCTTCTGCGTTGCTTAGCTTGCCTTGCGGCGGGCTTCGTCAAGCAGAGCGGCAGCGGCAGCGGCGATGTCGCTCGCGACGACGCCGGCGAGGCGGCCCTGCGGGGCGGCGCCGTGCAGGCTTACCGCAGCGAGCACGGCTTCGATCGTGTCGTAGCGCTGCGCAAGAAGTGCGCCGATCATGCCGGCGAGCACGTCGCCGCTGCCAGCCGTCGCGAGCGACGCATCCGCCGCGGGCGAGAGCCACGTGCGGGAGCTGCGCATGGCAACAAGCGTGCCCGGACCCTTCAAAACCGTCGTCGCCCCCGTTTGGAGCGCAATGTCGCGAACGGCGTCGACGCGGTTGGCGTTGATGGTCGCGGGTTCGACGCGCAGCAGGCGCGCGCCTTCAACTTCGTGCGGCGTGATGACGGTCGCCGCAGTTCGGTGCAGCAGAAGTTCGAGGAAGCGCTTGTCGGCGGCGATGATGTTGAGCGCGTCGGCGTCGATCACGAGGGACTTTGTCGAGGCGAGCGCCGCTTCAAGGCGCGCTTTGGCCTTCTCGCTCGTGCCGAGCCCCGGCCCGATCACAACGGCGGTGAACTGCTCGAAGTCAAGCGGCGTCTGCGCGAACATGAGTTCGGGCTGCAGGGGATCGACCGAGAGCGCGTTTTCGGCAAGAAGTTCGACCGTTACGGTGCCTGCACCGATGCGTAGGCCCGCGCGCGCAGCCAGGAGCGCCGCGCCGATGCGGCCGGCATCGCCGCCCACGACGGCGAGGTGACCGAACGTGCCCTTGTGCGAATACTTGGTTCGGGGCTTCAGAACGTGTTCGTAGTCGCTTTCGTCAATGAGGCCGAGGCGCGTGAGCGGAACGGAGATATCGAGTTCGGAGAGAACGACTTCGCCTGCGGCTTCGACGCCTTCGTTCATGTAGAGGCCGGCCTTGTGGCTCAGGAACGTGATCGTGAGGTCCGCGCGGCATCCGGGCATGTTGCCCGCCCAGTGACCCGTTTCTGCGTTGAGGCCCGTCGGAATGTCGAGCGCGACCTTATAAGCCTGGCGCTCGGAGAACCAGAGAACGGCATCGAGGAAAGGATCCTTGATCGGACGGTCGAGTCCGGTGCCGAAAAGCCCGTCGACGACGAGGTCAGCCTTCGGGCTCTGGTACGGGTCTTCAATCACTTCGCCGCCCGCAGCAAGCCATTCGTCGCGCATGGTACGCGCAAGTTCGGAGGTCTGCGGCGCGGGCGAGACAACCGTCACGGCAAAGCCCTTTTCCTTGAGCAGGCGTGCGCAGCAGAGTGCGTCGCCGCCGTTGTTGCCCGGACCCGCGAGCACGGTGATGGCGCGGCCAGGGGCGCGGCGGGCAATTTCTTCGGCGGCAAAAGCGCCGGCGCGGCGCATGAGTGCATCTTCGCCGATGCGGTGCGAAGCGCGGGCTTCCAGGTCTTGAGCTTCTTCTAAATTGAGGATGGTCTGAGACATGTGTGATTCCTCGCGGGAATGGGAGGCGCGGGCGCTGAAGTGAGGATGGCGCGGCGCGCAATGTGTCGATGCGCGCCATTGTAACGGTTCGGTTTTTGTCCGAGCGGGAAGAGTCGCGAAGCGGCGCTTAACAGCGTTCAAAGCGGTTCGGCGAAAGCGTCTCGGCAAAGTCGCGGTCTTCTTCTTCGAGTGCTTCACCTGTAAGCGAGCTCGCGGCCACCTTGGCGTACAGCGCGCAGAAGTCGGCGCTGTGAAAGCCCCCGCCGATCGAGAGCGAAAGTCCCGAAAGTGCGCTCGCGCCGATGAGTCCCAGGCCGTCCGGCGAAACAAGAACGGTCTGTGCGAGATAGCGGCCTTTGTTCCAGTGTGCGCTCTCGGGCAGAAAATGCATTGCGGTGGCCCAGAGCGCTTTGTAGCCCGCTTCCTTTTCGATTTCGTCGGCTTCGCCCAAGTGCCAGGGGCCGCATATGCGGATCGACTCGCCGACGGGCGCCGCGATTGCATCGTCATTGAAGGCGAGCCCGACGGGCGTGTGCTGCGCGGCTTCGCAGCGCTCGGCAGAAAGCATGAGACGCGTCGCGGGTGCGAGCCGCTCGCAGGTTTCCTCCGACAAGGCGCTCCCGTGCAAAACGTCGAGCGATTTGCTGCCGGCCGCGACGAGGGTGCCGTCGGCTTCCAGCGGTCCGTTCTCCGTGAGAATGCCGCGCGCAACGCCGTCTCGCTCAAGAATTCCGAGCGCACGCGTGCCGCATAAAACTTCGCAGAGGGGATGCTTTTGCAATATTTCTTTTGCTTCTCGTGCAAGCAGGCTCGCGGAGAAGGTGGCGCCGTCGGGATTGAAGACGACGTGCTCGAGCGCGAGCGACTCGGGAAGCATCGGCTGCGCCGCGCGCGCATAAGCGGGCGAGAGTTCGCTTTCGCTTCCCATGGGAGCGGGCGGCTCCATCTCGTCGTAAATATGCATGAGTCCGATGCTGCGTTCGCTTGCGAGTGCGTAGCGCATCGTGAGCTCGCTCAGAAGCGTTTGCGCGCGAAGCGAAAGGAGCGAGGCAAAACTTCTCGCGGCTTCAACGCGCTCGGGCGTCGAAAGGTCTGCTGCAGTCTTAACAAAGCCCTGATAGCGAAGCGCTTCTTTGGTGCCGTAGCGCAGCGCGCCGTTCGCGCAGCTAATGCGACGCTTCAGGCGCTCGCCGAGCGTGAGCGGTTCAATCGGAAGAAACGGTCGCAGCTCGCCGGTCGTCGAAGCCATGCTGAAGCTCGCGCCCCGGCAGGGCGCGGACTCGGCTTCGACAAGGGTAACGCGGTGGCCGCGGTCGATGAGCTCGAGTGATGCAAGGAGGCCGGAGAGACCGGCGCCGACGACGAGAAAATGCATGGTGAGAGAGACGGAAAGCGCTCATTCTACGGAAATGAGCCTTTGTCTGCGAGTTCAGCTGAGCGCTTGTATTGGATGACGCCGCTTCTCGGCAAAGCATGTAAAGTGAATCAATCGATAGATTTCTTCTGGAGTATCCCGATGATCGAGAGCCGCTTTAAAACGCTTCAAGAACCAATTCCATACGCCGAGCGCGAGGCTGACCCGCTTGAAGAGCACACTCGGTCGACAAGTGTGCTCCTTGACGGCAAGTTCATTCAGGTGTGCCGCGACGAAGTTACCCTTCCCGACGGGCGAGAGAGCTTTCGCGTCTACCTCACGCATCCGGGTGCTGCCGCGATGATCGCGTTCTACGAGGACGGTACGATTTTGCTTGAGCGTCAGTGGCGTCATCCCGTTCGCCAGAGTTTCTGGGAGATTCCTGCCGGGAAGCTCGATCCCAATGAGAGCGAGCTTGACTGTGCGAAGCGCGAGTTGGCTGAAGAGTGCGGGGTGTCCGCAAAGTGCTGGACGCGCTTGGGCGTCATTCGCAACGCGATCGGCTACTCAAGCGAGCACATTGCGATCTATCTGGCCGAAGAGCTTGAGGAAGGTGAGCAGCACCTTGACCCAGGCGAGTTCCTCGAGGTCTACCGCGTACCGCTTGAGTCTGCCGTCGCGATGGCTAGAGATGGCCGAATTACGGATGTGAAGACAATCACCGCCATTTTCTGGCTCAATGAACTTCTTAAGGTGCGGAAGCTTTAGAGCGCAGGTAAGTGAGTATCGGCAAGCTGCACGTTGCTGAAACTCAATTGTTCCCGCGTAAGCGGGTGTGTTTCGACCCCGGCGTTGGCGGGTAGAAGCCGGCGGCGCTTTCCCCGTGAGAACGGGGGGCAATTGCGGGGGGGTCGAAGTCTCGGAAGCTCCCGCGTGTCGTTTGTCACTGCTTTCCCTTGGGGGTAGTGAAGTTAGAACGGAAAAAAGCCGGAAATACAAAGTACTTCCGGCTTTCGAATTCATGGCGGAGAAGGGGGGATTCGGACTTTTTCTCTGACGTCAATAAAATCAAAGACTTAGCGTTCCGTATTTTAGTAAAAATTGCACAGGGTCACCAAAAAGGTCACCATAAAATCCTTAAAGAATTACCTATCGAGAATTTGTAATCGATCAGTGATACTTATCGAAAATAAACAGAACTCAGTCCTATCCGCTATTGATGGCGTTGCTCTTCTGAAAAGTCTACGTTCGTTGAACACGCCAACCCAAGTAGCGCTCTGCGAATTGCGCGGCGGTAAGTACCTCTGTTGCGCCTATATGCCTACGTTCGAGCAAGCCGGCGCGTTGGTCTCCAGTAACAAGATTATTTGCTGAACCTGCCTCACAAATCGCGATCAAGAAATTGTCGTCAGGGTCAAGCGCTTCTTCAGAAATCAGTGTCCCGGGTTTGACTATCGTTGCCAAGCTACGCATTCGATTGATGATCAGTCCTACCCGGTGCGGTTGCAGAAAGGGCTGCAAATGCTCATAACGCGAGACTCGCCGAATTTCTTCGAGCTGATCCTCTGAGGTGAGGAGCTCAAAGTCTCCGGCGAGCCATGATTGAAGGATAAGATCAGGCGGATTGTGCGGAGAAATAAGCGCTGAAATCAGCACATTTGTATCAAGAACGACCCTCATCTCGACTGATCCTTAGCCCAGGCAAGACCATCCGCGATGATCTTGTCAAGTTCACTCGGCGAGAGTCCGGACGCACGCACCTTTTCCTTGGCTTCGCCTGTAAGAGAGGACAAAATGTAGCGGGATACCGCTTTTTGGACCAGAGATGAAAGAGAACCTTTTTTACCTCCTTGAGACGCAAGGTAAATACGAGTTGCCTCATCAAAATCAGGTGGAACCGAAATGTTCCACTTAACATTAGCAATGCGAGCGGTAGATTGGGTCATGAGTATTCCTAGAGCTAAAAGGATGATATGCGCCTATCCATCTATGATTATAGATGCAAATGTGGTGCATGGGCGTCTTCAGCGGTTCTTTGTTGTAGCTCGCTTAACCTCTGCTCGCTTCGCATGTCTGACTTTGTCAGTCAATGAACTGACAGCTTCTTGTACAGCAGATTTGACGGGCGGAAGTTTCTGAAGGTGTTCCTTCGTAGCAAGGGCGAGCATCTTGTCCTGACTCGAACCAGCGTTTAGCTCGTCAATCACGTCGTTCAGCAGATCGGTCAACTCCTGACGTTTCGCCCTTGCCTTGACGATGCCCGGAGGATCGGGAATAGGCTTTCCACTCCGAACGGAGCGTTCGACGTCCTGCAGCCGGTTTTGCATGGTCTTGAGCAATAGGGTCTTCTTTTTTCGTGCAATGGCGTGCATACGGGCGCGTTCCTTGTCGGACTGTACCTTTCGCGCGTTGTGAAATTCAGGCTGTCCCAGTGATCGGCGAGTCACGCCGCGCTGCCAGCGCTGCGTGGCGTTGGCTTCGATCCCTTGTTCGCGTAGACATACAGCGAAATGTTCACGCATTTCCTCGCGGCGAGCATTGTCGACGTGAAAGCGACGGCCATCATGGCCGATTGTGCGAATCAAAATGTGGCAGTGCGGTTGCGTCGTCCTTTGGTCATTTTCCGGCGTGTGAAACGCAATCAGGTAGTCGTGTCCGGTCAAAGTGTCGTGTGCCCACTTACGGCATGCGACTTTGAAGCCCTCCGTCGGCGTACCGGCCGGCATGGAGAGGATGATCCGGCGGCCGTGTGCGCGACGATCTTCGGAGGATTCCTCCTGAGGAATCTGCGATTGAAGGCCCCATTGACGGACGACGGCTTCCACTTGTTCTTTGGAGCCATGGGCAAAGCCGTCCTGGTCTTCAATCTCAATCTTGCCGTTTCGGCTGATGTAGTCGGCTGCGGCCTTCATGTGTCTGAGGCAGCGAATATTGGCCCGACCGATCTTCAGCATGACTTCCGGTGCCCTTCTGACGATGCCCGTGAGCTTTTGTCGGGGCGTCAGTCGCGTGAGCCGAGAGCGGTCGCCGCCGGCTCCACTCTGGCGTTTGGGATCGGCGACATGCCCCTTGTGATACCGCATGGACTCAGGAAAGAGCCGATCGAGAGCTGTGCTTTGAGTCATTTCCGGAGTCGATTGAGTTCGTTGATGACGAGCTGTTTTTGCTTCTCGATGAAGACGCCCAGCGGAACTTTTCCTGCCTCCACTTCGCGGAGAATCCTTTCAAAGAGCGCGGTGAGGACCGGATTTTTCATGACATCCGGAACCACCTGAAGCAGGTGAACGCCAAGCTCGGTGGCAACGATCTTCTTGCCCTTGGCTTCGAGGTACTTCTTCCGCTTGAGCTCGGCGATGATGGCCGCCCGCGTGGCGGGCGTGCCGATGCCGTCCCCCTCCTTGAGGAACTTTTTGCTCTGTGGGTCGTCAACCGCTTGGTGGATGTTTTCCATGGCGCGAATCAGGGTGCCTTCGGTGAAGGCTGCCGGCGGTTTTGTGCGTTCCTCTTTGCACTCGATTCCGGATACGGGAACCTGCAGACCGGCCTTCAGTTCCGGTAGCGCCTGACCTTCATCATCCGTTTTGTCTTCGTCGGCTGCGCCTGTGACAGCTTTCCAGCCGAGCTTCGTAACCAGACGACCTTTGGCTGAGAAGCGTTCCGTGGCGATGCGCAATTCAATGCTGCACGCCAGGTACTCGTGTGCAGGGAGAAAGTTCGCCAGGTACCGTTCGGAGATCAAGAGATAGATTTTCCGTTCCGCGTCATTGAACTTTGATCCGTCCGTAGCTTGCTGCGTCGGGATGATGCCGTGGTGCGCCGTGATCTTTTTATCGTTCCACGTCGGTGACTTGATCGAGCAGTCGCACTTCGCGACGATGCCCGCCAGGGATGGTATGGTCTTGGCAATCGCGGCGAGCACGTTCCTTGCGTCGGCGTGTTGGGACTCGGGAAGGAACGAACAGTCCGTGCGCGGGTAACTCGTCGCTTTGTGCGTTTCGTAAAGGGATTGGCAAACGCTGAGCGTCTTTTCAGCGGAAAAACCGAAGTGGTTCGAGGCGGCCAGTTGAATGTCGGCAAGTGAGAAGGCCTTTGGTTGCGCGATCTTCTTGGGCGTGCGCGAGTAGCTGACGACGGTTGCTTGGTTGACGGTGTTCAGCCGTTGCTGCAACGCGACCGCGATGCCGCGATCGACCAAACGCTTTTGCTCGTCGACTCCAGTTTGCGAGTCCCCCGGTTCCCAGACGGCCGTAAAGGGTTTATCGCTGCCAAGGCGGGCTTTGATGATGAAATAAGGCACCGGCTTGAAGTGACGGATTGCTGCATCACGTTTCGCGACCAGGGCTAGCGTTGGCGTCTGCACTCGACCGACGGCAATGAGCTCCTTCTTGCCTTCTGTCAGTGTGTAGGCGCGCGACAAGTTCATGCCGAGCAGCCAGTCGGCGCGAGAACGCCCAAGCGCGGCCCACTTCATGCCGACGAACTTTCCGTTGTCTTGAAGGTTGGCGAGGCCTTTGCGTATCGACACGCTGTCCTGTGCAGAAACCCAGAAGCGCAGCGCGCGGCCGGTGTACCGGAAGTGCTCCAAGACCTCATCGACGAGGAGTTGCCCCTCGCGGTCAGGGTCCCCTGCATGCACGACAAGGGAGGCCTTTTTGAGCAGCTTCCCGATCGTTGCAAGCTGTTTTTTGACGCCCTTGTCGTTCTTGGGCAAGAGTTTCCAGGTCTTGGGAAAGATCGGAAGATCTTCGAAACGCCAGACCTTTGAACCCTTTTTTGTGCGCGGGACGTCGTCCGGCAAATACGCGTCCGGTTCCGCTTGCTCAAGCAAATGTCCGAAGCACCAGGTGACGACCGAGCCCTCTTTGCACGTAATGAACCCGTCGCCGCGCGAGGCGGAGCCAAGCTCGGCCACGATGGCCTTCGCGACGGACGGTTTTTCTGCAATGAACAGTCGCATTGTGGCCTCCCTGATCAACGTTCAAGCGTTTGCGTCTTTCGAGGTTCGGCCGCAGTGGTTTTAAGGCCAACCTCCGTTGCTTTTTCAGGCGATGGTTGAATCACCCAATTCGCCTGGAAGGCTGGTGACTTCTCGATTGCGGTGGCACGAACTTTTGCGAGGCTCGCTGCGGCTTCGCCTTCTGCAAGACGTACGCGCATTTCGACTCGGCGGGCGATGTCGGGCGACACTTTCGAGGCGGCTGCCATGCTCTCCGCCGGGTCCTTGCTGAAAAAGAACCCGGGATGCCCTCGGTCGATGCCGATCATCCAGTCTTTCGAAGTGGGGCTCACTCGTTCACGAAGGGCGCTTGCTTCGGCCTTTTCCGGGGAAGCGCCATCCTTGAGAACAGCCTCCTTTTTCTCCATCTCAAAGCGAGCCAATGCTTGCGGATTGTTACGGAGGATATGAAGGCCTTGCCGCATGACTTGTTCGTGCGACCAGCGGTGAACCATTCGTGTTTTGAAGTCGACGGCGTAGTACGTGTTGTTCCGTTCGTAGCGCTCCTTGTCTTCCTGACACACTGCTGCAACGGCCCGTTGCTTGTACTCGTCGCGGTCGCTTTCCGGCAGTTTCTTGAGCTTCTCGCGCAACGGCTCCTGTAAGTAGTTCGCTTCCAGCGCCCCACGAAGGAGTCGTTTTTCTCCAAGTACACCCCAATGTTTTTCGCTGTTCAGACGAATGATTGCCATTTCATCAAGGAACGGCGGCTGAATGGCTTCTTCCTGTAGGGTCTTCAATGAGAATCCGCGGCTCGCTTTTGCCGCGTGTTTGAAAACATGATTGGCAAAGTCGTCAGATTTCAGCTTGGCGACCTGAACGGCCAGCGCTGGGCGATCGGTGATGAAGAGTCCTTGGTGATCAGCGTAGACGCCGTGTAGGAACGACCAGGCATTGGCGGGGTCGAGCACCATCCCCACCAGATTGCGTTCCCGTTCCTGCGTCATCTTGCCTCGTTGAAGAGCAATACCCCAGGCGGACTCGAATTCAGCTTTTGCGCGCGGATTCTTTTCCAGAATGTCGCGGGCTTTCTGCATGAACTCCGCGTGCGTGAGTCGCTGCACACCGTTTCGCTCGAAGTCGAGGACATAAAACTTTTTGCCGGAAGAGGACGGTTCAAGCGCTTCAATCGATTTCGGAAAGGCCGCTTTGCTGCGTTCGGTGTCCAGCGTTTTCCAATAGCGCTCCGCGCACAGACACTGCGGCTTCAAGGACTCCACAAATTTGGGATCCTGCAGCTGCCGGTGAATGTCGTCAACGGTGATGCCGCTATCGACGCGAGCTACGAGGGCCGTCGCTTTTTGGGCGAGGTCTGGGGAATAGAAGGACGCGGCTGCAACGGCCTGCAACGGATTGTCGGTGTAAAAGAGTCCTGCGTGATTTACCGGACACTTCTCCAAATTCGACCACGGCAAGGTGGGGTCGAGCAAACGGCGCAGCACCTGTCTTTCTTTTCGATCCGGGTCACTGTCTCGAACGATTTTGCCAGCCTTGGTCTCCGTGACAAAGGCCTCTTCAAACTCTTGTTTCGCGCCCGGGTTGTCTTGCAGGATGTTCTTGGCTTTCGCCATCAACTCGCGGTGCGTGACAACGGACGCATCATTGGCCTCAAAGTCGATCAGGTAGAAACGCTTCTCGGCCTTGACGGCCGCCAGCGCTTCGCGGGCGACGAGTTTTTGCTCTTCAGGAGCCGCGGCAGTGAACTTCTCCGCGGCCGTTTCGAGAGGCGTCTTCTCCTTGGCGGTGATTTTCTCCAAAGCCTTCCAATAGTTGTGAGAGTTGAGGCCGAAAGCGAGAGCGGTCGTCGAGTTCCGTGCTTCTTCTTGCGCCCAATCCGCTCGGGCTTTTTCAGCAACGTCATTGCCATCGATACGCTGCAGGAATCGAAAGGCTTTGTCTTCCAACCCCGGCTGCAGCTTGGCAAGGCCAATGAAGTGATGCGGATCACTTGTAGCAACGGCACCTCTGTGCAGAGTGATAGACAGAAGAATTTGCGACCGTGGGTCCGTAGGGTTGAGCAGGGCATTGCAGGCGTTTCTCTCCAAGTGCTCCGGAGAGAGCGTGTTTCCCTGAACGGGGACGAGAAACGATTCAAATTTCGCCAAGGCTTTCGGCTTGTCGTTCAGCACCTTACGAACGCCGGCAACCCATTCGGGGTGAGTGAGTCGCAAAACGGCGTTTTTCTCGTAGTCGACGACGTAGTAGCGTTCCTGTTCAAGGTTTTTCACGAAGTCGGTGATCTTCTGTGCGTCAGCGGAGGCGCGAATGATTTCGACGGGATCTTCCTTGAGTACCTTGATCCAAGAGGAGACGTAGGCAGCGTGCTGCTGCGTGTTGTGCGGAAGACCAATCTCGGAGGCGAGCATCATCGAGGCGATTTCCGCGCGCAGTTCTTCCTTGGCGTAATCGGGCGTGCCAAAACGACCGCTAAGGTCGCGATTGAGACGAGATTCATGGCCTGTCCAGTGACCGAGCTCATGCAGCGCCGTGTCGTAGTAGTCGGAGGCCTTGGCGAACTGTCCTCGCTCTGGGAGCGTGATCGAGTCTGTTGACGGGCTGTAGAACGCTGCGTTGCCGAGCTTGTGGTGGATGACGGCGTTGGAGGCTTCGAGAATCTTCTCGGCGCGTTCGTTCGGATCCCAGGTGACTTCGGGAGCTTTCCATTCCGGAAGGCTCAAGCCTTCGGTCTGCTCGGCATTGAAGACGACAAAGCGACAAGGAATCAAAATGCGTTGTCGTGACTCAGGAGGAAGCTCTCGGACCTCTTTGGAAGAAAGCGGTTTGCCCTCAGCATCAAGCCACTTGTCGGCCCAATATAAGCACGGCACACCGCGCGAACCTTTCTTCACGTGGCCGCCTGCGTCCGTGATCTGCTTAAAGGTCATCCAACGCGGATCAGAAAACCCTTGCACTTCTGCAGCCATTTGCAGAAAAAGCCAGTTTGCCCCTGAGTACTGCGTCGCGGTGAGCGGATTGTGAGGACGACTGATGACGCCATTCCACGGTTTTTGCCAAGGCGCAGTGCCTTTCTCGAGCTGTTCAATGAGGCGGGAGGTGACTTCTTCGGCCAGTGCATTCA
The DNA here is from genome assembly GCF_016899755.1 of Sutterella massiliensis. Lineage (GTDB taxonomy): Bacteria > Pseudomonadota > Gammaproteobacteria > Burkholderiales > Burkholderiaceae_F > Sutterella > Sutterella massiliensis. Next base: position 26,312 of record NZ_JACJJC010000003.1, on the reverse strand, counting down.
GCCGGTCTTGCGATTTACTCATGGCCGATCTCCCGGCGAGCGAAAGATGGCCGGATCTTTGCAGGCCTCCTTGAAGAATTCCTTGATGAGGTCGTCGGTTTCTTCCGTGGTGAGCGAAGTTTCCTCAAAAGCACCGAACGTTTCGGCTTCCTTTTCGGAAAGGCTGTAGTGGTGCAACACACTGCACTCGACGGCGGCGTCCTTGATGCTTTCGATGAGCGCATATCGCTCTTGGGGCGTGAGAGTCTCTTCCATTTCGATACTCCGGGTACGACAAAGGGCCGCATGTCGCGGGGACATGCGGGTGAGAGGTCGAAAGGAAGCGGTTAGCGCTCTTTGGCGGGTTCCGTCTGCGCTTGGCGGCTGCGGTCAGGCTTTTGAAACTCAACGCCGATGAGTCCCGGCTGTGTCAGGGAGAGCCCCAGGCTTTTGGCGAAGATTTCGTGCGTAGTGCGGTCGTTCCCTTCACGGTCTTTCCAGACGCGCTCGCGCATGCTGCCGCGCACCTCGAGCGTCATGCCGTCTTTGAGCAGACCTTGCACCTGCTCGATCGCCTTCCCGTTGTACTTGACGTCATACCAGTCGGAGTCGAGCATCTTGAAGCTCCCGTCCTCCTGGCGCTGGAAATTCGGGTGATAGGCGCGGAAATTCAGCACGGTTTGTTCTTTGCCGGCGTTCTGGCCGGACATCGGGGTGAATTTTTCGACCTTGGGAGCGCTGTGCACGACGACGCTGGTGGAAATGTCTCGGAAGTCAGACATTGTGAGCCTCAGTAACAGAAATATCGGAAACTCAGGCGGAGCCTGAGGCCTGTTACCGGGGAATTGCCAATCAGAAGGATACCTGAAAACAAGCTTTTCGCGCTTTTAGGACAAAGAGAATGTGACTACAATCGTGCCAACAGTTCCCGAAGGCCTCTGTTCGACTCGTCGGACATGCATACAAAGAGGGACGCTTCGCCGGTAATGCTTGCGTTACCGGCATTTTCGTATCTATATGTCGACGAAAGTGACTTCGAGATTGAATATCAAGGTTAGATCTCAACGTCGGCATCAGTACAGTTTCTCATACCAGAGACACCGAGTAGTTTGATGAGGTCTCGATAAAACGACAAAGCCCACCGCTGTATCGGTGGGCCAAGTCTTAGCAAGGTGCCAAAATGCCAAACGGTTCCCCTGCTTCGTGACAGATCATACCGCAGCAGGTTTATAAAGTTTAGACACATAAGCGATAGCGTTGCTTTGGGCTTCCTTTCGGTTCAATCGGCTCCAATTTTTTGTCTGCCACTAACTTTCTGACGTGATTTCCAATTGTCGAGCGAGAGAGGCCTGACATTTCCATTATGTCTTTAACGGATAAACTCGAGTGTTCGCTCAAAGCATTGAGGATTGCTTTATCAATGTTCTCCCATGTTTTGCCGATCACTTCATCACTTGTACGTCTACGCTTGTTAAACGTCAAAATAAAATAGGTAATGGTGTCTTTGACAATCGGCGGTGGCATCAATGATTTTGCCAGCGCAGCTTCTATCACCATAAAGCCGGTTCCTTTGTTCTCTACAACGAATCCTGATTCGAACGGTGTATAAGTCAGCAAGCGTGAGAGATATTCATTTCTTGTCGATGAAATTCCGTCCTTCCCGAGACTTTCTACAGTTGTAGAGCCATACAGACCGCCAGGATTGATAATTTCCAGGCGATCCGCATACATGTTGATCTGAACTTGAGAGCCTCGACCCTCAGGAGAATAGTCTCTATGCTGAAGAGCATTAGCAACAGCTTCTCTTACAGCTTCAAGCGGATAGTCTGGAATGTCTTTTCGCAAACCGCCTTCAATGACAGCACCGGTATTCATGCGTTGCTGGACAAGGGCAAGTGTTTCAAGGAGCATCTCCGGGATTGATCCGATGATTTCTTTTGAATTCAGATACCGAAGCTGCCCTGTTGCTGCTTCGACTTTATCGACGCCAGGATATACAGAAAAGACAATTTCAAGGCGGGGAAAGTACTTTTGAGGGAATGTTCCGGCAGCGAGTAGCCCAGCTATCGTTGGACAAAGACGATCGTTGATTCTGGTTAAAACACCGAGCTGAATCAAAATTGTTTCTTTAGAAAGTTTGCCAAAGACGCGTGGAAACAACTCTCTCGCTCGTTTGGCTATCGCTTCGACTGTGTTGGCATCAAGATCATCGATTGATGCAGCTTCGACCGGTTCGATATCAAATTGCGGTTGGTACTGGGATTCAGAAAGACGATCAACTTCGTATGGGGTCAAATGGCGGTCGCCATCGCCAGAACGAATGAAGGCGCCGTCGTACTTCCCTCGTTTAGAGATGTAGCATGGCTTCATGCGCTTCGGCATCTCGGGAACTTGTGCGACTACCAGCATCTGCCCCTCAAAGCGCATCTTCTCCACTTCCATACGTACAATCGGCGTCATTGCATCGCCGATTGTCTGCATTTGGGCGTATATCTTGTCTACATTGAAGCCGTCAGCCGGCTTGAAACCGTTTTTTTCCGACAAGCCCAAGATGATGGTGCCGCCGTGCATGTTGGAAAAGGCTGAAATCGTTTCCAGCAGTTTTTTGGGAAGTTCCTGCACAGATTCTTTGACTTCCCATCGCTGTGTGTCGGTACCGAGACTGCGCATGCGATGAATGGCTTTGATGACTGTTTCTTCATTGAGTTCTGGCATAGAAACCTCGCAATCTACCAGCCAAATGTTTGGTAGTTGGCTGGTTACCTGTTATTTTACTCTTAAATACGCAGTTACCTGCCATCTACTTGCCATTTACCTGGTAGGTAACAGCTACTCGAAATTTCTTGCGTGTCCACAAGGCCATCGTTGCTGTTGGCGACGGTTAAGAATCGATACGACGCGTGTCACGGACGGCCGTTTTTGAGTAGAACTTCTCAATCGGCAATTCGGCCTTGGTGGTGTCCGTCGGGCTCATCAACGCATCAATGCTTTCAAGAGTCCTCTGCAGGTCAGTGGTGTCGGCGTCGGCCGAGTTTCCCGCAGCCGTGTCAGCGGCCACTTCGTCGCTGCTTTTAGCTACTTCATTCTCCGAAGCAGTCAGATGATTCGCTAGATCGGTGATTGCGTCAGCTACCGTAGCGGGCTCGCTTCCCTGAGGGCTCTCGCTAGATTCATTCGAGTCGGTGTCCGTAACGTCAAAGATGTCGGCAATCAGGGCATCTTTGATTTCCTGATCGGCAATGCCGTCAGAGGAGAGTTCTGTAGAGACGTCTGAACGGGGAGCGAAAGTGAGCGAACTGAGCGCTGCCTGAACATCGAAGTCGACGAAGCTTTCCACTTCATCCTGCCCCCAGGTAGCAGCACTTTGCGGCAACTCCTGAAGACCTTCGAGCACGACCTTGTCGGCGGCTTCAGAAGGTGCTGCCATTTCGCCGGCTGTGATGGGACGCGTGCGGTTCTCGATCTTGGCGATGAAGGTGTCGATGTCCTGCTTCGGGATGCTCGGAGGAGGAAGGTTTGCTCGGCAGGTGAAGTCCGGATCCTCGTAGTAGCGAATCTTGTCGCAGAGGATCGGCTTGCAATTCTCCAAGCTCACGATTTCCCGCGTTTGACCCAGTTCGCGGATCTCCTGCGGTAGCATCAAAGCACGGCGTTGATCGCTTGTCGACGTAGAGGACGACTGCATGCTGGACGTGCGCGACCGGCTTTTCACGGTCTCGTAGCCGAGCATTTCGCTGTATTCCTGCGCGTCAGATTGAACCGTTGGGCTCGGTGCGTACATGACCATCAGGGCGTGGTTCGAGAGGAGCGTCAGCGCTCCGGCCTTTCCGTAGACGTCTTCGAGTTGTGACTTGTTCTGAATGATCGTGAGCAACCGCATGTTGTAACCCGCCATGTAGCTCACGGCCTGCGCAATCATGGCGACCTTGCCGATGGACGTCATTTCATCGAGAAGCACGAGGCACTGATGCTTCAGGGTCTTGTCCTGCGACGGCAGTACGCGGGTGTTGAGGTTGAGGAGCTGATCGAAAAAGAGATTGACGAGCACCGAACCCTCTTTGAGCTTATTGGGCGGCATCTTGAAGTAGATGCTCATGCGCTCGCGACGAACTTCGCGCAGATCGAAGTCGTTGGCGGACGTTGCAAGGTCGACGCGAGGATTCTGAAAAATCAAGAGCGGCGTGCCGAACGTCGCGACGATACCCGCCAGGGTGTTTTCGGAGTTGGAGAGCACGCGGTTCAAGCAGTCGATGCAGGCGTTCGAGAAAGGGTGACCTGCATCCTGCGCTTTTTTGAGCTCCTCAAAGATGTATTCCTTCAGGGGCTTCCCCTTGCCGGAAGCCTGACGAAGAATCTCGCCGAAGGTTTTCGGGAGGTCCTTGCGTTCGAGCACGAAGAGGCAGAGTCCGCGAAAGAGGTCCTTGGCGTTCTCGCTCCAAAACTTGTCGTTCTGATTGCCGCCCGAGTAGAGCGCGGTGCCGATCGCATCAATGTCGCCCAGGCGCTGCGCGGGGTCATCTGAGATGTATTCGAGCGGGTTGTAGCGGTGCGTGACGCCGGCTTCGTCAAACGGCGCGAAGAGGTAGACCTTCTGTCCGTGCTTGGCGCGAAAGCCGGAGGTGATGTCGAAGTTCTCGCCCTTGATGTCGAGCACTACCAAGGAGTCCGAGTAGTTGAGGCAGTTGGGAACAACGATGCCGACGCCTTTGCCGGAACGCGTCGGTGCAGCCAGGATGACGAACTGATAGCCGCCGTAAGTCAGATAACGACCGTTTTTCTTCCCGACCAGGATTGTCTTCTCGAGTCCGCCCTTGGGATCAAGCAGCCCGGCCTTTCGGATTTCGGCCGTATTGGCAAAGCGCGCTGCGCCGTGCAGCGGACGGTTTTGCTTGGCGATGACGGCCCACCCGATGAAGCCTGCGAGAAGGGCCCAGGGGCCGATGGCACATAGCTGTACGGACACCCGAACGAACTTCTCGGGCGAATGCGCATAGAGCTTCCAATACTCAATGATTGAGAACGGCCCGGACTGCGTTGGATCCGCACCGTTGACGTGAAGAAACGCTGCGCCGCTTGCCCAGGGAATGCCGATGATGACGATGGCGAGGCCTAAGAGGATGAAGACGATGCGGGCGAGTTTCGTGGATTTTGGAGACATCAGAAGCGCTTGACGGAGGGATCGAACCAGATTTCGGTGATGTGGCGGCCGATTGTTCGGTCGTTGTGAATGTGCACGACAACGTCGACGGTCAGGTAAAGAAGCTTGCGGATCACGTCGTAGGGGAGCGTTTTGCCGGTATCGGATTGCAGCACTTTGAGCGCGAGGTACTCGAAAACGCCGGCGCAGCTACCCGCGTGGCAGGAAGTGATGGAGCCGCCGTGGCCTGAGAGACAAACATTCAGAAAGTCGAACGTTTCTCCGCCTCGCAATTCCGCCAAGAGAATGCGGTCGGGTTTCATGCGCAGGCACGAGCGCAGGAGGCTTGAAGCCGTGACGGTTGCATCTGCACCGCCTTCCGACGGGTAGAAGAGATTGACCTGGTTGTCGTGATGGGGAAGTCCGTACACGAGTTCGGGGACGTCTTCGATCGTGATGATGCGTTCGCTCGTGGGGATGCACTGCATCAGCGCCTTCATGAAGGTCGTCTTGCCGCTGCCCGTTTCGCCGGCAATGACTACGTTTTTGCCGAGCTCAACGCAGCGTTGAAGAAACTCTGCTCTCCGTTCATTGGCCTGCGGCATGTCGTGAATGTGCTTGTAGCGCTCAAGCAGTTCTCCGTCCGCCGTGTTAAGGCGGTTGGCAGCCTGAATGCGATCGAAGAAGCCGTCCTCGATGTACGTGTCGAGCGTGCGAACGTCGAAGGAAGGCTTTCGGATCGTGAGGCTCACAGTGTCTGCACGGCAAGCGGGCGGCATGACGAACTGCGCGCGTTCACCGCCCGGCAGCACAGCCGAGAGAATGGGAACCGTGCTTTGAAAGAGGACGTTTTCCCCGGCGAATTTCGCGACGGCAACGCCGAGTTTGATGAGGTGGTCATAGGTGAGCTCCGGAACGTCCTGAGCTTTCCAACCGGCACGCGTTTCAAAGTACACCTGTCCCGGGCGGTTGACGACGATTTCGGTAGTCGCGTTGTCGCTCAGAAACGGACGCAGCGGCTCCAAGAAGTGATTGACCGACGTGTCTCGCCCGCTCATCGCGTGCGCTCCTTCGAGCTTTGCTTGAGCTCGATCGTGACAGCATTCTTGGAGGGGGCGTTACGGTCGTAGACGTTGAGCGAGAATGTTTTGCCTTCCAACTGAGCACTCTTGAGCGCTTCATCGAGGCGTTTTGCAAATTCGGAGACGAACTTTTCCGGCCTCCCCGCCTTTCGATAGGATTCGGCGAGCACCGCGACGACCGGCTCGCGCTCCTTGGCCCAGGCCTGCTCGCGATCGACTTCGGCCTGCGTGGTTTCAGGATTGACTTTCATGACAACATCCCCTTGTGCGTTGCAAAGGAAAAGGTGTTCGGAGGGATTTGGCGTTTCCTCGCGTTCGGCGGCGTCCCAGGAAAAACCGTGACCGTGCACGAGCCGTTCGGTGAAGCGCAGCTCATCGGTAACCTGGCGCTGCTGTACCGTGTTGCGAACGTCTTCGAGCGATGCGTTGCCGTCGAGTTGAGAGTCCGGAAAGCTTTCGCGGTAAAGAGCCGCCAAGTCCGGCGTTCGTGCGGCGAGCTCTCCGGCAGCGTCACGGACGGCGTAATGAAGCGGCGGCATCTCTGCTGTTGCCGGCTCGTTCTCCGCCTCGAGTTCCGAGGAACGCTCCTCTGTCACAGCGATTGCTTCCTCTCTGATTTCGTCGTAGTGCGTCAGCAAGTGCCGCTGCACGGCGTGACGGACCGAAGGGAGCATGTCGGGCGACTCGTAGCCTTCGCTGTTCTCAATCACCATCTCTCGGGAAAGCTCCATGCGCAGCGGCTGGTCCGGTGAAGAGTTGGCAGCGGCCGGGGCAAGACGGACGTAGGTGCCAACCAAGCGGTCGCCGTAGCCGTCCTGAAATTGCACCCGCAGGCTACCAGCAGGGCGGACTTCCTCTTCAGGATCGACCGCTTCCACGATGAAGTCTGTGAGCTTGGGTTCATAGGCATCCAGGCAGGACGTGACGAACGACGAAATGCTTGTGCGGTACTCGGTAAGCTGCTGGGGATTCAAGCCAAGACGGGCGATTTCGTAGGCCGCTTTCGAGTCCTCGGTTTTGAAGCTTGCGAGCAGTTCTTGGAGTTCTTCGCGAAGCTCCAAGCAGTTGTGTTCATCCATCACGCTTTCGCCCCAGGAGTCATAAACCGGACCACGCACGGTTTCATGCTCGAAGTCGTAGCCCAAGCGGTCAATGACTTCGTCGCGGTGAGCGTCGGGGTGCGCAGTCAGGTATTCACGGATGTATCGTGGGGTGCTCATCAGGCTCTCCTTGGCATCAACGAAGCGCAAGCCCGTAGACAGAAGAAAAGTCCAAATCGCGGCCCACGAAGATGCCGATTCGCGAACCTTGGTTCCGAGTGAGGGTCGGCGGGATGTTCCCTGACTGACGCATGGCTTCCCGGACGATTTCTTCCATGCCGTCCTGCGAGTTCTGGTAGTAGTTGACGCCGCCGTTGTTGTCGGAAGCCTGATTGCCGGCAAATTCGAAGCCGTCTTGGATCAGGCTGAAGAGCAAGGCGTTTCCAAAGCGCTTCCACCAGTGGTAGTCGACATGTCCGGAGAGGCCGCTTCCGCCCATTTCGTCGGTGCCGGGCGAGTCGAGGTTGATGCGCACGCCGGTCGGTGTCTGTAGCTGCGTCCACAAAACGAAGATGCGGTTGAGCCCATTTTCGACTGCCCCCTTGTATTCACCGATCACCTTGGAGCCGCGTTCAATGAGCAGTACTTTGCCGTCGGCGGAATAAAGCGGTCTAGGGATGACGCAGCTCGTCATGCCTGGAACCGTTGTGTCCACTTTGGTTTCCAGGATGCAGTCAATGAAAGTACCTTTGGGAAGGAGGAAAGTGCGATTTGGCATTCTGCGGGCCCGTACGCCGGGCGTGTCGACGGCGGAAAGCATGCTGCCAAGACGTCCGCCATCTCCCCGTGGGGCGCTGTCCATGTCGTCCGGTGCCCCTTGCACAGGTGCTGCAGAAGGACCGTCACTGTTCGCACTCATAAGTGGGGCGGCGAATCGACGCTCTTCGAGTGTTGGTTCCTGCTTTTGCGGTTGCACCGGCTGTGCCACGGCAACAGGTTGCACCGGCAACGGCGGCGGGGTGGTAGGCAGCGGCGGCTTTTCCTCCGGTTCTTCTTTGACGACCGGATCCGGCTCGGGCTTAGGTTCCGCTCTCTTGGGCGGTACCGGCGGCACGGTCAAAGATTTCGAACTCGTGTAGACGTTGAGGTCGTTTTCCGGAACGACTTCCGCCTCATCCGAGCCCAGCAGTGTTCCCTTGAATTGCCAGGCGGCAATGCCGATGAAACCTACGACGACACAGGCGGCAAAGAGTAAGAACGCTGATTGTTTGCTGCCGGTGCTGCGCTTTCCGGCGACGGAGGGAATACCGGCGGCGAGATCCGACGGCTCGGGCGCAGCTGTCTCTTCCTTTTTCTTATCGAACATCATTGACCTCCCACCGAAACACGACGCAGGCCGGGTACTGAGACGCCGGCTTCCGTGTCGGCTCCTCCACCTGTGTAGTTTTCGTTGTAGAGCCCGACGACGGCTTGCCCGGCTCGCAGGCGAAGGGCTTCATAGATGCCGTGCACCACGAGCCAATCGCCTTCTACATGCGCGTTGAGCAACGTTTCCGTCTCGTCCACGACGCGATAGACCGAGGGGAAATCGCTGCTTTTACCAAAACGAAGATAGGTGAAGCGTCCGTCGTCGAACGCTTCCACGGGTGCAATGCTGCGCGAGGTTTTAGCTTCACCGAAATTCATGGTGTAGTCGCGGTTGGAAGCCGGCGCTTCGGCGGCAGCAGCGGGCTTGGTGGCCGAGGTTTTCAGTTGGGCTTCCACGCGTTCTTTTTCGGTGGCAGCCACTCGCTTAGCCGCTTCTTCTTCCGGATAGGTGAAGGCCAACTCGTAGGTGGCGGTCTTGCGGTTCCACCCCAGGCGAAGGTCGAAGTGGTAGGTACGTTTGTTCGTGACCACGACGAGGTTGGTGCTGCCTTCTTTGGCGCGGGGCTTCAAAAAGAAGTGATTGCCGCGGGCGGCGAACTCCCAGGCCGTTGAAAAGCCCGAGGTGTGAACGTCGACTTTTTCGTCCTCCGCAAAAACGATGGAAGTCACAAGGCCGTTCACCGCGTAAATCGGATAAACCTGATTCTCTTCGTAGGCTGTTGTGTAGAGTCGCCGATCGAGCTTGCTGACGGTGGGCGTATCCAGAGCAAGAGCGCTTTTGCAAGCGAAGAGCGCCATAAGAACTACGGGGATTATCGCTTTTTTGCTATAACCCGAAGTGCGGTTGAGTACATAGGAGGTCCGCATCATGAAGGCAACGAAAACGTGGCGCGATATGTTGAGCAAGTCTTTGTCTGATCCGAACTTCCGCAAGGAATGGGAAGAAGCCAACGCCGAACTTGCCGAGCTCGACAAAATCATCGCGGCTCGTGCATCGGCTGGGCTTACGCAGGCTGACGTTGCTGCCCGCATGGGAACGACGCAGTCAGCAGTGGCTTGACTTGAAAGTAATTTGATGCGAGGCAGACTCCCTTCTGGCCGCACTCTGACGCGATACGCCAAGGCATTAGGCAAGCGCGTGGTAATTTCGTTCGTCTGATTCATAAAGACGCTCACTTCAGTTCCTGATCGACGCGGTAGGTCGTGACCTTGAAGCCGAATGGATTGATAAGCCGCTTGGCTTCTTCCACCTTGAAAGTCGGCACGTATTCGTATCCAATGCGCGCGGTCCAGACGTCCGCCCCTTCGGGTTGCCCGGTTTGCGTATCCACGAGCTTTTTGCGAAAACGCACGGTTGCAATTCCGTTGCCGTTCGGGACGACGCTCAAGAGCTCAACGAGGATGCGCTTGGTGTCGCCGATCGTTTGCTCCATGGAGTTTTTGTCCGTTCCGAACTGACGCGAGTACGGTTCAAAAACGTTGGGCATCGAGAGTTCGCGCGTCTTGATGTAGTCGTTTTCCAGCGTGCGGTAGTCGTAGGCTTCGCGCGCTTGGACGTACTCGGAAAGCCAGTACTTGTCCATGACTTCCGAGACCGGTATTTCTTCGGCGTTGGCAACCGAGAGGATGGTCGACATTCCGGTTGACTTGTCGACTTCGATGACGTAGGGGAGCGTCTCTTTGAGCGGCATCATGATGACGATGGCCGCCACCAGGGCAATGTTGGTTGCGCCCAGAATTTTCGCCGTGAGCCAGGCCCGGGCTTCCGACTTTTCAGCCAAGGAAAGGCGCGACGACTCCCAGCCGATCGCATCGGCGTACTTGGCGTCTTTCTCGGGTGCCTCAGTGGCCGTCGTCTGATTTTTCTTCTTTCGTCCGAACATGCGTTACTCCTTGGCGTTCTGATCATCCTCGACCGGGGAAAGGCCTTCTTCCACAGGGGCTGCCTGAAGCACCACCGGAGAACTTTCCGAGACGGCATTGGGCAAAATCGAATCGCTGAGCGGCACAACCACGGGAGCAACTGCGGGCTTTTCAAAGGGATCTAAGGAGGGCGGCTCATCCGCGAGGCGTGACCGAGTCGCGGTTTGTGATGCGTGAGTGCTGTTGACCGGAATGCGCTCTCCTGAGGGGAGCGGCGGCTTGGGAGCTCCGCAGCCGGTGAGAAAGAGCGAAGTCAGCGCCAAGGCGCAACAGATTGTCTGAAGGGATTTCATAGTCAACTCTTGGAAAGTCGGTCTCGAAGAATGTCGGCATTGGTTCGGGCGACGTCTTCATTGGGAGCCTGGTGGCGTTCAACCGGAGGCTCTTGAGACGATGCGGTTTCAGAAGTCGGCGAGGTCGTCGCTGCAGACGTGCCGGCTGCCACTCGCTCGGCCATGGAGGTGGAAGCGGAGTGTCCGGTCGGCGTTGCTGCCGCCTCCTGCGACTGCGTCGTGAAGCCCGCTGCGGGTGTGGTGGTTTGCGGGGCCGTGGTCGTTGCCGAGACTGACGCGTACTGTTCAGCGCGGAAAGCTGCGTCCTGTGCAGCGAACTGCGCAACCCGCTCGCTTTGTCGTGCTGCAGCAGCTGCGTTCATGCGGGCGAGGGTTTCTTCCGGCGTTTCCTGTCGGGTGAAGCTCGGTGCGGACGGGCTCGAAGATGCAGCCAAACCCGCCGAAGCCGTTACGCTGGTGGACACCGGGGCTGTTCTCGCTTGAGCGGCCTGTTGGTTCGTGGCGGTGGTGCGAGGAGCGGCCGTCGTCGTTGTGTTTTGAGAATTCGAGGCCATGGATTGCACGGCCGTTTCGTTTTGCATGACGCTCAGAAGTGTTCGGCCCAATCGGTACGAGCCGCCCAGAGCAGCTCCGAAAGCTGCAGCGCCGACCGTGCCGTGTTCGCCGAAGCCGTCACGGCTCATCAGGTGACTTCTCGAGTAGTTCTGAAGATCCGTGCTGCCCGATCCTTTTCCCATGCCGTTGACAAAGCCGCCGGTGATGTCACGAGCACCACGCCAGGTGTCATTCATCATTTGCCCCAATCCGGCAGCCTGTAGGGCAACACCGCCCACGATGGCGGCAGCGATGCTCGGAACAAGCTTGACGAGCGACGTCAATGCGAGGCCGAGTACGGAGAACTTCAGCACCGGCAGCCAGACGCTGATGAGTGGCCGGCCGCTTTCATAAGCGCGCAACGAATTCAAAAGGTCCGTGGCAAACGAGTGAAAGATGTTTGTCACGAGCAAGATGACGGCCGCGACCAGTACCGAGCAGAACACGTAGGTCACAACCGCTTTGATCCAACCATCGAACCAACTGCGAACGGCCGGAAACATCAGGCAGCAGATGAAGAGCGGCCCGAAGGCCAAAGCCAGGGTGAGCGAAATCTCATTGATGATGAGGACACCCGTGGCCGCAAAGGTGAGCGCCACCGAAATGGCGGCCATCAAAAGACCGAGGAAGAAAAGCGATAACCACGTGCCGAAAGCAGATACGACCGAAACTTTTCCCGCGGTGGAAAGGGCGACGTTGGTGACGAGCATGAGCTGCTTCCACATGTCGTCAATGGCCGTCCAGGCCCCTTGTGTGTCGACATTTCCCGCACCTGGCAAACGAAGGATGCCCACAAGCATGTTTTCCAGGCCGCGGATCGCCGGAATCACGTCGTTGACGTAGTTGAGCGCGTTAAGGCCGAAGTACGTGACGAGCAGAATTTTGCCCGCCGTCAGGACGAAGTCGGAAAGTGGAGAATCGATCCGTCCGTAGGTAATCAGGTAGCCCTTGATCAGGAAGTAGATCGTGAGGCAAGTCAGCAGCGGAATGCGGATTTCATCAATGAGGGCGGACGACGCCTGCGAAGCAAAGCTGCTGATGGCGTTTAGGACCTCTTCACCAAAGGATGCGAAGTACATGAGCCCCCTTTAGCGGCAGAGCGCTTCGATTTCGTCTTCACTGACCTCGCTGAAGGACGACCGGTGAAGTCGTTCGGTTTCGCGGCGTGCTGCTTCGCGTTGCATCGACTGCATTTGCGCGAGCTGAACGGATGCTTGTGCGCGGGCTGCGGAAAGCGACGCCATCTTCGCTTGAATCTGCGCCTGCAGTTCGCTTGCGCCCTTCATGTCCGACGTGCGGTTGATCTCTCCCATGAGCCCCTGCACTTCCGTGAGAATCTGCGAAGTCACGTTGTCGATTTCTTGAAGACTCGCCATGTACTCGGCCGCTACGGCCTGTTCGTTGCGGCAGCCTTCGAGTGCGGCGCCGTCCCACTCTGCGCACCGGGCTTCTAGATTCATGCTTTCGTAGACCGAGCGGCCTCGCGAGGAGAGAGCACTGAAGCCGTCCGAAAACGTACGGTTGAAGTTCTCCTGCAGCGATTCGGGCATCAGGCGAATCCAGTTTTGCGAATGGTGCAGCATGCCGAAACCGCGGCTGCCGGTCATAGAGTCGTACGTCGAGACGGCCTGGTCGTAGATTTGGACCGCCTGGTTGTACTGCTGCGTGAGCATTTGGTAGTCCTTGAGCATCTGCGTCCACTGCGTTATGAAGTTCGTCGCGGCCGCTCCGTCAAAGACGGGAATGCCGGTAGCCATGGCGTTGCTGATCACGAAGAGGGTAGCCAGAGTGCAAAGGCGCTTTTTCATACGACCTCCTTGAGGGGGTTATTGGCCGCGCAGCTCATTCCAGCGGCTTTCCTTGTGAAAGCGGTAGCGATAGGCCTTGTTCCAGCCGGTGTTTGATTTGCCGAACTTGGCTTTGCAACGACCTTGGAAGGCGGCCCACTTCTCCCAAATGGCTTGCGCGTCTTTCTCGAAGTAGTCCTCCATCAGCCAGTCTTCCGTGAGCGCGGAAAAGTCGGCCGAGGCGTTCATGGAGCAACCGAGTTCGTCCACGGCGAGACCGTCGACGAACGCTTCCACCTGCGCACGGTCGTACTTGTGCGGCAGCGTGGCGGCTGTGGTGATCGACCCAGCTGCCAAGAGAAGGCAGCCGGCGGTCAACGTGAAGGTGCGAAAGGCGTGCGTCATAGCGAATCCGATGCAGAAAATTGTTTTTGTCCGAGGAAGTACGGCAGCCACGCGGAGGGCGACTCGCCCACCGCACGGCGAAGGTCTTCCGCGAAGTGAATGGCGTCTGTGGAACCCGAGAGCACCTTGAGTGACCATCCGATGGGGCCGAGGTCCATCAGACAGAGAACGGAAGTCGTCCCCTGCTTGATGAGCATCGTTCGCGAGTCTTCCGGCAGGGCGCGGATGATTTCGAATTCGACGTCGCTCACCTTGAAGCCGTCGACATAGTCCTCACGGCTTGCTTTGGGGTTGGGAAGGAAAATCTGCGTGGCCGACTGCTCGATCACCGCTTTGGCAATGGGGCTCGAGAGTACGTCGGAAGGGCTTTGCGTGGCAAAGACTCCGAAGCCGTTTTGTTTTCGGATGGTTTTCAACTTGTTGAAGGCAAAGTCGGAGAAGGCTTCGTCGAGTAGCCACTTCCAAAACTCATCCATGATGAAAAACATCCTGCGGCCGTCAATCACTTCTTCCAAGCGATGCAGCAGGTAGAAAGCAATCGGCGAGCGGATGCTGCGGTTGTCGAGAAATTCCGTGCCGTCGATGCCGAAGTTGGGATGCGTGTTGAAGTCGAGCGTGTCCGTTTCGTTGTCAAAGACCCAGGCGAGCTCCCCGCCCGCGACCCACTTCTTGAGGCGCTTGGGTACCGAGCGAGCAATTTCCTCTCGCGTAGCTCCTTCGGTCATGTTTTCAAGGAGCACTCGGAACAGGCGGTGTTCCTTTCGCATGGACATAACGGCGGCGACCGCTCCCGCGATCTTCTCTTCGTCTTCCGGCGTGATGGGCAGTCCATCCATCGAGAGGATGAGACGGATGAACTTATTCAAAAACTGCACGTTGGCGGGCGTCGGCTCCAACTGAAAAGGATTGAACCCCGTCGGTTCCCCATTGCGGATCGTGAGATAGCCGCCGTCCAACGCTCGGACCGCGATTTCCGCACCGCGATCCTTGTCGAAGTAGATGGTCGTGAGCGGATGGTCCACATCGCGATACTTTTGCGCCAGGGCAAGGAGCGCATTGAGCGTCGCCGTTTTGCCCGAGCCCGACGTGCCGATGATCGTCGTGTTGGCAAGCGTCTTTTTGTCAAAGGCGTTTTCGCCGGGCTTTGAGGTATGAAAGTTGAAGTAAAAGGGCTGACCGCTTGGCGTGCGCAGGAGCGCCAACGCTTCGCCCCAAGGGTTGCCGTTGCGTTTCCCTTGCGGAAAGTTGTGCAACGGCGCGAGGTGCGCAAAATTGACGCTCGTAAGCGTAGCCAGACGCGGACGTTCCGGCCAGGCGTCGGGCTGTTGACTCAAGTAACTCCCAACGAGTGCGTGCGTGGAGATAAACGGCAGCAGGCCGCTGTCGGCGAGCGAATTGACGGCACGTTGCGCGTAGCTTCGCGCTTCGGCTTCCGTGTCCCCGATGACGAGAAGCGAATACGAGTATTCGCCCATGACAAAGAGGCCGTTGGCGACGCCGTCCATGGCGGCCGACATCTGCAGAATTTGCGTGCGCCCTGCGTCCTTCGACGAAAGAAGCTGCTTTTGCTGCAGCTGCAAAGCCTTGAGTCCCTTGGTCTTGGAGAGAAAGGCGAAGGTCTGCGTTTCAATGAAGGGGTAGTGCGCGGACTGCGATCGCGTGGCGGACTTCTGGTAGAGCAGATCGTCCAGAATGCCCGAGAAGGTTTCGAGGGCGTAGTCCTTGATTTCGACGCTTTGCGCGAACTTGCGGCCTTCCAGCGACTGCAGTTCGAGCACGTCGCTGCCGACGAAGACCTGAACGTTTCCGAGCGCCTGATAGAGCGGCGAAGACGGGATGCGGACCAGCTGCCAGCAGCCCGTCAACAGAAAGTTGTAGAAGGAGAGCTGCTCCGAGAATCGAACGCCCGCCACCTCCGTTTCTTTGAGGTGCCGCGGGCCGTATTTGCCCAGCGACTGCAGAAGCGTTTCGACGCGATTGCGAAAGTTCTTGAGGCGCTCCATGAGCGCTTCTTCCACAATCTCGACGCTACGTGCCTTGCTGCGGGGCGCAAGGTCGCGCTCGATAAGCGTGACGTAGAGCTCCGTCGCTATGAGCGGCTTTTGGTCCACCAGATTGTTGTAGGCGAGCGTAAAGTCGCGTGCGAAGCCCGGTGCGGAAGGTTCAGAGAGTCGATCCCGAACGAAGCGCCGAATGCGGTGAATCTGAATGGCCGTGTCGTCGGTTGCAATCATGCGCAGCAAGACGTTCAGCTGGTCGGCGCGCCGGTTGAGAAACTCATCGTCGGCTGTCTCAAAAGGAATCCCTTCAACGCGAATCGTGGCGATGAGCGAGCCGTTTCGGGACATAACGATGCCGTCATCGACGACGCTCGAGAGCGTGATGAATTTGTCGATGGCTCGTTCTCGACGCATCTGAGCGGCTTTATCGGTGAACATCAGCGCTCCTTACGTTTGTAGTCGGTCGGGGCAAGGCTTGCGACCGATCCCCAAAGGCGCTTGTTGAGCTGCCCGACATGACGGGTTTGCCAACTGATCCATAGCTGCCGGAAGGCTTGGTCGTCCTTGGCGGTGATCTGCGACATGATGCGCAGCGCCACGGGGACCAACAGAATGAGCGGCATCCACACCCAAAAGCCCAGCAAGAGTCCCAGGCCGCAAACCGCCACAAACGGTTTGATAGGAATGCCCATGACGCACGCCGGCCGTGTTGCGCCTTTGAAGATCGGTGAGGTTCGCATCTTGAAATCAACCCACGAAAAGGGAGGCGATCCAACCGGCCGAGCCGATCATGATGCCGCCCAAGAGGGGCTTTGCGACTTCCTGGAAGGCGTTCCCCATGAAAAGCACGCGAAAACCGGCCCACATGACCGAAATCGTCACCACGACGAGCGAGACGGTCTGCAGCGTCCCTTCGATCGTGTTGAAGAAGTTGGTGACCGACTGCGTGCCGGCCGCAGCGAGCGCGGGCTCGGTTGCAATGGCAGTCAGAAGGGCCAGGGGAAGAATTTTTTGAAAGCGGTTGAGTTTCATAGTGAAGTCCTCACGGCTAAGGGTTGGAGGCTGCTGATGCAGCCGGAAAAGTGAAAACGGAGATCCGGGCGGGACGCTTTGATTTGCGAAACGCAACCAAAGCGTCCCTGTGGCAATTCCCCGGAATTCCTTCGGGAGCTCGGCTTAGTAGTGCACGCGGTTGTAGAGCTTCCCTTCGATGTAGACGTCGATGGCCCGTGGCGGCTGCGCGTTCTGCCAGGAGATGGCTGAATAGACGAGAACTTGTCGGTAGCACGTCCGTGAGTAGCCGTCGGAGTCCTTGCAGCTGTAGCGCTCATACGCGATGCCCTGATAGTCGGCGGGCCTCACGCAGGCTTTAGAGCTCACCGTGGTGCAATGGCCGTCGCTATCGCAGCTTTCGTATTCGCCGTCGTAGTTGTATTTCGAAGGCTTCTTGGCGTAGTACCGGTTGCCGGAGCGCGAGAACTCGCTGCTTGACAAGACGCCCTGCAGGAGGTATCCGCGCGGCGCTTCCTCGTAGCCGTCGCCCAGCAACATGCACGGGTCGTAGCGGCCGTCGTTGCGTTGGGCATAGTTCCCTTCGCCCGATTGCGGACAACCAGGCATCGAGCATGGGTTGTGGCGTTTGGTTGAGCAGTCGATGTATTTCTCTACGGGGGGATGGCATTCGCTCACGGACTTCCAACCGTTGGGGTTCGCGAGGCACAAAAGCAGCTCACAACCCCAGCGGTCGTCGCCCGTCATGAGTTGATCGGCAGGGTAGAGCGCGTCGCTGTTGGTGGAAACCGGGCCAGTTGCAGCTGCGAAAGCGGAGCCGGTCAATAGAGACGAAAGGAGCGTCGCCGCTAGAAGGCCTTTGACCATATCAGCCCTCCGAAGTGCGGGGTTCAAGCGGTCGGCGATTGAGCTCCGCGAGGATGTCTCGCGAGTCCCAGCGCGTGTAGCGCTTGCGCTGCCGCACGGGTTTCGGAAAGCCGCGGTCGGCACGAACCCAGGCATAAATCGTCTTGGGCGTCACGCCAAAAATTTGCGCAACTTGCTTGGCGGTCAGAAAGGAGATGGAACTCAGAGAGGTTTCAGCCATACGTGCCTCAAGGGGTTCTTTCCGGTAACCGGTCGATCGACCCGTTACCGGACGCGGGGTGAAGAACGTAACTTCACGAGCTCCTTATCGAAGTCGCTTTCGAACGCGTCAATGAGAACGACCAAGGTGTCTTGAAGTTACGTATCGGGAGAAATTTCCCGTATCATACAACACATTAGTAAGTCTTACTAACACTGCACACTGCAAGAAACGTACAAACTTGGCCGTTTTCTCAAAATTTGTTATATAAAGGAATTACGAAAATTCCGATTCCTTGACAAACACGAGGCCGGCTGTGACTGAAAAGAGCATCTATGACATTCGACGTGAAAACCTGAACATCTTGATTGATGTCTATGGATCGATCGCAAGAATCAATCAGCTAACGGGGCGTCCGCGTACGGACTCTTCGCTCAGTCAGATTCGCAATCAGACGGTCAACACGGTGAACCACAACGTCCGTCGGATGGGAAAGAACCTTGCGCGATCCCTGGAAAAGCAATTGCGTTTGGGGGAAGGCTGGTTTGATGTTGAACACTCGGACGGCAACTCCGTTGCGGTGATCAACGTTCCTTTTGGTCAGGACGACGATGACGGTACGATCAAAATTTCCCCGATCGAGAAGCCGGTTGGGACAGGCGGTTCTTCACCGCTTAACCCTAAAAAGGACTTTATTGAAATGGGAAATCGTTTCTTTGACAAAATCATCGGTGCGCCCGGCGGCGCGACTCATGACCCTTCCGGGCTTCGCTTTCATGAGGCCGACAGCGATGCGTTTGCCGAGATTCCTCGTGACACGATCCTGATCGTAGACACCAATGTCCGTCAGTTCACCAAGCCGGGGTTCTACCTCATTCGCGTGAACGGCAACGACCTCTTGGTGAAAATTCGCCAGGGGATTGACGGGCAGTTCTTGATCTCCGCTGACGACTCGCTCCACGAAGAAAAGCCTTCGCTCGATGGCGTCGCCATCGTCGGACAGGCGATCTATGGATGGAAAGGGTTCCGGCTCTGATCGACCGTCATCGCGCTTTTTCTGACCTCTGACACTCTGCCGCCTTCGGGCGGCATTTTTGTACGCAAAGCTAGGTTTTGCATGTCTTCTGATCGACTTTGTAACGGATTTTGATGGGGCGAGAATTCTATTTTGTAAGCGAAAACTGCGTAAGTCAAAGTACAAAATTCTTGATTTTGTGATAAATTGGACTGCGGAATACTTACAAACACAGATCAGGAACGCCTCTATGCTCCGGGATTTGCTGCCCTTCATTTGCCGCAGGCTGGGACTCACAACGATTCAGCTCGGAATCTTGGACTCGCTGACGCTGCGCCTGGCAGTGGGCCAGAAATTGCGAAAAGACCAGGTTGCGATGCTGTACGCAGACATGCCGGCGCGTGATTTGGAGGCCGTGCTCTCCGTCTTCTTTGAGGAGTCGCCTGAAGGGCATTTGTTTTCAGCCGAAGCGCAGTTGCTGCATGACGAGATGGTGAACGGCACCGCTTCAAGCGGTGCGAGCGATGCAACGCACGCGACAACCGAAGCGGACAATCAAGAGGAAGAAGAAAAGCGGATTCGCCGCAGCCAAAAGGCCTCCAAAGCTTCAAAAGCTCGGTGGAAGCGCGAGCGAGAACGGCGACGTCAGCAGCAGATAGAACAAGCAGCGGAGCATGGTCGCCCCTCCTCCGAGCAATCCCACGGGCTTATCGAGGAAGCCCGCAAGCAACAGCTTGATTCTCACGAGCAGCGCAAGGATGCGCAAGAAGAAAACGACGCAATCCTCCAAGCTTCTGTCGAGCAAAGCGCACATGCTCCCGAGCATTCGGAGGAGCCGCAAGCATGGCGCGAGCATTCCGAGCATGCGCAAGCACAAACTTCGACGGAAAACGTGCCCGCTCACCCGGAATCGACGAGCACGCCAAGCTCAAGCTCGGCGCATGAAAGCGTGCTCCCGAGGATTGCTCCCAAGGAAAACAACGAGGATGCACAAGGAAAGCTTGAAGCCAACGAAGCTTCCGAGCATTCCTCCGAGAAGGCGAAAAGCTCGGAGCACCTTTTCCAAGAATCCGGCCCATCCTCCCAAGCTTCTTCACAAGCACTCACGCGCGCGCACGTACGCGCGTCGGATCTGATTTATCCGATATCCGATTCTGATCCGATCGGATCAGATCAGATCAGTAATCAGTGGATCGAAGCATTGCGCGCGCGAGGTTTTGCCGAAGGACAGCTGCGGAAAGCCCGGGGCGAATTTGAGGCTTTGATCCGGGGAGGACTGTCCTTGGAGCAGCTTCAGGTTGTGGCCGATCGCGTGATCGCCAACAAGCCCGGTGATTTTGCCTATGCCGTTCGCTACCTGCTCGCAGCCTGCACGAACGAATTGGCCGCGGCTAAGGCGGGTCCTCCCGCCATGGCGAAAGCCCCCGTCGGCCTCGTCAAAGCTGCGCCGGTGGCTGCTCCCAAGAAAACGGAGGAAGAGGAAGTCGCTGCGTTACAGCGGTTTCTGCAGCAAGGCGCGAATCCCTTTTGCCTTCCAGACCAGAAATGGTCTGCGGTGCAGCGGGTGCTCGAACACGCTCGTGACGAGTGGCTCCTGGCCGGCAAGGCCGTGGAAGGCATCAGTCCGTCCGGGAAGCCTGTGCGCGACCTGAGGGCAGCCAAACAAATCAAGTACTACGGAGTGGAAGATGCAAAAGCACGAATTGCAAAACGCCACCGCAACTGATCGTCTGAGCCGATCGGGCTACTGCAAAAAACACGGCGAGTACGTCGAAGCCGGACGAAAACTCTTCGGGCACGAGATTTGGTTCGGTTGCGCGAAGTGTGAGGAGGAGGAACGTAAGCGCCAGGCGGAGCTTGACAAGCTCGAAGAAGCACGAGGACGTGCTTGGAGCTATCGGGTGCTTTTCGGAGAATGGCTCCCAAAAGCCTTCGACTTGCCGCTTGAAAGCTTCGAGGTGGTCGATGCAGCCATGGGGGACGCCTACTGCATCGCCGAGGAATACGTGCGCAATTTCCATCGCTATCGAAGCGAAGGACGGGGTTTGTTCTTCACGGGAACGGCCGGTACCGGAAAGACCAAGCTCGCCTGCGGAGTGCTCAAGTCGCTATTTCCGGACGTTGTCGGCTGTTACGTCACGCTGAGTGACCTGGGGGACCGCGTGCGTCAAACGTGGCGAAGTGCGAGTGGGGAAAGCGCTCCCTTTACCGAGGCGCAGCTTTTGAACGCTGTTTACCGAGCCCCGCTTTTGGTGTTCGACGAAATTGGAACGATTGCCAAGCCCCAGGACGGCGAACTGCTTTTCAAGGTGATCAACACGCGCTACAGCAACCTGCTGCCGACGATCGGGATTTCAAACCTGAGCTTAACGGAGCTCTGCAGCCTCTACAGCGACCGTCTCAGCCGTCGATTGGAGGAGAGAAGCCGGACGGTCGTCTTTGATTGGACGCCTTGGCAAGAGCGCCATCAGCAGAACGAAAACGGACTTTTTCAGGAAGGTGAACGATGACGAATAGCCTCAGAAAACCCACACGCCTCACGACCCGCATTGAAAAGGCAACCTTGGTCGCCATCGAATTGCTGCATCCGAACTTGGAGCACGAACTCGCGCCGATTTCCGCGCGGCAGCTGCTCGACAGCGTGCAGCACAGCATGCCGAATGACCAGGTCTCCGAAAGCGAACTGCTGATCGCCGTGAACAAGCTCCACCAAAAGGGCCATTTGGCGGAGCTGCAGATTCAGGCTGCGCCCGAAGACGGCAGCCTCGTATTCATGGTGCGGGGGAGCGGCTACGCCGAACGCTCCCGCGGCTACAAGCAATCGTGGCGCAGAAAGTACACGGCCTACGGGCTCAAGTACACCATTGCGTTTCTGACCCCGGAACAGGCGGAACTCGTACAGCGACTACACAGCGCAAATCTCGCCCGCTGTAAGGCCGCTATCGCGAGCGACGCCAACGCCAAGTTGGCCGCTGCGGTGCAGCCCGTGGAAGACGCGGCTACGCAGGCCTTGAAGTCCGCCGTGATGGCGATCGGAGGTTGAGATGAAGAGACTCGCGATAATGAATGAGAAAGGCGGTGTCGGGAAATCCATGGTGGCCTGCCAGTTTGCCTTTTATGCCGCACTCAAGCGCGGGCTGCGCGTCCTGGTGCTCGACTTCGACCAACAGGGGAACACGACCAACACGCTCACGCATTCGGGCAAATGCTGCGTCGCCACGGTTTCGACCGGAAAGCTCCTTGTGAACGCGGAAGTACCGAGTGCTGAAGAGCTTGATGCGCCCTTCGTGCTGATGCCTGCGGACAACTACTTGGTGCAGCTCGAACGCACGGGCGTAACAAATCACCAGACGTTCATTTTGAACCTCAACAACGCCTTGGAGACGCTCGACGACCAGTTCGATCTCTGCGTCATCGACACCAATCCGTCGCCCGACGTACGGGCTACGGCTGCGATGGCAAACGCCACGCACGTTCTTGCCCCGTTGGAACTGAAACAAGAGTCGCTCGACGGCGTTTTTGAGCTCCTCAACAAAGTGCGCGGTGTGCAGGAGAGCTTGAACCCGGAGCTGCAGCTTTTGGGACTGCTGCCGAACTTGGTCGAAAAGAAGCCCTACCAGATTGCCGGGCTCAATGCACTTCTCACCGGAGCCGGGAAATTCCTTTTCATGCTGCCGAGCGGCAAGCCTGCGGCGATTCCCAATGCAGCAGCCATTGCCGAGGCACAAGGGGACGGCCGACCGCTATGGGAAGGCCCGCGCACGAAAGTGGAACGCGTGTCGGGCATTTGTCGACAGGTGTGGGAAGCCATGGCCGACCAAATGGGGCTTGAAAACCGAGCCGAACAACAACCGCAGGAGAAAGCGTGATGGCACTGGACGTTTCAAGACTCAAGGCAATGACGGAAGGTTATTCCTCGCTCGGACACCACCCCGGCAACAGCGTGTTGGAGATTGCGCTCGACAAAATCGAACGAGACGAGTCGCAGCCGCGAAAGAACTTTGACGAGGACACGTTGCGCGACCTTGCTGAGTCCATTGAAGCCTATGGACTGCTGCAGCCCATCGTCGTTCGCAAAAAGCCGAACGCTCTGGACCGCTACATCATCGTAGCGGGCGAACGCCGGTACCGGGCTTCGCAGTTGCTCAGGGTACACACGATCAAGGCGGTGCTCTTGGAGACCGATCACGATGACGCTGAGCTCGGCTACCTGCAGGTGATTGAAAACATCAAGCGTGATGCGCTCACGACGGCCGAAATCGCCGACTTCATTGCCGGCCGTATCGGCGCGAGGGAAACCGCCGTTTCGATCGGTAAGAAGCTGGGCATTTCCAAGCCGCAGATGACGCGCTACGCCGCTTGGGGCGACATGCCAGAGAGTATTCGCGAACTCGTTCGTTCGCAGAAGGTACCCTCCATCAAGATCGCCTATGAGCTTTATCGCAAATGGAAAGAAACGCCGGAGGCTGTAGACGTCGCTATTTCGGAGGCGGCGGATGACTTCGAGTGGACGATGGCGGCGGTCAAGAGAATCGGCAACGCACCGGAGGTCGAGGACTTCGACACCGGGGCTGCAGAGCCTATTGAGGCGGTGCAAAACCAGGAAGAGGGAGAGACTCCGGAAGAGCCGCGAGTCGTCGAAACCGAGGAAACGGCCGCGCAATGGGACGTTGGTGCCGATGAAGACGAAGAGTCGGCGTCCTTCGAGCCCCCAACCGATTCTGAAGAAGAGGACGGTGTAGCGGAGGTGTCCTTTGACGAAGCGACTGTTGAAACGGTCGACGCACGTTCCGCGAATAAGCGTCTTCCCTGCGTTGTCGTTGTGGTCGACGGACGTGAAGCGGCTTTGATTCTCAAGCACGCACCCGATGGTTTCGTGACGGTGCAGTTTCTTGATGAGGACGATGCCGAGACCGTCGAGGTGGAGGTTGAACGCGTACGGCTGCTGAGGGTGGAAGATGGACAAGACGAATGACAGCGCCGTGCTTTCACTCCGGCTTCAGGGTGCTGCCTTGGCGGAACTGACCGAGCGCGCGCAGTACGCGGGAAAGACGCGCTCTCGATTTGCGCGGGAGCTCATCATGAAGGCGTTGGCGATTCCCGCCCCGGCGAGAACGATCTTTCGGGCGGTGGACGAGGAGGAACTGACGAAGCCATACGCGCTCAAGCTGCTGCTCAAAGAAAGCGAGAACGCCGCTCTCACGCGCATTGCGGAGGCTCAAGGCGTGAGCCGCCAACAGCTGGTGATCGGCTTCATTCGAATGGCAGCTGCGTCGGAGGCGCAGTTCACCAAAGACGAAACGCAGGCGCTCTATGCGGCGACCTGGGAGCTGCGCAAGATCGGCGTGAACATCAATCAGATTGCCCGCCGCTTGAACGAGGAAGCCAAGGCAGGCCGTCTGCGTGGAACGGAAGCCGCGCAGTTTCTCAAGCTTTCGACGGCACTAACGAACCGCATGGAGCATGTTGTCGGTAAGGTGGGCGGCCTCATCAAAGCAAGCCGTGCTCGGTGCAAGCTCGTCGAAGTTACAAGGGAGAACCAATCATGAAAAGAGAAGCATTGCTTGCGCTTGCCGCCGGCTTTCGAGAATCCAATCCGAAGCTTGCTGGACATGGATTCGTGACGATCTACAAGGGGATGGTCACCGGGTGGAAACGGATGCTGAATCGCCCCGGGACGGAGGTTCCGGGAGCCTACGCAGTGGGAGCGGACGCAAGCATCTTCCGCGCTTGCGGCGGGGATGAAGAGCACGGTGCGCGTACGTTTCTCCCTGCTACCGACAATTGCTTGAACGCGGACGAAGCACGCGCAGAATGCTCGCAAGCATGCAGCGGATGCTCGGAGCATGAGTTGAATGATTGTGGAGCATCAATTCAAGCCAACGGCCTTGACAATGCAAGCAGCCGATAGGCATACTTCAAGCAAGTCCTCCGTGAAAGCGACGGAGGCCGGGCCTAGGAAACCCGAACCAGTGGCGTGAGCCGCATTTTGGAGTTGTTCTCCGCGGCTTTTTTCATGCCTGCTAGTTCCTCATTTTTGAGGAGTTGGCGCACAAGCACTTCAAGGTGCAGATCTCCATTATGGGAGAGGCTTGCGGGTCAGCCTTGTGCTGGGCCGTGCCACTGGACGGTTTTCCTACCCCGCAATGCCTCGCCCGCCACCCTAGGAAAGTGGCTCGAGGAAGTTTTTTCCCAGTGGAGACTGCTATGCAAGCTGTCATGAAAGGAACCGTTGCGCCGATCGTTGAGATCGTCGACGGTATTCCGACCGTACTTTCAACGAACGTTGCAGCTGTTTTCGAAAAACGAAACGACAACGTCATCCGTGACATCGAAGAGATCCTGCGCGCTCTGCCCGAGAATCGCAAGGACAATTTCATCGAAACACAGATTGAGCGCCCCAGCAACCTTGGACGCGGAACCGTAAAGAGCAAGGCTTATCGGCTGACCCGCGATGGTTTCACGTTTCTTGTCATGGGTTACACCGGCGAGAAAGCCGCGAGATTCAAGTGGGCCTACATCGACGAATTCAATCGACAGCAAGCCCTTCTCGAGAA
Source organism: Sutterella massiliensis (assembly GCF_016899755.1). Lineage (GTDB taxonomy): Bacteria > Pseudomonadota > Gammaproteobacteria > Burkholderiales > Burkholderiaceae_F > Sutterella > Sutterella massiliensis. Next base: position 1,055 of record NZ_JACJJC010000003.1, on the reverse strand, counting down.
CAAGGCTTTTCCTCAAACGCAACCTGAGCGAATAGTGCTTGCTACCGATTCGCTTGCGGAAAGTGTGCTGCGAGGCCTTTCCGGCCAGATTGACGCGGAGAATGTGGGCGACAAGCTCGTGACCATCGGCACGGTGCTGCAGGTCGTCGGGACGATTCAAAAGGTGCCTGCGTCGGGGCCGCAACTGCAGGCGGCACTCAACGCGTTTCAGCAGGCGCTTGAGAAATCTTGTGACGCTGATGAGTTGGAAAAGCAACGCCGCCGCAGCCTTAAAGCGCGCAATGCAGCCAGGGCGCGGTGGGATCGTATTCGCCAGGGAGGTGCTGAATGATGAGAGCTGAAATCACCAATCTTCCGATGTTCGACGAGTACGCCTTCATCGAGCAGCACGGCCATGAACTCACCAATGACGAGCTCGAAGTGCTTTCAGAGCGAATCGACACCCTTGATCGACATATCATCGCCTTCAACGACGCGGCGATCGACATGCTGCACCGCGCCATTTCTGACCAGGCCTTCGAAGAGGGCAGCGTCGTGGCGGCCAATCTCCTTGAACTACTTGGGGGCATGCAGCGGTACGTGTACCGGGCGCGCGAAGCGCTCGCAGAATGCGTGACGGACGAGACGCCGTCGGAGTTGACCTTCGTGAGCGACACGTGAGCGCCCCGAAAAGTTTCCCCGGGAAACTTTTCGACGGTCCTCAGAGGGATGAGGGTGGTTGTGGTGACTAGGGCAGGATCGCGAACTTGGGGCGAAACGTATACACGTCCGCCCAAGTTCGCCACAACCACCGCCGTTGGCGGTCGAGTCCTGCGGCCTCGGGTTGAACTTTAAGTTCATCTATCCAATGGATGGATTTCGAGCTTGGGCAGAGTCTTTACGATCTTCATCGTTTCCAGGCTGACTGTGATGACCTTCAGGAAGAGGTCCAACGGGTAGCGTTCGCTGCCCATCTCGGTCGCATAGTCGTTGAAGTCATTCACGATGCCGGAAGCTTTGTCGATGCTGACGCAAGCGCGTTCCACCACCCAGTCGAGCGCCGACTTCTTGTTGAC
>NZ_JACJJC010000039.1 GCF_016899755.1 Sutterella massiliensis | reverse complement strand
TAGCAAAGCAGGAGCGCTTGCGGTCGCAAACGATGGTGCCCAGCGAATACTCCGTTGCAGTTTGATCGGATTTGCCGGAACGCCCGATCTCGTAGAAGTCGAGCAGATCCTCGACAAGGCGGTCGACTTGAGCTTTCGTCCACCTGTAAGGACGCTGGAAAGGCGGGATAACGTATACAGTCGTGTTTTCCGACGCGGTCATTTTTGCCACGGTCAGCTTCTTCGCCTCAAAAGTTTGGCGCTGCAACTTCAATTCCTCATTCATGACCGTTTTCCTTTGTCGGCTGCGAGTTGAATTCCTGCAGATACGAGTTCCAATACCCTTCTCGATAGTGCGAGTAGTTGGTTTTTAATCGGACGGTGTTAGGGTGTGTGGACGCTTTCAGCTTCATTAGGCATTCGGATCGGCTCGAAGATCGGTGAGGTAGAAAGAGCAGGCTATATTCCGGTTCCGAGAGGCAAAGAGCGTAGTCGAAAGTAACACGCTGCAGTTTCTTGTAGGCTCCGATTCGATCCCCATTTTTTGTTTCGTCCTTTACGGCCAATCTGTTGAGAAAATGCGCGAAATTGCGGCCATAGACGCGAAATGCGCCGTCGTGGGCCAGCGCTGCGGCTACGTCCACCCATGTGCAGTCGGACCGCATGATTCCGGCTTTGAGAAAGCGGTCGGCCCACGCTATGAGCGCCAACTTGAGAATGGTGAAGCGATCCCCCTCAACTGAAAGCCCTCTCCATACCAGCGATGCGCCAGCATAGGGGTAGGTTTTCCGATCTTCGTCTGTCTTCGGTTCCCAGAGAAGAACATCAATTGCCTGAGCGATCTTTAAGTATTGCTCAATCTCCTGGAAAAAAGGCAGTCCGGGGCGGACGGGAACGCGAAGATCAAAGAGCGGAGCACTCTGATCATCAAACCCCTGGTGTTCGATTTTCTCGTCAATGAAGCTGTCGCCAGTGTGCGTGCCGACGACGCCTTTTAAAAATCCAAGGTTTTCAAGTTTTACTGCCGACCACGGCGCAATTCCGTATTGCAGCAGCATGGCGGGAAGAACGAATTCGCTCATGAGCCAAGAAGTCCAATCGGGATTGACTCTTAGCCAACGATTCGACGGTTCGACTTCAGAGGTCTGGAAAGACTTCGTTTCGTTATCGGGTTTCGAGGCAGTCAGTCCCAATCTTTGCCAAATCTCGCCGATTTGCTTCAGACGATTCGGTTCTGTTTCTTGCCGCATGTGGTACGCCTTCAGCAGATCGAGCATTGTCATCGGGAGGCCCCGATTGTTTTCGCCCTGGAAAAACTGTTCTGCCTCGGTAAGATTCTTGAGGATAAGTACGGCAAAACGACCTTTCTGAAGGATGTATTCGAAGCGTTGAACGTCTCGGTAGAGCGTTTGCTCAAAGATGTTCATACCGTCGGTTTTAGGCGCGTCTGAGTCTTCATCGGCATCGCGCTTCAGGCATTCGTAGTCACGTTTAAACAACCAGTAGATTTCAGCCATCCGCTTTTTACTTTGCGGATTTGTGAAGACGAGAAGATTTTGCCAGTACGACGGGTCACCGAGTTTTTTCGTAGCCCTCGTCCAACGCAGGCGGATGCATTCATTTTTGCATCGTTGCACTTGTTCGTGGATGACGTACGCGAGGATCAGAAGGCTTGTCAGGCGTTGCTGTCCGTCAAGCACCTCATAATATCGATCGTCTTTGGGCGACTCGCAGCGCAGACAGATGGATCCCAGAAAGTATTCCGCAGCATTGTCGATGTCATAGAGATCATCGCGTTCGTCTTGAGTGCTGGGTGACGGATTGGAGCGAAGCTCATCAACATCGTCAAGGATCTTCAGAATATTTTCTTGCGTCCATACAAAAGGGCGTTGAAAATCCGCCATTTTGAAGCAGTCGGCTCGAGGTCGACCACGTTGGCCTAGGCTGAGACGAAAAACAGAAAGAACCGAGCAATCGATCGTAGAGGTTAAGCATGTCATAAAAGTAGCCTTGAGGCGTTCGGCGTTCGTTGATCGTGCGAGCAGAATCGTGTCTCTCAAATTCTCTACGGAACAAGCTGTTATTTCAAATATGACCTTACGGGTGCATGTACATGTCGACCTTTGGACCGTCTACGACGTCGGTTACGCATAAACGGTCGCGCTCGAGATCAGTCGAAATCCTCGCTGTCACTAGTGGGACAACGAAAAAGATAGAAATCTGGCTTAAAGCGTTGCACCTTGAAAACTCGACTCCAGCCTCAGAGAGACAAGCAACCGATCCATGCATAAACGGTCGCGAGCAGGCAGCCCAAAAAAAGTAACGTCTGTTTTGCAAAATTGCAAACATTAGCAA
>NZ_JACJJC010000399.1 GCF_016899755.1 Sutterella massiliensis | reverse complement strand
ACCAAGGAACTCCAGGACCAGTCTTTGGAGGGGTCACAGGAGTATGTGGAGAGACTTCGAAGGGTGCAGTGACGTCTTCACGAACCTCAGGGAGCTTCTCATCACGGATGTACTCTACGAGGTTATGGACTGTGATCTTTTCGACACGGTGTCCCTTACCCTTCTGAGTATCATAGACAGCGATGTCTACCGTGACTTCAGAACCGTTACCAAGAGAGACAGGCTTGCCACGACGGACAATCTTGTCAGCCATATCCTGTGGATACGAATAGACTCTCTTC
>NZ_JACJJC010000398.1 GCF_016899755.1 Sutterella massiliensis | reverse complement strand
GGCTGATGGCGCCGTCCGTGCCGTCCTCGATGATCCAACCGTCCTTGCGGTGCGCCCAATCAAGCAGGTCGTCCGCGCGGTCATCCGAGAGCGGCATCCCCAACGGGTACTGAGAGGCGGGCGAGAGGTACACACCCTTCGCCTGCGGATTGATCTCCAACGCTTTTTCGACGTTGAATCCCTGCAGATCAACGGGTACCGGACAGGTTGCCCGGTTGCGGAAGCGAAAGATCTCGTACGTCGTCGCATAGCCTGGATCTTCGAGCCATATAGCGTCGGCG
>NZ_JACJJC010000397.1 GCF_016899755.1 Sutterella massiliensis | reverse complement strand
GCATGTAAACATGAATTCGTTCGATAATCAAAACAAAACCGACCTCATTGTGCGCGTTTTTGAAACGCACACAACTGCACATACATCGAGGTCAAGTGCTCGAGGAATAAATAGCCTTGAGCCACGGGCGAAAGGCGGCTTTATGCCGCAAGAGCACTTGACGGAGCACGCGCCGATAAATTTGAGCTTGGCGGATGCACGAGGCGCGAAGCCCCGAGAGCATTCCGCCTAGCGACATCTAATCGGCACAATTTTATTCTTTGACATCACAAGCTCCATTTCTCA
>NZ_JACJJC010000396.1 GCF_016899755.1 Sutterella massiliensis | reverse complement strand
GCATAAAGACCTTCGATGGGGTTGCCCGCCCAGTTCAGGACGCGGCGTTCGGCGTCAGTCGAAAGACCGCCCTTTGTGTTGGAGCCGCCCGCGAAAAGCGGCACGGCGTAGAACGGTCCCTTTTTGATCGGGCGCAGCGTACTCTTCGGGCGCCCGAACTTCTCGTCGACACCTGCGTCGCAAGCCGCGTTGAATTCGCCGACCGTTTTCTTCAAGGCTTCCGGGCGCATGCGTGCAGCGTTTCCGCCGGTTGCGGCGATTTGCTTTGCCAGCTCTTCTATGGTGT
>NZ_JACJJC010000395.1 GCF_016899755.1 Sutterella massiliensis | reverse complement strand
ATAGTTAATCAATTGACAAACGAAATTAATTATAAATTTCCAGGTCAATATTTTACTGAAGATGGTTTTATAAAATACGAAAACTACCAACACGACGGGGGTTTTTATCGTTTTATTTATCGCTCAAATTTCTTACGAAAGAATCAAATTCAATTTCCAGCATTCAGACGAATGCAAGATCCTGTTTTCTTTGTAAAAGCAATGATAAAGTGTGGATCTTTTTATGTTATCAAAGATTATGTTTATGCATACAGAAAATTTCACAAGGAGGTTGAATGGAATAAAAA
>NZ_JACJJC010000394.1 GCF_016899755.1 Sutterella massiliensis | reverse complement strand
TACGGGGACGATCACGTTTGCCGGCAGCAAGTCAAAGTTGAGTGTTGATGCATCCGGCGCAACCACGCTCACCAACAAGCTCGATCTCACCGCTGCCGGCGGCGAAATCGTTGTAAGCGGTAACGGTGACGACACGTTTGCTTTCCACGCCGATCAGGCTGACAGTTGCTTCGGCGCAGGCTCGACACTGACGCTCACCGGTACGAATTACAGCTTCACGACCACCGGCAACGACGTTTTGGACAACGTCGCGCTCTCCGTGACGAGCGGAACGCTGACGGTCAACGGC
>NZ_JACJJC010000393.1 GCF_016899755.1 Sutterella massiliensis | reverse complement strand
GCCTATATGGGTCCGTGGGCCGCGCGCCTCATGCTTCGCGGCTCGACGAAGAACACCGGCGAGAATATTTTGATGACAAAGCCTCTTCGGGCAAAGCTTGTTAACCTAAGCAGCTTTTATGCAGGGCCAACAGTTCCGGAAACGCACGCGAACCCTGCCCGCGTCAGCAACTCGGCCTACGGCATGATCGTCGGCAAGGACGGCAAACGCTGCGTCGACGAAAGTCTCGGCCAGGCCATCCGCTCGAAGCTTCTGCCGCAGGTAACGCCCGACAACCGTACCTTCATCA
>NZ_JACJJC010000392.1 GCF_016899755.1 Sutterella massiliensis | reverse complement strand
GAAATCGGCTGAAACAGATCGTCCTCACCACCGCCCACACCGTGAATCCAAGGTTGGCCCTTATCCTGCAAAGATTTCTGGCGTTCGAAATAAATGTGACGCGTCTGCAGAGGGTGGGTGAGGGCGAGCTTGCGGTGCTTCTTTACGAACCGCCAGACATAGAAGGGACCGAGCGCCTGCCGAACGATTTGCTGCCAATCGCGACGAAGAATGTCCATGACTCGCTGCGTGTGCGTCGGCCCCCAAAGAAACCCTTTGCCAAGCCAAATCTCGCCGCGATGAGCGGGATC
>NZ_JACJJC010000391.1 GCF_016899755.1 Sutterella massiliensis | reverse complement strand
CCTTTTCAACCGTGAACTTCAAAAATTCCTTGGGCTTTCCGAAAGGATCCTCACCCGACTTGACGGCGCAGTTGTAGTTGTACTCGCCCACTTCACGGACGAAAGCGTCGCTGAAACCCCACATCCTTCGCGAGCTCTTCGAGCGTATCGCCCTTAAAAGCCACGCCCTGCCGCACCGCTTCATCCATGAGGGCGCGGAAATCGTCCTTGCCCTTCGGGTGCACCCGACACTTCAAAGGGAAGCTTGTCGGCCGTGTAGGCGTCAAGCGTTGCGTCGTCAACAATCGTGGCG
>NZ_JACJJC010000390.1 GCF_016899755.1 Sutterella massiliensis | reverse complement strand
TTGCTCAAGTGCAGACTTTGCAGCATTCACTGCGTTGATCCACTGCGTGTACCCCGGCGTCAGCCCTGCAATGATGATTTTGGCGTTCTGATTAATGCCGCTGAAAGGAATGTAGTACTCGGTCAGCGTCTTGCTGCCGATCTGCTCCTTGCCGATCAGAAAATTTTCGTCCGGCAGACGGTTGACGAGGATCTCGCTGTTGAAAGAGAGAATCTGGCTGCGCCAGGCGGAAAGCGGGTATTGGGTAACTTCGATCATGTTGTTTCGGTGTCCGGCGGCAGGGCAGTCTGTCGG
>NZ_JACJJC010000038.1 GCF_016899755.1 Sutterella massiliensis | reverse complement strand
AGATGTGTATAAGAGACAGGATTTAATCGTCTTTTATCAAAAATCTGGGTTAACTGACCATCCACTTTATTTACAAAATGGGTGTACAAGGCGTCGTCAATTTTAACAATTCGTTTTGCGCAACTTAATGAAGCTACGTTAAAGAAAATATCATTATTAACAATTGTTTCTGAAAATGCGAGCTTCTTTTCTTTTACAAATGAAGTTTCGTAAACTTTATTCCACGGGTAGCTAATCGCTTCCAGAAGTTCTGGAAATTGATTGATATCGAAAGTCTTGCCTGTTGGTATAGACTTATAAATATTCGTGTCTCTGTTAGAGTTTGCAATGTATGAATTCTTTGATTCATCGAAGAGCTTGTAATTGAATACAAGAATTTGAGGTTTATACCTAGAAAGTTCGTATGAGATAACGTTAATCGAATTCTCGTTTACGACGTCGTCTCCATCTATAAACCACAGATACTCACCTTCGGCGTGTTCTATACCGAGATTTCGTGCAGCGCCGGCACCCTTATTTTCTTGTGCGAGAACTTTCACATGCTTATGCTGCTTCTTCAAATCTTCAGCTACTGTTCTCGTATTATCTGTTGATCCATCATCAACGATGATTATTTCAATCTCTTTGTTGAGAGTCTTTCGCGATAAAAGACTATTTACACATGCCGCAATAGTTTTTTCACAATTGAATGCCGGGATAATTACAGAAAGCATTTTTAACTCCCACTCAAAGCTTTTTAAACACGCGAAGATTAGGTTTGTTTATTTTTATTTCAATAAATTCATTTTTAAAATAAAACGATATTAATTCTTTTATCGGGCATGTCTGAATTTGATCATCTGTATATTCTTTCTTAATATTCGGATTGGCTTTAGGATTCATTGTGGGACTTTTTGCAATCGACCATTCTGAATCTGCAATTGCTATTATTCCGCCAGCTTTTAATGAACGAACTATTAAAGGCATGGCGGCGCCATCGATATCGAATGAGTGATTTCCCTTGTACATTACAAAATCGAACTTTAAATCCTTCTTGTCATTCAATAATTTGAAGAGTTGCCATGCATAAGTGTCTTTCTTCTTTTCGCTTATCAAGAAATGAAAAACGTTCGGTTTATTATACGTTTCTATTTTATTAAAACTGTTTTCCAAACTTTCCTTTGCTTTCTTTTTCCCGAAAAAGAAAATCGAAGATGCATCGCAAAGCGATACCAAATCCGTTTTTTCGAGTGTCGGAATTAACTCTCCAATAACGGCTACGCTCTTATTATTTAAATTTGTTACTTGAAGCATTTTTATAAGTCGACTGCAACCTTAGTTGCCACAGCAATCTGATAAACAATCGTCATCAGGTCCTTCGCCAAAAGCATCGACTTCACGTCAACCTTCGGCAAAACCAAAATCCGATCCCCTGCATTTATGCCGAGATGCTCGGCAAGTCCAACTTCCCCGTTCTGCTTTGCAACGAGAATGTGCTTTTCATCACCTCTGTCGGAAACACCGCCCGCCGCTGCCAAGTAGTCGTCAAGGCTCATGCCTTCTTCAAAAGCAATCGACTTCGGCATTACGACTTCGCCCGTGATTTGAACGACGTTCGACTTCTGCGGAATGACGATTTCGTCCCCGTCTTCAAGCCAGATGTCGTTCACCTGACCGCCTCTTGAGACCACAATCACGCCGTCGGGTTCAAGAAGCGATGCGCGCTTCACGAAGTCCTGGATGAGCTTCGCTTCCTCGACTCGAACGGTCGCTTCTTCAGGCGTTGCAGACGTCGCCGTCAGCGCCGCTTTTTCGAGTCGATGGAGCGAGTCCTGAATCACCGCTTTCTGGTCGCGCGCAACGCTCTTGCGGCGCAGATAGACGGCATCCGTTGCCGCAAGTTCCGGCTCCACTTCGACCTGGCGAAGGAGGTCGCGCAGCTTCACGGTCTTCTTCACCGGATAGCGGGACGCACCCGTGATGGCACCCGTAACCGTCGCCATAATCGTTTCGCCCGGCTTGTCCGCAACGAATTCGACAATGTCGCCGTCGGCGAGCTTGAAGTCCTTGAACGCTTCAACCGTGAAGTACTTGTTGAAGGGCGCCTTGTTGCGCGTGCCAGTTACGCTTACGTGCGAAACGTTCTTCAAGGGCGACGCGAGTTCAATAAGGCCCGATCCCTTTGCCGCTGCGGGCTTCGAGAATTCGTACTGGGCTTCTTCTCGCAGGAGCCCGTAGGCCGAAACGCTCACCCCCTTTTCATTGACGAGAATCACGTCCCCGTTCTTCAGACGCAGCTGCGGCACTTTCCCCTGAAGCGCAAAGAGATAGAG
>NZ_JACJJC010000389.1 GCF_016899755.1 Sutterella massiliensis | reverse complement strand
TCATGACCGTTCGCATCGAGGACAAGACCGGCGGCATCACCACCCTGCGCGAGTTTGAGTTTCGCGACCTGGTAGGACATGACAATGGTGTTTTGCGGCGATTTACTTTCGTCGACAAAGCCGCCGCTCCACTCAACATAAGCAACCGTGTCGCCGAAAGCATTGCTGATCGCCGAGTCGTCCATCTGGTCGCTCGTTGCTGGCTTAAGCTTCTCGCGGCTGCCATCCGTTTCGTTCTGGTAATGAATCAGCGCCTGAGTGAAATGACTCGTATCGGCATCAAGAATGTTGAAATTG
>NZ_JACJJC010000388.1 GCF_016899755.1 Sutterella massiliensis | reverse complement strand
GCCTTAGAGAAAGAGCGCCGCGAAGCCAAAGAATTTGAAGAAAACGGCAGAGGCTCGCAAGAAAGCTTTTGAAGACGCGCTCCAGGCCGACAACAAGTCGCTCATTGAAGAGAATCGCGCGCTTGAAGCCGAAATTGATCGGCACCGCGGCACGCTTGGCGCCATTGCCGACTGTTCGGATGCGATCGAAATGCGCGCCCGACTCGAATCCAACGTACAGGCCGCGCGCGATGCGGCCGCACGCTATCGCACGGAAATCGCCGGCCTCGACGAATACTTGAAGAATGCCGTCTCGAAC
>NZ_JACJJC010000387.1 GCF_016899755.1 Sutterella massiliensis | reverse complement strand
GCAACGAACAATCGACGAACTCTCGCGTCGTTTCGACAAGAACGTCGTCGTGACCGCGTCAACGAAACTCGCTACACGTTGGGAAATGAAGCGCGACACGCTCTCACCGTGCTGCACCACGCACATTGAAGACATCATTGCCGTGTCGTGAGGCAGACGAAAGATAGAAAGCTGTACCAACGGGCACGTGTCCAGGGGTGTGTAAACGACGCGGAGTGTTTGCGCAATTAAACTTATTTTTTTTCCATTAAGGCGGGGGGATGTATTCACGTCAGCCTTGCGTTACGCGCTTAGGGAG
>NZ_JACJJC010000386.1 GCF_016899755.1 Sutterella massiliensis | reverse complement strand
GAACAACGACTTCCACTCGCAGGTGAGGCTCGAGTTCTCCGGCACGGGTACTGTCACTGATGTCGGCGGTCTCGGTACGGGCGACATTTCGATCGGCGAAGACTACACGCTCGTTATCGCCGACGAAAACGCGTCCGACGGCAGCCTTGTCGGCAACAACATCACGGGCTCCGGCACGGTGGTGATCGGCCGCGAAGACACAGCGGGCACGATTGAACTCGGCGGCAGCAACGCCGGGTTCACGGGCAACGTGCGCGTCGAAAGCGACTGGACGCTCGAAGCTTCGATGGGCAAGGGC
>NZ_JACJJC010000385.1 GCF_016899755.1 Sutterella massiliensis | reverse complement strand
CTACATAGCCGTTGTACCCGTCGTCCGTTTCGGGAATCCAAGAGAGCGATTCGCTCGAAGAAGCATCAACGTTCGCCCAGAACGTCTGTTCCCAAACGGCCAAGAGAGAGAGACCGCCGTAGAATTTCAAAATCCGAGTGTGTCGGTAGAGGCCGTCACGCGATGATGGATTCGCTGTTTGCGGGAGATTCCTGCTGTTTTTGATATTTCGTTTATTTATAAATAAAATTGCTCATAATGAGCAAGATATATCGTATTAGTGGATTTGCAAAACGTATCGGCCGATCTCCTTCAACTG
>NZ_JACJJC010000384.1 GCF_016899755.1 Sutterella massiliensis | reverse complement strand
CCTCAAGGCTTTGCGACTCTTCCTCGTTGTCGAGCGCAAGGAGCGACGAATAGTGCACGGCGATGAAATTCGCCATTGCATAAAGATTCTGCGCGAGCTTCCCTTCCGGGACAAGGACAAGAACCGGATCCGCGGCAAAAGCAAAGGTACCTTGGGGACCGCGTGCCACGACAGAGAGTTCCGCAAAACCGACGGCATCCGAAAAGAGGAGCGGCAGGCGCGTACTCTCGGGGTCTCTCAAAAGACGGAGTTCGAGTAGTGAAGGTGTTCTCTCGAGCGGTCCCTCCGAGCGGTCCGGATC
>NZ_JACJJC010000383.1 GCF_016899755.1 Sutterella massiliensis | reverse complement strand
GAGAGGGACTGTGCCCAAGCGACGTACTGCCATACATGTGAGAGCTGCCGACGCCGACTTCCGAATCGGTCGACGGCGAAACGGGCTGGAATGCCGTTTCCTGTTCCTTCGCACTCTGCGGAGCCGTGTTTCTGCGCTCACTTCCGAAGAACGACGTATCGGCTGTTTTTCCGAAAGGACCTGAATCAGCAGAAGCGGTCGTCACAGCACTTAGGCTGCCTTCAATTTCACCAGGAGAGGCACTGCGCCCAAGCGACGTACTGCCATACATGGGAGAGCTGCCGACGCCGACTTCCGAATC
>NZ_JACJJC010000382.1 GCF_016899755.1 Sutterella massiliensis | reverse complement strand
GTCTTCGACCACCGTGAGCTTTTCGGAAGCGTCGAAGAGAACCGCATTTTCAAGGTCGCCCGTCAAGTTGGCGATGCGGACCTGCGCGTCCTTCTGAATGTCGACCGTCTTCGCCGCAACGGCCGCAACATTCGCATCCGAGAGCGCAGCGGCATCGATCAGGGCGAGGCCCTTGGCGGCAATCGTGACGGAACCCGCGGCGGGCGCAAAGTTGCCGAGTTCGGCCTTGCTGCCGTCGACCGTGATGGAGCCGTCCTGAACCTGAAGCGCCTTGGCGACGTAGAGAACAGCCGTCACATCGGCG
>NZ_JACJJC010000381.1 GCF_016899755.1 Sutterella massiliensis | reverse complement strand
TTTCCGAGCCTGGCCAAGATCCGCAGGCTTGTGCCAAACATCGGCCTTGACTTCCGAGCAATGCGGGAAATCAATACGGACTATCGGCGCGCATTGGCCGACGGCGTGGTCGATCTTGTCATCTGTCCGGATCCTCCCGTACCGCCGGATTTTAGGTCGCAGCGCATTTGCTCTGAAACCTACGTCTTTATCGTCTCTCCGGAGCATCCGCTCGCTGAAATCAAAGCCTCCCGACAGCTTGTTGCCGCTGACTTTCGAGAATATCGATTCATAAAAATGCTCATCAGCCCTTTTGTGAATATCG
>NZ_JACJJC010000380.1 GCF_016899755.1 Sutterella massiliensis | reverse complement strand
GGATTGACGCGCTCGCCCGCCTTGCGAACGGCATTGCCGTTCAAATCCAAAATGTCCTTTTCAACAAGAATCGTCGGATCGATGTAGCGCACGGCGTCGATCGATGCGCTCGGAAGACATTCGTACTGCAGATTCGCCCAGGCGCGCTTGGCAGCCCGCGCCTTCTTCTCGTCCCAATCGATTTGAAGAACCCGTTCCTTGGCAGCCTCGATCAGATCGCGCTCGAGAATTTCACGCATGGCCCCCTGCTCTCCAAGGTTGCCCGTACGGCCTGCCGCAATTTGGCGCTTCACCCAGTCGTCCGA
>NZ_JACJJC010000037.1 GCF_016899755.1 Sutterella massiliensis | reverse complement strand
GCCGTAGACCTGGTAAACGTACCCCATAAACTCGACGCCGTGCTGCTTGAGCCAAGCAACCGCTTCGTCGGCATTCTGCGTGAGAACTTTCACAAGCTCTTTGTTCCCGCGATAGCCCCCCGCCTGCATCGTGTTTTCGAAGAACAGCTCTTCGCTGTCCGTAATGCCGGCCTTCTTGCAGTCTTCGGGGAACGACTGCGTTGTAAGCGCCGCCCGACACGATGGTGTTGCCGCCGACAAACGAATTCTTCTCAAGAATGCAGACCTTTGCGCCCGCTTCCGCAGCCGCAACGGCCGAGGTAAACCCTGCGCCGCCGGAGCCGATGACGACGATGTCAAACGTCTGGTCCCATTTGGCGGGAACCGCGGCGACTTCAATCGCCGATGCCGGCAAAGAAATCGTCGCAGCGAATCCGGCAGTCGATGCGGCGGCTGCTTTAGCGAAGAACGATCTGCGGGTCATGGTGCTGCTCATGGCAGAAACTCCTTTTGGTGTTCGATATTTACTAATCGTCCGGACGGTTAGTAATTTACGCCTTGTATATAATTCGCTCTATGCGAAACAACCCTATAAACAAAATCCACCATGCCTAATGAGAATCAACCTCAGGAAAAACAAAAGACAAAACGAGGTCGGGGCCGACCGCCTGCCGTCCACGAAAACGGGTTGGACAGTCGGTCGCTGGCACTGGCCGCAGCGCGGCAGATCGTGACGAAGGAAGGGGCTTCTCATCTGAGTTTCGATCGACTTGCTGCGGTATCGGGGCTCGCAAAAGGGACGCTCCTCTACTACTTCAAAAAGAAGGAAAACCTGCTCACGGCACTTCTCGAGGAACATGCTGCAGAGCTCGAATCCCGTTACCAGCAGGCTAAAAACAGGAGCGATCGAGCCGACAATGCCGACATCGATCCCGTTTGCGCAGCGTTTATTGAATGGGCCAAGGAATTCTTTACCCGCAAGCCCGAAAATTCGTCGTTCGGCCTGGCCATTCAGCTCGCGTTCGACACTTTCGGTTTCGAGTCGCACCCTGTCAACCAGTGGTTCCAACAACGCTTTGAAGAAGCCAAAAGCTCGGTTAAAAACACCAAACTCGAGAAGTTGTCCTGTCTTTTGGCGATTCAGGGACTTTTCTACATGACTTATTTACGAATGGGCTCTTTCACGACGGAAGACGCGCAGGAAGTCTTGAATTATCTGCAGGAGAAGCTGAACCAAGATTCCAAATAATTGTCTGTTAGAAGGTTGGCGATTTAATACGCCAATTCTCGAGTCAATATCGGGGTTTTGATACCCGTTGAGCGACGGAATAGGACTCCCAAAACCGGCAAAAGGAGTCCCGTTGCTCCAGGATTTGTTGCCCCATGCGGTTTTCTGAAAGTTCAACCGGTTGAACTTTTTTCCCCGCATCGGATGACCCTTCTTGCCCAATCTACGATCGCTTTTTGTCACACGCGGGCGTAAAGTGCACCACTAACGCGAGATAAAAGTGCACCACCCCGTGTGGGGTGCTTACGGCTCACCTATAACAGATCCTAACTTCCAGATAAGCGGGCATAACTTCGCATCGGAAGCGAACGGTCCGCTTCCGATCGCTCGTTATCTTGGTTCGTGCGTCCATGAGACAATAACCGACGCATAAGACACTATCGTATCTACGTTGTCGAACTCTTGGTTGATCGTCATGGCTGACCGATTCTTTTTCGAATTCCGAAGCAAACGCATCGAGTGGAATTTCCCTTTGTAAGATCACCATAGTTCCGGGAGAGGCCGAGAAAATCAAATCATCGACTCTTTTTGCTGAAAGGGCCGTACGGTTTCGGCTGTACGCCCTTTTCGGTTGATAAAATCGCGGGGTTCCTTTGATCCTGTTTGTGTTTCGCTTGGAAAAACGTCTGATCAGCAATAAAATGACTCACGCGGAAGCTTGAGGCTTCCAACGATCGGCACGGGAGCGGTTCCGTGCCGACTGGCCTAGAAGAATCTGCGGCGGAGGAAAAGGACCCGCGAAACCGCAGCACAGCTTCTAGGCCTTTCGTTTATCTGTTGCAAGCGATCCTTCAAGATCGCGCCGCTGACGGCGATCGTGAAGAACGGCGGCTATGTCGTCACAAACGCCAAGGTAAAGGTGCTCGCCAAAGAAAACGGCCGCGACATTGCCTATCCTGTCGCCGACTCGGTCGTGAAGACCTACGCGGGCATTCCGATCTTCGGCCTCTATCCCGACCACCTCAACACGGTGGAAGTCGAATATGACCGGACCTACAACGGCAAAACCGAACACTTCAAAGACCGCTATCAGTTCTACACGGCCCCCGTCTTCACGCTCTCGAGCGGCATGCCCGCACAGCGCTCGACGATGTACAACGCCGAACCCGTCAAGGTCGACAAAGAATTCGAAGACCGCCTCTACCTCGTCGACAACCAGTTGATGCCGATGGCGCCGCAGGGCGGCCGCTTTGTCTGGAACAACCCTGCGGGCGGTGCCCTCGAGTGGTGCTTCAACAGTCAGATCGCCATCATCGATACGAAGGGCGACGTGCGCTGGTATCTCCTGAACGACCTCATCAACGATCAGACCGATCCCTGGCGCTCGGGCTTCATGAT
>NZ_JACJJC010000379.1 GCF_016899755.1 Sutterella massiliensis | reverse complement strand
TCGGCCGTCTAGGCGACAGAGCCGTTATTGACAAAGGTCGAACCGTAAGCAGCCGTGATGGCCGTTTCGATGACAATCTCGTCCTTCGCAGCGGGATCGTCCTCGCCGTCTTGACGCTGGCTGTTGTTAATCGTGAAGCTGGATCCGGATCCGAGCGAAAGCGATCCGTTGCCTGCGAGCTCGCCGACAACCTGGCTCAAACCGTCGGCAAGGGAGACGGAGCCGCCTGCGGCGATCTCGAGATAATCCGTTTTGCCGAATGCATCAGTCTTGCCAAGCGTAACCGAGGCGCCGCTTTCGACATACGT
>NZ_JACJJC010000378.1 GCF_016899755.1 Sutterella massiliensis | reverse complement strand
TCTAAGAACACTCTCGCGCAACAGAACAACCGCTTTCGAGACTTCTGGAAAGTGATGCGCAGCATCGTCCCCGCTAGAATAAAAATCGGCGTTGCCGATGCGTCGTCCTGCCGTTTTTTTCGACGCGACGGTGCTGGGCCGAAAGTCAGATCGCCTGCGCTCATCCGCACCGGACGACGAATGGCTTTCTGCCGAAGAAGAAACGCCGCTCCGATTTACTCAATTCGGCCGCAGCAACGGCCCCGACGGAAGCCACCTGAAGTGACAGAGAAGAAAAAAAAACAACGGGAGAACGGTGTATCCGCCGA
>NZ_JACJJC010000377.1 GCF_016899755.1 Sutterella massiliensis | reverse complement strand
CGATTTGCAGAAGTCGCGATTGTTGGTTCCCTGATAGGGAGCAGACATGGTGAAATTCTTCATCTGGAAGTTCAACTAGAATGTCTAGATCGCTACTTTTGACGGCTGTCCTACGTCCAAATGATCCTACGAAAAAGCCATGATCCGAAGTTTTGTTATAAAAATCCCAAAATACATCATTGGCCCTCCAAAAATTTTCATTAACTTTTGTAATAATTCTTTCAAATCTATCGTTAATAACAGAGATTTTTTCTGAAGGGATGGTATTTATATGTTTATGAAAAACAGGCGTGTTCATAAGTTTGATAA
>NZ_JACJJC010000376.1 GCF_016899755.1 Sutterella massiliensis | reverse complement strand
CTGCAGGGTCGCATGCTCGGTTCCGGCACGATGGCCGCCGCCAAGCTCCCCGAAGAGAAGCTCAAGGCGCTTCTCGCAGACTATCCGGGTGTGGAAATTGCGGGCCTCAATGCCGTCGACAACTACACGCTCTCGGGCGACGAAGCGTCGATCGACGCGCTGCGTCCGCTCGTGAAGGGGGCGGGCGGGCTTTTCAAAAAGCTTGCGCTCCCTTATGCGTTCCACAGCTCCCGCATGGCGCCGCTCGAGGACGAAATCATCCGCACGCTCTCGGACATCGTTCCGCAGTCGCCTGCGATCGGTTTTTATT
>NZ_JACJJC010000375.1 GCF_016899755.1 Sutterella massiliensis | reverse complement strand
CTCGTTATCGGGACGACCGGCGCGGGCAAGGCGCAGCCGGTCACGGCGAAAATTCTGACCCCGACAGGGTGGAAGAAGCTCGGCGAAGTCGTTCCCGGCGACCAAGCGATTTCCTGGCGCGGAGAACCGGCCCGGGTGGAGGCGGTCTACGAACGGGGCGAAAGAGAGGCGTGGGCGGTTTGTACGGGTGACGGCAGGCGAACCGAAGCATGCGAAGAGCACCTGTGGACCGTATGGCTTACCGCGCCCTCGTATCTCAACGCTTTCGTTTCCGGCGGGCGGCAGCTCAAGTTTTCCCGATTGCTCGATCC
>NZ_JACJJC010000374.1 GCF_016899755.1 Sutterella massiliensis | reverse complement strand
GACCGTCACCGTTATCGAACGCTGAGATATAAATCACGTCGGCATTCGACTTCGAATCGACTCGCCAACCGGTGTGCTGCGTCCACGTCCAGTCGAAGCTGCCTTCGCAGACCGACCCCGAGCAAGCGATCTTATTGCCGTCCTTGTCAACCGGCGTCAGCACCTTTTCTGCCCAGCCCTTCTTCCAGCCTTCGGGCGAACCGAGGATCCATTTCACCTTCTTGTCGCGTCCAATCTTGATGATGGCAGACTGGTGGCGGGACGAGATGATGATCGAGTCGTCAGTCGGGTCGTAGTCGACGGAGTTGACGTG
>NZ_JACJJC010000373.1 GCF_016899755.1 Sutterella massiliensis | reverse complement strand
GAGTCGCCTACATGCGATTGCAGTCGTTGAGCGCCTTCATCTCACGGAACGAACTTTCGATGACTGCTCGGTCTCTGTAGATCTCGAAGGATTGCATCGGCGACATGACCAGGTTGGTTCGAATGCCGAAGTATCCGGCGAACTCCGTCGCTGACCGCATGGCGGATTCATCCTTTCCGCAAAACACCTGTTTTTTACCGCCTTCAGTTTTCTTCTCCCGCTTCACCAGGAATCGGCTTGTGCGCTGCAGCAGTTCCGGATCGACAGTTTTCCCTTTGCGTTTGAGTTCCAGAACCTTGGCCACGTCGTGACG
>NZ_JACJJC010000372.1 GCF_016899755.1 Sutterella massiliensis | reverse complement strand
GACGAAAGAACCGGCATTCGGTTTGCCGATACGCTGCGATTTTGGGCCGAAGACCTGAAAGCGCAGCTTTAAAACTTTTTCATCCACCCCAACGAGGGCGCAGCAAGAGCCCTCGCGGCCCGTGGTGCGCCCTCTTTTTCTTAGGAGCACACCATGAGCAGCAAGAAAACAAATCTCAAATCGCTCAAGAGCGAAAAGCTCTGCGTCGTCATTGTCGATTTCCGTCAATGGAGCGGCACGACCGTTCTGCGTGAAACGGACTTTCACCTTGGCGAAGAAGGGCGGCTTCCGCCCAAGGAAGTCATCAAGCAGCTCGGCCAGAA
>NZ_JACJJC010000371.1 GCF_016899755.1 Sutterella massiliensis | reverse complement strand
GCTCCTTTTGGTCGCGCTCTTCCCGATCCTTCGAGGCGTGGGCGTCTCGGCCGCTTCTGCCGCAGCCGTGATCGGCACCTCGGCCGGCATGACCTTTGCGCCGACGGCGGGCACGGCCAATCTCGCCGCCAAGGTCGCGGGACTCGATCCGATCATCTATCTCGTCGAGTACCAGCTTCCGATTGCGATCCCGACGCTTATCGCTGCGGGTGCCGCGCATTACCTCGTGCAGCGCTATTACGACAACAAAGGCGACGACGTTTATACGGAAGCTGCTGAAGTAAAGCAGACCGAAGCGCCCGAAGTGCCCAAGTGGTATGCGC
>NZ_JACJJC010000370.1 GCF_016899755.1 Sutterella massiliensis | reverse complement strand
ATCACCGGGTAGCCGGCCGCTTCGTTTTCAGGATGAAGCTCCGGTCTGCCGTTCACGATTCGCAGACGTTTCAAAGTGAGTTCGCCTCGAAGATAGGCAAGCACGATGTCGCCGTTCCCGGCCTCCCGAGCTCGGTCGAAAATCAGAAAATCGCCTTCGAAAATACCGGCGTCAATCATGGAGTCGCCGGTCGCTCTCGCCATAAAGCTTGTCTCGGGGCGCTTTACCAACATGTCGGTCAGGAAAACGTTCTCAGCATCGCAATCGAAGGCCGGAAGAGGTGAGCCGCAGGCAACGCCCATATTTGCGTAGGGGAGTGAAGGTT
>NZ_JACJJC010000036.1 GCF_016899755.1 Sutterella massiliensis | reverse complement strand
ATGCCGATTGACCTTCCAAAGAATGAAGACCACGACGACGAGACTTGAAGCGAGGCCGACCGCCTTCTCCGAATATATAGCGTTCGATCGCTACCCATGCACGTGCGCCAATTTTTTGGGCAACGTGCACACCAAGAATGCACTCGTCTTTTGTTCGCTTCGCACCAGGTTCGCTTCGACGGACAAAGCGTTTAGCCGCATTACGATGAACGTTGGCTATCGTGTGCAGTCCGTATTGCGTCAGACCCCATGAGTTACGAATTCTGTTCAGCTCACGGTTGCGTTCCTTCCCCTTCGGCATTGCCAACGCGGTTTTCCATTCGGCAGACCGACGCATCCGCTCGAGACGACCGAGCGCCGTATTCAACGTTGCGTTGTACACGGAAAGCCCGAAGTCGAACTTCGACTCAAGGAAGCGAACAACATCGTCGCTGTCCTTGATCGGCATCTCGAAAATAAAGGAAGGGGAACTCATGAAATCGATTTTAATGAATCGTATTTCATTAAAGCTTTCCCAATCTGATGAACTATAGCTAAGTGCTTTTCGCTGGTTCGTCAGGCTTCGGGTGTTTGCGGGGGCGCCCTACATGACGTTTCGGGCCAACGAATTCTCCGACAGGCTTGGGCCACTTCGGAGGACGTCCGCGTTTCTTGGGCTGCTCGGTCGTTACTACACGATTTATGGCTGTTTTCAAACTATTGGCCTTGTCATCCTTACACAGCCCTAAGGCGACAAGCTCCGCCATCGGCTTAGGCATGCAGCCGGTCCAGCCGCCATCTTTGAAAACAGGATCCCGGTCTTTGAATTTTCTCAATCGGAACGTGCGGGATATATCTCGAATGAGCTCCCCGAAGGTCTGGTGCTCCAACAGTCCTGTATCCTTTGCTGCGCGGATCATGCGGTGCGTCAAGACCGTGGCAATGAAGTTGATGAATTCACTGCCAACAACCGAATAGTCGCTCTGCACGTTTGTCTCATCCAGACATTCCTCGTTTTTGAAAGCCTTGAAGAGAAGCTCAATAGCCCAGCGGGCGTCGTAGATCTTGTAGACATTCGCAAGCGACAGATCTTGGTCAGACTCGAAAACAATGGAACCGAACTCGCTTCTCTGTTCCCAATACTTCTCCTTGTTGAAAGCCTTGCCATGCAGAACGCCACGCGACAGGCTTTTTTCTTCTAGTGCTGCACGATCGACATCTCTGAACGAATAAAGAAAGTGCCCATTGGAGAGCTTTGCCTTTTTGGCATAGAGCGTGGATGAGAAGCCTGGAAGCACCTCATCAAAATTCAGCATCTGATGTTTGAGGACTCGTTTGTCGCTGCGTTTGATCGGGGTTAGAAAATGAAGCCCGGAATGCGCTTTGAGCTCATCCTCTATGGCACTAGGAGGGAAGCCCTTGTCGGTGACGATTACGCCCCTTTCTATGTGATTTTCTTCAATGAAGGAGTGATACGACACCGCGTCAATGCAATTGCCAGCAAAAACTTCAGAGCAGATCGGCTCGCCCTTTTCCAAGTCATAGGCATAAAGAAGAGAGATGTCTTCACAACCTTTGACTCGAGCCTTTCTTGAGAATGCCGAGAAGTCATTGACGGTACTCGAATCCGTTTTGAGCATGCCGTCAATGATGAGATGGTGAGACTCGAGCACGCGAGCCAGACGCAAATTGAAAAAAGCTTGACGGTTTTCAGCGTTCATGCCGATGAGCTTGAGCAGGTGCCCAATCGTATTTGGGCTCAGCGCTGTGTCAGGGTAGTAGAGACTGATCCAGTTGGCCTCGTATTCCGTATTGAGGCGGGAGTAGCGGACCGCCGGAACGAAAGCCTTGATAGAGGCGATAACCATGATCTGCTGTGCTTCTGCAGCAGGGAAGACTTTGAGCAGGTCCGAATACAGATCGTCACTGACTGACTTGACGAAGGCTGATGGGCCAAAGCTCAGGAAATCCGCCTCTTCTTTCATTACTGGAACGACTGGCACAAAAGTGCCGTCGATGATGTGCCCGATTACTCGACCGTTGATTGGCTGCGGATTGCTGTGTCGAACATACCGAACCCCTGTACGTTCTCGAACAGCGTAGCGGAGATTCCCATGTCCTTCGCCGTAGTCAATGACCACTGTGTTCTTTGGACGGGGCACCTTGCGGATGACTTCAGGAACGTCCATTTTAATGTATAAAAATATAGGACAATTAGGCTATCTAATAGACCATATTATTATAGTATTTCCATGATCAATCGGCAACAAAAAAGGGAGGACTCGACAAGAGCACTCCCTTTGGATTGTCTGAACAATAGGCTTAGCTAACCAGCAACTGAAAACATGAATGCAGATTGAGTATCGAAGTCTTCGCTATAGTTCCGAAAACTGGGAACTCTTTAGTGCACTGTAGAAAAAACGGATATCGAATCAGGAATAGGAAGTTCTATTGTCACAGATTTAGCACTAAACGATTCAGTGGTCGTTACAAGTGATTTAATCGTTAATGGCACAAATTCAAATACTGCTCAATTTGCAATTGCTAATGGAGTTGATAATAGTTTCACGATTACAAATGGAGCTAATGTTGAATTTAATGGGAGTGATAACGCCGGAAAAAGCTACGCAACTGCTGTTTATGCAGTAGCAGTAAATGGCGGACAGGGGAATCTGATTATAGATAAAGGGAAACTTTCTATTAGAGGCGGACTAGGTAACAAAAA
>NZ_JACJJC010000369.1 GCF_016899755.1 Sutterella massiliensis | reverse complement strand
CCTTCACGGACCGTTCGTTATCGGGATCATTGAGAACGTATTCCTCAGCTGCATCGGCATCAAGAATGAAGCGGTTCGCGAATTGAATAAAGTTCTCGTCGCAGATGCGATCATGAAAATCGTCCGCAAGATGCGCCGCGCGCGCGAAAACGAACGGCAAATCGCACAATCGCGAATGCCGTTCGCATGAGCGCGAACGCTTAATGTCGCTGAAGTGCGAATGGTTGTCGCACCGACAACGAACGCAAGTCGCCGAAGCGCGAACAGATGGCTCGTGTTCAGCAAAAATATTCGGCCACTGCCGTTCTGTCTATCTTCCTGAGCG
>NZ_JACJJC010000368.1 GCF_016899755.1 Sutterella massiliensis | reverse complement strand
GCGGTCGCATGCAGGGCTGAGCGGCTTATCTGCGCAAGACCGATACCGGTACGAAGACGATCTTCAAAGCCATTTCAGCCGGAACGCGTTGATTGCGGGCGCACGTTGGCTTGCTCAAGTGGATCCGTCGTGGGAGACGAATGACAAATACTTCAAAGCCTCCGGCAATGATGCGCTCGACGAGTTTTTCTCCACGCTCGATCGTCTGGTGCCCTGCGTCGGTTTTCCCGAAGAGCGTGATACCTCGAGCATCTCTTCGACGCAGCCTTTGACACCCGAACGAACGTGCTTCGAATGCGCGGGAAGCAGTCGCGCGGGTGGGTCG
>NZ_JACJJC010000367.1 GCF_016899755.1 Sutterella massiliensis | reverse complement strand
AACTCCTGCGAGTCATTTATACCCTGATCAAAGGCAATTGCTGTTACAAGGAAAGTGACCTCGATGTAATGAAGAAGTTCAGAGCCAAGCGGCTGGCGAGAGCTGTGCGGCAAGCTGAATACGTGAACCTAGGTTTAGACGACGGAGTGGTTTTCGATCGGACAACTGGGGAAGTCCTAGCAACTTAGACTTCGCTTCTCGGTCTAACCCGTCACGTATCTTCTTATTAAAAAGCTGCGCTTCGCGCAGCCAGGGTGCTTGCGCACCCTGGGATGGGTGACGGGCCACAGCTTTCATGAAAAAAACGGGGTTCAATACGCTGAAC
>NZ_JACJJC010000366.1 GCF_016899755.1 Sutterella massiliensis | reverse complement strand
GTCTATACGTGGCGGCGGCCGGCGGGCGCATGCTTTCGGGCATTCGCGATGCCATGGCGCAGGCCGACGAGCTCTGCGCCGTATTTGCGGATTCGCGTGCCGTCGAGCGTGCGAAGGCCGAGCTCGCGCATGTGCCGGGCCTCTCCTTCATGAGCTTTGAGAAGTTCCTCGAAGGCCAGTCTTCTGCTGCAGGACATTTTGACTGGGCGATTCTTCCGGAAGGACTCGCTTTCGCTGAAAACGTGCCGCTCGTGCTTTCCGCGGTCTACGATGCGCTTTTGCCCGGCGGTTCCGTTCTCCTCAATGAAACGACGCCCAACGAGGC
>NZ_JACJJC010000365.1 GCF_016899755.1 Sutterella massiliensis | reverse complement strand
GGACAGGACGCAAGAGCTCGTTCGGCGCTCCTCGGTGCGTTCGGTCGGCGACATCAATCGCCGCGTTCGCGTGGTGACGGTCGTACCGACGGGCGTGAAGAAGCGAATGCGCTGCATCAAGCTCGCGAATCCGGAAGAGAACGACGAACTCTATGTGACGGACGACTGCATTGTCACGCACAACACCCGCTGCTTTGATCTGTTGATCAGTCAGGCGATTCTGCGCGGCGAGTGCGTCATCATCATCGATCCGAAGGGCGACGCGGATCTGAAGAACAAGGCTCAGCGCGCCTGCGCAGCGCTCGGCCGCAAGAACGCTTTCGTGA
>NZ_JACJJC010000364.1 GCF_016899755.1 Sutterella massiliensis | reverse complement strand
GTTGAGAAGTAACAATCGAATCTCCGGAGTGCCGCGCTGGGACCCGATGGCATCCGGGGGGATGAAGTACGGCATCGAAAAGCTCAGCAAGCTAAAAAATTAACTTAAGAAAAAAGAAATAGAATCAAGTCGCCGAGAGGGACAAAATTTAGTGCATCTCGACGGCCTGCTGTGCAGGCAGGTGTTCAATCCAAGTGAAGGAGAAACTCGTAGTGAAGCCAGTTATTGAGAATCAAACGCACAATTTTCAAGTCGGCCGCCGGAGTGCCTTTTCAAAAGAAAACGGTATTGCTTGTGAAGACCGAGAGACATTGCTGCACATGGAAG
>NZ_JACJJC010000363.1 GCF_016899755.1 Sutterella massiliensis | reverse complement strand
GACCGAAATTCCCGTAGTTGGCCGTAACGGCAGCCGACAGTGTGCGGTCGGAGGAAGCCTTGCCTTCGGTCGGCGCACCGTAACGCAAATCCTTATCCTGCGTGTCGTTCTGGAAAGAGTACTGCAGGTATCCCTTCAAACCGGCAAATTCAGGCGTGACGTAAGTGATGGTGTTGTCCATCCGTCCCCAGTAGCCCGCGTGAGTGAACTTGCCGCCAGTGTAGTCACCCCAGCCGCCGCCGAACACACTGAACTTGCTCATAAGACCGTACGAGCCCAGGCCGCTCATCAGCTGTCCGACTCGACCGAACGACAACGTGCCGAAGG
>NZ_JACJJC010000362.1 GCF_016899755.1 Sutterella massiliensis | reverse complement strand
CTGTTAACAAAATATAATATAAATTTTCCTGAAGAAATTTCATATAAAGAGGATACAGTCTTTCTTTTTAAATGTAAATTATATGCAAAGGGCTTTGAGAAAATAGATGATACCTTTTATCACTACAATTTCCAGAGATCTGGCTCTCTTAGTAATAGCGTTAGTGAAAAATCAATTAAGGACGCTTTCAAAAATCTTCTTTTTAGAACCGAAATTCTAAGCGACTATTTTAAAGACAATCCCAATAAAATTAATTTTTCGTTATACAATGGTATTACAAATAATAGTATTTCTTATTTCAGAAATTATAAGGTCAGCTCTTTAAGTA
>NZ_JACJJC010000361.1 GCF_016899755.1 Sutterella massiliensis | reverse complement strand
AACCTATTAATGTGGCGGCACGCTATCGCATTGTTTTCAAGAGCGGCAAAGGTCTTGCGGAACGCATTGACAACGCGCACGAGGTCAACGATGGCGACTGAATTCGGAGCACGGATTTCGCATCCCCTGGCGCTTCCTGTTTCGCTGTGTTCCGGACGATTCTTCCCACATCTTTGAAATCGTTGGGCAAACGGATCCTTGAGTGCAAGGGAATTGGAAGTCAATGTGGAGGTAGCGCGTTCCACTCTGAACAAAGCTCTCAAAGACTTGGTTGATGCGCACCAGATCGTGAGGATTGGAGCTGGCAGAAGCACGCGCTATGTGCCTG
>NZ_JACJJC010000360.1 GCF_016899755.1 Sutterella massiliensis | reverse complement strand
CGTAGCAAGAGAGGCCTGTTCGAAGACTTCGGCACCGATCGTATCGGCCGCATTCTTCTGCCCGAACATGCCTGCTGCCGAACCCGGATTGGTGATGTCGCGGAGATCATTGCGAACGGCTGCATTCGTGGCAGCATCGTCCGTGTCGGCGATTTGCCAAATCTCGGCGATGCGAGCCGCAGCTATGCCCGACCCCGTTGCGGCGATGGCGCTGAAGGCACGAGCATTCTTCGCGAGATTGCTTTCACCTGTCAGCGAAGCGACTGCTGCCGCGCTGTCTTTTACTTCGAGCGAAAGGCTGCCGTCGGTACCAATGTCTGCCTTATAG
>NZ_JACJJC010000035.1 GCF_016899755.1 Sutterella massiliensis | reverse complement strand
AAGCGGTAACGTCTGCATTCTTGTCAACGCGCGCATTCGTGTGAGGAAGACTTTAATCGTAACAAGAACGGTTCTTTACGAATCTTGAGTCGGAGAGACACAAAAATAATTAGTGCAAAAGAATTTCTCAATTTGTCTGCTTGGGACACGTTAAGGGAGAAAGCCGGAAGGGCTGCCTTGGCGCTCGGCACAAGATTTTTTTGAGCCCTTCGAGAATGTCCGCTCCACAGTGTCAACGCCTCCGCGTTCTTCGCCGAAATCGAACGAAGAGAAGCTTTTGCCGTGAATGTTCGAAAAGAACAAAGTGCGCTGAACCGAATCCCGAAACGTGGTTGTCAAAACCTTGAGCGCGTCGACCGTGCTGACTCCGCGGCTAACAGGAGTTTCGGCATAGAAATTCGGGACCCGATCGGGACACAGCCTGCAGACAAGCGCAAACTTCGATATGGCGATGCAAAATCGCGTCGTCTTCAGACCGTTAAGGGGGCGTGGATCGATCCGGAACGGCTGCAGAACAAACTGTCCTGCCGGCTTCGCAACAAGATGACAAAGCCTTCAACGGGTGAGGAGAAAACGCTTCGTGGCCGATCGCGCCGTTAGGCGCCGGAACGCTGCTGCCGGAAAAGCGTTTTCGCTTTTAGGCTCCGTTCAAACCGGGAAAGCCCACAGACTCTCGGGAATCATTACCGAAGCTCGATGACGTTAGAGATGCACTTCCGCGTCGTTGATATTTTTACCCGTGATGCTTTCGAGTCCGATGTGCGAATTTCGATTCATTACGGCATCGAGTGCCTGGGCCCGTTCTAGTTGTCCGGACTGTTCGATGATCCCTCGACAGACCTCGACGGCCTGTGACAGATCGTTGAAAAATTCGTCGTCGAATTCCACCGCATCTGGCGACAGGTAGGCCCCGACGGCGCGCAGACCGTTCGCAATTACCTCACGCATCTTCAGGGCATCCTGCATTTTTGAAGCGAGGATCCAAGCCATTTGGAAAAGCCGCGTATAAAGCACGAGCTCTTCCTCCTCGACCGTGCGGTTGGCAACGCGAAGCAGGAAGAGACGGTCTTCTTCAACCTTCCGTTCCTGCAATCCCTCCTTCGAGAGGAAAGTGCCAAGATACGGCGGCACCGCTACGGCGCGCGGGCGATAGTGCTTTTTCGTTCTTTTCTTCTTGGTGTTAGCCATTTTTCAGAATGAAGCGCTCGAAAAGGAAGTGAAACTCTACAGCAGTGGGCATCATTTTGCTTCATTCGGTGTCGAAGGGCCCCGTCCCTAAGTGACGAAGTGATATTTACGCCCTTCCCTCAAAAACCGTAGAGCAGTAATCGCTTTATGGCGAGCGATGTTGGAAACGCGAATGACAGATGCCTCTCTGGGCTTTGCTTTGCGCGCTCCGGGCCGGTTGAAAAGGCGCTCATCGCGCGCCTCGTCCGTCGGAAACGCCAGCCCCAAAGCGAAATTGCAAATCAGGCACGTCGCGAAAACATTAGGCAGAATCTTCTGGTTAAACCGCTCAGGAGAAGAAATGTCGACTCCCTCGCTTTATTTCGACCGCATCATTCGCTGGCTGCCGGAGACTTCACGACGGGAGTCCGTCAAGTTTTGGCGAGCTAAGAAGAATTCATTTCTCCTCGACGGTTTCCGCATCCAGGATAACGAGTTCAAAAACTCGAAGAGCAGCGTCTGCAAACGCGTTTTGCAGCTCTGCAACAAGCAAAGCGACGCAGCCATTGTTTGGCTGGCAGGACTCGCGCATCCAACACCAAATTCACCGATCGGCGAGTTCTATTTCCCGGACTATGCAAAAGATCCTTCTGCGCTCACGCTGGCCCAGGTCGACAGCCTTTCTGCGGTTCCCCCCTTCACTATGTGCGTCTTCTCCGCTCAAGTTCTGCAAGAAGCGCTGAAGCGCATACGCGAGCGCCCTGCCGAAAACAAGTCGCAGGAAGCCGACAAGGCGATCTTTGAAGAACTCGACGCCGACTTCAACCGCATTGTCGAGGCGGTTCCTGCCTTGCGCGAGTTCCTTACCGCAGATGAGGGTACGGCTGAAGAAGCATCCGACGAGAAATCGGAAAAAGCGGAAAAGTCCGTGAAAGAAGAAAAAGCTGCAAAGGCGGCACCAGAGACATCATCCACTATCGAGAAGCAACCGCCGCCCAAAAGTCGCTCACAAGGAAACGGAGGCGCCTATCGCACTGGAGCAGGACGATGCCGCTAACGCGTCGGCCAAGGAAGTACCTTCGCCGGCTCAGGAGGCTGCGGATGCTCAAAGCACCGGAATCCGGCCTACATCCGAGACGGTCGACAAGCGGCCTCCTGTTGTCGAGAAACCGATCCCCCGACGGTTTACGCTCGGCATTCCCTTCCTCTCGATCACCGAACCCGCGCCCGGTAACTGCCGCGTACTCAGCTGTGTCCGTCAGATCGGATCCTTTTTCAATTTCTATCCGACAGCCGTCTTCGAAGACGGCGCTTGGATGCCCATCACCATGACAGAAGCTCGGGAGCGATTCCCGAAGTTCGGCGGCATCAACCTGTTCTCGCAGCAGCGTCGCACGTTCCTGACGACGACGCCGTATCTCCTCGACTGGGGCGAAACGGAACTCATCCAGACGGCCGAATCGAATCCAGACTACGGCATTCGGCTCAATGCCGATCAGGTGTTCCACGACGGCCTTATGCGGCCGACGTCCGACCTCTGCGGTTTCGTCGTCGTGTATCCGGAAAACGGCCGCATGCCTGGTCCAAACAAGAGCGACCTCGTGCGAGTGAGCTTTTCCCCGAAACCGCTCAACGAAAAGCCGGATGCCTCCGGCCGCCCGATCAACGTCGCCGAACTGCTCGGCTTCCTGAACACCCCGGTCCTCATCGCTGCCGACGACCGCTTTTACGGCCCGTACAGGCTCGCGGAAGACGCGTCCGGCAATCGGTACGTCAAGATC
>NZ_JACJJC010000359.1 GCF_016899755.1 Sutterella massiliensis | reverse complement strand
AACAAAAGAAGCGTGGTATTGAAGACAGCGAAGAGCTCTTCGTTAAAGACATGCTCACGACCGGTCAGAACAAGAACGATCCGGCGATCGTCAGGGCATTTGTGAAAGAGAGCAAGGCGATGTACGAATGGGTGAGGGGAAAGCTTGGCGTCAAGCCGGTCACAGTGACACTCGCCGCAGGCATGAGCGTGCCTCGCGCACATACTTTCAATCCGTCGCAAGTCATTCAGGCGCTTAAGACTTATGACGAAAAGAACGGCGTCAAGATCATGACGCGAACGGCAGCCGAGCGTCTTATTTGGGACGACGAGGCCGGGTGCATTGCGGG
>NZ_JACJJC010000358.1 GCF_016899755.1 Sutterella massiliensis | reverse complement strand
GCTTCGCGGAATTGCGTGCTAGAGATGACTTCGTGCTTCACAACCTCGCGGATCGGAAGTTCGAAGCTGCCCTCGTAGTCGAAACAGAGTGCCTTCTTGTCGCCGAGGCGCCCGCGGATGCCGTAGCAGCCCCAAGACGCACGGCGAAAGCCGGTGAACACGGTGTGTTGTTTCAGTTTCATGGTGTGCTCCAAAAGAAGAGCGGGCACGCCATGACCCCACGGGGGACCAAGAACGCCCCCGCTCGGGTTGAGAGAAGAAAGTTTTAAAGCCTGAAGATCAGAAGAGAACCTCCCGCCTTGGCGGCTTTGAAGCCGTAATGCGAATAGAAC
>NZ_JACJJC010000357.1 GCF_016899755.1 Sutterella massiliensis | reverse complement strand
CGCCCGATCGGCTCGATCGTGCGCGACGTTTGAAATGCAGCTGAACGCTTTCATTTCCTTCCGAATTTTTAAAGAACTTAACGAAGCACTCCCCTCTGAGAGAGAAGCGCCGTACGAAAGAATGCGTTTTCGTACTCTTTCGTACGGCGGCTCCGTGACCGGTGTGGTGGGTCTGGATGGATTCGAACCATCGACCCCCGCCTTATCAAGACGGTGCTCTAACCGACTGAGCTACAGACCCAATCCCGTTCAATTCATTCAACCAACCGATAAGCGTGAACGCCGTCAGTATTTGCGAGCTTCTTCAGAGCTCTCTTTGTCTCTTTAAAGGAGGTG
>NZ_JACJJC010000356.1 GCF_016899755.1 Sutterella massiliensis | reverse complement strand
CGGGCACGCGCGATTTGAGTTCCAGCAGTGTCGACGACTCGAAATCGGTTTCGCCCTCGGTACAGGAGGGGACCTCAACCGAAAGATGGGCTTCAAGATATGACGCGGGCGCCGACAGCTCGCTCAGAGCAATGTCGGCCGTCAGATCGGATTTGCAGCCGGCTAGAAGCATTATGGCCGGTAGAACCACTTGAAAAAGCTTGAACCTTCTCATCAAGGTGCCTCCTTTGTTCTGCAACGAATACAGACACTCGAAACCCGCCCTTCCATGTGTTGGTCGACACACACGGTCGAGCACCGCATGGGCATCTCGTGACCTTTGAGATCAAGTCTACCGTT
>NZ_JACJJC010000355.1 GCF_016899755.1 Sutterella massiliensis | reverse complement strand
GGCCCAGTAGACCGTATCGTAGATGTGTTCTTCGTGGCCGAAGCGCTTCCCGCTCGTATCGACCCACATCAAGAGCGTCTTCAGCATGCGTACGAGCAGGTTCATGTCGACCATGCCGTGCAACCTCAACACTGAGGCGAGCCCTCTCCTTGATTCGGCCGGCAAGCCTCCTCTCATGCCGATCGAAGCTGTACGTATGCGGTGGCACAACTCGTCGGCCGCAGTCAACTTTTCTCCTTCTTGGAGCACTGAAGGAAAGCGGCACGTTCGAGGGACTGGATCGCTCCTGAGACTTCATTCGATTGACAAGACGAGCTTCTTTCCGAGCGTACTTGCCAC
>NZ_JACJJC010000354.1 GCF_016899755.1 Sutterella massiliensis | reverse complement strand
TCATTCGCCCGACCCCCGAATGCTGCGCGCCATCACTTCACCGGCCACGCGTCCGAAACCGTTGGCTTTGGCAAAGGCGCTCCCCGTGATGTATGAGCGGCCGTGGAAACCGCCGCAAACCTCCCCTGCAGCGAAAAGCCCGGGAATCTTTTCGCCTCTGCCATCCAAGACCTCCGTGTCGGGTGAAACGGCAAGTCCGCAGTAGGTCCCCATCACGCCCGCTTGAGCCGGCATGATGAAAAAGGGAGGATGCTCGAGCTTCACGGGCACACCGTAGCCCGATGACAACGAACGCCGCCCGAGACGATCTCGTCCGGCCGGTGCATCTTGGTTGTAGGC
>NZ_JACJJC010000353.1 GCF_016899755.1 Sutterella massiliensis | reverse complement strand
GATAACAAGTTGACCGGAGCTGAGATCAATGCCGCCATCAGCCGTGACGAGCGCCTGCTTCAGACCGCCATTGGCGTCGTCAGCCGCGAGGATGTTCTGCGTGCCGTCGAGATTGATCCCGCCCACCGACACGTCGTTGCTGCCGTTGATCGTGAAGCTGCCGCTTACGTGGAGCTGCGCATTGTTGCTGTTGGCGTCGCCCATCGACACGGAAGAAAAGTCGATTTGCGAGCCGCCCTTCAGCGTAAGGCCGCCGAGCTCGCGCCGATCGGTGCCGGAACCAGAAACAATCAAACGACCGTTCGTGTCAAGCGCCAGATCCGCCCCGCTGAGTACGGT
>NZ_JACJJC010000352.1 GCF_016899755.1 Sutterella massiliensis | reverse complement strand
GATGAGGAGGGTGTGCTCACACGATTTCTCGTATGGCATCTTTCTGAAAGCCTTTTGCAGGTCGAAATTCAACGTTCCGATGACACGGTTTGTTCTCTCGTTGTCGATCGAGAAAACTTTATTGAAATGTTTTTAAAAGCTTATTGTGAATTTGGAGCTAAAGGAGGATGGGGACGTTTCGGTGATGGACTGGATTCCGGACCTTGTTGCAGTTGGCCTATTGAATTTGAATTAAAGCAATCTATAGATTGATGAAAATGTTCAACGTGGTTAATCTTTCAGAGATACGTTGGACGGAGAAAGCGATTGTCCACCTTTCTCGGCAACCTTAGCAGTGGGG
>NZ_JACJJC010000351.1 GCF_016899755.1 Sutterella massiliensis | reverse complement strand
AGCGAATTGCCGCTCAGCGCGCCAAAGCGGCGCTCGCCCTGCTGCCGGCCGTGGTCGGTCTTTTGCCGGCGATCGCCGGTGCACAGGCATCTCTCAAGCTTGTCGAACGAATTGGTTCAGGATTCGCTGCGTCGCCCGCGCGGCTCGCAGCCGTGAACTTCTGGTTTCGGCATGTGCACGTTTTCTGCAATCCGCTCATTTCAGGCACAATTCTTGCGCTAGGCATCTGCGGACTTTCTGCGGGCGAGGTGCTTCGCTGGGGTGTTCCTGCTGCACTCGTCTTCTTTTTTGCGGGCTGGCTTGCGTTGATTCGGCCGCTATCGCAAAAGGAGATCGAAAGC
>NZ_JACJJC010000350.1 GCF_016899755.1 Sutterella massiliensis | reverse complement strand
GATGGCCATCAGGTCCTCAACCATTTCGCGCTGAGGCGAAAGAGTCTCCTGGTTCGCGATGGTGATTTGGCAGCTATTTTCCTGAGCCAGATGCTCGAAAAGGTCGAAGCCAAAGCGCATCAAACGATCCTTGTGAGCAATGATGACATGTTTCACTTCACCTCGCGCGATTCGATCGACAAGATGGAGAAACTTAGGCCGTTTGAAGTTCATGCCGCCGCCGATTTCTTCAATCCACTCGTCAACGGCAATGCCTGCACCGAGGCAAAACGCCTGCATCGCAGCCAGCTGCGACTTCAAGTCGTTCTTCTGAGCCGCACTACTGACACGGCAGTAAACGAT
>NZ_JACJJC010000034.1 GCF_016899755.1 Sutterella massiliensis | reverse complement strand
TGCGAATAATCTGACCGTAAAAATGGGAAGTAATTCGTGTGTTGTTATTGAAGGTGGATTAAAAGTCTATAATCGATTAAATATCACTTTAAAAAATTTTAATCGATGCATTATTGGCAAAGAAGTTCATCTGCATGCTGTCGATATTTATAATTGGACAGAACCTTTTATCGATGTCAAAATCGGAAAAAATTGTCTTTTTTCTTCTGAGATAAGTATCCGAACATCGGACGGACATACTATTTTCGAAATAGATTCGAAAAAAGTTGTAAATCAACCAGATTTTGGAATATCTATCGGAGATCATGTTTGGATTGGAAGTAAGGTCGATATTCTTAAAGACTCAAAGATTGGTAATAACTGTGTTATCGGTACTCGAGCTCTATTGTGTGGAGGTGAATTTCCTGCCAATTGTGTGATTGCAGGGATTCCAGCAAAAATAATAAAAAAGGGTATAAACTGGGATACTGACAATACCTACGATTTCAATTTAAAGCATCTTTGAGATATATCGATAATATGAAAGCCGTATTTCCCGTAAATGGTCTGGGCACCCGTTTTTTACCGGCAACTAAAGCCATGCCCAAAGAAATGCTCCCTGTCGTCGACAAGCCGCTGATTCAATACGCGGTTGAAGAAGCGGTTGCTGCCGGCATCACCGAAATGATCTTCGTTACCGGCCGTACCAAGCGTGCCATCGAAGACCATTTCGACAACCGTCCCGAACTCGAGCGTGAGCTTGAGGAAAAGGGGAAGAAGGAGCTTCTCGAGACGCTTCGTTCCATCGTGCCTGCCGGCGTTACCTGCGTCTACATCCGTCAGCCGCAGCCGCTCGGTCTCGGTCACGCCGTCCTGTGTGCACGTCCTGTTGTCGGGAACGAACCTTTTGCCGTCATCCTCGCCGACGACCTTGTTGACGCGGACGTTTCTGTCACCAAACAGCTCATGCAAGCACGCGAGCGCGCAGGCGGCGGCAATGTCTTGGCCGTGCAGCAGGTCCCGCGCGAACACACCAAGCGCTACGGCATCGTATCCGCGTCTTCGACGGATGATGAGCGCCGGTTCGACGTGTCGGGCATCGTTGAGAAGCCGGATCCGGCTGTTGCACCCTCGACCGAAGCCGTGATCGGCCGCTACGTATTCGACCCCTCGATCTTCGAGTATTTGGCGCAGCAAAAGCCCGGTGCGGGCGGCGAAATCCAGCTCACCGACGCAATTGCTGCCTCTCTCGGGAATGTGCATTGCTCGGCTTATCGCTTCGAAGGCCGGCGTTTCGACTGCGGCTCCAAGCAGGGCTTCATTGACGCCACGGTTCACTTTGCCAGGAAGCGCGGCTTCATGATCGCCGCAGATTGAGACGGCATATAGAAATAAGGAGGGTCAAAAAAATGAAAGTCGACGCCTCGATCTTTAAGGCTTACGACATCCGCGGCGTGGTCGACCAAACGCTTACGGAGGATGCGGTTCGCGCGGTCGGCCGAGTTCTCGGCAGCATGGCGCTTGACAAGGGCGTCAGGCGCTTCTGTGTGGGCCGTGACGGTCGACTGACCGGCGAGCGGCTTCAGAGCGCCTTGGTGGAAGGCATTGCCTCGACAGGCATGGACGTTCTGGATGTCGGGGCCGTGCCCACTCCCGTACTCTATTACGCAACCAAGTACTTTGATTGCGGCACGGGTGTTGCAGTCACCGGGTCGCACAATCCGCCGGAATACAACGGTCTCAAAATGATGGTGGCCGGCGTCACGCTCTTTGCCGATCAAATTCAAAACGTTCGTGAACGAATTGAACGCGAGGACTGGCTTACTGCCGTCGCGCCAGGCTCTATCGAACGTGTTGATGCCGGTACGCCGTATGTTGAAAAGGTGATTGACGGCGTTCGAATTTCCCGTCGACTTAAGGTTGTGGTTGACGCCGGCAACGGCATTGCAGGGCCCGTCATGCTTCGCATCCTTTCGACGCTCGACGTTGAAGTTGTTCCCCTCTACTGCGACGTGGACGGGCATTTCCCGAATCACCATCCGGATCCGTCCAAACCGAAAAACCTTGAAATGCTGATTCGCAAGGTGAAGGAAGTCGACGCAGACTACGGCTTCGCACTTGACGGCGACGGCGATCGTCTCGGCGTCGTGACAAACGAAGGCGAAGTGATTTATCCAGATCGCCTCATGATGCTTTTCGCAGAAGACATTCTTCGCTCGCATTCGGGTGCAGAGATTGTCTATGACGTCAAATGCTCCCGCAAGCTCGTCGATTGGATTCGCGAAAAGGGCGGCATCCCCGTCATCAGTCCAACCGGGCATTCGCTTGTCAAGGCCAAGCTCCGCGAAACCGGAGCGCCGTTCGCCGGTGAAATGTCCGGACATCTCTTCTTCAACGACGAACGATGGACCGGGTTTGACGACGGTCTTTATTCCGCCGTTCGTCTTCTTGAAATTCTCTCGAGAAGTGAAACGCCTTCAAGGGTTCTTCATGAGCTCCCGAATGCGGTCAACACGCCGGAAATCCAGATCCCGACGGAGGAAGGGGAAAACAAGCGGTTCATTGCCGATTTCCAGAAGCATTGTCGTTTCAACGATGCGGAATCCGCCATAACGATTGACGGCGTACGCGTCGAGTGGCGGGACGGATTTGCACTGGCACGCGCGTCAAATACGACGCCCGTCATCGTTCTGCGCTTTGAAGGCGATACTCCTGAATCGCTTGAGCGGATTCGTCGATGTTTCATTGACGAAATGCTCCGTGTCGCTCCAGCTCTGAACATTCAATAACAAAAAGAAGAAGACCATGAACAAACCTCTCCTTAAGGAGACCGGAACTCGTACTTCCGTTTCCGCCTGCGGCATTACGTTGGATTTGTCCAGACAGCGTTTGACGCAGACGGATCTCGACGATTTCATTCACTATGCGGAAGAAATCGATCTGCAGGGTTCGTTTC
Source organism: Sutterella massiliensis (assembly GCF_016899755.1). Classification (GTDB taxonomy): domain Bacteria; phylum Pseudomonadota; class Gammaproteobacteria; order Burkholderiales; family Burkholderiaceae_F; genus Sutterella; species Sutterella massiliensis. The sequence continues at coordinate 2,139 of NZ_JACJJC010000034.1, read as the reverse complement.
GCCGGATGTGCGACGGAAAAGTCGTCAATTTGTCGGAAAATCGCGCGGCATTGCATACGTCGCTTCGTGCATTTGACGCTTCCGCGCCTTTCTACGAAGAAGTCAACGCGGAGCGTGAACGCATGCTTGCCTTCGCGGACCGGATTCGCAGCGAAGGCAAAATTACGGATGTAATCAACATCGGCATCGGCGGGTCGGAGATGGGACCGCATGCGGTGTGGCATGCGCTGCAGCCGCTCAACCCGACGATCAATCTCCACTTCCTTTCAACGGTTGACGGCACCCTGCTTGATCGCATCTTGAGCCGATGCCGCCCCGAGTCGACGCTCGCCATCGTTTCATCGAAGAGTTTCGGCACTCGCGAGACAATGGTGAACGCCGAAATGGTTGATGCCTGGTTTGCCCGGGCGGGCATCACCGGAGAAAGCCGCAACGAACACGTCGTAACGGTGTCTTCAAAGGAGAATGCCGCCGAATCGTTGGGCCTCCGAAAAGAGAACGGCTTCAAGATCTGGCCCTGGGTGGGCGGCCGCTTCTCGGTATGGAGCGCGATCGGGCTGCCGCTTGCCATTGGATTGGGTCGAGAGACATTCCTCTCTTTCCTTCGTGGTGCGAATGCAATGGACAAGCATGCTCTCAATGCACCTATTTCGGAAAACCTGCCGATTCTAATGGCACTGCTGGCCTATTGGGATGCGACGAAGCTTGAAATCCCGTCAAGGTGTCTGGTGCCGTACGACTGCCGACTCGACATGATGCCGGCATGGCTGCAGCAGCTTGAAATGGAATCACTCGGCAAGTGCGTTCTTGCCGACGGATCCGAGAGAGTTCGGACGAGAACGGGTCAGGGCATTTGGGGCAGCAACGGCAACTGTGGTCAGCACAGCTTCTACCAATGGCTGCGCGAAGGGACTTGGTGCACGAGCATCGATCTCGTGAAAGTGACCGACGTCGGGCATTCGCATGAAAAGATGACGCGAGTTCTTAACGCCAATGCGGATGCACAGGCCGAAGCATTGATAACCAGAGAAACGGAAGAGTTTTACAACAGTCTCATGGTTATCGCGTTAAAAGATTTGTCTCCCGAAATGCTCGGCTCCTTTATGTCATTGTACGAGCACAAAACGGCACTTTTCGGACGGCTGTTGAAGATAAATCCGTTCGATCAGCCAGGCGTGGAGTTCGCTAAAAAGCTCGCTCGTAAATTTGAAAACTTAAAAATAAAAAAACGCGGCTCCGAATTCTGACTCGATCGGAGCCGCTGTTTTTAATAGAGTTTCAGGATTATATTTTATAACTCTTTTTTTGCTAAGCTCAGAGCCGCTTCGATAACTTTATCCATATCATAATAACGATAGGAACCTAAACGGCCTCCAAAAATCAAACTTGTATCGTTTTGCGACTTAGCAAGCTCATAGTATCTATTGTAGAGAGCTGTGTTTCTTTCATCATTAACAGGATAATATGGTTCTTTAGACAAATCCCAATTATCAGGATATTCTTTGCTTAAAATTGTCGTTTGTTTATTTTCGCAATTAAGCATGAAGTGCTTATGCTCAATTATGCGAGTATACGGAATTTCTCGTTCGGTATAATTCACAACGGCTACACCTTGGAAATTATCAACAGGCAACTCTTCAGTCTCAAAACGCAAGGAACGATATTCAAGTGCTCCGAAACAATAATCGAAGAAAGCATCGATTGGGCCAGTATAAATTATTTTATGAGCCACTTTTTTAAGTTCATCTCGTTGCGTCAAAAAATCACTATTCAAACAAACTTTTGAGCCCTCTAAAAGTTTTTCGACTAATTTAGTATAACCATTAACAGGAATACCTTGATATTTAGCATTAAAGTAATTGTTGTCGAAAGTAAATCGTACGGGGAGACGCTTAATAATTGAAGGAGGAAGATCTTTACAGTCACGCCCCCACTGCTTTTCTGTATATCCTTTGATTAGAGTTTGATAGATATCATTTCCGACAAGATTGATCGCTTGTTCTTCGAGATTTAGAGGGATATCGACTTTTGCCTTTTTCTTTTGCTGCTCGATAATTTTTTTGGCTTCTTCCGGCGTTTTAACCCCCCACATAGCATAAAATGTATTCATGTTAAAAGGCAAGTTGTATAATTTACCTT
>NZ_JACJJC010000349.1 GCF_016899755.1 Sutterella massiliensis | reverse complement strand
GTCCAGGTCCAATCGAAGTTCTGCTCGCAGACGTTGCAGAATTCGTCGCATTTGATGCGCTTGCCGTTTTTGTCGACCGGCGTGAGGAGTTTTTCCTTCAGGCCCGCTTTCCAGCCCTGGTGCGAGCCGATGATCCACTTCACCTTCTTGTCGCGGCCGATCTTGATGATCGCCGACTGGTGGCGCGAGCTGACGATGATCGAGTCGTCCGTCGGATCGTAGTCGACGGAATTGACATGCGCCCAGTTGCGCCCGGCGCCCGTGCCGAGGATGTCGCCGAACTTGTCGGACTTGTCGAGTTCAGCGAGTTCGTCGGCACTCATCGTGACGCCCTGCTTGTTGA
>NZ_JACJJC010000348.1 GCF_016899755.1 Sutterella massiliensis | reverse complement strand
GGCAGCATCGACAACGCCGTCGGCAACATCAAATTCGTCGCGATAAGAGAAGAGCTCGAACGCAAGCTCCGGGTGGGCTTCTGCATACGCGTGGATGGCTGAAAACTTGGCGCCGTCAGAGAAGTTCGAAGGAACACTCAAACGGAAACGCCTTGCGGGTTTAGGACCTTTCAGAGCCGCAATTTCGTCATCTACAAGTGCCTTTGCTTTGAGCAACGCGGCAACTGCCGGCCTGAGCCTTTCTGCTGCCGATGTAGGTTCAACAGGACGCCTGCAGCGGTTAAGAAGCGGTTCGTCCACATACTGCTCAAGTTTCGAAATAAGGCGGGAGGCGGCAGAGAGA
>NZ_JACJJC010000347.1 GCF_016899755.1 Sutterella massiliensis | reverse complement strand
CCTATATATTAAGAAGCTGTTTTGAATTTCTCCAAAAAGTTTTTCTTGGCTTGATGTATCCGTTTTCGTGTGTGCTTTGGGCGATTTTTTGGTCCTTTTCGCTCCTGTTCTTCGTCAGATAGCCCGCTATCTTCCTCATCACAGAAGCGAAAATGCCTCAAAAACTCATCCCAAATCATCGCACGATAAATTCAAAACAGCTTCTAAGGGTTTTCACAAGCAAGTGCATGTCTCTGTGTCTTTCTCCGACATTTCCATCAGCTGATGGTAATCCCCATTTTCCGCATCAGGAAGCAGGCGTTCATGTTCTGTGCCACTCCTTCGCGCAGGCGGTAGGAGAAGGTC
>NZ_JACJJC010000346.1 GCF_016899755.1 Sutterella massiliensis | reverse complement strand
CCGCAATCTTCATCGGCTCGACCGAGGCGGAAACACCGCCGCAAAGGATGAAGACGTCCGCATTCTTCAGAGCCGCACGCTGACTCCACTTTTCGGCAGCATCGTGATCCCGCAAATCAAATGACGCGGTTTCTACAGTAGCCCCGCGAGCCCGGATTTTTTCGGCAATTGTCTCAAGAATCTGTTCTTTCCGACCCGCAATCATGAGGTGCGTCCCGGCGCTTGCATAGCCCAAAGCCAATGCTTCGCCGATGCCGCCCGTTGCGCCTGCAAGGGCGATCACGCGTTTCGGCTTTTCAATGCCCTTCTCAGCAACAATCGCTTCGCTTCCCATGTTTGTGTGAAC
>NZ_JACJJC010000345.1 GCF_016899755.1 Sutterella massiliensis | reverse complement strand
ATTCACGGCCGAACAGACGACCGCCGTTGTCGAGCGTGCCGTCGTCGGCGCTGAAGCCGTTTTCAAGTACGAAACCGACCTTCAGGCCATTGCCGAGATCTTCCGAACCTTTGAGACCGAAGCGGCTGCCGGAGTTCATACCGGACTTCATCTGGAATGTGTTGTCATCACCAGTCTGGGTGTATTGGTCGACATGCTTGAACTGGAAGCCGTAATCGACCAAACCGTAAACGGTGACATCTGCAGCAAAAGCGGAACCGGCCATAGCGCTAAGAGTCGCAAGCGCAAGCAGGGTCTTTTTCATTTTTCTGACTCTCCGTTAAGGAGGCGGGATCAAACCCGTCGTA
>NZ_JACJJC010000344.1 GCF_016899755.1 Sutterella massiliensis | reverse complement strand
GGAGCTCTACTGGTGCGCGGGATCCTGGGGGATGCTCTATCCCTTCACGGGCAACGTGCTCGGTCGAGACGGCATTCTGCGTACGACGAGTCTCATGGCGACGCGCACGCTCGCGGCGCTCCATCGGCGCGGACTCGAATGGCTCACCGTCGGCGACGAAGTGATGTGCGGCGGTGAGATCGCGCCGTTCCTGCCGAAAAACCAATACAGGTTCACGGTCATGTATCCCACACCCGAAACCGACGACTCTCACGTCATCGGGGAGAGCGATCTGCTCTGGGGCATGGGCCGCGTTTTGCCCGCCGTCGGCGAAGATCCCGTCTATCTCGTCTGGCGCTGGCTTGACT
>NZ_JACJJC010000343.1 GCF_016899755.1 Sutterella massiliensis | reverse complement strand
GTTTACAAGGTAGAGGCGGTCTTTGAATTCGGGATCGACCTTTTTTACCTCAACGCCAAACGGCATGATCGTTTCGTCGGGTGCACCTGCGGATTCAAAATAGACGGGCGGCGCATAGACTTGGACCGTGTCGGTGAACTTTTCGCTTTTGCCGTTGGCAACGCGCGTGTAGCTCACTTCAATTTTGTTGAGGTAGTTCGGATAAAGTCCCCAGACGGGAATACCGCCGTGAGTCAGGAGTTCCGAACGCGAAACCTTATACGTGATTTTGTGACCGTTCGTCTTCGGAACAATCGTCACGGTCGCGTCCGTAATCGTATAGCCGCCATCGCGGATAACGGCGGTGAGG
>NZ_JACJJC010000342.1 GCF_016899755.1 Sutterella massiliensis | reverse complement strand
CTCTGGCAGACTGTAATTCTCGAACAAGGCGGCGCACTCATGGCCCCCGACGGCAATCACTGCGGCTTCAATAACGACATCGGACTCAAAGCGCTTGAACTTTGCGTTCGCATCATGAAGGAAGGCGGCATGACGATGCGAGACTACGAACAATCCCGCCAGCAGTTTGCGGCTGGCAAAATCGGGATCATCGCATCTTCTCCCAATGCCGCTCGCGCCTTCACAGACCTCGTGGGCGACAAGTTCCGGCTTGGCTGCATGACCTATCCGCGCATGAACAAGGAAAAGGGGCGACTCCCGACGGGCGGCAACGGCGGCGTCATCCTAACGAAAGCCCCGGTGAAGCAGAA
>NZ_JACJJC010000341.1 GCF_016899755.1 Sutterella massiliensis | reverse complement strand
GTGAAGCCTCCGCACCCATTCATCCGGCAAAGCCGTCTGAATGGATGCGGCTTCCCTCATTTGTAGTCCGAGGGACAGCCTTTGCACGATGCAGGGAAAGCTCAGTAGCTGAGTGACATTGCGTCCTCAGTACCGCACTGACCCTAAGGAGCGTGCATAAGGTGCAGGTGCTTCTCTTGAGCACTTCCGGGACTTTTGCCGAAAGTGCCTGCCTCGTCGTCTCCGACAAGGACTTGAAAAGTTCGCGAACGAAGTAGCGGGCACCGATGTTAAGGCCAGCGTTCAGGTCCGCGTGATAACGCTTCCCAGTCTGGAAAGTACACAGACTGTAGTTCGTCGAATCCCGAACGAC
>NZ_JACJJC010000340.1 GCF_016899755.1 Sutterella massiliensis | reverse complement strand
GGGTTCGACTACGATCAGACGTCGTGGCGCTGCATCGTCGTGAACAAGGACACGCCGGACGCAATCGTCGCCAAACTCGCTGAGGCATTCCGTCGGGCTATGGAAACGCCCGAACTGAAAAAATCCGCCGATGCGCACTGGGAGCCGCTCGCGTACCTGCCGCCAGCCGAAACGCAGAAGTTCCTCGAAAGCGAACTGGGGTTCTACAAAGAGTTGACGATGAAACTCGGTATTCATTACAGCCAGAAAAAATAACCTGCGGAACACAAAAAAATATACTCGCCGCGAAGGTTTTCAAGTCGAGGCGAGCATTCTCAAGGCAGCTTAATTTGTTTGGTTCCGATCACGATACGC
>NZ_JACJJC010000033.1 GCF_016899755.1 Sutterella massiliensis | reverse complement strand
TCCGGATATGCAGTCTGGAAGTGTGGCAGTGCCTCCGGGGAGAAGCCGCTCGGTATCTCGCTCGGCTCGCCAAAATCGAGTGTTTCTTCTGCTGCCTTGGCCTGCTCACCGGGAAGCCAACGCGGGAAACACTGAGTGTCACCATTAAAGTGCAGATCAGCAATGTGATCTGTCATCAAGGCTATTTGTCCAGCATCTTTTGCATTCTGATTGATGCAGATGACCAGATTGTCTACCCCAGACGAACAGATTATCAGATTTTGACTTTGTTTCTGTGGAAAGTATTTTGCAAAGTGCCCTACGCGATGTATTAACTCTTTAGCGTTGTAAGCCTTTTGAATAAAAAATGGTCTATATAATATTTCAGTAATGCTTTTCTTATTGAAAGTTATTTTTATTCCCTTATTCGCAAAATTTTGAAGAGACGAAGTCCATTTAATCTTACTTGGATCAAGAGTTCTTACACCTGTTGTCAGATCGTTGTTATACGTATTTATTAGCTTTGCAATGTTTTCAGACAACTTATCAATTGAACTGTTAATTGACCAGACGTCTCTGCCTGTTTCAAGTCCTCTTGATACATCTTTAAAAATTGAGGATGTAAGTTCTTTAGAAATTAACGGCCAAAATGAAACAAAGCTGTCATCTCGTTGATTCAACCAGTCCCCGTGTGCATCCGGAACGATCACGTTCGTCTGGGTATAGACCATAGACGCATCGAGGCGCAGACAAGCCAGTTTTTCCTCGCGCGTCAGATAGTCATCGACCGCATGGAAGTAAATCTTTCCATGCTCTGCTGACGCCGGGTTCTTGACCAGGAAGACGATGGCGACCGGGGCACGACTACCTTCACCAAAAACATTGTCTTTTTCTTTACGGCGCTGCTCGCCTTGCGTTCTTGCATTTCCCTTCAGGTGATACACGTAGATCGCCGAGAACTCCTCAGCAAGGCACTTGCGCATGCCGTCGGCGCTGTTGGAATCGATCCAGCCGGCATTGGTGACAAAGCCGATGATGCCTTTATCGCCGATGCGATCGGACGCCCAGCGATAGGCGCGGATGTAGGAGTCATACAACGAATTCTTGTTGACAGCCTCCGTCCGGGCCGCATACGTTTTGGCAATCCGATCGTCCAGCTCTTCATAGTGATCGTTCTGGTTATTATCGTTGGCATTGTCCTGACCAACGGAGTATGGCGGGTTGCCGATGATGATGCGGATGTCCTGCCGGTTCAGTTCCGCAAGTCGAGCGTTGTTCTCACCGAGTGTCGTGCTGAAGATGTCGCTCTGCCGATTGTTGGCAAACGTATCGGTCCAAATCATCACTTTGTTCGGCTGGTACACCTCATTCGGGCAGAGCTCATGGAAGACCCCCTCGATATTCATTGAGGCAACGTAATATGCCAACGGAACGATTTCATTCGCATGAAGTTCATGCTCGAACTTGTTTGGCAATCGGTCCGTGGGGATCAAGCCGCTTTGCATCAACCGTGCAATGAAGGTGCCAGTTCCTGAAAACGGATCAAGAATGTGAATGCCGTCATCCGCGATACTGCAGTTGAATTCCTTCTTCAGTAGATCAGCCACTGACTGATTAATGAAGTCGACAATTTCGATCGGGGTATAGACAATCCCAAGTTTTTCCTGTTGCTTGGGGAAGGCTGCCTTGAAGAATTTTTCGAAGAGCTCTTTAATAAGTAATTGACGATCTGACGAAGTTTTAATTGTCCTTGTACGATTCCGGACGGATCGATAAAAATCCTCAAGAGATTTAGTCGCTAATTTCATGGATTCCTTATCAAGAGAATCCATCATGGACGTCATCGCAATTGCGATAGGATTCTGCTTTGAGAATTCGTAAGACGTTCCTTCACTTGTTTGGATAGTGAACAGCGCATCCAAAATAGGCTGCGTGACGACGTGTTGCCCCAGCATCTCGACGATTTCGTCGTCTGTCAAACTGTCGTTCAACGTCGCTTTGAGCTCTTTTTTGAAAGACTCGAATGCTTCTCTGGATTTTGTTTTTGTGGGGTCCTTAAGCACATCGTTGATGTGCTTAATTTGTAGCTGACAAATTTTTCCGACATCTTCGGCCCAATCGCCCCATTCACGACGATTTCCGACGCGCTTTACAATTCGCGCACGAATCTCTTGCTCAAGAATTTCGTCATGATTAAAGTCGAAAACTTCCTGAACTGGAGGAGTAGGTTTCGTTGGTTTTGACTTAATTATCTTCGGATTTTTCTTTGCCTTTTTATTTAACTTTTTGTTCGTAACACAAACTACTTCAATTTTTGAGCTGTCGATAATATTTCGCTGGCCGTCCACAATGGCGCCGAATTCGGTATCGATCGACTTCAAGGCATTCAAAACCTGCCAAACGACATCGAAGTCCGCATTGTTGTTTAGCGCCACGCTGGGGTCTAACCCCGCCGGCGTAACGATCGGAATAATGACATAGCCGCGCTTTTTGCCGGTTTGTGGCGACACGCGCATAACGCGACCGACCGTCTGAACAACCTCAACCTGAGATTTGCGCGGCGATAAGAAGAGAACCGCATCGAGCGACGGCACATCAACGCCTTCAGACAAGCAACGGACGTTGAAGAGAATCTTGCAGACATTCTCTTCCGGCTCTTCGCGCAGCCAGTTAAGCAAAGCGTCCTTTTCAGTCGCGTTCATGGAACCGTCTATGTGACGGGTCTCGCACTTCAACGGATAGGCAAGATCGTAGGCTTCTCGGCTGAGGTTTTTATCTATCTTAGACAATTCCTCGAATTGCTGATCCTTGAACTCTTCGATCGTGGACTCGAAGTTCTCCGTGAACCGCTTCGAAGAAGTCCGGTCAAGGTACTTTATGTTCGGTTCTATGATCTGCGCAAAGCCAACGGCGCGCCGCATCGGTTGGCGATCGTCAGACATTGACACTTCGTTCACCAGGTCAAGTTTGGAGAGTGCTCGCCAACAACCGATCACTTTCGCAGCGTGCTTGACAGGCAGTCCGCCGGCCTGAACTAGCTCGTAGTCGCTGAGGGCTCGTTCCTTCAAAATGTTCTCTTCAACGGAAAGAACGATTACCTTGTAATCGACCAGACTTCCTAATGCGACCGCTTGGGAGAATGTGATCGTGTGGAATGTCGGGCCGTAAATTTGCTCGTCGTCCATGGAGTACAGGACAACTTCGCCGTTGTTCTTTTGCTCCTTGACAAGGTCGCCGTAAATCCTCGGGGTAGCAGTCATGTAAAGGCGTTTCTTGCCTTTGATAAAGTCATCCGAATGGATTCTCTGGAACGGGGCGTCGCTCTCGTCTTGATAATGTCCCCCTGCCGTACGATGCGCTTCGTCACAGATGATAAGGCCAATTTCCTCCATCCCGAACTTATGCTGCGCCTCGCTCACAACCTCAATAGATTGGTAGGTTGAGAAAATCACCGTCATCCCGGTCTTGCTACGAGCCTTCTTCACCTCTTCGGTGAGCCGGTCGGCCTTGGTTGTTGCGGGATAGCTAAGGTCGCTTGCGGACGTAATTTCATCAACGTTTTTGAGGTCTGCCTTGCCCGTTGTTGCGTCAGAGCATACGGCGAACGCATGGATCGGAACGGCACATTGACGCTTCCAGTCAGTGAGAGTCTGAGAAAGAAGCGCAAGGGACGGAACAAGGAACATAACAAATCCATTATTCCCCTCCATTTTTTCGGCTATCTTCATGGAGGTGAAGGTTTTCCCCGTTCCACAGGCCATGATCAGCTTGCCGCGATTATTCGTCTTAAAACCTTCAATCACGCGCTGAATTGCCTCTTCCTGATATTTCCTCGGAGTTCGCTTCTTTTGCTGAACAACCTTTCCTGTGTTCAGATAGACAGACCAGTTGATCCGTGAAGACGCGAGCATCGAACGTCTAACCAACTGAATCGGTGGCGTAACGTTTTGCATCTCAGTCAGGGCATTCTCTGACCAGTTTTCATTCGTCGTGATGATGTAGCGTTGCTTGAAGTAATCGCGATTCGAAGCGGCAATGAATGAATCTACACCAGACTTTGGGACAACCGCATCCTTGTCGTAAAACTTGCATTGAATGGCAGCAAAGGCATCAGGATCGTCTTCGAGGGTCGCTACGAGATCAATACCAATATCTTTACCATTCTGTTCTAACTCAGTATGCGACGAAGCCCATTCCTCGAATGTTTCGACTTTTGAGAAAAGATCGCAGTATGATTGATCTTGCGTCAGCCAATCTTTAATCAGCGTTTCAAAGCGCGTACCCGCATCTCTTTTGATATTGTTTGATGCCTGCTTGATACTTTCAAGCAGTGCTTCAAATGCGGATTCATTGTTAGAAAATTCAGACATAACTGATTCCAAATGGCATGAATTAATTTTTAAGATATTTGTACAATGTCGTTCGACCGATTTTCAGGTCTTTAGCAACTTTTGTTTTAGGTACACCTGAAGCTATGCGACGTTTAGCTTCTTCTAGACGTTCGCTATCAACTGGTTTTCTGCCGCGATAGACACCCCGAGCTTTTGCTAGTGCAATTCCTTGCTGTTGACGTTCTCTAATTAGCGATCGCTCAAATTCAGCAACCGCCCCCATCATCGCAAGCAAAAGCTTGCTAATTGCCGACGTTTCCCCTGAGGCTGACAATTCAATCTTTTCCTTAAGGAATTTGATGGTCACTCCTTTGTTTTGTAGTTTTCGTGTGACATCCAACAGATCCATAAGGCTCCTTGCAAGGCGATCCATAGAACAGATCACCAACACATCCCCTTCGCGGACGTATTCCATCATCGCAGAAAAGCCCGGACGATCCAGGTTTTTACCGGAAACCTTGTCAATGAATAGTTTTTCAACGTTTTCAGCCTTCAGCTGAACGAGTTGCCTGTCGAGGTTCTGATCAACGCTACTGACGCGTGCATAGCCAACAATGGTCGAGTTCGGCATGGTGTTTGGTTTAGAGGGCACGAACAAATTTGTTCGTTAATTTGGCATTAGGCCCTATGCGAACATACGTTCGGATAGGGTTGCATCGTTCGCCTAAAGTGTACCAGCCGAACAAGGTGATGATCTGGACCGATACGTTTGCCAACAATCGGCAGAGCAGCATCTTCAGCACGACGCTCGGTGAAAACAATGCGCGCCTCGCAGAGCTGAACCGGCAAGACATTCGCGTCATCATTGGCAACCCGCCATACTCCGTTGGTCAGGACAATGCCAACGATGATAACCAGAACGATCACTATGAAGAGCTGGACGATCGGATTGCCAAAACGTATGCGGCCAGGACGGAGGCTGTCAACAAGAATTCGTTGTATGACTCTTATATCCGTGCCTATCGCTGGGCATCCGATCGCATCGGCGATAAAGGCATCATCGGTTTTGTCACCAATGCCGGCTGGATCGATTCCAACAGCGCAGACGGCATGCGAAAGTGTCTGGCCGAAGAATTCTCGGCGGTTTATGTGTACCACCTGAAAGGGAATCAACGAACTTCGGGCGAACGCTCGCGTCAGGAGGGAGGAAAAGTTTTTGGAGAAGGTAGCCGTGCTCCGGTTGCCATCGTCTTTCTGATCAAGAACCCGGCGTCAGCAGAGCATGGAAAGATTTACTTCCATGCGGTTGATGATTACCTGACGCGCGAAGAAAAGCTTGCTTGCCTGCGCAAGGATCGTTCCATGGCTTATACCCAGACGAACGCGATCGTTCCGGACGCACACGGCGACTGGCTGAATCAGCGAGATGATTCTTATGCAAAGTTCATGCGCGTCGATGGAAAGAAAACTAATGAATCATCCATCTTCGGAACAAATTATTCGAACGGACTAAAAACTAATTGTGATGTTTGGTGTTACTCATCCTCTAAGAAAACTCTCATTTCAAACATACAAAAATACATCAGCACCTACAATAGTGAGGTTAAACGGTGGATAGACTCAGATAAAAAAGAAAAGATAGAAAATTTCGTTCGAAAAGATCCGACAAATATTAGTTGGCATAGTGGAATTCTGCCAAAAGTAAAACAAGGCATCATTGGAAAATTTGAACAGACTTCTATTTTCAAAGGAATATATAGACCTTTTGTTGGAAGTTTTGTTTATTTCAACAGATTGATCAACCAACGAGTTGCCAAGTTGCCATTATTTTTTCCAACCAGTGAAACAAAAAATTTAATCATCTGTTCATCTGGGGTAGGATCAAAAGAATACTCTTGCTTGATGGTCGATCACATTCCATGTCTCGACTTTCTCGAAAAAACGCAATGTTTCCCGCGTTGGCTTCCCGGTGAGCAAGCCAAGGCAGCAGAAGAAACACTCGACTTTGGCGAGTCGAGCGAGATACCAAGCGGCTTCTCCCCGGGGGCACTGCCACACTTCCAGGCTGCATATCCGGG
>NZ_JACJJC010000339.1 GCF_016899755.1 Sutterella massiliensis | reverse complement strand
GCACCGAAGACGAAGGTCGAGTTCTGGCCGGCAACGACGTCGGCGTTGAGAACGCCGTCTTCGCCCAACTGCTGAACCGTGAGGAACGAGCCGTCCTTCATTTCGGCGCCGTCAACCCAAGCGGGGTCAATGAAGATGATGCCCGTATGGTCGAGCGTTTCGACGTTGAGCGTGCCCGCACCGCCCGTTTCTTCGTCGGCCGAGCCGACGCGGATCGTGCCGTCGCCCGTCACCGTGTCGGCGTCGAGCGTGCCCTTGAGCTGATTGTCATTGGTAACGGCGAGCGACTCGACGGTGAGGCTGCCGGAGTCAACCGTGATGTCGGCGCCTTCGGCTGCAACGCGCTTGAGCGTGAAC
>NZ_JACJJC010000338.1 GCF_016899755.1 Sutterella massiliensis | reverse complement strand
CAATTACAGAGGCGCCGTTCTGTGCGGCGACAATTGCCGTCGTTGCGCCGGCACCGCCGAAGCCGCAAACGACGACGTCGGCCGTCATATCCCATTTCTTGGGCATTTCCGAAGCGCTGGCCTGAACGGCATACGGCGCAGCGGCCGCAGCAACGGCACCCGTCACGGCACCCTTCAGGAACTCACGACGATTCGACATGGTGTTTTCTCCTTCTGCAATCCGCAGCAAAAAACCGACTGATTGACGACGTTCGCAGCGGAATGATTGTCGTTGTGCCGCCGACAGGTCTCGTCGACGGCGCTCTGGTCTGAGAAGGAGTTTAGAAAGGAACTAGGCCGTCATCATCGAGCAGACTGCCA
>NZ_JACJJC010000337.1 GCF_016899755.1 Sutterella massiliensis | reverse complement strand
GCCTCACACCGTTCATGATGCTTGCGGGCGGCTTCGTTAATGACCGTTTCGGTCCGAAATGGGTGATCGGCGCGGGCGGAGCCGTTCTCGGCGCGGGCTATCTGCTCACGGCTGTCGCCGGTTCGACTTTCGAGCTCTACTGCACGTACGGCATTTTCATCGGCATCGGCACGGGCCTCGTCAACGGCTGCACGATCAATACCGCCGTCAAATATTTTCCTGAACACCGCGGCGCAGCGGGGGGCATCGTCACCGCTTCACTCGGCATCGGCGCAGCAGTTCTGCCCTTTGCGGCGCAGTCATTGATTTCCGCTTGGGGCGTTGACGCTGCTCTGCGCTCGTTCGGCTTGGTTTCTGCTC
>NZ_JACJJC010000336.1 GCF_016899755.1 Sutterella massiliensis | reverse complement strand
CCCTCAAGGAATACAAAGAAGGTATTCGCTCCGCGATTTTCTTTTACGTCATAACGATCGTGATGACGGGACCGCTTCGTTCCGCAATCGCCGCAATACTCCTCGCGTTGCTGGTGGTTGTCTTCCACTACCTGCGCATCAGCCTTCAACGTGTTCGAGCTCGGCTTTGCATGGCATTTATGCGCTGACTAGAAAAACAGATCCATGGAAACGCGTTACGACCTGATCAACAAATTCCTTTATCTCGAAAGAAACGAGCCGCTGCCCAAAGGCTTCGAAATCTTGACCGTCGGAAAATTCGAAACTTACGCAGAGCATCGAAATATCATCGAGGCAAAGAAAGACCTTCGCAGTTTTGCCCGGC
>NZ_JACJJC010000335.1 GCF_016899755.1 Sutterella massiliensis | reverse complement strand
GTTAACAAGTCCGGAAAAAGCACCCTCATCTCAGTCCGAAGGCCTTCTTAAATAACTTCAGCCTGTACGATGCCATTTTTCAAATGCTTGTAATCGAATCACTTGATTTCGATTTTTTAATTATTGGAATTCTTCTGATGCATCCTCCCATATGAAAATACCATGCATCGGTTAAGGTAATATAAGCCATGTGTTTCGGGATCAAGTTTAGAACGTCTGCCTCTGCGTGTGCAAAACTGTATCCGGGGGCGAGCAGAAAGACAATCAAAATCCGCTTCATGAGGCGCCTCCTTGATTTAATCCTAATCTGAATGATTACCTATTCGGGCTGCGCAGTAATGCTTCGTCTCTTCAGAGTTGGGATA
>NZ_JACJJC010000334.1 GCF_016899755.1 Sutterella massiliensis | reverse complement strand
TAGACATAGAGGAGGATATACTCAAAAGTCTTATACGAAGCTTTGATCTAACAAAAATGCGAGATCAAATCATCGACCTTTGTGGTGAGAGGTTTTACAATAAGTGTGTTATTAGAAAAAAAGAATTTTCTGTACATAAGGGTTCTTATAATATCCACGCAAAAGGATCATTTCTGCATAACCTTTTTATAATTAAATATTTAATCAATCGAATGTAAGGTAAAACATGAGTAATAATATTGCCGTTATCATCTCAAAAGATGGAAAACAAAGAACTTTGGATGATCCAAAGATCAAGGTACTGTTTAATGGTGAAGGAAATTATTTTTCAATCAAAGAGCCATACAGCATTGCGAATAATCTGACCGTA
>NZ_JACJJC010000333.1 GCF_016899755.1 Sutterella massiliensis | reverse complement strand
CACCTCCTTTAAAGAGACAAAGAGAGCTCTGAAGAAGCTCGCAAATACTGACGGCGTTCACGCTTATCGGTTGGTTGGATCAGATTCGCGAAAAAGCGTTGAGGCATGAGTTTGCTCGGCCTGACGAAACGGGGGCATAGCTCAGTTGGGAGAGCGCCTGCTTTGCAAGCAGGAGGTCATCGGTTCGATCCCGTTTGCCTCCACCAAAAAATTTTCGCGAGGTCATTTGCAAAAGTGAAGCGACTTGTGTACAATGCGCTCCTCTTGCAAATGACTGGATTTTCGAATCCGTCACGTTCTTTAAAAATTCGGAAGGAAATGAAAGCGTTCAGCTGCATTTCAAACGTCGCGCACGATCGAGCCGATCGGG
>NZ_JACJJC010000332.1 GCF_016899755.1 Sutterella massiliensis | reverse complement strand
TGCTTCTTCTATTCGGACGCTTCCCGATCCCCGCTCAACATCCTGTTGTCGAGTTATCGAGTTTCCGAGTTGCCCAGTTGACGCTTTGGCTTCCCGGGCATCCGATTTGCTGCGAACAGCAAGGCTTTTTAAAAATTCACTGTAACGTTAAACGCTACAAAACCATGTAAGCATGCTTACATTTTTCAGCACGCCCGAAGTCGGCCCTCCGGGACGGGGCGCAGCGGACTCTCCCGGGAATTGGGAATTTCGCCCCTCGGCAGCCGTTTGCAGGAAACGGCGTCAAAAAAAATATCGCCGTAATCGTTGCTCAACTTTTGACCGGGAGGGAAGTGCCGTGAAGCCGGTACGCATTCCGACGCGGGCGGACGA
>NZ_JACJJC010000331.1 GCF_016899755.1 Sutterella massiliensis | reverse complement strand
GGGACCTGCTGCACGGCCAATACATTGCCGCCGCCGGCACGCTCGCGGGCTTCGACAAGCTGTTTGGTTACGGAGACGTCGGCGTCGACCAGGTCGTCGGCAAGAATGACGGCAAAAGGTTCATTGCCGACAACAGGTCGAGCACACAGAACGGCATGACCAAGTCCCAGAGGCTGCGGCTGACGAATGTAGACGCATGTAACACCGGCCGGAACGATGGAGCGGAGCGTTTCGAGAAGTTCCTTCTTTCCCTTTTCCTCGAGTTCTCGCTCAAGTTCCGGGCGGTTGTCGAAATGATCTTCGATGGCTCGCTTGGTGCGTCCGGTGACGAAGATCATTTCGGTGATCCCGGCTGCTGCAGCTTCTTCAACCGCATATTG
>NZ_JACJJC010000330.1 GCF_016899755.1 Sutterella massiliensis | reverse complement strand
CACTTCTCCGCAGCCGTCCAGTCGCCGCGCAGAAGTGCGCTTTTGACTGCCGCATCGAGCGCGCCGTCCAATTCCTTTCGGGATTTGTAGGCGATGGTTCGATGCGGCCGCTCGGGAGCGGCAGCGGTTTCGGTGCCGACTTCGCGCGCACTGACGTCGACGACGTCTTCGTTCGCAGCAATGCTCATCGCATCGTCGCGGTCGTAGATGCCGCTGATCGAAAACGCCACGCGCGCCGCCTGCACGATCGCCTTGTGCCGAAGCATCCGGCGCGGATACTTCCGCCAAACGTCGTTCGTCGGGACAAAGACTTCGGAGGCGTATTCCGAGATCGTGATCGGACGGCTCAAGCTCTTTCGGTAGATTTTCACCGTGCAAAAC
>NZ_JACJJC010000032.1 GCF_016899755.1 Sutterella massiliensis | reverse complement strand
CAAAACGCCTGCATCGCAGCCAGCTGCGACTTCAAGTCGTTCTTCTGAGCCGCACTACTGACACGGCAGTAAACGATTGTCAGCTTCTTTTCGGGTTCCAGACCGAAGATTTTTCTGACATCGGATTCGTCAAAATAGCGATGTCCCGATGCCAGCCTTTTTACCCGTATCTTGCCTTCTGTCTCCCATCGACGGACAGTTGAAGGAGATCGGCCGATACGTTTTGCAAATTCACTAATACGATATATCTTGCTCATAATGAGCAATTTTATTTACAAATAAACGAAATATCAAAAGCAGCAGGAATCTCTAACTACCGCTATCCGGCAACGACGCTTACCGACTCCGTGGCAAACGACCTCTTCTTCGTGCCCGAATGCCTCGGCGTCAAGATCGCGCTCGGCGACCACCGCTCGTCCTTCCCGACTACGCAGCAGGTCCTCGCGCTTTTGGCCGACATCCGCGTGGGCGCCATGATCGCCGGCAAGACCGGGTTCCTGCACATCCACATGGGCAACATCCCGGGCGCATTCGACATGTTCAAGGCGATTGTCGAAACCGGCATGCCGATTCGCCACATCCGTCCGACCCACTGCGGCCGCATTCGCCATGTCTTTGACGCGGCGGTCGAGTTCGCGAAAGCTGGCGGCTGGATCGACATCACGACGGGCGCCTCCTGCTGCTTCGAGCACCCGGCCGAAGCGGTCGTCGCCGCGATCGAAGCGGGCGTCGATCCCTCGCACATTACGCTCTCGACGGACGGCCACGGCTCGGTGCCGCGCTTCAACGAAAAGGGCGAAATGATCGGTCTCGGCGTGGGCGGCGTCGACGGCAACCTCCTCGAAACCAAGCGCCTCATCGCCGAACACCGCATGCCGATCGAAGAGGCCCTCGCCTTCACGACGAAGAACGTGGGCGCTGCGCTCGGCCTCGCCGACCAGGGCGTCGTCAAGAAGGGCGCCTGCGCCAACGCCTGCCTCTTTAACGATGCGTTCGAACTCACGGATGTCTTCGCGCGCGGCCGCGGCATGATGCGCTCGGGCGAAATCGTCGTGAAGGGCACGTTCGAGCTCTGATCGACGCTCAACCGCCACAATCCTCGGGCGGCGCCGCGCCGCCCGGAATCGAAAGCCCGCATCGATGCGTTCGATGCGGGCTTTCTTCCGTATTGGATGTCTCTCTTTCTCAAGCCTTGCGGCGAACCTCGTCAAGGTAGCTGTAGACCGTTACCTTCGAAATGCCGAGCCGCTCGGCCACGCGCTCGAGCGCGCCCTTCATGAGAAAGATTCCGCGCTCGTTCATGAAGCGGATCAGCTCGACACGACCCTCCTTCGTCGCGAGATTTTCCGCCGATTCCGCAAGAATCTTGTCGATCAGGTCGTAGACCATTTCGTGCACCTTACGGTCGCCTTCGACGGGCGCCTTCGGCTCGAAAAACGGCCGCTCGCCTTTCTTCAAGCGATGCGCTTCGAAGTCGGGAAGCGACTTCTGCAACCACGCGAGCTGTTCGCGCGCCTGCGTGCTGTCGACGTTGATGCAGAGCGCGCCGACAATCCCGCCATCGGCATCGTGAATGAAAAGCACCGAGGAACGCACGAGCCGTCCTTCGCGCTCGTAGTAATAGTTCGCAACGATCGACTCGCCTTCTTCGGCCGAAAAAAGGGCCTTCGGCACCAGATTTCGGAAGGTATCCCCGACGTGCCGCCCCGTGACGCGGTTGTTCGCGGCATAAACGACTGAGTGGTGCGGCGAGGTGAGGTCATGGAGCAGCACTTCGCAGTCTTCGCCAAACGTTCGGACGATGAGGTCCGCAACAGGCACGTAGGATTCGAGCAATGGATGCATGGCGTTTCGGGATAAAGAATTTTTTCTACCTCAATGCTCGAGTCTAGATGATTTTCTAATGCGCTCTCACGCTGCCATTGCGCAAACCGAGCGGACGCGCACCCGCGAAAATAAAAATTTCTCTAGACATATAAAAAATTCTATATATAATTTTTTTAGAGCCAACCGACACCTGCATCAATCGCAGCCGTGCCGACTCCCGCACCTCATCAACCGCAAAGGAGCATCTGCATGAAGTTCGTTCGTCCGCCTTTCAAAGGCGAAAACAAAGGCCACTACACCGCCGGCGTCATCTCGAAGGGCATGCTCTACGTCTCGGGTCAGCTTTCGATCGACCCCGACACCCGAGAAGTCTGCAAGGGCGACATCAAGGACCATGCCCGTGTTGCGCTCGATAACGTAGACCGCGTCCTCAAGGAAGCGGGCGTGCCGCGCGACCATGTCGTCTTCTGCCGCGTCTATACGCCCGACGTCAAGTATTGGGGCCCGATCAACGAGGTCTACGCAGAGTTCTTCGGCGAGCACAAACCCGGACGCGTTGTCGTCTCCACCACCGAAATGCACTTCGGCTGCCTCGTTGAAATCGAAGCGATCGCTGAAGTCGACGAAGACTGACGCCCACAACAACCAACGATCAACCGAAAAGGGAGCAACGCAAGATGGACTTCATCTGCACCAAGTGCGGCAAGCGTACGCCCACGACCACCCTTCAACCCGCCTGTTCGTGCGGCGGCCTCTTTGAACTCGATTTCACGCCCCCGAAGTGGAGCGAATCGCTTGTCGACAAGAACGAATGGAGCCAGTTCCGCTACCGCCGCTTCATGGCGCTCGAGGGCGAAGCTTGGCGCGACGTCACGATGGGCGAAGGCCGCACGCCGATCATCCGGCTTGACGACGACGTGATGCTCAAAATGGACTACATGATGCCGACCCTCTCCTTCAAGGACCGCGGCGCAGCGACACTCGTCGCGCACATGAAGTCGATCGGCGTCAAGACCTGCGTGCAGGATTCGAGCGGCAACGCCGGAAACGCCGTCGCCGCCTACGCGGCGCGCGCGGGCATCCGGTGCGAAATCTTCGTTCCCGAAGGCACGAGCCCCTCGAAGATCCGCATGATCGAGTCGCACGGCGCGAAGGTGAACGTGGTCCCGGGCACGCGCGACCACTGCGCAGACGTCTGCCGCACCAAAGTGCGAGAAGAAGGAGCCTACTACGCCAACCACGTCTACAACCCCTTCTTCTACGAAGGGATGAAGGCCTACATTTACGAAACCTTCGAAGAACTCGGCCGTATTCCCGCCAATATCGTGATTCCCGTTGGCAACGGCACGCTCTTTATCGGTGCGGTGAAGGCGCTCGAGCACCTCGAAGCTTCGGGTGCGATTGACAAGTTCCCGCGCATCATCGCGCTGCAGAGTGAAAACTGCGATCCGCTCTTTAAGGCGGTCGAAGCGCATGCGGGCGTCCCTGCGCATGTCGATCCGAAACCCACGATGGCAGAAGGCATCGCGATCGGCGTGCCGATGCGCGGCAAAGAACTGCTCGAGATGACCTACCGTCATGACATCGCCTTCGTGCGCGCTCCCGAAGAGAAGATTCTCGAAGCTCGCGCCAAAATCGCCGCACGCGGCGTTTACTGCGAGCACACGACGGCAGCGAACTACGCGGCCTATCTTGCATTCTGCGAAAAGAACGGCCCGACCCCGGACACGCTCATCACAATGTGCGGCGCCGGCATCAAGTCCGACCACTGATGTCCGCTGCAGAAAACGCCGCAAGGCTTTTTAGGCCGAGCGGCGCTTTCCGTTTGAATTCAAGTCGCAGCGCTTCAGTTCACAGCACCTGAGGCCGCCCGGTCCGCGGCTTCATCGATCGCGTTCTGCTTTTCGGCCGCCGCCGCGCCGCGCGCGAGCTGCATCGGCATCAGAACAGCGAGGGCCGCCAGGAAGAAAAGTCCCGTCACCCAGATCGCAAGGCGCTGATCGTTGCCGGCCGCCCACGAGACCGCCCCGTAGCAAAGGGGCCCCACGATGGCGGCAAGCCAGAGCGCCATGTTCCAGAGGCCGTAGAACTCGGCCGAGCGCTTCTTGGGTGCAAAAATCGCCACCATCGCACGCCCGGCGGACTGGCTCGAGCCCATGGCAATGCCGGCAAGATTCGCCGCCACCCAGAAAACGGGACGCGTCTCGGCCAAGGCCGCCGTCACGATCATGAGAAGCCACACGCAGAGCGTGAGTCCGAGCGCACGCTTGTGTCCGATGCGGTCCTGCACATAGCCGAACGCGAAGGCACCGATTGCCGCGGTGATGTTGACGAGGAAGACCATCAGAATCGTGTCTTCGGTCGTGAAGCCCATCACCTGCGCGGCGTAGACCGCCGAGAGCGTGATCACGACGGAGACCCCCGACTGGTAGCAAAAACCGCAGACGGCAAGAAGACCAAAGTCGGGAAAGCGCCCGAGGCTCTTCATGGTGCGTCCGACGTCGCGAAGGCTCTCGAGCGCGAGTTTCCCGAAGGGAAGCTTCTCGTGCGCGCGCGGCTCGGCGCGCTCCTTAACGAAGAGAAAGAGCGGCAGCGCCGCCATGGCAAAAACGGCCGCAGTGATGAGCATCGTCCCCGCAATGCGCGCGTCGCTCCCGAGCCCGACCGCGTCGCCCGACGTGACAAGGAGAAGCGAAAGCCCGAGCGTCACGAGGCCGCCGCAGTACCCGAAGGACCACCCCCAGCCGGAAACTTTGCCCACGGCCTCCTCGCGGGCCAACTCGGGAAGGAAAGCCGAATTGAGCGTCTCGCCCACGTTGTAGCCGAGATTCGAAAGAATCACCATGAGCGTGGCCCAGACAATCGTGCCGGGTCCCGCGAACGCAAGTCCCACGGTGCCCAGAATGCAGAGGAGCGTCGCGGCAAAAAGCCAGCGCTTTTTCGACGCATTGCGGTCGGCAAGCGCCGCAATGGCGGGCATTGCAAAGAGGCCGATCGCATTGCTCGCCGCAATGACGACCGTCCAGAGGAAGGTCGCCCATTCGGCCCCGCCCGCGACGACGGAAACGAAATACGCGTTGAAGACCGCCGTCAGCACCACGGTCGTATAGCCCGAATTCGCGAAGTCGAATGCGGCCCAGGCCCACACTTCGCGCGGCGCAACACCCGCCTTCAATGTTTTCGGATCCATCAGTCGTTCCTCACGAGCCCCTGAATGTGCGTGAGCACGCTGCGCGCGAGGCTGCGCACGGCATAGCCGCCTTCGAGCACGCTCACGAGCCGTCCCTCGCAGAGTTCGCCCGCCGCGCGCACCAAGCGCCGCGTCATGCGCGCGTAGTCGATTTCGGCTGCCTTGAGCTGCGCCATGTGCTCTTCGACATGCGCATCAAAACCCGCCGAAAGAAGCACGAGCTGCGGCTTATAAGCCTCGAGCGCCGGCAGCCAAATATGTTCGACCACGTCCGAAAGCACGTGCCCCTCGGCGCCCGCAGCGAGCGGCGTCGCAACGACGTTCTCGGGCGTCGGCTCCATGCGCGTAAAGGGAAAGAGCGGCCACTGAAAAAGCGAAAAAAATCGGAATTGCGGCAACCCCGCCAAAATCGACTCGGTGCCGTCGCCGTGGTGCACGTCAAAGTCGAGCACCGCAATGCGCTCGAGTTTGTAGCGCGCACGCGCGTAAAGCGCGCCGATCGCCACGTTGTTGAGGTAGCAAAAGCCCGAAGCGCGATTGCGCCAGGCGTGGTGTCCGGGCGGGCGCACCGCACAGAAGGCGTTCTTTACCGTGCGTGTAAAAAGTTCGTCGACGGCCCGAACAACGGCGCCCGCGCTTGCCATGGCGCAGCGAAAAGTGTCGGGGCCGACCTTGGTGTCGGGCTCGCTGAAGCGCTTGAGCGCCTCGGCGTCGCCTGCGGAAGCGCGTTCAAGATCAGCGAGATAGTCCGCATCGTGCGCAAGGAGCACGGTTTCACGCGGCGCCGGTCCGCAGTCGACGCGGCGCAGGATGTCGTCGACGCCGCCCGCCATGAGTCGAGTCTCGATCGCCTCGATGCGTTCGGGCGACTCCGGCGCATTCTCAAGCGGATTGGGGAGCTCGACGAGCTGATGCGTGAAATAGCCGGTCGGCAGCCTGCGCCAATTCGAATCGATCATTGGATGTTTATGAACATGTTGTCTTCCTAGACGACAGGCTATCACAGCCTCGTCCAACAGTTCGAAACGCTTTTGCCGTCCCAATGGCGTCTTGGCGCCAAATCCGCGTGGCTACAATCGGAGAAGGATGATCGAACAACCGGACTCGAGACCCATGCACACAGCGCCCTTTGCCCTCTTCTCGCGCCGCCCGTACACACCGACGACTCGCGCGGCGCCCCTCGAAAGCGCCAGGGCGGCTTCGTCGGTCCGGCGGTTTGCACCCGTGCCGACACTCGTCGCTCTCTTCGTGCTCGCCGCAGCCCCGGATCTTCGGGCGCAGGCACCGCAGTCCTTCGTCACGACGACACTCACTTCCTATGCCGCGCTCGAACCGACCGCTGTCGACCCTGCAGCGGTTTTGCGCGTTGCGGACGTCTCGAACGCTGCCGAGGCATCGGCGGGCGCACAAGGTGCGACGACCGAAACGTCTTTGGCAAAGCCGCAGACGGCTGCAGAAAAGCATCCCGCTAAGACGACAAAGCCCGAAGAAGCGAAAAAGCGCTCGAAATCCGCGAAAAACACGACCGTCTCCGACTACGTCGAGCGCGCCGAGGTGCAGGCTTATCTCAGAAGCGTTTCTGAGGAAAAGGGCATTCCTTACGAATGGCTCGAGCGAGAAGTGGCGCTCGCACGCTATTCACCGCTTTCGGAAAAGTACACGACGCCTAAGCCCAAAGCCGACAAAAAGCGCACGCCCGACAAGAACTTCATCCTCTACGAGCGTAACCTCGTCAATGCCGAGCGCATCGACCGCGGCATCGACTTCATGGAACGCAACCTCGAGACGCTTCGCCGCGTCGAAAAGGATACGGGCGTAAGCGGCTATGCCGTAACGGCAATCATCGGCGTCGAGTCGATTTACGGGCGCAACATGGGACGCTTTCGCGTGCTCGACGCGCTCATGACGCTCTCCTTTGACTACACGCGGCGTGCGAATTACTACCGTTCGGAACTCTCGAGCTTTCTTGACTTCTGCTACCGCCAGGATGTCGCCCCCGTTTCGGTGACGGGCTCTTTTGCGGGCGCGCTCGGCCTCGGCCAGTTCATGCCCGCCTCGCTCAACGCTTACGGTCGCGACGGCGACGGCGACGGCAAAATCGACATCGTCAAAAACGAAGCCGACGGGATTGCATCGGTAGCGAATTTCCTCCTCGAGCACGGCTGGCCTCGCGGCAAGCGACCGCTCTATCCGGTGAACGCCACGGAGGCGATCTTCAAGGCGACGAACTCGGGCGGCATCCACACGAACGCGACGGTCGCGAGCCTGCTTGCCGCAGGCGTGACGCCCGTCGGCGCTCTGCCCTTGGCGCCGGACGAAAAAGCGATGCTCGTCAACCTGCCTTGGATCGCCAAAGACAATACGCGCGGCGTCGACTACTACATCGGCACGGATGCCTTCTCGGCCATTCTTCGCTACAACCGCAGCTATTTTTATGCGGCCGCCGTGACGCTTCTCGCCTATGAGCTCGAAGAACAGTCCAAAGGCATCATGCGCGAGCCGCCGGCCGAGGCGTCCGGCCAAACGGCTGCGGCCCCGTCAGGCGGCACGGTCGCCAAGCCGTAAAAGCGCTGGGCAACCGCATCAAGCGGGCGCCCAGCGGCGCGCGATCCAGGCCCCCAAAGCCAAAATGGCGATCGCGCAGCCCAAAAGCGTTGACGACGCCATGCGTTCCGCCAAAAGCGGAAAGACGAAGGCGGCTGCGGCCGCCCCGATGCGCGAAACAGCCGTGACGGCGCCGACGAGCGTCGTGCGCACTTCGGTCGCGAAAAGGCGGTTCGGATACACAAAGTCGAGCGGCGCCTGCAGACCATAGGCCGCCGCAAAGAGGATAAAGGCGGCGTTCGTCGTTGTCGGACTTGACTCCGCAAAGAGATTCCTGCTGCTTTTGATATTTCGTTTATTTGTAAATAAAATTGCTCATTATGAGCAAGATATATCGTATTAGT
>NZ_JACJJC010000329.1 GCF_016899755.1 Sutterella massiliensis | reverse complement strand
TCTTTATGCTGTGGGCGAGATCGCCTGCGGGCTCAATCGCGGCGGCGCCATGCTCACTGACGCGCTTGTCTTCGGAATCGTTTGCGGCAGAACGATGTCGTCCGTGTAACTGATGGGAGGCTTCCTGGCTTCTGAGGAAAAGGACGCTAAAGGATGGCGAGCGAGTGCACTGCGGCGTCCGCGTCCATTCCTTTTTGTTTTTTCTATGAATAGGAATGGCCTCCGGTCGGTCGCTTAATCAAAGCGCCGCGCCGGAAGCGATTCTTATCTTCTACGGCCGCGTTCGGCGTTGTCGCCCGGGCGAGCGTGCGAGCTATTTATCCGAATCGACGCTTCATCGCTGCCAAGAACGCCGCTTTATCTGCGTCGATCGGTTCCGGCT
>NZ_JACJJC010000328.1 GCF_016899755.1 Sutterella massiliensis | reverse complement strand
CCTACAAGGTTTCGGATCGGCGCGTGCGCACGTATGCGGGCATTCCGGTTTTCGGGCTCTATCCCGACTACGTCAACACCGTCGAAGTGAGCTACACGCTTGTCGAAAACGGCGAGAACCCCAAGACCGAACGCGTCGAGAAGGAAACGTACAAGATCTACGCTTCGCCGGTCTTCGTTGAAGCCGACGGCACGGACATGCAAAAGCACGCCATGTTCAACGCCAAGGTCGAGAAGGTCGAAAAGAAGTTCGCCGACCGTCTCTATCTCCTCAACAATATCCTCGAAAACAATCCGCGCGGCGGCCGCGCCACCTGGAACAATCCGACGGGCGGCGCTCTCCAGTGGAGCGGCTCGCCCGAAGTCGGCATCATCGACACGGC
>NZ_JACJJC010000327.1 GCF_016899755.1 Sutterella massiliensis | reverse complement strand
ACATAACGAACTTCCTTTTCTGCGTCGACTGTTTCGGCGTCGAGAAAAACTATCAAGTTTGGAGCAACCAATGTCCTCTCGCCGCCGAGAGACTCAAGAATTATCAGCCGATGACGCCCGCAGAGTTTTTCGAGGCTTTCGACGATCGCATCGATGCGCTCAATGAGATCAACACTTCAGCCTGCGTCACGCTGGATCAATTGACCGAAGCGGATGATTTCGAGCGAAACCTTATCCACTGCGGCGACGCGCTGCGCGAGGAAGTCATGAAATTTCTTCTCCATGGTCTGCGCAACGACGTCAGAACGTTCGCGTTCGACTGTGATTCGCCGCTAGGGATCGCGCTCGAGTTGGCGAAGGAGGAAGAAGACCTCGAATGATTT
>NZ_JACJJC010000326.1 GCF_016899755.1 Sutterella massiliensis | reverse complement strand
CACGTCGATGCGACCGGGTGCGGCAGGAATTCTCTTCTAAGTCTATGCGTAGCCGCTGCATCGAAGAAAAACGGGCCCGACACCTTCGCGGTGCCGAACCCGAAAAAGACGAAAAGATACGAGCCGCTAAAACCCAGGAAATCGGCTCGTTCGTTACCTAATCGTCGATGCGGCATTTTGCGGGTTGGGCGTCGTTTCGTCAAGCTGTTGACGAAAATGCCTTCCGATGACGATTCAATCCGGGAAGTGTACGTCAAGAAAAACGGCCCGACGTCTTGCAGTCCGTCGGGCCGGTGCAAAAGATATCGGAAAGGCCCTCACCAACTTCCAAAACGAGGACCGCCTTAATCCGTTGCGCGCGCAATTTTCCTTTGAGAACTGGTA
>NZ_JACJJC010000325.1 GCF_016899755.1 Sutterella massiliensis | reverse complement strand
GTCTACGGCCTCAACGTTCAGTCGGGAGCGACCCTTAACCTCGCTGCCGGTTCCGGTGAAGGCGCCGGCGCGGTTCTCACGGTTGCGGGCGGCGAGGACGACAACGTCATCGCAGGCAACGACGCGCTCGGCCAGGGCGGCGGCGAACTTGCCGTCTCCGGCGACGGTACGAAGCTCACGGTCGAAGGCGCCAACAGCCGGTTCACCGGTGCGACGAGCGTTGAGTCGGGAGCGGTGCTGTCTCTGGGCAACGGCGCTTCGCTCGGCACGGGCAACACCGAGATTGCCGCCGGCGGCACGCTCGAAGTTGCCTCGGCGGTCGACGCCACGAGCGGCGCGAGCCGCGTTTCCTCGCAGCTCAACACCTCGGTGACGGGTGCGGGCG
>NZ_JACJJC010000324.1 GCF_016899755.1 Sutterella massiliensis | reverse complement strand
GAGCTGAACGCCGATGCCGAGTCCGTATGTACGGATGCCGCTTGCGCGCAGCCGCTTCATGACCGAAGCGACCGACCACGGGTCGTTCGGCTCGCCGTCCGTGAGAACGAGCACCGCTTTCTTGTTCTCTTTCGTGCGAGAGAGAGCAATAGCGGCCCCGAACAACGCTTCGGTGAGCGGCGTGCTGCCGCGCGCCTTCAACACACCGATTCGCTTGGCGAAAGGAGCCAGACTCCTTGCACCGTGCGGAACGATCGGCGTGAAGACAGAGCGGCCCGAAAACGCCGAGAGCGCGGGATTGACATGGCGAATGCTCATAAGCGCCGCCGTAAGCGCCAAAGAGGCTCGTACGGCCATGCCGGCCTGTTTGCCTTTCATCGAACCCGACA
>NZ_JACJJC010000323.1 GCF_016899755.1 Sutterella massiliensis | reverse complement strand
CGCGTAGATCGAAGCGTCCTTTCGGGCGGCGGCATGATCGTTGCGCCCATTGGTTCCCACGGCTTCGGCGCCTGCCGCTGCGGCGTCTTTCGGATTCTTTACGCCGGTCGAGCCGCTTTCTTTTCTCGGTTCATAATGCACGGACCAAAGCACATCTTGCCATCCCTCGGCGCGCAGTGCGGCTCCGCCCCGATGTTCGTCAAAGTGCGAGACGGAAGCGTCGCGTACGTGCACCGGGTCGATCGTGCTTTCGTGCTTGACGATCAGGGGTTCCTTCGGCGGCTCCGGCTGCGGAGGCGGCGGCTCTTTGAAGAGTCCGCATCCGGAGAGAATGAAAGCGGCCGAGACGCAGACCGCGGCGAGTGCGGGTGTCTGTCTTTTCTGCATTTGCT
>NZ_JACJJC010000322.1 GCF_016899755.1 Sutterella massiliensis | reverse complement strand
ATATAGAGCTCAAGCGGGTGGAGAGCGTTTGAAGAGGAGGATTGACTCTTGAGCGCGGAATTCGGAAAGAACACTGACCTTCAGACGCAGGTGTTGCTGCTCTATGCGGTGGCGATGATGCAGCCGGTCACGACCAAAGAACTCTGCAGCGTGCTCCAGGTGTCTCGCATGACCCTCAATCGTCAGTTCATGTCGTTGGCGACGAACTTCGGCGTCCTTATCCGCTTCGACGTTCAAAAGATCGGCGAGCCGGGCAGACACGGAAGCTACAGCATCGCTTCGTGGGGTGTCATCAACGCCGAAGCGTTCATGGAACACGTCCGCTATGTCATTGACGAACAAAAGGATGCGGAGCGGGCGGCCGAATAGCTCCTTTGTCGACGCATTCCTTTCGG
>NZ_JACJJC010000321.1 GCF_016899755.1 Sutterella massiliensis | reverse complement strand
ATCTTTTAGAGGAACGGACGAACGCCGGCCGCTTCTCTTCCCGTCATGGCGAATTGAGACAGCGCTCGAACGGATCCTCGTTCAAACGCGGAATCGGACATTCGGCGGGGACATTTGTCTGCCGCGCCGCGCTTGCTTCAGTGCCGAGTCCGGATCTGTGGCGATGGCGTTTGATTCTGTCGATTGCTCGCCGGTTGCGAGCCGAATGACGTCTCAAGCGCGAGGGCCGCTTCGCTTTTTGCCGCTTCCGTGCAATCGAAAGCAAACTCATAAATATGCATCCATATCCCGATACGCACCTTGCAACGGTACCGCCGCTTCTGCTCAAGTTTGAGAACGCATATGAGTCGCTCTCGAAACAGAACAAACGCGTCTGCGCGTTCATTCGCCGCAAT
>NZ_JACJJC010000320.1 GCF_016899755.1 Sutterella massiliensis | reverse complement strand
GGAGAACCCAGGATCCACTTCACCTTTTTATCTCGGCCGATTTTGATCATCGCAGACTGATGGCGCGACGAAATGATGATCGAATCGTCTTCCGGATCATAGTCGACAGAGTTAACGTGCGCCCAGTTGCGTCCTGCGCCTGTCCCAACAATGTCGCCGAATTTCTCAGATTTGTCGAGCGCCTTGATATCTTCTTCGGAGAGCGTTTGTCCCGCCTTTGAAGCGTCGATGTTAAGGCACACTGCGCCTTGGTCGAGAACTTTCAATACGTTGTCGCGATAGGGGTCGAGAATGTCGGCGAGGCGCCATTCATCAACTACGCGGCCGTTTTCGGGATTGACCTCCGCAATCACGTCGCGAACCGTGTGAACGCGCTTTCCGTCGGGGCGCAGGTAGTTGG
>NZ_JACJJC010000031.1 GCF_016899755.1 Sutterella massiliensis | reverse complement strand
GACCTCCCTAAAGAGTCGTTCGAGACCAGGACGTTGATAGGTCGGGTGTGCAAGCGCTGTGAGGCGTTTAGCTGACCGATACTAATTGCTCGTGCAGCTTGATCCTATAACCGTGAAGCCTTGAAGAGTCGAAGCTCGAAGAGGACTTCCAGAAAGAATCGAAGCGCAGTCGAAACCTGCAGTCATTTCCTTCCAAAGTTTTCAGCCTGGCGACCATACCGTTGCGGAACCACTCCTTCCCATTCCGAACAGGACAGTGAAACGCTTCAGGGCCGATGATAGTTGGTTGTATTTCCAGTGAAAGTAGGTCATTGCCAGGCTCCCCATAAAGAAACCCCTCGATGCTCAGCGCTTGAGGGGTTTCGTCTTATTCAGGGTTGCAAATCGGGTGTGCTGCAAAAGAATTTCTTCGGCTGCTACGCCTCTCGGACAGCCCTCGCTTACAATCGTTCTACCTCGAACAAGAATCTACGGTGAAGCTTGCGCACGCTGCTTGGCAACTGTATGAGCGCGGCTTGAGTTCGAGCGGCGTTACTGCTGCGTTTGTTCTCGCCCTCATCAAGGCCCCGGCGCGCTTCACCGGCCGTGCACCGCCGCATTCCTGCTGCGGTGTGCGGCGTCGTGCTGCTTTCCGCTAAAGAAGAGAATGATTTTCAAGCGATCCATGGTCTCCGAACTGGCCAATTCGGCCGGCGGAGTCTTCACCGTCCTCTTCACGATTGTCATCGCCGTTGGCATGGTGCGCGTTTTGAGCCTTGCGGCAGGCGGCCGTATCGATAACGCGGCCGTGCTTCAGATGGTGCTATACAACGTGCTTACGAACCTTGCGCCGCTGCTGGCGGTTTCGCTTTTCATTGCCGTTCTCATGACGCTCATGCGTTGGTGGCAGGACAATGAAATGGTCGTCTGGTTCTCTTCTGGCGGACAGTCGCTCCTCGCGTGGATCGGTCCCGTACTGCGCTTTTCCATTCCGGTTATTCTGGCCGTCGGGCTCCTTTCGCTCGTCATTTCTCCCTGGGCGCGCTCGCAGTCGGAAATTACGCGCGAACAGTTCAAGCAGCGCGACGAAGTCAATGCCATTGCACCTGGACGCTTCATCGAATCGATGGGCGGCAAGCGCGTTTTCTTCATCGAGTCGCAGGGTGAAGATACGAACGAAGTCGATCACATTTTCATGGCCGAGGGTGGCAAGGGCCGCGAGTCGGTTGTGACAGCCGAGCGCGGGCGCATCGAGCTCAACGAAGAAGGTGACCGCTACATCGTTCTTCATAACGGCCGCCGCATCGAGACGCAAAACGACTCGTCGGCGACGCGCATTGTAGAGTTCGATACCTACGGCGTGCGCATCGATATTAAGCTCGACAAGCCCCTGAGAGCGAGCAGAACCGCTTCGCAGCCGCTGCCGCTACTTATGGCCAATCCGACGCCCGAGAATCAGGCGCAGCTTCTTTGGCGCTTCACGTGGCCCATTGCCGCGTTCAATCTCGCGCTTCTTGCGGTGCCGCTCTCCTGTACTTCGCCGCGAGCCGGCCGAAGTCTTAATCTCATTTTTGCCGCCCTTATCTTCGTGCTTTATCTGAACGGCATCTCGATTTGCGAGACCTGGGTCGAGCAGGGAAAGCTGTCGCTCTGGAGCGCCTTCGCGCTTCTTAACGGTACGGTATTCCTCATAACCGTCGTTCTCTTCATCCGGCGCGTCTACATGATGCGCTGGCTGCCGAGCTGGTGCTCGATCTGGTATATCCGCGAACGCCTGCAGTCGCGCAAGCCCCGTGCAACCGAGGAGCCCTGATGATGAAGGTAATCGACAAACAATTCACCAAAGAGATCCTTCTCTCGACGGCGTTCGTTCTCGTGGCGCTCGTAGCGCTCTTTGCGTTCTTCGATCTCATCAATCAAATGGAGGATGTCGGGACCGAGTACACGCTTGGAACGGCTTTTTTGCTGACATCGCTCACGCTGCCTTCGCGCATCTATGAAGTGATGCCGCTCGCCGTACTCCTCGCGGCCGTTTATACGATGGCTCGCTGGGCTGCAAAATCCGAATTCACCGTGCTGCGCGTTGCGGGGATGTCGCCCGTTCGTTTGGCGCGAGCCCTTCTTCTGCCGGGTGTTTTGCTCGTTGTGCTTACCTACGGGTTTGGCGAGGTTGTCGCACCTTGGGCGGCGCGCTACACGATTGAAGTGAAGTCGGGCGACAAGAACGATACCGTGAGTGCGCGCGGTTATGTCTCCGGCGTCTGGGTGCGCGACCTCGCGCAAAATCACGAGGGCAAGCCCGTTGACCGCTACATCAACGTTAAGAATCTATCGGCCTCGAATATGAGCGAGACGGGGGCCTGGCGCATGTTCGAATTCAACCGCGAAGGCAAGCTCCTGCGAATGATTCATGCCGACTCGGCGAGCTTCCACCCTGGCAAGGGCTGGCAGCTGCACAAGGCGGTGACGGTGACATACCCGGCCTTCGATCCGAAGGACACGAAGCCGATCGAAGCGAAGATCATTACGTCCGCTCCCGAGGAACTCTATCTTGAGACGACCGTCGGACCCGAAATTCTCGGCGTGATGACCACGAAGCCAGAAAATATGTCGATGCGCGACCTTGATCGGTATCTCGCGCACATTACGAAGACCAACCAGCAGGCCGAGCACTATCAGATTGCCTTCTGGTCGAAAGCGACCTATCCGCTCGCGATCATCGTAATGCTTGCGCTTTCGATGCCCTTTGCGTACATGAATGCGCGCTCGGGCGGCGTCGCCGTGAAGATCTTCCTGGGCGTCATGATTGGCATCGCGTTCTACGCACTCAACAACCTTTTCTCTTATCTCGGGATCGTCAATACCTGGTCGCCCATTGCGGTATCGATCACGCCGAGCGCGGTCATGCTGCTGCTCGCGGCACTTGCGCTCTGCTACGTGGAAAGACGCTAGCGACGCTGCAGTTTCGAACTGCCAGGCAACCTCAAAAAGAAAGCCTGCCCGCAAAGAATGCTGCGAGGCAGGCTTTCCCTTATCCAGAGGCCGGCTACAGGGCCGCAGCGCGCTTTTTCGGTCGATGGATTTTGAGAAATGCCTTGAGGGCTCGCCCCGTTTCCGTGCGACACTTTGCAACCGTGGCGGGTTCGCCTACGGCAACCACGCGGCCGCCTCCCGCACCGCCTTCTGGACCGAGATCGATCACCCAGTCGGCTTCGGCAATGACGTCGAGGTTGTGTTCGATCACGACGACCGTATTGCCCGCGTCAACGAGGCGGCTCAATACATTCGTGAGTTTTTCGACGTCTGTCATGTGCAGTCCCACCGTCGGCTCGTCGAGCACGTAAAGCGTGTGCGGCGAGCGCGTGCGCGTCGCATCGGGACGAACCTTCGCGAGTTCGCTTACGAGCTTGATGCGCTGTGCTTCGCCCCCCGAGAGCGTCGGGCTCGGCTGTCCGAGCGTGAGGTATCCCAAACCCACCTCCTGCATCAGGCGAAGCGGATGGGCGATCGCGGGCATCGAAGCAAAGAATTCGGCTGCTTCGTCGACTTCCATCTGAAGAACCTCGCCGATGTTTTTTCCCTTCCAGGCAACGGCGAGCGTTTCGGCGTTGAAGCGGCTGCCGCGGCAGGCTTCACAAAGGACCTTGACATCGGGCAGGAAATTCATTTCGATCGTGCGCAGTCCTTGACCGCCGCACACCGGGCAGCTCCCTTCGGCATTGTTGAAGGAAAAGCGACCTGGCGCGAAGCCGCGCGCTACGGCTTCGGGCGTCTGCGCGTAAAGCGCACGGATCTTGTCAAAGAACCCCACGTAGGTGGCCGGGCACGACCGCGGCGTTTTGCCGATCGGCGTTTGGTCGACTTCGAGAATGCGTCCGATGGCTTCAAGCCCCGTGATCGAGGCGCAGCCGCGGAAGTGACGCGCTTCGGGCGACACTTTGAGGTTTCGCGACACGTTCTCGAAAAGCACCTCGCGCGCAAGCGTCGATTTGCCGCTGCCCGAGACACCCGTAATGACCGTGAGGCGGCCGATCGGAATTTCGAGTCGGTCGATCGAGAGATTGTTTTCGTCGGCGTGTTCGATGACGAGTCGCTTGCTCGATTCGTCAAAGGGACGCTTGGCGCGGCCCGTGTGTGCGAGCGGCGATTTGAGTGCGGCGCCCGTTGGCGACTCGGGAGCGTTCATAACGTCCTCGACCGTACCCTCGGCCATGATGCGTCCGCCGCGGATGCCGGCTCCCGGTCCGATGTCGAGCACGTGGTCGGCGCGCCGAATCGTTTCTTCATCGTGCTCGACCACAAGAAGCGTGTTGCCTTTGTTCGTCAAGCGTTCGATTGCCGAGAGGAGGATCCCGTTGTCGCGCGGGTGCAGACCGATTGTTGGTTCGTCGAGCACGTAGCAGACGCCGCGCAGATTCGTACCGAGTTGCGCGGCAAGACGAATGCGCTGGCTTTCACCCCCGGAAAGCGTCGGAGCACTGCGGTCGAGCGACAGGTAGGCGAGTCCGACGTCTTCAAGGAACGCAAGGCGAGATACGATTTCTGCGACCGCATCTCGGGCAATCTGCGAATCGCGTGCCGACAGTCGAAGCTTCTTGAAGTAAGCGCTTGCTTCTTTGATTGTCATTGCGCCGATGCGGCTGATCGATTCGCCCTTCCAAAGCACGTTGCGCGCTATCTCGTTAAGACGCGTACCGCCGCAGTCGGGGCAGGTTTCGAGCGCTTCGTCTTCGTCGGGGAGACGGTCACTCGTCATGGCGAGAATGCGCTCCTCGTCGGTGCGCTTCTTGCGCGCTTCTTTGGCAACCGCTGCCGATACCACGCCGTAGCCGAGACACGTCGGACAAGCGCCGACGGTGGCGTTGTAAGAGAACAGCCGACTGTCGAGTTCGGGGAAGCTGCGCGCGCATTTCGGACAGGCGCGCAGGGCCGAATAAAAGCGCACGGTTTCTTCGGGCGAGTCGCGCTCGACAAGTGCTGCGTCCTCTTCGGGGAAGTCGACAGTAGCGAAAATCTGACCGCGCTCGAGCACCGAGAGCGCGCGCTTTACGGCTTCGATACGCGAAGAAACGCTCGCGCGCGCGGGCACGACTTCAACGGGCATTTCGATGTCGTGGAGCTTGCGCAAATTAAGTTTTTCCAACCCTTCGAGCGGCGTCCATTTGCCGTCGATGCGCGCCCACTTGCGCCCGAAGGTCGTGCGCATTTCTTCGAGTTTGTCGGCAAAGGCGCCCTTGCGCCGCTGCACGACAGGCACGAGCAGCATGATGCTTTTCTTGCCGAAGTCGCGTGCGAGCGCATCGGCTATTGCTTCTGCGCTCTGCGCTTCGACGGGAATACCGCAGTCGGGGCAGTATTGGGTGCCGAGCTTGACGTAGATGAGGCGCAGGAAGTGATAGATCTCGGTGAGCGTTGCGACGGTCGAGCGCATCCCGCCGCGGCTTGTGCGCTGCTCGATCGCGACCGTGGGCGCGATGCCGCGCACGGCATCGACTTCCGGTACGGGCGGCGGCTGCACCATGGAGCGCGCGTAGGCGTTGAGACTCTCGAGGTATCGGCGTTGCCCCTCTGCGAAGATGATGTCAAAGGCGAGCGTCGATTTGCCCGAGCCCGAAGGGCCGGTGATTACGTTGAAGCGGCCGCGCGGCAGCGCCGTCGTGATGTTCTTGAGGTTGTGTTCGCGTGCGCCCTCGACCACAATAGCCCGACGCTCGAGCAACAGCGACTGCATGGAGCGCGTCTTGGGTTTGGGCTTGGGCAGGTTGAAGAACGTTTCTTTGCTTTCGTCGCCCGCAAGCGCGAGGCGCCAGCCTTGAAGCGCCGCGCCCGTGAGCGTGTCCTTTTCGATCATCGCCTCGGGCGTACCCGCAAAGACGAGTTTCCCCCCTTCATCGCCGCCTTCGGGGCCGAGTTCGATCACCCAGTCGGCGCAGTTGACGACGTCGAGGTTGTGTTCGATCACGATCACCGTGTGTCCGAGCGCAATGAGACGATCGAAGACCTCGATGAGGCGTGCGACATCGGCAAAGTGCAGGCCTGTTGTCGGTTCGTCGAAGATGAAGGCTTTGCCTCGGCGCCCGCGCGAACGCGGAATGCCTTCGGCAATGTGCGCAGCGAGCTTGAGGCGCTGACGCTCGCCCCCGGAGAGCGTTGTAAGCGGCTGGCCGAGCGTGAGGTAGCCCAATCCCACGAAGTCAAGAAAGCTTAGGGGCCCCGTGATTTCTTCAATGCCTTCGAAGGCGTCAAGCGCCTGCTTGACCGTGAGTTCGAGCGTATCGGCGATGTTGCGCGTGACGCCGTCGGCCATCGGATAGGCGAGCGCTAGGATCTCGTCGCGGTAGTGTCGTCCCTTGCAGACAGGGCAGGGCAGATACACGTCCGAGAGAAATTGCATCTCGACGTGCTCGTAGCCCGCACCGAGGCAGTGCGGGCAACGCCCTTTGCCGGCGTTGAAGGAGAAGTCCGCTTCCTTGAAGCCCGCGGCGCGCGTCTGCGGCTTCATGCCGAAGAAGCGGCGAATGCCGTCAAAGGCGCCTACGTAGCTCGCTGGATTGCCGCGCGTCGTGCGCCCGAGCGGACTCTGGTCGACGAAGACGCAGTCGCTCGGGAGTTCGCCGCCGAGAAGCGCGCCTGCGGTGTCCACCGCAGGGCCTTTCGTGAGGTTGAGTGCGCGCGAGAGGAGCGGTACAAGCGTATCGGCGACAAGCGTGGACTTGCCGCTGCCCGAAACGCCTGCCACCGCGACGAATCGCCCGAGCGGAATGTCGACGGCGATGTTCTTGAGGTTGTGCTTGGACGCTCGCATGAGTCGCATCTTCGGCGTGTCGGCGTCAACGGGCAGATGCTTGCGCTCGATGCGTTTGCGGCCGCTCAGATACGCGCCCGTAGCGGTCTCGGCAGCGAGTACGTCGCGCGTAGGACCCTCAAAGATGATTTCGCCGCCTTCCCGGCCGGCTTTCGGCCCCATGTCGATCAATCGGTTGGCCGCGAGCATCACCTGCGGATCGTGTTCGACCACGACAAGGGTGTTGCCCGCTTCGGTAAGTCGGCGCAGTATGCCGTTGACGCGATCCATGTCACGCGGGTGCAGACCGATCGAAGGTTCGTCAAGGACGAAAAGCGTATTGACGAGGTTTGTGCCGAGCGCGGTCGTCAGATTGACGCGCTGCACTTCGCCGCCCGAGAGCGTTCGGCCCTGCCGGTCGAGCGTGAGGTAGCCGAGACCGACGTCAACCAAGTAACCGAGGCGCGAGTTGATCTCCGAGAGGAGCATCTTTTCGTCGGCGCTCTCGGCGCGCTCGGCCGCAAGTCCGAAGAAGCCCTTGAGCGACTTAATGGGCAGCAGCATGAGCTCGTGGAAGTTGAAGCCCGGCAGTTTTTCGTAGTCGGCATCGGAGATCTTCGCGCCCACGGGCTTAAAGCCTGCGACCGAGCCCTTGAACGCAGCTCGCATCTCAAGAGTGCCGTAGCGCCAGACGAGCGAGTCGCTCTTGAGATGCGAGCCGCCGCAGTCCGGACACTTCACGTAGGAGCGATAGCGCGAAAGCATCACGCGCACATGCATCTTGTAGCTCTTCGTCTCGAGCCACTCGAAAAAGCGCTTGATGCCGTACCACTCGCGCCGCCAGTCGCCCGACCACGCGGGGTCACCCTCGACGACAAAGCGCTTCTCATCCTCGCTCAGGTCCTCGAATGGAACGTTCAGTCGAATGCCCGCCTTTGCGCATCGCTCGAGCATCTCTTCCTTGCATTCGGCGTAGGCGGCCGTGGAGAAGGGCTTCACCGCATCCTCTTCAAGCGTTTTGCTTGGATCCGGGATGATGAGGCGAATGTCGTTTTCAATGACGCGCCCGAAACCGCGGCATGTCGGACAGGCGCCTACGGGCGAATTGAAGCTGAAGAGGTTGGGAGTTGCCGACGCGAAAACCTTGCCGCAGCTCGGGCAGACGCGGCCGCGGCGGTAGCGCGCAACCTCGAGAGGCTCGTCGGCGCTTTCGACATAAACGACAAGCTTACCCGCCCCTTTTTCAAGTGCGGTCTCGATAGCTTCGAGCGCACGGCCTCGCTCAACACGCGAGGGGCGGAAGCGGTCGGCTGCAACGGCGAGCATCGTCGCGCTTTTGTCGGGAACGCGCTTCAATATGCGTGTGAAGCCCTGTGCGGAAAGGCCCGCTTCAGCCGTTTCGAGGGGCAGCGACTTCGGAACTGCAAGCTCGAAAGCGATCGCCAACCGCGCGTCAAGGTCAATGCCGGGCGTCGAACTCTTTTCGAGGCGCTCGAGAATGTCCTCCCAGATCGTTTCGGGGGTGAAGTCCGGCACGAACGAACCGTCGTCGGGACAGTAGGCCTGTGCGTGATGCGCAAAAAGGAGTTTCAGGTGGTCGTTCAACTCCGTCATCGTGCCCACGGTCGAGCGCGACGTGCGGATGACGCCGTTCTGGTCGATCGCAATCGCGGGCGGTACACCCTCGATCGCGTCAACGTGCGGACGATCCATTCGGTCTAGGAACTGACGCGCGTAAGGGCTGAATGTCTCGACGTAGCGGCGCTGACCTTCTGCGTAGAGCGTGTCGAAGACAAGCGAGCTTTTGCCCGAGCCGGAAAGGCCCGTTACAACCGTGAATTCGCCGACGGGAATGTCGACGTCGATGTGCTTGAGGTTGTTTTGCGAAGCGCCTCGAATGCGAATGAAATCGCTCTCGGGCGCAGTTTTTTTCGCTGTTTGAGTCATGAACTGTACGGTCTGCGCGCGGCGTGTGCGGCCAACGGTCGTCGGCAGCCGCTCGCAATGGTGGATCTGCGATGAGCTCTAGACTATCGCATGAAGGGCACTCCCGCCCCGTTTGTACGCCGCCAATCCCTGCCACGCGCACGATTTCCCGCTTTTCGACTCGATGGACGGCAGCGTCTGATTAATGTTAAATGTAATAAAATGTAAATATTCGCTTTGTTGCTCTTGCCAAAATGGGTTCGGATGTGCATAATTTCACTTCTCCGATTTCGGGGGATTAGCTCAGCTGGGAGAGCGCTTGCATGGCATGCAAGAGGTCAGCGGTTCGATCCCGCTATCCTCCACCAAGAATTCAGGTCCCTATCGTCTAGAGGCCTAGGACACGACCCTTTCACGGTCGGTACCGGGGTTCGAATCCCCGTGGGGACGCCAAGACACAAAACCCGTCGAACGCAATGTTCGGCGGGTTTTGCTATAAGTGAGAGGGTGTGTTTTTCACGCCCGCCCGCAGTGCGGGGGATTAGCTCAGCTGGGAGAGCGCTTGCATGGCATGCAAGAGGTCAGCGGTTCGATCCCGCTATCCTCCACCA
>NZ_JACJJC010000319.1 GCF_016899755.1 Sutterella massiliensis | reverse complement strand
TCTTCCCTACTGTGACGGCTGCATAGCCCGTCCACGCCTGCGGCGGAACGAGTCGCCGTCTCCACATCGTTGCACCAGTACCAGCCCAAGAAGGCGGATCATCGCTCCAAGCCGATTCGCGCGACCATGGAAGCGTCGTCAGCGACTCGTCACCGGGGAGACGCTCGGCAGCGCGTTTGCGCCGTCGAGCAGCGTGACCGATAACGCTGCCGAAGCGGCGCTGCCGGTCGATCTCGCATTCTCGCGGGCACGCGGATTCGGACCTCTCCTATCCGCGCAATTCCGAGCTTATGATTCTTCGACGTTTCTGGTTATTGGGGTTTGTCGAAGCGTCATTCTTACGGGCTGAAAAAACCTTGGGTGAATCCGCCGAAGGCGGAGAGGGCAAAGCCCTAAATTGCC
>NZ_JACJJC010000318.1 GCF_016899755.1 Sutterella massiliensis | reverse complement strand
ACGGCTGCTTCGGGTTCGACCTTTGTCATTAACGGCTCTGGCGCCGCGACGGCCGATCTCCGTGCGAGCGTAAATTTTGCCAAGGATGCGTCGCTTTCGGGTGCGAATTTCAGCCTTGAAAATGCGCAGCTCACTTTTGATCTATCTGATTCGGGCAACTACTCGTACGTTTCGGTGAACGATACGAGCAAATTCACGCTCGGCTCCAATTCGGCCCTCCTTATTGACGCGCGCAATGGGAGTGCTTCCCAGAACTATCAGCTCAACAACACGCTGACGCTTTCGGGCGGCCTGATTTCCTTCGACGATGTCCTGTTCACGACAGGGGACCAGGGAAATACAGCCATTCTCAACGTAGGGA
Organism: Sutterella massiliensis; assembly: GCF_016899755.1. GTDB lineage: Bacteria > Pseudomonadota > Gammaproteobacteria > Burkholderiales > Burkholderiaceae_F > Sutterella > Sutterella massiliensis. Next base: position 42 of record NZ_JACJJC010000318.1, on the reverse strand, counting down.
CGCTTGACGTCACCGACGTTGGTTATATTGGCGTCTCTGCGG
>NZ_JACJJC010000317.1 GCF_016899755.1 Sutterella massiliensis | reverse complement strand
CCGTCAACTATCTCGGCGAGTGCGAAAAGCCGCTATCGGAAGAAACGGCTGCGTTCCTGCGCGACATCGCCTGGAAGACCGTGACCGAGTTCTACGGCTGGAAGTGAAATTCTTCCCGCATGCCGAGCGTACGGCATGCAGGCTCTAGAAAGCCGCCTGCGTCCTTCAATCCAAGGGCGCGGCGGCTTTCGTGCGTATAGAACGAGCGAGGTGCTCTGGACCGGCACGCATGGCTCCTCATGGCTCCGAACGGCGGTCACTGTCCCAGCCCGCCCGTGCGGTAGACTTTCGCCTTCCCATCGACTCGTCGAGCCTTCGAGAATGTCCGCACCGCACATCAACGCCTCTACGCTTTTTGCAGAAATCGCAGACAAGCTTTTCTGCGAAAAATCAATCCCTGTTG
>NZ_JACJJC010000316.1 GCF_016899755.1 Sutterella massiliensis | reverse complement strand
GTCTTTTGAAGCTGCGCCTCGACCTCCTCACGCGCGAGGTCGCGCTTGGCTTTTTCGAATTCGTTCTTCGAGAGCCATCCTTCGGGGAGCTTCTCCTGCGGCGCGTCGACGACGGGTACGGTTTTGCCGTCCACCATCGTGAAGTACGTCGACGATCGGTAGTAAAGCTTCGACTGTTCGGGCGTCGTCCCGGCGATGACGAAGTTCTCGGACGTCTCTCTTCCGTATTTCCTTCGGCGCTCGAGCACCTCGGCGTTCTTTTCAGCCCAAATTTCAGCCTGCGTTTTGCGCTTCGGGGGCGGCGCCGTCTCGCCCGCATCGATTCGGCGCTGCATTTCGTCGCGATAGCGCCGAGCGATTTCCTGCGACTTTTTGACCAGTCGGTCCCGGCGTGCGGAAACGGG
>NZ_JACJJC010000315.1 GCF_016899755.1 Sutterella massiliensis | reverse complement strand
GCGTAGCCGGATGCGTTCTCGACCGCGGCTCGGAGCTTGCTGTCAAGCGCGTCTGTTTCCTTCTCAAAGAGCGCAAGGCGCTTTTCCGCAGCGTCGATCTCCGACTTCAGCATGCGCTGCATTTCAATGGCGTCGCTGCATTCGACGATATTGCCGAGAACGGCGCGCTTCTGCTCGACATCTGCGCGCTGCGTTTTCGTCCAAAAGCGCTTTGTTCTCAGCCTCTGCTTCCACGCGGATGTTCTGCTTGAGCGCTTCGACCGACGCTTTTGCTGCCGCTTCTTCCGTTTGAAGCGCTTCCAGACGACCAAGAACGTCATCGGTGCTCTGCTTGAGCTTACCGTACATGGCAACGCGGTCGAGCAGCGCCTGGTTGTCGACGATATGCTCGGCGACTGCGTTGATC
>NZ_JACJJC010000314.1 GCF_016899755.1 Sutterella massiliensis | reverse complement strand
TTTTAGATAAGAACAAAATTCGCTATCCGGAAGTAGATTTTTTCTTTGAAGATAATCCTCTGCACTGGTTTGTTTGTACAAAATTGGAATCAATCGCGTTTGTAAACAAACCACTAATCGTCCATCGAATTGGACGTGTCGGTCAAACGATGGAAGGCAAGCCGGAGAAACTGATTGGTTTCGAAACTCATGCCAAGCTGATTAAAGAGTTTCTCGATAAAAATGACTCCTTTGAAAACTATAAGCTCGATTATCTGCAATGGTATCTTTCGCAAACTTCTTGGGTCCTGCCGAAGTTGAATGGATTGAGATCTCAATACCTGGACACGATGAAAAGGCTTTGCAAGGACTACACTTTCGAGGATGTTAAAGCGGCACGCAAAATCAAAATTTATAAATACGCAAG
>NZ_JACJJC010000313.1 GCF_016899755.1 Sutterella massiliensis | reverse complement strand
ACTCCGGTCGCATTGCCGGTATGGAAGCAGCGAAGTCGGTGAAATCCGTGCAGTAATTCCCTCTCCTGTTGTCGCTACAGATCATGGCTGGTCTTGAGTTTGACTTCTGACCTTCGGAACCTGCAAGCAAAGCGCCACGACAGGAATCGGTCGTGATACGATGACTCCCGGGTCTTGGGCGTTTCTTGCAAGGTGGCGCTCGGGATTCACCTCGTGAAGAAGTCAGAAGGCCCGGTCCGCGCCAGAGGGACCGGGCCTTTCTTCACGGCCCGTTTCGAGCAACAAACTTCCGTCAAGCCGTTTCGGCGAAAAATCTAACGTAATCAGCGCATTCAGCTGTTTTTGCGATTCATTGGCTGACGGAAAGCAGGCCGTCGTCAACGACGGTCGTCTCTGTAGTAACCGCC
>NZ_JACJJC010000312.1 GCF_016899755.1 Sutterella massiliensis | reverse complement strand
GTACGGGCTTCTTTCGAAGTCGTTCACTCATGGCTTGCAAAGCCTGTGTCGACGTCGTGCATTTTCCTCATGACCGGCTTGCGCCGCCATAGGCTCATTCCATCAAAGTCGTTTCATCTCTCGGGATTCGCTTCTTTGTTTTTCGGGAAATATCTGATTTAGAAGAGAATTTCATCGACAGCAATGTGCTCGTCGATTGCTCGGTGATCGTTTGCTAGCATGCCGCGAATCCATTCGAAAGCTTCGTCGCCGTCCGTCCTTTTGTGCCAGAGCATGGTCGGATGAAGTATGGCCGTGTTGCTCGGACGTCCAAGAATCACGAAGGGAGACGCGTTGGCAATCTGACGTGCAAATTGAAGCGGGACAACGCCGACCAGCGTCGGATCGGCCATGACGGCGGCCCAGGAA
>NZ_JACJJC010000311.1 GCF_016899755.1 Sutterella massiliensis | reverse complement strand
GCTCTGGACGAAACCACTAGTGACAACCACTTGTTCGGGCCGCACTTGGACTCCCTGTGTTTTAAGGAGTCTGCGGCATATCGCGTGCCGAAGGGGCAAATAGCCTTGCGGATCGCTGTAGGAACGGTGGAGCCAAGGAGATCGTGCCAACTGCGCGGCAAAACGAAGGAAATGCTTCTCCGCGATGCAGTTAATGCCTGAAGCGTAGGTCGTCAAAGGTCTTCTGGTAAAGCTTCGCTGTTCGGGGACCATTTCTCTTCGAGCACGTTCCGTCTTTTCCAGGATCGACGCGGAAGGCCGTCTTGAGGCCGTGTTCACGGTCTCCAGCCGGGATTCTTCGGCAGGGTTCGGTTTCTCTGCAACGTTCTCTTCGCAAACGAAGAAGCCGGCCCCGCGCTTAGCCTGAAC
>NZ_JACJJC010000310.1 GCF_016899755.1 Sutterella massiliensis | reverse complement strand
GCGGCCTTGGCTGGGTTTACTATAAATGGAACAAAGTACTCCTTGCAAAGGGTTCTACAACTAGCCAGATTGTCCGACGAAATATTTGGAAGTGGCTCCATCTCGGTAACGATAAAACCGACATGCTTTACGGCCTGATGCTCTACCAGGCAAAGAAACTTGCTGAGGCAGGCGTTCTTAAAATGCATATTTTTCTCGCCTGGTGGGATCCCATTAACTTCCAGCCACAACATTGGGAAAAATGGACGAGTGATCAGAAAATAACTTTTGATGGCATCGCCATACAAGTGATTCGATTGGCTGCAAAAGAGGTATCCAAACTCCCGAATGTTACACCCGAAGTTGCCGACCGGACGCTCGGCTGGATAGATACAGCACTCACGCACGAACCTGACAACCTCTGGCTCATTTACTAC
>NZ_JACJJC010000030.1 GCF_016899755.1 Sutterella massiliensis | reverse complement strand
AACGACCGTCACGCGAAAATGCGCCCCCGTTTCGCTCGGCAGCAGTTCGATGCGCCACCCCATGCGGTCGCAGACGCGCGCCGCAATCGAAAGCCCGAGCCCTTCGCCTTCGCCCGTCGCGTTAGCACCCCGCGTAAAGTCGCGGAAAATGCGCTCGCGCTCTTGCGGCGCTATTCCGGGACCGTTGTCTTCGACCGTGAAGCCGTCTTTGCGTTCCGTAACGACGATTCGACTGCCCGAGGGCACGTAGAGAACGGCGTTTTTGACGAGATTATTTAAAACCGTACCGAGAAAGACCGGTGAATAAGTCCCCGGACAGGTCGCCTCGGTCCGGATATCGAATTCAATCCCCTTCTGCGCAGCCTTGTCGCGCCAGACATCGTCCATGAGCGCAAAGAGTCCCTTGACCGTATCGGCATCGGCATTGAGTTTGCTGCTCGCGCCGTTGCGCGCAAAATGCAGGAACAGCGTGAGAAGTTCGCGCATGCGGTTGCTGTAGCGAACGATGCGTTCGACCTGCTCGCGCTGACGCGCACCCAAGTCGCTCATCGAAAGCAGCTCGGCGCTCGACTGAATAACCGCAAGCGGCGTTCTCAATTCGTGGCTTACGTCGCCCGTAAAAGCCTTTTCGCGCTTCAACGCTTCGTTCAAGCGGTGCATGGCGCTGTCGCACGTGCGTGCGAGTTCACCCATTTCGTCGTTCGTCATGAGCCTAGGATCGATAGACCGGTAGCGGTCGGTACCGATCAGGTGTACGCTGCGGCGCACTTCCGCAGATAGGCGCTCGACGGGACGCATGATGAGGCGCGAGAGAAAGACGCCCAAGAGCATGCTGATGAGGAAAACCACCACGACCGAGCTTCCGGCGTGAAACCAAATCTCCCGCTCCGTTTCCTCAAAGCCCACCTGATCGCAAACGAGGACAAGCTCGCCTTTTTCCCAGCTGCCCTTGAAAAGAAACTGGGCCGGATCCGTCGTAATTTCGTTGAAGCCGGGCTTGTAGCCCGTCATTGCTTCGGTCGCGGGCTTGATATTGGGTGCGCTTCCATAGAGCTCGCAGAAACTGCCCAAATCCAGATCGTGCCCCGCTCGCAGGTCGTCAACGGCCGTGACGAAAAGCTCTTCGAGAAAATTCGTCACGAGGTGCCTTTCCGCGACCTCGATGCTCCAGCGGATCGCGATCGAATAAGCGAATGCAACAATCGTGATGAGCGCGGCAAAAGCGAGCGCAATGCGCTTTGCCAACCCGAAGCCGTGCCGCTGCGCTGCGTGCTGCCGGTGCGCTGCGGCGCGCCCTTCCTTCTCGGCGGAATGTTCGCTTTCCGCTTTCGTCTCGGTGTGATTCGACGAGTCCACTCGCTCCTCCCAACGGCCGCGCGAGCGGCCTCGTCCGACTGCACTGTCTGTGTGCCGACTCAGCCGCCGACAAATACTATCTCCGCAGCTGAGCGTCCTCGGCAAGTGTAGCGCGACGCTTCTTTCGAACAACAGTGCACCAGCGATGCCTAACGATAAATCGCCGGAAAGACAGCTCTTAATCGAAGCCCATCGTTCGGCTGCCGCCGCTCGAAGTGCCGAGAGCGCCGAGCGTGCCGCCCGCGGCGTCCGTGAGGTCGGCCTTGCTGCCGACATCGGTACGCTCGACTCGGCGAGGCGCAGCGCCTTCGGCCGAAATCGACCAGCCGAGCGTCGGGTGCGTACGGATGAGCGGCTGATCGAAGGGCTTGTCGACCGCTTGACGCAGCAGATAGAGGTTCGAGCGCAGGCTATCGGACTGCGGCGCGCTGCCGTGCCAAATTTCGTTTTCGAGCGCTTCGCGGCTCACGATGCCGGGGCTTCTGCGCATGAGCGTGCGCAGAATCTTGAGACAAATCGGATTGAGGCGAATTTCTTCGCCCGCGCGGCGCACGCTGAAGTTGTCGAGATTCATCTCGAGGTCGCCCACGCGCAGCATCTCGACGCCCGAGCCGAACGCGCGGCGCAAAAGCGCTTCAACGCGCGCACCGAGTTCACGCAGCGCAAAGGGCTTCACGACGTAGTCGTCCGCGCCGCACGCAAGTCCTTCTACGCGGTCGTCGACGGCGTCTCGTGCCGTCAGCATCAGAATCGGCAGGCGTTTATCGGCAATGCGGATGCGCCGGCAAAGCGTCATGCCGTCCATGCCGGGCAGCCCGATATCGAGAATGAGCAGATCGACGGCTTCACGCGCGAGCCGCTCCCAGGCATCGGCCGCCGTCGTCGCTGTTTCCACGCGCCAGCCCTTCAATTCGAGAAAGTCGCGCACGTTGGCAAGAATGTCGGGATTGTCGTCGACCACGAGTATCGTCACGGACATTTGTTCTTCCAATTCGCTCTAGAAAATGGCGCTCCGAGCGCCGGACATTGCAGGAGAGTTTAGTGGCGGACGTGAAAACCCGCGGCAGTCAAAATGGGCTCTCTTAGCCTGCATCAGAGGCTTTGACGTGATTTTGACGCTTGCTTTGACGGGATTTCGCGCGAACGTTTGCCGATCTTTTCCGCGTGAGACGCGACCGAAGCGCCGAAACGCAAGCCGATTTCACCCGAATGCATTGCGCCGCACGCCATTCGGGAAAAGGCATCAACGCGCTCGAGCGCGCTTTCCGCACGAGCCCGCCGCTATAATTGTGAACAAGCTTCATAAAACCGCGCCGCATTTGTCTTCGGCGCATCCGACGAACCGCAACCAACCGGCTTCAAGCCGGCCCAACACATCATGCGACGCTCGCTCACTTTCGCCCTCATTCTCGTGACGCTTGCTTTCTGGAGCATGAGCATTTGGACCCTGTCGGGCAAGCTTGCCGAAGACGCGCTTCTCTGGGCGGCCGCCCCCTCGATTGTCGGTCTCGCGCTGCTCCTGGTCCTCTTTGCCGCCAAGCGCATCTTCTCCTACAACGACGCCGTACGCCGTCGCTTTTCGACCGTGCTCGCACTCACGCTCCTCGTCGTGATCGTTTGCGTTTACGCCGACGCCTTTGCGCTCAACGGCATGATTTTCGAACGCGGCCTCGAGATCTGGCGCCTCGAGCTCTTTGTGGACGAGCGCCTCCCGCTCACGCTCGCCTTTGCGGGCGCGGTCTGCCACCCGATCCTCTTTTGCATCGCAGCGATCGCGCTCCTTGTGCTCCCGGCGCCCAAGAACGACTTCTTCCGCAACATGCACTGAGCCACTCGGTTCGGCTGCAGTATGTGAGCGCACCGCAAGAGCGCGTCCGACACAAAATCGGGCGCGCTTTTTGTCGTCCTACGTAGAATGCCTCTCTAGCGCACGTACCTCGCGCGGTGCCGCACCTTCCGACAAAAAGACAATTACACCGACAACAATGGCCAAAAGACGCACTTACGGCAATACCTGGTGGGGAGCCGCGTGGCTGCGCGCCCTCGAATCCGTTGACCACGCCAACCGCCTCCCGCGCGGGCGCTCCTACTGCAACACGGGGCGCATCGCGAGCTGTGAATGGCACCCCGAGACACTCTCGGTCGAAGCATTGGTCGACGGATCGGCCTATTACCCGTACGAAGTGCACATTGCGCTCCCGCCCATCGCCCCCAAGAAGGCCGAACAGCTTCTCGCGCAGGTCGCGCGCGACCCGGTGCTCGTTGCCGAGCTGCTCGACGGCACGCTCTCGCCCGCCGTTGCCGAGATCGCGGCGTCGCTCGGGATCGAACTTTTCCCGAAGAGCTGGCGCAGCATGACGCTCTCGTGCAGCTGCCCGGACAGCGCGCGCGTCTGCAAGCACATCGCCGCCGTTTTCTACGCGCTCGCCGACATGATCGACGGCGATCCGTTTCTCGTTTTCAAGCTGCGCGGACTCGATTTGCAGGGCGCGCTCAAAGCGCGCGGCATCGACGTCACCGACACGGTGACGGCCAAGCCTCTCACGCTCGAAGCGTTTCTTGCCGCTGCAACCGAAGACCGCGCCGATCCCGAGCCCCTTGCGCCCGAAGCGGCGCTCGAAAAGCTGCGCTCGATTCCCTACGGACAGCTGACGAGCATGCGTCCGACGCTCGAAAAGCTCCTGCCCGGGCGGGTCGACCCCGGCATGAAGGAAAGCTTTCGCGGCGAAATCCTGCGAATGATCGATGCGGCGGGCCGCGCCGTGCGAAAGACGGTCGAACTCTGCGCCTTTGAATCGGCCGCACGCGCGATTGCGCAGGCTGGCGCCGCCGAAGCCGCGCCCTCGCATACCGTCTGCACCGACTGGCATGCCTATCTTTCGCAGACACTCGCGCGCTCGCCCAAAGCCCATGCGTCGATTGCCCCCGAAGCCTTCCGCCTCAACCTCGCCATCGATTTTGACGACACGGCGGGCGCTTCGGCCGCCCTCCTTCGCATCTCGCGTCCGCCGCGGGCGAGAAAGGACCGCGTCGAGCGCTTTGAAACCGACCCGAACGCGGTTTTTGCCGCACTCCTTGCGCTCACGAGCGCCGACGCAAGGTACGAAGCACCGACAGTCGAGTGCTGGCGAGAAATCACGGCAGCCGCCGCGCGTCTCATCGAGAGCGCCTCGGTCGTACCTGCGCTTATTGTCCCCGAAGGCATCGAGCACCCGATGCCGCGCGTCCTATGGACGCCCGCATTGCGAAGCCGCCCCGTCGCAACGCTTTTTGACGCGCTCGTCGAGGGCGTCGCGCCCTTTGCCGAGAAGCTCTTTGAGCCCGAAACGCTTCGCTTCATGCCCGAAGCGAAAAGCCGCATTCGCCGCACGGTGTTTCTTGCGCTCACAACCGCCGTCGGTGCGCTTTTGCGCGCCACGTATGCCGCCAAGGCCGGGGAGCGCGTCGAGTCGCTTTACTGCGCGGCCGCGCTCGGCGAAGACATGCGCTTCGCGGACGGACGCTTCCCGCCGCGCGCCGAGCGCCTTTTTACGCGCAGCCTGCGCGCCTTCCTCCTCGGGGACGCCTATCCGTGGCGACCGGTTCTGACGGCGCGCATTCATGCCGAGGGCGTGAAACTCAACTTCGGCGTTCTCGGCCGTGCGGTCGACCCGCAGTCGATCGAAGCCGCGCAGACGGCGCCCGACGTGCCCGATGACGAAGAAGTCGACGCGCGCGCAACCGATCCGCATGCCGCAGACTTCAGCGTGAAGCGCCCCGTGATGCTCGCGAAGCTACTCAAGGACGACCGCTACGCCAAGGACAGGTTCGCCGCGCTCTCGATTCTCAAAACGCTCGCGGGTGCATACCCGGCACTCGAAGACATTCGTGAGCAGGGCGGCAAGCCCTTGACACTCCTCTCGAGCGAATTGAAGGAGTTTCTCTTTGATGCGGCGCCCGTCCTCACGCTCCTCGGCGTTTCGGTCATGCTGCCCGAGAAGCTCAAGCGTCTTTTGAAGCCGCGGCTTGTCGCGCATCTCGATGCGGGACCGAAGAGCGGCGCGAGCGTGCTCGGGCGCGACGCACTTTCGCGTTTTGACTGGTCGGTGGCGCTCGGCGATCGAAAACTGACGCCGGAAGAATTCGAGCGCCTCAAAGCCCACGCGGGCGAAGTCGTTCGCATCGGCGACGACTTCGTCTGGATCGACCCCAACGAACTCGCCGCCATGGCGGCGACGCTCGAAAAGGCCCCGCAGCCGAGCTACCTCGAAAAGATGCGCGCAGCGCTCACAGGCGAATACCGCGGCGCCGAAGTCGACGTCTCCGAGCGCGTGCGCGAGGGGCTTGCCAGGCTCACGGCGGTTGACGACGTGGCGCCACCCCCGGACCTTTGTGCAACGCTGCGCCCCTATCAGGCACGCGGCTACGCGTGGCTCATGAAAAACCTCCGACTGGGCATCGGGGCGCTTATCGCCGACGACATGGGGCTCGGGAAGACCCTGCAGGTGATCGCCGCCATTGACAAGCTGAAGCTCGAAGGTGAACTCGTGAAAGGCCGCGTCCTCGCGGTCGTACCGACAACGCTCATGACGAACTGGCAGCGCGAGATCGCGAAATTCGCTCCGTCGCTCACGGTCGGGCTCTACCACGGACCGAACCGCAAGCTTCCCGAAGACCGCTCGACGCTCCCCGACGTCGTTCTCACGAGCTACGGCACGATGCGCCGCGACGCCGAGGTGCTTTCCGCCGTGCGCTGGCGCCTCCTCGTCCTTGACGAAGCGCAAGCCGTTAAAAACGCCTCCTCCGCACAGGCGGCGGCCGCCAAAGCGCTGGGCGCGCCGCAGACGATCGCCATGACGGGCACGCCCGTCGAAAACCGACTCATGGAGTACTGGTCGATTCTCAACACGGTGCAGCCGCATCTTTTGGGGTCGGCGCAGGACTTTCAAAAGACCTTTGTGCTCCCGATCGAAAGCGATCGCGACCCGGCGGCAGCCAAAGCGTTCCGACGCCTTACGGCCCCCTTCATGCTGCGCCGCCTCAAGACCGACAAGACGATCATCTCGGACCTGCCCGAGCGCAACACGATCGACCGCTTCGTGACGCTGACGCCCGAGCAGGCGGCGCTTTACGGCAAGGTGCTGCAGTCGCACCTCGACAAAATCCGCGATATCGAGCGCCGTGCGGCGGGAAGCACCGCCCCCGAGAGCGGCGGCGAAGCACCCCCAAGCACCGATGCGCAGCCCGTCAAAGCGCCCATCGCCGCCGAAGATGCCAAGGCCGCGCGCCGCGGTCAGGTTCTGAAGCTCATCATGAGCCTCAAGCAGATCTGCAATTCGCCCTCGCAGTATTCGAAAACCGAAGCGCCGCTGCCCGATTCCGGCAAGGGCGCCGCGCTTCTCGAGATTCTCGAGCGCTGCCGCGAATCGGACCGCAAGGTGCTCATCTTCACGCAGTTTCGCGAAATGGGCGAGCGGCTTCAGACGTGGATCGAGCGCGCCACGGGCGAAAGGCCCGATTTCCTGCACGGCGGCGTCTCGGTTGCGAACCGCCAGAAGATGGTCGACCGCTTTCAGAACGACCGCGCCGTGCGCGTCATGATCATCTCGCTCAAGGCGGGCGGCACCGGGCTCAACCTCACGGCAGCCTCGGCCGTCGTGCACTACGACCTCTGGTGGAACCCGGCCGTTGAAGCACAGGCAACAGACCGCGCCTACCGCATCGGGCAGCGGCGCGACGTCATCGTCTGGCGCTTCGTTTGCGCAGGCACCTTCGAAGAGCGCATCAACGAGATGCTCGCCGCCAAGCGCGACCTGGCCGACCTCACGGTCGCGACGGGCGAAACCTGGATCGGCGACCTCCCGACGCGCGAACTCGAGTCGATCTTCTCGCTCGACCGCAGCACCGAAGCCTGATCGGGCGCACACGCCCGTCGCCCGATGAAGCGCCCGTCGGCACCGTCGGACATTCCCATTTTCGGGCGACGCGGCGTAGACTCGGAAGCATTTGACGCGACGCAAGCGCGGCGCCCAACCCGGCCCGCGCGCCCGCAGGACACTACACAACGAGGAGCAACCATCATGACCGCACCCGTCATCGTCAGCCTGATTCCCGAAAAGCTCATGCGCCCGAAGATGCTCGAAGGACTTCGGGCGTTGGGCGACGTTCTCTTCGAGCCCGATCCGCTCTCGGGCTTTCAAAGCGAACGTGCTGCCGAAGCGCGCATCCTGGTGGGCGCACACAACATGCAGGTGAAAAAGCCCCTCCTCGACCGCTTCCCGGAGCTCGAGATGACGGCCGACTACGGCGTCGGCTTCGACGGCTACGAACTCGCCGAGTTCGCCCGCCGCGGCATTGCGCTCTCAAACACCCCCGACGTACTGAGCCGCGACGTCGCCGACTTCGGCTTCGCGCTGCTGCTTTCCCTCACGCGCCGCACGGCCGAGGCCGACGCCTTCGTGCGTGCGGGCCGCTGGCCCAACGAAGACTTCGGCCTCGGGCGCCGCATCTTCGGCAAGCGCATCGGCATTGCCGGGCTCGGCCGCATCGGCAGCGTCCTCGCGCAGCGCGCCGCCGCCTTTGAAATGGAAGTGGGCTACACGGCCCGCCACGAAAAACCCGTCCCCTACAAGCGCTTTGCCGACATGAAGTCGCTCGCCGAGTGGGCGGACTTCCTCGTTGTCGTGATCCCGGGGAGTCCCGAAACGCATCACCTCGTCAACGCCGAAGTGCTCGATGCGCTCGGCCCTCAGGGGATGCTCGTCAACATCGCGCGCGGCGCACTCGTCGACACCGAAGCCCTGATCAAGGCGCTGCGCGAAGGCCGCATCGCGGGCGCGGCGCTCGACGTTTTCGAGCACGAGCCCCATGTCGAAACCGAGCTCCTCGGCATGAAGAACGTCGTTCTCGCACCGCACATCGCTTCGGGCACGTTCGAGACGCGCGACGACATGGCCGATCTCCTGCTTGAAAACGTGCGCGCCTTCCTTGAAGGCAAGCCCCTCGTCACCCGCGTGCCGGGCTCCTACACCGAATAAAGCACCAGTTCGAGCTTCCGGCAAAACGCAGCCGGAAATCGGGCGGCCGCCGTATGCGGGACCGCCCGTTTTTTCTTTGCTCAGGATTTTCCCGAAGCTCGCGCAGCGGAAAGGCTACAATCCCGAGCTCGACAAAAACGCTTTCAACTTCCTTTCGGCGAGGATTCCCATGCCCGTTCTGATGCCCGAACCCAAGGGTACGCTTCTCGGTCAAAGCACCGTCTACGGCGACAGCTACGACCCGACGCTCATTCAGCCGATTCCGCGCTCGCTCGGCCGTGACGCGATCGGCGACCATCATTTCCGCGGCACCGACATCTGGCGTCTTTACGAACTCTCGTGGCTCGCGCCGAACGGCTTGCCGCAGACGGCGGTGGGCGAAATTTTCGTCCCCGCCTCGACCCACTCGATTGTCGAGTCGAAGTCCCTGAAGCTCTACGCGGGGAGCTTCGCCATGACGACGGTCGCCTCGCTCGAAGAAGTTGAAAAGCGCATGGAAGAAGACCTCGGCGCGCGCATCGGCGAAGGCGTCCGCGTGAAGCTTTCGCCCGCCGAGAAATGGGCGGGCAACGTGACGCCGCTCCCGGGCACATGCCTAGAAACGCTCCCCGAAGCCGCCTCGCACGAATTCCGCGCAGCCGAAGCCGACGCACTGGTGCTGCGCTTGGGTGCCGACCCGGCTGAGACCGGTGAAAAGATTTGGTCGACGCGCATTTTCCGTTCGCTCTGTCCCGTGACCGGGCAGCCCGACTATGCGGCCGTTGTCGTGCGCATTCGCGGCCGCGGCCCTGCGCCCATGGCGCTGCTCGACTACCTCGTCTCGTACCGCCGTCATCGCGGCTTTCACGAACAGTGCGTCGAGCAGATCTTCCACGACCTGCGTGCGGCCTTCTCGCCGGAGATGCTTGAGGTTTACGCTGCATTTACACGCCGAGGCGGGATCGACATCAATCCCTTCCGCAGTACCGAACGCGATTTGCCCGCGTCGATCCTGCGCGAGATTCGGCAATAGTGGCTCCTAAAAAGGGGGTTTGTCCAGCTGATTTGTCCCAATGGGAGTAACGCCCAGACGCCTTTGCCCGTTTGACCAAAGTCATCTCTCCTAGGAACTCTGAGAGGAGAATATGTAGTGACGGCTCAGAGAGCGCGTGCGCGGCAGCGGCCGCGCGCCGCTTCGCTCGGTCGGCAACGAGCGCCCGCACTTCGCGGCGCGCTTTGCAACCCGAACGAAAACCGTCGTCATCTAAAGGAGAGAATAACCATGACCAATCAGATTTCGCGCCGCAGCCTTATTGCCAGCACGCTCGCAGGCGGAGCCGCGCTTGCTGCATCGCCTCTCATGGCGCACGGCGTCGATAAGAACATCAAGTGGGACGAAACCTATGACGTGATCGTCATCGGTTCCGGCTTTGCCGGTCTCGCTGCCGCGATTGAAGCCAAGAACGCGGGTGCGAACGTCGTCGTGCTTGAAAAGATGACGACCTTCGGCGGCAACTCCATCATCAACGGCGGCATTCTGACGGCAACGGGCTGCCCGCAGCAGAAGATGCACAAGATCGAAGACTCGGTCGATCTGCTTGAAAAGGACATTCTCGTTGCCGGTCAGTACCTGAACGACAAGAAGAAGGTTCGCCTCCTTGCCGAGCATGCGCTTTCGAACTACGAATGGTGCGTGAAGACGCTCGGCGTCGAATTCCTGCCCGATGCCATCGGTCAGGAAGGCGGCCACAGCGTTCCGCGCTATGTCACGACGAAGAACGGCTCGGGCTCGGGTATCGTCACCAAGGAAATCGACATGGTGAAGAAGCTCGGCATTCCGATGAAGAACCGCTGCTACGTCGAACACATCATCCGCAACGAAGCCGGTGCGGTCGTCGGCGTCAAGGTTCGCGAAGGCTACCGCTTCCCGAAGGCAGAATCGGGCAAGGAAAAGTTCCTGCGCGCCAAGAAGGGCGTCGTTTGCTGCTACGGCGGCTTCGCGGCCGACGTGAAGTTCCGCATGTTCCAGGACCCGAAGCTCTCGGCTGACCTCGACACGACGAACCAGCCGGGCGCCACGTCCGAACTCTGGCGCGAAACCTCCGCCATCGGCTGCCTGCAGGTTCAGAACGACTGGATCCAGTGCGGCCCGTGGGGCAACCCGCATGAAAAGGGCATGGGCATCGGCTGGCAGTTCAACCAGACGGCCGCTGCCGAATACGGCATTTGGGTCAACTCCGAAGGCAACCGCTTCGTGAACGAACTCGCCAACCGCAAGGTTCGCGCCGACGCGATCATGCTCGAACAGCAGGCCGGCCGCAAGGCTTTCGCCATTGCCCAGGGCAAGAACGTCGAACCGCTCAAGAAGCAGCGTCCGGGCTTCCTTGAAAAGATGCTCGAAATGAAGATCGTCTCCGAGTACAAGACGCTCGAAGACCTCGCCAAGGGTACGGGCATCCCGTTCGAAAACCTCAAGAAGACCGTTGACGAATTCAACAAGGCCGTTGAAACGAAGAAGGACCCGGCTTGGGGCCGCTACATCAACAACGACCAGGTTCCGATGGTTGACGGTCCGTGGTACGTCGGCGAGTGCCAGCCGAAGGTTCACCACTGCATGGGCGGTCTGATCACCGACGACAACTGCGGCGTTCTCGACGTCATTACGTATGCCCCGATCCCCGGCCTCTACGCTGCCGGTGAAGCCACGGGCGGCGTGCACGGTGCCGTTCGCCTCGGTTCTGTCGCCATTCTCGACTGCCTGGTCTTCGGCCGCATCGCCGGTACGGCTGCCGCCAAGGCGAAGGAAAACGCAGCTTAATCGCTGCCATGGAGGCGGCCCCGTGTGCCGCCTCGGGCCCGGACGGCCGGACAAGCCGCTTCACGGGCCGTCACGCAAAGGCGCGCTTCTTTTGTGGGGCGCGCCTTTTGCTGTACCCAAGCCTCTCACGGTGAGATGCGTCCACCCGAAGGACCGCCGCTTTCCGTTCCCCGAAACCGGTTAAATCTACCGGTTCCATTTCCATTCTTTAGGGCGGTTCAACCCCGGAATGGAGGGCATTTATTCGCACTCTTGGCAAGAGCCTGGCGCCGTACGGTTGTTTCCATTCCACG
>NZ_JACJJC010000309.1 GCF_016899755.1 Sutterella massiliensis | reverse complement strand
TGTCGGACTTGTCGAGTTCAGCGAGTTCGTCGGCACTCATCGTGACGCCCTGCTTGTTGACGTCGATGTTGAGGCAGACGGCGCCCTGATCGAGCGTCTTGATGACGTCGCTGCGGTACGGATCGAGAATGTTGTTGAGGTTCCATTCGTCAACTACTTCGCCGTTCGGCGCCACTTCAATGATCACGTCTCGGATCGTGCGCACGCGCTTGCCGTCGGGACGGGCGTAGTCGGCGTCCGAGACGCGGATGAGGTAGTTGCCGTTCTGCATCGGGTCGAGCGAGTGACTGAAGTCGTCGTAGCCCTCGGGGAGCATGCGGTTGAAAACCTTGCGGCCCATGAGGTCGTACTTCACGTAGCGCTGACCGTAACCCCAGGTGAGGGCGCCGTCCGCATTCTGACGGAAGCCCATCATCG
>NZ_JACJJC010000308.1 GCF_016899755.1 Sutterella massiliensis | reverse complement strand
TCATTATATAAAAATTTACTGATCATGCCTTTGCAAAAGAACCTGCGGAAAGCCACTCTCATGTACAGTTGAAGACTTTTTTGCCTGAACTTGAACTGCTTCATTGTCATGGCAGGTGCACCGTGTCTAAACACTAGCGTCACAATTTCGTGACCATCTCTTCATCGCCATGTAAACAAAGCTTCACGCGCCCTCCCTAAGCTACTCGGCGAGTCCGAAATCAAGCGGACATAGCCACAGCGCGGAGGGCCGTATGCCAGCAGAAGTCTCTTTAGAGCACCTAACGAAAGCAGTCGACGGGAAAACTATTCTCAACGACATTAACCTCACGATTCATCCGGGCGAATTTTTGACGCTTGTCGGACCGTCTGGATGCGGCAAGTCGACGCTTCTACGCATCATCGCAGGACTCTCGGAT
>NZ_JACJJC010000307.1 GCF_016899755.1 Sutterella massiliensis | reverse complement strand
TCGAGTTGAAGGCACCCTCGCCTTCTTTGTAGCCGATAGACCCGGCTTCGATCGTGCCGCCCGCCATGGTGAGGCCGCCGAGCTTGCGTTCGTTCGAAGCACTCGTTCCGGAGCCGTCGCCCACGAGGTCGACCACGCCGCCGTCGTTAAGGACGAGCGTTGCCCCGGCAAGCGGATCGCCGCTCCCGCTGGTTGACGTGAAGAGATCGGTGAAGTCGATCGTGCCGCTATTGAGCACGAAGGTGCCCGTGAAGCCGGCTTTCGACTGTGCCGCCGCGAAGCGGAAGTGATCCGAAGTGTTCAGGAGCGAAATTTCGACCGTGCCGCCGCCGGAACCGTCTTCGCCGTCCGTAAAGACGCCGTAGAACGAAGCGTCACCGGAACGTTCGGACTCGATTGTCAGAAGCGAATCTTTATAG
>NZ_JACJJC010000306.1 GCF_016899755.1 Sutterella massiliensis | reverse complement strand
CGTCAAGATCGGCGCAGACTGCGCCAACGGTCTTCTCAAAGGCTACGAACTGCCGTCCGAAGCCGCTCTGCTGCGTCTCTCCCGATACTGCCGCGTATCCGAGACCGACTGGCGCTCGATCCCGTACGACTTCCTCTTTGCAGCGGGCTTGGAAGCCACAGTCTTCGACCGTCTGGAGCCTCTGCAGCTTCTCGATAAGCTCGGCGGCGTCGTGTCTGCCACGAGGGAGGAGCGCAAAGCGCTCGAATGGTGGCTTCTCATCGGCGTCGAACGCACGAAGCTCTTCTCTGACGATGACCGTGTACGCGATGCGCGTCTTGAGCGCATCATGCGCGTGCTGCGCCGGGATGACCGCGGCGAAGAATGCAATGCATAGCGGCCATTCTCAAGCTCCTCGAAAAACTCGTGGCGACCCAGCGT
>NZ_JACJJC010000305.1 GCF_016899755.1 Sutterella massiliensis | reverse complement strand
CATTTGATGTAGAGGGTTTTGTTGAATTCGAAGACTATCAGTTTGACTATGGATATCATCGGTTTATTTATTCTCGCAAATTAATTTCTGAAAATAAAATTGAATTTCCGGATTTGCTGAGGTTTCAGGATCCTCCATTCTTCTTGGAATGCATGAAGGCAAGTGGCAGATTTTATGCTATTCCTAAAGTTGTTTACTGCTATAGAAAAGGGGAAAATATCGTTAAATGGAACTCTCGAAAAATCAGTGATTTACTTGAAGGAATTCTATTCGAAGTTAGGTTCTCGAAAGAAAACCAATATCATATGCTTCATAGAATAGCTATTGATCATATCAACGTTGATTTCGATAAAAATATTCAACCATTTTTGAATTTTGAAAACATTGAAATAATTGAAACATTATTTGCAATCAATAGAGA
>NZ_JACJJC010000304.1 GCF_016899755.1 Sutterella massiliensis | reverse complement strand
GATCTACTGAGCCATCATTGATTACAATAATTTCAATATCCTTAAGATCTTGAAATAATAGTGAGTCGAGACATTTATTGATGAATTTCTCACCATTGTAAACCGGCACGATAACGGAGATTTTTGGCATATTACTTCCTCGTCAAGTTAATAATTTCGCGCGGCAAAAATGTTAAAAAACGACCAATTTTGAAAGAAACCCCATTTCTCAAGATCTCAATTTTATTCTTTAATTTTTCGTTTTCTTCTTTTAAACTATCAATGGTTTTATTTCTAATTAAATCTTCATTAGCTTCGCCAGTTAAAGTGATTTGCCTTGTTGCTGTTTTAATCGTAATACTTTCTATTTTCTCTTCAAATTTCCTGGAGAATCTTCTAAGTGGCTTAATAAGATAGGGTTTTGTAGTGTCTATTTTATATC
>NZ_JACJJC010000303.1 GCF_016899755.1 Sutterella massiliensis | reverse complement strand
GTCGAAAAAAGACGTTCGCGGGTGCTGCCGGACCGAACCTCAATGAGAAAAGGTGGAGCAACGGAGGCGGCCCGACCGAATGTCGACCGAGCAAATTCGGACCCGCGAACGCATCGACGAAGAAGTTTCGGCGTCCGCGAGCGCTTGCACAACACTGTTTGACGCAAATACACTTTGCGTGAAGTGCAAAAACATCATGG
The DNA here is from genome assembly GCF_016899755.1 of Sutterella massiliensis. Lineage (GTDB taxonomy): Bacteria > Pseudomonadota > Gammaproteobacteria > Burkholderiales > Burkholderiaceae_F > Sutterella > Sutterella massiliensis. Next base: position 222 of record NZ_JACJJC010000303.1, on the reverse strand, counting down.
CTTTCTACATCGTGGTTCTGATAGGGTTACAAAAAGAAATAAGCATTTGAATTGCCTGATAAACCTTGAAATTTCGAAGCGGCTGCACGAAGTTCGATTCCCCCTTCTTCGGGCCGCTCTTCCGCTAAACGCGCAACCTGAAGGAGGCGGCGCCTGCCTATCGAAGCGGCCGCAAAAACCGATGACGCGAATCGACGATCTCTCAGCCTGGCGGTACTTTGT
>NZ_JACJJC010000302.1 GCF_016899755.1 Sutterella massiliensis | reverse complement strand
GCCGCCATAAGACCGGTGGAGCAGGCGGCAAGCAGCGCACCCGCAACCGCACAGGAGAGAGATTTCTGAAGCATGAGCGTTCTCCGAATTTATTTCCTTTTTGCACTTGAGGATCGTCCCTCGGGCTCGGCTGACCAAACGCGCGCCCTTCGAGTCGACGCCATTTACGTTAAAAAGACGTCATTCGGCTGAAAATAGAAGTCGACGCAAACTCAAATTGCGTCGCATGCAAAGAAACCGGATAGGTTGCATGGGCAGCGATTGTCGGTACGCCGAGCCGCTTCCACGGCGGCTGGACCTCTACGCTTCTTTAGGTGCGGAAAATGCGTTCTCGGTCGAGTCGGTGCTCGTCGGGCGGCAGCCCGACGATGAGCGAGGCTTCGTCTTCGAATTTGGCAAAGGCCGCCTGCAGTTCGCGGCTGTAC
>NZ_JACJJC010000301.1 GCF_016899755.1 Sutterella massiliensis | reverse complement strand
GCAGAGCATTACCGACAATATGATCAAACGAATGAACGTTGCCACAACTACCGGCATTGACACGGGCGGAATCGGTTTCCTTGCTCCCATCAAAGAATTCAACGATGCCGTACGCGGGCCTTCGAAGAGTCATACGATCTTCGACGGAGTTGCTGCGGAACCCAAGCCGCTTGCGTCGCCCTCCCCCGGGTTCAATCTGCCGCATTCGGATTCTCTCGGCGGATTTGACGGCAGCTCAAGTGCGGTGACGCCCGTTTCAGCTGATTCATGGCCTTCCGGAAAAACAGCCGATACGGCGTTCTCCGAGAGTGACCACGGAAACACGGCTCCGCAGAGCGCGACGGAACAGGGAACGGTATTTCAGCCCGTTTCGCCGTCGGCCGATTCGGAAGTCGGCGTCGTCAGCTCTCCCATGTATGACGGTACGAC
>NZ_JACJJC010000300.1 GCF_016899755.1 Sutterella massiliensis | reverse complement strand
AACGGTGCTGCCGCGAATGCGGAAGAGATTCCCGAAGAAGCAACGAAGGCGCCGACAGTGGAATCGCGGGCGGAAGAACCGCTCAACACGGGGGACGCGGGCAAGACTGTCTCCGATGAACCGGCGCGCAACACGCTGCCGTCCGCAGAAGCCGAGCCGGCTCCTGCCGAAGCCGTATCGGCGGAAGAGTCCGCTGCGAAGCAGCGCGCTCCGCAGGAAGCCATCCCGAACGGACTTGCCGGACAGATTCGTCTTGTTCCGATTCAGTCGCTGCGCGTCATTGTCGACGTCGTTACACGTCGGGACGGGGAGACCGACGTGGAAGAGGGTTGGCTTGCCAACAATGCCGTTTCCAACGCATCGGGGCTCTTCTGCGTAAAGGTGCTTCACGAGGGGCGCGAAGAAATGCTTCTCGCTAAGGTCGAAGATA